>NC_015677.1:570000-1770000 GCF_000215705.1 Ramlibacter tataouinensis TTB310 | reverse complement strand
GCTGCTGATCGGCCTGTACCTGGGCAAGAGCGGCGTCACCGAATCGTTCGCCGCGGCCGGCTCGCTGGTGGTGCTGCTGGCCTGGGTGTACTACGCCGCGCAGGTGTTCCTGCTGGGTGCCGAGTTCACCAAGGTGTATGCCGACGAGCGCGGCTCGCGCTCGCCGGCACGCGCGCCCGCCTCATGAGAACAGGCGCGATGCCAGCGTGTCGCGCGCCCTGCGCAGCGCCGGCAGGAAGGCGTCGCTGAATTCCTGCAGCGTCATGCGCTCGGCGCGCACCGCGATGCTCATGGCGGCCACGGCCGCGCCTTCGCGGTCGTACACCGGCACCGCCATGGAACGCACGCCGATCTCCAGTTCGCCGTCGTTGCCTGCCCAGCCCTGCTCGCGGCAGCGCGCCACCAGGGCGGTCACCTCGTCGGCCTGCCACACGGTGCGCGGCGTCAGCGGCCGGCGCGGCATGGCGCGGATGCGGCGCGCCGCCTCGGCCGGCGGCAGGCTGGCCAGCAGCACCCGGCCGGTGGCCGAGCAGTAGGCCGGCAGCCGCGCCCCTATCCCCAGGCCGGTGGACAGGCTGCGCCGCGCCGTGGACCGCCCGATGATCAGCGCGTCGTCGCCCACCAGCTGGGCCAGGCTGGCGGACTCGCGCGTGCGCTCGCTCAGGGCGTCCAGCAGCGGCTGGGCCAGCTGGGGGATGGGCCGCGAGGCCAGGAAGGCGTGGGCCACCAGCAGCGCGCGCGGCGACATCCAGAAGCGCTTGCCGTCGCTGTCCAGGTAGTCCAGCGCGTGCAGGGTGCGCAGCGAGCGCCGCGCCGAGGCGGGCGAGCTGCCGGTCAGGCGCGCCGCATCGCTCACGGTGAGCCGGCTGGCCTGGCGGCTGAAGCAGGTCAGCACCTCCAGGCCCTTGTGCAGCGCGGTGACGAAATCCTTGCTGCCAGGCTCGGCGCGCCCGCCTGGCTGAGCGGATGGGGCCGGGGCGTTTTTGCGCATCGCGCAATTCTGCCTTGTGGCCGGCCGCGCTGCGCCCGACACTGCGGCCACGGCGCGTGACTCTCTCTCTCTCTTCTCTGCGCGCCGTCCACGACACAGGAGACAAGCCCATGACCTCTCGCCGCAGCCTGCTGCTGGCGACGGCCGGCGCCGCCTTCGCGGCGCCCGCCCTCGCCCAGCAGCCCCCGCCCAGCAAGCCCGTGCGGCTGATCGTGCCGTTCCCGGCCGGCGGCACCGCCGACGTGCTGCCGCGCATCCTGGCCGAGAAGATGCGCGACGCCTACCCGGCCGGCCTGGTGGTGGAGAACAAGTCCGGCGCCGGCGGCAACATCGGCGGCGAGCTGGTGGCGCGCAGCGATCCGGACGGCACCACCTTCCTGGTGTCGCCGCCCGGGCCCATCGCCATCAACCACCACCTGTACAAGGCCATGCCGTTCGACCCCACCAAGTGGGTGCCGGTGACGGTGCTGGCCACCGTGCCCAACGTGCTGGCGGTGAGCAACAGGCTGCCGGTCAAGGACGCGGCCGAGTTCGTCGCCTACCTCAAGGCCAACCCCGGCAAGGTGAGCTACGCCTCCCAGGGCAACGGCTCCACCTCGCACCTGACGGCCAACCTGTTCATGCAGCTGACCGGCACCCAGATGATCCACGTGCCGTACAAGGGCACGGCGCCGGCGCTGGTGGACCTGGTGGGCGGCAACGTGGACGTGTTCTTCGACAACATCAGCTCCTCGGCCACCTTCCACACCGGCGGCAAGCTGCGCGTGCTGGCCGTGGCCGACGAGCAGCGCTCGCCCGCCCTGCCCCAGGTGCCGACCTTCACCGAGGCGCGCCTGCCGCCCATGCAGGCCGTGACCTTCTTCTCCATGGTGGCGCCGCCCGGCATGCCGGCCGCCGCGGTGGACCACATGCACAAGGCCGTGGCCCAGGCCCTGGCCCTGCCCGACGTGAAGCAGCGCTTCCAGGACCAGGGTGCCGAGCCGCGCGGCTGGTCGCCCGAGCGCACCGGCAGGTTCATCCGCGGCGAGTCGGACAAGTGGAGCCGCGTCATCCAGAGCTCCGGCGTCACCGTCGACTGAGTTTTCCTTTCGCGAGCCAAGCACATGCAGGAACACACCATCGCGTGGAAGGGCCCCGGCCTGACCCGCATCCCCTTCGCGCTGTACAGCGACGCCGCCACCGCGCGCGCCGAGCAGCAGCGCATCTTCCGCGGGCCGACCTGGAACTACCTGTGCCTGGAGGCCGAGCTGCCCGAGGGCGGGAGCTTCCGTACCACCTTCGTGGGCGAGACGCCGGTGGTGGTGGTCAAGGACGACGACGGCGAGGTCTATGCCTTCGAGAACCGCTGCGCGCACCGCGGCGCGCTGATCGCCCTGGAGAGATCGGGCAAGGCCGAGAGCTTCCAGTGCGTCTACCACGCCTGGAGCTACAACCGCCAGGGCGACCTGACCGGGGTGGCCTTCGAGAAGGGCGTCAAGGGCCAGGGCGGCATGCCGCCGCAGTTCTGCAAGGAGGAGCACGGCCCGCGCAAGCTGCGCATCGCCGTCTTCTGCGGCCTGGTGTTCGGCAGCTTCGACGACGAGGTGCCGCCCATCGACGAGTACCTGGGGCCGCAGATCTGCGAGCGCATCGAGCGCGTGCTGCACAAGCCGGTGGAGGTGATCGGCCGCTTCACCCAGGCTCTGCCCAACAACTGGAAGCTGTACGTGGAGAACGTCAAGGACAGCTACCACGCCAGCCTGCTGCACCTGTTCTTCACCACCTTCGAGATCAACCGCCTGTCGCAAAAGGGCGGCGTGATCGTGGACGAGTCGGGCGGCCACCACGTGAGCTTCTCCATGATCGACCCGGCCGCGGCCGACGCCTCGTACAAGGAGCAGGGCCTGCGCTCCGACACCGAGAACTACCGGCTGAAGGACCCCAGCCTGCTGGCCGGCTTCGCGGAGTACGACGACGGCATCACGCTGCAGATCCTGTCGGTGTTCCCGGGCTTCATCCTGCAGCAGATCCAGAACTGCCTGGCGGTGCGCCAGGTACTGCCCAAGGGCCTGGACCGTTCCGAGCTGAACTGGACCTACCTCGGCTACGCCGACGACACGCCCGAGCAGCGCACGGTGCGGCTGAAGCAGGCCAACCTGGTGGGGCCGGCCGGCTTCATCTCCATGGAGGACGGCGCGGTGGGCGGCTTCGTGCAGCGCGGCATCGCCGGCGCGCGCGAGCTGGACGCGGTGGTGGAGATGGGCGGCGACGGCGCCGCCTCCGGCGAGGGGCGCGCCACCGAGGCCTCGGTGCGCGGCTTCTGGAAGGCGTACCGCGCCCGGATGGAGGCATGAGCATGGCCGTCGACCTGCTGGCCATCGCGGCCTTCAACGCCGCCTATGCCCACGCCATCGACAGCGAGGCGCTGGAGCAGTGGCCAGGCTTCTTCACCGCCCGCTGCCACTACCGCATCACGCACGTGGAGAACGAGCGCGAGGGCCTGCCGGCGGGCATCGTGTACGCCGACTCGCGCGCCATGCTGGAGGACCGCATCGCCGCGCTGCGCGAGGCCAACATCTACGAGCGGCATCGCTACCGCCACCTGCTGGGCCTGCCGCTGGTGGACAGCGCCAGCGCCGACGGCGCCGTCGCGCGCACGCCCTTCATGGTGGCGCGCATCATGCACACCGGGCAGGCCGAGCTGTTCGCCACCGGCGCCTACCGCGACCGCTTCGTGGTCGAGCAGGGCCGGCTGCTGCTGGCCGAGCGGGTGGCGGTGTGCGACAGCACCGTCACCGACACCCTGATGGCGCTGCCGCTGTGAGCCGCCCATGACCCGCCGCATCGCGCTCTCCGTCGGCGACCCGAACGGCATCGGGCCGGAGATCGCGCTGCAGGCGCTGGACGCGCTGCGCGGCGACGGGCGGCTGCAGGTGACGCTGTTCGGCCCGCCGCCGGTGCTGGCTCGCGCGGCCCGCACCCTGGCGCTGGAGCGGCTGCTGCACGACACCCCGCTGCGCCCCGCCGGCGAGCTCGGCGCCGCCGCCGCCCAGCCGGGCCGGGTGCATGCCGAGGCCGGCGCCAGCGCGGTCGCCTCGGCCAGCGCCGCCATCCGGGCCTGCCAGGCCGGCGAGTTCGACGCGGTGGTCGCCGGCCCGCACCACGAAATCGCCATCCACCAGGCCGGCATCCCCTTCAGCGGCTACCCCTCGCTGCTGGCGCGGGTGTGCGGCCAGCCCGAGGAGAGCGTTTTCCTGATGCTGGTGGGCGGCGGCCTGCGCATCGTCCACGTGACGCTGCACGAGAGCGTGGCCACGGCGCTGGCGCGCATCACCCCGCAGCTGGTGATGGCGGCCACGCTGGCCGGCGTACGCGCCTGCCGCCTGCTGGGCGTGGCCGCGCCGCGGGTGGCGCTGTTCGGCATCAACCCGCACGCCTCGGAAGGCGGCCTGTTCGGCCCCGAGGACGGCGAGCGCGTGGTGCCGGCGGTGCTGCAGCTGCAGGCCCTGGGCCTGCCGGTCACCGGTCCGCAGGGTGCGGACGTGCTGCTGGCCGAGCGCCGGCACGACCTGTACGTGGCCATGCTGCACGACCAGGGCCACATCCCGGTGAAGCTGCTGGCGCCGCAGGCCGCCAGCGCCGTGTCCATCGGCGCCGGGGTGCTGCTGGCCAGCACCGGCCACGGCAGCGCCATGGACATCGCCGGCACCGGCACGGCGCGGCCCGACGCGCTGCTGCGCAGCCTGCGCCTGATGGCCGGCATCGCCTAGCAAGGGACAACCGATGGCCCACGACATCCGCATCGCCGGCACCGACCTGCACTTTCCCTGCGAGTCCGGGCAGAACCTCCTGGACGCCGCGCTCAAGGCCGGCATCGAGATGCCCTACTCCTGCCGCAAGGGCGTGTGCGGCAACTGCGCGGGGGCCGTGCCGTCCGGCCCGGTGCACTCGCCGCCCAGCGAGGTGGCGCCTGCGGGCCAGCACCTGTTCTGCCAGTGCGTCCCGCTGGGCGACCTGGAGATCGCGCCGCCGGCCTGGCACCGCGCCGAGCCGGGCGCGCGCAAGACCTTCGCCGCCAAGGTGTACCGCAACACCCGCGCGGCCGATGACGTGAGCGTGCTGCAGCTGCGGCTGCCGCCGGGCCAGCGCGCCAGGTTCAAGGCCGGCCAGTACCTGCAGCTGGTGCTGCCCGACGGCAGCCGTCGCTCGTACTCCATGGCCAACCCGCCGCACGAGAGCGACATGCTGCAGCTGCACGTGCGCCACGTGCCGGGCGGGCGGTTCAGCGCCATCGTGGCCGGTCTCGAGCCGGGCGAGGTGCTGCAGCTGGAGCTGCCCTTCGGCAGCTTCGAGCTGCGCGAGCAGGCCGGCGCGCCGCTGCTGTGCGTGGCCGGCGGCACCGGCTTCGCGCCCGTCAAGTCGCTGCTGGACGACCTGGTGAAAAAGCGCGTGCGCCGCCCGGTGACGCTGATCTGGGGCGGGCGCAACCGCGCCGGGCTGTACCTGCTGGGCGCCGTGGAGCGCTGGCGCCTGCAGCTGCCCGGCTTCAGCTTCCTGCCGGCGGTGGAGGACGCAGCCGATGCGCAGGCTCTGGGCGGCTTCCACGGCCGGGTAGACCAGGCCCTGCTCGCGCACTGCCCTTCGCTGGCCGGCTGGGAGGTCTACTGCTGCGGCGCCCCGGCCATGGTGGCCGCGGTCAGGCAGGCCTGCGTCGCCGGGCGCGGGCTTGCGCCGCAGCGCTTCCACAGCGATGCCTTCGTGCCCGGGCCGGCCGCCGCCGCGCCCGACACCTTACCCGCCCCACCCCAAGCCTGAACCGCCAGCCATGCCACCCACCCCCTCTTCCCCCACGGCCGCGCGCCGCCTGCTCGAAGAGGCGGCGCGGATGGGCGTGGACTGCCTCTTCACCAACCTGGGCAGCGACCACCCGGCCTTCATCGAGGCCTTTGCCGCCCTGGACGCCGAGGGCGCGGCCATGCCCCGGGTCATCGTCTGCCCGCACGAGATGACGGCGCTGAGCGCCGCCCACGGCCATGCCATGCGCAGCGGGCGGGCGCAGATGGTGCTGGTGCACGTGGACGTGGGCACGCAGAACCTGGGCAGCAGCATCCACAACGCCGCGCGCGGCCGGGTGCCGGCCATCGTGGTGGCCGGCCTGTCGCCGGTGACCGTGGGCGGGGGGCGCGCCGGCGCGCGCACCGAGTTCATCCACTACACGCAGGACACCCCGCGCCAGCACGAGATCGTGGGGCCCTACGTCAAGTGGTCCTACGAGCTGCGGGCCGGCGAGATGGTGGACCAGGTGCTGCTGCGCGGGATGCAGCTGGCCTGCACCGAGCCGGCCGGCCCGGTGTACCTGACCGGCGCGCGCGAGGTCTGGGAGGAGCCGGCCGCCGCGCCGGCGCAAGCCCTGCCCGATTGGGCGCCGGCGCGCGGCGCGGGCCTGCCGCAGGAGGCCGCGCGGGACCTGGCGCAGGCCCTGTGGGGCGCGCGGCGGCCGCTGGTCATCACCAGCTACCTGGGACGCCAGCCGGAGGCGGCCGCCCTGCTGGCCGAGCTGTCCTCGCGCATGGGCCTCGCGGTGTCCGAGGTGAACCCGCAGTACGTGAACTGCCCCGGCGACCATCCCAACCACGTGGGCTACCGCCGCAACGCGCTGCTCGACGAAGCCGACCTGGTTCTGATGCTGGACGTGGACGTGCCCTGGATCCCCGGCCAGGCCGCGCCGCGGCCGGATGCGCGGCTGTTCCACATCGACTGCGACCCGCTCAAGCCCGGCCTGGGCTTCTGGCATTTCCCGGCCGAGCGCCGCTGGCAGGCCGACAGCCTGGCGGTGCTGCGGCAGCTGCTTGACCTGCCCGTGCTCACCGGCGGCGTCGGACGGGCGCAGCGGGAAGCCTGGATCGCCGATGCGCGCGGCCGGCTGGCGCTGCCCGACCTGCCCGCCGCGCCCGACGGCGGCATCAACCTGCAGCAGCTGAGCGAAGCCGTGGCCCGCCTGGTGGGCGAGCGCACCGTGGTGCTGTTCGAATCGCCCACCGCCACCGAGCGCGTGCTGCACACGCTGCGCATGGCGCGGCCCGGCAGCTACTACGCCAACGGCGGCAGCGGCCTGGGCTGGGGCATCAACGCCGCCATCGGGGTGAAGCTGGCCGACCCGCAGGCCGAGGTGATCACCCTGGTGGGAGACGGCAGCTACGTGTTCGGCGTGCCCAGCAGCACCTACTGGGTGGGCGAAACCTATGGCGCGCCGCAGCTCACGGTGGTCTTCAACAACGGCGGCTGGAACGCGCCCAAGGCCTCGACCCTGCTGGTGCACCCGCAGGGCACCGCCAGGCAGCGCGACCGCTACTGGACCACTACCACCGCCCGTGCCCGCCTGGCCGACATCGCCGCGGCGGCCGGCGGCGCGGCGGCCTTCCGGGTCAGCCGCGCCTCCGAGCTGGATGCCACGCTGCGGCAGGCGCTGGAGACGGTGCGCGGCGGCCGCAGCGCGGTGGTCGACGTGGTGCTGCCGCCGATTTCCGGCCAGGTGCTGGGCCCCCCGTGAAGGCCGCGCCGCCGCCTACGATCCCAACCAGGAGACAAAGAGCATGGACACCAAGCGAACCTTCCTCGCCGCGGCGCTGCTGGCGGCGGCCGGCCTGGCCGGCGGGCCGGCCGCCGCGCAGGACGCGGCCGCGGCCTACCCCGGCCGGCCGATCCGCATGATCGTGAACTTCCCGCCCGGCGGGACGGTGGACGTGCTGACCCGCACCGTGGCGCAGAAGCTGTCCGAGCGCTGGGGCCAGCCGGTGCTGGTGGACAACCGCCCCGGCGCCGGCGGCAACATCGGCGCGCAGGCGGTGGCCGCGGCCGAGCCGGACGGCTACACCCTGCTGGCCACGCCGCCGGGCCCGCTGGCCATCAACCAGAACCTGTACCGCGACATGCGCTACGACCCGGCGGCCCTGGTGCCGGTGGTGCTGATGGCCAGCGTGCCCAACGTGATCACCGCGCGCGCCGACCTGCCGGTGAACTCGGTCAAGGAGCTGGTCGCCTACGCCAGGGCGCATCCGGGCAAGGTGACCTACGGCTCGCAGGGCAGCGGCTCCACCTCGCACCTCACGGGCCAGATGTTCGCCACCATGACCGGTACCGAGCTGGTCCACGTGCCCTTCAAGGGCGAGGGCCCGGCGCTGACCGAGCTGCTGGGCGGCCGGGTCGACCTGTTCTTCGGCAACGTCTCGGCGGTGCTCAAGTTCCAGCAGGCCCGGCAGGTCAAGCTGCTGGCGCTGGCCTCGCCGCGGCGCGGTTCCATGGCGCCGGAGGTGCCCTCGGCGGTGGAGGCGGGGCTGCCGGATTTCGTGGCCTCGGCCTGGTTCGCCATCGCCGCGCCGCCGGGAACGCCAGCGCCCATCGCCGTCAAGCTGAACGCCGCGGTGCTCGAGGTGATGAAGATGCCGGACGTGCAGCAGAAGTTCGCGGCCCAGGGCGCCGAGGTGGTGGGCGGCACGCCCGCCGACATGACCGCCTTCGTCGAGGCCGAGCGGGCCCGGTGGAAGAAGGTGATAGTCACCGCCAACGTCAAGGTCGACTGAGTCATCCGCGGCGGCAGGGCTGGCCGACTGCTCTTCTACGGCTGAGTAAGGTGCCGGACCTGCCGGAAAAATTTCACGGCTGATGAACCACACCGGGCTGTCCTGACCGATACTTGCCAACCGCTGCTGATGTTACTGTTATGTCACAACTTGCATCGCCCGTTGCCACGAGCTTGTCGCACGCATCCCCCGTGATGCACGCGCCACCCACCGACGCGGGGCGGGCCCCCGCATCGATGTTCATGTCCATCAACGTGGCCGCGGTGCTGCGGGCCCTGGGACTCGCGGCGGCGGGCCTGGTGTTCCTGCACATTCTGGTGGTGCTCACCTACCTGGCCGACTGGTCGCTGCCGGGCGTGAATCGCTTCTACCTGGACCAGGAAGGCAACGTGCCCACCTGGTTCTCCTCGCTCCTCTTGCTCATCAGTGCGCTGCTGCTGGGCCTGATCGCGGGGCTCAAGCAGCGCGCCCGGGACCGCTTCCACGCCCAGTGGCTGCTGCTGGCGCTATTGTTCCTCGGCTTGTCGCTGGACGAATCCGCCAGCTTCCACGAGGTGCTGATCAATCCCATGGTCAAGGCCTTCGACCTGCGGGGCGTGCTGCGTTTCGGCTGGGTGATCGCCGGCGCGCTGTTCGCCGTGGCCGTGCTGCTGTACTACCTGCGCTTCCTGGGCAGCCTGCCCGCGCGCACCCGGGCCCTGTTCCTGGTGTCGGGCGGGCTCTACGTGCTGGGTGCCGTGGGCATGGAGATGGTCGGCGGTTACTTCTTCATCGAGCCGGAAACCGCCGGCATCGCGGGTGCCGACCTGGTGCCCTACATGGTGGCCATGACCCTGGAGGAGACGCTGGAGATGACCGGCATCCTGGTGTTCATCCACACCCTGCTGGACTACCTCAAGTCCAGCTCCCCGGTCATCCTGCTGCGGGTCGGGTAAGTTTCAGAAGCCGGCCACCAGCCCGTCGCGCCGCGGGTCGCTGGCGCAGACGTAGCCCTCCACCTTCGGGTCGCCGGCACGCCAGATGAACTGGCCGGCGCCGAAGTCCTGGTAGCTGTCGTTGATGACCTCGACACGGTGGCCGCGGGCCATGAGCTCCTGCACCGTGGCCTTGTTCATCTGCTGCTCGACGTTGATCTCCAGGCCGGCGTTGAAGCGCCAGCGTGGCGCGTCGCAGGCGGCCTGCGGGTTCTGGCCGTAGTCGATCATGCGCACCAGAGTCTGCAGGTGGCCCTGCGGCTGCATGTTGCCGCCCATCACGCCGAAGGACATGACCGGCTGGCCTTCCTTGGTCAGGAAGGCCGGGATGATGGTGTGGAAGGGCCGCTTGCCCGGCGCGACCTGGTTCGCGCCCGGCTCCAGGCCGAAGCCGTGGCCGCGGTTCTGCAGGCTGATGCCCCAGCCGGGCTCCACGCAGCCGGAGCCGAAGCCCATGTAGTTGCTCTGGATGAAGCTGACCATCATGCCGTCCTGGTCGGCCGCGGTCAGGTAGATGGTGCCGCCCTGGACCGGGTTGCCGGCCTGGAAGTCCTGCGCCTTCCTCGGGTCGATCAGCTTCGCCCGGCTCGCGAGGTAGGCGTCGTCCAGCATCTGCTCGGTCGTGACCTCCATGGCCGAACGCTCGGCCACCCAGCGGTACACATCGGCAAAGGCCAGCTTCATCGCCTCGATCTGCAGGTGCTGCGAGTCGGCGCCGTCCACCGGCAGCGAGCCCACATCGAACCTGTCCAGGATGCCCAGCGCGATCAGGGCGGCGATGCCCTGGCCGTTGGGCGGGATCTCGTGCAGCGTGTAGCCGCGGTAGTTCTTCCGGATGGGCGTCACCCACTCCGGTTGGAAGGCGGCGAAGTCCTGCGCCGTGTGCACGCCGCCGTTCTCCTGGCTGAAGCGCGCCAGCGCCTGCGCGATCTCGCCGCCGTAGAACGCCTGGCCCCGGGTCTGCGCGATGGCGCGCAGGGCGCGCGCAGCCGCCTTGAACTGGAACAGCTCGCCCACCTGCGGCGCGCGGCCCCAGGGCAGGAAGCTCTGCGCGAAGCCCGGCTGGCCGCCCAGCTCCGGCGTGGCGGCGGCCCACTTCTGCTGCACCACCACCGGCAGCAGGTAGCCGCGCTCGGCGATCTCGATGGCCGGCTCCATCAGGTCGGCGAAAGGCAGCTTGCCATAGCGCTCGGACAGCGCCGCCCAGGTGCCTACCGCGCCCGGCACGCTGACGGAGTCGATGCCGCGCTTGGGCGGCTTCTTCGCGTCCGCGCCGTACTTCCTGCGGAAGTACTCCGGCGTCCAGCCGGCGGGCGCGCGGCCCGAGCCGTTGATGCCCTGCAGCTGGCGGCCGTCCCACAGGATGGCGAAGGCGTCGCTGCCCAGGCCGTTGCTCACCGGCTCGCAGATGGTCATGGCGGCCGCGGCGGCGACGGCGGCATCGACCGCGTTGCCGCCCTTGCCCAGCATGCGCAGGCCGGCCTGCGCGGCCAGCGGGTGCGAGGTGGACACCACGTTGCGCGCGAAGACCGGCAGGCGCGCCGTCGGGTAGGGATTGCTGAAGTCGAACTGCATGGAGGCGCTTTCAGTCGGCGGTGAGCTTGCGCTCGTCGATGATCTTCTTCCACTTGGCGCGGTCGGCCTGCGCCATGGCGGCGAACTGCTGCGGCGTGCCGCCCACCGGCTCGATGCCCAGGCGCGCCAGGCGGTCCTTCACGTCGGCTTCCTGCAGCGCCTGGTCGATGCCGGTGCTGATGCGGTTCACGATGTCCGCGGACAGGCCCCTGGGCCCGTACAGGCCGAACCAGGTGACGGTCTCGTAGCCCGGCACCGTCTCGCTGATGGCGGGCAGCTCGGGCAGCAGCGGCGAGCGCCTGGCGCCGGTGATGCCCAGGGCGCGCAGCCGGCCCTCGCGCACGTGCGGCAGGCCGCTGGGCAGCGAGTCGAACAGCACGTCGACCTTGCCGCTCACCAGGTCGGGGATGGCCAGTGCCGTGCCGCGGTAGGGGATGTGCACCAGGAACAGGCCGGCCTGGGCCTTGAAGTATTCCGTCCCCAGGTGCACCACGGTGCCGTTGCCGCTGCTGGCGTAGTTGAGCCGGCCGGGATTGCTGCGGGCGTGTTCCACCCACTCCTTGACGGTCCTAGCGGGCGAGCTGTTGGGTACCAGCATGATGCTGGGCGCGTTGCCCACGTGCGAGATGGGCGTGAAGTCGGCCACCGCGTCGTAGGGCACCTTGCCGAAGCTCGAGCCGATGCTGTGCGTGCTGCTGGTGGCCAGCAGCAGCGTGTAGCCGTCGGCCGGCGCCTTGGCCGCGATGTCCGAGCCGATGGCGCCGCCGGCGCCCGGCTTGTTGTCCACCACCACGGTGGTGCCCAGCTTCTCGCCCAGCTTCTGCGAGACCGCGCGGGCGAAGATGTCGGTGGCGCCGCCGGCCGGGAACGGCACGACCAGGCGGATCGGCTTGTTGGGGTAGCTGGCGGGCTGGGCCCAGGCCGGGGCCAGCGCGCCGGCCGCAGCGGCCAGCACGAGGGAGCGACGGGAGTGTTTCATGGGCGGATTATCGGAACGGGGATGTCAAGGCAAAAGCGAATAATGCTTTAGGCAGGATAAAGGTTGGCTTTACTGTTAAAGGCCGGAGCAATGGTGGGTGATGGCCTGCTTAGAGGGCTGTAGGAGCTGCTCGCCTTCCCCCCTTCTCCCCCCCGCCCCTCTTCGCCCCCGCCGGGGCGAAGGGGGACGCGCTTCGATGCGGGCAGGCTCGGAACCGCTGGCCGCGCAAAGCGCTGGCCAGGACGGGACAGCCTTCGTGCCTCGGCACGAGCCAGCCGCGCTTGCGCGCTGGCTCGCGGCTCCGAGCTGGTCCGGCAGCCATCCCTAGGACTGCAGCGCCTGGGCCGTGGTGCGCCGCGCAGGTGGCGACGGTTCCCGGTAGCTGCGTAGCCGGCGCGACGCAACCAGATCAAAGCTCCCCTCTTCGCCCCGGCGGGGGCGAAGAGGGGCGGGGGGAGAAGGGGGGAAAAATCAGTCGGCGTAGACGCCGGCCTTGCGGATCACCGGGCCCCACTTGGCGATCTCCGCCTCCAGGTGGGTCTTCAGGCCGTTGGGCGTGATCTTGTCCATGGGCGGCACGTCCGAGCTCAGGTCCTTCAGGCGCTGCGTGACCATGGGGTCCTGCACGGCGGTGCGCAGCGCCGCGTTGATCTTCTCGATCACCGGCTGCGGCGTGCCCTTGGGCGCGTACAGGCCATGCCAGACCTTGACCTCGAAGCCCTTGAGGCCCTGCTCGTCCAGCGTGGGCACGTTGGGCAGCGCTTCCAGCCGCTTGGGCACCGTGACGCCGAACACCTTGACGCGGCCATCCTTGATCAGCGGCACGGTCTGGGTGGTCTGGTCGCACAGCAGGTCGACCTGGCTGCCCAGCAGCGCGTTCATGGCCGGGCCGGTACCGCCGAAGGGCACGGTGGTCAGCTCCACGCCCATGGCGCTCTGGAACAGCAGGCCGCACAGGTGCGACACGGCGCCCAGGCCGGCGTTGGCCAGCGAGACCTTGTTGCCCTCGCGCTTGAGGTGCGCCTGCAGCTCCTGGAAGTTGCTGGCGGGGAAGTCCTTGCGCGCCAGCAGGGTCATGGGCACGTCGACCACCTGGCCGATGTACTCGAAGTCCTTGAGCGGGTCGAACTGCAGCTTCTTGTACAGGGCCGGCGCGGTGGACATGCCCATGTGGTGCAGGAAGACGGTGTAGCCGTTGGGCTGGGCGCGCGCCACCTTGGTCGCGGCGATGGTGCCCCCGGCGCCCACCGCGTTCTCCACCGTCACCGGCTGGCCCAGGGCCTTGCCCATGGGGATGGCCAGCATGCGCGCCACCACGTCGGTGGGCCCGCCGGCGGCGAAAGGCACCACCAGCGAGATCGGCCGGTCGGGCCAGGCCTGTTGCGCGCCGGCGCCCAGCGAAAAGGTGGCCAGGCCGGCCAGCAGCACGTGCTTGAGCTTGAGGGGGGTCATTTTCTGTCTTCCTAAGGGGTCGTTTGGAAACCGGATGGTGCGCGATCAGGCGGCGGCTGGCATCAGGCGTTGCACCGATGGCGCCTGGGCGATGCCCCACAGCCGGTCCAGCGCCGAACGCATCTCGGCCGCGGTCGCGGCCCCGCTGTACTCGGCCAGCCGCAGGGCCTTGGCGTTGATCTCCTCACGGCTGAGCGTGTTGCCCGGGTCGCCCTTGGGCTCGTCCACGCGGCCGCGCAGCACCCGGCCGTCCGTGGTGCGCACCGTGACCTTGCCGATCCAGCGGCGCGGGTAGGCCTGGTCGACCTCCGCATCCAGCTCCATGCGCACGCGTTCGCGCAGGGCCTGGACGGCCGGATCCTGGAAATGCCGGTCGAACTCGCCCAGGCCGGCCTGGCCATGGCGCGCCACCAGCGCCAGCACCGTGCCCATGGAGAACTTGCTCTGGTGCACCGTGGCGGGGCGCACCACCGGCCCCAGCACGTCGATGGCGCCCTGGTGCACGTGGGTCACCACCTCGGCGATGTCGGCCGGCTGCAGGCGGTGCTCGCGCATCACGGCCAGCAGTGCGTCGGCGGCCGGGTGCGTGTGCCGGCAGGAGGCATGGAACTTGAACGAGGTCTCGGCCGTGGCCCAGCGCGTGCCCAGGCCGTCGGCCAGGCGCGCCGGGTCCGCGTCGCTGGACATGCCGGCAGCCAGGCCCTGCGGGCCTTCCAGGATCTGCGCGGCGCCGGTGAAGCCGTCCCTGGCCAGCCAGGCCGACATCAGCCCGGCGCCGGCGGCATGCGCCGTGTGCAGCTGCTTGGAATCGGCGGCCGTGCGCAGGAACTCCCACAGCCCGGCCGACTGCGTGCCCGCCGAACCGAAGGCATGGCGCATCTGCGCCGCATCCAGGCCCAGCAGCTGGCCGGCGGTGGCGGCGGCCGCCAGCGTACCGGCCGTGCCCGTGGTGTGGAACACCTTGTAGTGCGAGCGGCCCAGGAACTCGCCGACGCGGATGCCGACCTCGTAGCCGGCCACCGCCGCCGTGAGCAGCCGCGCGCCGCTGGCGCCCAGGGTCTGGGCCGCGGCCAGGGCCACCGGGAACACCACGGTGGCCGGGTGGAACACCGAGCCGTTGTGCACGTCGTCCTGCTCGGCCACGTGCGAGGCCGCGGCATTGGCCATCGCCGCCAGGTAGGGGCTGGCGCCGCTGCGGTGCACCAGGATCTCCGACGGGCCGGCGCCGCCGCCCATGCCTTCCGCGAAGCGCACGATGGATTCCACCGGCCGCGCGCCCTTGCCGGCCAGGGCCGAGCCGAACCAGTCGACCAGCAGGTCCTCGGCCTTGCGGACCACGGTATCGGGGATGTGCTCGAAGCGCAGCTGCGCGGCGAAGCCGGCGAGTTGCTCGGTGCTCATGGGGGTGTCCTTCCTTCAGATGGCGCGGCTGCCCTGCAGCGTGCGGATCTGGGCCTCGCCCAGCCCCAGCTCGCGCAGGATGGCCTCGGTGTGCTGGCCGACGGCCGGGATGGCGTCCATGCGGTAGTCGAAGCTGCTGTTCACGCCCGGCGGCAGCAGGGCCGCGAGCGGGCCGGCCGGCGAATCGACCCGGGCCAGCCGGCCGCGCGCGGCCAGCTGCGGATGCGCCCAGACCTCGGCCATGCCGTTCATGCGCGCGTTGGCGATGCCGGCCTCGTCCAGCCGCGCGATCACCTGGGCGGCCGTCATGCCGCCGAAGGCCTCCAGGATGAGGGCCTTGAGCGCCTCGCGGTGCTCGTTGCGCCGCGCGTTGCTGGAAAAGCGCGGATCGTCGGCCAGCGCCGGCTGCAGCAGCACCTTGTCGCAGAACAGCTTCCACTCGCGCTCGTTCTGCAGGCCCAGCATCACCGTGCCGCCGTCGCCGGCGGCGAACGGGCCGTAGGGGTAGATGGTGGCGTGCGAGGCGGCGCTGCGCGGTGGCGGCGGCGCGCCCTCGTAGGCGTAGTACAGCGGGAAGCCCATCCACTCGGCCAGGCTCTCCAGCATGGACACGTCGATGTGCGAGCCGCGGCCTGTGCGGCCCCGCTGCAGCAGCGCGGCCAGCACGCTGGTGTAGGCGTACATGCCGGCCGCGATGTCGGCGATGGAGTTGCCGGACTTGCAGGGCTCCTCGGGCGTGCCGGTCACCGACAGGAAGCCGGCCTCGCTCTGGATCAGCAGGTCGTAGGCCTTCTTGTCGCGGTACGGCCCGTCGCCGCCATAGCCCGAGATGTCGCACACGATCAGGCCCGGGTGCTGCGGGGACAGCTCGGCGTACGACAGGCCCATGCGCGCGGCGGCGCCGGGCGCCAGGTTCTGCACCAGCACGTCGGCGCGCCCGACCAGCTGCTTGAGCGCGGCCAGCGCGGCGGGCTGCTTGAGGTCCAGCGTCAGGCTTTCCTTGGAGCGGTTGACCCAGACGAAGTGCGAGGCCAGGCCTTTGGTGCGCTGGTCGTAGTCGCGGGCGAAGTCGCCGCCGCCGGGCCGCTCCACCTTGATCACGCGCGCGCCCAGGTCGGCCAGCTGGCGTGTGCAAAAAGGCGCGGCGATCGCATGCTCCAGCGACACCACGGTGATGCCATCGAGCGGGCGCATCAGAAGCTCCTGGGCAGGCCCAGCAGGTGCTCGGCCACGTACGAGTAGATGAGGTTGGTGGAGATGGGCGCCACCTGGTACAGCCGGGTCTCGCGGAACTTGCGCTCCACGTCGTATTCGCAGGCGAAGCCGAAGCCGCCGTGCGTCTGCAGGCAGGTGTTGGCCGCTTCCCAGGAGGCCTTGGCCGCCAGGTACTTGGCCATGTTGGCCTCGGCCCCGCAGGGCCGGCCGGCATCGAACAGGCTGCAGGCCTTGAAGCGCATCAGGTTGGCGGCCTCGGTCTCGATGTAGGCGTCGGCGATGGGGAACTGCACGCCCTGGTTCTGGCCGATCGGACGGTTGAACACCACGCGCTCGCTGGCGTAGCGCCGCGCCTTGTCGATGAACCAGTACGCGTCGCCGATGCACTCGGCCGCGATCAGGGTGCGCTCGGCGTTCAGGCCGTCCAGGATGTACCTGAAGCCCTGTCCTTCCTGGCCGATCAGGTTCTCGGCCGGGATCTCCAGGTTGTCCAAGAACACCTCGTTGGTCTCGTGGTTCACCATGTTGCGGATCGGCCGGACCTCCATGCCGCGGCCGATCGCCTGGTGCAGGTCGACGATGAAGATGCTCATGCCCTCGCTCTTCTTCTTCACCTCGGCCAGGGGCGTGGTGCGCGCCAGCAGGATCATCAGGTCGGAGTGCTGGATGCGCGAGATCCAGACCTTCTGGCCGTTGACCACGTAGCGGTCGCCCTTGTTCACCGCCACGGTCTTGAGCTGGGTGGTGTCGGTGCCGGTGGTGGGCTCGGTGACCGCCATGGTCTGCAGGCGCAGCTTGCCGCTGGCGATGCCGGGCAGGTATTGCTGCTTCTGCTGCGCCGAGCCGTGCCGCAGCAGCGTGCCCATGTTGTACATCTGGCCATGGCAGGCGCCGGCGTTGCCGCCGGCCAGGTTGATCTCCTCCATGATGACCGAGGCCTCGGCCAGGCCCAGGCCGGAGCCGCCGTACTCCTGCGGGATCAGCGCGGCCAGCCAGCCGGCCTCGCTCAGCGCGTTGACGAAGGCCTCGGGGTAGCCGCGCTCGTCGTCGACCTTCTGCCAGTAGGCGGAGTCGAAGCCGCGGCACAGCGCGCGCAGCGCCTCGCGCAGCTCCTGGTGCGCGTCGGGGGTGGGGATCTGGGTTTTCATTCGTTCGGAAGCCAAGGGGTCAGGCCAGCGTGGCCTCGGCCTGCATGGTGAGCCAGCCCTCGTGGTCGCTGGCCCACAGGGCCACGGACTTCCCGTCGGCGCCCGGCTGGCCGTTGACGCGGAAGGGATGGAGGTCGAAGGTGGGGCGCAGCGCCTTGAAGCTGAAGCTTTTCACGCGGGACTGCGGCCGTTCGCGCCGCACCAGGTCCACCAGCAGGGTGGCGATCAGCGGCCCGTGCACCACCAGGCCGGGATAGCCCTCGGCCTCGGTCACGTACCTGCGGTCGTAGTGGATGCGGTGGCCGTTGAAGGTGAGCGCCGAGTAGCGGAACAGCAGCACGTCGTCCGGCACGATCTCGCGCTGCCAGGGCGCGCCGGCCTCGGCGGCCTGCGGCGGCGGCACCGGATCGCTCGGGCGCGGCGCGGCGCGGTAGACGATGTCGTGCTCCTCCGCGAGCGCCAGTTCGCCGCCGGCGCGCAGCTCGTGCCGCACCAGAACGAACACCAGGTCGCCGGTGCGGCCCGCCTTGTGCGTGACGGACTCGATGCGCGAAGTGCGCTGCACGCTATCCCCCACGCGCAGCGGCCGGTGCCAGTGCAGCCGGCCGCCCGCCCACATGCGCCGCGGCAGCGGCACCGGCGGCAGGAATCTGCCGCGCCGCGCGTGGCCGTCGGGCCCCAGCTCGCCCTGGCGGTGCTGCGGCAGGAAGTACAGCCAGTGCGCCAGCGGCGGCAGCTCGGTGCCGGCGGCGGGCGCCGGGTCGTCGCGGTCCAGCGTGGCCGCGAGGCCGCGCAGCGGCGCGGCGGTGATCTCGTCGGCCAGGGTCTCGGTGCGGCCCTGCCACTGGCGCAGGCTGTCCAGGGTGGCCGCGTCCAGGCCGTGCGCCGGTGAGGATGCGGCCGCCATGCTCAGTCCACCGTCGCGCCGGAGGTCTTCACGATGCGCGCCCACTTGGCCAGGTCGTCCTGCAGCACGCGGGCGAACTGCTCGGCCGACACCGGCTTGCCGGCGGCGCCGGCGATCTCCACGCCCTGCTGCTCCAGCTTCTCGCGCAGGTCGGGCGCGGCCAGGGCGCGGGCCATGCCCTCCTCCAGCCGCGAGACCACCTCCGGCGGCACGCCGGCCGGGGCGAACAGGCCGATCCACAGGGTGCCGTTGTAGCCGGGCACGAAGTCGGCGACCGCCGGCACCTCGGGCAGCAACGGCGAGCGCGAGGCGCCGCTGACGGCCAGCGCCCGCAGGCGGCCGGCCTTGATGTGCTGCAGCGACGACGGCAGGCTGGCGAACACCATGGGCAGCTGGCCGCCCAGCACGTCGTTCATGGCCGGCGCCACGCCCTTGTACGGCACGTGCTGCAGCTGGATGCCCGCCATGCTGTTGAGCATCTCGCCCAGCAGGTGGTTGAGCGTGCCGTTGCCGGCCGAGGCGTAGCTGTACTGGCCCGGCCGCTCCTTGGCCAGGGCGATCAGCTCGGGCAGGGTCTTGGCGGGGAAGGCGGGGTTGACCAGCAGCACGTTGGGCACGGCGCCGATCAGGCTGATCGGCCGGAAGTCCTTGACCGGGTCGAAGCCGGGGTTCTTGTACAGCGCCGGGTTGATGGCCTGGCTGCTGCTGATGGTCATCAGCAGCGTGTGGCCGTCCTTGGGCGCGCGCGCCGCGTGCTGGGTGCCAACGTTGCCGCCGGCGCCCGGGCGGTTCTCCACCGCGACGCTGGCGCCCAGCACCTCGCCAAGCTTCTGGCCGACCAGGCGCCCGACGATGTCGTTGGTGCCGCCCGCGGCCTGCGGGACCACCATCACGATGGGCCGGCTCGGGAAGCTGCCCTGGGCCGACGCCAGGAGGGGGGCGGCCAGCGCGGCCAGCAGCATTGCGCGGCGCAGGCCGCTGGGGAAAAAGCTCATGCGTGTGTCTCCTGCTTGTGGGCCTATCGTCGCAGCCGCGGGCGCCGCCGACAATCGCGCTTTCCAGGAGCAAGCCTTCGGTATTGCCGAAGGCTTGGGCTAGCATGCGCCATGCAGTTCGACGTGACCGACCTGCGGCTGTTCGCCGCCACCGCCGCCGAGGGCAACCTCACCCGCGCCGCGCGGCTGCGGCATCTGTCGCTGGCGGCGGCCAGCGCTCGCATCAAGGCGCTGGAGTCGCAGGCCGGCCTGGCCCTGCTCTACCGTGAGGCACGCGGCGTGCGCCTGACGCCAGCGGGCGAGGCCTTCCTGCACCATGCGCGCGCGCTGCTGCGCCAGGCCGACCAGCTGCAGGCCGACCTGCAGGACTACGGCGGCGGCCTGCGCGGGCACGTGCGCGTGTTCGCCAACACCACGGCGGTGACCGACTTCCTGCCCGAGGTGTTGCCGGCCTTCCTCAACGCCAACCCGCGGGTGAACGTGGAGCTTCAGGAAAAACCGAACGCTGAGATCGCCCGCGGCGTGCTGGACAGCCGTGCCGACCTGGGCATCGTGGCCGGCCAGGTGGACACGCTGGGCCTGCGCGCCATCCACTTCAGCACCGACCGGCTGGTGCTGGTGGTGCCGCGCGACCACCGCTTCGCGCGGCGCAGGCGCATCGCCTTCGCCGAGACCCTGGACGAGGACGCGGTGGGCATGCACCCGGGCAGCACGCTGCAGGCCTTCCTGGCCCAGGTGACCGAGGCGCTGGGGCGGCCGCTCAAGCTGCGCATCCAGTTGTCCAGCTTCGATGCGATGTGCCGCATGGTCGGCGCCGGCGTGGGCATCGGCATCGTCCCCGAGAGCGCGGCCCGCCGCAACCTGGGCCCCATGAAGCTGGTGCAGATCGAGCTGACCGACCCCTGGCGCGTGCGCGAGCGCCACGTGCTGGTGCGCGAAGGCGAGGCGCTGCCGGCCTACGCGCAGTCGCTGGTGGACACGCTGGTGGCGCACTACCGCGGCTGAACGGCTTGCGGTACCCTGCCGCCTGCCCCACCCGCCCGCCCCATGCCCCCGCGCACCCACGGACTCCTGCCACGCGTCCTGCAGGTCTTCGCCATCGCCCTGCTGGCCCTGATCTGCGGCATCGTGCTGCACAAGGGCTTCGCCGACGTCTCGGCCCTGGCCGAGCAGCACCGGGGCGGCGACTTCTGGCCGGCCCTGCTGCGCTACGTGTTCCGCAACCTGGCGGGCTAGGACCGGGCAGCGCCCTACACTGCCGCGCATGAAGCGCGAGTCCATCGAACCCTTCTTCGCCACCCTCCAGGCGGCCAACCCGCAGCCGGTGACCGAGCTGGAGTACACCAGCGTGTTCGAGCTGCTGGCGGCGGTGCTGCTGTCGGCGCAGGCCACCGACGTGGGCGTGAACAAGGCGACCCGGCGCCTGTTCCCGGTGGCCGGCACGCCGCAGGCCATGCTGGCGCTGGGGCTGGAGCGGCTGGAGGGCTACATCCGCACCATCGGCCTGTACCGCACCAAGGCGCGCAACCTGATGGAGACCTGCCGCCTGCTGGTCGAGCGCCATGGCGGCCGGGTGCCGCGCACCCGCGAGGAGCTGGAGGCGCTGCCGGGCGTGGGCCGCAAGACGGCCAACGTGGTGCTGAACGTGGCCTTCGGCGAGCCCACCATGGCGGTGGACACCCACATCTTCCGCGTCAGCAACCGCACCGGCCTGGCGCCGGGCAAGAACCCCCTGGAGGTGGAGCTGGAACTGATCCGCCGCGTGCCGCCGGCCTACGCGGTGAACGCCCACCACTGGCTGATCCTGCACGGCCGCTATGTCTGCGTTGCGCGCACGCCGCGCTGCTGGGAATGCGCCGTGGCGCGCTGGTGCGACTACCAACCCAAGACCCCGCCCTCTGGCGCCGGCCGCTGAGGCTGGTGTATCTTCCGCCCCCATGAGCCAGAATCCGGCCCCCAGCCTCTACGACGCGCTGCACGTGCTGCCCACCGCGTCGACGGAGGAGGTGCGCCGCGCCTGGCGTGCCCTGGTGCAGCAGCACCACCCTGATAGGCGCGGGCGCGCGGCCGGCAACGAGGCCCGCATCGCCCTGATCAACCAGGCCTACGAAGTGCTGTCCGACCCGCACCGCCGGGCCGAGTACGACGCCGCCCGCTGGCCCGCGGCAGCGGTGCCGGTCACGCCTCTGCGCAAGCCGGCGGACCTGAGCCGCTATACGCTGGAGGGCTTGGGCCGCTCGCGCCTGCCGTTGCGGTGGGTCCTGCCCTGCCTGCTGCTGGTGGTGCTGGGCCTGGGGTGGCTGGCCTGGCGCCTGCTGCCCGGCACGCCCGGGCCGGCCTCGCGCAGCAGCGCCACGGCCGCCGAGACCCTGCGCCTCACGCCGGCGCGCCAGCTGAACGCGCTGCCCAGGCGGGCCGCCTCCGGCAGCCAGGCCAGCCGCTGACCTTTGCCGTCCTAGGATGGCAAAGGTGCCCCGCGCAGGGCGCCAGGTTGGCGTGCGGGGTCTTAACACCCGGGGCTCAAGGCGCCGCAGCCACCGACGCCATCAAGGGCTCCAGCACGGCCACGTCCACCGGCTTGGTCAGGTGGTGGTCGAAGCCGGCTTCCCGGGCCTCGCGCCGGTCGCGCTCGCTGCCCCAGCCGGTGATGGCGATCAGCACGGTGCGGGCGAAACGCGGCTCGCGGCGCAGCTGGCGCGCCACGTCGTAGCCGCTCAGGCCCGGCAGGCCGATGTCCAGCAGGATGACGTCCGGATCGAACGCCTGCGCCGCCGCCAGCACCGCGGCGCCGTCGTGCACCATGCACACCTGGTAGCCCATCATGTCCAGCACCAGGGACAGGGTCTCGGCTGCGTCCACGTTGTCGTCGACCAGCAGCACCTTGCGGCCCTCGGTGGCGGCGCCGGCGGCGCCGGCCGGCGCCGAGGGCGCGGCCGGCGCGCTGTCGGCGGGCAGGCAGGGCAGGCGCACGGTGAACAGGCTGCCGCGGCCTGCGCCGGCGCTGGCGGCCACCACGCTGCCATGGTGCAGCTCCACCAGGCTGCGCACCAGGTACAGGCCGATGCCCAGGCCACCCTGCGCCCGCTCCATGCTGCGGTCCACCTGGGTGAACAGCGAGAACACGCGCTCGAGCATGGCCTCGGGGATGCCCACGCCGTCGTCCTGCACCTCGATCACCGCCTCCAGGCCCTCCTGGCGCGCGCGCAGCGCGATGTGGCCGCCGGCCGGCGTGTACTTGGCGGCGTTGTTCAGCAGATTGCCCACCGCCTGCGCCAGCCGCGTGGCGTCGCCGATCAGCTCGATCTCGGCCTCGGGCAGCAGCACCTGCAGCTCGTGGCCGCCGGCGGCCATGGCCGGGCGGCTGACCTCCACCGCGCTGTCGATCACCCCGCGCAGGCGGATGCGCTCCACCGCCAGGTGGATCTTGCCGCTGTTGATGCGCGAGATGTCCAGCAGGTCGTCGATCAGCCGGATCATGTGCGCCAGCTGGCGCTCCATGGTCTCCCGCGCGCGCTGCGAGGCCGTCCCGTTGGCCTTGTCCTTCTTCAGGATGTCCAGGCCGGTGCGGATGGGTGCCAGCGGGTTGCGCAGCTCGTGCGCCAGTGTCGCCAGGAACTCGTCCTTGGCGCGGTTGGCCTCCTGCAGCACCTGCTCGGCTTCCTTGCGCTCGGTCACGTCGATCACCGAACCGGCCATGCGGTACGCCCGTCCCGCGTCGTCGCGCTGGGCCATGCCGGCCACGAAGAACCAGCGCCAGCGCCCGGTGGCGTCGCGCAGCCGGCACTCCACCTGGAACGGGCGGCCGTGCCGCAGGTGGCCGCGCATCGCGGCGAACAGCAACGCGCGGTCGTCCTCGTGCAGCACCCGCAGGGTCGAGGAAGGCCGGTCCGGGAATTCCTGCTCGGTGTAGCCCAGCAGCGCCTTGAAGCGCGGCGACAGGAACAGCGTGCGGCTGCCCAGGTCCCAGTCCCACAGGCCGGCGCTGGAGCCGCGCACCGCCAGCTGGTAGCGCTGCTCGCTGGCGCGCAGCGCGTCGTTGGCTTCGCGCAGGGTCCGGGCGCGCCGGTCCAGCTCGTCCAGCATGGCGTTGAAGGCGTCCACCAGCGCGCCGGCCTCGTCGTCGCTGGTCTTGCGTGCCCGCAGGCTGGGCGTTTCGCCGCGCAGGATGGCGCGCGCGACCTCGCTCACCTCGTGCAGCGGCCGCATCACCTCGCGGTGCAGGCGGCGCGACAGCAGCAGCGCCGCGGCCAGGCTCAGGCTCATGATGCCGGCCAGGGCCGCCAGGTACTCCAGCGTGCTGCGCACCAGCCCGTGCTGCACCTGCAGGTAGAGCAGGCCCACACGCTCGCCGCGCAGTTCTACCGGCCGCCACACCACGGCGGCGCGCGTATCCAGCCGCCGGCCCCAGCCGTCCGGCCCCTCGGGCAGCAGCTGGCGCTGCCCCTGCGCCTGGAAAAACGACGCGAACAACTCGCCCTGCGTGTCGTACAGCGCGGCCGCCGTGACGCTCGGATTGGCCCGCAGCGCCGAGAGCGCCTCCGCCGCAGCCCGGGTGTCGTCGAACGCCAGCGCCGCGGAGCTGGCCAGGGCCACGATGTCACCCTGGGTGACCAGGTCCTGCTCCAGGTAGCGCAGCTCGCGCCCCAGGTTGAACGCCAGCAGCGCCAGTCCCGCCACCCCCAGCGCCAGCAGGGTGGTGCCGGACAGGATGCGGTCCAGCCGCTGGCGCAGGGTGCCGGCGCGCAGCGGGTTCATCACCGGGTCCGCCCTTCCACCGCGCTGGCCACCGCCAGCAGGCGCGAGCTCAGGCGCAGGCCGCGCGCCTCGGCCGCGGCCAGCGAGGCGCCGAAGCGCACCCGGCCTTCCTCCTGCGTGAAGTTGAGCACCGCGCCGGCGCGCAGGCCGCCCTCCTGCTCGGCGACCACCAGCACCGGGCCCGCCGCCGCGGCCACCGACTCGCGCAGCCGGGCCGGCGTGGTTGCGCCCACGAACAGCAGGTGCACGCCGGCCGGCGGCTCGCCCTCGGCCAGCCGGCGCACCGTGACGGGCCGGCCGTCCAGGTGGCGGCTCGCGGCCAGCTGCTCCAGGTCGGACGCCACCGCGTCGTTGCCCAGCACGCCGATCACCACCGGATGGTCCGGCGTGCGGAAGCTGCCGGCCGGCCACTCGACGAAGGCCGGGAACTTGAACAGGAACGCCGCCTTCACCGCGCTCTCGCGCTGGGACGCGGGCTGCGCCAGCGCGGCGCCGCCGGCCAGCAGCCAGGCCAGCACCGCCCAGGGCAGCAACCACCGCAGCGGCGACGACAGGGAATGGTTCACGCTCAGAGCTGCCACACGGCCTTGAGATAGAGCCGCCGCCCGATCACGCTGCCGACCGCCGCGGGCTCGAATTCGCGGTGGCCGCGGTCGAACAGGTTCTGGCCCAGCACCGACAGCGCCAGCGAGGGCGTCACCTGGAAGGCCAGCCGCGCGTCCACCGCGGTGTAGGCCGGCACCTGCGGCGCGGGCAAGGCGCCGACGCGCCGCAGCGCCAGGTCGAACTCGGTGCGCGCGCCCAGCGACAGGTAGGAGCGCAGGCTCCACTGGTGGCTGGGGTCGTTGCCCAGGTTGGCGATGGACACGGCATCGGTGGCGCCGGAGGAAAAGCGCAGGTCCTTGTGCTGCGCCAGCCAGCCGGCGGCCAGGCGCCAGGCGGGTGCGAGCTGCCACTGGCCCCAGGCCTCGATGCCGTCGTTGGTCCCTTCCACCTGGTTGGAGACCCGGGCCGGCACCTGGCCGGGCACGCCGGCGCGCAGGCCCCGGTACTGCTGCCGGAACACGGTGGCCGCGTACGACAGGGTGTTGCCCCAGCGGCCGCGGTGCCCCAGCTCCAGCACGTCGGCGACCTCGGACTCGAAGTCCGGGCCGCCGGCGATGAGGAAGGGCGCGCGGCCGGGAAAGAAGAAATCGCGGTCGATGCGCGAGGGCGCGCGCACCGCGCGCGAGGCGGCGGCCCAGGTGGTGCTCTGCGGCCCATGCTCGTACGCCAGGCGCAGGTTGGGCAGCCACTCCAGCCCGGTGTAGCTGTTGCGCTCGGCCTTGACGCCCGCGGTCAGCTGCCAGCGGCGCGCCAGGCGCAGCTGGTGCTGCACGAACAGGTGGGACCAGGTCAGCTGGCGCTCGGCCGGCTGCAGCAGCACCAGTTCGCTGGCCTGGTTGGCGTCGAAGCCGCGGCGCCAGCCGCCGCCCCAGACCAGGTGATGCCCGGCCGGCAGCAGCGGCTCCTGGCTGAACTGCAGGTCCAGGTTGGTGGACCGGTTGCGGATGGCCGTGAGCTGGTCGTAGTCGGCCACGTCCCAGTAGGCCTGCAGCGTGTAGGGCGAGCCACCGGCCAGGCGGCTGCTCCAGCGCGCCAGCAGGTTGCCGCCGTATTGGCGCGGCGCGCTGCGGCTGGCCGGCTCGCTGCCGCCGCGGTAGGCATCGCCCTGCAGCGTCAGCCCGCCCGGGCCTGACTGCCAGTCCGCGCGGAAACCGGTCTGCAGCCGGCTGGCCGCATCGTCCACCCCGGTCCCGTCCAGGCGCCGCGTGTTGCCGCGGTCGGTGGCCAGGCCGTAGACGCGCACGGCCCCACCCCCCAGCCGGCCGCCCCAGCGCACCGCCTCGCGACCGCCGTCGTGCGAGCGGACCGCGCTGGCCAGCACGCCTTGGGTGTCGGCGGCCTGGCGGGTGATGACGTTGATCACGCCGTTGACGGCATTGGCGCCCCACAGCGTGCCGCCGGGGCCGCTGATCACCTCGATGCGCTCGATGTCCTCCAGCATCACCCGGTTGGCCTCCCAGATGACGCCGGAGAACAGGTTGGAGTAGATGGTGCGGCCGTCGATCAGCACCAGCAGCTTGTTGGCGATGGCGGTGTTGAAGCCGCGCGCGCTGATGGCCCAGCTCCCGGCATCCACCTGCGCCACCTGCAGGTTGGGTGCCAGCCGCAGCACCTCGGGCAGGCTGGTGGCGGCCGAGCGGCGGATGTCCTGCGCCGTGATCACGTAGATGGAAGCGGCCGCATCCTGCAGCGGCTCGGCATGGCCCGATACCGAGGTGACCTGCACCTGGCTCAGCTGCTCCAGGCTCAGGTCCGCCAGGCTGCCGAGCTGGGCCACCTCGGCCTGCGCCGCCTGCAGGGAGGCGGCGCAGGCCAGCAGCGGCAGCAGGGCAAGGGGAAGCGGTCGGGTCGGGGGCCTCATGTCTGTGCCTGGGCGCCGGCATCTTACGTTGGCATCGATCCCATCCCCGGCCCAAGCGCGGCAGTTGTCGGCCCCGTCCTACAAAATCAGCGCGGCAGGCCCTGCCAGCCGCCGCCCAGTGCCTGGATCAGCGCCACCGCGGCCACCTGCCGGTCGGCCTGCAGCTGCACCAGGTTGCGGCGCGCCGCCTGCGCCGTGGCCTGCGCGGTGATGACCTCGGTGAAGCCCACCTGCCCCGCCTGGTAGCGGTTGAGCACCTGCTGCTCCACCAGATCGGCCGCCCGCGCTGCCTGCTGGCGCAGCGCCAGCTGCTCGCCCAGGATGCGGGCGGCGGCCAGCTGGTCCTCCACGTCCTGGAAAGCCACCAGCACGGTCTGGCGGTACTGCGCCGCGGCCTGGTCGAAGGCGGCGCGGCTGCGCGCTATGCGCGCGTTGATGGCGCCGCCGTCGAACACCGACTGGGCCAGCGACACGCCCAGCGCCCAGACCAGGCTGCCGGCGCTGAACAGGTCGCCGATGGCCGCCGCGCCCGCTCCCGCCGAGCCGGACAGCTGCAGGCTGGGGAACCAGGCGGACTGGGCGATGCCGATGTTCTCGTTGGCCGCCGCCACGCGCCGCTCGGCCGACACCACGTCCGGCCGGCGCAGCAGCAGCGTGGACGGCAGCGCCAGGGGCACGTCCGGCACCTGCGGCACGGCCGCGGAAGCCAACGCCGGCGGCAGGCTGAAGTTGCCCGGCGCGCGCCCCACCAGCACGGCGATCGCGTTCTCCAGCTGGGCGCGCTGGCGGTCCAGGCCCAGCAGCTCGGCCTGGGCGTTGGCCAGCTGGGTCTCGGCCTGCAGCACGTCGGTGCGCGCGGCGATGCCAGCCTGGTAGCGGTTGTTGGTGATGGTCAGGGCGCGCTGGTAGCCCTGGAGGGTCTGCACCAGCAGCGCGCGCTGCGCATCGGTGCCGCGCAGGTTGAGGTAGTTGACGGCCAGCTCGCCCTGGGCGGACAGGCGCGCGGCCGCCAGGTCGGCGGCGCTGGCCTGCTCGCCGGCGCGCGCGCCGGCGACGCCGCGGCGCAGCCGGCCCCACACGTCCGGCTCCCAGCCCGCGCCCAGGGTCACGTCGTAGCTGCGGCGGGTGCCGGTGGCGCTGCCCTCGCCGCCTGTGCGGCTGCCGCCGCCGTCCAGCACCACGCTGGGGAACAGCGAGGCGCGCTGCTCGGCCACCAGGGCGCGGGCCTGGGCATAGGCCGCCACGGCGGCGGCGACGTTTTGGTTGGACACCTCGACGCTGGCGGCCAGGTCGTTCAGCACCGGGTCGCCGAACAGCTGCCACCAGGGGCCGCGCTCCAGCGTGTCGGCCGGCACCACCCGTATCCACTCGCCCTGCCCCTGCCTGAAGGCCACCGGCGTCTCCACCGGCGGCGGGCCCTGGTAGGTGGGACCGACGGCGCAGGCCGTCAGGGCCAGCACCAAGGCCGGCAGGAACGCCGTTCGCCCCGAGCGAACCGGGTGCGTGGAGACGGTGTCGTTCTTCATGTCGTTTGCGGCTCGTTCTGGCGGCCCAGCGCCCGCTCCTGCGGCCCCCGCCGGCGCAGCTTGTCCAGCACCAGGTACACCACCGGCGTGGTCAGCAGGGTGAGCACCTGGCTGGCCACCAGTCCGCCGACGATGGCGATGCCCAGCGGCCGCCGCAGCTCGGCGCCGTCGCCGAAGCCGATGGCCAGCGGCAGCGCGCCCAGGATGGCGGCCAGGGTGGTCATGAGGATGGGCCGGAAGCGCAGCAGGCAGGCCTCGCGCACCGCCTCCGGCGCCGGCAGGCCGCGCGAGCGCTCGGCATCCAGTGCGAAGTCGATGATCAGGATGGCGTTCTTCTTGACGATGCCGATCAGCAGGAACACGCCGATCAGCGCCATGATGGAGAAGTCCAGGTCGAACATCAGCAGCGCCAGCACCGCGCCCACGCCGGCCGACGGCAGCGTGGACAGCACGGTGACCGGGTGCACCAGGCTCTCGTACAGCATGCCCAGCACGATGTAGATGACCACGACGGCCGCGAGGATCAGCAGCGGCTGCTGGCCCTGGGATTCCTGCGCCGCCCGCGCCACGCCCTGGAAGCTGCCGCGCACGCTGGTGGGCATGGCGATCTCGGCCTCGGCCGCCCGCACCGCGGCCTCGCCCTCGGCCACGCTGCTGCCGGGCGCCAGGTTGTACGAAATGGTGGTGGCCAGTTCGGCGTCCTGGTGGTTGACCGAGCTGGCCGTGGGGCGCTCGGAGAAGCGGGCGATGGCCGACAGCGGCACCATGGTCACCGAGGCGTTGCTCAGCGGCTGGCCGCTGGCCTGGTCGCGCAGGGCGGGGTTGATGGCGGCGGTGGCGGTGCCGGTGGTCGTGCCCGCGGTGCCGGTGGCGCTGGTGCCGCCGGTCGCGGCGCTGCCGGTGCCCGCCCCGACCACGCCGCCGGCGTTGCGGGCCGGCACGTGGATGTCCTTGAGCGCCTCCGGGCTGCGGATGTACTGCGGTGCGACCGCCAGGATCACCCGGTACTGATTGATGTCCTGGTAGAGCGTGGCCACCTGGCGCTGGCCGAAGGCGTTGTACAGGGCGTTGTCCACGTCGCGCGAGCTGATGCCCAGGCGGGCGGCGGTCTCCTTGTCGACCTCCACGTAGGTCTCGACGCCGTTCTCCTGCTGGTCGGTGTCCACGTCCACCAGGGCCGGCTGGCGCCTCATGGCATCGGCCAGGCGCACAGCCCAGCGCTTGAGGTCGGCCTGGTTGTCGCTCTTGAGCGTGTACTGGTAGGTGGAGTTGCTGGAGCGGCCGCCGAAGCGCAGGTCCTGCACCGGGTTGAGGAACAGCGTGACGCCGGTCACCTGCGCCAGCTGGGGCCGCAGGCGCGCGATCACCGCCTGGCCGCGCTCGCCCCCGGGGCGCTCGTCGGCCGGCTTGAGGTTGACGAACAGGAAGCCACCACCGGCGCGGCTGCCGCCGGTGAAGCCCACCACGGTGTCCACCGCCGGGTCCTTGCGGATGATGTCCACCAGCTGCCGCAGCTTCTCCTGCATGGCCTGGAACGAGATGCTCTGGTCGGCACGCAGGCCGCCGCTGATCTGGCCGGTGTCCTGCTGCGGGAAGAACCCCTTGGGGATCTTGACGAACAGGTAGACGTTCAGCCCCACCACGGCCGCCAGGATGGCCATCACCATCCAGCGCGCGTGCAGCGCCCAGTCCAGGCTGTGGGCGTAGGCGCGGTGCATGGCGCCGAAGCCGCGCTCGAACGCGCGCGCGACGCGGCTGGGCTGCTTGTGTGGCGTGCCGGGCTTGAGCAGCCAGGCGCACATCATGGGCGTGGTGGTCAGCGAGATCAGCAGCGAGATCATCACCGCCGCCGACAGGGTGACCGCGAACTCCCGGAACAGCCGGCCCACCTGCCCGCCCATGAACAGCAGCGGAATGAACACCGCCACCAGCGACAGGCTGATCGACAGCACGGTGAAGCCGACCTCGCGCGCGCCCAGCAGCGCGGCCTTCATGCGGTCCATGCCGGCCTCGATGTGGCGGGCCGTGTTCTCCAGCACCACGATGGCATCGTCCACCACGAAGCCGGTGGCCACCGTCAGCGCCATCAGCGACAGGTTGTTGAGCGAGAAGCCCAGCAGGTACATCACGCCGAAGGTGCCCAGCAGGGACACGACGGTGGCGATGGCCGGGATGATGGTGGCGCGCACGCTGCGCAGGAAGGCGCTGACCACCAGCACCACCAGGATGACCGCGATCACCAGCGTGATCTCCACCTCGTGCAGCGCCGCGCGGATCGAGTAGGTGCGGTCCGAGGCCACGGCCAGCCGGATGTCCTGCGGCAGCTGGGCCTGCAGCTCGGGCAGCAGGTCGCGTACGCCGTCCACCGTCTCAATCACGTTGGCGCCGGCCTGCAGCCGCACCAGCACGACCACGGCCGGCTCGCCGTTGAACAGGCCCAGCGTGTTGATGTTCTCCACGCTGTCGCTGACCTGGGCCACGTCGGACAGGCGCACGGCCGCGCCGTCGCGCCAGGCCACCACCAGCCCGCGGTAGTCGGCAGCACTGCGGCCGCCGCCGCCGCTGCTGGAGGTGTAGATCTGGAACTGCTGGGCGCCGCCCTCCACGGCGCCCTTGGGACGGTTGCCGGTGGCGGCCTGGATGGCGGCGCGCACGTCCTCGGTGCTGATGCCGAACTTGTTCAGCGCGAACGGCACCAGCTCCACCCGCACCGCCGGCTGCGAGCCGCCGCCCAGCTCCACCTCGCCCACGCCCTGCACCTGGGCGATCTTCTGCTGCACGATGTTGGACACCGCGTCGTAGATCTGGCCGGGCGAACGGGTGGGCGAGGTCAGCGCCAGGATGATCACCGGCGCGGCCGACGGGTTGGCCTTGCGGTAGGTCGGGTTGCTGCGCAGCGTGGACGGCAGGTCGGCGCGCGAGGCGTTGATGGCCGCCTGCACCTCGCGCGCGGCCGCGTCGATGTCGCGGTCCAGGTTGAACTGCAGCGTGATGCGGGTCGAGCCGTTGCCGCTGCTGGAGGTCATCTCGTTGACGCCCGCGATCACGCCCAGCCGGCGCTCCAGCGGCTGCGCCACGCTGGTGGCCATGGTCTCGGGGCTGGCGCCCGGCAGGCTGGCGCTGACGCTGATCACGGGGAAGTCGACCTGCGGCAGCGCGGCCACCGGCAGCAGGAAGAAGGCGCCGATGCCGGACAGGGCGATCCAGACCGTCAGCAGGACGGTGGCGACGGGGCGGCGGACGAAGGGCGCGGACAGGTTCATGCGGGCGCCTGCTCCTGCGGGCGCCGGCCCCAGCGCCGCCCCAGCCTGTCGAACGCCAGGTAGATCACCGGCGTGGTGAACAGGGTCAGCAGCTGGCTGACGATCAGGCCGCCGAAGATGGCCAGGCCCAGCGGCCGGCGCAGCTCGGCGCCCTCGCCCCAGCCCAGCATCAGCGGCACGGCGGCGAACAGCGCAGCCAGCGTGGTCATCAGGATGGGCCGGAAGCGCAGCAGCGCAGCCTGGTGGATCGCCTCGCGCGGCGACTTCCCGTCGTTGCGCTCGGCGTCGATGGCGAAGTCGATCATCATGATCGCGTTCTTCTTGACGATGCCGATCAGCAGGATGATGCCGATGATGCCGATCACCCCCAGCTCGTTGCCGGTCAGCATCAGCGCCAGCAGCGCGCCCACGCCGGCCGAGGGCAGCGTGGACAGGATGGTGAGCGGGTGCACGTAGCTCTCGTACAGCACGCCCAGCACGATGTAGACGCAGACCACGGCTGCCAGGATCAGCCACAGCTGGTTGGACAGCGAGGACTCGTAGGCGCCCGAGGCGCCCAGGAAGGTCATGGTCACGCCGGCCGGCAGGCCGACCTCGCGCGCGGCCTCGCGGATGGCCTCCACGGCGCGGCCCAGCGCCACGCCCTCGGCCGTGTCGAAGCCCACCGTGGTCGCCGGGTACTGCGCCACGTGCGTCACCTGCAGCGGCGCCGGCCGCTCGGTGATGCGGGCCACTGCCGACAGCGGCGTGGGCTCGCCCGAGGCGGTGCGCAGCTGCACCTGCCCCAGCGAGGCCGGCGAGCCGTAGCCGTCCGGCCGGGCCTCCAGGATCACCCGGTACTGGTTGGTCTCGGTGAAGATGGTCGAGACGATGCGCTGGCCGAAGGCGCTGTACAGCGCCTCGTCGATGGTGGCCGCCGTGATGTTCAGCCGGGCCGCCGTGTCGCGGTCCACGTCGACGAACACGGCCGAGCCGGTCGCGTCGGCATCGGTCACCACGTTGCGCAGCCGCGGCTCGGTCTGCAGCTTCTCCACCAGGCGGGTCGCCCACTCGGTCACCGTGGCGGTGTCGGCCGCCTCCAGCGAGAAGCGGAACTGCGTGGGCCCGGACTCGGCGTCGATGCTCAGGTCCTGCACCGGCTGCAGGTACAGCGCGACGCCCGGTACGCGCTGGCCGGCGCGGCGCAGCCGCTCCATCACCTCGTCCAGCCCGTCACGGTCGTCCTTCAGGTTGATCAGCAGGCGGCCCGTGTGCAGCATGGTGTTGTTGGCCGCGTCCACGCCGACGAAGCTGGCCAGCGAGGCCACCGCCGGGTCCTCCATCAGCGCGCGGGCCACCTCCTGCTGCAGGCCGGCCATGGCGCCGAAGGACACGGACTCGGCCGCCTCCACCCGGGCCTGCAGCTGGCCCGTGTCCTGCGTCGGGAACAGGCCCTTGGGGATCCAGATGTACAGCAGCACCGTGAGCACCAGGGTGGCCAGGGCCACCAGCAGCGTCAGGCCCTGGCGCGCCAGCACCCACTGCAGGGCGACGTCGTAGCGGCCGATCATGCTGTCGAAGCCCTTCTGCATGCGCGCGCCCCAGCCGGTTTCCGGCCGGGCGCTCCCCGGGCCGTGCGCCTTCAGCCAGCGCGCCGACATCATGGGCACCAGGGTCAGGGAGACCACGCCCGAGATCAGGATGGTGATGGCCAGCGTGACGGCGAACTCGCGGAACAGCCGGCCCACCACGTCGCCCATGAACAGCAGCGGGATCAGCACGGCGATCAGCGACACCGTCAGCGAGATGATGGTGAAGCCGATCTCGCTGGCGCCTCTGAGCGCGGCCTGCATGGGCGGCTCGCCGTCCTCGATGTGGCGCTGGATGTTCTCGATCATCACGATGGCGTCGTCCACCACGAAGCCGGTGGCGATGGTCAGCGCCATCAGGGACAGGTTGTTCAGGCTGTAGCCCAGCAGGTACATGGCGCCGCAGGTGCCGATCAGCGAGATCGGCACGGCCAGGCTGGCGATGACGGTCGCGCGCGGGCTGTGCAGGAAGGCGAAGATCACCAGCACCACCAGCACCACCGCCAGGACCAGCTCCAGCTGCACGTGGTGCACTGAGGCGCGGATGCCGGTGGTGCGGTCCGACAGCACCTCCACCCGCAGCGAGGACGGCAGGCCAGCCAGCAGCCCGGGCAGGCGGGCCTTGATCGCGTCCACCGTGGCGATCACGTTGGCGCCGGGCTGGCGCTGCACGTTGAGCACGATGGCCGGCACCAGCTCGGTGCCGCCCTGCTGCGCCTGCAGTCCCGCCCAGGCGCCGAGCTTGACGTTCTCGGCGCTCTCCACTACCCGGGCCACGTGCGACAGGCGCACCGGCGCGCCGTTGCGGTAGGTGACGATCAGGTCGCTGTAGTCCTCGGCGCGCAGCAGCTGGTCGTTGGAGTTGATGCTCCAGGCCCGGCTGGGGCCGTCGATGCTGCCCTTGGCGCCATTGGCATTGGCCGCGCCGATGGCGGTGCGGATGTTGTCCAGCGTCAGGCCGTACGAGGCCAGCGCGCGCGTGTCGGCCTGGATGCGCACGGCCGGCCGCTGCCCGCCCGAGAGCGTGACCAGACCCACGCCCGAGACCTGGCTGATCTTGAGCGCCAGCCGGGTGTTGACCAGGTTCTGCACCTCGGGCAAAGGCAGCGTGTCGGAGGTGATGGCCAGGGTCAGCACCGGCGCGTCGGCCGGATTCACCTTGGCGTACACCGGCGGCGCCGGCAGGTCGGCCGGCAGCAGCGAGCCGCCGGCGTTGATGGCCGCCTGCACCTGCTGCTCGGCCACGTCCAGCGCCAGGCCCAGGCCGAACTGCAGCGTGACGATGGACACGCCCGCCGCACTGGTGGAGCTCATGCGCTCCAGCCCCGGCATCTCGCCGAACTGGCGCTCCAGCGGCGCGGTGACGGTCTGCGCCATGACCTCGGGGCTGCCGCCGGGGTAGAGGGTCTGCACCTGGATGGTCGGGTAGTCGACCTGCGGCAGCGCCGACAGCGGCAGCAGCCGCAGCCCCACCAGCCCGGCCAGCACGATGGCCAGCATGAACAGGGCCGTGGCGACGGGGCGCTGGATGAAGGGGGTGGACGGGCTCATGGCGCCGGCGCGCTGGCCCCCGGGCGCCTGCTCTGCGCGCCCTGCCCCGCCCCGGCCGCGCCGGGCTGGCGTGGCGCGTCCCCCGGCAGCATCACGCGCGCACCTTCGCGCAGCCGGTCCGCGCCCTCGGTGACGACCCGGTCGCCCGGCTGCAGCCCCTGGGTGATCTGCACCTTGTCCACCGTCATCAACCCGCGCTTGACCTGGCGGATGGACACGGTGCGGTCCGGGTTGAGCAGGAACACGTAGTCGCCGTTGGCGCCGTTGCGCACCGCCGCCACCGGCACCACGGTGGCGCCTTCGACAATGCGCAGCTGCAGTTGCACGTTGACGAACTGGTTGGGGAAGAGCTGGCCCTGCGGGTTGGTGAAGCGGGCCTTGGCGCGCACGGTGCCGGTCTGGGTGTCGATCTGGTTGTCGAAGGAGGCGAACACGCCGGTATCCAGTACGTTGGCGCGGGTGCGGTCCAGAGCGCGCACCGGCAGCGGCCGGCCGGCGTTGGCCTGCAGCGCCGGCACCTGGTCCTGCGGCACGGCGAACTCCACGTCGATGGGCGTCATCTGCGTGATCACGGCCACGCCGTTGGCGTCGCTGGTGCCCACCACGTTGCCCACGTCCACGGTGCGCAGGCCGACCCGGCCGCTGATGGGCGCGTTGATGCGCGCGTAGCCCAGGTTCAGCCGCGCCGTGCCCTCGTTGGCGCGGTCCACCACCACGGCCGCCTCCAGCTGCTTGACCAGCGCGGCCTGCGTGTCCACCTCCTGGCGCGCGATGGAGTCCTGCGCCAGCAGGGTCTGGTAGCGCTGCAACGTGACGCGCGCCGCCTGCAGCTGCGCTTCGTCGCGCATGCGCTGGCCGGTGGCCTGCTGCAGCGCCATCTCGAAGGGGCGCGGGTCGATCACGGCCAGCAGCTCGCCCTTGCGCACCATCTGGCCCTCGCGGTAGAGCACCTGCTGCAGCACGCCCGACACCTGGGGCCGCACCCGCGCCGTGGCCTGCGGCACCACCGTGCCCAGGGCTTCCAGCGTCACCGGCAGGTCGGCCCGCTCGGCCGTCGCCACGCCCACCGTGGTGGGCGGCGCGCCCCGGGCCGCATTGGCGCCGCCCGGGCCGGCAGCGGCGGGCTCACGGTGCGTGAGCGACCAGGCCAGCCAGGCTATGCCCAGCACGGCCAGCAGGGCGACGAGCGAGCCCAGCAGCGAAGCGCGGCGGCTGATGCGGCGCGGCGGCGAGCCGATCCCTTCGGCAGGCTCGGGACGGGTGGCGGGATCGGGTCGTGGGGGCGGCGGCGCTTGAGGGTCCATCCGGGTCCTTGTTCTTCGAATCGTGGCAGCGGGAGCGGGGGCGCACCACGGGGCCAGCATGCCAGCCCACTGTGTCTGCCGTGTATAGTTATTTTGCCGTGCAGCAAAAAACCTTGGGCCCCACAGCGTCGCCCGGCGGTCCGCACCCGGGCTAGGCGCGCCGCTACGGAATCAGGAGCACAACCGGCTTCAGTGGACGATCACGCACAGCACGCTGCAAGGCGAGTGCTCGATCAGCGCGCCCGAGATCGATCCGCGCCACCAGCGCGCCGCCCAGCTGTCCAGGTGCTTGTGGCCGACCACGATCAGGTCGGCCTCCAGGCGGCGCGCGGCCTTGGTGATCTCGTCCACCGCCTCGCCCACCACGACCTCGCCGCGGGCGGCGTAGCCACAGGACGCCAGCCGGCGCAGCCCGTCCTCCAGCACCGACTGGTACTTGCGGCGCTCGCGCTCCTCCAGCTCCACGTCGTAGACGCCGCCCTCCAGCCCGACGAAGCTCATGGCTGACGGCATGGCCGCCACCAGGAACAGCTCGGAGCGGCTCCATTGCGCCACTTCGCGGCACTCCAGCAGGGCCTTCTGGCCCGCGTCGCTGCCGTCATAGGCCAACAGGATGCGCTTGTACATGGCTTTGCCTCGCAAGGTCGATGCGGCCCAGCATAGGACCGCCCCGCGGCTGGGGCAAGGGGGCTAGCCCCAAGGAGCCAGGCCCGTTCAGGCCTGCGGCTGCGCGGCGGGGGTTTCCCCGGGGTCACACAGGTCCAGGCAGTGCGCCGCACCGAAGCCGACGCCGTCGGCCGGCCAGTCGCTGGCCTGCGCCGGCGCCGGCACGCCGCGGGCGAGCATCCGGGCGGCGCGGACGACGCCGGCATGGCTGATCCATAAAACGTCGCGATGGCCGGCACGAACCTCCGCCATGGCTTGGCCGACGCGGGCCATGAGGACCGCCACGCTTTCGCCGCCGCCGCAGCGGTGCCGCGCGAAGTCGGCCATCCACGCTTCGAAGGCCGTGCGGCCGATCGCGTCCCAGCGCTGTCCTTCCCAGGTGCCGAAGTCCATCTCCGCCAGGCGCGCATCGGTCTCGTGTGCCAGGTCAGGCCGCAGTGCGTGCAAGGCCTGGGCCAGCTGCAGGCAGCGGCGCAGCGGCGAGCACCGCACCGCCAGGCCCGTCGGCAGGGCCGCCGCAAGCGCCCGCGCTGCTTCCAGGGTCGCCTGCGGATCGGCCGGCAGGTCGGTCGCGCCGTAGCAGATGCCCTCCTGCACGATTGGCCGCGCGTGGCGCACCAGCCAGAGCTTCACAGCGCGAGCGCCACGCCCAGGTAGCAGCCGATCTCGCAGACCTGCTGCGTGGCGCCCAGGCAGTCGCCGGTGAAGCCCTGCAGGCGCCGCGCGAAGAGGCGCAGCATCGCTAGCAGCGCCAGCGCGGAGAGCAGCAGCGGAACCATCAGGAAGACCACGCCCTGCAGCCATGCCACGCCGGCGGCGGCGAGCAGGGTCCAGGTCGCCGCCACGGCCAGCGTGCTCCCCGAGATCGCATCGGCCATGGGCTTGGCCTTGACGCCGTCGGCCTCGCCTACGTAAGGCAGCCAGTGGATCAGCAGCAGGGGCCAGGCCCGCGAGAGAACGTGCGCGAGCACCAGGCCCGCGGCCAGCGCGCCCGCGTCGTGGGACGCGATCAGCGCCAGCAGCCCCAGCTTGGCGCTGAAGGCCAGCACCAGCGCCATGGCGCCGAAGGCGCCGATGCGCGAATCCTTCATGATCTCGAGGGCGCGCCGGCGGTCGGCGTATGAGCCCAGGCCGTCGGCCACGTCGGCCAGCCCGTCCTCGTGCAGCGCGCCGGTGAACAGCACGGTGGCGATGGTGGAGAACACCGCGGCGACGAAAGGCGCGAACGGACCGGGCGGCAACCACGCCAGCAGCACCCAGGCCACGCCCGCGGCGAGCAGTCCCACCAGCAGGCCGATGCCCGGGAAATGCGCCGCGCTGGCGCGCAGCAGCGCGGGGCTGTAGCCCACCCAGCCGGCGAGCCGGCCCGTCACCGGCACGCGGGTGAAGAACTGCAGGGCCAGCAGGTAGTGGCGCACCGCATTCATCGCGCGCCCTTGTCGGAGACGCCCGCCGATTCGAAGCTGGCCATCTGCTCCAGGATCGCGCAGGCCGATTGCAGCAGGGGCCATGCGAGCACGGCGCCCGAGCCTTCGCCGAGCCGCAGGCCCAGGTCCAGCAGCGCGCGCGCCGGCGTGGACCGGTCCGGCCCCAGGTGGCGCAGCATGAGGCCGTGGCCGCATTCGTCCGAGCGGTGCGAGAACACGCAGCGCTGCGTCACGTGCGGCTCCAGGGCCCTGGCGACCAGCACCGCGGCGCTGGAGATGAAGCCGTCCACCACGATCACGCGGCGCTCGCGCGCGGCCTGCAGCACCGCGCCCACCAGGGTCGCGATCTCGAAGCCGCCGAAGGCCGCCAGCGCCTGCAGCGGCTCCTTCGCATCCGCGTGCCGTTGCAGCACTTCGCCGAGCAGGGCGCGCTTGCGTGCGATGCCGTCCGCGTCCAGGCCGGTGCCGGCGCCCACGCAGTCGAGCAGGTCGTGCCCGGTCAGCCGCGCCAGCAGCAGCGAGGCGGCGGATGTGTTGCCTATGCCCATCTCGCCCAGCAGCATCACGTTGCCGGGGAGCCGGGCGACGACGTCGCGGCCGTTGGCGATGGCCTGCGCGCATTGCGCCGCCGTCATCGCCGGGCCCTGCGAGCTGTCGCCGGTGCCCGGCGCGATCTTGCGTGCCAGCAGCCCCGCGCGCGGCGCGAAGTCGTGGCGCACGCCGCAGTCGACCACCGTCAGCGCCAGGCCATGCTGGCGCGCCAGCACGCTCACCGCCGCGCCGCCGGAGAGGAAGTTCTCGACCATCTGCCAGGTGACGTCGCTGGGATAGGCCGAGACGCCGCGCGCGGCCAGGCCGTGGTCGCCCGCGCATACCAGCACCTGCGGCTCGCGCAGGCGCGGGGTCTCGCAGCCCAGGACCAGCCCGAGCTGCAGCGCGAGCGCTTCGATGCGGCCCAGCGAGCCCGCCGGCTTGGTCTTGCGGTCCAGCTTGTGCTGCAGGCGCGCCGCGAGCGCGGCGTCGTGGAGGTCGGGGATGTCCATGGTCAGGAACGGGTGATGAGGCCGGGCAGCGCGCCGGCCGGGAAATGGGCCTCGATGAAGTCGGCGAGGCCGTCGAACACATGGTCCAGCGTGGGCGCCTGGGCGCCGAACAGGGCCTGCAGCACCGCCGGGTCCTCGAACATGCCATGCAGGTACAGCCCCAGCACGTTGCCCCCGGCGTTCTGCCAGCCCAGGCCGTCGGGCAGCACCGCCTGCGCGCGTGCCATCGCCGGGTGCTGCGCGGTCCGGCCATGGTGGATCTCGTAGCCCGCGACGGCCACGCCGGCCAGCGGCGCCCAGGGGCCGCCCACCGCGCCGAAACGCGCGCTGGTGCGGCGCACGGTCTTGGCGGGCTCGAATTGCGTCACCAGCGGCAGCAGGCCGAGGCCGGGGGCGTTGCCGTCGATGCCGTGCGGGTCGACCAGCGCCTCGCCCAGCATCTGCAGGCCGCCGCACACGCCCAGCACGGTCCTGCCCTCGCCTGCATGGCGCAAGATGGCGCGGTCCAGGCCCTGCTCGCGCAGCCAGGCGAGGTCGCCGCTGGTGTGCTTGGAGCCGGGCAGTACCACCCAATCGGCGCCGGCGAGGTCGGCCGGCCTGCGCGCCCACACCAGCCGCACGCCCGGGAGGTTGGCGAGCGGCTGGAACTCGTCGAGGTTGCTGATGCGCGGGTAGGCGACCAGCGCGATCGCCCGGCCCTCGCCCGCGCCGCCGCGGGCGCCGTACCAGCCGTCCTCCTCGGGCAGGCCATGCTGCCGCCACATGGGCAAGGTGGCGAGGGTCGGGACGCCGGTGAGTTGCTCCAGGCGCTGCGGCGCCGGCGCCAGCAGGGCCGCGTCGCCGCGGAACTTGTTCAGCACGAAGCCGCGGATGCGGGCGCGCTCCGGCGCGTCCAGCAAGGCCCAGGTGCCGTAGAGATGGGCGAAGGCGCCACCGCGGTCGATGTCGGTCACCAGCAGGCAGGCGGCATCCGCATGGGCGGCGACGCGCATGTTGACGATGTCGCTGTCCTTCAGGTTGATCTCGGCCGGCGAGCCCGCGCCTTCGATCACCACCACGTCGTTCTCGGCCCGCAACTCGTCCAGCGCCCGGGCGATCCGCGGCCACACGCTGGCGCTGCGCCCGCGCCAGGGCCTGGCCGTCAGTTCCTCGTCCACCTGACCCAGCAGCACCACCTGGCTGTGCGTGTCGCGCTCGGGCTTGAGCAGTAGCGGGTTCATGCGCACCTCGGGCTCGGCACCGGCGGCCAGCGCCTGGAAATACTGCGCGCTGCCGATCTCCCCGCCGGCGACGACACGGGCGTTGTTGCTCATGTTCTGCGCCTTGAACGGCGCCACCTTCAGCCCCTGGCGCGCGTACCAGCGGCACAGCGCTGTGGCCAGCCAGCTCTTGCCGGCGCTGCTGGTGGTGCCCAGCACCATCACGCACCTGGCCTTCATGCGGTAGCCCTCCAGGCAAGGCGCAGCGCTGCCTGGCTGGCCGGCGGCTGCACGCTCAAGCGCACCTGGCCGGGCAGTCCGAAGGAGCTGCCGTCGCGCAGCTTGACGCCCTGCTGCCGCAGGGCGGCCAGGCGCCCTGGCGCGAGCGGGCCGGCGACGAAGAAGTTGGCGGCGCTGGGCTCGCAGCGCCAGCCCAGGTCGCGGCACAGCGCCTGCTGCTGCAGCTTCCAGCGCCGCAGCACGTGCTGGCTGTCCAGCACCCACAGCTGCACCGCAGGCTCGCACCAGGCGTGCAGCAGCGCCACGCCGTGCGCGCCCAGCGGCCAGGAAGGCGCCAGCGCCTCGAGCGCGGCCATGCCCTGCTCCGCGCCGCGCGGCGCGATCGCATAGGCCGCCCGCACGCCGGTCAGGCCCAGCGCCTTGTTGGGCGTCCACAGCTGCCAGACACCTCCCGGGTCGGCCGCGGTGCCGCTGCTCCAGTCCTCCAAGCGCAGCGGCTCGTAGGCACGGTCCAGCACTACCACCTCGGCCTGGCCGGCAGCGTCCCAGCGTTCTTCCGCCTGGCCCAGCGGGCTGGAGGGCTCGCACAGCCACAGCAGCGGCGCCGCGCCCTCGTGCACCACGGCCAGGCCCCAGGCCCGCGCCGCCCGCGCATAGTCGCCATAGCCGTGGCGCGGCACGGCGGCGCTGCGAATCCCCTGGCGGGCGCACCAGGCCGTGACGCGCTGGATGAACTCGCTGGCGCTGGCGGCCAGCACGATGCGGGCGGGCTCGACCTGGTGCAGTTGCGCCAGCGCCTGCCGCAGCAGGCCGTAGCCGGGATCCGGGTACTGCCGGGCATCGGCCCCTTGCACCGCCAGCAATGCCTGCGGGCAGGGGCCGCAGGCATTGGCATTGGTGGAGAAATCGTGCGCCGGGATGCCCAGCGCGTCGGGGCCGCCATGCTCGCTCATCGCAGCCAGGCTCCCTGCACGGCGGCCGCCAGCAGCCAGGCACAGGCCAGCAGCAGCGGCAACGCGCGCCCGCACAGCCGCAGTGCCTGCCGGGTGTGCATGGGCGCCGGCGAAGGCGCACCCGCGTTCAGCGCGTACACGCCCGGCTTGCGCAGCCGCACGCCCAGCGCCAGCGCCATGGCCGCCATGGGCCAGCCGCCATTGGGCGAGGGCGTCAGCGCCGACTGGCCGCGCAGGCCCGGCAGCCGGCGTGCCGCGGCGAGCGCCAGCAGCAGCGCCGCCAGCCGCGCCGGCAGCCAGGACAGCGCGTCGTCGGCGCGCGCCGTCCACTTGCCGGCCCATTCCCAGTGCAGCCCGCCGCGAAAGCCCCGGTAGCCCCACATCGCATCGGCGGTGTTCGCGAAGCGGTACAGCACCGCGCCGGGCAGCCCGGCGACGGCGAACCAGAACACCGGCGCGACCACCGAGTCGTTGTAGTTCTCCGCGAGCGACTCGATCGCGCTCTCGCGCACCTGGGCCTCGTCCAGCTGGCTCACGTCGCGGCTCACCAGGCGCGCCAGCCGCCGCCGCCCGTCGTCCAGCGACCCAGCGAGCGCATCCTCCACCGCGGCCACTTCCTCGCGCAGCATGCGCCAGGACAGCAGCGGCTTGAGCAGCAGGCCCAGCAACAGCCCGGCTGCAAGGGCGGGCAGCCCCAGCAGCCACCGCTGGACCATCCACGCAGCCAGCGCCAGCAGCAGCGCGGCGCCGCTCCAGGCCAGGGCACCGGCCCAGAAGGCGAGCCAATCGGGATCCGGCCGCTCCTCGCGCGGCGCGACGCGCCCGCCGATCCAGCCCAGGTAGCGCCCCATCCCCACCACCGGATGCCAGCGCGCGGGCGGTTCGCCCAGCCAGCGGTCCAGGGCGAACGCCACCGCCAGGGCGACGGCGCCGGCAAGCATGGGCGAGGACCCGCCAGCCATCGCCTCAGTCCTCGATGCCGCGTTGCGCCGGCACGCCGGCATTGAAGGCGTGCTTGATCTTGGTCATCTCGGTCACGGTATCGGCGATCTCCACGATCTCGGGCGGGCAGCGCCGGCCGGTGATGGCCACGTGCACATCCTTCGGCCGCTCGCGCAGGGTCTGCAGCACCTCGGGCAGCGGCAGCCAGCCGTAGATCAGCGGGTAGGTGAGCTCGTCCAGCACCACCAGGAAGAACTGCCCGCCCAGGATGGCTTGCCTGGCCCGCTGCCAGCCGTCGCGCGCGAGCTGGGCCGAGCGCTCCAGGTCCTGGCTCTTCCAGGAGAAACCATCGCCCAGGCCCTCGATGGGGATGCCGATCTGCTCGAACATGCGGTGCTCGCCGAAGCGCGCGGTGGGCACCTTCATGAACTGGTAGATCTTCACCGCCTTGCCGCGGCCGTGCGCGCGCAGCGCCAGTCCGAAAGCGGCCGTGCTCTTGCCCTTGCCGTCGCCGGTGTTGACGATCACCAGCCCGCGGCGCTCGCCTTGCGGCTTGTCGTACGGCTTGGCCGAGGGCGGTTGCTCGATGTTCATGCCTTGTATCTCCTCATTGCGGCAGCGCCACCGGCCGGCCGGCCACCGCGTGGACGGCGATGCGCCGATCGAACACTGCTTCCACGGCGCGGTGCGTGGCGGGCGCGGCGCAGGCGCCCTGGTGCACGACGCGGCCCTGCGCCATCACTACCAGCGAATCCGCCTGCAACGCCATGGTGACCTCGTGCAGCACGCTGACCACCGTGCGGCCTGCCGCCGCCAGGTCGCGCACCAGCAGCAGCCAGTCCGACTGGTGAGGCGGATCGAGGTTGGCGAGCGGCTCGTCCATGAGCAGCACCTGCGCCTGGACGGCCAGCGCACGCGCCAGCAGCACCCGCTGTCGCTCGCCGCCGGAGAGCTGGCCCAGCGGCCGGTCGCGCCAGTCCCAGGCCTGCGTCGCGCGCAGTGCCTGCTCCACGGCCGCCCGGTCGCCAGGGCCCGGCGGAGCCAGCCACGGCTGGTGCGGCAGCCGGCCCAGCATGGCGACGTCATGAACGGTCAGGTCCTCCGCGCCGGCTTCGCCCTGCCCCAGCCAGGCGAGCCGGCGCGCCCGCTCGCGCTGCCGCCAGGCTGCCAGCGGCTGCCCGAGCAACGCCACCTGGCCTTCGGCCGGCAGCAGGCCGGCCAGCGCCTTCAGCAGCGTCGACTTGCCCGCGCCGTTGGGTCCGACGACGCTGGTCCAGCGACCCGCGGGGAAAGCCAGGTCGATGCCGTGCAGCACCGGCCGGCCTCCCAGGGCCACCCGCAGGCCCAGCGCCTGCAAAGCCGCTGCGTTCAATGCAGGCCTCCGGTCCCCAGGTGGCCGCCACGCCTGTGCATCAGCCACAGCAGGTAGCCGCCGCCGAGCACGGCCGTCAGAATGCCCACCGGCAGCTCCTGCGGCGCGATCAGGGCCCGCGCCAGCAGGTCGGCGGCCGTCAACAGCACGCCGCCCATCAGGCTGGCCAGCAGCACCAGGCGGCGGTGCGGCAGGCTGAACGCAGCGCGCACCAGGTGGGGCGCGGCCAGGCCGACGAAGGCGATCAGCCCGGTCTGCGCCACGGCCGTGCCGGTGGCCAGGGCCAGCGCCGCGACCAGCGCGGCGCGCAGCGGGCCCAGCGCCAATCCCAGGCTCCGGGCCGTGGCCTCGCCCAGGGCGAGGCCGTCCAGCGCCCGCGCCAGGAGCCAGGCTGCCGAAGCGGTCAGCAGCCAGGCGCCGGCCATCAGGGCGCAGGCGCTCCAGCCCACGAAGCCCGTGGAGCCCAGCATGAATGCCTGCATCGCCTGCAGCGAGTCGGGCGAGAACAACAGGACCAGGGAGCTCAGCGCGCCCAGCACCACGCCGACGATGACCCCGGCCAGCAGCAGCCGCAACGTGTGCTGCACGCCGCGCGCGAGCGCGAGCGTCAGCACCACGGCCAGCACCGCGCCGGCGAACGCCGCGCCGGTGAAGCCCAGGCGGACCCAGATGTCGGAGGAAGACAGCCCCACGGTCGCGGCGCTCCTCATGCTGCCTCCCAGCATACCGGCGGCACCACCCATCGCGGCCAGCGCGAGGGCGACGCCGAGCGACGCGCCGGCCGCGCTTCCCAGCAGGTAGGGATCGGCCAGCGGGTTGCGGAACAGGCCCTGGGCCAGCGCGCCGGCCAGGCCCAGCAGCGCGCCCGCCAGCCAGGCGCCCAGGGTGCGCGGCAGCCGGATCTCCCAGACGATCTGCCGCGCCATCGCGGCCTGCGCCGGATCGGCAGCGGGATCCAGCAGCGGCGCGAGCATGCCTTCGAAGCCCGCGCTGCCGATGCCGGTGCCCAGCACCAGCAGCCCGGCGCTCAGCGCCGCGAGGGTCATGCCCAGCAGGGCGCCACCGCCGCGTCTCACGGAGCGGCTCGCTGCGCGCCGCGCGGCGCTTTGTCGGCCAGGCAGCGCGCCATCAGCCGGGCCGCCTCCGCCATCCGCGGCCCCGGGCGCACCAGCACCTCGGCCTCGGCCGGCGCGAAGCTGCACACCCGTTGCTCGCGCAGCGCGCGGATCGCGCCCCAGCCCGGCCGGTTGTGCAGTTCAGCGCCGTCGCGGGCACCCACCATGATCAGGTCGGGGTTGGCGCGCACCACGAACTCCGGATTCAGCTTGGGAAAAGGCCCCAGGGTGGCCGGCAGGATGTTGCGCACTCCCAGCCGGGCCAGCGTCTCGCCGATGAACGATGCCTCGCCGGCGCCGTAGGGGCCGCGGTTCACCTCGAAATAGACACGCGTTCCCTGCACCTGGGCCGGCAGCGACTGGGCGGCGGCCGACACGCCCGCGTCGATCTCGCGCCAGACCCGCTGGGCATCGTCCACCCCCAGCAGCACGCCGACCTTGCCCAGCACGCGGCGCACGTCGGCGTGGGTGCGCGGCTCCAGCGCCACCACCTTCACGCCCAGCGCCTCCAGCCGCGCGATCGCGCGCATCGAGGTGCCGGCCAGCACCAGGTCGGGCCGCAGGGCCACGATGGCCTCGATGCTGGGATCGAGTCCGCCGCCCACCTGGGGAAGCCGGTGCACCGCCTCGGGCCAGTTGGAGTAGCGGTCCACACCGACCAGCCGATGGCATTGGCCCAGGTGGCACACCGTCTCCGTCAGCGAAGGCAGCAGGCTGACGATGCGCTGCGGTGGCGCGTCCAGCGTGATGCGCACGCCGCGGTCGTCCGTCAGGTCCAGCGCCCGCGCCGGCGTGGCGAGCAGCAAGGCCAGAAGCAGCAACAGCCAGTGCACCGTGCGGTTTTTCGGGGCGGTGGAGGTGTCAGGCATGGAACAGTTCCGCCGTCGCTGCCGGGCTGGAGGCAAACCAGGCATGGAAGTAGCTCGCGCGCAGCGATCCGAGCCGATACAGCGCCTCGCCGCTTTTCACGCCTCCAGGGCTCGTGGTGTGGGCCGCGGGGGCGAGAGGGCTGGCGCAAAGGGAATGGTGGAAGGTATGGCCGCGCAGCACGCCGCCGGCAAGCGCCAGCTGCTGCGGCCCGAGCGCCGCCAGCCGCTGCTGCATGACCACCTGCCCGGGCAGCAGCCCCCACATCGGATGGACCTGGCCGTCGGCGGTCTGCAAGGCGTCGAACAGCGCCATCATGCCGCCGCACTCGGCCCACATCGGTTTGCTGCGCGCCAGGTGCGCCGCCAGGCCCTCGCGGAGGCGCAGGTTGCGCGACAGCTGCGGCGCATGCAGCTCCGGGTAGCCGCCGGGCAGCCAGACGGCGTCGCATTCGGGCAGCGCCTCGCCGGCCAAAGGCGAGAAGAACGACAGCCGCGCACCCAGTGCCTGCAGGCAGTCGAGGTTGGCGGCGTAGACGAAGCAGAAGGCCGCGTCACGGGCGATGGCCACCGTGCGTCCCTGCAGCAAGGGGGGTATCGCCGGCGGCGCGGCAGGCGGCTCGATCCGCATCGTCCAGCGCTGCAATTGCCCGGGCGCCAGGCTGCCCAGCGGCGTCGCCGCCAGCGCATCGGCGGCGGCGTCCAGCCGCCGCAGCGCATCGGGCAGCTCGCCGGCCGCCACCAGCCCCAGGTGCCGCTCGGGCAAGGCAGCGGCCGGCTGGCGCGCAAGCCCGCCGAGCCAGTCCGCGCCGTCGCGCAGGCCGGCCTGCAGCATCGCGGCGTGGCGTTCGCCCGCCACCCGGTTGGCCAGCACGCCGGCCCAGGGCAGGCCGGCCTGGTAATGCCGCAGGCCATGCGCCAGGGCACCGAAGGTGCCGGCCATGGCGGCGGCATCGACCACGGCCATCACCGGCAGCCCGAAGCGGCGCGCCAGATCCGCGGCGCTCGGCTCGCCGTCGAACAGTCCCATGACCCCTTCGACGATGACCAGGTCCGCCTCGCCGGCCGCCTGCCACAGCCGCTCGGCGCAATCGGCCTCGCCCGTCATCCAGAGATCGAGCTGGTGCACCGGCGCGCCGCTCGCCAGCGCGAGCCACTGCGGGTCCAGGAAATCGGGCCCGCACTTGAAGGCACGCACACGGCGCCCCTGCCGGGCGTGCAGCCGCGCCAGAGCGCAGGCCACCGTGGTCTTGCCCTGGCCCGACGCGGGGGCCGCGATCAGCACGGCCGGGCAGGACCGGGCCGCCCGCGCACCCGTCATGCGGCCCCCTTGAGCGTGAGGGCCAGCCCCGCCGACATCAGCGTGACGCGCTCGCAGGCGGCCGCCGCCTGCTGGTTCAGGGTGCCCAGGGCATCGACGAAGGCGCGCACGTCGTGGCCCATGGGGATCACGCCCAGGCCGATCTCGTTGCTGATCAGCACGAGCGGTCCGGCGCAGGCCCGAACTGCTCCCGCAAGGACGGCATCGGGCCGGGCTTCCTCCTGGGCCTGAGCAATACCCGACACCGGGTCGGCTCCAGGCGTGCCGACCGCCGGCATCAGCAGCCCGGTCAACCACAGCGTCAGGCAGTCCACCACGATCAGCGTGTCGGCCCGGCTGTGCACCCCGATGGCCTGGGCCAGGGCGCTGGGCTCCTCCACGGTCTCCATGCGCGGCACCCGGTCGGCGCGGTCGCGCCGGTGGCGGGCGATCCGCTCGCGCATCTCCTCGTCCCAGGCCTGCGCGGTGGCGATGTAGACAGCCCGGTGCTGCGGCGACCGGTCCAGCCAGGCGGCTGCCAGCGATTCGGCGCGTGCCGTCTTGCCGCTCTTCTGGCCGCCCAGGATCAGCTCGCTTCTGGCGACGGTGGGTTCAGGCATGCGTCCGGGCCCAGTCCATCACGATGCGGTGCAGCTGCTCCACGCCGTCGGTCAGCGCCGCCGGACCGGGCTGCAGGATGTCGGCTGACTTGATCTCGAACAGCTGGCCGTCGCGCACGGCGCTGACGTCCTGCCAGCCCGGGCGCGCGGCCACCTTCTCGGGTCGGAACTTCTTGCCGCACCAGGAGCCGATGACGATGTCCGGGTTGCGGCGCGGGATCTCCGCGGCGTCCTGCACGATGCGGTCCTTGCCCAGCGCCTGCCGCGACAGCTCCACGAAGCAGTCGTCGCCACCGGCAACGGTGAGCAGCTCGCTGACCCAGCGGATGGCGCTGATGGGGGGCTCGTCCCATTCCTCGAAGAACACGCGCGGCCGGCGCGGCAGCGCCCGCGCCGCAGCCTGGATGGCGTCCAGCCGCGCGCGCATCCGCGCCAGCAGCGCCTCGCCCTGCTGCGCCTGGCCCACCAGGGCCGCCACCTGCCACAGCATGGCGAAGATCTGCTCCACGCTGCGCTGGTTGAAGACGGTGACCTGCACGCCCTGGCGCACCAGGGCCGAGGCGATGTCGGCCTGCAGGTCGGAGAAGCCGAACACGCAGTCCGGCTCCAGCGCCAGGATCTTGTCGATCTTGGCCGAAAGGAAAGCGCTGACCCGGGGCTTCTCGTCCCGCGCGCGGCGCGGCCGCACCGTGTAGCCGGAAATGCCGACGATGCGATGCTCCTGCCCCAGCAGGTACAGCCACTCCGTCGTCTCCTCGGTGAGGCAGACGATGCGGGATGGCGTGTACGGCGAAACGGCAGTCATGCGCGGCCAGCTTACTTGGGTTGCCAGCGCAGGGTGGCGACGAAGGCGCGACCGGGCTGGTTGTAGCCGCGCACCGTGGAATACTCGCGATCGGCGGCGTTGCGCAGGCTGGCCTGCAGCGTCCAATCCCGCGCCAGCGCGTAGGTGGCGAACAGGTCCACCGTGGTGTACGCGCCAAGGCGGACGTTGTTGGCCGCATCGTCGAAGCGCTCGCCCACGTACAGCAGCGAGCCGCCCAGCGTCCAGGCACCGGCGCGCCAGTCGGCACCCAGCGTGACCTGCTCGTCGGCGCGGCGGGGGAGCTTGCGCCCGGTGAGCTGGTTGCGCGGGTCCAGCCTGTCGTAGGCCGCGCGCAGCCCCAGGTCGGCGAAGCGGCCGTCCCAGGACAGCGTCCAGCCGTCGATGCGCGCGCGCGGCACGTTGGCCGGCAGCGGCCCGCTGGGGATGAAGCCGCGGATGCGGTTGTCGAAACGCACCAGCTTCACCGTGTGGTCGCCCGGGCTCCAGGTCAGGCCGAACTCGCGGTTCCTGCCCTCCTCGGGCTGCAGCGTGGGGTTGCCGAAGCGGGGGAAGTACAGCTGGTTGAACGAGGGCGCCACGAAGCTCGTCCCGTACGAGGCATGGGCGCGCCAGGCCGGCGCGAAGCGGATGCCGTAGCCGGCGAAGCCCGTGGTGTGCGGACCGAACTGCGAGTTGCGGTCATGCCGCAGGCTGGCCTGCCAGCCGTGCACGCCGGCCTCGCCGTTGAGTCCGGCGAAGGCGGAGTTGATGGTGCGCTCGCGCACGGCGTAGGCGGTGGAGCCGTCGACCTGCTGCTCCAGCCGCTCCAGGCCCAGCTGCGCCACGCCGAGCGCCGTGGCCAGGTCGTTCTGCCACAGCAGCTGGTCCTGCGTGGTCTCGAAGTCGCTGGGCAGGACGGAGGCGACCACGGCGTTGGACACATCGCGGCTGCGCGCCAGCTGCACGCGCGTTTGCCAGTCGCCGGTCACCCGGCCGTTCACATTCGCGCGCAGCAGCGAGGTGCGCACCTTGCTGTGCGAATCGCGGCCGGGACCATCGTCGAAGTGGCTGGTGCCTTCGGCGTGCAGCAAGCCGCCTTCGAGCTTCCAGTCGGGCGCGAAGGACCACGCCCCCTGCGCGTTGACCGAGCGCTGCCGGAACGGGTCCCGGTCCGGGTTGTAGTTGCCGAACGGCACGGCAGGGTTGGTGGCCGAGAAGCTGCGGTCGTTCAGCGCCTGGAGGCCCAGCGAGCCGCTGAACGCGCCCTGGCCGGCCGAAAAGCCGGCCGCCCCTTGGGTGTAGCCCCGGCTGCCGGCCGACAGCTCGGCGTACGGATGGAATCCCTGCCGCCCCTGGCGCGTGAAGATCTGCACCACGCCGCCCACCCCGTCGCTGCCGTACAGCGACGAGGCGGGGCCCTTGACCACTTCGATGCGCTCGATGGCGTCGAGCGGCAGGTTCTCCCACACGGGCGTGCCCAGCGTCGCCGAGCCATAGCGCACGCCGTCGATCAGCAGGATGGTGTGGCGCGCCTCGGTGCCGCGCAGGAACACGCTGCTGCTCTTGCCGCGACCGCCGTTGGCGGCGAACTGCACGCCGGCCTCGCGCGCGAGGATTTCGGGCAGGCTGCGCCCGGGCTGGCGCTGCAGGTCCTCGCGCGTGAGCACGGTGACGTCGCTGACCAGGCTGTCGGCCCGGGCCGGGGTGCGCGTGGCGGTAACCACGGTTTCGCCCAGCGCGGCGGTCTGGGCGTGGGAGACGCCGGCGGCCACGAGGGCGAGCGCCAGCAGCGTCGGGCGGCCGACGCGAAAGACGTGCAGTGCACGGTGGTTCATGGAAGAAGCGATCACAGTTGGAAACCCGCACCGGCCTCCCCGCCGGTACATTGGGCGTCACGGCGGCGCGCGTCGCGAGACGCGCACCGCCACCTCGTTGGCCGGTATCCGGGCTGGCGGCTGGCCTTCCATCGCCTTCCCAGGCGCGCATGCGCGCCCAGTGGCTGCTTGTGATGGAGGGGAATGCCATGAGGCATTCGCCGCTTACCGTTGCGGGGGCAGCGCAGGTTGGGCTGGCCTTGCGGCACCGCCTTCCTGCTTCCCGTTGAACTGCGGCATGTGAACCACACCGCGAGCACCAACACCGCGATTCTAAATAGAAAGCAGAAACATAAGCCTACAATTTCCAGCCATGTCTTCCGCCACCCAGGTCGAACAGATCGCAGAGCGCGTCGAGCGCCTGCTGGTGCGCTACGAGGAGCTGCAGCGCACCAACGCCTTGCTGACGCAGCAGGTCGAGGTGCTCACCCAGGAACGCGATTCGCTGCGCTCACGCCTGTCCGCGGCGCGGTCGCGGGTCGACGCGCTGCTCGAACGCCTGCCCGAGATCAAGAGCGCGGCCTGAGCGCCTCGCCGTCGCCATGAAGCAGGTCGAGGTGCAGATCATGGGTCAGAGCTACCTGCTCGGCTGTCCGGAAGGCGGCGAGCAGCGCCTGCTCGAGGCCGTGGAGAAGGTCGACACCGCCATGTGCCGCATCCGCGATGCCGGCAAGGTCAAGGCGCGCGACCGCATCGCCGTCCTGGCGGCGCTGAACCTGGCCTTCGACGTGGCCGATCGCGCCACGGCGCAGCCGCCGGCACCCGCCCCCGCGCGTGCGCCCGCGGCCAGCGCGCCCGCCAACGACCCACGCCTGGCCCAGCTGCTGCAGCGGCTGGACCACGTGCTGGGCGACGACGGCCGGCTGCTCTGACGCTCTGCCGTTGAGCAGCTTCGACGGCTGTCAAGCGGCTGCATTTTTTCACTTTGCGCCGGCAGTGTTTTGACCCCACGCTGCTCGGCCAGCGCCTAGAATGAACCCGTGTCTGCGGTGCGTGCCGGGCTTTATATTTCCTTGAACCAATGCTCTTTGAGCTCGGGCTTGGAACAAACCTGGCGAGCGTGATCGTCTCGCGTCAGATGAACCCAACGCCTGGTTGACCTCGCCCACCTGAACCCCTGGTTCAGGATGCCGGTCCGGTGGCATCTGCAGACGCCTTATTTGTTCACTTTGAAAACGCTGCGCGTTTTCAAAGTGGTAGCTAGTCAGATGACGAAGGCCGGAGTGAATCCGGCCTTCGTCATTGGGGGATCGCGCCGCGCGTTGCGCGCGCGATCCGTGAGGTGGGCGTCAGCTTGCCGTTGAGCGGGCTGCGACAATGCAGGCCCTTCCCCGCGACAACAACAAACGAATGGACCTGCTCACTCCCCGCCTGATCGTGGAACTCGCCCTGCTGGGCCTGGGCACCGGCTTCCTGGCGGGCCTGCTGGGCATAGGCGGGGGCATGGTGATGGTGCCCTTCATCACCTTCATCCTCTCCGCGCGCGGCGTCGGGCCGGACCTGGCGGTGAAGATGGCGATCGCCACCTCCATGGCCACCATCATCTTCACCTCCGTTTCCAGCGTGCGCGCGCACCACAAGCGCGGCGCGGTGCGCTGGGACATCGTCAAGCGGCTGGCCCCCGGCATCGTGATCGGCAGCCTGGCCGGCAGCCTGGGCGTGTTCGCGCTGCTCAAGGGCAGCGTGCTGGCCATCTTCTTCGGCCTGTTCGTGGGCTTCTCCGCGACCCAGATGTTCCTGGACAAGAAACCCAAGCCGACGCGGCAGATGCCGGGCACGGCGGGGACGGTGGCGGCCGGCGGCATCATCGGCTTCCTCTCGGGCCTGGTGGGCGCGGGCGGCGGCTTCATCAGCGTGCCCTTCATGGCCTGGTGCAACGTGGCCATCCACAACGCGGTCGCCACCTCCGCGGCGCTGGGCTTCCCGATCGCCGTGGCCAACGTCGCCGGCTACGTCATCAGCGGCCAGAGCGTCAGCGGCCTGCCGCCCGCCTCCTTCGGCTACATCTGGCTGCCCGGCCTGGTGGTCATCGCCCTGGGCAGCGTGCTCACCGCGCCGCTGGGCGCGAAGGCGGCGCACGCCCTGCCGGTCAAGCAGCTCAAGAAGGTGTTCGGCAGCATCCTGTACCTGCTGGCCGCCTACATGTTCTACAAGGGCCTTTCTGGCTGAGCCCGCCCGGCCGCTCCGAAGGGCTCAGACCGCAGCGCCACGCGCGGAGGTCACCGAATCCGCCAGGCGCCGCAGCACGTCCAGCACCAGCTCGGGCTGGGTGCGCTGCGGGAAATGGCCGCTGGCCTGCGCGATCACCTGCTCGCCCAGTGGCGACAGCGCCGCCAGCGCGCGCTGGCGCGCCTGCTTGAGCTCCAGCGCCTCGGGTGACATCAGCCAGCGCGGCGGCGTCTGGCCGCCGCTGACCACCACCAGCGGCACCGGCGGGAAAGGCCCGGCCGCTTCCACCTGCCGCGCCGTGTCCAGGGCGCAGGCCAGCTCGGCGTGCAGGTTGGGCCGCAGCCAGGCCGCGGGCACCGCCAGCAGGCGGGCCAGCACGCCGGCCAGGCGCCCCTCGTGCTCGCGCAGCCGGCCGCAGTCGTCCGGGTGGGTGGCCTCGATCAGCGCCACGCCGGCCACCTCGGCCGGGTGCAGCCGCGCGAACAGGTTGGCGTGAAGGCCGCCCAGCGAGTGCCCCACCAGCACGTAGGGCGGCGCCAGGCCCGCGTACGCCAGCAGCTCGCGCAGCGAGGCCACCACCAGGGCACCGGTCTGGCGCGACCGCGGCCGCGCGCTGCGTCCCAGGCCCTGGCGGTTCCAGGCGAACACCGTGCCCAGCCGCTCGATGCCGGGGTACAGCGGCCGCCAGCCTTCCAGCGTGACGCCCGCGCCGTTCATCAGCACGTAGGTCGGGCTGCCGCTGCCCGAATGCACGTACTCCAGCACGCCACTGCGGGTGGCGAGCTGGTGCCGGCGCGGCAGCGGGCCCGGCGCCTGGGGCCGCTCAGGCGCCGCCGATGCCCACCGTCACCTTGCCGGTGCCGTCGCAGTTGGGGCAGGAGGAACCCTGGAGCCGGCCGCTGCCGCCGCAGCTGGGGCAGACGTCCTCGCCCGTGCCGGGCGTGCCGGGGGGCGCTTCGTCGCCGCGGCTCATGGGCGGCGTCGGCGCGCCGGGCCGCGCGCCCGCGGCCCCCGCCGGCTGGTCCGTGGCGCCCGGGGATTTCTCGTCGCGCACGGCGAGGTCCACCGATGCGCCCGGGTCCTCCTCGCCCGCGACCGATTCGCTCAGGTCGAGCGGAGCGTTCCTGGAAGCGCGTTCTTCAGCAGCAGCCATGCCATACCTCTCAACGGAATGGACCCATGGTAGGCAGCGGCCGGCCACCCCGCCGTAGGACGGGGGCTATGCTGCGCGGCCGTTCAGCGGCCCCGCCAGGCCGGTGGGCGCTTGGCGACGAAGGCCTGCACGCCTTCGCGGAAGTCCTGGCTGCCGTAGCAGCGGCGGATCAGGTCTTCGGCCTCGGGTAGCTGCGCGCGCAGCAGCCGGTTGAGCGCCTGCTTGCTGACCTGCTGCGTCACCGGCGCGAGCGCGGCCAGGCGCTCGCACAGCGCGTCGCTGGCCTGGTCCATCGCCTCGGCCGGCGCGATCTGCAGCAGGAAGCCCGCCGCCAGCGCCTCCTCGGCGCCCAGCAGGTCGGCCAGCAGCAGCAGGCGCTCGGCACGCGGCCGGCCCAGGGCGGCCACCAGCCGGGCCACGTTGGCCATGGACAGGCAGTTGCCCAGCGTGCGGGCGATGGGCACGCCGAGCCGGGTGCCCGGCGTGGCGATGCGGAAGTCGCAGGCGGTGGCGATGGCCAGGCCGCCGCCGATGGCCCAGCCTTCCAGCACCGCCACGGTGGGCATGGGCAGCGATTCGAGCAGCGCCATGCAGGCGTCGATGCGCCGCTCGTAGGCCACGCCGTCCTCGCCGCCGGTGAAGGCCTGGAACTGGGCGATGTCGGTGCCGGCCACGAAGGCCTGGCCGCCCGCGCCCCGGAAGCGCACCACGCGCACCGAGGCGTCGCCCTGCAGCCGTTCGCAGATGCGCACCAGCGCCTCGTACATGGCCCAGGTCATGGCGTTGCGCGCCTCGGGCCGGTCGAAGGTGACGGACGCGATGGCGCCCTCCACCGTCAGGTGCACCTGGCCTTCGCTCATGTCCCGAGCGCGCCCTGCGCACGCAGCCTGGCCTGCTCCTCGCCGCCGATGCCCAGCTCCTCAAGCACCTCGGCCGTGTGCTCGCCCAGCAGCGGCGGGTGCCGGCGCACCTGCTGCGGCGTGCCGGACAGCTTGACCGCGAAGCCGATGTTGGGCACCCGGCCTTCCACCGGATGGTCGATCTCCATGCGCATGCGCCGCGCCTGGGCGTGCTCGCTGCCGAAGGCCTCGGGGTAGGACAGGATGGGCCCGGCGGGGATGCCGTTGGCCAGCAGCGTCTCCACCCAGTGGTCCTTGGGCTTTTGCCGGAAGGTCTTCTCCAGCTCGTCCTGCAGCTCGGCGCGGTGCGCCAGGCGCAGCGCGATGGTGGAAAAGCGCGCATCCTGCAGCAGCTCCTCGCGGCCCATCAGCGTGCACAGCTGCACCCAGAGCTTCTGGTTGTTGGCGCCCATCACGAAGTGGCCGTCGCTGCTGGCCATGGCCTGGTAGGGCGCGGTCATCTTGTTGGCCGTGCCCAGCGGCTGCGGCGGCTGGCCCGTGCCCCAGTAGTCGCAGATGTCCCAGACCGAGAACGCCATGGCCGAGTCGAACAGCGCCGCGTCGACGTACTGGCCCTGGCCGGTGTCCCTGGCGCCGATGTAGGCGGCCAGCGTGGCGTAGATGGCGAACAGCGCGCAGCCGATGTCGGCCACCGGCACGCCCGCCTTGACCGGCGGGCTGTCCGGGTAGCCGGTGACGCTCATCACGCCCGACATGGCCTGCGCCATCAGGTCGAAGCCCGGCCGGTCGGACCAGGGCCCGGTCTGGCCGAAGCCCGAGATGCTGGTGTAGACCAGGCGCGGGTTGATCTCGCGCAGTGCCTCGTAGCCCAGGCCCAGGCGCCGCATCGCGCCGGGCCGGTAGTTCTCGATCAGGATGTCCGCGTCCCGCACCAGCCGCAGCAGCACCGACTTGCCGGCCTCGCTCTTGAGGTCCAGCACGATGCTGCGCTTGTTGCGGTTCATGTTGAGGAAGCCCAGGCTGTCGGCGCCCTTCATCTTGAAGCCCATGGAGCCGCGCGTCTGGTCGCCCGTGCCGGGCGGCTCGATCTTGACCACGTCGGCACCCAGGTCGCCCAGCAGCATGCAGGCGTAGGGGCCGGCCATGACCTGGCTGATGTCCAGCACCCGCACGCCGGCCAGCGGCAGCGGGCGTCCTTGCGCCTGCCCCATCAGGTATCGGCCTTGACGCCGCCGTCCTTGATGACCTTGGCCCACTTGGCCTGCTCGGCCTTCATGAACTGGCCGAACTTCTCGGTGGAGCCGCCGCCCTCCTCCGCGCCGGAAGCCTCCAGCCTTTCCATGACATCGGGCATGAGCAGCACCTTGTTGATGTCCTCGTTCATGCGCTTGGCCATGGCCACGGGCATCCTGCCCGGCCCGACCAGGCCGTACCAGGTGGTGGCCTCGAAGCCGGGGAAGCCCGACTCGGCCATGGTCGGCACGTTGGGGTAGGCCTTGGCCCGCTGCGGGCGGGTCTGGGCGATCGGGATCGCCTTGCCGCTCTTCACGTGCGGCGTGGCGGCGGTCATGGTGTCGAAGCTGTACTGGATCTGGCCGCCGATCAGGTCCGTGAGCATGGGGCCCGAGCCCTTGTAGGGCACGTGGATGGCCTTGACCTTGGCCGCCAGCATGAACATCTCCAGCGCCAGGTGCTGGGCGGAGCCGGTGCCGGCCGAGCCGAAGCTGACCTTGCCGGGATTCTTCTGGCACAGCTCGACCAGGTCCTTCACCGTCTTGGCCGGCTGCTGCTCGTTGCAGATCAGCAGGTTGGGCGTGACGCCCACCAGCACGATGGGCTGGAAGTCGGTTTCGGGGTTGTAGTTCAGCTTGACCAGCGCCGGCGTGATGGCCTGGCTGTTGATGTGCGCCATCAGCAGCGTGGTGCCATCGGCCGGCTGCTTGGCCACGTAGTCGGCGGCGATGGTGCCGGAGGCGCCGGCCTTGTTCTCCACGATGACCTGGGTCTTCCACATGTCCGCCAGCTTCTGGCCGATCACGCGGGCCAGGATGTCGGTGCCGCCGCCGGGGGCGAAGCCCACGATGATGCGCACCGGCCCCGCGGGGAGGTTCTGCGCCTGCAGATGGGGGACGGCGACGGCGGCGGCGGCGCCCGCCACGAAGGTTCTGCGCAACATGGTTTGTCTCCTTGGGTGGTGAATCAACGTTGTTCTTTACGCGGCCTTCTGCAGGGCCACTGGCGCGGGGTGTCCCGCGAAGTACTCCATCGCCGCCTGCACGCCGCTGGCGGCGAGCTTGACGCCGGACAGCTTCAGGCCCATCTCGCAGCCGGACAAGGCCGCCATGAGGGTGAGGTCGTTGCAGTCGCCCAGGTGGCCGATGCGGAACATGCGGCCCTTGACCTTGCCCAGGCCGGTGCCCAGCGACAGGTCGAAGCGCTCGTAGATCAGGCGGCGCACCGCGTCGGCGTCCACGCCTTCGGGCAGCAGCACGCCGGTGAGCACGGGCGAGTACAGCTGCGGGTCGGCGCACTGGATGGGCAGGCCCCAGGCGCGCACCGCCGCGCGCACGCCCTCGCCCCAGCGGCGGTGCCGGGCGAAGGTGCCCTCCAGCCCGCCGTGCGTGGGATCCAGCAGCATGTCGCAGGCCTCGGCCAGGCCGTACAGCAGGTTGGTGCTGGGGGTGTAGGGCCAGTAGCCGCCCTGGTTCATCTCGATGATCTCGTCCCAGGCCCAGAAGGCCTTGGGCAGCCTGGCGCGCTTGCTGGCCTCGATCGCCTTGGGCGAGACCGCGTTGAAGCTGATGCCGGGCGGCAGCATCAGGCCCTTCTGCGAGCCGCTCACGGTCACGTCCACGCCCCAGGCCTCGTGCCTGTAGTCGGCCGAGGCCAGGCCCGAGATGCTGTCCACCAGCAGCAGCGCCGGGTGCCGCGCCGCGTCGATGGCGCGGCGCACCGCGGCGATGTCGCTGGTCACGCCGGTGGAGGTCTCGTTGTGCACCACGCACACCGCCTTGATCGCGTGCTGCGTGTCGGCCTTCAGGCGCTCCTCGATCTGGTCGGCCTGCACGCCCTGGCGCCAGCCGGGTGCATTGGGCAGCTGGGCATCGGCACCCCGGTACGCCAGGAACTCGGGCTTGAGGCCCAGCCGCAGGGCCATCTTGTTCCACAGGCTGGCGAAGTGGCCGGTCTCGTACATCAGCACCGCGTCGCCGGGGCTGAGCACGTTGGACAGCGCGGCCTCCCAGGCGCCGGTGCCCGAGGCCGGGTAGATCACCACCGGATGCCGGGTCTGGAAGATCTGACCCACGCCGGCGAGCACGCGCTTGCCCAGCACCGCGAATTCCGGGCCGCGGTGGTCGATGGTCGGCAGGCTCATCGCGCGCAGGATGCGGTCGGGCACGGGAGAAGGGCCCGGGATCTGCAGGAAATGGCGACCGGTGGGGTGGAAGTCGAGTTGCAGCATGGTGGACGGGGAGTGAGGTCGGGGGCATTTTTTGCATACAAAATCGCTTTGTCAAGCAGGCTTCCTCCGGGGCTACTCTGCCGTTGGCTTTTGACGGCCGGTCTTTTTGCATACAAAATACCGCCCATGACAGCGGACATCATTTCCATCTCCGGTGCGACGCTGCACGACCAGGTGGCGCGGCGCCTGCGGCAGATGCTGGTGGAGGGCCAGATCCCCCCCGGCGCCAAGCTCAACGAACGCGAGCTGTCCGAGGTGCTGCAGGTCTCGCGCACGCCGCTGCGCGAGGCCATCAAGATGCTGGCGGCCGAGGGCCTGGTGGAACTGGTGCCCAACCGCGGCGCGGTGGCGGTGACCCTGCGCGAGGAGGACGTGGCCCACAGCTTCGAGCTGATGGCGGCCCTGGAGGGATTTTCCGGCGAGCTGGCGGCGCTGCGCGTCACCGAAGAGGAACTCGCCGAGGTCCAGGCGCTGCACTTCGAGATGCTGGCGGCCTACACCCGCGGCGACCTGTCCGCCTACTACGCGCTCAACGCGCGCATCCACCGCGCCATCAACGCCGCGGCCAAGAACCCGGTGCTGACGCAGACCTACAACCAGGTCAACGCCCGCCTGCAGGCCCTGCGTTTCCGCTCCAACCAGGATGGCGCCAAGTGGAAGCGCGCCCTCGAGGAACACGACAAGATGATCGAAGCCCTGAAGGCCCGCGACGGCGCCGCGCTGCGCGCCGTGCTGGTGGCCCACCTGCACAACAAGCGCGACGTGGTGCTGGAGCAGCTGCGCGACGCGGCGGCCCGGGAGGCCGGAAAGGCGGACCGATGAACGCGCCCCTGCCCCTGTCGGTGGCGCGCGAGTCCGCCGCCGGCGCCTACGACACCGTCGCGGCCGCCACCGGCAGCGAGGTCGCGGGCCGCCTGGCCCAGCGCCTGGCGAGCGAAACCCGCGGCGAGGTGCTGTTCTCGCCGGCCGACCGCGGCCGCTACGCCACCGACGCGTCCATCTACCAGGTGATGCCGGTGGGCGTGTTCGTGCCGCGCGAGGCCGAGGACCTGCGCCTGGCGCTGGACATCTGCCGCGGCCTGGGCGTGCCCGTCGTGCCGCGCGGCGGCGGCACCAGCCAGTGCGGCCAGACCGTGGGCGCCGGCCTGGTGATCGACTGCTCCAAGCACCTGCGCCAGGTGCTGTCGCTGGACGTGCAGGCGCGCAGCTGCGAGGTCGAGCCCGGGCTGGTGCTGGACCACCTGAACGCGCAGCTCAAGGCCCACGGCCTGTGGTACCCGGTGGATGTGTCCACCAGCGCCCAGGCCACGCTGGGCGGGATGGCCGGCAACAACTCCTGCGGCAGCCGCAGCATCGCCTACGGCAACATGGTGCACAACGTGGCGGGGCTGCAGGCCTACACCGCCGACGGTCAGCTGCACCGCTTCGGCCGCTTCGAGGAAGCGACCGGCCGGGTACGCGAGATCGGCGAGCGCGTGCGCATGCTGGCCCAGCGCCTGGCGCCCGAGATCGACGAGCGCTGGCCCAAGGTGCTGCGCCGCGTGGCCGGCTACAACCTGGACGTCTTCCGCAACCAGAACCCCAAGCCCTACACCGAAGACGGCGGCGTCAACCTGGCGCACCTGCTGGTGGGCAGCGAGGGCACCTTGGCCCTCACCCGCAGCCTCAGCCTGAAGCTCGCGCCGCTGCCGCGCAGCAAGGTGCTGGGGGTGGTGAACTTCCAGAGCTTCTACAAGGCCATGGACAGCACGCAGCACATCGTGCGCGAGCTGGGCGCGGACGGCCTGCTGACGGCGGTCGAGCTGGTCGACCGCACCATGATCGAGCTGTCGCTGCGCAACCCGGCGTTCGCGCCGGTGATCCGCGGCGCGGTGATCGGCCAGCCCGACGCGGTGCTGCTGGTGGAGTTCTCGGGCAGCGACCGGGCCCGGCTGGTGGCGTTGCTGGACCGCCTGGTCGAGCTGATGGGCGACCTGGGCCTGCCCGGCACGGTGGTCCGGCTGGAGGACGAGGCGGCGCAGAAGAACCTGTGGGAGGTGCGCAAGGCGGGCCTGAACATCATGATGAGCCTGCGCGGCGACGGCAAGCCGGTCAGCTTCATCGAGGACTGCGCCGTGCCGCTGGAGCACCTGGCCGAGTACACCGACGCCCTGACCCAGGTGTTCCGCCGGCACGGCTCGCGCGGCACCTGGTATGCCCATGCCTCCGTGGGCACGCTGCACGTGCGGCCCATCCTGGACATGCGCGCGGCCGGCCCGGAAGGCGGCGCGGCGCGCATGCGCGCCATCGCCGAGGAGGCGTCGGCGCTGGTGCGCCGCTACCGCGGCGCCTACAGCGGCGAGCACGGCGACGGCCTGTGCCGCGGCGAATGGATCTCCTGGCAGTTCGGCCCGGCGATCACCGAGGCCTTCCGCGACATCAAGGAGCTGTTCGACCCGCAGGGCCTGCTGTGCCCGCGGCGCATCGTGGATGCGCCGCCCATGGACGACACCGCTCTGATGCGCTTCTCGCCCCGGTACCGCGTCATCCCCTTGCGCACCGCGCTGGACTGGCGCGAGTGGGACGTGCAGAACGACCCGATCACCGAGAAGACCACCGCCCCCGGCACCGGCGGCGACCCCGCCCAGGGCTTCGCCAAGGCGGTGGAGATGTGCAACAACAACGGCCACTGCCGCAAGTTCGACGCCGGCACCATGTGCCCCAGCTACCGCGTCACGCGGGACGAGCAGCACCTCACGCGCGGGCGCGCCAACACCCTGCGGCTGGCCGTGTCGGGCCAGCTCGGGCCGGAAGGTCTGGCGAGCCAGGCGGTGCGCGACGCGCTCGACCTGTGCGTCAGCTGCAAGGGCTGCAAGCGCGACTGCCCCACCGGCGTGGACATGGCGCGCATGAAGATCGAGTTCCTGCACCACTGGCGCGCCCGCCATGGCGACCGGCTGAAGGACCGCCTGATCGCCCGCCTGCCGGAGTACGCGCGCTGGGCCAGCCGGCTCGCGCCGCTGCTCAACCTGCGCAACGCCAGCCCGCTGCTGGCGCGCCTGGGCGAGCGGCTGCTGGGCCTGTCCGCGAAGCGCAGCCTGCCGCGCTGGCGCCGCGACCACTTCTTCCGCGGCCGCCTGCCGGGCGCGACGGCCGCCGAGGTGATGGCCGCGCGGCAGCCGGTGGTGCTGTTCGTCGACACCTTCAACGGCTTCTTCGAGTCGGAGAACGCCCGCGACGCGCTGGCGGTGCTGCAGGCGGCCGGCTGCACGGTGCACGTCGCGGCACGCGCCGACGGCGCCGGCGGCCACCTGTGCTGCGGCCGCACCTACCTGGCCAGCGGCCGGGTGGACGAGGCGCGGGCCAAGGGCCGGCAGCTGGTCGACGCCCTGCTGCCTTTCGCCTCGCGCGGCATCCCCATCGTCGGCCTGGAGCCGTCCTGCCTGCTGACGCTGCGCGACGAGCTGCAGTCGCTGGGCCTGGGCGAGACGGCCGCCACGGTGGGCGGCCAGGCCCTGCTGCTGGAGGAGTACCTGGCGCGCGAGGCCGCGGCCGGCCGGCTCGAGGCCCTGCAGCGGCGGCTGCGGCCCCTGGAGGCGCCGGTGCTGGTGCACGGCCACTGCCACCAGAAGGCCCTGGGCGCCCTGCCCCCGGTGCTGGAGGTGCTGCGGCTGATCCCCGGCGTGCAGCCCCGGCTGATCGAGAGCAGCTGCTGCGGCATGGCCGGCAGCTTCGGCTACGAGGCCGGCCACTACGATGTGTCCATGCGCATGGCCGAGCTGTCCCTGCTGCCGGCGCTGCGCCAGGCGCCCGCCGATGCCGTGGTGGTGGCCGACGGCACCAGCTGCCGCCACCAGATCCACGACGGCGTGCAGCGCGAGGCCCGGCACGTGGCCGCGGTGCTGGCGGCCCAGCTGCAGGCGCCGGCGTAGAAGCCCTGCGGCTGCCGCGCGGCACAATGGGGCGGATGTCCCCTTTGCAGATCCGCTCCGCCCTGCCCTCCGACGAAGCAGCCTGGCTGCGCCTGTGGCAGGGCTATTGCGTCTCCTGCGGCGTGAGCCTGGCGCCGGAAGTGAGCCAGCGCACGTGGAAGCGCATCCTGGACCCGGATTCGGCCGTGATGTGCATCGTGGCCGAGGTGGACGGCCAGGTCTATGGCTTCGCCAACTGCGTGGTGCACGAGAACACCTGGGAGGCCCAGCCCGTGTGCCACCTGGAGGACCTGTTCGTGCTGCCGTCGGCCCGCGGCCACGGCATCGGCGCGGCGTTGATCGAGTGGCTGCGCAACGCCATGCGGGCCGAGGGCTGGGCCCAGCTGTACTGGACGGCCCCTCCCGACGACACGGCGGCGCGCGCGCTGTACGACCGCTTCGCGCAGGCCGACGGCTTCGTGCGCTACGTGGTGCGGCCGGCCGCCGCCAACCCGGCCTGATGGTCGCGCGCCCGCTGCGGTGGCGGCTGTTCGTGCTGGCCGTGGGCGGGCTGCTGCCGCTGGCGCTGGCGGCGGTCGGCGCGCTGCTGCGGGAGATGCACAGCCGCGAGCAGGACATGCAGCAGGCCGCCTGGGCATGGCACGGTCCATCGGCAGCGCGGTGGAATCCGATCTCCTGGCCACCGTGGCGGTGCTGGAGACCCTGTCGCACGCGGACTCGCTGGAGCAGCAGCGCCTGGACCGCTTCGAGACGCGGGTGCGGGCCGTGGCCGCCGAACGCCGCTGGCGCTCGTTCGTGCTGGCCGAGGGGCAGGGCCGGGTGGTCTTCAGCACCGGCGCGCAACCCGCGGCGCCCGGTGGCGCGCCGGTGGACCCGGCCAGCATGCGCCAGGCGATCGAGACCCGGCAGCCGGCGCGGCAGGGCTGACCCGGCGCGCCGCGACGCGGCACGCGGGTGCAGCTGGTGCTGCCCGCGCAGCCGGTCAGCCGGTCAGCCGGTGACGATCAGCATGTTCTCGACGGACTTCACGCCCTCGATCTTGCGCGCGGTCTCCTCCGCCTTGCGGCGCAGGGCGACCGACTTGACCTCGCCGCGCAGCCGCACCACGCCCTGCGTGGTGTCGACGTTGATCTTCAGCGCGCTCAGCTCGGGGTCGCCGGCATAGGCGGCCTTCAGCCGGGTGCCGATGGTGGCGTCGTCGACCGCCTGGCCCGCGGTGCGGGTGGGGCCGCCTTGGCCTCCGGGCATGCCGGCGCAGCCGGCCAGGACGGCGGCGGTCATGAGGGCAACGAGCAGCTTGGACATGGGTTTCTCCTTCAGTTGGTATGACGCCACTCTAAGCAGCAATGCGCACCTGGGCTGTAGGAGTACATCCCTGCATCGCAAGAGCAACACCTGATCAGCCGAACAGCGCCTTGTGCTGGTCGCGCAGCAGGTTCTTCTGCACCTTGCCCATGGTGTTGCGCGGCAGGTCGTCGACCACGAAGCAGCGCTTGGGTATCTTGAAGTTGGCCAGCTGCGCCTTGAGCGCGGCGACGATGGCCTCGCCGTCCAGCCGTGCGCCCGGCTTGGGCACCACGACGGCGACGCCGACCTCGCCGAAATCCGGGTGCGGCACGCCCACCAGCGCGCTCTCGGCCACGCCGGGCATCTCGTTGATGTAGCCCTCGATCTCGGCCGGGTAGACGTTGTAGCCGCCGCTGATGATCAGGTCCTTGCTGCGGCCCACGATGGTGACGTAGCCGCGCTCGTCCACCTTGCCCACGTCGCCCGTCTTGAACCAGCCGTCGGCGGTGAACTCCTCGGCCGTCTTCTCGGGCATGCGCCAGTAGCCCTTGAACACGTTGGGGCCGCGCACCTGGATGCCGCCGATCTCGCCGGCAGGCAGCTCGCGCCCGTCGTCGCCCGCCACGCGCAGGCCCACGCCCGGCAGCGGGAAGCCCACGGTGCCGCCGCGGCGTCCCTCCTCGGGCCGGTAGGGGTTGGAGGTCAGCATGACGGTCTCGCTCATGCCGTAGCGCTCCAGGATGGTATGGCCGGTGCGCTCGCGCCAGGCGTTGAAGGTCTCGATCAGCAGCGGCGCCGAGCCGGAGATGAACAGGCGCATGTGGCGCGCCGCCTCCCGCGTCAGCGCCGGCTCGGCCAGCATGCGGGTGTACAGCGTGGGCACCCCCATGAACACGGTGGCGCGCGGCATCCAGGCGATCACCCGCTGGGGGTCGAACTTGTTCAGCCACAGCATGGGGCTGCCGTTGATCAGCGCGCCGTGCAGGGCCACGAACAGGCCGTGCACGTGGAAGATGGGCAGCGCGTGGATCAGCACGTCGCCGGGCTGCCAACCCCAGTAGTCCTTGAGCACCTGCGCGTTGGACAGCAGGTTGCCGTGGGTGAGCATGGCCCCCTTGCTGCGCCCGGTGGTGCCGCTGGTGTAGAGGATGGCGGCCAGGTCGTCGCGGCCGCGCACGGCCGGCGTGTGCACGTCGCCGTGGTGCACCGCGCGGTCCAGCAGCGTGCCGCTGCGGTCCTCGCCCAGGGTGAAGACGTTGCGCGTGCCGGCCTGGAAGGCGATCTTGCTGACCCAGCCGAAGTTCTTCGGGCTGCACACGACGACCGCCGGTTCGGCGTTGGCGATGAAGTACTCGATCTCGGCGCTCTGGTAGGCGGTGTTGAGCGGCAGGAACACGTAGCCGGCGCGCAGCGTCGCCAGGTACAGCATCAGCGCCTCGACCGATTTCTCCACCTGCACGGCGATGCGCGCGCCCTCGGGCAGCTCCAGCGACTGCAGCAGGTTGGCGATCATGGCGGTGGCGCGGTCCAGGTCGCGCCAGGAGTAGGTGGCGCCCTGGTCGGTTTCCACCGCGATGCCGGAGAGGTCCTCCGGGAGGGCCGCGCGCAGCGCGGAGAACAGGTTCTGGTCGTCGTTGTGCATGTACCGGTCAGTCCAGCTTGGCGCCCGAGGCCTTGACGACCGCGGCCCAGCGCTTGATCTCGCTGCCGACGAAGCTCGCGAATTGCTGCTGCGTGAGGTTGGGGAACTCGGCGCCCTGGTTGGCCCAGACCGCCTTGAGCTCGTCGGAGGCCATGGCCTTGCGCACCTCGTCGACCACGCGGGCCTGCACCTCGGCCGGCGTGCCGCGCGGCGCCCACAGGCCGTACCAGGTGGTGACGGTGTAGTCCGGCAGGCCGACCTCGGCGGCGCTGGGCACGTCCGGGAAGGCCGCGCTGCGCCTGCTGCCCGAGACCATCAGCGCCTTGATCCGGCCGCCCTTGATGTGCGCGGCCGAGGAACCCAGGCCGTCGAACATCATGTCCACGTTGCCGGCGATCAGGTCCTGCAGTGCCGGGCCGGCGCCGCGGTAGGGGATGTGGGTGATGAAGGTGTTGGTCTGCTGCTTGAACAGCTCGCCGGCCAGGTGGTGCGAGGTGCCGCTGCCGGCCGAGCCGTAGTTGAAGCGCCCCGGGCTTTTGCGCACCAGCTCCCGGAAAGCCTTGAAGTCGCCGGCCTCCACGCGGCGCGGGTTGACCACCACCACCTGCGGCACGCTGGCCACCAGGGTCAGCGGCACGAAGTCCTTCTCCAGGTCGTACTCCAGCTTGGGGTACATGGACGGCGCGATGGTGTGGTGCACCGCGCCCATGAACAGGTTGTAGCCGTCCGGCGTGGCGCGCGCCGCCAGCGCTGCGCCCACCGTCCCGCCGGCGCCGCCCTTGTTGTCGATGACCAGCTGGCGGCCGGTCTGCTTGGAGAACTGGGCCGACAGCGGCCGCGCGAAGGCATCGGTGCCGCCGCCGGCCGGGAATGGCACGATCATCATCACCGGCCGGGCGGGCCAGGCAGCGGCGCCATCCTGGGCGCGGGCGAAGGGTGCGAGCGAGGTCGCTGCACCGGCGGCGGCTGCGCGCAGCAGGGCGCGCCGGGCTAGGCGATGGTCCATGAGGGGGCCTCCTGAGGCGTTGTTGGAATGCCCCTCAAAGATACAGCTCTTCCACCGCCTTCGACATCGGGATTTGTCCTCGACCCAGCAGGCCGCGGTGCCGGTCCAGCCGCTTCAGGTCGTACAGGTAGTTGACCATCAGGCCGAACGACTGCTTCAGACCTTTGGAAGACGGATCGCCCGCCCAGTTGAGCCGCTCGATCCGGGCGCCGTTGCCCAGGTGGAAACGGGCCACCGCGTCCAGCGGCCGGCCATCCTGCAGCTCGCGCCCCAGGTACTGGGCGCACCAGCCCAGCAGCAGCGCCCGCAGCGGCGAGCGGGCGTCCAGCCCTAGCGGCTGCTCCAGGGCGGCCAGCACGTTGGCGGCCTGCGGCTCGGCGCCCAGCACGCGCGCCAGCTCCGCCCGCTTCTTCGCATCGAGCTGCTGCAGCAGCGCACCGGCATGCCGGTTCACCCAGGGGCGCAGGCCGGGGATGGGCGAGAGCGTGGCGAAGGTCTTGAGCCGCGGGAACTCCCCGGCCAGCGTCTCCACCACCCGCTTGATCAGCGAATCGCCGAAGCTCACGCCGCGCAGCCCGGTCTGGGTGTTGCTGATGGAATAGAAGATGGCGGTGCTGGCCTTGTGCGGGTCGGAGACGGCGGCCGCCTCGTCCAGCAGCGGGGTGATGCAGCCGGCCAGCTCGTGGACCAGGGCCACCTCGACGAAGATCAGCGGCTCGTCCTCCAGCCGCGGGTGGAAGAAGCCGTAGCAGCGCCGGTCGCTGTCCAGGCGGTTCTTCACGTCGGCCCAGCTGCGGATGTCGTGCACCGCCTCGTAGCGGATGAGCTTTTCGATCAGCGAGGCCGGCGAGTCCCAGCTGATGCGCCGCAGCTCTAGGAAGCCCACGTCGAACCAGGTGGAAAACAGGTGCTCCAGCTCGGCGTCCAGCGGCAGCAGCCGCGGGTCGCCCTTGAGCTGCGGCAGCAGCTCGGCGCGCAGGTCCACCAGGAAACGCATGCCCTGCGGGTAGGCGGCGAAACGCTGCAGCAGGCGCGAGCGCGGCGACACCATGGCGCGGCGCAGCTGGATCTCGGCCTGGCCTTCGCCGGGCGAGCCCACCGCCCGCTCGTAATGCTCGCGGGCGCTGCGCAGGCGCGCGGCGTCGGGCGCGAACTTCTCGGTCATCAGCAGCCAGCAGTCGCGCCGCTCCTGCGGCGTGGCCTGGGCGTACCACTGCGCGACCGCATGGGCACGCCGGCCGGCCTCGACCTCGCTGATGCGGCTGTCGGTGATGGCCTGCAGCTCGGCCAGGATGCGCCGCAGCATGCGCGGCGACAAGGCCTCGTGCGTGCGGCCCAGGGTGGCCTCCAGCCGCTCGCGCAGCGGGCGCATGCGCGGGGCCGGCTCCTTGGAAGGCGCCGGCGCGGCCATGGCGGGGTGGACCGCCGCCAGGCCCTGCGGCGCGGCGCCCGGCCGCAGCCAGGCCGTGCCCCGGGTCCACCAGGTCATGGTTGCTTGCGCGTTGAGGGTCGTCATCATGGGCCTATCCTCGAGCGTTGGTTGCGGGCCAGTTCGCGCAGCGCCTCGCGCTGGCGGGTGAGATGGGTGCGCATGGCCGCCTCGGCGCCCACGGCGTCGCGCGCCTTGAGCGCTGCGAACACCGACAGGTGCTCCTGCAGGCTCTGCTCCAGCCGCCCCGGCGCGTGCAGCTGCTGCAGGCGCGCCAGCTTGACGATCCGGCGCAGGTCGGTGATGACCTGGGCCAGCCAGCGGTTGCCGGCCAGCTCGATGATGGCCTCGTGGATGGCGAAGTTGGCGGCGTAGTAGTCGTTGATGCGGCGCGCCCGCGCGAAGCGGGCCAGCCGCTCGTGCAGCGCCTCCAGCGCCTGCAGGTCGGCGTCGCTGGCGTGCTGGGCGGCCTCGTAGGCGCAGCGCCCTTCCAGCAGCGCGATGACGGGGAAGATCTCGTCCAGGTCCTGCTCGGTCACCTGGGCCACGAAGCAGCCGCGGCGCGGCTCGTGGCGCACCAGGCCCTCGGCGGTCAGCACCTTGAGCGCCTCGCGCAGCGGCGTGCGCGAGATCGCCAGGTCGGCGGCCAGCTGCACCTCGTCGACGAAGCTGCCGGGCGCCAGCTCGCCTTCGAAGATGCGCTCGCGCAGGCGCGCGGCGACCTCTTCATGGAGCGAGTTGTGGACCAGGCGCATGGATGGCTGAGATTCGTAATTTCGCGTAATGACGAATAATTATGGGCACTCGCCCGTCGGCTCGGAGCCGCCCGCCTTAGTGGTTTTCCCTTGAAGAGCAGGAAGGCGGGCCGCAGCCCGCTCAGGCGTGGGCCGTCCGGGGCCGGCGCTCGCCCCACACCCACAGCGCGATGCCGGCCAGCACCATGGGCACGCACAGCCACTGGCCCATGCTCATGCCCAGCGACAGCAGGCCCAGGTGCCGGTCCGGCTCGCGGAAGAACTCGGCCACGAAGCGCAGCAGGCCGTAGCCGATGAGGAAAACGGCGGACACCTGGGCCTCGCGGCGCGGCTTGCGCGCGTACAGCCACAGGATCACGAACAGCAGCACGCCCTCCAGCAGGAACTGGTAGACCTGCGAGGGGTGGCGCGGCACCAGCGAGCCGCTTTGCGGGAACACCATGGCCCAGGGCAGCGACGGGTCGGCTGGCCGGCCCCACAGCTCGCCGTTGATGAAGTTGCCCACCCGCCCCGAGGCCAGTCCCAGCGGCACGCAGGGCGCGACGAAGTCCATCACCTGCCAGAACGGCTTGCCGCGGCTGCGCGCGAACCACCACTGCGAGGCGATCACGCCCAGCATGCCGCCGTGGAAGCTCATGCCGCCCTGCCAGACGTAGAACACCTCCAGCGGATGGGCGGCGTAGTACGCCGGCTTGTAGAACAGGCAGTAGCCCAGCCGCCCGCCGATGATGACGCCCAGCACGCCGTAGAACAGCATGTCCTCCACGTCCTTGCGGCTCCAGGCGCCCGGCCCGGTGATGGAGGCGTACGGCTGGTGCCGCAGCCGGCGCGACGCCAGCAGCAGGAACAGCGCGAAGGCCGCCAGGTAGGTCAGGCCGTACCAATGGATGGCCAGCGGGCCCAGCTGCAGGGCCACGGGATCGATCTGCGGGTAGGTCAGCATGAGGGCTATTGTGCCGCCCCCCGGCCTTTGGAACGGCGCGCTGCAGCCGCCCTGCTGCGAGGCGCACGCACTACGGCATGGTTTCGGGATTCGGTGGCTGGGGTGCCCTGCTCCGCTCATGTCCCCCGGCCGGGGCTGCGCCCCGTCCTCCTCCTTTACTTCGCTGCGCAGGGCACCCCAACCACCGAATCCTGCGGTGCGCGTGTGGCACGCCGCCCCGCCGGCCGCCCGGAGCGGGTTGGCGGCACGGGGCGTCCGCCGCAGCGAAGTAAAGGAGGAGGGTGGGCGCAGCCCACCCGGGGGACATGAGCGGAGGCGGGTGCCCCGTGTCGTCAACCCGCGCAGCGAAAGCCTAAGACTGGTAGCCAGCCGAGCCGCTCGCACCAGGGCACGGTCGAGACGGAGGCCAGCCGCAGCTGCGCGATACTGCAGGCCTCGCACCCTGACGCCACCGCCACCATGGACAACAAGACCATCCAGATCAACCGCCGCAGCAAGAACATCACCGAGGGCAAGTCGCGCGCGCCCAACCGCTCCATGTACTACGGCATGGGCTACCAGGAAGGCGACTTCCGCAAGCCCATGGTGGGCGTGGCCAACGGCCACAGCACCATCACGCCCTGCAACAGCGGCCTGCAGAAGCTGGCCGACGCGGCCGTGGTCGGCATCGAGGAAGCGGGCGGCAACGCGCAGATCTTCGGCACGCCGACGATCAGCGACGGCATGGCCATGGGCACCGAGGGCATGAAGTACAGCCTGGTCAGCCGCGAGGTCATCGCCGACTGCATCGAGACCTGCGTGCAGGGCCAGTGGATGGACGGCGTGCTGGTGGTGGGCGGCTGCGACAAGAACATGCCGGGCGGCCTGATGGGCATGCTGCGCGCCAACGTGCCGGCCATCTACGTCTACGGCGGCACCATCCTGCCGGGCCGGTGGAAGGGCCAGGACCTGAACATCGTCAGCGTGTTCGAGGCCGTGGGCCAGAACGCCGCCGGCAAGATCAGCGACCAGGAGCTCAAGGACATCGAGCAGCACGCCATCCCCGGCACCGGCTCCTGCGGCGGCATGTACACCGCCAACACCATGAGTTCGGCCTTCGAGGCGCTGGGCATCTCCCTGCCCTACTCGTCCACCATGGCCAACCCGCACGACGAGAAGATGGACTCGGCCCGGGAATCGGCCAAGGTGCTGCTGGAGGCGATCCGCCGGGACATCAAGCCGCGCGACATCGTCACGCGCAAGGCGATCGAGAACGCGGTGGCGGTGATCATGGCCACCGGCGGCTCGACCAACGCCGTGCTGCACTTCCTGGCCATCGCCCATGCGGCGGGCGTGGAGTGGACCATCGACGACTTCGAGCGCATCCGCCAGCGCACGCCCGTGATCTGCGACCTCAAGCCTTCCGGCAAGTACCTGGCGGTGGACCTGCACCGCGCCGGCGGCATCCCGCAGGTGATGAAGGTCCTGCTCAAGGCCGGGCTGCTGCACGGCGACTGCCTGACCATCACCGGCAAGACCATCGCCGAGGTGCTCCAGGACGTGCCCGACCAGCCTGCTGCCTCCCAGGACGTGATCCGGCCGATCGGCAACCCCATGTACAAGGAAGGCCACCTGGCCATCCTCAAGGGCAACCTCTCGCCCGAGGGCGCGGTGGCCAAGATCACCGGCCTGAAGAACCCGGTGATCACCGGCCCGGCGCGGGTGTTCGACGACGAGCAGTCGGCGCTGCAGGCCATCCTGGACGGCAAGATCAAGGCCGGCGACGTGATGGTGCTGCGCTACCTGGGGCCCAAGGGCGGGCCGGGCATGCCGGAGATGCTGGCGCCCACCGGCGCGCTGATCGGCGCCGGACTGGGCGAGAGCGTGGGCCTGGTCACCGACGGGCGCTTCTCCGGCGGCACCTGGGGCATGGTGGTGGGCCACGTCGCGCCCGAAGCGGCGGCCGGCGGCACCATCGCGCTGGTGAACGAGGGCGACTCCATCACCATCGACGCGCACCAGCTCAGGCTGGAGCTGAACGTGCCGCAGGCCGAGATCGCCAGGCGCCGCGCCGCCTGGCAGGCGCCCGCGCCGCGCTACACCCGCGGCGTGCAGGCCAAGTTCGCGTTCAACGCCTCCAGCGCCAGCAAGGGCGCGGTGCTCGACAACTTCTGAATTTCTCCTACAGCCGCCGCGCGGCGGGCCGTTTTAGCATGGGATCTTCGCGAGGAAGCTCCCATGGACACGACCTCCGTCTGGCGCACGGCCGCGCCCGCCACCGGCTTCGGCATGCTGCAGGGCGACACGCAGTGCGACGTGCTCGTCATCGGCGGTGGCATCACGGGCGTGACGCTGGCGCTGCTGCTGGCCCAGCAGGGCCGGCGGACGGTGCTGCTGGAGGCGGGCGAGATCGGCAGCGGGACGACCGGCCACTCCACCGGCAACCTTTACGTGACGCTGAGCCAGGGCCTGTCCACGGTGCTGTCGCGCTGGGGCGAGCAGGTGGCGCGCGAGGTCGTGGCCGAGCGCCGCGCCGCCATGGAGTTCGTCGAGGCGCAGGCGCAGGGCATGCCGGAGGCGGCTTTCAGGCGCTGCCCCCTGGTGCTGTATGCGCGCTCGGTGCGGGACCAGGCCCATGTGGACGGCGAGATCCAGGCCCTGACGCGGATCGGCTGCCCGGTGCGGCGGGAAGACAGGGCTCCCGCGGGCCTGCCGCCCGCAAGGGGCGCGGTGCTGGTGCTGCCCGACCAGGCGCAGTTCCAGCCGCAGGCCTACCTGGCCCAGCTGGCGCGGCGCGCCGCGCAGGCCGGCGCGGCGGTCCATGAGCATTCCCGGGTGCTGGAGATCGACACCGGCGCCAGGGTCGCCGTCACCGCCACCGGCACGGTGAAGGCCGGCGAGATCGTGATGGCCACCCACTCGCCCAAGGGCGTCCACCTGGTGCATGCCGAGATGCCCGTGCACCGCGAGTACGGCGTCGCCTTCGAGGCACCGCCCGGCAACACGGACATCGGGCCCGGCATCTTCTGGTGGCACGGCGACGAGGGCCTGTCGATGCGCACGCTGGAGCAGCAGGGCCGGCGCTACCTCATCTGCGTCGGCCAGGAGCACAAGCCCGGCGCCCACAATGCCAAGGCGGCGCTGATGGCCTTGGAGGCCGCGGCCGCCAGCTACCTGTCGCCCGGGCCAGCCCGCTTCCGCTGGTCGGCCCAGAACTATCGCCCGCACGACGGCCTGCCCTACATCGGCCGCGACCACACGGGCTGCTTCATCGCCACCGGCTTTTCCACCGATGGCCTGACCTGGGGCACGGCGGCGGCCCGGCTGATCGCGGCGCAGCTGGCGGGCCAGCGGCCGGCCTTCGGCGAGCGCTGCGCCCCCGGCCGCTTCACGCCCATCAAGGGCGCCAGGAACCTGCTGGAGGAGAACCTCACCACCGCCAAGGCGCTGTTCAAGGACTACCTCACGCGCGGACAGAAGGAACACCTGTCCAGCCTGGCGCCCGGCGACAGCGCGCTGGTGGAGTTCGAGGGCGAGTCGTTCGCCGCCTACCGCTCGCCGCAGGGCGAGCTGTTCGCGGTCTCGCCGGTGTGCACCCACATGGGCTGCAAGGTGCACTGGAACAGCGTGGAAACCAGCTGGGACTGCCCCTGCCACGGCAGCCGCTTCCGGCCCGACGGCTCGGTCATCGAAGGGCCGGCGCTCAAGCCCCTGCGCCGCAAGCCCATCGCGCTGGGTTGAGGCGCCCGCGCCTCAGCGCCGGCGCGTCTTGATGCCCAGGGCCTCGCGGCTCTTGTCGATGCGCGCCTGCTTGCGGGCGTTTTCCTTCTCGACCGCCTTCTTCTTGGTGTAGCCCGACCAGTCGGCCCAGGCCCACCAGGCCACGGCCAGGCCGAAGGGGCTGAGCACCCACCACCACGCCCAGGCGGCCACCGGGTCCACCTCCAGGTACTTCATCAGCAGCAAAACGATCCCAAGGCCCAGGAAATACATCGCGTCCCTCTTTCAGCACGTCACGCCCGGGGGGATTTACCCCTGCTTCACGGGAAAGGTCAACCGTCCTCCCTACAATGGCGTTGGACGACTGTAACCCAACCGTAGAGGACCGCGAATGAAACGTGCCCTGTTTGCCCTGGCCGCCGCCGCCCTGGTGGCCGCCCCGGCGATGGCCGACCAGGCCCTGGCCCAGGCCAAGAACTGCATGGCCTGCCATGCCGTCGACAAGAAGATGGTGGGCCCGTCGTACAAGGACGTGGCAGCCAAGTACGCCAACGACAAGGCGGCCGTGGACAAGCTGGCGGCCAAGATCATCAAGGGCGGCGCCGGCGTCTGGGGCGCCGTGCCCATGCCGGCCAACCCGCAGGTCAACGAGGCCGATGCCAAGAAGCTGGCGGCCTGGGTGCTCAGCCAGAAGTAACCCCATCCTGCTCCGACGACAAGGCCCGCTCCAGCGGGCTTTGTCGTTTTCGGGCGCCAGGCCTCAGCCGGTGGCGGCGGGGGCCACGGTGCCGGCCGCGCCGGCCTCCCGGCCGTTGCCCACGCGCGGCTTCTTCTTGAAGGCCAGGGGCTGGGCCGGCGGCTGCGCCTTTTCGGCGGCGCGCAGCTGGGCGTGGTTGTTGCGCCCCACGCCCACGTAGGTGACGCCGGCCGTCGCCAGCTGGTGCGGATCCCACAGGTTGCGGCCGTCGAAGACCAGGGGCGAGCGCATCAGCTTCTTCATCGCCGCCAGCGGGGGACTGCGGTAGTGCTTCCACTCCGTCACCAGGACCAGGGCATCGGCTTCGCGCAGCGCGTCCGCCGGCTTGGCCACGTAGCTCAGGCGCTCCAGCAGGTGCGGCGCATCCGCCAGGTCCTGGGCCAGGGCGCGCGCCGCCTGCTCCTGCGCGACCGGGTCGTGGGCGACCACGCTGGCGCCGGCGCGCAGCAGGCCGGCGACCAGGACGCGGCTGGGCGCCTCGCGCATGTCGTCGGTGTCGGGCTTGAAGGCCAGCCCGTAGACCGCGAAGCTGCGGCCCCGCAGGTTGGGACCGAAATGCGCGAACACCTTGTCCAGCAGCACGTGCTTCTGCACCTGGTTGACCGCCTGCACGGCCTCCAGCACCTGCAGCCGCTGGCCCTGGGCCTGCGCGGTGCGGCACAGCGCCTCCACGTCCTTGGGGAAGCAGCTGCCGCCGTAGCCCGTGCCGGCGTACAGGAAGCTGTAGCCGATGCGCGGGTCGGCGCCTATGCCCTGGCGCACCAGCTCGATGTCCGCCCCCAGCCGGTCGGCCAGGTTGGCCAGCTCGTTCATGAACGAGATGCGGGTGGCCAGCATGGCGTTGGCCGCGTACTTGGCAAGCTCGGCGCTGCGCACGTCCATGACGCGGGTGCGCTCGTGGTTGCGGTTGAACGGCAGGTACAGCTGGCGCATCATGAGCAGCGCGCGCCGGCCCGGCAGGTCGTCGCCCACGCCCAGGATGATGCGGTCGGGGTGCATGAAGTCGTCGATGGCGCAGCCTTCCTTGAGGAACTCCGGGTTGCTGACCACCGCGTACTCGATCTCCTTGTCCCGCGCCTCCAGTTCCTCGCGCACCACGGCCGACACCAGCTCGCCGGTGCCCACCGGCACGGTGGATTTCTGCACGATCACCTTGGAACGCTCCATGTGCCGCCCGATGGCGCGCGCCGCCGCGAACACGTGGCGCAGGTCGGCGTCCCCGTCCTCGTCCGGCGGCGTGCCCACGGCGATGAACTGGACGTCGCCGAAGGCGATGCTGGCCTCCACGTCGCTGGAGAAGGTCAGCCGCCCTTCCTCGACGTTGCGGTCCACCAGCTCCTGCAGCCCGGGCTCGTAGATCGGGATCACGCCACGCTGGAGCATGGCCACCTTGTCCTGATCCAGGTCCAGGCAGAACACGTGGTTGCCCAGCTCGGCCAGGCAGGCCCCGGTCACAAGACCGACATAGCCCGTGCCGACAATGGTGACGTTCATTCGACTCCCTCCCGCGGCCGCACTTCGCAGCCAATCTCAAGCGTAAAAAGCCCGGGCTCGACTGAGTGCACCGGAAGGCGCGTATCGGCGTAATCCCATTCCTACCATGGTTCAGGTGTTTTGGCGCCTTGCGAGACGGCGCGCCGCACGCGCAAGCACCACCGTGGCGGCGGATCATCCGCGGCATGGAACGGACCGACCCGGAGCGCAGCGACAGGATCGACACGGCCGTGCAGGCTGCCGAGGAGGCCGGCCTGGTCTACGTCTCGCCCGACCGTCCGGGCATCCGCCGGGAGCGCCAGGGCGAAGGCTTCGCCTACTTCAAGCCCGACGGTGCGCGCGTGCAGGACGAGGCGACGCTGGAGCGCATCCGCAAACTGGTCATCCCGCCGGCGTGGACGGATGTGTGGATCTGCAGCCGACCCAGCGGCCACCTGCAGGCCACCGGGCGCGACGCCAAGGGCCGCAAGCAGTACCGCTACCACCCGGCCTTCCGGGAGGCGCGCGAGAGCACCAAGTACGAGCACATGCTGGAGTTCGCCCGCGCCCTGCCGGCGCTGCGCGCCAAGGTGGCGCAGCACATGGCGCTGCGCGGCCTGCCGCGCGAGAAGGTGCTGGCCACGGTGGTGCACCTGCTGGAGAGCACGCTCATCCGCGTGGGCAACGACGACTACGCACGCGACAACCAGAGCTACGGCCTGACCACGCTGCGCAACTCGCACGTGAAGGTCGAGGGCTCGCAGCTGCGCTTCCAGTTCAAGGGCAAGAGCGGCAAGACCTGGCAGCTGCGCGTCGGCGACCGGCGCGTGGCCCGGGTGGTGCGGGCCTGCCAGGAGCTGCCCGGCCAGGAGCTGTTCCAGTACATCGACGAGGACGGCGAGCTGCGCGACGTCACCTCGGCCGATGTCAACGAGTACCTGCGCGAGATCAGCGGCAGCGACATCACGGCCAAGGATTTCCGCACCTGGGCCGGCACCGTGATGGCCGCGCTGGCGCTGCAGGAGTTCGAGCGCTTCGACACCCAGGCGGCCGCCAAGAAGAACCTGAAGGCCGCCATCGAGAAGGTTTCGGCGCGGCTGGGCAACACGCCGGCCATCTGCCGCAAGTGCTATGTCCATCCGGAGATCCTCACGGCCTACGCCACGGGCGACCTGCTGCTGGAGATCAAGGACGAGGTCGAGGCGCAGCTGCGCGAGGACCTGGGCCATCTCAAGCCCGAGGAAGCGGCGGTGCTCAGCCTGCTGGAGGCGCGCCTGAACCGGACGCTGGAGGGAACGCTGCAGGACAGCCTGGTGGCGCTGGACAAGGGCGCGCGGCCTGCCGGCGCCAAGCCCCGCAAGCGAAGCCCGGCCAGGCAGAGCTGAAGCGCCCCACGGCCGGCCGGTTCCTCGGTATAACCGCTGAGGCCGACGCGGTTCATGATTTTAGGGAGCGAACGAGCATGCGCGACTACAACGAACGCCGCCAGGTGCTGGTCACCGGCGGCGCCGGGTTCCTGGGCAGCCACCTGTGCGAGCGCCTGCTCGGCGAGGGGCATGAGGTGCTGTGCGTGGACAACTTCTTCACCGGCAGCAAGCGCAACGTCGCGCACCTGCTGGGCCATCCGCGCTTCGAGCTGATGCGCCACGACGTGGTGCTGCCGCTGCAGGTGGAGGTGGACCAGATCTACAACCTGGCCTGCCCGGCATCGCCGCCGCACTACCAGCACGACCCGGTGCAGACCACCAAGACCAGCGTGCTGGGCGCGCTGCACCTGCTGGAGCTGGCGCGCCGCACCGGGGCGCGGATCTTCCAGGCCTCGACCAGCGAGGTCTACGGCGACCCCGAGCGGCATCCCCAGGCCGAGGACTACTGGGGGCACGTGAACCCCGTGGGTGTTCGCAGCTGCTACGACGAAGGAAAGCGCTGCGCCGAGACGCTGTTCATGGACTACCACCGCCAGCATGGGGTGGACGTGCGCATCGCGCGCATCTTCAACACCTACGGCCCGCGCATGCATCCCAACGATGGGCGGGTGGTCTCCAACTTCATCGTCCAGGCGCTGCGCGGCGAGCCCCTGACCGTCTACGGCCAGGGCGAACAGACCCGCAGCTTCTGCTACGTGGACGACCTGGTCGAGGGCTTCGTGCGCTTCATGCGCCGGGACGCGCCCTGCCCCGGCCCGATCAACCTGGGCAACCCGGGCGAGTTCACCATCGCGGCGCTGGCCGAGCAGGTGATCAACCTGACCAACTCCCGCTCGCCCATCGTCCACAAGCCGCTGCCCGCGGACGACCCGACCCAGCGCCGCCCCGACATCGCACGGGCCCGCGAGAAGCTGGGGTGGGAGCCGACGGTGCAGCTGCGCGAGGGACTGGTGCGCACCATCGCCTACTTCGACCGGCTGCTCAAGGAAGGCGCTTGACCGGGAAGGCATCCCCGGCCGATCCCGCCGAGGTCGGCGCGCGCTGGCTGCAGGCCATGCGCGCGGGCGACTGGGAGGCCGCCTGGCGGCAGACCGACCGCCTGGAACTGCCGCGCCGCGCCGAACAGCGCCTGCCCGGCTTCCAGCGCCAGCCGCACCACCTGGTCTGGGACGGCACGCCCTTGGCCGGCCGCTCGGTGCTGGTGCGCTGCCTGCACGGGCTGGGCGACAGCCTGCAATTCATGCGCTTCGTCCCGCTGCTGGCGCGGCACGCCCGCGAGCTGCACTTCCTGGTGCAGCCCGCGCTGCTGCCCCTGCTGGCGGGTGCGCCGGAACTGGGCCGGGTATCGAACGCCTGGACCGACCATCCACCCCCGCACGAGGTGGAGATCGAGGTGATGGAACTGGCCTATGCGGTGCGCAGCACGGCCGCCACCGTGCCGCCGCCCTATCCCCACCTCGCGTCGCTGGCGGCGGGCCGGCAGCCGCCGGCCTTGCCGGCCGACGGCGGCCTGCGCGTGGGCTTGCTGTGGGCGGCCAGCGACTGGGACGGCAGCCGCTCCATCCCGCTGGACACGCTGGCGCCGCTGCTGGGCGTGCCGGGGGTGCGCTTCCACAGCCTGCAGCAAGGCGCCGCCGCGCAGGACCCGGCGGCCGACCGGCTCGGCCTGGTGCCGCTGTGGCGCCAGACCCAGTCCATCGAAGTGGCGGCCGCCGCCATGCTGGCCATGGACCTGGTGATCGCGGTGGACGGCATGCCCGCCCACCTGGCCGGCACGCTGGGCCGGCCCACCTGGCTGCTGCTCAAGCACGAGGCCGACTGGCGCTGGATGGATGACCGCGAGGATTCGCCCTGGTACCCCGCCATGCGGCTGTTCCGCCAGCCGCGCGCCGGCGACTGGGCGGGGCTGGTCCGGCAGGTGGCGGCGGCGCTGCGCCAACGCGCGGCACTGACGCATACAGGCGACGCCCACCTACCGCCGCGCGCAACCGGCCCGGCCACAGTGGCGGCACATGGAAGCACCACCGGCCCGGCACCGCAAGAACCTGCACGAGCCTCCCCGTGACGTGGCGGACGTCACGCGCGCCAACGTGCGCGCGATGCGCGAACTGGACGAGCTGCAGAACGCCAACCACGGCTGGGCCGACCGGGTGGCCGACCTGGTGGCACGCGCCTGCGGCCACATCGGCTTCGTCATCGTGCACGCGATCGGCTTCGCCGCCTGGATGATCTGGAACTCCCTGGCCGGGAACCCGCCCGATCCCTACCCCTTCACGCTGCTGACCCTGTTCGCCTCGGCCGAAGGCATCTTCCTGATGTCCTTCATCCTGATCAGCCAGAACTACCAGGGGCGCCTGGCCGAGCGGCGCAACCAGCTGGACCTGCAGATCAACCTGCTGGCCGAGCAGGAGAACTCCAAGATGCTGCTGCTGCTGGAGGCGATCGCCAAGAAGGTGGGCGCCCTGCAAGGGGACGACCCCGAGGTCGGGGTGCTGGTGCAGGCCACCGACCCGGAGAAGCTGGCCGGGCAGATCGACGAGGCCTACCGCGAAACCGAGGACAGCCCGCAGGACGCTCAGAAATAGACGCCGTTGACCAGCTTGACCTGCGAGCCCTGGGCGCCCACCTCCAGCACGCTCAGCGAGCCACAGGCGATCTCGAAGCCCTCCAGCCGGTCCAGAGACAGGCCCAGGTGCGTGGCCAGCGTGGCCTTGATCACGTCGGCATGGGAGGCGACCAGCACCACCTCGTCAGGGTGCTCGCGCGCGAGCCGCTGCACGCCGGCCTGGACGCGCTCGGCGACCCGGGCGAACGGCTCGCCGCCGGGCGGCGTGGCCTGCGAACGCCGGTGCACCCAGCCGTCCCACAGCCCGGGATGGCGGTCGCGGACCTGCCCGAACTCCTGGCCCGTCCATTCGCCGAAGTCGATCTCGTCGAACTCGGGGGCGACGGCCACCTCCACGCCCAGCCGGTTTGCCAGCGGCAGGGCTGTTTCGCGGGCCCGCTGCTGCGGGCTGGCGCAGACGACCTGCACCGACTGCCGCAGCAGCGGCTCGACCAGGGCCTGTGCCTGCTGCCGGCCCAGCGCGTTGAGCCCCAGGCCCGGCAGGCGCCCCGCCAGGGCCCGGCCGGCCAGGTCATGCGCCGCATGCCGCAGCAGCAGCAGGCGCGTCACGCCGAGGCGGTGAGCAGGTCGGCCCGCGGCAGCCCCGGGCCGCTGCTCGCCGAGCCGCCCCCCACGTAGCGCCGCACCATGCGGGCGCAGAACTCCGCGTACTCCTCGGGCACCTGCGGCGCGCTGGTGTGGTGCGGCTGCAGGCCGCGGTGCTCCGGCGTGAAGCAGAAGGTCAGCGTCACGTCGAAGTCCTCCAGCGCCTGCATCTGCCGGTCGAACCAGGCGTCCGCGCCGGGGCGGAAGCTGTCGGCCCAGGACAGGCCGGTGCGCAGCTTGCGCACGCCCAGGCGCTTGAGCCAGCGCACCGCGTCATCCAGCCGGTGGTCCTCGAAGTGGAACCACTGGCAGATGCCCATCGCCGGTGTGTAGTTGGCGAAGATACGGGCGGCGAGCTTGGGCGAGCCGTCCTCGCGCAGCAGGCCCATGTGGAAGTGCCGGTAGTAGCTCGAGCCCTCGGCCTCGCGGTGCCGCGTGGTGGCCGGCCAGGCCTTGGGCAGGTCGTACAGCGAGTACCAGTGGATGCTGGGCACGCGCCCGATCAGCAGCTCGGCCGTGCGCTTGAGGCCCCATTCCTGGACCTCCTCGGCGCCGAAGGTGGACACGCCCACCTCGGTGACCCAGACCGGCAGCGGCGTCACCGCCTGGATCTCGGCGATCCTGGCCGGCCACTCGTCGATCTGCCAGTGGTTCCAGTCCAGCGGGAAGCCGTGTACCGCCACCGCGTTCACGCCGTCGAGCACGCCCAGGCCCTGCAGGCGCTGCAGGAAGGACGGATCGACGGGCGAGATGCCGCCCAGCACGCGGGTGAGCGCGGAGTTCTCGGCATAGGTGGCGACGCAGGCCAGCTTCACCATCTCGGCGAAGCGCTCCCAGCCAGGGTCGAGTTCGAGGTCCCAGTGCGATTTGTTGTTGGGTTCGTTCCAGAATTTGACGGCTTCGATCATGACGCGGGTTCAGGCGGTTTTCTGCTGGACGGTGGGGGCGGGTTCGGCCGCCGGCTCGGCGGATGCGCCTTCGGCTGGCTGCGTGGCCGCGCCGCTGCCGCGGATGAAGGCCTCGACCAGCTCGCGGGCCTCCTCGTCGGTGAACTGCAGCGGCGGCGACTTCATGAAGTAGCTGGACGGGCCGTTGAGCGCGCCGCCGATGCCGCGGTCCAGGGCGATCCTGGCGCAGCGGATGGCATCGATCACCACCCCGGCGGAGTTGGGCGAGTCCCAGACCTCCAGCTTCACCTCGCACTGCATGGGCACGTTGCCGAAGCCCGTGCCTTCCATGCGGATGTGGCAGAACTTGCGGTCGGCCAGCCAGGGCACGTAGTCGCTGGGGCCGACGTGCACGTCCTTCTCCTGCATGGGATGGCCCAGCTGGCTGGTCACGGCCTGGGTCTTGGAGATCTTCTTGGACGCCAGCCGCTCGCGCTCGAGCATGTTCAGGAAGTCGGTGTTGCCGCCGAAGTTGAGCTGGTAGGTGCGGTCCAGCCGCACCCCGCGCTTCTTGAACAGGTCCGTGAGGATGCGGTGCACGATGGTCGCGCCCACCTGCGACTTGATGTCGTCGCCGATGATGGGCAGGCGCCGCTGGGCGAAGCGCTTGTTCCAGTAGGGCTGCGAGGCGATGAACACCGGCACGCAGTTGACGAAGGCGCAGCCGGCCTCCAGCACCTGCTCCACGTACCACTTGGTGGCCATCTCCGAGCCTACCGGCAGGTAGGAGACCACCACGTCGGTGCGGGTGGCCTTGAGGATGCCGATGATGTCGTCGGTGGACGCGGTGGACTTGGGCACCACGTCCTTCAGGTAGGTGCCCAGCCCGTCGTGGGTCATGCCGCGATGCACCGGCACGCCCAGCTTGGGCACCTCGGCGAAGCGGATGGTGTTGTTGGGCTCGGCATAGATGGCCTCGCCCAGGTCCAGCCCGACCTTGTGCGCGCTCACGTCGAAGGCGGCGCTGAACTCGATGTCGCCCGGGAAGTAGCCGCCCAGGTCGACGTGCATCAGTCCGGGCACGAAGTCCTCGCCGCGGGCGTCGCGATAGAAGTGGACGCCCTGGACCAGCGAGGAGGCGCAATTGCCCACGCCGATGATGGCTACCCGGACCTTTCTCGTCATGACGGACTTCTCCCTGTGTGCGACCGCTGGAACCTCAGCGAGAACCATCCTACCGATCCTTGAACCGGCACGGGGGTGAAACGGCCCCGTTGTCAACTTTTTTTTCAATGATGAGCTCACCGGACCCACAGAGCTGGGCAGGTGGCCTACGATCACATTCCCACTCGGCAAAAGATGGAATTAAGCACATGAAGAAAGTACTGATCACGGGAGGCGCCGGCTTCATCGGTTCGCATCTTGCTGATGAGCTTATCGGGCATGGTTACCAGGTGCGCGCGCTGGACAGCCTCAATCCCCAGGTGCACGGCGACGCGCGCCGAAGGCCCGACTACCTGCACCGCGACGTCGAGCTGGTGGTGGGCGACGTGTGCGACAAGGAAGCGGTGGAAAGCGCGCTCGAGGGCGTCGATGCCGTGTTCCATTTCGCGGCCGCGGTGGGGGTGGGCCAGAGCATGTACGAGGTGGCGCACTACACCCGCGTCAACAACCTCGGCACGGCTGTGCTGATGGAGGCGCTCATCAAGAAGCCGGTGGAGCGGCTGGTGGTGGCCTCCAGCATGAGCCTGTACGGCGAAGGCCTGTACCGCAGCCCGTCGGGACGGGTGTGCGAGGCCGGCGAGCGCTCGCTCGAGCAGCTGCGCCAGGCGCAGTGGGAGCTGCGTGACGAGGAAGGCGCGATCCTGCAGCCGGTGCCCACGCCGGAAAGCAAGAGCCCGACCCTGGCGTCCATCTACGCGCTGTCCAAGTACGACCAGGAGCGCATGACCCTGATCACCGGCCGCGCCTACCAGATCCCCACCGTGGCGCTGCGCTTCTTCAACGCCTATGGCCCGCGCCAGGCCCTGTCCAACCCCTACACCGGCGTGCTCGCCATCTTCGCCTCGCGGCTGCTCAACGACAACGCGCCGGCGATCTTCGAGGACGGCCTGCAGCAGCGCGATTTCGTCAGCGTCTACGACGTGGCCCGCGGCTGCCGCCTGGCGCTGGAGACGCCGGCCGCGGCCGGCGAGGTGTTCAACATCGGCAGCGGCGAGCCGCAGACGGTGAGCGCCATCGCCGCCCGGCTGGCCCGGGTGATGGGCAAGGAGGAGATCCAGCCGCAGATCCTGGGCAAGTACCGGGTGGGTGACATCCGCCACTGCTACGCCGACATCTCCAAGGCGCAGCGCGTGCTGGGCTACACCCCGCAGGTGCGGCTGGACGACGGCATGGCCGAGCTGGCCTCCTGGCTGGCGGGCCAGGCCGCCGTGGACCGCGTCGCGCAGGCCAGCGCCGAGCTCAGCGCCCGGGGGTTGACGGTATGAGCCGCCCGGCCGTTCCGAAGGCTCATGGCACCGCAGCCCGCAGGGCGGAGGTACTCCTATGAGTGAGGAGTCGCTGGCGCTCATCACCGGCGGCGCCGGGTTCGTGGGCTCCAACCTGGCCCATCGCCTGCTCGGCGCCGGCCGCCGCGTGCGCATCCTGGACAACCTGTCCCGCCCGGGCGTGGAGCAGAACCTGCAGTGGCTGCGCCAAGCGCATGGCGCCCAGCTGGACGTGGTGGTGGCCGACATCCGCGACGCGCAGGCCGTGCAGCGCGCCATGGTCGGCGTGCACCAGGTCTTCCACTTCGCCGCCCAGGTGGCGGTGACCACCAGCCTGGAGGACCCCCAGGAGGACTTCGCCATCAACGCGCAGGGCACGCTGAACGTGCTGGAGGCGGCCCGCGCCCGCCCGCTGCCGCCGGCCATCCTGCTGACCTCGACCAACAAGGTCTACGGCGGGCTGGGCGACGTGGCGCTCGGCCTGGAGGGCCAGCGCTACCTGCCGGTGGACGAGGAGGTGCGCCGGCGCGGCATCGGCGAGGCCCGCCCGCTGGACTTCCACAGCCCCTACGGCTGCTCCAAGGGCACGGCCGACCAGTACGTGGTCGACTACGCGCGCAGCTACGGCCTGACGACTTGCGTGTTCCGCATGAGCTGCATCTACGGGCCGCGCCAGTTCGGCACCGAGGACCAGGGCTGGGTCGCGCACTTCCTGCTGCGGGCGCTGCGCGGCGAATCCATCACGCTCTACGGCGACGGCAAGCAGGTGCGCGACGTGCTGTTCGTGGACGACCTGGTCGACGCCTTCCTGCTGGCCGAGCAGAACGCCGCGCGCCTGTCGGGCCGGGCCTTCAACATCGGCGGGGGCCCTGGCAGCACCATCAGCCTGCTGGATCTGGTCGACCGCATCGAGCGCCTGCAAGGCCAGCGCCCGGCGCTGGCCTTCGACGACTGGCGCACCGGCGACCAGCGCTACTACGTCTCCGACACCCGGGCCTTCGAGCAGGCCACCGGCTGGCGCCGGCGCGTCGAGGCCGAGGACGGCATCGCCCGCCTCTACCGCTGGCTGGCCGAACGCGAGCAGGCCGGCGCGCCGCGCCGCGTGGCCGTCGAGGCAGGCGCGCACTGAACAACAACGGACATCGATCAAGAAAGACAGGGAGAAACTCGTCGTGCAAGCGTGTGTGATCGCGTCGCCCCAGCAGGCGACCCTGCAGACCGTGGACATCCCCGAGCCGGGCCCGGGGCAGGTGCTGCTGCGGCTGGAAGGCTCGGGCGTCTGTGCTTCCAGCCTGCCGCTGTGGGAAGGGCGCGACTGGTTCCAGTACCCGCAGCAGCCGGGGGCGCCGGGGCATGAAGGCTGGGGCCGGGTGGAAGCGGTGGGCGCGGGCGTTTCCGGCCTGGCGCGGGGCGACCGGGTGGCCGCCCTCACCTACCGGGCCCATGCCGAGTACGACCTGGCCGAGGCCAGTGCCACGGTCCGGTTGCCGGAGGCCCTGGCCAGCGCCGCTGTGCCGGGCGAGCCCCTGGGCTGCGCGGTCAACATCTTCCGGCGCAGCCAGATCGAGCGCGGCCAGACCGTGGCCATCGTCGGCATCGGCTTCCTGGGCGCGCTGCTGACCCAGATGGCGGCGCATGCCGGCGCCCGGGTGATCGCCCTGTCGCGACGCGGCTTCTCGCTGGACTTCGCGCGCGCCTGCGGCGCCGCCCACACCATCGCCCTGGACGACCACTGGAAGGTCATCGAGCAGGTCAAGCAGCTGACCGAGGGCCGCTGGTGCGAGCGCGTGATCGAGGCCACCGGCCTGCAGTGGCCGCTGCAGCTGGCCGGCGAGCTGACCGCCGAGCGCGGCCGCCTGGTGATCGCCGGCTACCACCAGGACGGCATGCGCGAGGTGAACGTGCAGCTGTGGAACTGGCGCGGCATCGACGTCATCAATGCCCACGAGCGCGATCCCCGCATGTACGTGGACGGCATGCGCACCGCCGTCGACTGGATGTCGCAGGGCATCATCGATCCCGAGCCGCTGTACACGCACCGCCTGCCGCTGGACCGGCTGGGAGAGGCGCTGGAACTCACGCGCAACCGTCCCGACGGCTTCATGAAGGCGCTGGTGACGGCATGAGCAACGCGAGCAACGCAACCGTCCAGCCGCCCCGCCTGGGCTTCCTGGGCCTGGGCTGGATCGGCCAGCACCGGATGCAGGCCCTGCTGGACGAGCAGGCCTGCCAGGTCGCCGTGGTCGCCGACCCGTCGCCGCAGGCGCAGCAGCGCGTGCGGAAACTCGCGCCCGGCGCGGCCCTCGCATCCTCGCTGGACGAGCTGCTGGCGCACGAGCTGGACGGCGTGGTGATCGCCACGCCCAGCGCCCTGCACGCGCAGCAGTCCCTGCGCTGCCTGGAGCGCGGCCTGGCCGTGTTCTGCCAGAAGCCGCTGGCCCGCACCGCGGCCGAGACCGCGGCCATGGTCGAGGCCGCGCGCCGGGCCGACAAGCTGCTGGGCTGCGATTTCTCCTACCGCCACACCGAGGCCATGCGCCGCATCCGCAACAGCGTGGTGGAAGGCGAGATCGGCAGCGTGTACGCGGCCGACCTGGTGTTCCACAACGCGTACGGCCCGGACAAGTCCTGGGCGCGCGACCCGCAGCTCGCCGGCGGCGGCTGCGCCATCGACCTGGGGACCCACCTGGTCGACCTGGCGCTGTGGGTGCTGGGCTTCCCGGAGGTGGCGCGGGTGGACAGCCGGCTGTACGCCCAGGGCCGGCTGCTGGAACCCGGCGCCACCGAGGTGGAGGACTATGCCGTGGCACAGATCGAGCTGGCCACCGGCGCGACGGTGCGGCTGGCCTGCTCGTGGAATTTCTCCGCCGGCTGCGACGCCGCGATCGAAGCGCACTTCCACGGCAGCCGCGGCGGCGTCGCCATGCGCAACCGCAACGGCTCCTTCTTCGACTTCGCCGCCGAGCGCTACCACGGCACCCAGCGCGTGTCCCTCGCCGAACCGCCGGACGCCTGGGGCGGACGCGCCATCGTCGACTGGGCACGGCGCCTGGCCGCCAGATCGGGCTTCTCGCCGGCCATCGAGCCCGCGGTGCAGGTGGCCACGGTGGTCGACCGGATCTATGGCCGCTGAGAACGCGCGGTCCGTGCTGCTGACGGCCGACACCGTCGGCGGCGTGTGGACCTATGCGGTGGAGCTGTCCCGCGCCCTGCTGGGGCGCGGCTGGCAGGTCCACCTGGCCACCCTGGGCGCGCCGCTGGCGCGGCACCAGCGCGAACAGGTGGAGGGCCTGGAAGGCCTCAGCCTGCACGAGAGCCGCTGGCGCCTGGAGTGGATGCCCGAGCCCTGGGACGACGTGGACCGCGCCGGCCGCTGGCTGATGGGGCTGGAGGCCCGGCTGCGGCCCGCGGTCGTGCACCTGAACCAGTTGGCCTTCGGGTCGCTGCCCTGGCGCGCCCCCACGCTGCTGGTGGCGCATTCCTGCGTGCTGTCCTGGTGGCAGGCGGTGCACGGCACCGACGCACCGGCCGAGTGGGACCGCTACCGCGAGCGCGTGGGCCAGGGCCTGCAGGGCGCGGACCAGGTGGCTGCTCCCACCCAGGCCATGCTGGGCACGCTGGGGAGGAACTACGGCTATTCGGGCACCGGCCTGGTGCTGCCGAACGCGCGCGATGCGGCCCTGTTCGTGCCGCAGCGCAAGCAGCCGTTCATCCTGGCCGCGGGCCGGCTGTGGGACGAGGCCAAGAACCTGGCCGCGCTGGAGGCCGTGGCGCCGCAGCTGCCCTGGTCGGTGCAGGTGGCCGGTTCCTGCGTGGCGCCGGACGGCCGCTCGCGCAGCCCCCGAGCCGTGCAGGCCTTGGGCAATCTGTCGGCTGCGGCCCTGGCGCAAACCATGGCGCAGGCCGCCATCTACGCCCTGCCGGCCCGCTACGAGCCCTTCGGCCTGTCGGCGCTGGAGGCCGGGCTGTGCGGCTGCGCCCTGGTGCTGGGCGACATCCCCAGCCTGCGCGAGGTCTGGGGCGACGCGGCCCGCTACGTGCCGCCGCAGGACCACGAGGCGCTGCGGCAGGCGCTGCAGGCGCTGATCGACCATCCCGCGGAACGTGCCCGGCTCGGGCAGGCGGCGCGCGAGCGCGCCCTGCATTTCCACCCCGCCCGCGCGGCCGATGCCACGCTGGCCGCCTACGCGGCGCTGCAGGCGCGCCGGGCGCCCCGCTTCGAGGAGGACCTGACTTGCGCGTGATCCTGTTCTGCCATTCGCTGGTGTCCGACTGGAACCATGGCAATGCCCACTTCCTGCGCGGCGTGTGCGGCGAGCTGCTGGCGCGCGGCCATGACGTCCGGGTCTACGAACCGCAGGACGCCTGGAGCGTGGCCAACCTGGTGGCCGAGCACGGCACGCAGCCGCTGCAGGACTTCGCTGCCGCCTACCCGTTGCTGCGCAGCCGGCGCTACACGCCCGCGGAGCTGGACCTGCACGAGGCGCTGGAAGGCGCCGACCTGGTGCTGGTGCACGAGTGGAGCGACCACGACCTGGTCCGGCGCATCGGCGAGCACCGCCGCGACAACCCCGGCTACCAGCTGCTGTTCCACGACACGCACCACCGCAGCGTGACCGAGCCGCAGAGCATGGCGGCCTACGACCTGCGCCACTACGACGGCGTGCTGGCCTTTGGCGGGGTGATCCGCGACCTGTACCGCAAGAACGGCTGGGCCGCCCGGGCCTGGACCTGGCACGAGGCCGCGGACACGCGCGTGTTCCGGCCGGTGCCGGGCCAGCCGCGCGAGGGCGACCTGGTGTGGATAGGCAACTGGGGCGACGAGGAACGCACGGCGGAGCTGCACGAGTTCCTGCTCGACCCGGTGCATGAGCTGGGGCTCCAGGCGCGCGTGCATGGCGTGCGCTATCCCGAGCACGCGCTGCGCAGCCTGCAGGCCGCCGGCATCGCCTATGCCGGCTGGCTGCCCAACTACCGCGCGCCCGAGGTCTTCGCGCGCTATGGCGTGACGGTGCACGTGCCGCGGCGCCCCTACGTCGCCGCCCTGCCCGGCATCCCGACCATCCGCATGTTCGAGGCGCTGGCCTGCGGCATCCCGCTGGTGTCGGCGCCCTGGAACGACTGCGAGGGCCTGTTCGAGCCGGGCCGCGACTTCCTGGTGGCGCGCAATGGCGCCGAGATGAGGCGCCACCTGAGCGACGTGCTGAACGACGCCGCCCTGGCGCGGTCGCTGGCCGAGCAGGGCCGCCGCACCATCCTGGCGCGCCACAGCTGCGGCCACCGCGTCGACGAGCTGCTCGCCATCCACCGCGAACTGGCCGCCCCCGCGCCGCAGGCGCTGGCGGTGGGCGCCTGACACGACTTCGAGAGGAACCATGAAACAGGGAATGGACATCGCGTTTTTCGCCTCCAGCCTGGTGTCCGCGTACTGGAACGGCGCGGCCACCTATTACCGGGGCATGGTGCGCGCGCTGCACGAGCGCGGCCACCGCGTCACCTTCTACGAGCCCGACGCCTTCGGCCGCCAGCAGCACCGCGACATGGCCGATCCGCCCTGGGCGAAGGTGGTGGTCTATTCGGCCCAGTCCGAGGCCGAGGTGCTGCGCACGGTGGAGCAGGCCCGCGGCGCCGACCTGGTGGTCAAGGCCAGCGGCGTGGGCGTGCACGACGAGCTGCTGGAAAGAGCGGTGCTGGACCTGCAAGGCCCGGGCACCCTGGTGGCGTACTGGGACGTGGATGCGCCGGCGACGCTGGACCGCATGCACGGCAACGCGGCCGATCCGCTGCGCGCACTGGTGCCGCGCTACGACCTGGTGCTCACCTACGGCGGCGGCGAGCCGGTGCGCCAGGCCTACCTGGGGCTGGGCGCGCGCGACTGCGTGCCCATCTACAACGCGCTGGACCCCAGCACCCACTTCCCGGTGGCGCCGAACCCGCGCTTCGAGGGCGACCTGGGCTTCCTGGGCAACCGCCTGCCCGACCGCGAGGCGCGGGTGGAGGAGTTCTTCCTGCGCGCGGCCAGCCTGCTGCCCTCGCACCGCATGCTGCTGGGCGGCAGTGGCTGGCAGGACAAGACCATGCCGCCCAACGTGCAGTACCTGGGCCACGTGTACACGGCCGACCACAACGCCTTCAACTGCACGCCGCGCGCGGTGCTGAACGTCAGCCGCGAGAGCATGGCGCGCTACGGCTTCTCGCCGGCCACCCGGGTGTTCGAGGCCGCCGGCGCCGCGGCCTGCCTGATCACCGACGCCTGGGAGGGCCTGGAGATGTTCTTCGAGCCGGGCCGGGAGATGCTGGTGGCGCGCGACGGCGAGGAAGTGGCGGCCCATGTGCGCGCGCTGGACGCCGAGGCCGCGCACCGCGTCGGCCGCGCCGCCTATGCGCGGGTGCTGGCCGAGCACACCTACGCGCACCGCGCGGCGCAGCTGGACGCGCTGCTGCAGGGGCGCCGCGCGGTGGCGCCGGCGGAGGAGTCCGCATGACATCCAAGCTGCGCATCGTCATCCTCGGCCTGTCCATCACCTCCTCCTGGGGCAACGGGCACGCCACCACCTACCGCGGGCTGGTGCGCGAGCTGGTGGCGCGCGGCCACGAGCTGCTGTTCCTGGAGCGCGACCAGCCCTGGTACGCGGCCAACCGCGACCTGCCGAACCCGCCCTGGGGGCGCACCGAGCTCTACGCCAGCCTGGACGACCTGCGCGAGCGCTTCCAGGCGCCGGTGCGCGACGCCGACCTGGTGATCGTGGGCTCCTTCGTTCCCGAGGGCGTCGCGGCCGGCGACTGGGTGCAGCGCACGGCGCGCGGCCTCACCGCCTTCTACGACATCGACACGCCGGTCACGCTGGCGCGCCTGGCCCGCGGCGAGCACGACTACCTGGCGCCGCGCCAGATCCCCGGCTACGACCTGTACCTGTCCTTCACCGCCGGCCCGACGCTGCAGCGGCTGGAGCGCGAGTTCGGCTCGCCGCGCGCGCGCCCGTTCTACTGCTCTGTGGATCCCACCCTGTACTACCCCGAGCCGCAGCCGCCGCGCTGGGACCTGGGCTACATGGGCACCTACAGCGACGACCGCCAGCCCGGCGTGGAGCGCCTGCTGCTGGAGCCCGCGCGCCGGCATCCGCCCGGCCGCTTCATCGTCGCGGGGCCGCAGTACCCGCAGCACATCGCCTGGCCGGCCAACGTGGAGTACCAACCCCACCTGCCGCCGGCCGAGCACCGGTCCTTCTACAACCGCCAGCGCTGGACGTTGAACATCACGCGCGCCGACATGGTCCAGGCCGGCTGGTCGCCCAGCGTGCGGCTGTTCGAGGCGGCCGCCTGCGGCACCCCCATCCTGAGCGACCGCTGGCAGGGCATCGAGGAGCTGCTGGCGCCCGGGCGCGAGATCGTGCTGGCCGACAGCACGGAGCAGGCGCTGGCCGTGCTGCGGGACTGGGGCGAGGACGAGCGGGCGCGCCTGGCCGAACGGGCACGCGAGCGCATCCTGGCCGGCCACACCGCCGCCCACCGCGCCGAGCAGCTGGAAGGCTATGCGCTGGAGCTGCTGCGCGCCGGCACGGGTGCGTCGCGCACCTCCCGGACCGGGGCGGCGCCGCAGGCGAGGCCGCACCTGGAGCCCGCATCGTGAGCGCGCGCGAGACCGCGGACGCCGCGCTGGCTGCGCCCCAGGCGGAGGCGGACGAACTGCAGCGCCAGATCGACGCCCTGGGGCCCTGGTTCCACAACCTGCACCTGCCCGGCGGCGTGCAGACCGTGCCGCGGCATTTCCTGGGCGGCGACTTCCCGCGCTTCAAGTGGCTGGAGATCGCGCCCCACATCCCCGAGGACCTCGGCGGCTGGCGCGTGCTGGACGTGGGCTGCAACGCCGGCTTCTACAGCTTCGAGCTGGCGCGGCGCGGCGCCGACGTGGTCGCGATCGACCACGAGCCGCTGTACCTGGAGCAGGCGCGCTGGGCGGCGCGGCAGTTCGGGCTGCAGGACCGCATCGAGTTCCGCGAGCAGGGCGTGTACGACCTGCTCGGGTGGGGCGAGGAGCGCTTCGACCTGGTCTGGTTCATGGGGGTCTTCTATCACCTGCGCTACCCGCTGCTGGCGCTGGACACCCTGGCCCGCATGACACGGCGGCTGATGGTGTTCCAGACCCTCACCTTGCCGGGCGAGGCGGTGTACGAGGACACGGCCGACCATCCGATCACCGAGCGCGAGCCGCTGCTGCACGAGGGCTGGCCCAAGATGGCCTTCATCGAGCACCGTTTCTCCGGCGACGAGACGAACTGGTGGGTGGCCAACCATGCCGGCTGCGAGGCCATGCTGCGCTCGGCCGGGCTGCGCGTGGTGGGACGGCCGGCCGGCGAGATCTACCTGTGCGAGCCGCAGGCGCCCGACCGGGCCGGGGCCATGCAATGGGACGCGGTGAAGGCGGTGATCCGGCGATGACGCAGGCGCCGCCGCGACAGGCGCACGCCGTGTGCGTGGGGGCTTTCACCCTGCCCAGTGCAGGCGATGTGCGGACCGTGCGCGAGGCCCTGGCCGAAATCGGGCGTTGCCGCGTGCTCATCGCGTCCGCCCACCTGCCGCGTTCGCCGCGCACGCCCTTCACCTGGCAGGAGCGAGCGGCGATGCTGCGCGACTCGCTCGACGGCGCGGAAGCCGCACGTGTGGAGTTCGTGCCGTTGCGCGAATGGTTCGACGATGCACGCAACGCGCAGGCACTGCAGCAGGCTGCGGACGCGGCCGGCGTGGCGCGGGACGCAGTGCGGCGCTGCGGCCCGGCACGCGACGAGTCGATGACGCCGGGCGACCCAGGCATGCGCGACCTCCATCCGGAGCTGTTCGCCGCCGACGACGCGCAAGCCGCGCTGGCAACCCTGCGCGGTCGCGTGGCGCCCGGCACGGCGGCGTTCCTGCAAGGCTGGCTGGGAATGCCGGACCATCAACGGCTGCGCGAGGAATGGCAGCAGATCGCGCGCGAGCGGGCCCTCTGGGCGGCCGTCCCCTACCCGGTGACGCTGGTGACGGTGGACGCCGTGGTGCGCGCCGCCGGCCACGTGCTGCTGATCCGCCGCGGCCGCCATCCCGGCAAGGGCCTGCGCGCCCTGCCCGGCGGCTTCCTGGAGACGCGCGAGACGCTGGCGCATGCTGCCATCCGGGAGCTGCTGGAGGAGACGCAGCTCGACGTGCCCGAGGCGCAGCTGTGGGCGTGCCTGAAGGCGGTGCGGGCGTTCGACCATCCCTGGCGCAGCCAGCGCAACCGCATCATCGTCCACGCCCATTTCTTCGACCTGCCCGGCGGCACGCTGCCGCGTGTGCAGGGCGCGGACGACGCGGCCCACGCCGAGTGGGTGCCGGTGGCCGACCTGCCCGGGCTGGACGGGCAGTTCCTGGACGACCACCTGGTGATCCTGGATCACCTCCTGAGGGGACTGGGGCTGCGTTAGCGCCCTCACCCCAGCCCTCTCCCGGAGGGAGAGGAAAGGGAGGGAAGCCCCTCAGTTCTTCTCGGCCAGCTGCTCGAGGATGGCCGGGTTCTCGAGAGTCGACGTGTCCTGCGTGATCGCCTCGCCCTTGGCGATGCTGCGCAGCAGGCGCCGCATGATCTTGCCGCTGCGGGTCTTGGGCAGGTTGTCGCCGAAGCGGATGTCCTTGGGCTTGGCGATGGGGCCGATCTCCTTGGCCACCCAGTTGCGCAGCTCGTTGGCGATCTTCTTGGCCTCCTCGCCCACGGGGCGCGGGCGCTTGAGCACCACGAAGGCGCAGACCGCCTCGCCGGTCAGGTCGTCGGGCCGGCCCACCACCGCGGCCTCGGCCACCAGGTCGGTCTTGGACACCAGCGCCGACTCGATCTCCATGGTGCCCAGGCGGTGGCCGGAGACGTTGAGCACGTCGTCGATGCGGCCGGTGATGCGGAAGTACCCGCGGTCGCTGCTCCGCACCGCGCCGTCGCCGGCCAGGTAGGTCCTGCCGCCCATCTCCTCGGGGAAGTAGCTCTTCTTGAAACGCTCCGGGTCACCCCAGATGGTGCGGATCATGGAGGGCCAGGGCCGCTTGATCACCAACATGCCGCCGGCGCCGTTGGGCAGGTCCTTGCCGGTCTCGTCGACGATGGCGGCCATGATGCCCGGCAGCGGCAGCGTGCAGGAGCCCGGCACGGTGGGCGTGGCGCCCGGCAGCGGCGTGATCACGTGGCCGCCGGTCTCGGTCTGCCAGAAGGTGTCCACGATGGGGCAGCGCTCGCCGCCCACGTTCTTGTGGTACCACATCCAGGCCTCGGGATTGATGGGCTCGCCCACGCTGCCCAGGATGCGCAGCGACGACAGGTCCCAGTTGCGCGGGTGCACCTTGGCGTCGGTCTCGGCGGCCTTGATCAGCGAGCGGATGGCCGTCGGCGCCGTGTAGAACACCGTCACCTTGTGCTTCTGGATCATCTGCCAGAAGCGCCCGGCGTCCGGCCAGGTCGGGATGCCCTCGAAGATGACCTGGGTGGCGCCTGCGGCCAGCGGGCCGTAGGCCACGTAGGTGTGGCCGGTGATCCAGCCGATGTCGGCGGTGCACCAGAACACGTCCTTGGGCTGGATGTCGAAAGTCCAGTCCATGGTGAGCTTGGCCCACAGCAGGTAGCCGCCGGTGGAGTGCTGCACGCCCTTGGGCTTGCCGGTGGAGCCCGAGGTGTAGAGGATGAACAGCGGGTGCTCGGCGCCCACGCTCACCGGCGTGCACTCGGCGCTCTGGCCCTTGAGCACCTCATCGAAGGTCTTGTCGCGGCCGGCCGCCATGTTGCAGGCAGTGGGCGTGCGCATGTAGACCAGCACGGTCCGCAGCGTGGTGCAGCCACCCATGGCGATGGCGTCGTCCACGATGGCCTTGAGCGGCAATTCCTTGCCGCCGCGCATCTGGAAGTTGGCGGTGATGACCGCCACCGCGCCGGCGTCGATGATGCGCTCGTTCAGCGCCTTGGCCGAGAAGCCGCCGAACACCACGCTGTGCGTGGCGCCGATGCGGGCGCAGGCCTGCATCGCCACCACACCCTCGACGGTCATGGGCATGTAGATGATGACCCGGTCGCCCTTGCGGATGCCCTGGGCCTTGAGCGCGTTGGCGAACTGGCCGACCCGCGCCAGCAGTTCCTTGTAGGTGACCCGGGTCACCGTGCCGTCGTCGGCCTCGAACACGATGGCGGTTTCGTTCTCCACCGGCGTGCCCACGTGCTTGTCCAGGCAGTTGGCGCTGGCGTTGAGCTCGCCGTCGTCGAACCACTTGTAGAACGGCGCGTTCGACTCGTCCAGCGTGCGGGAAAAGGGCCGCGTCCAGACGACGTTGTCGCGGGCCTGCTGGGCCCAGAAGCCCTGGAAGTCCTGCTCGGCCTGCCGGCACAGGGCCTCGTACGCGGCCATGCCGGAGATGCGCGCCGCCTTCACGGCGGCCTCCTGCGGCGGGAAGACGCGGTTTTCGACCAGGACCGATTCGATGGCGCTCATGCTTGTCTCCGGATGGTTGGAATTTGCGGCCAACTTTCAGCGGGTGCACTTACAGTGCACTGACTGGCTCCAAGCTTACAAAGCCGGGGCCGACGGGTGCAATGGGTCCAAACCTACAATAGCCCATCCTTGGCAAAACCCGCACCGCCCTTCTTCTTCATGCAAGACCCGAACCCGCTGCAAGGCAAGAACTCGCCCCTGCGTCCCCTGCCCAACCTGATCTTTGCCAGCCGCTGGCTGCAGCTGCCGCTGTACCTGGGCCTGATCGCGGCGCAAGCCATCTACGTCTACCACTTCTGGGTGGAGCTGGTCCACCTGATCGAAGCCGCCTTCGGCAGCCAGGCCGCGCTGCAGCAGCTGGTCACCAGCATCGGCTACAAGAGCACGGCGCCGCTGACCAGCCTGAACGAGACCGTCATCATGCTGGTGGTGCTGGCGCTGATCGACGTGGTGATGATTTCCAACCTGCTGATCATGGTGATCGTGGGCGGCTACGAGACCTTCGTCAGCCGCATGAACCTGCAGGGCCACCCCGACCAGCCGGAGTGGCTCAGCCACGTGAACGCCTCGGTGCTGAAGGTGAAGCTGGCCACCGCGATCATCGGCATCAGCTCCATCCACCTGCTCAAGACCTTCATCAACGCCGACAACTACTCCGACCGGGTGCTGATCGCGCAGACCGCGATCCACATCGCCTTCCTGCTGTCGGCCATGGCCATCGCCTACACCGACAAGATCATGTCGGGCATGGCGAGCAACGGCCGGCACTAGCGTCGCAGTGTCGACAGTCGATGCGCTTGTGTCGACACATTCCTATAATTGCCAACGTCGCCGCCCTGCGGCGCTGCTGCTCGCCGCATGTCCTCCGTCCCGACCGCCACCACCGAAAGCCCGCCGCTCAACATCGCGGAGCAGATCAAGCAGCTGATCTATGCGGGCGAGTTCAAGGCCGGCGACCGCCTGAACGAGGCGGCGCTGGCGGTGCGCATGGGCACCAGCCGCGGCCCGATCCGCGAGGCGATCCGCATCCTCGCCGGCACCGGGCTCGTCACCCCGGTGCCCAACCGCGGCGTGTACGTGCGGCAGGTCTCCATCCGCGAGATGCTGGAGATCTACGAGCTGCGCGCCCTTGTCTTCGGCTTCGCGGCGGAGCGTGCCTGCGAGAACATCACCGACGCCGGCCGCGCCCGCTTCGAGGCGCTGCTGGACGGCATGGACCGGGCGGCCGCGGAGAACGACAGCAACCTCTACTACGACCTCAACGTGCAGTTCCACGAGCTGGTCCTGGTGCTGTGCAACCACCAGCGGGCCCGGCTGCTGTATGACAGCTACGTGAAGGAGCTGCACCTGTACCGCCGGCAGAACTTCAACGCCCCGGGCAACATGCGCCGCTCCAATGTGGAGCACCGCAAGCTGTACGAGGCGATCTCCAAGGGGAACGTCGCCAAGGCGAAGCAGTACGCGCAGGAGCACATCCAGGCGGGCAGGCAGCGCCTTCTCGCGCTTGCCGACGAGAAATGAATCCGCCACGCCCGCGCTGGCGGGACGGCGGTCAGAGGTTCTCGATGACGGCGCCCGCGAATGACGCTGTGCGGCCCTGGCCCCGGATGTCCCCGGTCCTGGCCTTCGCGTTCCCCAGCGCCGCCGCCAGCCCTTTCTCCATGCTCGCCGCCGCCGCGACGGCCGGCGCGATCGCCTTCCTGCGCCCCAGCCAGTCCAGCATCATCCGCGTCGAATCCATCATCGCGTAGGGATTGGCGATGCCCTTGCCGGCGATGTCGGGCGCCGAGCCGTGCGTGGCCTGCGCCATCGCGAAGTCGCCCTCGCCGATGCACAGCCCGGGCGCCATGCCCAGGCCGCCCACCAGGCCGGCCGCCTCGTCGGTGAGGATGTCGCCGAACATGTTGGTGGTGACCACCACGTCGAAGTTCTGCGGGTCGCGCACCAGCCGCATCGCCATGGTGTCCACGATCACCTCGTTGACCGTCACGTCGGGGAAGTCCTTCGCCGCCTTGAGGCACTCCTCCACGAACATGCCGCAACCCAGCTTGAACACCGTGTTCTTGTGCACCACGGTCAGCAGCTTGCGCCGGCTGCGCGCCAGTGCCAGGGCGACCCGGGCGACGCGCTCGCTGCCCTTGCGGCTGATCACGCGCACGGAAATCGTCAGGTCGTCGTTCGGCCGGAACTCGCCCGAGCCGGCCACCACGTTGCGGTCCGGCTGGAAGCCCTCGTTGTTCTCGCGCACGATCACCAGGTCCACGTCGTCGCGCAGGCACCCGATGTCGGGGTACGAGCGGGTCGGACGCACGTTGGCGAACAGGTTGAAGTGCTTGCGCATGATGGGGTGCGGGTTGATCGCGCCCGGCACCTTGGGGTACTCGCGGTGGCCGATCGGCCCCAGCACGAAGCCGTCCATCGTCGCCAGCGTCTCCAGCGTGCCCGCCGGGAGCGTCGAGCCGTGCGTGTCCAGCGCGCGCCGGCCGACCGGCATCGGGCGCCAGTCGATGCGCAGGCCGTGCTTCTGCGCCGCGGCGCTGGCGACCTGCACGGCCGCGGGCACCACTTCGTGGCCGATGTCGTCGCCCTCGAGCACGCCGAGGATGAGGTGGGGGTCGTTCATGCTGCCGCCTTGCTGTTCCTGCGCGCGAGGGCCATGCGCGCCGCGATGCGGACGGCCTGCTCCAGCGCGCCCGTGTCGGCCTTGCCCTGGCCCGTGATGTCGAATGCCGTGCCGTGGGCCGGCGTGGTGTAGACGGTCTTCAGCCCCGCGGTGACGGTCACGCCCTTATTGAAGCCCAGCAGCTTGGTCGCGATCTGCCCCTGGTCGTGGTACATCATCACCACGCCGTCGTACTCGCCCTTGAGCGCCTTGAGGAAGATGGCGTCCGAGGACACCGGGCCGCTCACGGCGAGGCCCTCCTGCGCCAGCCGCTGCACCGACGGCGCGATCAGCCGGATCTCCTCGTCGCCGAACAGCCCGCCCTCGCCGCAGTGCGGGTTGAGCGCCGCCACGCCGATGCGCGGCCTGGCGATCCCCGCCTCGCGCAGGCTGCGGTCGGCCAGGTGCACCGCGGCTGCGATGCGCTCGGGCGTGATCATCTCCAGCGCCCGGCGCAGCGCCACGTGCGAGGTGACGCGGAAGGTCGAGAACTGCTCGATGACGTTCATCTCGCCGAAGAAGCCCTCGTGCCGGTTCCACGCGGCGAACATCTGGTGCTCGTCGTGGTACTTCCAGCCGCCCTGGTGCAGCGCCGCCTTGGACAGCGGCGCGAACGAGATGCCCTCGATCTCCCCGGCCTGGGCCAGCTGCGTCATGTGCTGCAGCGTCTCGCCGGTCAGGCGCCCCGACTCGGGCGAGTTCTCGCGCCTGGGCAGCTTCGCAGGGGCGATGTTGCCCAGGTCCACCACCGGGATCTCGTCGCGCGACCAGTCGATCGCCGCCACGCTGGTGCAGGAGCGCCAGGCCGGCGCGATGCCGGCATCGCGGCAGCCCAGCTCGAACACGCGGGCGTCGCCGATCACGGCGATGCGGGCCACCTCCCGCAGCGTCCCGCCGGCCAGCAGCCGGGCGCTGATCTCGGGACCGATGCCGGTCATGTCGCCCAGCATCAGCCCGAGCAGCGGGCGCGGATCAGGCGCGGTCATGCGCCAGCACGTCCATCAGCCGCGAGATGGCCGGCAGCGACTCGAGCTCGCGCACCATGGCCACCACCTCCTCCGCGCGCTGCTTCGGGAACCCCGCGAACCCGGCGTTCTCGCGGAACTTGTCGGCGACCTCGTCGTAGCTCATGGGCATGGCGGGGCTGCCCTTGCCGAAGTCGGCCCGGCCACGGACCTTGCGGCCGTTGGCCAGCTCGATGTCGATGAGGGTCGTCATCTTGTGGTAGCCGGCCGCCTCCGCTTCCTTGTCCACCACGAAATCGATCTTCTCGATCATTCTCTGCACGTCCGGACGCAGCACCACCTCGTCGGTGAACTCGTTCAGGCCCGCGCGTCCTTCCAGCAGCAGGATGGCCATGCAGAACTCCATGGAGAACTTGGCCTGGAGCTCGTTCCTGGGGCGGTGGTGGATCAGCGCATTGGGCATGTTGTGGTTGGTGCCCACCCGCACCCGCATCACGTCCTTGGCCTGGATGCGGTTCTCGCGGATGAGGCGCAGCATCTCGGTCATGCCGGGATGCGTGAGCGAGCCGGACGGATGCGGCTTGATCGACACGCCCGGCTCGGCGAAGGTCCAGGGCCTGCCCAGCCGGCCGGCGATGGCGTCGGCGTCGTAGCCGCCGCCGGCGGCGCTGAAGAAGCCGCGCGGCGCCTCCAGGATCCTGTCGGTCGCGGTCCAGCCGTAGGAGGCGAACTGCGCCGCCGCCACCCCGCTTTCCGAGGAGCGGCCGGCGTGGAAGGGCTTGGTCATGGTGCCGAAGTTCTCGCGCAGGCCGGCCGACTGGCTGCCGGCGATGGACAGCGCCCGGCAGGTCGTCTCCTCGTCCAGGTCCATCAGCTTGGACGCCGCCGCGGCGGCGGCGAAGGTGCCGCAGGTCGCGGTGGAGTGGAAGCCGGTCTGGTAGTGGCGCGGGTTGATCGCCTCGGCGATCTTGCATTCCACTTCCACGCCCAGGTGGTAGGCCAGCATGGCCTGCGCGCCGCTGGCGCCCACGGCCTCGGCCATCGCCAGCGCGGCCGGCAGCGCCGGTGCGGTCGGGTGCGTGAGCAGGCCGTAGACGCGGTCGGTGGCGACGGCCAGCTGCGTGTCGTCGTAGTCGTCGGCATGGATGCCGACGCCGTTGGCGAAGGCGGCGAAGCGCGACGCCACCTTCAGGCGGGTGCCGATCACGGTGGAGAGGCCCGGCCCCAGGCTCAGCTCGGCCAGGTGCCTGCGCACCAGGGTGCCCAGGTGGCTGGCTCCGCCGGAGAGCGCCAGGCCGATGCCGTCCAGGATGGATTTCTTGCCCAGGCCGGCCACGTCCTGCGGCAGGTCGGACAGCCTGCTGCTGCAGATGAAATGGGACACGTAGCGGGTCAGGTGCTCGGCGGCCGGTTGCTCGGTGTTGCTCACTCGGTGCTCCTCGTAGGGGTGGATGTTGCGGCGGGGTTCGGGTCAGTGGGCCAGGGCACGGCAGTGCTCCGGCGGCAGGTGCAGCCAGACGGAATCGCCCGGCGGGATGCTCACGTGCGAAGGCGTGACGGCGCGCAGGGTCTCGCCGCCGGGCAGGGCGACCAGGTAGTCGCGGTGCGAGCCCAGGTAGATCTGCCGCGTCACCCTGCCCTGCACCACGTTGGTCTCGCCGGCCGGCCGGCTCGCGCTCAGGCGCACGTCGTGGTGGCGCACGGAAACGGCGGTGTCGCCGTCCTCGGCGAACTCGCCCGAGCCGCAGCGCAGCAGCAGCTGGTTGCCGCCGGCCACGCCATTGCGGCCATCCCAGCGGCCGCGCAGGATGTTGGTGCCGCCTATGAAGCGCGCCACGAACTCGGTGCGCGGGCGCTGGTAGATGTCCTCGGGCGAGCCGGCCTGCTCGATCACGCCCTGGTTCATCACCACGATCAGGTCCGCCGCGGTCATGGCCTCGGCCTGGTCGTGCGTGACGTACACGGTGGTGTAGCGGTACTTGTCGTGCAGGCGGCGGATCTCGAAGCGCATCTCCTCGCGCAGGTTGGCGTCGAGGTTGGACAGCGGCTCGTCCAGCAGCAGCGTCTCGGGCTCGACCACCAGCGCGCGGGCCAGCGACACGCGCTGCTGCTGGCCGCCGGAGAGCTCGCCGGGGTAGCGCTGCGCCAGCTGCGCGAGCTTGGTCGCGGCGAGGATGGTCTCGGCGCGCCGGGCCGTGTCGTCCTTGGAGAGGCCGCGCAGCTTCAGGCCGTAGGTGACGTTCTCCATCACCGTCATGTGCGGCCACAGCGCGTAGCTCTGGAAGATCATCGACATGTTGCGGCGCTCCGGCGCCTCGCTGTCGCCGGGCGACGAGACGCGCCGGCCGCCGACGCGGATCTCGCCGCCGTCCGGCTGCAGGAAGCCGGCGATCAGGCGCAGGGTGGTCGTCTTGCCGCAGCCCGAAGGCCCCAGCAGGCACACCAGCTGCCCCTTCTCGACGGACAGCGAAACGTCCTTGACCACCGCCGCCGACCCGTATCTCTTGGTCAGCCCCTTCAGTTCCAGGAATCCCATGGCTTGTCTCCTCATCGGAGCGCCGGCAGGCGCTGCCCGCCGAGCAGCGGCAGGCGGTTGGCAATGAAGACGACCGTGAAGGAAACGGCCAGCAGCATGATCCCCAGCACGGAGATCGCGCCCATGTCGCCGCTTTCGTTGAGGTCGTAGATGATCACGGACACCAGCTTGGTGTTCGCGGTGGTCAGCAGGATGGTGGCCGACAGCTCGCGGATGGTGCCGATGAAGACGAAGCACCAGGTCGCGATCACGCTGGTGCGCAGCAGCGGCGCCGTGATCAGGCGCAGCGTCTTCATGCGCGAGGCCCCGAGGATGCGGCTGGCCTCCTCCAGCTCGGGGTGGATGCCGTGGAAGGCGGCCTGCATCTGCTGGTAGCCCGCCGGCATCTCGATGGTGAGGAAGGCGATCAGCAGGATCCACAGCGTGCCGTACAGCATCAGCGAGGGATGCGAGTAGGTCAGGAACAGGCCCACGCCCAGCACGATGCCGGGGATGGCCACCGGCGCCGTCGCCAGCAGGCCCAGCGCGCCGGCGCCGCGCACCGGGCTGCGCGAGACCATGTAGGCCGCCATGAGCGCGATGCCGGTGCCGATGGTGGCCGTGGCGAACCCGAGCACGAAGGTGTTGTACATGGCCAGCCGCGTCGCCGAGAACTCGAAGAACACGAAGTGGAAGTTGTGCAGCGTCAGGCCCTCGACGCCGTTCTTCGTGAGCGCGGTCTTCAGCAGCGCCGCATAGGGCAGCAGCACCGTCAGCGACAGCACGGCGAACGCGAACAGCGCCGCCACCGGCATCCACGGCCCCAGCCGGGAGATGCGCGGCGCGCCGCTCTTGCCGCCCAGCACGGTGTAGCCCTTGCGGCCCAGGATCCAGGACTTGCCCTGCAGCAGCAGCACGGTGATCAGCAGCAGCGGCAGCGCGGCGGCCGCGGCCAGCCCCGGCTTGGGCGGGAACTGGAACAGGCTCCAGATCTTGGTGGTGATCACGTGGAAGCCGGCCGGCAGGGCCAGGATGGCCGGCGAGCCGAACATGGTCAGCGCCTGCAGGATCGCGATCAGCGCGCCGGCCAGCACCGCGGGCAGCACCAGCGGGAAGGTGATCTTGCGCAGGGTGGTCCAGGCGCGGCCGCCCAGGATGGCCGAGGCGTCCTCCAGGTCGGCGGGCACGCGGTCCAGGCCGTTGGCCACCAGCGTGAACACGTAGGGGAAGGTGTAGCAGGCGATGGCGAAGACCAGGCCGCCGAAGCTGTAGATGTTGACCAGCGGGGCGTCGTACGGCTGCCCGCCCGCGGCCCAGCGCCAGAACACGTTGATGAGGCCGCTGTTGGGGGCGGCCAGGATCTCCCAGGCGATGGCCCCCAGGAAGGGCGGCGTGACGAAGGATGCCGTGACCAGCGCACGCACGGCGCGCCGGCCGGGCAGGTCGGTGCGCGAGACCAGCCAGGCGAGCGGCGTGGCGATCACCACCGACAGCAGGCCCACGCCGAGCGCCATGCCGGACGCGAGCACGTAGGGCTTGCGCAGCGTGGCGTCGCTGACCAGGGCCGCGAAATTGGCCAAGGTCGGCTGGCCGTCCTTGTCGACGAGGGCGTAGTAGGCGAGCCAGGCGAGCGGCAGCACCACCAGGACGGCCAGCACCGCGGCCAGCGCGTAGAACGCGGGCCGGGTGAGGTCGAACCGGAAGTGGGGTTTGCCGATCGCGACTTCTCGTTCGGGAAGCGCGACGGACATGGGCTCAGGTCCCGAAGTACTCTTCGTACTTCTTCTTGATGTTGTCCGGGTCCAGCTTGTTCGGATCGGAGTTCAGCAGCTTGATCTGCGACAGCGGCGTTCGGCCCGCCTTCTCCTTCACCTCGGGGTGGAAGGAGCGCAGGCCTCCGACGTCGCTGTTGAGCTGCTGCGCGTCCCTGGTGAACATGAAGTGGTAGAACAGCCTGGCCGCGTTGGGGTTGGGCGCGTTCTTCATGATCGCCGCGTTGCCGACCACGATGGGCGTGCCCTCGGCCGCGTAGACCGGCTCGATCGGCACGCCGCTTTCCTTGAGGATGAAGACGTTGTACTCGTTGCCGTCGGCCATGACGGGCCGCTCGCCGGCGGCCAGCTTCTTGGGCGGCTCGGTCGAGGACTGCACCTGCATGATCTTCTGCTTGCCCAGCTGCTCGAGGTACTTCCAGCCCAGGGGCGACTGCGACAGGGCCTGCGTGCCGGTCATGATGGTGCCGCTGTAGCCGGGGTGCGCCTTGACGATCTTGCTGTTCCACTTCGGGTCCAGCAGATCGGCGTGCGACTTGGGCGCCTGCTCCTTGGGCACCAGCTTGGTGTTGTAGGCGATCACGGACAGGTGGGCGCGGTAGGCGGCGTACTGGCCGTCGGCGTCCTTGTAGTCCTTGCCCCAGTGCTTGGCCACGTCGACCGGCACGGCGGGGGTCAGCCAGCCCTGCTTCTTGAAGTAGATGAAGTGCACGGCGTCCGAGGTCTCGACGACGTCGGCCGCGTGGATCTTGCTGCCGTACTCCTGGTTGATGCGCTGGAAGATGCGCTCGGCGCCGGAGCGCTCCACCTGCACCTTGACCCCCGGGTACTTGGCCTCGAACGCCCTGGCGAGCTTCTCAGCGACCTGGACGTCGGTGGCGGAGTACCAGACGACCTTGCCCTCCTTCTGGGCGGCGGCCACGAGCTGCGGCGTCGCGTCGTAGGCGGCGGGAGCTTGGGAATGGGCCGCACCCGTGACGAGTGCGGCCGCTATCGCCAGGATGGCGGCGGGCTTCACTGACATTGCTTGTCTCCTACGCGGCCTCGATCGAACCGCTAGGCCATTATTGGAGCCGCCGCCTTAAAGTGTCAACAGTTTGCACATGAACGTCGACACTCTGGAAAACCATTAGAACTTTATCGGCCGCATGCTCGTGCCTGCCTCAGACCATTTTCTCGGGCCGCACCCATTGGTCGAACTGCTCGGCCGTGACGTAGCCCAGGGCCAGCGCGGCCTCGCGCAGGCTGCTGCCTTCCTTGTGGGCCTTCTTGGCGATCTGCGCCGCCTTGTCGTAGCCGATGTGGGGATTGAGCGCGGTCACCAGCATCAGCGAGCGGTCGACCAGCTCGGCGATTCGCTCGCGGTTGGGCGCGATGCCCACGGCGCAGTGATCGTTGAAGCTGCGCATGCCGTCGGCCAGAAGCCGCACGCTCTGCAGGAAGTTGTGGGCGATCATGGGGCGGAACACGTTCAGCTCGAAGTTGCCGGAGGCGCCGCCGACGTTGACCGCCACGTCGTTGCCGAACACCTGGCAGCACAGCATGGTCAGGGCCTCGCTCTGCGTCGGGTTCACCTTGCCGGGCATGATGGACGAGCCCGGTTCGTTCTCGGGGATGGCGATCTCGCCGATGCCGCTGCGCGGGCCGCTGGCCAGCCAGCGGATGTCGTTGGCGATCTTGAACAGGCTGGCTGCCAGCGTCTTGAGGGCGCCGTGCGCGTGCACCAGCGCGTCGGCCGCGGCCATCACCTCGAACTTGTTGGGCGCGCTGACGAACGGCAGGCCCGTCAGGCGCGCCAGTTCCGCCGCCACTTTGTCGGCGTAACCGGGCGGCGCGTTCAGGCCGGTGCCGACGGCGGTGCCGCCCAGGGCCAGCTCGCACAGGTGCGGCAGCGCGCCATGCAGGTGCCGGTCGGCCTGCTCCAGCTGCGCCACGTAGCCCGAGAACTCCTGGCCCAGGGTCAGCGGCGTGGCGTCCTGCAGGTGGGTGCGGCCGATCTTGACGATGTCCTTGAACTCGGCCGACTTGGCGGCCAGCGTGCCCTTGAGCTTCATCAGCGAGGGCATCAGCCGTTGCCGGATGGCTTCCACGGCGGCCACGTGCATGGCGGTGGGGAAGACGTCGTTGGAGGACTGGCTCTTGTTGACGTCGTCGTTGGGATGGATGAGCCGCCCCTCCCCGCGCCGGCCGCCCAGCAGCTCGCTGGCGCGGTTGGCCAGCACCTCGTTGACGTTCATGTTGGTCTGGGTGCCCGAGCCGGTCTGCCAGACCACCAGCGGGAACTCGTCGTCGTGCTGTCCGGCCAGCACCTCGTCGGCGGCGGCGATGATGGCCGAGGCCTTGCGGTCGTCCATCAGCCCCATCAGGTGGTTGACCACGGCGCAGGAGCGCTTGACCTGCACCAGCGCCCGGATGAGCTCGCGCGGCTGGCGCTCGCCGGAGATGTCGAAGTTCTGCAGCGAGCGCTGGGTCTGGGCGCCCCACAGGCGGTGGGCCGGCACCTCGATGGGGCCGAAGGTGTCGTGTTCGGTGCGGGTGTTCATGGCAGCCAACGTACCACACGACTGGGGAATCGGGCCGCTGCACGGCGCCCGCGGGCATGTCGCTGTAAGGTACTGTCCACCATGAGAAGAACACAAGCTGCAGGTTCTCCGCTGGGCGCAGAAGTCTGGCGCGTGCTCGCCTGGGTCGGGGTGCTGCTGATCGCCGCCCTCCTGGCGCTGGTCTGGATGGCCGGTCGATCGGCCCTGGTCTGGGCCCTCGGGATCTTCCTGGTGGCCAGCCTGGGCATCCAGCTGCTCAAGGACAAACTGCCCAGCCTCTTCATCTTCCTGCTCGTGCTCGCGGCGCTCCTGAACGGGGCCGGCGGGACCTTCGACTGGTTCAACGCCTACCCCTGGTTCGACGAGCTCGTGCACGTCTACACGGGGTTCGCCGGCCTGTCTGCCATCGGTTATCTGCACGCGCTCAATGTCAACCCCGGGCGCGCGCAGCTGGTCGGGTGGTGCGCCGGCATGGGCCTGGCGCTCGGGATCGGGTGGGAGATGATCGAGGGGCTGGTGGGCGACCTAGGCTTCGTGGACACGCTCTCCGACCTGGTGCTGGACACCGCGGGTGCTGCGCTGGGTGGCCTGTTCGCCTGGCACGCGCTGCGGGCGGTGCGAACGTAGCAAGAAGGGACTCAGCAGCGTTTGGGATAATCGGCGGCAAGCTCCACCACGCTCCCAAGACCATGCCGACCCTCATCAAGCAAGCCGACCTCGTCGAATCGATCGCGGCCGCGCTGCAATACATCAGCTACTACCACCCCGCCGACTACATCGCCCACCTGGCCCGCGCCTACGAGCGCGAGCAGTCGCCGGCGGCCAGGGACGCGATCGCGCAGATCCTCACCAACAGCAAGATGAGCGCGACCGGCCAGAGGCCGATCTGCCAGGACACGGGCATCGTCAACGTGTTCCTCAAGATCGGCATGGACTGCCGCCTCGAGGGCTTCACCGGCAGCCTGGAGGACGCGGTCAACCAAGGCGTGCGCCGCGGCTACCTGCATCCGGACAACACCCTGCGGGCCTCGGTCGTGGCCGATCCCCAGTTCGAGCGCAAGAACACCCAGGACAACACGCCGGCGGTGGTGAACGTCGAACTGGTTCCGGGCAGCAAGGTCGACGTGACGGTGGCGGCCAAGGGCGGCGGCAGCGAAAACAAGAGCAAGATGGCCATGCTCAACCCGAGCGACTCGATCGTCGACTGGGTGCTCAAGACGGTGCCCACCATGGGCGCCGGCTGGTGCCCGCCGGGCATGCTGGGCATCGGCATCGGCGGCACGGCCGAAAAGTCGGTGCTGCTGGCCAAGGAGGCGCTGATGGAAGACCTCGACATGTACGAGCTGCAGGCGAAGTCCGGCCGCGGCGAGAAGCTGTCGAAGCTGGAGGAGATGCGCCTGGAGCTGTACGAGAAGGTCAACGCGCTGGGCATCGGCGCGCAGGGCCTGGGCGGCCTGACCACGGTGCTGGACATCAAGATCAAGATGTTCCCCTGCCATGCCGCCGGCAAGCCGGTGGCGATGATCCCCAACTGCGCCGCGACCCGCCATGCCCACTTCGTGATGGACGGCTCGGGCCCGGTGTACCTGGACCCGCCCAGCCTGGACCTGTGGCCCCGCGTGGACTGGGCGCCCGACACGCAGAAGAGCCGGCGGGTGGACCTGAACACGCTGACCCGGGAAGAGATCGCCACCTGGAAGGCCGGCCAGACGCTGCTGCTGAACGGCAAGATGCTGACCGGCCGCGACGCCGCGCACAAGCGCATCCAGGACATGCTGGCCAGGGGCGAGAAGCTTCCGGTGGACTTTGGCAACCGGGTGATCTACTACGTCGGGCCGGTGGACCCGGTGCGCGACGAGGTGGTGGGCCCGGCCGGCCCGACCACCTCCACGCGGATGGACAAGTTCACCGAGATGATGCTGGCGCAGACCGGGCTGATCGGCATGATCGGCAAGTCCGAGCGCGGCCCGCAGGCGATCGACGCGATCCGCAAGCACAAGGCGGCCTACCTGATGGCCGTGGGCGGCGCGGCCTACCTGGTGTCCAAGGCGATCAGGCAGTCGCGGGTGCTGGGCTTCGCCGACCTGGGCATGGAGGCCATCTACGAATTCGACGTGGTGGACATGCCGGTCACGGTGGCGGTGGATGCCGGCGGCACCAGCGTCCACACCACCGGCCCGGCCGAGTGGTCCAGGCGCATCGCCACCGGCGAGTTCAAGGGCGTGGCGGTCGCGGCCGCCTGAGCCCGTTCAGGCGTCCTGCAGCGCGGCCTCGCGCCCGCGCTGCACGTCCACCTTCAGCAGCAGCACCAGGCCGGCCAGGAACAGCGTGGCCGTCGACACGATGGCGATGCGCTGGTTGCCGCCGGTGGCCCAGGTGATGGCGCCGAAGGACAGCGGGCCGATCACGCTGGCCAGGCGGATGGCGAAGGTCCACAGGCCGTAGAACTCGGCCAGCCGGCGCGGTGGCGCGAACAGGCCGGCCATCGCGCGCCCCGCCGACTGGCTGGATCCCATGCACAGGCCGGCGATGGCCGCGGCCCACCAGAAGCCGCCCTTGGTGGTGGTGAGCGCGGCGATGATGCAGGTGGCGATCCAGCCCACCAGGGTGGAGCCCAGCGCCAGCTTGTGGCCGATGCGGTCCTGCAGGTAGCCCCAGGCGAAGGCACCGGCCGCGGCGGCCAGGTTGAGCACGAAGATCAGCACCATGGTCTCCTGCGGCTGGAAGCCGATCACCTGCTCGGCGTAGATCGCCGCCAGCGCCACCACCGCGGCGACGCCCCCCTGGTAGCACACGGCGCAGGCCATCAGCCAGCGGAAGTCGCGGTAGCGGTGCGACTGCGCCAGGGTCTGGCGCAGCCGCTGCCACGAGGCCCTCAGCCCGCCTTCGCGCAGGGCCCCGGCCTGCGGCAGCGCCCGCTCCTTCAGCAGCGCGAAGGTCACCAGCGCCGCGGCGCCGTAGATCACCGCCGTGACCAGCATGGTGACCGGCACGAAGCGCTCGGCCGGGACGCCCTGCCCCTGCGCCCACAGCACGTAGGCCAGGCAGATGCCCAGCGCCAGCATGCCGCCGAAGTAGCCGAAGCCCCAGCCCCAGCCGCTCACCTTGCCCAGGGCGTCGGGCCGCGCCAGCTCGGGCAGGAAGGCCGCCGTCAGCGACTCGCCCCAGGAGTAGAAGGTGTTGGAGACGACGACGAGCGCCATGGCCAGCGCCACCGAACCCGGGCCGGCCAGCGCCAGCGCCGCGGTGCTGGCCACGCAGCCGGCCGTCATCGTGATCAGCAGCCGCTTCTTGGCGGCCCGCAGGTCCGCCCACGCGCCCAGGCTGGGCATGGTGAGCATGACGATCGCGTACGAGACGCTCAGGGCCGCCGTCCAGGCGAAGGTGGCCCACTCGGCGCCGCGGGCGATGCCACCGACAAAGTAGGCCGCGAACACGGCGGTCGTGACCACGGTGGTGTAGCCGGAGTTGGCGAAGTCGTACATCGCCCAGCCGAACACCTCGCGCCGCCGCACGCCGGGGTTGAGCGCCTCTTGCGAAAACAGGGCCATGCGGCCTGGCGTCAGTGCAGGTGGCGCGGCCGGCGGCCGCCGCCGTGGCTGCCGCCGCCCGGGCTGCCGCCGCTGCCGCGCGGCGGCTTGCCCAGCTCCAGCGAGTTGACCAGGGCGTCGAAGCGCTGGCTGAACAGCTTGTCGATCTCGGCCACCACGCCCGAGAGCTCGGAGCCGTCGAAATGCCGCTCCATCAGGTTGACCACGTCCTCGACCAGCAGGTCGCGCTGGACCTGCATGATGGCCGCCGGCGTGGGGCCGACGAAGAGCATGACGAAATCGTCGCGCGACTCGGCCTCGGGCGGCTCCTCGTCCTCGTCGAACTCGGTGTCGTAGAACGTGACCTCGATGGCCGCGCCCTGCTCCGCCAGCTCGTTCAGGCCCATGCACATCTCGTCCAGCGACTGGCGGAAGTCCTCGTCGCCGGGCACCGTCCAGCACATGGTCAGCATGTGCTCCTTGGCGTCGAACTTGATGCCGGGTTCCTCCTCGTAGGAGCTGCCGGCGCCGTCGGCCAGCGACTTGGCGCCGGCGTAGGCCCACAGCGGCTTGAGCGCCTCCTGCAGCTGCGCGAAGGTCACGTCGGCCCGCAGCGGCACGTCGCCGTGCACATGGATCTCGAACGGGGGGTTGTTGTAGCTGGGCATGATGTTCTCCGACGCAGACCGCGCTCTGGTGCCTGCGGTCGATGGTGCCTCGAACCGGGGTCGAACCGGTACGCCCGGGTTAGGGGCGGCGGATTTTAAGTCCGCTGTGTCTACCAATTTCACCACCGAGGCGCGCGGCCACTGTAAAACAAAACAGCCCCGGCAACTGCGTTGGCGGGGCTGTGGCATCTGGAGGCGCGGGGCGGAGTCGAACCGCCCTGGACGGATTTGCAATCCGCTGCATAACCGCTTTGCTACCGCGCCCGGGTGACGGAAGATAAAAAGGGAAGCGAATGCTTCCCTTTTAACCGTGTCTGGAGCGGGAGAAGAGTCTCGAACTCTCGACCTCAACCTTGGCAAGGTTGCGCTCTACCAACTGAGCTACTCCCGCGTGAGCCTCGCATTATAGGGCCAAATTCCGTGCTCATCGCCAGGGCCGGCAAAATTTCCGGCTCAGTGCTTCACCGATCCCGGCACCGCGCCGGGGCGCGCGCCGTCGGGCTCGGCCGGTGCCAGCGGCGCGGCGGCCGCCGGCACCGGCTCGTCCTCGGGCAGGGCCTGGGGCTGGCGCTCCAGCGCCACCGCGAGCACCTGATCGATCCACTTGACCGGCACGATCTCCAGGCCGTTCTTCACGTTCTCCGGGATGTCCTGCAGGTCCTTGGCGTTCTCCTCGGGGATCAGCACCGTCCTGATGCCGCCGCGAAGCGCCGCCAGCAGCTTCTCCTTGAGGCCGCCGATGGCGGTGACCTCGCCGCGCAGCGTGATCTCGCCGGTCATGGCCACGTCGGCGCGTACCGGGATGCCGGTCAGGGCCGACACCAGCGCGGTGGTCATCGCGATGCCGGCGCTGGGGCCGTCCTTGGGCGTGGCGCCGTCGGGCACGTGGATGTGGATGTCCTTCTTCTCGAACGCCTCGTCCTTGATGCCCAGGCGGCGCGAGCGGCTGCGCACCACGGTGCGCGCGGCCTCCACCGACTCCTTCATCACGTCGCCCAGCGAGCCGGTGCGCAGGATGTTGCCCTTGCCGGGCATCAGCGCGGTCTCGATGGTCAGCAGATCGCCGCCCACCTCGGTCCACGCCAAGCCCACCACCTGGCCCACCTGGTTCTGCTGCTCGGCGCGCCCGTAGGTGTGCTTGCGCACGCCCAGGAACTCGTTAAGGTTCTCCGACGTGACGACCACCTGGGGCTTCATCTTCTTGAGCTGCAGGCCCTTGACCACCTTGCGGCAGATCTTGGACAGCTCGCGCTCGAGCGAGCGCACGCCGGCCTCGCGCGTGTAGTAGCGCACGATGTCGCGGATCGCCTCCTCGGTGACCTGCAGCTCCTCGTCCTTCACCCCGTTGTTCTTCATCTGCTTGGGCAGCAGGTACTTGATGGCGATGTTGGTCTTCTCGTCCTCGGTGTAGCCCGACAGGCGGATCACCTCCATCCGGTCCAGCAGCGCCGGCGGGATGTTCATGGAGTTGGAGGTCGCCACGAACATCACGTCCGACAGGTCGAAGTCGACCTCGACGTAGTGGTCGCCGAAGGTGTGGTTCTGCTCGGGGTCCAGCACCTCCAGCAGCGCGCTCGACGGATCGCCGCGGAAGTCCGTGCCCAGCTTGTCGATCTCGTCCAGCAGGAACAGCGGGTTGCGCGTGCCCACCTTGGACAGCGACTGCAGCACCTTGCCCGGCAGCGCGCCGATGTAGGTGCGGCGGTGGCCGCGGATCTCGGCCTCGTCGCGCATGCCGCCCAGGGCCATGCGCACGTACTTGCGCCCGGTGGCTTTGGCCACCGACTGGCCCAGCGAGGTCTTGCCCACCCCGGGGGGGCCGACCAGGCACAGGATGGGCGCCTTGACCTTGTCCACGCGCTGCTGCACCGCGAGGTACTCGAGGATGCGGTCCTTGACCTTGTCCAGGCCGTAGTGGTCCTCGTTGAGCACCTCCTCGGCATGCGCCAGGTCGTGCTTGATCTTGGTCTTCCTGCTCCAGGGCAGGCCGGTGAGCACGTCGATGTAGTTGCGCACCACCGTGGCCTCGGCCGACATGGGCGACATCAGCTTGAGCTTCTTGAGCTCGCCGTCTGCCTTCTTGCGGGCCTCCTGCGGCATCTTGGCGGCCTTGATCTTCTTCTCGATCTCCTCGATGTCGGCGCCCTCCTCGCCCTCGCCCAGCTCCTTCTGGATGGCCTTGACCTGCTCGTTGAGGTAGAAGTCGCGCTGGTTCTTCTCCATCTGGCGCTTGACGCGGCCGCGGATCTTCTTGTCGACGTTGAGGATGTCGACCTCGCGCTCGATCTGCTCGAACAGGTTCTCCAGCCGGTCCTTCACCTCGGCCAGGTCCAGCACGATCTGCTTGTTGTCCAGCTTGAGCGGCAGGTGGGCGGCGATGGTGTCGGCCAGGCGGCCCGGGTCGTCGATGCTGGAGATGGAGGTCAGGATCTCCGGCGGGATCTTCTTGTTGAGCTTGACGTACTGGTCGAACTGCTGCATCACGGCGCGGCGCAGCGCCTCGATCTCGCTGGAGGCCTGCTCCGCGGCAGCCGGCTCGACCGGCGTGACGTTGGCGATGAAATGCTGCTCGCCGTCCTGGATGCGGTTGACGCGTGCGCGCTGCTGGCCCTCGACCAGCACCTTCACCGTGCCGTCGGGCAGCTTGAGCATCTGCAGGATGGTGGAGACGCAGCCGACCTCGAACATGTCGTTGACCGAGGGCTCGTCCTTGGCGGCGGCCTTCTGCGCCACCAGCATGATCCGGCGCTCGGCCTCCATCGCCGCTTCCAGCGCCTTGATGCTCTTGGGACGGCCCACGAACAGCGGGATCACCATGTGGGGGAAGACCACCACGTCGCGCAGCGGCAGCAGGGGCAGGTCCAGCGGGGTCGCTGGCAGGGGAATGTGTCCGGACATGGAAATCCTTTTCAGTTGCCCCGCCTACATGGACGGGGACACGGGGTTTTTCAAGCCGGCCCGCGGGAAATCACGCCTTCTTGGCGGCTTCGCGGTACACCAGCAGCGGCGGCTTGTTCTCTTCGATGGTGGACTCGTCCACCACCACCTTGTCCACGTTCGCGGCGTTGGGCAGCTCGAACATGGTGTCGATCAGGGACTGCTCCAGGATGGAGCGCAGGCCGCGCGCGCCGGTCTTGCGGGCCAGGGCCTTGCGCGCGATGGCGCGCAGCGCGTTGGGGCGGATCTCCAGGTCCACGCCTTCCATGGACAGGAGCTTGCCGTACTGCTTGACCAGCGCGTTCTTGGGCTCGGTGAGGATCTGCACCAGGGCCTCCTCGGACAGCTCGGCCAGCGTGGCCACCACCGGCATGCGGCCCACCAGCTCGGGGATCAGGCCGAACTTGATCAGGTCCTCCGGCTCGACCTCGCGGAACACGTCGGTCAGGCTGCGCTGCTTCTTGCTCTTGACGGCCGCGCCGAAGCCGATGCCCGAGGCCTCGGTGCGCTGCTCGATCACCTTTTCCAGGCCGGCGAAGGCGCCGCCGCAGATGAACAGGATGTTGGTGGTGTCGATCTGCAGGAAGTCCTGGTTGGGGTGCTTGCGCCCGCCCTGCGGCGGCACGCTGGCCATGGTGCCTTCGATCAGCTTGAGCAGCGCCTGCTGCACGCCCTCGCCCGACACGTCGCGGGTGATGCTGGGGTTGTCGGACTTGCGCGAGATCTTGTCGATCTCGTCGATGTAGACGATGCCGCGCTGGGCCCGCTCCACCTCGTAGTTGCAGCTCTGCAGCAGCTTCTGGATGATGTTCTCGACGTCCTCGCCCACGTAGCCGGCCTCGGTCAGCGTGGTCGCGTCGGCCATGACGAAGGGCACGTCCAGCATGCGCGCCAGGGTCTGCGCCAGCAGCGTCTTGCCCGAGCCGGTGGGCCCGATCAGCAGGATGTTGCTCTTGGCCAGCTCGACGTCGTCCTTCTTGGCCTTGTCCTTGTGGCGCAGCCGCTTGTAGTGGTTGTAGACCGCCACCGACAGCGCGCGCTTGGCCGTCTCCTGGCCGATCACGTAGTTGTCGAGGTTGGACTTGATCTCGCCGGGCGTGGGCAGGTCGCCGCGCGCCTCGCGCGCCTCCTCACCCGCGGGCAGTTCGTCGCGGATGATCTCGTTGCACAGGTCGATGCACTCGTCGCAGATGAAGACCGAGGGCCCTGCGATGAGCTTCTTGACCTCGTGCTGGCTCTTTCCGCAGAACGAGCAGTAAAGCGTTTTCTCGCTGGAAGAGCCCTTTTTGTCGGCCATGGGAGGGATGCCTCGTAACGTGAAATTCAATGATAACCAAATAGCAAACGGCGACTTCCCGCGGGGGAAGCCGCCGTTGCTGCCGAGCAACCCACTCTGAACGCCGCCACGCCGGGCCTCAAGGCCGTTTGGCGATCACCTGGTCGACCAGGCCGTAGTCCTTGGACTCGTCGGCGGAGAGGAAGTAGTCGCGCTCGGTGTCGCGCTCGATCTTCTCCAGCGGCTGGCCGGTGCGCTCGGCCAGGATCTTGTTGAGCTGGGCGCGGGTCTTCAGGATGTCCTTGGCGTGGATCTCGATGTCGGTGGCCTGGCCCTGCATGCCGCCCAGCGGCTGGTGGATCATGACCTTGGAGTTGGGCAAAGCGAAGCGCTTGCCCTTGGTGCCGGCGGCCAGCAGGAAGGCGCCCATGCTGGCAGCCATGCCGGTGCACAGGGTGGACACGTCGGGCTTGATGAAGTTCATGGTGTCGAAGATGGCCATGCCCGCGCTGACGCTGCCGCCCGGCGAGTTGATGTAGAACGAGATGTCCTTGTCCGGGTTCTCGCTCTCCAGGAACAGCAGCTGGGCCACCACCAGGTTGGCGGTCTGGTCGTTCACCGGACCCACCAGGAAGACCACCCGCTCGCGCAGCAGCCGCGAGTAGATGTCGTAGGACCGCTCGCCACGGCCGGACTGCTCGATGACGATCGGCACCATGCCAAGGGCCTGGGTATCAAGTGCACTCATGGGGGAAGAAACTCCGTTGTCTGGGGCGTACTGTAGCCAAAAAGGACATGGGGCTTGCGCGCCGTACTGCAAGAGCGCACAAGCCCCATCCGGGTACGCGGCCTGCCCTGCCGGTCGCTCAGCCCGCGTTGTTGCCCATCAGCTCGTCGAAGGCCACCTGCTTCTGGTTCACCTTGGCCTGAGAAAGCACGTACTCCGTGACGTTGTTCTCGATCACCATGGCCTCGACCTCGGCCAGGCGGCGGTTGTCGCCGTAGTACCAGCGCACCACCTCGGCCGGCTTTTCGTAGCTGGAGGCCAGCTCGTCGACGTGCGCCTTGATCTGCTCGGGCTTGGCCTGCAGGTTGTGCGTGCGCACCAGCTCGGCCACCACCAGCCCCAGGCGCACGCGGCGCTCGGCCTGCGGGCGGAACATCTCCTCGGGGATGGGCGCCTTGTCGGCGTCCTTGACGCCGCGCTGCTTGAGGTCGGCACGGGCGCCCTCGATCATACGGTCGACCTCGGCCTGCACGATGGATTTGGGCAGGTCGAGCTCGGCCTTGGCCAGCAGCGCGTCCATGACGGCCTGCTTGTTGCGTGCCAGCAGGCGGAAGCGCACCTCCCGCTCCAGGTTCTTGCGGATGTCGGCGCGCAGGCCTTCCACTGTCGCGTCCGGGATGCCCAGCGACTTGGCCAGCTGCTCGTTGACCTCCGGCAGGTGGGCCGCCTCGATCTTCTTGACCGTGACCATGAAGTCGGCCTGCTTGCCGGCCACGTCCTTGCCGTGGTAGTCGGCCGGGAAGGCCAGCGGGAAGGTCTTGCTCTCGCCGGACTTCATGCCGCGCACCGCGTCCTCGAACTCCTTGAGCATCTGGCCTTCGCCGACCAGGAACTGGAAGTCCTCGGCCTTGCCACCCTGGAAGGGCTCGCCGTCGATCTTGCCCTCGAAGTCGACCGTCACGCGGTCGCCGTCCTGGGCGGCGGCGTCCTGCGGGCGCTGGGCGAAGGTGCGGCGCTGCTTGCGCAGGATGTCCAGCGTGCGGTCGATGGCGGCGTCGGTCACCTCGGCCGAGACCTTCTCGACCTCGGCGCCGGACAGCTCGCCGATCTTGATCTCGGGGTACACCTCGAACACCGCGTCGAAGGCCAGCTGGCCCTCGGGCGACTGGTCCTTCTCGGTGATGCGCGGCTGGCCGGCCACCCGCAGCTTGGCCTCGTTGGCGGCCTGGGCGAAGGCCTCGCCGACCTTGTCGTTCATCACCTCGTAGTGCACCGAGTAGCCGTAGCGCTGGGCGACCACGTTGACCGGCACCTTGCCGGGGCGGAAGCCGTCCATCTTGACGGTGCGCGCCAGCCGCTTCAGGCGGGTGTCGACTTCGGACTGGATCACGCTGGCGGGCAGCGTCAGGGTGATCTTGCGCTCGAGCTTGTCGAGGGTTTCAACGGTCACGGCCATGGGCATCTCTCTCTAGAGGATCAGTGTGTGTCTGGTGCGCGGGGGGGGACTCGAACCCCCACACCATCGCTGGCGTCAGGACCTAAACCTGGTGCGTCTACCAATTTCGCCACCCGCGCGTAGCTTCAAAGCAAAACGGGCCGCCAGGTGCTGCCTGACCGCCCGTCCTGAAATACGGCAACCGGCTATTTTATGCGCTGGCCGGCACCGCCCCCGGGGCCGGGGCGGCGGGCGCGCCCTCGCGCTGCACACGGAACCATGCGGCGTACATCGCCGGCAGCGCCAGCAAGGTGAGCGCGGTCGCCACGATCAGGCCGCCCATGATGGCCACCGCCATCGGGCCCCAGAACACCGAGCGCGACAGCGGGATCATGGCCAGCACCGCCGCGGCGGCGGTCAGCACGATGGGCCGCAGCCGCCGCACCGCCGATTCGACCACCGCATCCCAGGCCGGCACGCCGCGCGCGCGGTCCTGTTCGATCTGGTCGATCAGGATCACGGAGTTGCGCTGGATCATGCCCATCAGCGCGATCACGCCCAGCAGTGCCACGAAGCCGAACGGCCGGTCCAGCAGCAGCAGCGCCCCGGCGACGCCGGCGATGCCCAGCGGCCCGGTCAGGAACACCAGCAGGGCCCGGCTGAAGCTTTGCAGCTGCAGCATCAGCAGGGTGAAGGTGATGAACAGCATGATGGGCACGCCGGCGGCGATGGACGAGGAGCCCTTGGAGCTCTCCTCCACCGCCCCGGCCACCTGGATGCGGTAGCCCGGCTGCCATTTCGCCTCCAGCGCCTTCAGCTCGGGCAGCAGCGCGTCCGTGACGGTGGCGCCTTGCAGCCCTTCCACGATGTCGCCCTGCACGGTGATGGCGTAGTCGCGGTTCTCGCGCCACAGCACGCCCGGCTCCCAGGTGAACACCGGCTTGGCGATCTGCGTCAGCGGGATGGACCGGCCGCTGGCGGTCGCCAGGTAGGCGTTGCCCAGGTCGGTGATGGCGTTGCGCTCCTCCTGCGGCTGGCGCAGCACGATGTCGATCAGCTTGTCGCCCTCGCGGTACTGGCCGATGGGCGTGCCGTTGAGGATGGTGCGCGAGGCCTGCGCGATCGACTGGCTGGTCACGCCCAGGGCGCGCGCCTTGGCCTGGTCCACCTCCAGCCGCAGCACCTTGACCGACTCGTTCCAGTTGTCGTTGACGCCGCGGGTATCCGGATTGGCGCGCATCAGCGCCTTGACCTCGTCGGCGCGCTCGCGCAGCACCTGCGGATCGGGGCCCACCACGCGGAACATCACCGGGTAAGGCACGGGCGGGCCGTTGGGCAGCAGCTTGACGCGGCCGCGCGCCTCCGGGAACTCGGTGGCCAGCAGGGCCGGCAGCCGCTGGCGCAGCGTTTCGCGCACCTCCAGGTCGTGTGGCAGCACGATCAGCTGCGACACGTTGGTCTGGGGAAACACCTGGTCCAGCGGCAGGTAGAAGCGCGGCACGCCCGAGCCGACCCAGGTCGTGACCGAGCTGACGCCCGCCTCCTGGCGCAGGCGGTCCTCGACCCGCCGCGCCACCGACTCGTTGGCGGCGAAGGAGGTGCCCTCGGGGAACCAGAGGTCCACCAGGATCTCGGGCCGGCTGGAATCGGGGAAGAACTGCTGCTGCACCCGCCCCATGCCAGCGATGCCCAGCGCGAACGTCAGCAGCGTGGCCGCTATGGTGAGCCAGCGGTGCTCCACGCACCAGTCGACGGTATGGCGGAAGCGCCGGTAGAACGGCGTGTCGAAATGCTCGTGGTGGTCCGCACCGGCGGCCGCCGGCTTGTCCTTGAGCAGCCGGGTGCCCAGGTAGGGCACGAAATAGACGGAGACCAGCCAGCTGAGCACCAGCGCCACCACCGTGACGCCGAAGATGGCGAAGGTGTACTCGCCCACGGTGGAGCGCGCGATCCCGATGGGCAGGAAGCCGGCCGCCGTGATCAGCGTGCCGGTGAGCATGGGCATGGCGGTGATCTCGTAGGCGAAGGTGGCGGCGCGCACCTTGTCGTAGCCCTCCTCCATCTTGCGCACCATCATCTCCACCGCGATGATGGCGTCGTCCACCAGCAGGCCCAGGGCGATGATCAGCGAGCCCAGCGAGATCTTGTGCAGGCCGATGCCCCAGTAGCTCATGGCCAGGAAGGTCAGGGCCAGCACCAGGGGGATGGTGATGCCCACCACCAGGCCGGGCCGGACGTCGATGTAATAGCGCCGCCAGAGGGGCAGCGCCGCGGCGCCGGGCCGCTTGTGCAGGCCCAGCGAGACGAAGCTCACCGCCAGCACGATGACCACGGCCTCGACCAGCACGCGGACGAATTCACCGACCGAGCTGCTGACCGCGCGCGGCTGGTCCTGCACCTGCACCAGGCGGATGCCGGCGGGCAGCCCGTCCTCGATGCGGCCGGTGGCGGTCCGCAGCGACTGGCCCAGGCGCACGATGTCCCCGCCCTTGGCCATGGACACGCCCAGGGCGATGACCTCGACGCCCTGGTGGCGCACCTTCACCAGCGGCGGGTCCACGTAGCCGCGCCGGACCTCGGCGATGTCGCCCAGGCGCAGCTGGCTGCCCGAGCTTCCGCGGATCGGCATGGCCGCGACCTGCTCCACCGCCTGGAACTGGCCGGCCACGCGCACCTGCACCACGTCCAGCGGCGTCTGCACCGCGCCGGCCGGCTCCACCGCGTTCTGCTGCCCCAGCTGCGCCAGCACCTGGGGCAGGTCCAATCCCAGCTGCGCCAGGCGCTTCTGCGAGATCTCGACGAAGACCTTCTCGTCCTGCGCGCCGAACAGCTCCACCTTGGCCACGTCGGGCACGCGCAGCAGCTGCTGGCGCGCGTCGTCGGCGAAGTCCCTGAGCTCGGCGTAGCTGAAGCCGCCGTCGGACTGCAGCGCGTAGATCACGCCGTAGACGTCGCCGAACTCGTCGTTGAAGAAGGGTCCCTGGATGCCGGCGGGCAGCAGGCCGCGCATGTCGCCCACCTTCTTGCGCACCGTGTACCAGACGTTGGCCACCTCGGCCGGCCGCGAGGAGTCCTTGATCTGGAAGATGATCTGCGACTCGCCCGGCTTGGAGTAGCTTCGGATGATGTCCGCGTACGGCACCTCCTGCAGCGTGCGCTCGATGCGGTCGGTCACCTGCTCGGCCACCTGCTGCGCCGTCGCGCCCGGCCAGTGGGTGCGCACCACCATGGCCCGGAAGGTGAAGGGCGGGTCCTCGTCCTGGCCCAGCTGGAAATAGGCGGCAAAGCCCAGCAGCATCAGCACCAGCATCAGGTAGCGCGTCAGCGCCGGATGCTCCAGCGCCCAGCGCGAGAGGTTGAAGCCGGGCTTGGGTTGGTCGGAAGCGTCCATCGCGGCCTCAGCGGGCGGGAGCGGCCGGCGGCGCTGCCGCCACCCGGGGGTCGGCGGCGCCCGGCACGGCAGCGCCGCGTCCCTGCACCGTCTTGTCCTGGTAGATCGAGACCTTCTGGCCGGGCGACAGCACGTGGACCCCGGCCACCACCACCTGGGCGCCGGGCTGCAGCCCGCCCGCGATCACCGCCTCGTTGCCGTCCGCCGTGGCGATCTGCACCGGCTGCGACCGCACCGTCATGCTGGCCGTGTCCAGCACCCACACGGCGCTGCCGTTGCCCTCCTGGCGCAGCGCGCTGGTGGGCAGCTTGATCACCTGGGCGCCGGCGCTGGCCGGCGCCTGGGGCGTCACGTACACCGTGGAGCCCAGCGCCGGCTGGGCCTGCCCGGCCAGGGCGACCTTGACCTGGAAGGTGCGGGTCACCGGGTCGGCGCTGGCCGCCACCTCCCGCACCTGGCCGGCCAGGCTGCGGTTTTCGGACCAGAGCCGCACCGCCACCGGGGAGCCGGCGCGGATCTCGGCCACCCGGTCCTCGGGCACCGAGAACACCGCGTCGCGCGGGCCGTCCTGCGCCACGCGCACCACCGGCGCGCCGGCGGCCACCACCTGGCCCGGCTCGGCCTCCACTGCCGTCACAACGCCCGCCGCGTCCGCCAGCAGCCGGGTGTAGCCGGCCTGGTTGCCCTGCGATGCCAGCTGGGCCTGGGCCTGGTCGAACTGGGCCTGCGCGGCCCGCAGCGCGGTCTCGCGCCGCTCCAGCTCGGCGCCGCTGATGAAATTCTGCTCGCGCAGCGCGGCAAAGCGCTTGAAGTCGGCGGCCGCCAGGTCCCGGTTGGTCTGGGCCGCGGCCAGCTGGGCGCGGGCGGCCTCGGCGGCCAGCCGGTAGTCCTGCGGATCGAGTTCGGCCAGCACCTCGCCGGCCTTGACCCGACGGCCTGGCTCGGCCTGGCGGCGCAGGATCTTGCCGGCCACCCGGAAACCCAGGCGCGACTCGATGCGCGGCCGCACCTCGGCGGGGAACTCACGGACGAATTGGAAATTGCTGGCGCCCACGGTCACCACCTTGACGGCGCGCACGGGCTCCGGCGCGGGCTGGGGCTTGGAGCAGGCGGCCAGCAGCAGGGCGGCAGCCGCCACGGCGAGCACGGGGCGGCCGCCGAGGGAGGGGTTCGGAGCGGGCATGGAGGGATGGGTTCCGGTACTTTAATGACTGACCGGTTAGTAATCTACGCGGCGACCCACGGGCGTGTCAAGCGACAATCTTGGCCGTGCGCCCCTCCTCCACCGCCCTGGCGCCGCCGGGCGACCACTACGAAAACTTCCCTGTCGCGTCCTGGCTCTGCCCGGCGTCCCTGCGGCCCGCGGTGGCCGCCCTCTACTGGTTCGCCCGCACCGCCGACGACATTGCCGACGAGGGCGACGCGCCGGCCGAGCAACGCCTGGCCGACCTGGCGGCGTTCCGGGCCGACCTGCTGGCCCTGGCCCACCGCTCGCCCGTTTCAGACCGCTGGCCGCAGGTGTTCGGCCCGCTGGCGGCGGCGATGGAACGCCACCGGCTGCCGCTCGCGCCCTTCACCGACCTGCTCAGCGCCTTCGAGCAGGACGTGGTGCGCACCCGCGAGGGCGCCGGGTACGCGGATCGCGCCGACCTGCTGGACTACTGCCGCCGCTCGGCCAACCCGGTCGGGCGGCTGATGCTGCACCTGTACGGCGTGCACGACGCCCAGGCCGTCGCCGAGAGCGACTGCGTCTGCACGGCGCTGCAGCTGATCAATTTCTGGCAGGACCTGGGCGTGGACCTGCGCCGCGGCCGCCGCTACCTGCCCGAGGCCGACCTGCGCGCCCACGGCCTGGACCCGGCCGCCCCGGCCAGCTGGCGGGCCCACCCGAATGCCAGGCGGCTGGTCGCCGACGAGGTGGCCTGGGCACGCGCCACCATGCGGCAGGGCCTGGCCATCCCCCACCGCGTGCCGGGGCGCGCCGGCTGGGAGCTGCGCGCCGTGGTCCAGGGCGGCCTGCGCATCCTGGACAAGATCGAGGCGCAGGGCTTCGACACCTTTAGCCGCCGCCCCACCCTGTCGGCGCGGGATGCGCCCGTGCTGCTGTGGCGCGTGCTGCGAATGGGACAATCCGCGCGATGACGCCCGACCAGTACGTGCAGGACAAGGCGGCGGCTTCGGGCAGCAGCTTCTACTACGCTTTCCTGTTCCTGCCCCCGCCGCGCCGCGCCGCGATCACCGCCTTCTATGCGTTCTGCCGCGAGGTGGACGACGTGGTCGACGAGGTCAGCGATCCCGGCGTGGCGCGCACCAAGCTGGCCTGGTGGCGCAAGGAGGTGGCGCAGTCCTTCGCCGGCCAGCCCACGCACCCGGTGATGCAGGCGCTGATGCCCTGGGCCGCCGAGTTCGGGCTGGAGCAACGCCAGCTGCAGGCGGTGATCGAGGGCTGCGAGATGGACCTGGAGCAGACCCGCTATCTCGACTTCCCGGCACTGGAGCGCTACTGCCACTTGGTGGCCGGCGTCGTGGGCGAGGCGTCGGCCCGCATCTTCGGCCAGACCCAGCCGTGCACCACCGCCTACGCGCACACGCTGGGCCTGGCTTTCCAGCTGACCAACATCATCCGCGACGTCGGCGAGGACGCGATGCGCGGGCGCATCTACCTGCCCATCAGCGAGCTGCAGCGCTTCGACGTCAAGGCGCACGAGATCACGTCGCGCCAGTACTCCGGGCGCTTCACCGCGCTGATGAAGTTCCAGGCCGAGCGCGCCCACGGCCTGTACGAGCAGGCGCTGGCCCTGCTGCCCGCGGCCGACCGGCGCAGCCAGAAGCCGGGCCTGATGATGGCCAGCATCTACCGCACTTTGCTGCGCGAGATCGAGCGCGACGGCTTCCAGGTGCTGCACCAGCGCGTCGGCCTGACGCCGCTGCGCAAGTTCTGGCTGGCGTGGAAGGTGCAGGCGCTGGGGAAGCTCTGAAGCGTTCCGAGGCGCTTGGGTCTTGGACTGCTTGTTCGGTGTTGGTTTGTTGAAGTGATTCCTCGTCTTCCCCCCCTTCTCCCCCCCGCCCCTCTTCGCCCCCCGCCGGGGCGAAGAGGGGGGCCTGGATTTGGTTACCTCGCACCGGCTACGCAGCTACAGACCACCGTCGCCACCTCCGCGGCGAACCACGGCCCGGGCGCTGCAGTCCTAGGAAAAGGCTGGCGCCCGTGCGCGGAGCCGCGAGCCAGCGCGCAAGCGCGGCTGGCTCGTGCCAAGGCACGAAGGCTTCACGTCCTGGCCGGGAGAGAGAAATGGCCCAGATCGCGGTGATCGGCGCCGGCTGGGCCGGCCTCGCCGCGGCGGTCACCGCCACCCAGGCCGGCCACCGCGTCAGCGTGTTCGAAGCCGCACGCACCCTGGGTGGCCGCGCGCGCAGCCTCGAGGTGGCGCTGCCCGAGGGCGGCACCGCCCTCCTGGACAACGGCCAGCACATCCTGATCGGCGCCTACGGCCGCACCCTGGCCCTGATGCGCACGGTGGGCGTGGAGCCGGCCCAGGTGCTGCACGCCCTGCCCCTGACCCTGCGCTTTCCCGACGGCACCGGCCTGGCGCTGCCGGCCTGGCCGGCACCGCTGGATGCGGCCTGGGGCATCGCGCGGGCGCGCGGCTGGGATGCGCGCGACAAGGCCTCGCTGCTGCGGGCTGCGCTGCGCTGGCGTCTTGCAGGCTTCCAGTGCGCGCCGGACCAGACCGTTCTGGCGCTGTGCGACGGCCTGGCACCGCGCGTGCTGCGCGAACTGGTCGAGCCCCTGTGCGTGGCGGCGCTGAACACGCCGGCCGCGCGCGCCAGCGGCCAGGTCTTCCTGCGCGTGCTGCGCGATTCGCTCTTCGGCCCTGGCGACGGTGCCTGGGGCAGCTCCTGGCTGCTGCTGCCGCACGCGCCCCTGGGCGAGCTACTGCCGCAGGCGGCGGCGCGCTGGCTGGCAGCCCGGGGCCAGGTGCTCGCGACCGGGCACCGCGTGGCCTCTCTGGCGCAGGACGGCCCCTCGGGCTGGCGGGTCGACGGCCAGCCTTTCGATGCGGTGCTGCTCGCCTGCCCGCCCTGGGAGGCGCAACGCCTGCTCGCGCCGCTGCCCTGCGCGGCGGCGTGGCGCGCGCTGGCCCAGGGCCTGGCCCACGAGCCCATCGCCACCGTCTACGCCAGCAGCCGGCGGCGGCTGCCCCTGCCCCTGCTGGCCTTGCGCGACGGTCCCGACGCGCCGGCGCAGTACGTGTTCGACCGCGGCCAGCTGGGCGGGCCGCAGGGCCTGCTGGCCTTCGTGGCCAGCGCCAGCCGCGGCGCGCGCGAGGCGGTCGAGCGGCAGGTGCTGGCCCAGGCCCATGCCCTGGGCTGGACCGACGTGCGGGCGCTGCAGACCGTGGTCGAGAAGCGCGCCACCTTCGCCTGCCTGCCGGGCCTGCGGCGCCCGCCGGTGCGCGTCGCCCCCGGCCTGCTCGCCTGCGGCGACTACGTGGAAGGGCCTTATCCCGCCACGCTGGAGGGCGCGGTGCGCTCGGCCGAGGCGGCCGCGGCGCTGCTGCCCTGACGGCGGCCTGCGCTCAACGCAGCACCTCGCACAGCTCGCCCAGGTCGCGCAGCACCAGGTGAGGCCGCTGGTCCTCGTGCGGCCAGAGGGCCTCGGTGCGGTTGACCCAGCCTGTCTGCATGCCGGCGTTGAGCGCGCCCAGCACGTCCAGCAGCACGTCGTCCCCCAGGTGCAGCACCTGCGCGGGCACGGCATCCACGGCGCCGGCGGCGGCATGGAAGATGCGCGGGTCGGGCTTGCCCACGCCGAACTCGCGCGCCGAGATCGCCGCCTGGAAGTAGCGCGCCAGGCCGACGCGCTCCAGGTCGGCATTGCCGTTGGACAGGCTGACCAGCGGGTAGCGCGAGGCCAGGAACTCCAGCGCCGGCAGCACGTCGCCGAACAGCTCCACGCGCTGGCGCTCGGCGAAGAAAGCCTCGAAGGCCGGCTCGGCCAGCAGCGGGTTCTCGCCGGCGCGGTACAGCGCCAGCCGGATCGACTCGCGCCGCAGCGCGCTGAGGTCGTGCTTCAGGTCGGGCCGCTGCGCCGCCATGTGGGCACGGATGTCGCGCAGCGCGGAAGGGCTGGAGAACAGGGCCGCGGCCATGGGCGCGTTCTCCACCAGCCAGGCGTGCAGCACCTTCTCGGCGCGCTCGATGGTGGGCCAGATGGGCCACAAGGTATCGTCCAGGTCGAGGGAAATCGCCCCGATTCTCGCTACGTCCAGCATGCAGGCGAGAATACCTGATGGCCTTCGCATCACGCTTCCGCCCCGAGCCTTCCTACACGCACGGCAAGGCGCCCACCACCGCCGTCCTGCTGTGCAACCTGGGCACGCCCGACGCGCCCACGGCGCCGGCGGTGCGGCGCTACCTGGCGCAGTTCCTGAGCGACCAGCGGGTGGTGGAGATCCCGCGGGCGCTGTGGCTGCCCATCCTGTGGGGCATCATCCTGCCGCTGCGGCCGGCCAAGTCGGCGCGCAAGTACGCCAGCATCTGGGCCGAGGGCGGCTCGCCGCTGCGGCTGTGGACCGACAAGCAGGCCAAGCTGCTGCACGGCTTCCTGGGCGAGCGCGGCCATGCGGTGACGGTGCGCTACGCCATGCGCTACGGCCACCCGTCCATCGAGGCGCAGCTGGACGCGCTCAAGGCCCAGGGCGTCACGCGCATCCTCGTCGTGCCGGCCTACCCGCAGTACTCGGGCACCACCACGGCCAGCCTGGTCGACGCGGTGAGCGCCTGGTCGCAGCGCACCCGCAACCTGCCGGAGCTGCGCTTCATCAACCGCTACCACGACGATGCCGGCTACATCGACGCCCTGGCCGGCACCATCGGCCGCCACTGGATGGCGCACGGCCGGCCCGACCACTTCGTCATGAGCTTCCACGGCGTGCCCGAGCGCACCCTCCGGCTGGGCGACCCCTACCACTGCGAATGCCACAAGACGGCGCGCCTGCTGGCCGCGCGGCTGAACCTCAGCCCGGAGCAGTACACGGTCTCGTTCCAGTCGCGCTTCGGCAAGGCCAAGTGGCTGGAGCCCTACACCGAGCCCACGCTGCGCGCCCTGGCCGCCCGCGGCGTCAAGCGGGTGGACGTGGCCTGCCCGGGCTTCACCAGCGACTGCCTGGAGACGCTGGAGGAGATCGCCATGGAAGGCCGCGCCGCCTTCCTGGCCGCGGGCGGCCAGGCCTTCCACGCCATCCCCTGCCTGAACGACGACAACCGCTGGATCAAGGCCCTGGCCGACCTGGCCGAGAAGCACCTGGCGGGCTGGCCGACCCGGGAGCGCCCGGACCCCGCCGCGCTGGCGCAGTCGCGCGAACGCGCCAAGGCGCTCGGCGCCTCCGCCTGAGGCCCCGGCTCAGGCAACGGCCAGCGCCGGCTCGTGGGCTTCGATGAAGCCCGCCACCAGGTCCAGCTGCGCTGGCACGTTGAGCGCCGGCGCATGGCCGCAGCCGGGCACCTCGACCACGCGCAGCCGGCCGCGCGCGCCCGGGCCGCGCTGCATCATCTCGGCCGTCGCGTCGGGCAGCACCAAGTCGGACTCGGCGCCGCGCAGGCACAGCACCGGGGCCTCGATCGCGTCGTAGTGCTCCCACAGCTCGTAGTCGCGCGGGTGGTCGATGAACTGCCGCACCATGGCCGGGTCGTAGTGCGGCGTGACGCGCCCGTCCGGCAGGCGCCGCGTCGAGGTCTCGGTCAGGCGCCGCCACTGCGCATCGCTCATCCAGCCGTAGGGCTTGTAGACCTGCCGGTAGAACGCCTCCAGCTCGCGAACCGTGGCGAACGAGGGCGGGCTGCCGGCATAGGCCCGGATGCGGTCGAGCGCGGCCTGCGCCAGGCGCGGCGCGTTGTCGTTGAGCACCAGGCTGCGGATGCGCCCGCGCAGCGCCGGCACCTGCAGCCCCCCGGCGCACACCGTGCCGATGGCGCCGCCCATCGAGGTGCCCACCCAGTGCGCCTCCTCGATGCCGAGCCGGTCGAACAGCTCGCAGGCCAGGCGGGCGTAGAACGCCAGGGTGTACTCCCGCAGCGGGTCGGGGCTCCACTGGCTCAGGCCGCGGCCCAGGGTGTCGGGGCAGATCACCCGGAAGCGCTGCGCCAGGCGCTGCGCCAGCTCGTCCATGTCGCGCCCCGTGCGCGCCAGGCCGTGCCAGGCGATGACCACCGGACCGCCGGGCGGGCCCCATTCGGTGTAGTGGATCTCGCGCCCGGCGCAGGTCGCGTAGTTCGATGTGGGCTGCATGCTGTCCTTTGCCGGGGCGGGCGCCCCGTTCGCTCTCTTACTGCGGCACTGTCAGCGTGGTCCCGCTGAAGCCGATGCGGTCGGCGGCCGCCGGTGCGGCGCTGATCGGCGGGATGTGGGCAGCGGTCAGCGCCGGCGCGGCGCCAGGCACGCCGCCGCGCGGCGTGGTGCGCACCACTTGGCTGGGCGGCAGCGGCGCGCCGGCGGTCAGGTGCGCGTGCATCAGGTCCATCGCCTGGTTGAAGTACCCGTGCAGCGGCACGAAGCGCGTGTCGAAGCCGGCCAGCGGGATGAAGGTGTCGAAGTGCTGGGCGTTGGTGACCTCCACGTAGCGCAGCTGGCTGCGGGTGCCCTCGACGGCGAGGTTGTAGGCGGCGTAGGCGCGCGAGTTGTTGTTCACCGGCACCAGCGCGTCGCTGCGGCCGCTGACGATGATGGTGGGCGTGCGGCCCAGGTCGCCGCTGACGGCCACCTCGGCGATGCCGCGGCGCACGGCGGCGCTCTGGTCGGCCGTCGGCGTGGAGGCATCGGTGAGCGGCGCCCCGGTCACCGGGTCGGCGCCGGTCACCAGCGCGCGCTGGCACAGGGCGGTGTCCAGGCCGAAGTCGGCGGTGCCGGTGGAGGCCGAGACGGCCCACTGCCAGGCCTTGGAACCGCCCAGCGAGTTGTCGTAGATAGGCGCGGCCGGCGTGCCGTTGGCCGTCCCGTTGGCGATGGCGAAGCTCTGCGCCTTGGCCGCGGCGGTGGCGGCGACGGGATTGCCGAGCGTATCGGCGGCGGCGAAGCTGGTGCCGCAGACGTTGTCCAGCACCGAGAAGCGGCCATAGGCCACCGGGTACATGGCCGACAGGATGGGGCCGTTGCCCAGGCCCCAGTGCGCGTTGTGCATGCGGTCGTGCTCCACCGTCCAGCCGTAGCCGCGCAGGCGCGCCAGCGCATCGGCCGCGCGCTCGGCCGCGGTCGCGCCATTCACCAGGCCCTTGGCCGCCAGGCTGGCGCAGCGTGCCTGCGCGCGGCCGTTCATGCCCGCGATGGTCATGAAGTTGAAGAAGGAGAACTCGGTCATGGCCGCGTCAGCGGCCATCGCCGCGCAGGGCTGGTAGAGGTTGCCGTAGGTCACCAGGTCCGCCAGGTTGCGGCCGTAGCCGCTCACCGGCGTGCCGCCGAAGCTGATGCCGTAGCCCGCCGTGGTCGGCATCTGCGTCACCGGCTCGGACGCGACCACGCCGTCGATCAGGCCGGTGCGGTCCAGCTCCGCGGCCCGCAGCACGGCCGCCCCGCCGTTGGAGGCCGAGCCGGCGATCACCAGCGTGTTCGCCGGCACGAAGCGCCTACCGCTGCCGGGCCCGCCGAAACGGTCATTGAGGGCATGGAACGCGTAGCGGGCCACGGCCAGCGTGTCGCTGCCCCAGTCCTTCTCGGGGTTTTGCTGTGAGTGCACTTGCTTGAGGGCGAAGCGGTGGGGCAGCACCGCGTTGAAGGCGGCCCGCGCCGACTCCGTGATGTCGGCGGCGAAGTGGGCCAGCACGCCGGCGGCGGTGCGCGTGGCGCGCGTGCCGTCCACCTTGTTGACGGTGTCGTCGCCCAGGTCGTGCAGGCCCACGCCCTTGCCGGCGTCGGTCAGCGCCACGGCGCATCCCTTCTTCAGGCCCCACTCGCCGGCAGTGCCGATGGCGCCGTACACGCCGCGCGAGCCGGAGGACGGCCCCAGCACGAGGCAGGGCTTGCCGGTGTCGAAGCTGTCGGGGATCAGCACCGCCATGACCACGCGCTTGCGGCCGCTGCCGTCGTCCAGCGAGGCGAGGTACTCGCGGCCGGGGATCAGCCCCTCGTTGGCCGTGACGGTGCCGTCGGCCGTGACGTTGGGGCCGTAGAAGCGGCCATAGCCGCCCGCCACCGATGGATCCAGGATGGCACGGTAGTTGGAATACAGCGCGTTGCGCCGCAGCTCCGCCGCGGTGGGATTGTTCGCGTCGGCGTACAGCGGCGGGACGGGCGCGCCCAGGCCGGTCTTGCCGATGCCGCCGGTGAGCAGGTCCTGCTGCTGCGCCGTGGCGCCGGTGCCCACGGTGGTGGCCGGGTAGTCGGTCACGCTGTGCTGGGTGACGCCCAGCGGCATGGCCTGCGCCGGCAGATCCACGCCCGGCGGCACCTTGGCGTTCACGTTGGCGGCCTGCACGTCGGACACGGAGGCGGAACCGTCCGCGCCGCCGCCGCAGCCCGCAAGCACCGCGGAAGCGATCGCGCACAGGGGAAGGATGCGGCGCACGGCGGCTGCGCGGTAAGGATCAGCGGTTGTTCTCAACGTAGTCTCCTTGCAGGGGGTGGGTGGGGTGGGTGGAGGTGGCCGGGGACCGGGCTGCACGCCACGCGCGCAGCCGCCCGACCACGCCGGTGGGGAAGTAGTACACCGAGAGCACGAACAGCAGGCCCAGCCAGAGCAGCCAGCGGTCCGGCGACAGCAGCGCCGCCAGCCAGGGCAGGCCCGACACCGCCTCGCTGCCCAGGCGCAGCAGGTCCTGCAGGTAGCTCTGGGCCACCACGAAGACGGCCGAGCCGATCAGGGCGCCGTAGATCGTGCCCATGCCGCCGATGACCACGATCAGCAGCACGTCCAGCATGATCTCGAAGGACAGCGAGGTGTCCGGCCCGTTGTAGCGCAGCCAGACCGCCAGCATGGCACCGGCCAGGGTGGCGAACAGCGCCGACAGGATGCTGGACACCGTGCGGTAGACTACCACCCGGTAGCCGATGGCCTCGGCGCGGAATTCGTTCTCGCGGATCGCCTGCAGCACCCGGCCGAACGGCGAGTTGACGATGCGCAGCAGGGCCAGCACCAGCACCAGCGCGGTGGCGAACAGCAGGTAGTAGCACAGCAGGCGGCCGTCGAGGTTGGCGCCCAGGAAGGGCTCGGCCGCCAGTTCGAAGCTGGGAGAGAGCTGCTCGGGCACGCGGAAGGTGAGGCCGTCCTCGCCGCCGGTGATCTCCGACAGCTGCGAGGCCAGGGTCTGGAAGGCGGCGGCCACGGCCAGCGTGATCATGGAGAAGAAGATGGCCCGCACCCGCAGCGAGAACAGCCCGATGGCCAGCGCCAGCACCAGCGACAGCGCCAGGGCCGCGGCGATGCCGGTGCCCAGCGCCGCCCAGCCCGCGCCCATGCGGGTGGACGCGATGGCCACGCCGTAGGCGCCGATGCCGAAGAACATGGTGTGGGCGAAGCTGACGATACCGGTGTAGCCCAGCAGCAGATCGAAGCTGGCCACCAGCACCACGAACACCAGCACCTTGGCCGCGACGTTCAGCGCCTTGACGCCGGGAAACAGGAAAGGCGTGAAGGCCAGGGCCAGCACGATCAGCAGCAGCAGCACCGCCAGCGGCTTGCTGCGCGGCAGGTCGTGGGAGAGCAGTCGGTTCAGCATGGACGGGCTCACTTCGACAGCGCGTACACGCCCTGGGGACGCCACAGCAGGATGGCCATCATCAGCGCGATGTTGGAGAACAGCGCCGCCTTGGGCACCAGGAAACCGGTGTAGTTGGCCATCAGGCCCACCAGCAGCGCGCCGATCAGGGCGCCGGTGGTCGAGCCCAGGCCGCCGATGATGAGCACGATGAAGATCAGTACGTTGACCTGGGCGCCCATCTGCGGGACCACGTTTTGCTGGTACAGGCCCCACATCACGCCGCCCAGCCCGGCCAGCGCGCTGCCCACGACGAAGACGCCGATGAACAGGACGCGGATGCGGTAGCCCAGCGACTCCACCATCTCGCGGTCCTGCACGCCGGCACGGATCAGCAGGCCGATCTTGGTGCGCGTGAGCGTCCACAGCAGGATGGCGAACACCGCGACGCCGACGATCACGGCCAGCAGGCGGTACCTCTCCACCGCGGCATCGCCCAACAGCACGGTGCCGCGCATGCCTTGCGGCAGCGGCAGCGGGATCTGCAGCGGGCCCCAGATCACCTTGATCAGTTCCTCGCCGATGATCATGCCGCCCATGGTGATGAGAATCTGTTTCAGGTGGTTGCCGTACACCGGCCGCACGATGAAGCGCTCGAACGCCAGCCCGACGGCGCCGGCGACGAGCATGGCCACCACCATGGCCGGGAACACCGCCAGCAGGTTGGTCAGCAGGCTCTGCGACGCCGTGTAGTCGCCCATGGCGCCCAGCACGCTGGTGGCGACGAAGGCGCCCAGCGCGATGAACACCCCGTGCCCGAAGTTCAGCACGTCCATCAGGCCGAACACCAGCGTCAGGCCCGAGGCGATGATGAAGATGATCATGCCCATGGCCAGGCCGGCCACGGTGAGCGTCACCCAGGTGGAGGCCGAGCCGATGAAGGGCAGCACGGCCAGGGCCAGCAGCGGCACCAGGGCCAGGGGTTTCCAGTCCAGCTCTCTCAAGTTCACAGCGCCAACCCCAGCAGCGAACGCTGCAGTTCCTCGTCCTGCGCCAGCTCGCGCATCGCGCCGGCATGCACCACGCGTCCGTTGTCCATCACCGCCACCGTGTCGCCCAGCCGCTTGGCGAAATTGATGTTCTGCTCGACCAGCAGCAGCGTCACGCCGCTGGCCTTGAGCTCGGCGAAGGCGTCGATCATGTTGTTGATGATGGCCGGCGCCAGCCCCTTGCTGGGCTCGTCGATGACCAGCAGCTGGCGCGGCTCGACGATGGCGCGCGAGACCGCCAGCATCTGCTTCTGCCCGCCCGACAGCTTGCCGGCCGGGTGGTTCCAGAACTTCTGCACCGCGGGGAACAGCCGGAAGATCCACTTCAGCCGCGCGTCGTCGATCTCGCCGGCGCGGCGCGCCCGGCGCGCGGCCAGCAGCATGTTCTCCTTCACGGTCAGGTCCGCGAAGATGCCCATGGTCTCCGGCACATAGGCCACGCCCTGTCCCGCGATCTGCGGCGTCGCCAGGCGGGTGATGTCCTGCCCGTCGAAGCGGATGCTGCCCTGCGAGGCCTGCCACAGGCCCATGATGGTGCGCAGCGTGGTGGTCTTGCCCGCGCCATTGCGGCCCAGCAGCATGGTGAGCTGGCCGCGCGGCACCTGCAGGTCCACCCCGTGCAGGATGTGGTACGCGCCGATGTGCGTGTGCACGCCGGAGAGTTCGAGGAGGTTGACGCTCATGCCGCCTCCTTGGCTGCAACGCCCAGGTAAGCCTCTTGGACGATCGGCAGCGCGATCACCTCGGCCGGCTTGCCGTCGGCCACCAGGGCGCCGTTATGCAGCACGATGATGCGGTCGGCCAGCTCGCGCACCACGTCCATCTTGTGCTCCACCAGCAGGATGGTCTTGCTGCGGTCCTGCTTGAGCCTGCGGATCAGATCGAGGATCACCGGCGCCTCGGCCGCGTTCATGCCGGCCGTGGGCTCGTCGAACATGAAGACCTGCGGCTCCAGGGCCATCAGCAGCGCCACCTCCAGCTTGCGCTGGTCGCCGTGCGGTAGGTTGGCCACCAGCTCCTCCTCCTTGTCGCGCAGGGCCACCGCCGCCAGGACCTCGTCCGCCCGCGCGCGCAGCGCTCCATGGTCGCTCCACACGCTCCACAGGTTGAGGCCGCGCCGGTGCCGCCCCTCGCGGCTGGCCTGCACCGCCAGCCGCACGTTCTCCAGCACCGACAGGCGCGGGAACAGGTTGGTGAGCTGGAAGGCGCGGCCCAGCCCGGCGCGGGTGCGCTCGGACGCCGGCAGGCGCGACAGGTCGCGCCCGCCCAGCGTCACCGAGCCCGCGCTCGCCCTGAGCTGGCCCGAGATCAGGTTGAAGTAGGTGGTCTTGCCGGCGCCGTTGGGGCCCACGATGGCGGTCAGCGTGCCGGGCTCGAACGAGCAGGTCACGGCATCGACCGCCACGTGGCCGCCGAAGCGGACCGTGAGATCACGGGTGGCGAGCAGGCTCATGGTCTCCTTGTGAACGCTAGCAGGTGCCGATCACGTAGTAGTTCGTGCCGGTTTGCTTCAGCGTGGTCGTGGTGTAGGTGTTCCACAGCCCCATGTACTGGTTGGAGCCGTTGGCGTAGGTATACCCGCCCGAGGTGTAGGCGCGGCCGGCGGTGGTGTGGGTGTAGTTGCTGGAGGTGTAGCAGGTGGCCGCCGTGCCGGTGGTGGTGCCGCTGACCGGCGCCGAGGCCGCGCCCTCCACGCCGTTGGCGTCCGCCGCGCGAACCGTCCAGCTGTAGGTGGTGCCGGGCGAGAGGTTGCCGTCGGTGAAGCTGGTGCCCGTCACCGTCAACGCGTTGGTCTTGTTGCCGTTGCGGTAGACGTTGTAACCCGCGGCGCCGGTCACCGAGCTCCAGGCGATGTTCATCGAGGTGTTGGTCGCGCCCGAAGCCGTGACGTTGGTCGGGGCCGGCAGCGTGGTCGAGCCGCCGTCGGAGCCGGCGCCGGAGGACACGTGGTCGACCATCGCCTTGAGCGCGGTGATCTGCGCGCCGGTCTTCTGCGCGAAGTTGCTGCCGTACCAGCCGATCCAGTCCCAGCAGCCGTTGGGGTTGCTCAGCGAGCCGCTGGCCGCGGTCTGGCGGCTGATGTTGTCCACCTTGGTCTGCGGGAACAGCACGACGATGCTGTTGGTGTCGGCCCAGCGGGTGTAGCCGGTGTTCTTGATGAACTTGTCGCCGATGGTGGCGTAGGTCTGCTGGCAGCCGTGCAGCGCCACGTGCACCTTGCACTGCGAGCCGCTGGCGCAGTTGCTCGGCACGTAGGCCCAGCCGGTCGCGGCCATCCCGGGGTTGCTGTTGGTGAACGGGGTCTGGTCGAACTCGATGTAGTTGGCGGCGGCCGGCGCGTTGTTGCGCGCGTTCAGCGTGCCGTAGAGCCGGGTCAGCACCGCCTTGGCGCCGTCGTAGCCGCAGTTGCTGATGTAGGGCGAGCTGCTGCTGCTGCAGCTGTTGTTGCCGGTGGCGTCGAAGTCCGTGGGGAAGACGTGCGCGGTGCCGGCGCGCTGGACGAACTCCAGGTTGGCCGTGGGCACGCCGTTGTTGGCGTACTGCGTGCGGGCGGCGTTCATCGGGTTGGGGCCCACCGTCGCGTCGCTGCTGCCCACGAACATGAAGATCTTCTGGGCGGCCACGTTGGCCTTGTCGTCGATCTGGCCGCCGCTCCAGCTGTTGATGCTGTTCTGCATGGTCGCCAGCTGGGTGCTGCTGATGCTGGCGTTGTACATGCAGGCGGTGTAGTTGTTGTGGCCGGCGCACATGTAGGGCCCGGCGGCGAACACGCCCACGCCCTTGAACGTGGCCGAATGCGCATAGCCCAGCTGGCTGGCCATGAAGCCGCCCGAGGACAGGCCGGACACCGTGGTGCGCGACTTGTCAATGTTGAGCTTGGGCAGGGCCACGGCGGCGTGGGCGGCCGCGGTGGCCGCCATGAGGAAGGCGCCGGCCAGCAGCGTGGGCGCAAATCTGAATCTCATCGTCTTGTCTCCTTGGTGGTGGTGGTTCGAACGGACACGAAACCTCATCGCCCCGTGTGGCCCGGGGTTGGAACGACTGGAACTTCAGAGGGGAAAACGGGACCGGGCAGGCAATGCCCGGCCGGCGCATCAGCGCTTGTTGCGGATGGGGACGTTCATCTCGGCCGGCTTGATCTCCTTGACGAGATGCAGGTCGGCCATGGCGCCGGGCTTGGCGCCGGGCGCGACGCGGAAGTGGTACATGGACTGCATGGCCTGGTGGTCCTCCTTGCGGAAGGTCATCATGCCCTTGGGCGTCTCGAAGGACATGCCTTCCATGGTGGCGATCAGCTTGTCGGTGGCGGTGTCGCCGTTGGTCTTCTTCAGCGCGGTGACCAAAGCCATCGCAGCAGAGAAGCCGCCGGCGGTGAAGAAGTCGGGCGGGCCCTGGAAGCGCTGGTAGTGGTTGGTCACCAGCCACAGGTTGGGCTGGTTCTTGGAGAAGCCGAAGTAGTAGTAGCTGGCGCCTTCCATGCCCGGGAACTGGTTGTAGGCCACCATGGCCGGCAGGATGTTGCCGCCGGTGGCGATCTCGATGCCGTGGCGCTTCAAGTCCAGGTCGGCGATCTTGAACGGGTTGCCCGAGCCGGCCCACACGATCCAGATCACCTTGCGGCCCGGCTGGTCCTTGAGCTTGTCGATCAGCCGCTGGGCGCCTGCCGTGAAGTCCGTGGTGTTCTGCGGCAGGTACTCCTCATGGACGATCTTGGCGCTCTTGACCGCCTCCTTGAAGGCCTTGACGCCGTCGCGGCCGAAGGCGTAGTCCTGCGCCAGGGTGGCGATCACGGTGCCGGGCTTGTCCAACGCCACGGCGTTGGAGATCGCGTCCTGCGAGCTGTTGCGGCCGGTGCGGAAGATGTACTTGTTCCACTTGTCGCCGGTGATGGAGTCGGCCACCGCGGGCTCGACCAGCAGGATCTTCTTGTACTCCTCGGCCACCGGCAGCATGGCCAGCGCGACGCCGGAGGAGGTGGGGCCGACGGCCAGGTCCACCTTGTCGTCGGCATAGGCCGTGGCCAGCAGCGACTTGCCCAGGTCGGGCTTGCCCTGGTCGTCCTTCTCGATGACGACGATCTTGCGGCCGTTGATCGTCATGGTGCCGCCGGTCGCGTACTCCAGGCCCATGGTCAGCCCCACCTGGGTCTGCTTGCCGTACGCCTCCAGCGGGCCGGTGCGGCTGTAGACGTGGGCGATCCTGATGTCCTTGGCCTGGGCAAAGGCCAGGGGCGCGGCGAGCGTGGCAGTGGCGAGGGCGGCGAGGCCCACCCAGGTGCGGCGTTGCATTACGTTGTCTCCTTATGGTGTCTGCACGAATCCGGGGCAGGGAACGCACGAGCCGTGCCAGCCGCCCAAGTGCCTGTGGCGCCTGGGTTTCCTTCAGCCGCAGCGCCCCGTGTCCGGAAACCGGACAACCGAGCCTGTCCGGGAAACGGACACTGCCCGGTTTCCAGCCAGTGCCTCCAGCCGCTCATACAGCTTGGCCCGCGAGATGCCCAGCAGCCGCGCGGCGGCCAGCTTGTTGCCACCGGTGGCGGACAGCGCGGCCTGGATGGCCTGGCGCTCGACCTCGGCCACCTGCTCGGCCAGGGGCCGCAGGGCGGCTGCCGATGCCGGTGCGGCCGGTGGCGGCTCGACGCGCTCGACGCCCGACTCGCGCAGCACCGCCTCCAGCTCGCCCGCGCCCAGATGCGGCGAGTCGCTGCGCATCGCGGCCTGCTCCAGCACGTTGCGCAGCTCGCGGATGTTGCCGCGCCAGCCCTGGGCCTGCAGCAGCGCCAGCGCGTCCGCCGACAGCTCGGGCGGCGGCGTGCCGTTGCGCAGCGCCATGTCCTCGGCCAGCACCTCCACCAGCGCCGGGATGTCGGCGCGCCGCTCGCGCAGCGGCGGCACGCGCAGGGGCAGCACGTTCAGGCGGTAGTACAGGTCCTCGCGGAACCGGCCCTCGCGCACCAGCGCGCCCAGGTCGCGCGAGGTCGCGGCGATCACGCGGGCGTCGAAGGGCACGACCTTGTTGGAGCCCAGGGGCTCGATCTCGCCCTCCTGCAGCGCGCGCAGCAGCTTGGGCTGCAGGCTGGGCGGCATGTCGCCGATCTCGTCCAGGAACAGCGTGCCGCCGTCGGCCAGCTTGAACTTGCCGTCGCGGCCCTTGCGGTCGGCGCCGGTGTAGGCGCCCGGCGCGACGCCGAAGAACTCGGCCTCCAGCAGCGTGTCGGGCACGGCGGCGATGTTGATGCTGACGAACGGCCGGCTGGCGCGGGGCGATGCGGCATGGATGGCATGGGCCAGCAGCTCCTTGCCGGTGCCGGTCTCCCCCAGCAGCAGCACCGGGCTGGCCGTGGCGGCCGCGCGCCGGGCCTGCCGCTTGACCTCGGCGGCGGCGGGGCTGGCGCCGACGAAGCTGGCCAGCGTGTACTTGGTGCGGCGCTGGCTGGCCAGTTCGCGCCGGGCATCGTCCAGCTCGCGCTGCAGGTGGGCGAACTTCTGGATCAGCGGCTGCAGCGTGGTCTCGGGGTGGTCGAACAGCACGATGCCGATGGCGCCTATCACCTCGCCGCTGGCGTCGTCGCGCAGCGGGATGCGGCTGACCACGAAGGTGCCGGCGCGGTTGGTGAGCAGGTCCACCAGGATGGGCTTGCCGGTCTCCAGCACGCGCCGCATCTGGGTGTTGGGCACCACGTCCTCCACGCGGTGGCCCAGGAACTGGTCCACCGACGAGAAGCCCAGGGCCGGCAGGAAGCGCTTGTAGCCGTCGTTCAGCCAGACGATGCGTCCGCCGCGGTCCACCAGGAACATGCCCTCGCTGGCGCTGGAGAACAGCTGGAACATGGACCGCGCGGCCAGCTCCAGGATGCGTTCGCCGTCGCGGGGAAGGTTGTCGGGAAGCGCCATGGGCGCGATGTTACGCCGCGGCCGGCGGCCGCGGCATCGCTGCGCTTCGCGCCCGCTACTGGGTCGACGGCAGGGGCCGGTCCAGGATCAAGGGCTCCTGCGGCGGAAGCGTCTGCGCGGAGGGCAGGCCGTCCCGCGACGGGATGGGGAAGGTCACGGATCCCGCGGGCGCCGCCGACCCCGGCGCCGGGGCGCTCGGCGCCGAAGGGCCAGGAGACGAGGCCACCGAAGGCCCCGCGCCCATCGACTGGGTTTCCGTGATGGCAGGAGGAACCTGCGGCTGCGCCGATGCCGTCGGCGCCGGCCGGGCAGCGGGGACGCTGACCACGGCAGGAACGGACACACTGGCCGGACCGGGCACGGGGCCGGGAACCGGGCCCGCGGTCCGGGGCGATGCCGGCACCGTCCGGATGATCGCGATGCCCGGACCCGGAGCGGGCCCCACGCCGTCGGGCGCCGGCCCGCCCGCATCCATGGTTGGCGAGACGGCAGCCGGCGCCGTGCTGCCCACGGCAGCTGCTGCTGCATTGCCCGCGCTGGACGTGCCCGGGCCGGTGCTGCCGGCCGCGTTTCCGGGCGCGGCCGCTGCCGCGCCAGCGGTGCCGGTTCCGGCACTGCCGCTGCCCGCACCACCGGTACCGGTGCTACCGGTGCTGCCAGTGCCACCGGCTGTCCCTGCACTGGCACCGCCCGCGGCGCCAGCACTGCTGCCTCCAGCACTGCCCCCGGTTCCAGCCCCGGCAGTCCCGCCGCTGCTTCCGGCTGCTGCAGCACCGCCGCTGCCCGAGCCTGCGCCACTGCTTCCCGTGCCGCCGGCACCTCCGGCCCCGGCGGCACTGCCTCCCCCGGTGCCGGCGCTTCCCGCTCCAGCGCCACCTGCGGCGCCAGCCCCTGATCCCCCGGCGCCAGCCCCCGCCGCACCCGCGCCACCTGCGCTGGCACCCCCGGCTCCTGCGCCGCCGGCTCCGGCACCACTGCCTGCTCCCCCGGCGCCTGCACCACCCCCTGCACTTGCTCCTCCCGCACCGGCGCCACTGCCGGCACCGGCACCTGCGCCACCACCTGCCCCAGCACCCGCACCGCCTGCGCCGGCCCCGCCACCCGCGCCGCCAGCACCTCCTCCTGCGCCTGCACCACCTGCGCCCGCACCACCGGCTCCGCCGCCAGCGCCTCCTCCTGCACCCGCACCGCCGGCACCTGCACCACCGGCGCCTCCGGCACCCGCGCCGCCCGCCCCGGCGCCACCACCACCGGCCCCAGCGCCTCCCGCTCCGGAACCGCCACCTGCCCCGCCAGCCCCTGCCCCGCCAGCCCCCGCTCCGCCGCCACCAGCTCCCGCGCCGCCGGCGCCCGCTCCCCCAGCGCCGGCGCCGCCGCCAGCCCCTGCTCCTCCGGCCCCGGCGCCACCGCCTGCACCTCCAGCCCCTGCTCCTCCCGCGCCGCCAGCACCTGCTCCTCCAGCACCCGCACCACCGCCGCCAGCCCCTGCTCCTCCGGCCCCGGCGCCACCGCCTGCACCTCCAGCCCCTGCTCCTCCCGCTCCACCACCGCCAGCTCCTGCGCCCCCGGCGCCCGCTCCACCCCCGCCAGCCCCTGCTCCTCCGGCCCCGGCGCCACCGCCTGCACCTCCACCCGCTCCACCCCCGGCTCCCCCGGCCCCACCGCCTGCGCCTCCAGCGCCCGCACCGCCCCCGCCAGCCTGGGCAAAGGTATCCGGCGGGTAGCTGAGGCCGAACGCTCCGGCCAAGGCCAAGGACAGCAGGCTCAGGCCGAACTTTCTGGCAAGGGTTTTCATGGGGACATCTCCTTCATGGCGGGTCGGCAACAGACCGCAGGGTGGATCGACACACGCTGCGCGCCGGCAACGCCCGACAGCGCGGACGGCGCAAGGCTCAGCATGTCAAAGCATGGTGGATGGGCTGCGCCACGAAGCCATCGGGCAGCACGGAAGACTGTCGTCAGCAAGAAGGCATTCGCATGTCGGCGGACATCGACTCAGCGGTTCCCCGCGACGACGGATCCGCAGCGCCGCCACGGCTGCCAAGCAGCGAGCGGCAGGTCCGCCCGAGTCACGATGGCGTCATCGCCGCCGGCTAGATTGACACGGCCGCGCTTCCGATGCGTGGCGCCGTGGCGTATCGTGGCCGCGGCATCCCCCACCCAAGGAGACTCCATGCGCCACCGTTTTCTCAGCTTCACCCTGGCCGGCCTCGCCGGCCTGCTGCCGGGCCTGGGCCTGGCCGACGAGCCCGCCAGCGTCCAGATGGGCCCGCGCCCGTTCTTCCTGGTCGAGGACATGAAGCCGGGTGCCCTCAAGTCGGAGCTGCAGGCCTGCGCCGCCAAGCGCGACCGCTGGCGCAGCAGCGACTTCTCGATCGGCCACCGGGGTGCGCCGCTGCAATTCCCCGAGCACACCAAGGAAAGCTACGAGGCGGCCGCGCGCATGGGGGCCGGCATCGTCGAGTGCGACGTGACCTTCACCAAGGACAAGGAGCTGGTGTGCCGGCATGCCCAGAACGACCTGCACACCACCACCAACATCCTGGCCACGCCGCTGGCGTCCAAGTGCGTCAAGCCGTTCACGCCCGCGGTCTTCGATGCCGCCGGCACGCTGGTCAGGCCGGCCAGCGCCGAATGCCGCACCAGCGAGGTGACCCTGGCCGAGTTCAAGACCCTGCGCGGCAAGATGGACGCCTTCAACCCGCGCGCCCGCACCGTGGCCGAGTACATGGCCGGCACGGCCAACTGGCGCACCGACCTGTATTCCGGCCCCACCAGCGGCACCCTGCTCACGCACAGGGAGAGCATCGAGCTGTTCAAGAAGCTGGGCGTGAAGATGACGCCGGAACTCAAGAACGCGAGCGTGACCATGCCCTTCGACGGCTTCTCCCAGGAGGCCTACGCGCAGAAGATGATCGACGAGTACAAGCAGGCCGGCGTGCCGCCGCGCCGCGTCTGGCCGCAGTCGTTCAGCAAGGACGACGTGCTGTACTGGGTGCGCAGCGAGCCGGCCTACGGCAAGCAGGCGGTGTACCTGGACGACGCCAACACCGTGGCCGACCTGCCCGGCTACGCGGAGCTGGCCTCGTACAAGATGCAGGGCATCCAGATCGTCGCGCCGCCGATCTTCGCCCTGCTCACCACCGACGCCGCCGGCAACATCGTGCCCTCGCAGTACGCGCGCAATGCCAAGACCGCCGGCCTGGACATCATCACCTGGAGCCTGGAGCGCTCGGGCATCCTGGCCGACGGCAACAACGGCTCCTACTACCAGAGCGTCGATCCGGCCATCCGCCGCGAAGGCGACATGATGCAGGTGCTGGACGTGCTCGCCAAGCAGGTCGGCGTGCTGGGCGTGTTCTCCGACTGGCCCGCCACCACCACCTTCTACGCCAACTGCGCCGGGATCCGCTGAGTCCTCAGGCGCCCGGCGCGACCGCCCGCCGGGCGCTCCGCCGGGCCAGCAGCCGGGGCAGCACCAGCACCGCCACCACCGCCAGCAGCAGCGCCAGGGACATGGGGCGCTGCAGGAACACGGCGAAGCTGCCCTCGCCGATGGACACCGCGTTGCGCAGCTGCGCCTCGGCCAGCGGGCCCAGGATCATGCCCACCACCACCGGCGCCGTGGGGAAATCGAAGCGCCGCATCACCACGCCCAGCAGGCCGATGCCCCACAGCAGCACCAGGTCGAACGCGCTCTGGCGCATGCCGTAGGCGCCCACCGTGGCGAAGATCAGGATGCCGGCATACAGCTGGGGCTTGGGGATCTTCAGCAACTGCACCCACAGCCGCACCATCGGCAGGTTCAGCACCAGCAGCATCACATTGCCGATGTAGAGCGAGGCGATCAGCGCCCAGACCAGCGCCGCCGAGCTGGTGAACAGCTGCGGCCCGGGCTGGATGCCGTAGTTCTGGAAGGCGCCCAGCAGGATGGCCGTGGTGTTGGACGTGGGGATGCCCAGGGTCAGCAGGGGGATCAGCGCCGCGGTCACGCTGGCGTTGTTGGCCGCCTCGGGCCCGGCCACCCCTTCGATCGCGCCCTTGCCGCCGAACTCGGCCAGGTTCTCGCCCTTGGCCAGCTTCTTCTCGGTGGCGTAGCTCAGGAAGGTGGGGATCTCGGTCCCGCCGGCGGGGATGCAGCCGAAGGGCGCGCCGATGGCGGTGCCGCGCAGCCAGGCCGGGATGGAGCGGCGCCAGTCCCGGCCCGTCATGTACACCTTGCTCATGGGGTTGCGTGTCTCGCTCACCCGGCCTTCGTACATGGCGGCGTACAGCACCTCCGCCACCGCGAACAGGCCCACGGCCACCAGCACGATCTCGATGCCGTCCAGCAGCTCGGCCACACCCAGCGTGTAGCGGGGCTGGCCCGAGATCTGGTCCAGGCCGATGCAGCCGATCGCCAGCCCGAGGAACAGCGCCGTCAGGCCGCGCAGCGTGCTCTTGCCCAGCACCGCGCTGACGGTGGTGAAGGCCAGCACCATCAGCATGAAGTACTCGGGCGGCCCGAGCCGGACCGCGAACTCGGCGACATAGGGCGCGAACAGCGTGACCACCACCGTGGCGATGGTGCCGGCCACGAAGGAGCCGATGGCCGCCGTCGCCAGCGCCGCGCCGGCGCGGCCGCTCTTGGCCATCTTGTTGCCTTCCATGGCCGTGACCATGGTGGCGGTCTCGCCGGGGGTGTTCAGCAGGATCGATGTGGTCGAGCCGCCGTACATCGCGCCGTAGTAGATGCCGGCGAAGAAGATCATCGAGGCCGTGACCTCGACCTGCCCGGTGATGGGCAGCAGCATGGCCACCGCGACCGCCGGCCCGATGCCGGGCAGCACGCCCACCGCCGTGCCCAGGGCGCAGCCGACCAGCGCCCACAGCAGGTTGGCCGGGCTGATGGCGGTGGCGAAGCCCTGCAGCAGCGCGTCGAGGATGTCCATCAGATCCAGCCCGTGGACGTCAGGCCCGGCAGGTTGATGGCCAGGAACTTGGTGAACAGCCAGTACACCGGCGCCGAGATGGCCGCGCCGGTGATGGCGTCAATGACCAGCGTGCGCGGGCCGATCGGCTGGCCGGCCGCGCGGCGCAAACCCTGCACCGCCAGCAGGTAGCACAGCGTGCAGCTGAGCAGGAAGCCGATGGTGGTGATCAGCGCGGCATTGGCCAGCAACCCGGCCGAGACCCAGGCGAAGCCCGGCCACCAGGCCCGGGCCGCGCCGGACGGCGGATCCATGTTCCGGAAGCCGCCGGTGCGCGCTTCGCGGACGATGGCCACGCCGCACACGGCCAGTGCCACCGACACCACCCAGGGCAGGAAGTTGGGGCCGACGCCGCCATAGCCGGCGGCCGCCGGGATCTGCAGGGCCCCCGCCGCCAGCGCCAGGCCCAGGAGCAGCACGCCGGCGCCGACGGCGCTCTGCACCGCCTTGCTGCCGCCGCTCACACCATGCCTGACTTGACCATGGTGGCGCGCAGGCTGGCGAACTCGTCGTCGACGAACTTCCCGAAAGCCGGGCCGGCCAGCACGGCCGGCGTCCAGTTGTTCTTCTCCAGCGACTCCTGCCAGGACTTGGTCTTGAGCGCGGCCAGCACCATGTCGGTGAGCTGCTTGCGCTGGGCGTCGTTGATGCCGGGCGCGCCGTACACGCCGCGCCAGTTGCCGATCTCGACGTTGATGCCCTGCTCCTTGAGCGTGGGCACGTCGATGCCCTTCAGCCGCGTGCCCGAGGTGACCCCGATGGGGCGCATCTTGCCGGCGGCGATGAACTCGGCGAACTCGCTGTAGCCGCTGCCGCCCACCGTGACGTTGCCGCCCAGGATGGCCGCCGTGGCCTCGCCGCCGCCGCGGAAGGCGACGTAGTTGATCTTGGCCGGGTCGACGCCCACGTCGCGCGCGATCATCGCCGCGGCGATGTGCTCGGTGGAGCCGCGCGAGCCGCCGCCCCACTTGACGCTGCCGGGATCCTTCTTGAGCTGGTTGACCACGTCCGCCATGGTCTTGAACGGCGAATTGGCCGGCAGCACGAACACGTTGTACTCGCTGGTCAGCCGCGCGATCGGCGTGGCCTGGGTCAGGCTGACCGGCGGCTTGCCGGTGATGATGCCGCCCAGCATCACCGCGCCCATCACCATCATGGCGTTCGGATCGCCCTTGCTGGCGTTGACGAACTGGGCCAGGCCCAGCGCGCCCGCAGCGCCGCCCTTGTTGTCGTAGCTGACGTTGTCGGCGACCTTGGCTTCCTGCAGCGCCTTGCCCAGCGCCCGGCCGGTGATGTCCCAGCCGCCGCCCGGGTTGGCGGGGATCATCATCTTCACGTTGGCCGCCGCGCGTGCCGGCAGCGGCAACGCACCGGCCGCCGCCAGGGCAGCAAGGGTCTTGAGGAAGGTATCGCGGCGCATGGTGTCTCCTTGGAATGGGGTCGGCGCCCATGATGCGCCGTCCACCTGTCATTCGGCTGTCCTGCCGCATTGGGGAAACTACCGAAGGATGCGGGCGGCCACGGACCGGCTAACCTCACGGCCGCGAATGAAACTGCTGCTGGTGGAAGACGACGCGCCGATGCGGCGCACGCTGGAGCGGGCGCTGGCCCGCCGGGGCATGGCCGTGACGGCCTGCGCGGACGGGCCGCGCGCGCTGGCGCTGTGGCAGGCCGCGCCGCCCGACGTGGTCGTGCTGGACCTCAGCCTTCCCGGCCTGGACGGCCTGCAGGTGCTCGAGCATGCCCGCGGAGCCGGCCTGGCGGCGCCGGTGCTGATCCTGACGGCCCGCGGCACCGTGGGCGACCGCGTGCTGGGCCTGAACGCCGGCGCCGACGACTACCTGCCCAAGCCCTTCGACCTGGACGAGCTGGAAGCGCGGCTGCGCGCCCTGCTGCGCCGCCACCCGGGCTCGCAAGCCGAACCGCCCGCCCCCGCCTTGCACATCGGCGCGCTGCGCTACGACCGGGAGAGCGGCGCCTTCTACCGGCACGGCCAGGTGCTGGAGCTCACGCCGCGCGAGGCGGCGCTGCTGCAGGCGCTGGGCGCGCGGCCCGGCCACGCGGTGTCCAAGGAGCGGCTGTTCGAGCTGGTGTTCCCCGGCGAGCCGGACGTGCAGCCCGAGGCCATCGAGGTGGTGGTGTACCGGCTGCGCAAGAAGCTGGCGGATACCGGCGTCACCCTGATGACCCTGCGCGGGCTGGGCTACCTGCTGAAGGCCGCATGAACGGGCACCGGGCGGTCTCGCTGCGCCGCTACCTGCTGCTGGGCATCCTGGTACCGGTGGTGGTGCTGATCGCGCTCAATGGCGCCAGCCTCTACGGCACGGCGCTGTCGGCCGCCAACACCGCCTACGACCGCACGCTGCTGGCCTCGGCCAAGGTGATTGGCGAGCAGCTGGACGTGCAGGGCTACGACGAGCAGGCCCGGCTGCGCGCCACCGTCCCCTACTCGGCCCTGGAGGCCTTCGAGGCCGACAACCGCAGCCGGCTGTTCTACCGCGTCTCCGACCTGCGCGGCGAGCTGGTTTCCGGTTTCGCCGGCCTGCCCTTCTGGCGCGGCGAGTTGTCCCAGCGGCCGCCCTATGCCGCGCTGGTGGACTTCTACGACGACCGCTTCGAGGGCAGCGAAGTGCGGATGGCGGTGCTGCTGCAGCCGGTGGCCGGCGCCGGCGGCCGCGGCATGGCCGTGGTGCAGGTGGCCGAGACGCTGGAGCTGCGCCGCACCCTGGCCCGGCAGATCCTGATCGACACGCTGTGGCGCCAGGCCGGGCTGGTGGCAGTGATCGCCCTGGTCGCGGTGGTGGTGGTGCAGCGCGCCACCCGGCCGGTGCGGCGGCTGTCGGCCCAGCTGCAGGCCCGGCCGGAGGGCGACCTCACGGCCATCGCCGCGCCCGACGCGCCGCGCGAGCTGCTGCCGCTGGTCGAGGCCACCAACCAGGTGATGGCCCGCCTGGCCCAGCTGCTGGACAACCAGAAGCGCTTCGTGCGCGACACCGCGCACCAGCTGCGCACCCCCCTGGCCGTGCTCAAGACCCAGGTGCAGTCGGCGCTGCGCGGCGACATGGACGCACGCGATGCGCTGGCCGAGATCAACGCCACCGTGGACCGGGCCACCCAGCTGGCCAACCAGATGCTGTCGCTGGCCAAAGTCGAACAGCTGCGCCAGCAGCCCGCAAGCAGCAGCGACTGGGCCGCGGTGGTGCGTGCGGTGGCGCTCGAGCTGTCCCCGCTGGTGGCCGACAAGGACCTGGATTTCGAGATCGACACGCAGCCGGCGCCGGTGCGCTCGCACGAGTGGATGCTGCGCGAGCTGTCGCGCAACCTGCTGCACAACGCGATCCGGCATGGCCCGGCTGGCGGCAGGCTGTCGGTGCGGCTGGTGACGGACGGGCGCTGGGCCGCCCTCACCGTCGCGGACAGCGGACCGGGCATCGCCGTCGAGCTGCGCGGCCGCCTGTTCCAGCCCTTTGCCGCCGGCCGCGCGCACGGCGGCTCGGGCCTGGGTCTTGCCATCTGCCACGAGATCGTGTCGGCGCTGGGCGGCACGCTCGAGCTTGAAAACCGGCGCGGTCGGCGCCATACCGAGGGACTGGATGCCACGGCGCGCCTGCCGCTGGCCGACAATGGAGGCTGATGGACAGACTGCGCATCGACAAATGGCTGTGGGCCGCGCGTTTCTACAAGACGCGGACCCTGGCCACCGACGAGATCGGCAAGGGCCGGGTGGAGATCAACGGGCAGGAGGCCAAGCCGGCGCGCGAGGTCAAGGTCGGCGATACCGTGGCCGTGCGGCGGGAAGCGGTGACGCGCACCGTGGTCGTCAAGGCGCTGTCCAGCGTGCGGGGTCCGGCGCCGGTGGCCCAGCAGCTCTATGAGGAAACGGCCGACAGCCTGCGCGCGCGCGAGCAGGCCGCCGAGCAGCGCCGCTACGCCCGCGAACCGGCCCTGGCCATCGAGCACGGCCGGCCCACCAAGCGCGGCCGCCGCGAGCTCGACCAGGCGCAGCGCGGCTGGGGCGACCGCTGGAGCGCCTCGCTGGACGAGTAGCCGGCTGGGACCCCACATCCCCGTGGGAAATGTCCTGCGCTCAGCGTCGGAGGCCTCCCAATTCGCGCGCTGCGGCGCGCGGTGTCACGAAATGGACGCACGGCGCTCGCATACTTGTGGGTTCTCTTCCACAAAACAGATTCAGGGGACCCCATGAACGAACAGAAAACCTCTTCCATCCTGCAGCGACTGCCGGTCATCCTGGCGGTCACCGCAGCCTCGTACGGCCTGCAGGTGCCGCCCCAGGCGCTGCGGTTGACCGCCGCCGGCGCCTCCACGGTGAGGCACGACGAAACCACGCCGCGCAACGCCACTGCCGTGGCAGCACCCCGGCTCGGCAGTGAGACGCCGCGCCTGAGCTGACGCAGCTGCGCCACCCTCGAAAAAAGCCGCCCCCGAGGCGGCTTTTTCGTGGCGGCCGAGCGCCGGCAATGCCCGTTAGGATGGCGGCCAGAACACAGGAGACAAGATGAAGAGAGTTGTTTCGCTGATCGCCGGCGCCTTGCTGCTGTCGGCCCAGGCCGTGGGCCTGGCGCAGGCCTATCCGTCCAAGCCCGTCAAGGTCGTGGTGCCGCTGGCCGCCGGGGGCACCGGCGACACGCTGGCGCGCACGGTGGGCGACGGCATGGCCAGGGAGCTGGGGCAGTCCGTGGTCATCGACAACCGGCCGGGTGCCGGGGGCCTGCTGGGGACCACCTCGGTGCTGAACGCTCCCGCCGACGGCTACACACTGCTGGCCGTCAGCCCCTCGCACGTCATCAACCCGGCGCTGCATGCCGGCTCCACCTACGACCCCCTGCGCGACTTCGAACCGATCACGGTGCTGGCCTACACCCACCAGGTCATCGCGGCGCATCCCTCGGTGCCGGCCAGCAACCTGCGCGAGCTGATCGCCTATGCCAAGAACAACCCCGGCAAGCTGAACTACGGGTCCGCCGGCACCGGCTCGGCCACCCACCTGAACATGGAGCTGCTGAAGTCCATGGCCGGCGTGGACATCGTGCACGTGCCCTACAAGGGCAGCACGCAGGCGCGCCAGGGCGTGCTCGCCGGCGAGGTGCAGCTCGCCGTGGACGGCCTGCTGCCCCTGCAGCCGCTGATCAAGGATGGCCGGCTGAAGGTGATCGCGGTGACCAGCAGCCGGCGGCCGCAGAGCAACCCGGAGATCCCCACGGTGGGCGAAACCTTGCCCGGCTATGCCTCGGACACCTGGTACGGCCTGCTGGCCCGCAGCGGCACGCCCAGGGAGGCCATCTCCCGGCTGCACCAGGCCGCCGTGAAGGCGCTGCAGTCGCCCGCGGTCCGGGAAGGCCTGACCAAGCTCGGCGCCGACCCGGCGGGCAACACGCCGGCCGAATTCCGCGCCTTCCTGGCCGAGGAGCAGAAACTGTGGGGCAAGGTGCTGAAGGATTCGGGGGTGAAGCCGCAATGACCCGGAAAAGAGCCTCCACGCGCCTGCGCGAGCTGATCGCGCAAGGCCCCACCCTCTATATCCCGGGCTGCTACAGCGCCATGAGCGCACGGGTGCTGGAGAGCGCCGGCTTCGACGCCGTCTACATGACCGGCTACGGGACCTCGCTGTCGCTCACCGGCCTGCCCGACGTGGGCCTCACGACGATGTCGGAGATGGTCGCCAACGCGCGCTACATCGCCTCCGCGGTGGGCCTGCCGCTGATCGCCGACGCCGACACCGGCTTCGGCAACGCGATCAACGTGATCCGCACCGTGCGCGAATACATCACGGCGGGCGTGGCGGGGCTGCACATGGAAGACCAGGTGAACCCCAAGCGCTGCGGCCACGTGGCCGGGCGGCAGGTGATCCCCATGGAGGAAGCCGTAGGCAAGGTCCGGGCGGCGGTGGACACCCGCGACGCGCTGGACCCCGACTTCGTGCTGATCGCGCGCACCGACGCGCGCGGCGCCTCCGGCGGCTCGCTGGACGAGGCGATCCGCCGCGCCAATGCCTTCCTGGCCGCCGGCGCGGACCTGGCGTTCATCGAGGGGCCCACCTCGCGCGAGGAGGTCGAGCGCATCTGCCGCGCCGTCGAAGGCCCGGTGTTCTACAACATGACGGGCGTCTCGCCGCGGCTGACGCTGGAGGAGATGCGCGCCCTGGGCATCGCGGTGTGCATCTCCCCCAACGCCATGCTGCGGTCCGCGCTCGGCGCCATGCACGACCTGGCGCAGCAGATGCGCCGCGACGGGCCGGCGGCCGAGACGCGGTTCATGGAGTCCTTCCGCCAGCATCCCCTGGGCGACCTGCACACCTTCGCGGGCTTCGACCAGGTGCGCGCCTGGGAGCGCGACTACCTGGGCGAGGAGGCCATGCGCAAGTACGCCGACTCCGTCGGGCACCTCCCGGAGTAGATGGCGGCCACCCTCTACGACAAGATCTGGAACGCGCACGCGGTCGCCGCCGGCCCCGGCGGCAGGACCCTGCTCTACATCGACCGGCACCTGGCGCATGACGGCAGCTTCCACGCCTTCGAGGCGCTGCGCAACGCCGGGCGGTCGGTGCGCCGGCCCGAAGCGACCTTCGCCACGCCCGACCACTACATCCCCACCCGCGACCGGCAGGCCATCGCCGACCCGCAGCTGCGGGAGAAGATCGAGACGCTGGCGGCGAACGCGGCGCGCACGGGCATCACCTTCTTCGGGCCGGACGATCCGCGCCAGGGCATCGTCCACGTGGTCGGGCCGGAACAGGGGATCACGCAGCCCGGGATCACGCTGGTCTGCGGCGACTCGCATACCTCCACGCACGGCGCCTTCGGCGCGCTCGCCTTCGGCATCGGAGCCTCCGAGGTCGCCCACGTGCTGGCCACGCAGGCGCTGTGGCAGACCCGCTCGAGGACACTGCGCGTCGAGGCGCGCGGCCTCCTTCGCCCGGGCGTGCATTCCAAGGACCTGGTCCTGGCGCTGATCGCGAGGATCGGCGCCTTCGGCGGGACCGGCTACACGATCGAGTACGCCGGCAGCGCCATCCGCGCGCTCTCGATGGAGGCGCGCATGACGGTCTGCAACATGTCGATCGAGGCGGGCGCGCGCAGCGGCCTGGTGGCGCCCGACGACACCACCTTCGAGTACCTGGCGGGACGCCCGTACGCGCCCACGGGCGCGGACTGGGACCGCGCCGTCGCGCGCTGGCGCCGGCTGCCGTCGGACCCGGACGCGGTGTTCGAGCGCGAGGTCGCGCTCGACGCCGCGTCGATCGAACCGATGGCCACCTGGGGATCGAGCCCGGAGCATGGCGTGGCGATCGGCGGCGTCGTTCCCGACCCGGCGCAGCAGCCCGACCCGACCCGGCGCGGCAGCATGGAAAAGGCGCTGCGCTACATGGACCTGCAGCCCGGGCAGAAGCTGGAGGGCCTGCCGGTCGACCAGGTGTTCATCGGCTCCTGCACCAACAGCCGGCTGGAGGACCTGCGGATCGCGGCGTCGGTGGTGCGCGGCCGCAGGGCGGTGGTGCCCGCGCTGGTCGTGCCCGGCTCCGGGCTGGTGAAGCGGGCAGCCGAGGCCGAGGGCCTGGACCGGGTGTTCCGGGAGGCCGGGTTCGACTGGCGCGAGCCGGGCTGCTCGATGTGCGTGGGCATGAACGGCGACCTGGTCGGTGCCGGCCGGCGCTGCGCATCGACCTCCAACCGGAACTTCGAGGGCCGGCAGGGCAAGGGCGCCCGGACCCACCTCATGAGCCCGGCGATGGCCGCCGCCGCGGCGGTGACGGGGCGGATGACCGATGTGCGCAAGCTGCTGGCGGGCTGAGCATGCAGGCCTTCACCACCCTGCATGCCGCGGCGGTCCCGCTGGATCTCGCCAACGTGGACACCGACCAGATCGTCCCCGCGCGCTTCCTGCGCCATCCGCGTTCCGCGGGCTACGGGAATTTCCTGTTTCGCGACCTGCGCGAACGCGACCCGGAGTTCATCCTGGACCGGCCGGAGTACCGGGGCGCGCAGATCCTGGTGACGGCGGAGAACTTCGGCTGCGGCTCCTCGCGCGAGGCGGCGGTCTGGGCGCTCACGGGCGCCGGGTTCCGGGCCTGGATCGCGCCGTCCTTCGGCGACATCTTCTTCGAGAACTCGTTCAAGAACGCCGCGCTGCCCATCGTGCTGCCGGCGGGACGGGTCGCCGGCCTGCGCTCGCAGCTGCATGCGGCGCCCGGGACCTCCCTGGCCATCAACCTCGCCCGCCAGACGCTGCGGTTTCCCGATGGCGGCATCGAAGGGTTCGACGTCGACCCCTTCCGCAAGGAGTGCCTGCTGGCCGGCATCGACGAGATCGCGCTGACATTGCGCCACGAGCAGGAGATCGCCGCCTACGAGGCGCGGCACCTCACTCCGCCTTGATGTTGGCCTCTTTCACAATGCGCGCGTTGGCGGCGTGCTCCCGCTCGATCAGCGCCGCGAATTGCTGCGGCGTGCCGGGGCTCACGACATTGTCGAGCTTGCGCAACTGCTCCTGCACTTCCTTGTCGGCCAGCACCTGGTTGATGGCGCCGTTCAGCCGCCGCACCGCCTCGGCGGGCAGGGACGCTGGCGCGTAGAAGCCGAACAGCGAGGTGAGGTTGGCTTCCGGGAAGCCCAGCTCGGCCAGCGTCGGCACCTGAGGCATGGCGGCCAGGCGGCGCGGCCCGGTCACCGCCAGCACGCGCAGCTTGCCTTCGGCGATCAGGTTGTTGATGGCCGCGAACGGATTGGCGACGAACAGGTCGAACTGGCCGCCGCCGGCGTCGGTCACGAGCTGGGTGCCGCCCTTGTAGGGCACGTGCGTGAGGTCGGCGCCCGACTTGCGGCGGATCTGCTCGATCATGATGTGCCCGAGCGTGCCGTAGCCCGAGCTCGCGATGCTCACCCTGCCGGGCCCGGCCTTGGCCGCGGCGATCGCGTCCTCGAAGCTGGCGCCCGGCAAGCGCGGCGTCGCCAGCACGTAGACCGGCGAATACATCACCGGCGCCACCGGCACGAAATCCTTCAGCGGGTCGTAGGGCACCTTCATGACGTGCGGGTTCAGCGTCAGCGGGCTGATCGCGGCGAAGGCCAGCGTGTGGCCGTCCTGGGCCCGGGCGACGGCGTCCATGCCGATGGTGCCGCCGGCACCGGCGCGGTTGTCCACCACCACCGGCTGCCCGAGCAGCGGCCGCAGGTGCTCGGCCAGCATGCGCGCGACCACGTCGTTCACGCCGCCCGCCGGGTAGGGGACGACGATCCTGACCGCGCGCTCCGGCCAGGCCCCCTGCGCGCGCGCGGCTAGCGGCAGCACGGCGGCCGCCAGGGAACCCAGCCCCAGTCCCAGGGCGTTTCGGCGAGATGTCATGGGCGCATGTCCTTCCCGTTCGTCCCTGCCTGCCCGAACCACTGGCGCGCCAGCCGGTCCCAGAAGCCCGCGCCCAGGCCGAGGATGTCGTCGTTGAAATCGTAGGCGGCGTTGTGCAGGTTGACGCCCGGCCGGCCCCCTGCCCCGTTGCCGATGAAGCCGTAGGCGCCCGGCACCTGCTCCAGCATGAAGCCGAAGTCTTCCGCGGTCATGGCGGGCAGCACGTCGGCATGGGTGTTGCCTACGCCCACCAGGGCGCGCATCACCTGCGCCATGAAGCGTGCCTCCCGCGGGTGGTTGACCGTGGCCGGGTAGCCCGGCTTGATGATCACCTCGGCGCTGGCCCGGTGCGCCTGCGCCACGTGGGTGCTGATGCGCCGGATGCCCTCCACCAGCTGGCTCTGCGTCGCGGTGCTCAGGGTGCGGCAGGTGCCGTAGATGAAGGCCTGGTCCGGAATGATGTTCTCCACGGTCCCCGAGTCGATCTTGCCGACGGTGAGCACGGCGCTGTCCAGCGGATCGACGCCGCGCGACACCAGCGTTTGCAGCTGGCCGACGATGGCGCAGGCGACGGGGATGGGGTCGACCGTGGTGTGGGGCTGGGCGGCGTGCCCGCCCTGGCCGCGCACGCGGATCTCGAAGCGGTTGGTCGCGGCCATGATGGGCCCGACCCGCACGCCCATCTGACCGGCCGGCAGCGCGGGCCAGTTGTGCAGCGCGAACACCGCCTTCATGGGAAAGCGGTCGAACAGGCCGTCTTCCATCATCCGGCGCGCGCCGGCCCCGCCCTCCTCGCCCGGCTGGAAGATGAAGTGAACCGTGCCGTTGAAGTCCGGCTGCCGGGCCAGCAGGGTGGCGCCGCCCAGCAGCATGGCCGTGTGACCGTCGTGGCCGCAGGCGTGCATGCGGCCGGGATGGGCGCTGGCGTGATCGAAGGTGTTGAGCTCCTGCACCGGCAGCGCGTCCATGTCGGCACGCAGCCCGAGGGCGCGGGCGGGATCATGGGCATCCGGGCCCTTGCCGCGCAGCGTCGCGACGATGCCCGTCCCGCCCAGGCCGCGCTGCAGCGGCAGGCCGAGGGACTGCAGCCAAGCGGCGATCTGGCCGGACGTGCGCGACTCCTCGAACTTCAGTTCGGGATGGGCGTGCAGGTCGCGCCGGAAATTGACGAGCTTGCCGATGTAGGGCGCGATGTCGGGGGATGCTTGCATTCACGCGCACGGCAGCGCAAGAGGCACTGCGCGGGCGGGGAATGATCTTAGCGGCTCGGGGCTCGACGATGCGGCGGCCGCGGCGGCCATCGACGGCTGAGTTGGCTGGAGGGGAAGGATTGTTGGCGGAAACGGAGGGATTCGAACCCTCGATGCGGCTCTACACCGCATACTCCCTTAGCAGGGGAGCACCTTCGGCCTCTCGGTCACGTTTCCAGCAGCGGGCATTATGCCCCAAGCCTGCGCTCTTCAGGCGGCCGGCTGGTCCAGGTCGAAGGCGCGGTGCAGCGCCCGCACCGCGAGCTCCATGTACTTCTCGTCGATGACCACCGAGGTCTTGATCTCGCTGGTGGAGATCATCTGGATGTTGATGCCCTCCTCGGCCAGCGCGCGGAACATCTTGCTGGCGATGCCCACGTGGCTGCGCATGCCGATGCCCACGATGCTGACCTTGCAGATGCGGGTATCGCCCTCGATGCGGTCGGTGCCCAGGGTGGGCAGCACGCGGGTCTTGAGCAGGTCCACGGTGCGCGCATAGTCGTTGCGGTGCACGGTGAAGCTGAAGTCGGTCTTCCCCTCCTTGGAGAGGTTCTGGATGATGACGTCGACCTCGATGTTGGCATCGGCCACGGCGCCCAGGATGTTGTAGGCGATGCCCGGCTTGTCGGGCACGCCCAGGATCGACACCTTGGCCTCGTCGCGGTTGAAGGCGATTCCGGATACGACGGCTTGTTCCATTTGTTCGTCTTCCTCGAAAGTGATGAGGGTGCCGGACCGGGCCTCTTCCTCGACCGGAATGTCCCAGGGCGTGAAGCTGGACAGCACGCGCAGCGGCACCTTGTACTTGCCGGCGAACTCCACGCTGCGGATCTGCAGCACCTTGGAGCCCATGGACGCCATCTCCAGCATCTCCTCGAAGCTCACGGTGGACAGGCGCCGCGCCTCGGGCACGACCCGCGGGTCGGTGGTGTAGACGCCGTCCACGTCGGTGTAGATCAGGCACTCGGCCGCCTTCATCGCGGCGGCCACGGCCACGGCCGAGGTGTCGCTGCCGCCGCGGCCCAGGGTGGTGATGTGGCCGTGGTCGTCCACGCCCTGGAAGCCGGTGATGATGACCACCTTGCCCGCCGCCAGGTCGGCGCGCACCTTCCGGTCGTCGATGGATTCGATGCGGGCCTTGGTAAACGCGCTGTTGGTGCGGATGGGCACCTGCCAGCCGGCGTAGCTCACCGACTCCAGACCTTCGGCCTGCAGCGCGATGGCCAGCAGGCCCACGGACACCTGCTCGCCGGTGGAGGCCAGCATGTCCAGCTCGCGCAGGTAGGCGTCGCCCGGCCGGGCCGGCGCCAGCTCCTTGGCCAGGCCGAGCAGGCGGTTGGTCTCGCCACTCATGGCGCTGGGCACCACCACCAGCTGGTGGCCCGCCTGCACCCACTTGGCCACGCGCTTGGCGACATTCTTGATGCGCTCGGTCGAGCCCATCGACGTGCCGCCGTATTTGTGAACGATCAGTGCCATGGAAGATGCGAAAGAAAGGCCCGGCCGGCATGTCGCGCCGGCCTGGGCCGCCTGTGGGAACCGCGCATTTTAGCTGCTGCGCGGCACAGCTCTTCCAGGGCGCGCGGCGCGCGCCTCAGTCGGCCTTGGCGCCGCTGTCGCGCACCACCTTGCCCAGGCGCGGCACGTCGGCCTTGATCAGCGCGGCCAGCTCCTGCGGCGGCATGCCGCTCGGGTCGAGCCCCAGGTCGGCGAAGCGCTTCTGGATCTCGGGCGTCTTGAGGAACCGGCTGATCTCGGTGTAGAGCCGGTCCACGATGGGCTGGGGCGTTCCCGCCGGCGCGAACACGGCCTGCCAGGAGGCGAGCTCGTAACCCGCCAGGCCCTGCTCGGCGAAGGTCGGCACCTCCGGCGCGGCCTGGGAGCGTCTGGAGGTGGTGACCGCCAGCGCCCGCAGCTTGCCGGTCTTCATGTGCGGGATGGCCGTGGCGATGTTGTCCACCGCGGCCAGCAGGTTGCCGCCCAGCAGGTCCGTCATCATCGGCCCGCTGCCCTTGTACGGGATGTGCTGCATCTGCACGCCCGCCATGCTCTTGAACAGCTCGCCGGAGATGTGCTGCGAGGTGCCGCTGCCGGCCGACCCGAAGGAGAACTTGTCGGGGCTGGCCTTGAGCAGCTTGATGAAGTCGGCCAGCGACTGGACCGGCACGCTGGGGTGCACCAGCAGCACGTTGGGCTGCGTCGCGTAGACCGTGATCGGCGCGAAGCTGGCGATGGGGTCGTAAGGCAGCTTGGAGTAGAGCGAGGCGTTGATCGCATGCGAGCTGATCGTGCCGCCGCCGATGGTGTAGCCGTCCGGAGCGGCCCGGGCGAGTTCCGCCGCGCCTATCGATCCGCCCTGCCCCGCCTTGTTGTCGATCACCACGGGTTGGCCCAGCACCGGCGTCAGCCGCTCGGCGGCGATGCGGCCCAGGATGTCGGTGGTGCCGCCCGGGGCGAACGGCACGATGTAGCGGATCGGCTTGTTCGGCCAGCCCTGCTGCGCCAGCGAGGGAAAGGCCAGCAGCGCGGCCGAGGCGCCGCCGAGTTGCCTGAGCGCCGTGCGGCGGGAAATGCCCATGCTTGTCTCCTGTGGTTGTCGCATGGGATTCTTCGATCAGCCGCCGGCAAAGCGCAACCGGGGACCATCCCTGAGAACGAACCCGGCGCCCACCTTCAAGCGCAGCCGGTGGCCGCGCGTCGTGCAGTCGGCCACCTGGGCCAACAGCTCATCCAGCTGGGCGGCGCTGGGCTGCTGGGCATGCACGGTCCTCAGCCAGTAGCGCAGCAGGTTGCCCTGGCGTGCGCAGGACAGGACCTGCAGGGCGCCGATGTCCGGCTCGCCGCCCATGGCCGCCAGGTCGGCGGCAGCCACCTCGTCGAGCAGACGCTGCGCCTGCGCCGCGTGACGCGCGGAGCGGGCGAAGGTTTCGCGGAAGGCCGGGAAGGCCCGCTCGAGCGCGGGCAGCAGGTCGCGCCGGATGCGGTTGCGCGTGTAGCGCGTGTCGGCGTTGGTGGGATCCTCGATGAAGGCGATCGCCTGTTCGCGGGCCCAGTTTCGCAGCCGGGCACCCGGCACCGCCAGCAGCGGGCGCAGGAAGACCACGCCGTGCCGCTCGAAACGCGCCGGCATGCTGGCCAGCCCCGGCAGACCGGCGCCGCGGCTGAGCGCCAGGAGCAGGGTCTCGGCCTGGTCGTCCGCATGCTGGGCCAGCAGCACGCAGGCCAGACCCGCGTCGCGCGCGGCGGCCGCCAAAGCCTGATAGCGCGCGCCACGCGCCGCGTCTTCGGGGCTCTCGCCGGCCGCCGGCCGGGCATCGACGCGCCGCACATGGAGCGGCACGCCCAGGCCCTCGCAGCTGCGCGCGCAGTGCTCGGTGAAAGCGTCGGCGGCCGCCTGCAGGCCGTGGTGCACGTGGACCGCGTGCACCGCGCCGGGCCACTGCCGGGCCGCGGCGAACAGCAGCGCCGTGGAATCGGCGCCGCCGCTGAAGGCGACGCCCAGGGGGTGCGGGGGATTCAGCGCCTGCAGCGGCGCCAGGACGGGATCGGGGCGGCCCGGCGGCTCAGCGGGCGTCGGCCTTGGTGTCGGTGAAGCGGCCATAGCTTTGCAGCCGCTCGTACCGCCGCTCCAGCAGCTCGCGCACCTTGAGGTCGCTCACCTGGCGCCAGGCGTCGTTCAGGGCGCGCTTGAGGAAGGCGGCCATCTGCTTGTGGTCGCGGTGGGCGCCGCCCACCGGCTCGTTGACGATCTTGTCCACCAGGCCCAGGGCCTTGAGCCGGTGCGCGGTGATGCCCATGGCGTCGGCCGCGTCCTGCGCCTTCTCGGAGGTCTTCCACAGGATGGACGCGCAGCCCTCGGGGCTGATGACGGAGTACACCGAGTACTGCAGCATCAGCACCTGGTCGGCCACGGAGATGGCCAGCGCGCCGCCGGAACCACCCTCGCCGATCACGGTGGTGATGATGGGCACCTCCAGCTGCGCCATCTCGTAGATGTTGCGGCCGATGGCTTCCGACTGGCCGCGCTCCTCGGCGTCGATGCCGGGAAAGGCGCCGGGCGTGTCGACGAAGGTGAACACCGGCAGCCTGAACTTCTCGGCCGTCTTCATCAGCCGCAGGGCCTTGCGGTAGCCCTCGGGCCGGCTCATCCCGAAGTTGCGCAGCGCGCGCTCCTTGGTGTCGCGGCCCTTCTGGTGGCCCAGCACCATGCAGGCGTTGCCGTTGAAGCGGGCCAGGCCGCCGACGATGGACTGGTCATCGGCGAAGTGCCGGTCGCCGTGCAGCTCGATGAAGTCGGTGAAGATCTCGCCGACGTAGTCCAGCGTGTAGGGCCGCTCCGGATGCCGGGCGATCTTGGTGATCTGCCAGGGCGTGAGATCGCTGTAGATGTCCTTGGTCAGCTGCTGGCTCTTCTTGGAGAGCTGGTCGATCTCCTCGGAGATGTCGACGGCCGACTCGGTCTGCACGTAGCGCAGCTCCTCGATCTTGGTCTCGAGTTCGGCAATGGGATGCTCGAAGTCCAGGAAGGTCTTCTTGGCCAAGGTTGCAGCTCCTCTGAATCTTTGATTCTTTGTTTGTTCTCGCTCGCGCCCGTCAGTAGGCGACGGGCAGCGGATCGAGCGAGCGCCAAATATACCAAGTGGCGACGCTGCAGTAAGGGGTCCAGGCGGCCGCCACCTCCCTCGCCTCGCTGCGGCTGACGGGGTCGCCCGAGAAGTAGTTCTTGCTGATGCCGTTGATGAGCCCGATGTCGTCCAAAGGCAACACATCCGGCCGCATCAGGTGGAAGATGAGGAACATCTCGGCCGTCCAGCGGCCGATGCCGCGGATGCCGACCAGCTCCGTGATGATGGCCTCGTCCTCCATCCGGTCCCAGGCATCCACGTGGATGGCACCGGAATCGAAATGCAGCGCCAAGTCGACCAGGTACTCGATCTTGCGAGCCGACAGGCCGGCGGCCCGCATGTCGTCCACCTTGAGCTTGAGCACCGCCGCGGGCGTCATGCGGCGCGGCAGCTTGGCGAAGCGGTCCCAGACGCTTTGCGCCGCCTTGACCGAGATCTGCTGGCCGACGATGCTGCGCGCCAGCGTGGTGAAGGCATCGCCGCGCGACTGCAGGCAGGCGTCGCCGAACTGCGGGATCAGGCGCTTCATCACCCGGTCCTTGCGGGCCAAGTGGCGGCAGGCCTCCTCCCAGTAGTCGGGCCGGGCCAGCTGGACGGGGCTGCCGCCGGCATCGCTCATGACGCCGCTTCCCAGGTCGTGCCCGCCGCCGAGTCCTTGAGCACGATGCCCTGGGCCAGCAGCTCGGCGCGGATGCGGTCGGCTGCGGCGAAGTCCCTGGCCTTCTTGGCCGCGGCCCGCGCCTCGATGCGCTGCAGGATGGTCGCCTCGTCCAGGGCGGCGCCGCTGCGCAGGAAGGCACGCGGGTCGCCCTGCAGGATGCCCAGGCAGCCTCCCAGCGCCTTCAGCAGGCCGGCACGCTCGGCCGACCGGCCCCGGTTGACCTCGGCGGCCAGCTCGAACAGCACGGCCACCGCCTCGGGCGTGGCGAAGTCGTTGTCCATGGCGGCCTTGAAGCGGGCCGCGTGCGGGTCGGCCCAGGCTATCGCTGCAGGCGCGGGGGGCACGGCGTCCAGCGCGGTGTACAGGCGCCTGAGCGCGCCGCGCGCGTCCTCCAGGTGCACGTCGCTGTAGTTCAGCGGACTGCGGTAGTGCGCGCGGACGATGAAGAAGCGGATGGTCTCGGCGTCGAACTTCTTCAGCACCTCGCGGATGGTGAAGAAGTTGCCCAGCGACTTGGACATCTTCTCGTTGTCGATGTTGACGAAGCCGTTGTGCACCCAGAAGCGCGCCAGCGGCTTGCCGTTGGCGCCTTCGCTCTGGGCGATCTCGTTCTCGTGGTGCGGGAAGGTGAGGTCGGCGCCGCCGCCGTGGAGGTCGAAGGTCTCGCCCAGCAACGCGCACGACATGGCGGAGCACTCGATGTGCCAGCCCGGGCGGCCGCGGCCGTAATCGCTGTCCCACTGCGCATCGGGCGGCTCGGTGGGCTTGGCGGCCTTCCACAGCACGAAGTCGAGCGGGTCCTCCTTGCCCTCGAGCACCGCGACGCGCTCGCCGGCATGCAGCTCGTCCAGCGACTTGCCCGAGAGCTTGCCGTAGCCGGGGAAGCGGCGCACCGCGTAGTTCACGTCGCCGCCCTCGGCCCGGTAGGCCAGTCCTTTGGCTTCCAGCGTGCGCACGATGTCCAGCATCTGCGGCACGTAGTCGGTGGCGCGCGGCTCGTGCGTCGGCCGCTCGATGCCCAGCGCGTCGAAGTCGAGGTACATCTGCGCGATCATGCGGTCGGTGAGCTGGCGCACCGTCTCGCCGTTCTCCACGGCGCGGCGGATGATCTTGTCGTCGATGTCCGTGATGTTGCGCACGAAGGTGACCCGCAGGCCGCTCGCCTTGAGCCAGCGCTGGATCAGGTCGAAAGCCACGTAGGCGCGCGCGTGGCCGATGTGGCACAGGTCGTAGACGGTGATGCCGCACGCGTACATGCGCACGCGGCCGGCTTCGAGCGGAACGAAGTCCTCCAGCGCACGCGTCAGCGTGTTGTAGATGCGCAGGCTCATGGATGTCTGGAGGGCATGCGCCGCACACGGGCGGGCGCTGTTCGGAAGGCTGGTTTCAGGCTTGCACCGGGTCGCTTCGAGAGGTGCCCCGGCTACAATCCGGCGCAGTATATAGCCCTGTGTGAGGGCATGTCACAAGCGCAGACCAAGGCCTCCATGTCGCACGCACGCCCCTTCCGTCCCCCGGCCTTGCGCCTGCTGGCCTTGGCCGCCGTGCTGGCAGCCGCCCTGCCCGCGCGCGCCGACGACTATGCCGATGTCGACCAGCTGCTGCGTTCGGGCAGGCATGTCGAGGCGCTGGCCAAGGCCGACCAGTACCTGGCGGCCAAGCCGCGCGATCCGCAGATGCGCTTCCTCAAGGGCGTGGTCCAGACCAGCGCCGGCCGTACGCAGGAGGCCATCGCCACCTTCACCAAGCTCACCGAGGACTATCCCGAGCTGCCCGAGCCGTACAACAACCTGGCCGTGCTGTACGCCGGCCAGGGCCAGTTCGACAAGGCGCGCGCCGCCCTGGAGATGGCCATCCGCACCAACCCCGGCTACGCCACCGCGCACGAGAACCTGGGCGACGTGTACGCCAAGCTGGCCAGCCAGGCCTACAGCAAAGCGCTGCAGCTCGATGCGGCCAACACCGGCGTGCAGCCCAAGCTGGCACTGATCCGCGAGCTGTTCGCCCCGGCAGGCAAGGGCGCCCGGCCGTGACGCTCGGGAAAATCTTCTTCGAAGGAGTCATCGAATGATTGCAAGGCCTCGGGCTTTGACGCGCCGCGCTGCAGCGGCCCTGCTGGCCGGCGCCTGCGCGGCCGCGCCCCTGATCGTCGGCGCGCAAGCGGCGCCGCGTGTCAAGTTCGCCACCTCGGCGGGCGACTTCGTGGTCGAGGTCTACCCCGACAAGGCGCCCAAGACGGTAGCGAACTTCCTGCAGTACGTGCGCGACAAGCACTACGACGGCACCGTCTTCCACCGCGTCATCAACGACTTCATGGTCCAGGGCGGCGGCTACGACGCCAGTTACTCGCAAAAGCCCACCCGCGCGCCGGTGGCGCATGAGGGCCGCGAAGCCCTGGCCAAGGGCGGGCCGAAGAACGTGGTGGGCACGCTGGCGATGGCCCGCACGGGCGACCCGAATTCCGCCACGGCGCAGTTCTTCATCAACGTCAAGGACAACGCCTTCCTGGACCCCACGCCCGTCCCGCCGGGCGACCCGGTGCCCCGGTTCGAGTACCAGGGACGGGTGTACGAGAATGTGCCGCGGGCCCAGCTGGAACGCGCACCGCAGCTGTACGGCTACACCGTGTTCGGCAAGGTGGTCAGCGGCATGGACGTGGTCAACAGGATCAAGGCCATGCCCACGGGCGCCGGCGGCCCCTTCCCCAGCGACGTGCCGCGCACGCCGGTGGTCATCACCAGCGCCACGCTGGTGAAGTAAGCAACACACAAGAGGATCCGCATCATGAGCAACCCCAAGGTCGAACTGCACATCGCCGGTCATGGCGTGATCACGCTGGAGCTGGACGCAGCCAAGGCGCCCAAGTCGGTGGAGAACTTCGTCTCCTACGTGAAGAAGGGCCACTACGACGGCACCATCTTCCACCGCGTCATTCCGGGCTTCATGGTCCAGGGCGGCGGCTTCGAGCCGGGCATGAAGCAAAAGCCCACCGATGCGCCCGTCGAGAACGAGGCCACCAACGGCCTGAAGAACGGCAACTACACCGTGGCCATGGCGCGCACCCAGGCACCGCATTCGGCCACTGCGCAGTTCTTCATCAACGTGGCGGACAACGAGTTCCTCAACCACACCTCGCCCAGCCCGCAGGGCTGGGGCTACGCGGTGTTCGGCAAGGTGGTCGGAGGCGCCGACGTGGTGGACCGCATCAAGGCCGTCAAGACCGGCCGCAAGGGCTTCCACGACGACGTGCCGAACCAGGACGTGGTGATCGAGAAGGCCGTCCTGCTCTGAAGGAGGCGGCGGTGGGCAGCGAAACGCCCTGCTTCACGCACCTGGCGGCCGCGCCGGGCTGGCGCGCCGTCGACTTCATCTCGGACCTGCACCTGCAGGCCGGCGAGCCGGCGACCTTCGAGGCCTGGCGCCGCTACATGGCGTCCACGCCCGCCGATGCGGTCTTCATCCTCGGCGACCTGTTCGAGGTCTGGATCGGCGACGACGCCGCCGAGGGCCCCGGCTTCGCCGCGGACTGCGAGGCCGTGCTGCGCGAGGCGGCTGCGCGCCGGCCGGTGTTCCTGATGCACGGCAACCGCGATTTCCTGGTGGGCGAAGGCTTGGCGCGGCGCACCGGCACCCGGCTGATCGGCGATCCCACGGTACTGGCCTTCGCCGGCCGGCGCTGGCTGCTCACCCACGGCGACATGCTGTGCCTGGCGGACACCAAATACCTCGCCTTCCGCGCCCAGGTGCGCACGCCCCAGTGGGCCCGCGACTTCCTGGCCCAGCCGCTGGCGCAACGGCAGGAGGTGGCCCGCCGCCTGCGCGAGGGCAGCCAGGCGCAGCAGCGCGAGGTGGCCGAGTACGCCGACGTGGACGCCGCCGCCGCGCGCGAGTGGCTGCGGGCCGCCGGTGCGCAGGTGATGATCCACGGCCACACGCACCGGCCGGGTGAACACGGGCTGGGGGACGGCCTGCGCCGCGTGGTGCTCAGCGACTGGGACGCCGCCTCGCAGCCGCCGCGCCTGCAGGCCCTGCGCCTGGAGGCCGGGCAAGGCCTGCATCGCGTCATCCTGGCTGGCGCCTGATGTTCGGCTGGTGGCGACGGCGCCGGACGCCACCGGACATCCCTGAAGCGCTGTGGCGGCAGGTGATGGAAGCCTACCCCTTCCTGGCGCAGCGGCCGGTGGCCGAGCGCGAGCGCCTGCGCGAGCTGGCGGCGCGCTTCCTCGCCGACAAGGAATTCCACGGCGCGCAAGGCCTGGCCATCACCGACGAGATGGCCTTGTCCATCGCCGTGCAGGCCGTGCTGCCGGTGCTGCACCTAGGCCTGCGCTGGTACGACGACTTCGTCGGCATCGTGGTGCACGCGCGCGAGGTGGTGGCGCGCCGCCGCGTGACGGACGAAGCCGGCGTGGTGCACGCTTACGACGAGGTGCTGGCCGGCGAAGCCATGGACCTGGGTCCGGTGATGCTGAACTGGCAGGACGTGCGCGAGGCCGGCGACAGCGCGGCGCAGGGCTACAACGTGGTGATCCACGAGTTCGTCCACAAGATCGACCTGCGTGACGGCGTGGGGGACGGCTGCCCGCCCCTGCCCTCGGCGGCGGCCCGCCGCGACTGGCTGTCGCTGCTGCATGCCGAGTACGAAGCGTTTCGCGAGCGGGTCGTCGTGGCCGAACGCTTCGGCGGTGAGCGGCCGTGGCTGGACGCGTACGGCGCGCAGGCGCCCGACGAATTCTTCGCCGTGGCCTGCGAGGCCTACTTCGTCGCCCGCGACCGCTTCGAGGCCGAGTTCCCCCGGCTGGCCACCCTGTTCGACAGCTTCTTCAAGCCTTCGGCCACCCGGCCTTAGCCGCGCATCAGCTGCTTGAGCACGTTCTGCAGGCGGCGCGCCGCCTGCGGCTGATGCGCGGTGGCCAGCACGCGGGCCGTGTCCTGCCCCCAGGTCTGCGCCGGCGACGGGTCGTTGCGGCGCGTCAGCAGCTGCAGCTGCAGCGCGCGCCGCGCCTGCAAATGCTCGGCCGGCGTGGGCACCTCGGCCGCGATCTCCAGCCGCAGCAGCACCTCGGAGGCATCGCCGGCGGGCGCCGCGCCCAGGGCCTGCACCCAGCTGCTGCGCACCGCAGGCGTCACTGCCTTGCCCAGCTCGCCTTGCGGCGGGACCTGGTCGGCAGCGCGCTGCTCCCAGGCAGTCATCAGCTGGGTCAGCGCCTCGCCATGCGCCTGGGCCGCCAGCTTCTTCAGGGCCTGCTGCGCATGGTCCAGGGCCTCGCGCTGGGCGCGGAAGGCGACGTCGCCCAGGCGCGGGCCGCGGTCCTCGGGCGCACGGTCGCCGAAGCGGCCACCGGCGCGGCCATCCCGGCCTCCGCGGTCGAACTCGCGCCCGCCGCGATCGCCGGCGCCGAAACGGCCGGCGCCGGGACCCGCCGGGCCGCCCTTGCGGTCGCCGAAGCGCCCGCCGCGGGCCGGCGCGGGCTCCGCCTTCTTCATGCCCGGGCGGTCGTCGCCGCGCATGGCCACCACCGGACGAGGCGCCGGCTTGGGCGGTGCGGCCGGCGGTTCGGCGGCGGGCGCGTCGGCACCGGCTTCAGGAGCATCGCTGGCGCCACCGGTGCCGGCCTCGCCTTCCTTGGCCCCTGCTGCCGGCGCCGCTGCCGCTTCGGCCGCGGCAGCCCGCGCCTGGGCCTGCCCGCGCAGCGCCGCCTCCAGCGCAGCCATGGCATGGCGGATCCTTTGCGCGTCGCCCGAGGCGTTGGCCGCCTCCAGCGCCTTGGAGGCCTCCAGCACGGCGCGATCGCGGTCGCTCAGCGCGGCGGCCGCGCGTTCGCGCTCCTCGCCCTTGCGGTTGAAGGCCTCGTCGATCGGCTTGCGGAACGCGTCCCACAGCTTCTGCTCGTGCTTGCGGTCCAGCGGGATGGACTGGGCCTCGGCCTGCCAGCGCTGCTGCAGGGCCTTGACCGCGTCGATGCGCAGCGAAGGCTGGGCGCCCAGCGCCTGCGCCTCCTCGATCATGGCGTGGCGGCGTTCCAGGCTCTGCTTCTGCACGGCCGCCAGCGGCGCCTCGGCGGCGTGGATAGCCTCCTTCCACTGCGGCTGCAGTTCGGCAAAGGCCTTCTCGCTCAGATGGCCGGCCTCGCGCCAGCGGTTTTCGAACTGGTGGATGGCGCGGCTGAACGCCTTCCAGTCACCACCCGGCGCCGCGGGGTGGGCGGCGGCCCAGGACTTGACCTCGTCGATCAGCGCCAACCGACGGGCGCGGTGCTCGGCCGATTCGGTCTTGACCTTGTCCAGCCAGGCCTCGACCACCTTGTAGGCTTCGTTGCAGGCCTCGTCGAAGCGCTTCCACAGCGCGTGGTTGGGCGCCCCGCCCTGGTCCACCTGCTTCCACTGCTCGCGCAGCTGCCGCAGCTGCTCCTGCATCTTGCGCCCGCCGTAGCGGGGCTTGCGTTCGGGCGCGGGGGCTGCCTGCCCCTCGCCGCCTTCGGCCGGCGGTGCCTGGGACACGGTCTCGAACAGGCCTTCGGCCTTGGCCACCAGCTCCAGCCGCAGCTGGTCGGCGCGCCAGCGCTGCCAGCCTTCCATCTCGCCGGCGGCAGCCAGCGCGGCGTGCGCCTGGTTCTCCAGGGCCCCGTCGATGAGCTTGCCGTGCTCCTTGAGCGCGTTGCGCAGCGCCTGGGCGGCGCCGGCGCTGGCCTTGCCATGGCCCTGGGCCACTTCCTGCTCCAGCCGGGCCAGTGCTTCGCGCACGGTGTCCTGGGCCTTGGCGCGCACGCCCGGGTCGACCTTGGGCTTGGCGGGCTTGACCGGCACCTCCACCGGTACGCCGCGCGCGGCGCGCAGTTCGTCGGCCCATACCGGCACCGGCGGCAGCGGCGCTGCCGGGTCGGTATCGGCGCCCACGGCTTGTGTCAGCGCGCTCTGGAATGCATCCCACACCACCTGGAGCTGGTTGCGCGAGGCCTCCAGCAAGGGCGGGAAGCGCGCATCCACGCTGGGCCAGTTGGGGTCCTGCACCAGCGCCTGGGCCTGGGCCTGCCACTCCGGAACGTCAGCGCGCAATGCATCGGCCGCGGCCTGGGCGTCGCGCCAGGACTTGGTCGACAGCACCTCGATGCGCTGGGCCAGCAGCACGGCGGCCTCGCGCTGCACCTGGACACGGTGCTGCAGGTCCTCGATGCCGCGGATGCGCTCGGCCAGCCGCGACTTGAGCGAGGCCAGCGGCTCGCGGCTAAGGGGGGCGCCGGCCTTGGCCGCGTCGCGCTGCCATGCCATGGCGTCGGCGATGTTGATCTTGGGTTGGGCCAGCAGCGCCTCGGCCCGCTGCGACCATTCGGCGGCAATCGCCTCCTGGCCCCGGCTGCGCTTGATCTCGTCCAGCCGCTCCCGCAGCAGCCGGGCCGCGCCCTTGTCGCGGCCGCTGAGCTCGCGGTACACCTCCTGCATCTGCTCGGCCGCCGGGTTGGAGGCCAGCCATTCGCGCAGGCGCGAGGCGCGCTCGCCCGAGGTCGCCGCCGAAAAGGCGCCGCCAGTCAGCGCGTCCAGCGCCTGGGTGTCGTGGGATTTGAGGGTGGCTTGGGTCACGGAAGGGAGTTCTTGAAACAAAGCGGCCCTCGGGCGAGGGCAAGCCGCTATTTTGGCCTTGAAAACTCTCTGCCGCGGCAGCAGAGGTGGATGCGCCTCTGATCTCCCAACAAGAAAGCCCGGCAGGCGGCTTTCGACCGTCTGCCGGGCTGAGCGGCCGCTGGATGGCGGGCCGCTGTTGCAGACCGGCGCGCTGGACGCTCCGTTCCGCAGCGGAAGCAAAGATTGCTTCCTGAGGGTGCCACGCAGCCACCGAAGTGACCTGAGGCGAGACGCCTGATGTCAGGCCCCCGGAAATTAGGCGCTGCTCCTCGCATTGCCAATGCGTGTTTTCAATGGCAGCGGCTTACGCCATTGCAGCTTCTGCCTTGACGTGACATTGCCGAGCCGGCGGTCACTTGGTGGTTCTGCCCCTCCGGCTGGCCAGCAACCTTGGCATTGCTTCCTTGTCAGCCATGTCCCACGTGCAACCTCTAGATCAACTGACATTCACTCGGTGTTACCAAGCGTAAATTGACTTTGACTCAAGTAATTTAGATATAAAAGCAGCTTTCTATATTCTTGACCGGTTATTACAGCGGCCCCTAGAATCCGCCCCGTCTTCCCACCTGACCCGGGAAGGACCCCGAACCCGCTGCCGACCCCGGCGAAGTCAAGTGACCGAAGCAGGTTTTTTGAAACCTGCAGGCATTTGATGGCGTACCGATCCAAACGAGGAGTCTGAGGTCACGGTGCCCCGCACCGCCCCAGGCCCGCGCTAGATGAGGAAGTGCTATGACAGCGTCAGGAAAACTGGTCCACGGCCTGCGAACCTTCGCCTCGGACATCGCCCAGGGCTTTTTTGAGATCACGCACAACGGCTTTGCCGTTGTCGGCCTGGCGGTCGTTTTCGCCGTGGTCACCCTCACGGCCCGGCCCGATCTGCGGCAGACCGGGGAAACCAAGCTGATGAGCTGGCTGCAGACCCGCCACGCCGAAGCGCTGGGCATGCAGCCGGAGCCGGACGCGATCGACCGGGCCACCGCGGCCAACCCGAACGACTTGCCCAAGCAGCAGGCCGCCGTGGCCTACTGGCTGAGCCGCAAGTACCGCGTGGCGCCGGAGCCGATCAGCGCGCTGGTGGCCGAGGCTTACCAGATCGGCCACAAGACCAAGCTCGACCCCACCCTCATCCTGGCCATCATGGCCATCGAGTCCGGCTTCAACCCGTTCGCCCAGAGCCCGGTGGGCGCCCAGGGTCTGATGCAGGTGATGACCGGCGTGCACAGCGACAAGTACGAGAACTTCGGCGGCAAGCTGGCCGCCTTCGACCCGGTGACCAACCTGCGCGTGGGGGTGAAGGTGCTGCAGGAATGCATACAGCGCGCTGGTTCGCTGCAGGCCGGGCTCAAGTACTACGTGGGCGCGGCCAACCTCGAGGGCGACGGTGGCTACGCCGAGAAGGTGCTGGCCGAGCATGCGCGGCTGCAACAGGTGGCCGCCGGCCGGGCCGTGCCGGTGTTCACGCCCCCGGTCATCCGCGCCGTCTCGCCCGCCAAGCCCGCCGACGAGCAGCCCAAGGCCCAGGAAGAAAAGGTCGCGCGCCTGTCGGTGTTCTGAGCGGAGCGACCCGGCGCTGGGCTACACTTGGCCCGTGCGCGACTGGCGATAGGCGCGGCCCCGGCTCCGGGCGCCCGCGCTGACGTGGGACACCACGGGGAAGCGCACCGCCGGGTCCGTGGTTGGGGCCGCGGCGTTCAGCCGTTCGCCTGGGCAGCCCTTGTTCGTGAACAGGGACCGTCGTCTGAAGGACTGCCGCCGCCATGTACCACCGCCACATCCTCGTCGAACAAACCGATCCCGAGCTGTTTGCCGCCATCCAGGCCGAGAACCGCCGGCAGGAAGAGCACATCGAGCTGATCGCCAGCGAGAACTACGCCTCGCCGGCCGTGATGGCCGCCCAGGGCACTCAGCTGACCAACAAGTACGCCGAGGGCTACCCCGGCAAGCGCTACTACGGCGGCTGCGAGAACGTCGACGTGGCCGAGCGGCTGGCCCTGGACCGCGTCAAGCAGCTGTTCGGTGCCCAGGCGGCCAACGTGCAGGCGCACTCCGGCGCGCAGGCCAACGAGGCCGTGTTCCTGGCCTTCCTCAAGCCCGGCGACACCATCATGGGCATGAGCCTGGCCGAAGGCGGCCACCTCACGCACGGCATGGCGCTGAACATGAGCGGCAAGTGGTTCAACGTCGTCTCCTACGGCCTCAACGAGAAGGAGGAGATCGACTACGACGCCATGGAGCGCAAGGCGCGCGAGAGCAAGCCCAAGCTGATCATCGCGGGCGCCTCGGCCTACTCGCTGCGCATCGACTTCGAGCGCTTCGCCAAGGTGGCCCGGGAGGTCGGCGCCCTCTTCATGGTGGACATGGCGCACTATGCCGGCCTGATCGCCGCGGGCGTCTACCCCAACCCGGTACCCCATGCCGACGTCGTGACCTCCACCACCCACAAGAGCCTGCGCGGCCCGCGCGGCGGCATCATCCTGATGAAGCCGGAGCACGAGAAGGCGATCAACAGCGCCATCTTCCCGGGGCTGCAGGGCGGCCCGTTGATGCACGTGATTGCCGCCAAGGCCGTGGCCTTCAAGGAGGCCCTGTCGCCCGAGTTCAAGATCTACCAGCAGCAGGTGGTCAGGAACGCCCAGGTGGTGGCGCAGACGCTGGTGGAACGCGGCCTGCGCATCGTGAGCGGTCGCACCGAAAGCCACGTCATGCTGGTGGACCTGCGGGCCAAGGGCATCACCGGCAAGGAAGCCGAGGCCGTGCTGGGCGAGGCCCACATGACCATCAACAAGAACGCCATCCCCAACGATCCGGAAAAGCCGATGGTGACCAGCGGCGTGCGCATCGGCACGCCGGCCCTGACCACGCGCGGCTTCAGGGAAGAAGAAGCCCGCGCGACGGCCCACCTGGTCGCCGACGTGCTGGACAAGCCGCGCGATGCCGCCAACATCGCGGCCGTGCGGGAGAAGGTCCACGCCCTCACCCGCCGGTTCCCGGTCTACAGGTAGGGGCCCGCACAATGAAGTGTCCGTTCTGCGGCAAGGGCGACACCCAGGTGGTGGAAACGCGCATGGCCGAGGACGGCGACTTCATCCGGCGGCGGCGCCAGTGCGCGGCCTGCGAGAAGCGCTTCACCACCTACGAGCGGCCGGACGTCAGCTTCCCGGCCGTGGTCAAGAAGGACGGCCGGCGCATCGACTACGACGGCGGCAAGCTGCGCGCCTCCCTGAACCTGGCACTGCGCAAGCGGCCGGTGAGCACCGAGCAGATCGATGGCGCGGTGGAGCGCATCGAGGAGAAGCTGCTGACGCTGGGCCTGCGCGAGGTCGCCAGCTCGCGCATCGGCGAGCTGGTGATGCGCGAGCTCAAGAAGCTGGACAAGGTGGCCTACGTGCGCTTTGCCAGCGTGTACCGCAGCTTCGAGGACATCGACGAGTTCAAGACGCTGGTGGACGAGGTGAGGCGCTAGGCGGTCACTGGCACTCGCTGATCCCCGCTTTGCTCAGGCGGGCCCGCCCGGTAGCGCTCAGGATCACCTGCTTCGCGTTTGCAGCGCCGTCCCTGCGCTGGCAAGCCGTGAGGGTGCCAGCCTGAAAAGCACCGCTGACAGTCCGGGGCGCACCCAAGGCAGAGAAGGAAATGTACCGGGCGACTTGCAGGTTGCCGCTGAAACGGATGCCGGAGCCGACGGCGTGCGCCTTCTGGATGACCGTTTCGCCATGGTCCACGAGCGCATTGTTGTTGCCGTCGTGGAAAGTGATCCAGCCTTGTTCCCAGCCTCCACTGCCCGCACAGACCATGCCGTCGGCGGATTTGCACAGCACGACGGGAGCGTTGCGCTTGATGGCTTCGCTTCGAGCCAAGCTCAGGGTGGAGAACATGGCCATCGCTGCGCCGTCGAGCTTTCTCGCGTCGGCCACACTGCGAAAGGAAGGAATGGCAACCGCCACCGTGACCGCAGCGACGGTCAGCGTCGTCAGCATCTCCACCAGGGTCATGCCGCCTGAGCACCGAGGGCACGGTTTCCGCGCCCTGCGGGCGGCGATGCGTCGATCGGACGAAAGGACAGGCGGTGGGACCACCGCCTGAAATTAATCGGGCATCAACGCTGGGACATCCACCATTGAGGGGAGAAGGCCTGGCTCCCGCCTGTGAAAAAAGAACAAGCGCGTTTTCGCCTGCTTACGACGCGGTGCAGGTGGACACCGACTGCTTGCCGAAGCTCAAGCGCCCGGTGGCGAAGAGCTCGATCTGGCGGGCATTGCCGCCCGCGGTCTGGCACAGGTTGAACGATCCGGTCTGGAAGCTGTCCGAAGCCTTCAGCTTGGCGGCCCCTGTGCTGGTGTACGAGACGTAGTCGGTCACGTTTCCGCCAGCTTGAAGGATAAAGGAACCGCTGAGAGTGCCGACCTTCTGGATTACCGTTTCGCCGGCATCCACCGAGGCCGAGTCATTCGCGTCAATGAACACGATCCAGCCCTGCTGCCAGTTTCCCGCACTTGCGCAGGCCGCCTGATCGGCGGACTTGCACACCACCACCCGCGCCTTGCGGTTGATCGCCTCGCTCCGGGCCAGCATCAGGCTGGTCTGCAATGCGCTGCTGTGCGATTTGAGCCGGTTGTTGGCGATCACCTCCCGCAGGGACGGTGCCGCCACCCCGGCAAGGATCGCGGCGATGCCGATGGTCACCATCAGTTCGATCAGGGTGAAGCCACCCATGGCCTTGCGGGGTGTCAGCTCCAACCGACGCCGGACAGTCGTCCTGGCGCAGGCCAGGTCACAGAGGGAGTACGTGCTCATTGCTGCTTGAACCAGTACGTGCGGTGCCTGCGCGTGTCGAAGCCGGCGCCGCCCGGTTTGAAGCACCGCGGGCCGACGCAGACCACCTCCTGCCGCTTTCCGTCGATCAGGACCGGTGAATAGACGGCGGACGGCGGGAATCCGCCGCCGGCGAGCACTTCGGAGCTGTCGTCCCCGTTGATGACGCCATCCTTGTTCGTATCCGTGACGGCGCTCCCATTCCGGAAACTGATCTGGTACATCCGGGCTTCGCCGAGATTGCCGCAGGTACTTCCATCCGTGGAAGGGGTGGGCCTGTTGGTGCTGAAGATCACCGTCCCGAACACGGTAACCGGGCTGCTCACCATCTTTTCGCCCGCCCGGAAGGTCAGGTACCAGCCGTGCGACCCTGCCGGCAGGCTGCCCTCCTGGTAGGACGTGACATCGGTCAGGTCCGAATGCGTGCAGCTGGCCGGACTGGTGGTACTTCCGCAGAACAGCCCGCCGTTGAGCCCGACGAAGCGGTCCTGGAGCATGTAGAAGCGATCGACGATGCTCGTCTCGAAGGGGTGCTCGCGGTCACCCGAGCCGACCAGTACCGCATCGAAGGTGTCCCCGAACACCACGTCGACCTTGTTCAGGAGCTTGCGGGCATCCGCACCGCTGCCGCCGAGCGTGGCGATCTTGTAGCTCTTCCAGTTCGCCATGTTGGCATCGGAAATGTCGATCCGCCACACGTTGCCCTTGGTGTCCGGCGCATAGATGCGATCGGTCCTGCCGTCGAAGTCACGGTCGACCAAAGTCAAGTCGGCAGGAATCGCGCCCATTCCCGCAGGCGCGATGTGTTTGAGAAATCTGCCGGTGGCCGCGTCGACGACATAAATGCCCTGGCCCATGGTATTGGGAGAGGTCGCCGGTTGCGGATCCTCGGCCACCGGGTCGTACCCGCCGCCGAACATCACCACCGGTCCGTTGTAGGCGGCGATGGTGGCGGTCCGGATGCTCGACCAGCTCTGGCCCATTTTGGCAAAGACCTTGGTGATGCCGTCCGGGCCAGGGGTGTCCTCGTCGATCTTCCACATGAACTTGGGATCGTCCGGGTCGCTCACGTCGAAAGCGTAGATGAGCTGCCCGCCGCGGCGCATGCCGACGTGCAGGTAGACCTTGTCCCCGTCCGCCGCCACCAGCTTGCCGTCCCCATTCACGTCGTTCTGGTACACCGACACGGCACCGTCGGCGAAGTACGGTTTCGGATAGCCCGGCTCGATGATGTCGTCGTTGTCGCGCAGACGCTTGAGCTTCTTGAAGAACTCCGGGAAAACAAACCCCCATTTCTCGTAGCCGTCCGTGGCGTCCTGCCCGCCTTTGAGTGCCCGGAACACGCCATCGTTGGAGCCGTAATACACCATGATGTCGCGATCGCCGGGCGATCGGTTGTAGTTCACCACGCCGGGCCGTGAGTGCAGCAGGTCCCCGTGGATATAGGCGCGGGCATCGGTGGAGGACGAGTTCTTGTTCTCGTCGCTGCGGTTGTCGGCCCCGCGCATCCACTCGATCAGCGGGTCGCGTTCCACGAGATCCACGCCCAGGTTCAAGGCCGTCGGGCCGGCCAGGTCGATATTGGATGTGGCGAAATTGACCGTCGACAGGGACGCGCCTTTCACGCAACTGCCGTTGCAGGTATACAGCTTTCGGTTGGCGCGCTGTGTCGAGGTGGCGAAGTCGGAGCGCATGCGTTGCGCAGCGCCGCCTCTCTCCACGATGGCGCCGTCAGGTGCATCGCTGGCAGTCGTGCCGGTGAACCCCCAATAACTGGAAGCCTTGGTCCAGAAGCTGGTGATGGTGGGCAACAGAAAGCCCTTCGTCTTGTCTTCGACGGGCGCCTTGTTGCGGTCCACCAGGATGGGGTTGTTGTTGGCGTCCAGGTCCAACTGGTACTGCTTGAGGTTGCCGGGCCAGTAAGGCCGCGCGTCGGCGTCTGGACGGAACTGGCCCATGTACACCTGATTGAGGGAGGTGCCCCGAACGTTCACGCTCACCGGCAGCGTCACCGCCGCGAAGACGGAGTTCACCGGCTGCATCTTGCGCAGGGCGGCGAGCACTGCCTTCAACACGGACTGGCCGTCCTGGCCAAGGGCGTATTCGCCGCCGCCGGCCAGGGCAGCGCTCTGCAGCAGCGCCCGCGCGCTGGTCGATGGCGCGGTGTTGAAGTTGTTGTCCAGCGGGTTCTGGATGGCGATCGTGTAGGTCGTGAGTTTCTGCTCGCCCGTGAAGCCCGACAGATCGAGCCGGTTCAGCGTGCGGGCGTATTCATCGAGCCAGTTGGACTGAAAGTTGCTGGGGGAGAACTTGATAGGGTCGCTGCTCAGCACCCCGCCCAGACCGCTCAGCAGCGTTCGGGCGTCGCCATCCTCGGCAGTGTCGGGCCCGCCATTGCCAATGTAGATGATGTAGCCGGGCTGGCAGGCGTCCCCGATCGGGCTTCGGTAGTTGGGTCCGTCCTTCGCCTCCGTGTCGTAGACACTGGAGCTGAAGCCGGCGTAAGCCGGCTTGCCGGCGAAATACAGGTACGCCTCGTGTATGGTCTTGGCATAGGGGGCATTGTTGGCGGTTGGAATGCCGTTCTTCACGGTATCCCACAACTTGGCCCTGTTACCCAATCCCGCGGTCATCGGCCGGATGTGCGACCGCACATAGCCACCGCGCGTGTTGCCGGACGGGTTCATCAGCATCAACCCCATGTTGATGTTGTTGACCATGATATTGACCTCCTCCCGGGTCATGCATCCTTCAGGCGTGCGCGCCGCTTCGGGATCTGCCGGCACGGAACAAGACGGAAAGTAAGGCGAGGTCAGCGGATTCGTCAGGATGTTGATGACATCCCTGATCAGGTCGAGCTTCTTGTTGCCCGAGCCGTTGGGCAGCGGGGTGATGCTGCTGTTGTTGGATGCCGCGTTGTCCACGATCAGCAGCAGGTTGGGCCGCGTGGCGGCGGCCATCGGGTTCTTGAGGAAAAGATCGATGTCTTCGGCGTGGCTGCCTGACGCGCCCAGCAGAATGAGCGCACCGATCAACCACGCCCGGGGACGCGGCGATACCTTGCAAAAGTTGGCGGGTTTCATGTGTGTGTCTTCCTGCCTTTTGGGGTTTAGGGGCACGGGTTGGGATCCGACTGCATGATGAGCCGGACCCCCTGGTTGACGACCACGCGCGCACCGGACCCGGCGCCGGAGGCAGTTGCCGCGATGTTCCAGTGCGTCTCCATGTAGCCGGAGTTCGAACCCGGCGCCAGCTGCGGGCTGTAGTAGTTGGCATTGGGATCAGAGCTGGTGTACGCCTCGACGAAGACGCCCTGCGTGCATTCCGGCGCGGCGATGGCCACCGTGACCCCGTACTCGTCCTGGGGCACGTTCGTGGCCGCCGGCGCCAGGAAGATGCCGTCCGTGCTGATCAACTGCTCCACCGCCCGCTCCGCCGAGGCTTCCGCTTCGGCCTGCGACTGCATGTTGCCCACCGCCTTGAGGTTGTTGTTGCTCATGCGGAACGCGATGGTCACCGACAGCATCAGCAAAGTGAGGAAGACGATGCCCATCACCAAGGTGGCGCCACGCTGCCTGTGTCCTGGATGCCTGCGGCTGTTCATGGAATCTCCCGGCGCGAAGAAGGATTCACCATGCGGACCGTGGTGGTAAACACATGCCGCTTGATGTTGTCGTTGGCCGCGGCAACGGCCAGCGGGCCGACCTGGTAGGCCTTGTCATCCGTGTGGCCCGCCGTGGGTTCCAGGTTGCGCACCAGCAGATGCAGCTTGACCGACACCACGTTGGCCAGCACCGCCAGGTCGCAGGAGGGTGCGCACGAGACATAGGTGTCGGCATTGCCGTCGCCCGGGTTGGTCGAGCTGATGGGCAGGCCATTGGAGCCCTTGTCGTCGACGCCGAATTCGACCTTGAAGGCCTGGATGCCATCGACCAGGGGTTCAGCCGCCAGGAAAGTGCCGTTGGCCATCCTGACGCGCATCAGCGTGGGTATCCCAGTGGCGCTGTTCGCGACGTAGTAGGCATTGATCACCATCTTGCGGCGTGCCGCCTCGGTGGCGCAGTTCTTCAGGCGGATGCGAGGTGTCCGTGCATCCATCTCGGCCGGCGTTTCCAGCACGTGGGCCGGCTCTGGAGGCGCATCAGTCCTGCAACCTGACACCTGGATATGCGGGCCGGTGTCCGCAGTGTCGCAGCCAGGTCCTTTGACGCAGGTGCTGGCGTGGCGCACGATCAGCACGTCGCTTTGCGCGACCACGTTCGCCAGACCCGGACCGCAGGCAGACAGGGCACTCCCGTCGGCGTAGCCGTGCACCGGGATTGCAAGCAGGTTCTTCTTGTACGCATCGAGTTCAGCCGCGTCGGTCGGCCAGCTGGCATAAGCCAGGCAGGGGTTGGGCACCGCGGTCGCGTTGATCATCCTGACCGGCCCCCAGAAGCCGGCGTGTGCAACATCGTCCTGCAGCAGCTGCATCGCGAAGCGGCCGTTCTCGATCAGCTGGTTGGTCTTGGCCATCTCGTTGTTGCTGCGGGTGACGTTCCCGAACAGCGCCAGCAGCGCGGTGAGGATCACCAGCCCCAGCGTGATGGAAACCAGCAGTTCGACCAGGGTCAGGCCGTGTGAGCGCCGCAGGCGCTGGGATCGGCGCTTGGGCGCCGGCGTCGCCCAATGGCGGGAGCTCTGGAAAAGGGGTTGTGCAGCTGCAGTGCGCATGGTGCTATTTCAGGTTGGCGATGCGGACCACCGTTGAAACCACCCGGCGGCAAAGATCGCCCTGGCACGGGGTGCCGGCGGTTCCGTTATAGAGACCCGCTCCGCAAGCCTCCACCGGTGCGGCAATCGGCGTCAGGCCCTGCCAGGCCACGGAGATGCGGACCCTGAGGTCGCCGGCGGGGCCCACTCCCAGGTCCTCGACACAGCCTCGTCCGCCGATCATGGCGCCGACGCTGTTGCCCCCCAGGGACTCGGCCGCGCCCTGCAGGGCCAGGCACCATTCCCGCACGTCGTTCAATGCGCGTGTCGCCGCAGCTCCTGCCGCCGGGCATGTCATGTTCGTGCCGACGGACGCGGTTGCCGGCGCATGGTCGGGATACGTGGCCACCTCCAGCCGGTTGGCCTCGATGCGGCCCCGCAGGTCGTCCAGCAGCAGCAGCGCCTGCGTGCGCTGGTACGACTCCATCTCCGTGGACTGCAGCCTGGCCTGCAGCCCCACCATGCCCAGCAGGCCGAAGGCGATGATCACCATGGTGACCAGCACCTCGATCATGGAGGCACCGCGATGGGTCACCATTTCCCGGCCGGCGTCTTCACGCCGTCGCTGCTGTAGCCGAGGTCACCGTCCTTGGCCTGGACCCCGGTCGCCTGGAAAGTGATCGTGTACGAGGGCACGGTGCCCGTCCCCACCGTGACCGTGGGGGTGTACTTGCCCACCAGATCCGCAGGCAGGGCATAACCGCTGGCTGTCAAGGCGGAATAAGGAACATAGGACCGGGTCGAGATCAGGAACTGCTGCTGGCGGTTGGCGATGTCCAGCATCTGGGCCTGTGCCGCGCGGCGCGCCCCTTTTCTCACGTGGTCCGTGTACGACGGATAAGCCACCGCGGCCAGGATGGCGACGATGGCCACGGTGATCATCAGCTCGATCAGCGTGAAACCGCGGGAACGGTGCTTGTTCAATTGGAGTCCCTCGATGTGTCCTTGGCGCGCAGTGTAGGAAGCTCAGCCGGACGAAGGGAACCCCATTCGGACGGGCGGCGGCCGGCAATGGATGAGCGGTTTCGGCCGGCCCGGAAGCGATCACTCACAATGCGGTGCCATGACTGCAGCCAGCCCGGTTCTCGCCTTCCAAGCCCTGGAACTCGCCCGGCAGGCCCTGTGGCTGTCCAACCCCAACCCCCGCGTCGGCTGCATCCTGTGCGCCCCGGCCGGCCGCATCCTGGGCCAGGGCCACACCCAGCAGGCCGGCGGTCCGCATGCCGAGGTCATGGCGCTGCGCGACGCCGCGGCGCGGGGCCATGACGTGCGCGGCGCGACGGCTTATGTCACGCTGGAGCCCTGCTCGCACCACGGCCGCACCGGCCCCTGCTGCGACGCCCTGATCCAGGCCGGCATCGCCCGGGTGGTCGCCTCCATCGCCGACCCCAACCCGCTGGTCTCGGGCCGGGGTTTCGAGCGGCTGCGCGCCGCCGGTGTCCAGGTGGAGGTCGGCGCGGGCGCGGCCGGATCGCGCGAGCTCAATATCGGCTTCTTCAGCCGCATGGTCCGCCAGACGCCCTGGGTGCGGCTGAAGGTCGCGGCTTCCCTGGACGGCACCACGGCGCTGGACAACGGTGCCAGCCAGTGGATCACCTCGGAAGCGGCCCGCACCGACGGGCATGCCTGGCGAGCGCGCGCCTGCGCCGTGCTCACCGGCATCGGCACCGTGCTGGAAGACGATCCCCAATTGGACGTGCGCCTGGTGCAGGCGCCGCGCCAGCCCCATGCGGTGCTGGTGGACAGCCGCCTGGAGCTGCCGCTGACGGCGCGCCTGCTGCGGCCGGGCCGCAAGCTGCTGGTGTATGCGGCGGTTGCCGACGCGGCGAAACGGGCGGCCCTGGAGGCGCGGGGCGCCACGGTCATCCTGCTGCCCGGCCCCGGCGGCAAGGTCGACCTGCCCGCCATGCTGCGCGACCTGGCGCGGCGGGAGGTGAACGAGCTGCACGTGGAAGCCGGCCACAAGCTCAACGGCTCGCTGGTGCGCGAAGGGCTGGTGGACGAGTTCCTGGTGTACCTGGCGCCCAAGCTGCTCGGGCCCGGCCGCGGCATGGCCGCCCTGGCGCCGCTGGGCGAGCTGTCGAAGGCGGTGCCGCTGCAGTTCACGTCCACCGAGGCCGTGGGGCCCGACCTGCGCATCCTGGCCCGCATCCCCGGCCGCGACGCGTTCTAGGGTTTGCCCGGAGGGGCATCGCGAACCCTGCGAAAATGCCGGGATGTTCACCGGAATCATCACCGGCGTGGGGCGCATCGCCGCCGTCCACGACCTGGGTAGCTCCTCGCAGCACGGCAAGCGCCTCACCGTCGAGGCGCCGGCCGGCTACCTCGACGACGTGGGCCTCGGTGACAGCATCGCCCTCAACGGCGCCTGCATGACGGTGACCTCGCTGGAGCAGGCCTCCCAGCCGCGCCGCTTCACCATCGACATCTCGGCCGAGTCGCTGGACAAGACCGCCGGCCTGGCCGAGGCCGGCACGGCCGTCAACCTGGAAAAAGCCTTGCGGCCGCAGGACCGCCTGGGCGGCCACCTGGTGTCCGGCCACGTCGACGGCATCGGCACCGTCCTGCATTTCGAGCAGGTCGGCGAGAGCTGGCTGCTGCGCGTGGCGGCGCCGGCCGCCCTGGGCAGGTACCTGGCCTACAAGGGCTCCATCACCGTCAACGGCGTGAGCCTCACGGTCAATGCCGTGGCCGACACGCCGCAAGGCTGCGAGATCAGCATCAACCTCATCCCGCATACGGTGGAGCACACCACGCTGGGCGGCCTGCGCGCCGGTAGCCGGGTCAACCTGGAGATCGACCTGATCGCCCGCTATGTCGAGCGCATGCTTGCGCCGGTCGCGCGGCAAGGGGCTGCGACGTGAGCGCCCTGCCCGCCGCCGCGGCGCCCGTGGCCATCTCGCCGGTCCAGGACATCGTGGCCGAGCTGCACGCCGGCCGCATGGTGATCCTGGTGGACGAGGAGGACCGCGAGAACGAGGGCGACCTGGTGCTGGCCGCCGACCATGTCACGCCCGAAGCCATCAACTTCATGGCCCGCTACGGCCGCGGCCTGATCTGCCTGACCCTCACGCGCGAGCGCTGCGAGCGCCTGCGCCTGCCGCCCATGGTGGCGCGCAACGGCACCAAGATGGGCACTGCCTTCACCGTCTCCATCGAGGCGGCCGAGGGCGTGACCACCGGCATCTCGGCGGCCGACCGGGCGCGCACCGTGCAGGCGGCCGTCGCCCGCGATGCCCGCCCCGAGGACCTGGTGCAGCCCGGCCACATCTTCCCGCTGCAGGCGGTCGACGGCGGCGTGCTGATGCGCGCCGGCCATACCGAGGCCGGCTGCGACCTGGCCGGCATGGCCGGGCTGACGCCCGCCTCCGTCATCTGCGAGATCATGAAGGACGACGGCACCATGGCCCGCCTGCCGGACCTGCAGCTGTTCGCCGCCGGGCATGGCCTGAAGATCGGCACCATCGCCGACCTGATCGAGTACCGCAGCCGCCACGAGTCGCTGATCGAGAAGGTGGGCCAGCGTCCGCTGCAGACGGCCTTCGGCCGCTTCACCGCGCACGCCTGGAAGGACAAGCCCAGCCAGGGCCTGCACATCGCCCTGGTCATGGGGCAATGGCAGCCGCATGAGGCGGTGCCGGTGCGCGTGCACGAACCCCTCTCCGTCATGGACGCACTGGAGCTGGGCCGCTCCATGCACTCCTGGAGCCTGGACGCCAGCCTGGCCCACATCGCCCGCGAGGGACGCGGCGTCGCCGTGCTGCTCAACGGCGGCGAGTCGGCCGAGCAGCTGCTGGCGCAGTTCCAGGGCACGGCGCGCGCGTCGCAGGCCCCCGAGCGCGGCCGCATGGACCTGCGCACCTACGGCGTGGGCGCGCAGATCCTGCGCGAATGCGGCGTGCATCGCATGAACCTCATGGGCTCGCCCCGCCGCATGCCCAGCATGGCGGGCTACGGCCTCGAAATCGCCGGGCACCTGGCGCCCTGACTTCTCATCCCCAAGGAATTTCCACACACCATGTTTGGCGCAGAAAAAGGCAAGGCCGACAGCCTGGACGGCAAGGGCCTGCGCATCGGCATCGTCCAGGCGCGTTTCAACGAGAGCATCACCAACGCCCTGGCCCAGGCCTGCCGGGGCGAGCTGGCCGTGCTGGGCGTGCAGGCCAAGGACATCGACCACGTGCTGGTGCCCGGCGCGCTGGAGATCCCGGTGGCGCTGCAGGCGCTGGCCGAAAAAGGCAGCTACGACGCGCTGGTGGCCCTGGGCTGCATCATCCGCGGCGAGACCTACCACTTCGAGCTGGTGGCCAACGAATCGGCCGCCGGCGTCACCCGCGTGACGCTGGACTACCAGCTGCCCATCGCCAACGTCATCCTGACCACCGAGAACCTGGCCCAGGCCGTGGCCCGCCAGGTCGAGAAAGGCGTCGATGCGGCCCGCGTGGTGGTGGAGATGGCCAACCTGATGGAACAACTGGAATGACGGACGCGCCCGCAGCACCCGGCGCCCGCCCGCCGCGCCAGTCGCGCACCGGCCTGACCAGCACCGGCACGCGCAAGGCATCCGCCAAGTCCGCCCGCACCCGGGCGCGCGAGTTCGCCCTGCAGGCCCTGTACCAGCACCTGGTGGGGGGGAACGAGGCCGGCGCGATCGACAGCTTCACCCGCGACCTGTCGGGCTTCCACAAGGCCGATTCGGTGCATTACGACGCCCTGCTGCACGGCTGCATCAAGGAGGCCGCCGAACTGGATGCCCTGATCGTGCCGCTGCTGGACCGCAAGCTCCAGGAGATCTCCCCCGTCGAGCATGCGGTCATGTGGATAGGCGTGTACGAGTTCCTGCACTGCCCGGACGTGCCCTGGCGCGTGGTGCTGAACGAGTGCATCGAGCTGGCCAAGGAGTTCGGCGGCACCGACGGCCACAAGTACGTCAACGCCGTGCTCAACGGCCTGGCGCCCAAGCTGCGCCCGCTCGAGGTCGAGGCCGACCGGGCGGCCGGAAAGGCCCGCTGATGCGCATCGCCAGCCGCGCCGAGCGCATCGAGCCCTTCTACGTGATGGAGGTGGCCAAGGCCGCGTCCGCGCTGGCCCGCGAGGTGGCCCACACCGACCGGCCCATGGTGTTCCTCAACATCGGCGAGCCGGATTTCACCGCACCGCCGCTGGTGCAGGAGGCCGCGGCCCGGGCCGTGCGCGAAGGCCTGACCCAGTACACCCAGGCCACCGGCCTGGAACCCCTGCGCGAGCGCATCTCCGGCTGGTACCGCCAGCGCTTCGGCGTCGACGTGCCGGCCCGGCGCATCGTGGTGACGGCGGGGGCGTCGGCGGCCCTGCAGCTGGCCTGCCTGGCGCTGATCGACGCCGGCGACGAGGTGCTGATGCCGGACCCCAGCTACCCCTGCAACCGGCATTTCGTCAGCGCCGCCGACGGCCGCGCCGTGCTGGTGCCCACCACCGCGCAGGAGCGTTTCCAGCTCAGCGCGGCGCAGGTGGAGGCGCACTGGGGCGGGCGCACGCGCGGCGTGCTGCTGGCCTCGCCCTCCAACCCGACCGGCACGTCCATCGAACCCGGCGAGCTGCGCCGCATCCACGACGTGGTGTCGCGGCATGGCGGCGTCACGCTGGTGGACGAGATCTACCTGGGCCTGAGCCACGACCCGGCCTTCGGCCAGACCGCGCTGGCCATCGACGACCAGGTGATCAGCGTCAACAGCTTCTCCAAGTACTTCAACATGACCGGCTGGCGCCTGGGCTGGCTGGTGGTGCCCGAAGCCCTGGTGCCGGTGGTGGAGCGGCTGGCGCAGAACCTGTTCATCTGCCCCAGCACGGTGGCGCAGCACGCGGCGCTGGCCTGCTTCGAGCCGGACAGCATCGCGGAGTACGAGCGCCGGCGGGCCGAGTTCAAGGCGCGCCGCGACTGGTTCATCCCCCAGCTGCAGGCGCTCGGCCTGCAGGTCCCCGTGGTGCCGGACGGCGCCTTCTACGCCTGGGCGGACTGCGGCGACTGGTGCGCCCGCCTGGGCCTGCCCGGCAGCTGGGAGTTCGCCTTCGAGGTCATGCGGCGGGCGCACCTGGCCGTCACGCCCGGGCGTGACTTCGGCAGCGCCGACACGCGGCGCTTCATCCGCTTTTCCACGGCCAGTTCCATGGCGCAGCTGCAGGAGGCGGTCGCGCGGCTGCGCGCGCTGCGCGACGCGGCGTCATGAGCTTTTCCTTTCCCGTGCGCGTCTACTGGGAAGACACCGACGCCGGCGGCATCGTCTTCTATGCCAACTACCTGAAGTTCTTCGAGCGCGCCCGCACCGAATGGCTGCGCTCCCTGGGCATGGAGCAAAGCCGCCTGCGCGAGGCCACCGGCGGCATGTTCGTGGTCAGCGAGACCGCCGTGCGCTACCTGCAGCCGGCCCGCCTGGACGACGAACTTCTTGTTACGGCCACGCTCCGCAACGGCGGGCGCGCCTCTCTCATAATTGCCCAGCAAGCCCTGCACAAGAGCAGCGGCGCCCTGCTGGCCGAGGGAACCATCCGCATCGGCTGGGTCGAAGCATCCACGCTGCGGCCTGCGAGAATCCCCCCCATCGTCCTCGACACACTGACCCCATGAACCAAGACCTGTCCATCCTGCAACTGGTGCTGGGCGCCAGCTGGGTGGTGCAACTCGTGATGCTGCTGCTGGTGGCCGTTTCCATCGCCAGCTGGGCCGCCATCTTCCGCAAGCTGTACGCGCTCAAGCGCGTGAACTCCCTCAACGACGACTTCGAGCGGGAGTTCTGGTCCGGCACCAGCCTGAACGACCTGTTCGCCGCGGCAACGCAGAACGCCAAGCTGGCCGGCCCCATGGAGCGCATCTTCGCCTCAGGCATGCGCGAATACCAGAAGCTGCGCGAACGCCGGGTGCAGGACGCCGCCACCCTGATGGACGGCGCGCGCCGCGCCATGCGCGCCAGCTACCAGCGCGAGGTCGATGCGGTGGAGACCCACCTGTCCTTCCTGGCCTCGGTGGGCTCGGTCAGCCCCTACGTGGGCCTGTTCGGCACGGTGTGGGGCATCATGCATGCCTTCACCGGGCTGGCCAGCCTGCAGCAGGTGACCCTGGCCACGGTGGCGCCCGGCATCGCCGAGGCGCTGGTGGCCACGGCCATCGGCCTGTTCGCCGCCATCCCCGCGGTGGTGGCCTACAACCGCTTCGCGCGCGACATCGACCGAGTCGCGATCCGGCTGGAGACCTTCATCGAGGAGTTCTCCAACATCCTGCAGCGCAACCTGAGCATCGCAGGCCCCGGCCCTTCCACCCCCGCCACCCACGGCAGCAGCGCCGCGGCCAGCACGGCCAGCGCAGCTGGCGCCGCCACCGTCACCCCCTCGGGACACTGAGACATGCCCGCCCTCGCCTCCCGCGGCAGCCGCCGCCGTACCATCAACGAGATCAACATGGTGCCCTTCATCGACGTGATGCTGGTGCTGCTGATCATCTTCATGGTCACAGCGCCGCTGATCACGCCCAGCGTGATCGAGCTGCCCAGCGTGGGACGCGCCAACCGCCAGCCGGACCAGAAGATCGAGATCGTGATCGGCAAGGACGAGGTGCTCGAGGTCAAGATCTCCGACAAGGGGCAGCGCTTGCGCCTGGCCGAAGTGGCCGCGGCCGTGACCCGGGCCCAGAGCGGCCAGCCGGCCGGCACCAGCGCCGTGGTGATCAGCGCCGACCGCAACGTCAAGTACGAGACCGTGGTCCGCGTGATGGACACGCTGCAGCAAGCCGGCGTGCAGCGGGTGGGCCTGTCGGTGCAGCTGTCGCGGTAGATACCCGAGGCCATGCCCTTCGCTCCCGAGCGCCTGGATTTCGCCCCGCCGCCGCAGCCGGGGCTGCCGCAGGCCGTGGTGCTGGCGGTGGTGGTGCATGCGCTGCTGCTGATCGCGCTCACCTGGGGCGTGCAGTGGAAGCGGGACTCCCAGAACGTGGTGGCCGAGGCCGAGCTCTGGTCCGCCGTGCCGCAGCAGGCGGCGCCGCGCGAAACGGCCCCGCCGCCTGCGCCGCCGCCGGTGGCGCAGAAGCCGCCGGCGCCGCCTCCCCCGCCGCCGGCGCCCCAGCGCCGCGAGGCCGACATCGCGCAGGAACGCGAGAAGCAGCGCCAGGCGCAGGAGAAGCAGCGCGAGCTGGAAGAACAGCAGCAGCGCGAACGCGAGCGGCAAAAGCGCCTGGAAGCGCAGAAGCAGGCCGAGGCCCAGAAGCGCCTGGCCGAGCAGAAGCGCCAGGAAGAGCTCAAGCAGAAGCAGGCGCAGGCCGAGAAGGAAGCCGAGCGGCGCAAGCAGGACCAGGCGGCGGCCGCCAAGGCCAAGGCGCGCGAGGCCGAGCTGGCCGAGCTGCGCCAGGAGAACCTGAAGCGGCTGCAAGGCCTGGCCGGCACGGGCGGGCCCAGCGCCAGCGGCACGGCGGCCCGCTCCTCCGGCCCCTCGGCCGGCTATGCCAGCCGCATCGCCGCCAGCATCAAGCGCAACATCGTCTTCACCGACGTGGTCAGCGGCAACCCCGCAACCGAGGTGCGCATCCGGGTCGCGCCCGACGGCACCATCGTCGGCAAGACGCTGGTGCGCTCCAGCGGCAACAAGGCCTGGGACGAGGCCGTGCTGCGCGCCATCGACCGCACCGGCTCCATCCCGCGCGACACCGACGGCAGCGTGGTGCCCGAATTCCCGGCCTTGTTCAGGCCCAACGACTAGCGGCCAGTGCTTGCTGCGCGCCGGCGGCCACCGGCGGTCGCGCGCTCAGCTCGATTCGTAGACGATCTGCGCCAGGCCGGCGTCGGCCTGGGCCATCCAGCTGGCCAGGGCGGCGTCGCTGGGGAAGAAGCGCGCCTCCTCGCCCAGCTGCAGCTCGGCGCTGGCCTGGGCCCGGCGCAGCGCCAGGCGCACCGGCAGGCCGCGCACCAGCTCGCCCTGCTCGCTCATCTCGCGCCTGGGCGGGAAATCGCGCACCAGGCGCTGGATGTCGGGCGCCTTGCCGTTGACCGCCACCTTGAGGTACTTGCCGAAGCGGCAGCGCGCGGTGGCCAGGTCCCACACCTGCTGCACGTTCAGCCGCACGCCGCCGGAGAAGCGGTCGGGCTGGGCCTTGGCCATGACGATCACCAGCTCGTCGTCCTTGAGCAGATGGCGGTGGGCGTTGATCACGGCTTCGTCGGCCGTGGCCTCGATGGTGGCGGACTTGTCGTCCAGCTTGAACAGCGCCAGCTTGCCGCGCTGGCCGTTGATGACGCGGAAGTCACTGACGATGCCCGCCACCAGCTGCGGCTCGCGCGAGTCGATCAGGTCGTCGATTCGCAGCTTGGCGAAGCGCCGCACCTCGGCCGCCACCTCGTCGAACAGGTGGCCCGACAGGTAGAAGCCCACCGCCGTCTTCTCGAACGTGAGGCGCTCCTTCACGCCCCAGGGCATGGCTTCCACCAGCTCGGGCTCCTGCGTGCTGGCGCCGTGCGCGTCGCCCATGTCGAACAGGCCGCCCTGGTTGGCGTTGGCCTCGCAGACGGACGCGAACTCGAAGGCGCGGTCGATGGAGGCGACCAGCGCCGCGCGGTTGAGCTGCAGCGAATCGAAGGCGCCGGCCTTGACCAGGGCCTCCACGGTGCGCTTGTTGATGCGCGTGCGGTCGACGCGGCAGCAGAAGTCGTACAGGCTCTTGAACGGACCCTCCTCCTCGCGCGCGCGGACGATGGCCTCGATGGCGGCCTGGCCGGTGCCCTTCACCGCGCCCAGGCCGTAGCGGATCACCTTGTCCGACACCGGCTCGAAGCGGTAGACGCCGCGGTTGACGTCGGGCGGCTCGAAGGACAGGCCGAAGTTCTTGACCGCGTCCTCGAACAGCACCTTGAGCTTGTCGGTGTCGTCCATCTCCACGGTCATGTTGGCGCAGAAGAACTCGGCCGTGTAGTGCACCTTCAGCCAGCCCGTGTGGTAGGCCAGCAGCGAGTAGGCGGCGGCGTGCGACTTGTTGAAGCCGTAGCCGGCGAACTTCTCCATCAGGTCGAAGATCTCGTCGGCCTTCTCCTGGCCTATGCCGTTCTTGGCCGCACCGGCGCGGAAGATCTCGCGGTGCTGGGCCATCTCCTCGGCCTTCTTCTTGCCCATGGCCCGGCGCAGCAGGTCGGCGCCGCCCAGCGTGTAGCCGCCCAGGATCTGCGCGGTCTGCATCACCTGCTCCTGGTAGACCATGATGCCGTAGGTCTCGGAAAGCATCTCGGCCACCAGCGGGTGCGGGTACTCGACCTGTTCTCTCCCGTGCTTGCGTGCAACGAAGCTCGGGATCAGGTCCATCGGGCCAGGGCGGTACAGGGCGTTCAGCGCGATCAGGTCCTCCAGCCGCGTCGGGCGCGCGTCGCGCAGCATGCCCTGCATGCCCCGGCTTTCGAACTGGAACACCGCCTCGGTCTTGCCGTCGGCGAACAGCTTGTAGGTGGCCGCATCCTGCAGCGGCACGTTCTCGAAGCTGAAGTCCTCCCGCCCCTTGTGCCGGGCGCGGATGAACTCCTTGGCGATCTCCAGGATGGTGAGCGTGGCCAGGCCCAGGAAGTCGAACTTCACCAGGCCGGCGGCCTCCACGTCGTCCTTGTCGTACTGGCTCACCGCCGCGTCGCTGCCCGGCTGCTGGTACAGCGGCGTGAAGTCGGTCAGCTTGCCCGGGGCGATCAGCACGCCGCCGGCGTGCATGCCCACGTTGCGCGTCAGGCCCTCGAGCTTCTGCGCCAGGCCCAGCAGGGTCTTGACCTCGTCCTCCTTCTCCAGGCGCTCGGCCAGCAGCGGCTCCACCTTGAGCGCACCGTCGATGGTGATGTGCTGCCCCGGCTTGTTGGGGATCAGCTTGCTGATGCCGTCGCAGAAGGTGTAGCTCATGTCCAGCACCCGGCCCACGTCGCGGATGGCGGCGCGGGCGGCCATGGTGCCGAAGGTGGCGATCTGGCTCACGGCGTCGCGGCCGTACTTCTGCTTGACGTACTCGATGACGCGGTCGCGGTTGCTCTGGCAGAAGTCGATGTCGAAGTCGGGCATGGACACCCGGTCGGGATTGAGGAAGCGCTCGAACAGCAGGTTGTACTGCAGCGGGTCCAGGTCGGTGATCTTGAGCGCGTAGGCCACCAGCGAGCCGGCGCCCGAGCCGCGGCCCGGCCCCACCGGGCAGCCGTTGTTCTTGGCCCAGTTGATGAAGTCGCCCACGATCAGGAAGTAGCCCGGGAACCCCATCTTGAGGATGGTGCTGATCTCGAACTCCAGCCGCTCCACGTAGCGCGGCATCTCCTGCTCGCGCCGGGCCGCGTCGGGATACAGCTGCAGCATGCGCTCCTTCAGCCCCTCGTGCGAGGCGAAGCGGAAGTACTCCTCAATCGGCATTCCGTTGGGGGTCGGGAAGTGCGGCAGGCGGGGCTTGCCCAGCTCCAGCACTAGGCTGCAGCGCCTGGCGATCTCCAGCGTGTTGGCGATCGCCGAGGGGACGTCCGCGAACAGCTGCACCATCTGGGCGGCCGGCTTGAAATACTGCTCGCGCGTGAACTTGCGCACGCGCCGCTGGTTGCCCAGGATCTCGCCTTCGGCGATGCACACCCGCGCCTCGTGCGCCTCGTAGTCGTCCTCGGCCAGGAACTGCACCGGGTGCGTGGCCACCACGGGCAGCTGCAGGTGGGCCGCCAGCTGCACGGCGGCCGCCACGTGCGCCTCGTCGTCGGGCCGGCCGGCCCGCTGCAGCTCCAGGTAGAAGCGGTGCGGGAAGACCGAGGCCAGCGCCAGTGCGCACTGGCTGGCGCGCGCCGTGTCGCCCTGCACCAGCGCCTGCCCCACCGCGCCCGCCTGGGCGCCAGACAGGGCGATCAGCCCCTCGCCGAGCTCCTTGAGCCAGTCGAGCTTGCACACCGCCTGGGCCTTGACCACGTTCTGTGTCCAGGCGCGCGCCAGCAGCTCGCACAGGTTGAGGTAGCCCTGGCGGTTCTGCACCAGCAGAACGATGCGAGACAGCGCCGTCGGCTCCGTGCCCAGGCCCTGCAGCACGACCTCGGCGCCCGCTACCGGCTTGACGCCGGCGCCACGCGCCGCCTTGTAGAACTTGATGGCGCCGAACAGGTTGTTCAGGTCGGAGATCGCCAGGGCGGGCTGGCCGTCAGCCGCGGCGGCCTGGACGGTATCGTCGATGCGGCAGGTGCCGTCGACCACGGAGAATTCGGAGTGCAGGCGCAGGTGGACGAACATCGGGTCGATTTTACGAGCCGCACGCGGCGCAGCCGGACGGCCTGCGCCCTGCGGCGCCACGATAATGCGCCCAGCCATGCCTTCCGTGCTGAACGTCGCTGCCTACCGTTTCGTGGCGCTGGACCAACCCCATGCATTGCGCGATGAGCTGCTGGCGCAGGCCCGCCGGCGCGAGCTGCGCGGCACCCTGCTGCTGGCGACCGAAGGCATCAACCTGTTCCTGGCCGGCGAGCCGGCAGGCGTGCGAGGATTCCTCGACGAACTGCGCCGCGATACCCGCTTCGCCGGCCTGCAGGCCAAGGAAAGCTGGTCGGAGGCGCAGCCGTTTCGCAGGCTGGTCGCCAAGGTCAAGCGCGAGATCATCCGCATGAACCATCCCTCCATCCGCCCCGAGCACGGCCGCGCACCCGCCGTGGATGCACCCACCGTGCGGCGCTGGCTGGACCAGGGCCGCGACGACCAGGGCCGGCCGGTGGTGCTGCTCGACACGCGCAACGCGTTCGAGGTGGACCACGGCACCTTCGAGGGGGCGATCGACTGGCGGCTGGCCCGGTTCAGCGATTTCCCGGACGCCGTGCGGCAGCACCGCCACCAGCTGGAAGGCAAGACCGTGGTGAGCTTCTGCACCGGCGGCATCCGCTGCGAGAAGGCGGCCCTCTACATGCGCGAGGCCGGGCTGGACCAGGTGTGGCAGCTGGAAGGCGGCATCCTGAAGTACTTCGAGGAGGCCGGCGGCGCGCACTGGCACGGCCACTGCTTCGTGTTCGACGGGCGCGAGGCGCTGGATACCGGGCTGGCCGCCGTCACCGACTAGCTGCGGCCCTCAGTCGCGCAGCACGTGCAGCACCTGCGAGTGGAACTCGCGGCCGTACAGCACCGCCACCACCAGCGCGGCGCCCACCGCCAGCGCCAGCGGCGAGAAGAACCACGCGATGGCGGCGAAGGCGAAGTAGTAGGCCCGCACGCCGTCGTTGAAGGTCTCGGCCGCCATGCCCACCAGGGTGCCGGCGCGGTTGGCAAAGCGCTCGCGGTCGAACTTGCCGGCGGCGAACTCCTCCGGCGCCGGCAGCGACCCCAGCAGCAGCGCGCCGAAGGTGTACTGACGGATCGACCAGGTGAAGCGGAAGAAGGCATAGACGAAGATGCCGATCAGCACCAGCATCTTCAGCTCGAACACCAGCATCGAGGTGCGCGTGGCGAACGGGATCTCGCGCACGAACTCCGCCGCCTTGTCGGTGGTGCCCAGCAGGGCCAGCAGTCCGCCGATGATGATGATGGTGGCCGAGGCGAAGAACGAGGGGCTGCTGGACAGGCTCTGCACGATGATGCCGTCCAGCACCCGCGGATCGCGCGAGGTGGCCTGCAGCATCCAGTAGCGGCGGTAGCGGTTGGTGGTGGCCAGCAGCGTGGCGCCGTGGACGCTGGCGCGGCGCGAGTACCAGGCATAGCCCACCCAGGCGGCCAGGAACCAGGCCATCGCCAGCAGGTCGGGCCAGGGCAGGAGGGCCAGGGTTTGCATGCCGGCCATCATAGGACCGGCAGGCCCTGCCGCACTAGAGGTATTGCGGTCCCGGGCCCGCGCCGGGCGGCGGCGCAACGGCCGCTGCGGCCGGCGGCGCGACGAAGCGATGCTCGGGCAGCGGGATGAACTCGGTCTCGCCGGGCACGCGGCCGAAGCGCCCGGCCTCCCAGTCGGCCGCGGCCTGCTGGATGCGCTCGGGCCGGCTGGACACGAAGTTCCACCACATGTGGCGCGGCCCCAGCGGCTCGCCGCCGATCACCGCCAGGCGGGCGTCGGCAACGGCTTCCAGCCGCACGCCGGCATCCGGGTGCAGCACCGCCATCTGCCGCGCCGGCAGCGGCGCGCCATCCAGGCGCAACTCGCCGGCCACGGGGTACACGGCCATCTCGGCGGCCAGCGGCGGCAGCTCCAAGCGGGCGCCGGCCGGCAGCCGGATGTCCAGGTACAGCGTGGGCGAGGCGGGTTCGACCGGTGAACGCATCCCGAAGCCCTCGCCCACCAGCACACGCACCTGCGCGCCGCCGGCCTGCAGCGCCTGCGGGATCGCGGCCGCCGGCGTGTGGGTGAAGGACGGCGCGTCCTCCTCCTTGTCGCGCGGCAGGCCCACCCACAGCTGCAAGCCGTGGTTGACGAAGGTGGCGCCCTGCAGCGACGGGGGCCGCCGCTCGGAATGCACGATGCCGCGCCCGGCCGACATCCAGTTGATGGCGCCGGGCTCGATCAGCTGCTCGGTGCCCAGGCTGTCGCGGTGCATCATCGCGCCCTCGAACAGGTAGGTCACCGTGGCCAGGCCGATGTGCGGATGCGGCCGCACGTCGTGGTTGGCTTGCGGCACTTCCGTGACCGGGCCGAAGTGGTCGAAGAACACGAAGGGCCCGACGGCGCGCTGGCGCGCCGCAGGCAGCAGGCGGCGCACGGTGAAGCCGCCGCCCAGGTCCTTCTCGTGCCCGGCAAGTTGCAGCGCGGCGCCCACGGCAGCGACCTTACCTGCGGGCCCAGCGGGCGGCGGCTTCGGCAACCCGCTTGCCGAACTGGCGCGCGGTTTCCAGGTCGCCGGGGGCCATCTCCGCGGGCGAGGCGTCGGACGGGCTCTGGGCGATCGCGCCGGCGTACGAGCCGAGGCGGTTGGGATCGTCGCGCTGCGCGGCCTTGGTGCTGGAAGGCATGATGCCCTGGCTCACCCACAGGCCGCTGTGCTGCGCCGCCAGCGTGATGAAGTAGTGGATGGTCGAGTGCTTGTCGCCGTTGAGTGCCGCGCTGTTGGTGAAGCCGGCGAACAGCTTGTCCTTCCAGGCCTGGGTGAACCACGGCTTGGACGTGGCGTCGGCGAACTTCTTGAACTGCCAGCTCGGCCCGCCCATGTAGGTGGGCGAGCCGAAGACGATGGCGTCGGCGGCGGCCAGCTGCTCCCACGCGCCCTCGGGCAGGTTGCCCTCGGCGTCGATGGCGATCAGCCGGGCGGCGGCGCCCTCGGCCACGGCCTGCGCCTGGCGCTGGGTGTGGCCGTAGCCGGAATGGAAGACGACTGCGATGTCGGCCATGGGAAAACTCCTTTGTTGCTTTGAGGGGAAAGAAGAAGAGGAAGGGTGCGGCTCAGCGCTTGCGGCCGCGCGCGTCGATGCTCCAGCCACCGGGGCCGAAGGCCATCAGCACCAGCAGGCCGCCGACCACGGCGATGTTCTTGAAGAAGGCCTGTTGCTGCGCCATCGCCTGCGCGCCTTGCAGCGCCCAGAAGTTGTGGAAGACGACGCTGGCCACCACCGTGAAGACGGCCAGCACCAGGGCCGAGAACCGGGTCTTGAAGCCCGCCAGCAGCATCAGGCCGATGAGCAGCTCGACGACGATGGCGAGCGCCGCGCCGGCGGCCGGCATCGGCAGCCCCTTGGAGGCGATGTAGCCGGTCACGCCGGCGAAGCCGCCGATCTTGCTGAAGCCGGCCGGGATGAACAGCAGGGCGATCAGCGCCCGGCCCAGGAAGCTCAGCGCGTCCTGGCCGGAGGTGGTGGCCGTCGTGGCGGGGATGGTGGTGGCAGTGGTTGCGGTCATGTCAGCTCCTCGTCTGATGGTGGTTGGGAAAGCGAAGCAAACCAGAAAAACGCTCAGGGCGCCAGATCGAACACCAGCACCTCGGCATCGCGGCCGCTCGCCAGCGCCACACGGGTTTCGCCGTCCAGCAGCACGGCGTCGCCGGCCTTGAGCGGCCGCCCGTTGACGTCCAGCTCGCCGCGCACCAGGTGCACGTAGCCCTTGCGGCCGCTGGCCAGCTGCAGCTGCGTGGCCTCGGTGCCGTCGAACAGGCCGGCGTACAGGCGGGCGCTGGCATTGATCTGCACCGAGCCCTCGGCGCCGTCGGGCGAGGCCACCAGGCGCAGCCTGCCGCGCTTCTCGGCGTCGGCGAAGGTCTTCTGCTCGTAGCTCGGCGGGATGCCGTGGCGGTCCGGCTGGATCCAGATCTGCAGGAAGTGCGTCACCTGGTCCGGCGCATGGTTGAACTCGCTGTGCATCACGCCGGTGCCCGCGCTCATGCGCTGCACGTCGCCGGGCGGGATGCCCTTGACGTTGCCCAGCGTGTCCTTGTGCGCCAGGTTGCCCTGCAGCACGTAGCTGATGATCTCCATGTCGCGGTGGCCGTGGGTGCCGAAGCCGGTGCCGGGCGCGATGCGGTCCTCGTTGATCACCCGCAGGTTGCCCCAGCCCATGTGCTCGGGGTCGTAGTAGTTCGCGAACGAGAAGCTGTGGTACGAATCCAGCCAGCCGTGGTTGGCATGGCCGCGGTCCTGGGAGGGGCGCAAGGTCAGCATGGCAAATCCTTTCTTCTCAAACTTCGCTCGATGCAGCCAATGTAGGCGCCGAGCGGCGGTCATGGACTCAGCCGGTTTTGATGGCATCATTCAAAAAAACTGAACACCGCCTTGCCCACCCCCCGCGACGTCCTGACGCCCGACACCCTGGCCCTGCTGCAAGCCGTGGCCCGCACGGGCAGCTTCGCCGCCGCCGCGCGCGAGCTGGGCCTGGTGCCCAGCGCCGTCACCTACCGGGTGCGCCTGGTCGAGGACGCGCTGGACGCCCTGCTGTTCGACCGCAGCTCGCGGCAGGCGCGGCTGACAGATGCCGGCGCCGAGCTGCTGCGCGAGGGCGAGCGCCTGCTCGACCAGGTGGACGCGGTGGCGAACCGGGTGCGGCGCGTGGCCACCGGCTGGGAGACGCAGCTGACGCTGTCCATCGACGGCCTGATCGTGCGCGACACCGTGCTGGAGCTGTGCCAAGCCTTCTTCGACAGCTGTCCGCCGACCCGCCTGCGGCTGCGCGACGAGGTGCTCACCGGCACGGTCGAGGCGCTGCGCAACGGGCAGGCCGACCTGGCGCTGGGCTTCGCGATGGACCCCGGCACCCTGCCGGGCCTGCATCACCAGCTGCTGGGCGAGGTGGAGTTCGTCTTTGCCGTGGCGCCGCACCATCCGCTGGCCCGACATCCTGAGCCGCTGCCCGAGGAGGTGCTGCGCAGCCACCGTGCGGTGGCGGTGGCCGACAGCACGCAGCGCGGCCATGGCATGTCGATCGGACTGCTGGCGGGCCAAGAGGTGTTCACAGTGCCGACCATGGCGCTCAAGCTCGATGCGCAGCTGCGCGGGCTGGGCGCCGGTTTCCTGCCGGAGCCCGCGGCGCGGCCCTTCATCGAGAGCGGGCGGCTGGTGGTGCGGCAAACCGAGCGCCCCAGGCGCGTGGCGCGGCTCCACTACGCCTGGCGCTCCGGCAACCTGGGGCCCGGCCAAGGCCTGCAGTGGTGGCTGAACCAGCTGGAAAGCCCCGCGACGCGGCGCGCGCTGCTGGAGCGGCGCCGGGGCTGATGCCACAATCGCCCGCACCATGCCCCTGCCTTCCCCGCCGCCGATCGAATCGCCCAGCGCCGAGCCGCCCGTGCGCCGCAAGTTCGCAGTGATCGGCGCCGGCCTGGCCGGCATCGCCTGCGCGCGCACGCTGGCGCAGGCCGGCTGCGAGGTCACTGTGTTCGAGAAAAGCCGCGGCTATGGCGGCCGCATGGCCAGCCGCGACACGCCCTTCGGCCGCTTCGACCACGGCGCCCAGTACTTCACCGTGCGCGACGAGCGCTTCGCCCGCGCGCTGGCCCTGTCGCCGCAGCTGTGCCGCCCCTGGAGCGCCAACGCGGTGCGGGTGCTGGATGCGCATGGCCGCATGGCCGAGGCGTCCCTGCCGGCACCCGAGCGGCACTGGGTGCCCGTGCCGGGCATGGACGCCCTGGCCCGGCACTGGGCCCAGCCGCTGGCGCAGGCCGGGCGCACCGTGCTGGAGACGCGCGTGGCGCGCATCGAGCGCGACAGCCTGGACGGCCGCCGCTGGCAGCTGCGCACCGAGGGCATGGACGGCTCGGCGCGCGTGTTCTCGGGCTTCGACGCGGTCATGGTGGCCGTGCCCAGCCGGCAAGCCATGGACCTGCTGCGCGAGTCCGCGCTGGCTCCGGCGTTTGCCGAGCGCCTGGCCCAGGTCGAGGTGGCGCCTTGCTGGACCCTGATGCTGGCCTTTCCCCAGGCCGTGCAGCCGGGCCTGACGACCCTGGGGCCGCAGTGGAACGCGGCCCTGAGCACGCACCACCGCATCGCCTGGCTGTCGCGCGAATCGTCCAAGCCGGGCCGCGGCCCGGTGGAGCGCTGGACGGTGCAGGCCAGCGCGGCATGGTCCTCCGAGCACCTGGAAGACGACCCGCAGCGCGTCACGGCCAAGCTGCTGCGCGCCTTTGCCGAGGTCACCGGCATCCGCGCCGAGCCCGCCCATGTCCAGGTGCACCGCTGGCGCTTTGCGCGCACCCAGGTGCCGCTGGGCCGCAGCCACCTGTGGGACAGCCGCGTCGGCCTGGGCCTGTGCGGCGACTGGTGCCTGGGCCACCGCGTCGAGAACGCCTTCGTCTCGGGGCTGGAGCTGGCGCTGGCCGCCCTCTGAGGCCATGGGCTTGAGCGCCGCCGGGCCGCCCCAAGGCGCGAAGGCCCGCTCGGGGGGCAGCGACCCACACGCAGTGGGAGAGCGTGGGGGCACACGGTACCTGGGGCGCTTTGCCCCCTCCCCCACCGGGGCGCTGCATGCCGGCTCGCTGGTGGCCGCGCTGGCCAGCTGGCTGGACGCGCGGGCCCATGGCGGCCGCTGGCTGGTGCGCATCGAGGATGTGGACACGCCGCGCTGCGTGCCGGGTGCGGACCACACCCTCCTGCGCCAGCTGGCCGACTGCGGCCTGGTGCCCGACGAGGCGCCGCTGTGGCAGTCGCGGCGCGGCGCGCTGTACCAGGCCGCGCTGGATACGCTGGTGCGGCGCGGACTGGCCTATCCCTGCGGCTGCACGCGCAAGGACATCGAAACCACCTTGGCGGCGCAGGGTCGCGCGCGCGAGCGCCATGGCGAACTGGTCTACCCGGGCACCTGCCGCGAGGGCCTGCACGGCAAGCCGCCGCGGGCCTGGCGGATGCTGACGCGCGGGGCGGGCCGGGTGGACTGGACCGACCGCCGCCTGGGCCCGCAGTCGCAGGAGGTGGAGCGCGAGGTGGGCGACTTCGTGCTGAGCCGCGCCGACGGGCTGTGGGCCTACCAGCTCGCCGTGGTGGTCGACGATGCCGCCCAGGGCGTCACCCACGTGGTGCGCGGCGAGGACCTGGCCGACAACACCGCCCGCCAGGTGCTGCTGCAGCGCGCTCTGGGCCTGCCCGCGCCGTACTACCTGCACACGCCGCTGGTGCTGGGCGCCAACGGCGAGAAGCTGTCCAAGCAGAACGGCGCAGCGGCGCTGGACACCTCGGATGCGCTGCGCTGCCTGCGCGAGGCCGGGCGGGTGCTGGGCATCACCGGCGACGCGGCCAGCGCCGCCGGCTGGCTGCAGGCGGCCACCCGGGAGTGGGCCCGGCGATGGGTGCCGCCCGGGCCGCGACAATAGTGCCATGAGCGAGCCGCCGAACGCCCCGCCCGGGAGCGTGCCCCATCCCCGCACCGTCCGCAGCTTCGTGCGCCGTGCCGGCCGCACCACCATCGGCCAGGCGCGCGCCTTCGAGACGCTGGGCCCGCGCTTCCTGCTGCCCTACACAGGCGAGCCGCTGCAGCTGGCCGCCGCCTTCGGCCGCGAGGCCCCCACCGTCCTGGAGATCGGCTTCGGCATGGGCGAGGCCACGGCCCACATCGCGGGGCTGATGCCGCAGAAGAACTTCCTGTGCTGCGAGGTGCACGAGCCGGGCGTGGGCGCGCTGCTCAAGCGCATCGGCGAGCTGGGCCTCTCGAACATCCGCATCGTCCCGCATGACGCGGTGGAGGTGGTGGACCGCATGCTGACGCCCGCCAGCCTGGCCGGCATCCACGTCTTCTTTCCCGACCCCTGGCACAAGCTGCGCCACCACAAGCGCCGCCTGATCCAGCCGCCGCTGGCGGCGCGGCTGGCCAGCCGGCTGGCGCCCGGCGGCTACCTGCACTGCGCCACCGACTGGGAACCGTACGCGCAGCAGATGCTGGAGGTGCTGTCGGCCGAGCCGCTGCTGGCCAATACCGCCCCGGGCTTCGCGCCCCGGCCCGACTACCGGCCGCTGACCAAGTTCGAGAACCGCGGCCTCAAGCTGGGGCACGGCGTGTGGGACCTGGTGTTCGTGCGCTCATAGCGGCCCGTAAGAACCCTTCGGCACACGCGGGCGTCACTGGTCGAGCTTGCGGTCTTCCTGCTTGGTCTTGCGCATGGCTTCGGGTTCCAGCTCCTCGGCTTCGCGGTTGAAGTGGATGAAGACCCCCCAGGCGGCCAACAGCGCCCCGGTGGAGAGCAGCAGCGCCGCGGCATAGACCAGTTCAGCCAAGTCCTCGTGGATGGCCGTAAAGGCGGCCACCAGGCCCTCGATCGCCAGGGCCACCACGACGACCACCATGAACCGCGACAGGAAGCGGCGCGCCCGGGTCGGCGCGCTGATGTCCACCCCGCGGATGATCTCCTCCTCCGTGATGGTCTGCGCGATCTGCAGTGCGACCACCGCAGCGGCCAGCACGCCGATGGCCTCGATGACGCCCTGCGCCGCGCCTTCGTCCAGGGCCCCGCTCACCGCCGTCCAGGCGATCCGCGCCGCGACGAAGACCAGGACAAGGGCAGCAGCCGCAAACAGCACGGCGATCACGCCGTGGATGGACGAGAAGATGCGCGAGAGGACCTTCACGGTGCACCGCACACCGAGGAGGCGAACGCTGGCAGCACGCGGACCGGTCGCATGCTCACGCGCCGAGGCGCTCCGCCACCCAGCTCCGCACCGATTGCAGCGCCACCGGCAGCTGGCCGGCATCGGTGCCGCCGGCCATGGCCAGGTCCGGCTTGCCGCCGCCCTTGCCGCCGACCTGCTGCGCCACGAAGTTCACCAGCTCGCCGGCCTTGACCTGGCCCATGCGGTCGGCCGTGACGCCGGCGGCCAGCTGCACCTTGGTGCCGTCCACCGCCGCCAGCACGATGGCCGCGGACTTGAGCTTGTCCTTGAGCTTGTCCATGGTGTCGCGCAGGGTCTTGGCGTCGGCGCCCTGCAGCGTTGCCGCCAGCACCTTGGTGCCCCTGACGTCCACCGCCTGGCTGACCAGCTCGTCGCCCTGGGAGGACGCAAGCTTGCCCTTGAGCTGGGCCACTTCCTTTTCCAGCGTGCGCACCTGCTCCAGCACCTGGCCGACACGCGCCTGCAGCTCGGCCGCCGGGGCCTTGAGTGCCGCGGCGGCGCTCTGGACCGTGGCTTCCACCTGCTGCAGGTAGGCCAGCGCATTGGCGCCGGTCACGGCTTCCACGCGGCGGATGCCCGCGGCCACGCCGCCTTCGCTCACGATCTTGAACAGGCCGATGTCGCCGGTGCGCTGCACATGCGTGCCGCCGCACAGCTCGCGGCTGGAGCCGATGTCCAGCACCCGCACCGTGTCGCCGTACTTCTCGCCGAACAGCATCACGGCGCCGGTGGCCTTGGCGGCCTCGATCTCCATCACCCGCGCCTGGGTGGGGTGGTTGTCCAGGATCTCGGCGTTGACGCGCCGCTCGATCTCGCGAACCTGGTCCTGCGTCACCGGCTGGTTGTGCGTGAAGTCGAAACGCGTCTTGTCGGCGTCGACCAGCGAGCCCTTCTGCTGCACGTGCGGGCCCAGCACCTCGCGCAGCGCCTTGTGCATCAGGTGCGTGACGCTGTGGTTGCGCATGGTGGCCTGCCGGCGGGCCACGTCCACCTTGGCCATGACCGCGTCGCCGACCTGCAGCGTGCCCTGAGTCTGCATGCCGTGGTGGCCGTAGACGTCGGCCTTGATCTTCTGCGTGTCCTCGACGCCGAACTGCACGCCCTCGGCGGTGATCTGGCCGCAATCGCCGACCTGGCCGCCGCTCTCGGCGTAGAACGGCGTGGTGTCGAGGACCACCACGCCGGGCTCGCCCTCGCGCAGCGCCTGCACCGGCGTGCCGTCGCGGTACAGCGCCACCACCTTGGCCGGCTCCTCCAGGCGCTCGTAGCCGGTGAAGGGATGGCCGGCGCCGCTGTACTCCAGGGCGCGGTCCATCCTGAACTTGCCGGCCGCGCGGCCGGCGGCCTTCTGCCTGTCCATGGCGGCGTTGAAGCCGGGCTCATGAACGGTGACGCCGCGCTCGCGGCAGACGTCCTGGGTCAGGTCCAGCGGGAAGCCGTAGGTGTCGTGCAGCTTGAACGCCACCTCGCCGGGCAGGACCTTCTGGCCATCCTTCAGCGCGGCGTCCAGGATGTCCATGCCATTCTCCAGCGTCTCGAAGAAACGCTCCTCCTCGGCCTTGAGCACCTCGGTGATGCGCTGCTGCTCGGCCTTCAGGCGCGGATAGGCAGCGCCCATCAACTTCACCAGGTCGGGCACCAGCTTGTGGAAGAAGGGGGTCTTGCGCCCGAGCTTGTAGCCGTGGCGGATGCCGCGGCGCACGATGCGGCGCTGCACGTAGCCGCGGCCCTCGTTGCTGGGGATCACGCCGTCGCTGACCAGGAAGGCGGTGGCGCGGATGTGGTCGGCGATCACGCGCAGCGACGGGTTGGCCAGGTCCGGGGTGCCGGTCTCGCGCGCGGCGGCGGCGATCAGCGCCTGGAACAGGTCGATCTCGTAGTTGCTGTGCACGTGCTGCAGGATGGCGGCCAGCCGCTCCAGACCCATGCCGGTGTCCACGCAGGGCGCCGGCAGCTTCCGGATGCTGCCGTCCGGCTGCATGTCGAACTGCATGAACACGTGGTTCCAGATCTCGATGTAGCGGTCGCCGTCGGCATCGGGGCTGCCCGGAGGGCCGCCCGGGATCTCGGGGCCGTGGTCGTAGAAGATCTCGGAGCACGGGCCGCAGGGGCCGGTGTCGGCCATCATCCAGAAGTTGTCGGAGGCGTACTTGGCGCCCTTGTTGTCGCCGATGCGCACCACGCGCTCGGGCGGCAGGCCGATCTCCCGGGTCCAGATGTCGTAGGCCTCGTCGTCGTCGATGTAGACCGTCGCCCAGAGCCTGTCCTTGGGCAGTTTGTAGACCTCGGTCAGCAGCTCCCAGCCCCACTTCAGGCTGTCGCGCTTGAAGTAATCGCCGAAGCTCCAGTTGCCCAGCATCTCGAAGAAGGTGTGGTGCCGCGCGGTGTAGCCCACGTTCTCCAGGTCGTTGTGCTTGCCGCCGGCGCGCAGGCAGGCCTGCACCGAGGCGGCGCGCACGTAGGGCCGCTTGTCGGCGCCCAGGAACACGTCCTTGAACTGCACCATGCCCGAGTTGGTGAACATCAGCGTGGGGTCGTTGCCCGGCACCAGCGGGCTGGACTCGACCACCGTGTGGCCCTTGCCGGCGAAGAACTGGAGGAAGGTCTTGCGGATGTCGGCGACGGTGAACTTGGGTGTGCTCATAGTGTGCTCAGCAGAACAGACGATTATAGGTTTGGGGGTCCCGGCGTGCCCTGCACGGCCCATGGCAGAAACCCACGGCCGAGACAGGATCAAGGTCCTGCAAGTGCGTCCTACATGGGCGACGGACCTGCGCTGACGAAATGGCAGCACTTCAGGCTGGAAAGTCGCCTCCTTCCCTCTCTTCCCTCGACCGGAGCTTTTCATGGAAACCAACACCATCACCGAGTGGAGCACGGCCATCATGTCGTCGCTGGCCGCAGCCATGGCCTTGTTCTTCTCGGCCATCCCCAAGATCCTGGGCTTTCTCGTCATCGTCCTGGCCGGCTGGTTCATCGCCTCGCTGGTCGAGAAGGGCATTGCCGCCATCCTGCGCTCGATCCGCTTCAACGACCTGGCTCAGCGCTCGGGCCTGGCAGACTTCGTCCACAAGATGGGCACCGGCACCGACCCGGCCGGGATGATAGGCGCGGTGGTGAAGTGGTTCATCCGGCTGATCGCGCTGGTGGTGGCCTTCGACGCGCTGGGACTGCCCGCGGTGTCGGACGTGCTGCGCCAGCTGCTCCTGTGGCTGCCCAACGTGGTCGTGGCCCTGGTGGTGCTGGTCATCGGCGGACTGGCGGCCCGCGCGCTCAGCAATATCGTGCGCGGCGCCGCGGCCGAGGGTGGCCTGGGCAATCCCGACTTCCTAGCCAAGGTGGCCTCCACGGTGGTGTGGACCTTCGCCGTCGTGGTGGCGGTCAACCAGCTGGGCATCGCCACCACGCTGGTGAACACCTTGTTCATGGCCGTGGTCGGCGCGATCGCGCTGGCGCTGGGCCTGTCCTTCGGCCTGGGCGGCCGCGAGACCGCCGCCGAGATCGTGCGCAACTGGTACGGCAAGTCGCATGAGAAGGCCGCGCAGCTGCAGCGCACCGCCGAAGCCGCAGGGCAACGGGCCAGCGGCATGGCTGCAGGCGGCGGCGCCGGCGCTGGTTATGCCGGCGGCAGCGGCAGCATGGGTGGCAGCACCGGTACGGGCGGCACCTCCGGTGGCGGCATGGGCCGTCCGGGCTATCAGCCGGCCAGACCGGGGCGTGATAATGGATAGATGCAGATAGACGCTGAAGCACGCCGGGTGGCGGCGTGAATTGGAATGACCTTGCCGGCGATTCGCCGGGAGCGCTGGCCCAGCTGATCGATCGGCTGGGCAGCCCCTCTATGTTGACGGAAGCGGGCCTGGCCCTCGTCATCACCATCCTGGCACTGGCCGCCCCTCGCCTGGGCGGCGTTTTCTTTGGCCGCATCGAGCAGGCGGCAGCGCCGCTGTTGGCCCGTCCCTGGCGGGCTATTCTCTTCGTCGGTCTGCTCGCCGTGGCTGCGCGGGCGGTTTTTCTGCCGTGGCTGGGCCCGCCCTCGGCCGCCGTCCACGATGAGCAAAGCCTGCTGCTGCAGGCACAGACCTATCTGCAGGGCCGGCTGGCCAACCCGACCCATCCGTTCTGGGAGCATTTCGAGACCTTCCACGTCAACCAGGTCCCGGCCTACGCGTCCATGTACTTCCCGGGCCGCAGCGCGCCGCTGGCCGCCGGCCTGCTGGTGGCGGGCGAGCCCTGGGTGGGTGTCTGGCTGTCCTTCGTGCTGATGTGCATGGCGGCCGTATGGATGCTGCAGGCCTGGGTGCCGGCGCCGTTCGCTCTGCTGGGCGGCGTGCTGCTGGTGATCCGCTTCGGCGTCTTCAGCTACTGGGTCAATTCCTACTGGGGCGGCGCGTTCACCGCGCTGGGCGCGATGCTGGTGATCGGCGCCTTGCCGCGCATCCTGCGACGCCCGAGCTGGGCCTTGGGAGGCACCATCGGGTTGGGCGCCGCCATCCTGATGACCACGCGTTCCTACGAAGGCATGCTGTTGTGCATCCCGGTGGCCGTGCTGCTGCTGGCACGCCTGCTGCGGCCCAGTTGGGCCGGCGGGCGCTGGCAGCTGCTCAAGACGGTGGTGCCGGCCACCGCCCTGGTGGGCGCCGGCGGCGCGCTGCTGCTGGCCTACAACGTGGCCACCACCGGCCACGCCCTCCTGACGCCGTACGAAGTCAACCGCGCGGCCTATGCGGCGGCGCCGGCGTTCCTGACCTCGCCGCCGCTGCAATCGCAGCTGCGCGGGCCGGCCTACTTCCGCGACTTCTACCGCGCCGAGGGACGCGACTACCAGCGGCGCTACTCCACGGCCGGCATCGGCGCCGGCATCGCCGGCAAGCTGTTCCACAACTGGAACTTCTACGTCGGCCCCCTCTTCACCTTCGCCCTGCTGGCCGGGCTGGGGGCGGTGCGGCGCGAGGGATTCCTCCTGGGCACGCTGGGGTTCTTCATGCTCGGGTATGCGCTGGTGACCTGGAACTTCCCGCACTACACGGCGCCGCTGTTGCCGGTGCTGCTCATCATCGTGATGCGCGGCTTCATGTACCTGCGCGGCTGGCAGCTGCGCGGGCGGCCGGTGGGCCTGTTCCTCACGCGGGCCATGCCCGCCGCCGCGGTGGCCACGCTGCTGCTGCCGGCTGCCGCGGTGGTGTTCGGCGTCCCGCGGCTCAACGCCGAATTTACCGCCCAGGCCTGCTGCGCGATCGGCCAGGAGGGCCTGCGCAACCGGCTGATCGCGCGCCTGAAAAACGAACCCGGCCGCGACCTGGTGCTGGTCAAGGTGGGGCCCCACACGCCGCTGCACTACGAGATGGTCTACAACGAGCCCGACATCGATCGGGCCGAGGTGGTGATAGCGCGCAGCCTGGGTGACACGCGCGACCGGGCGTTGCTGCAGCATTTCGCCGACCGCCGCATCTGGCAGTTCGATTGGCGCCCCGATTTGCCGGAGGCTTACACGCTGGTGCCGCTGTCGCCGCAGGCGATCGCCGCGGCACCGCGTTAGCGGCAGGAACGGAGCTTGTACACTTCGTGGCCACGCGGGCGTCGTTCAATGGCAGGACCTGAGCTTCCCAAGCTCAAGACGTGGGTTCGATTCCCATCGCCCGCTCCAATCCATCAGGCATCTGCACAGGCCGGCAGCGCATCCCGACGCTGACGCGGCCGCCGGCCAGCACCCGTGCCGTCACCCCGCCATGGCCGCGCAAGGCGTTGTACGCGCCGGGGCCCAGGGCGGCTTCCATCTTCGAACAGGGCTCGCAAGGACCCGTCACCTCCAGCAGCACGGCATCGCCGATGCGCAGCGCGAGCGGCCGGTCGGCGAACAGCGAGCGCGCCGCCAGCAGGTTCAGGCCCGAGACCACCAGGTTGCGCCGCAGCAGTGCGGGATCGATGGCGTCACGCCGCAGCAAGGCCGCGAGCACCGGCAGGTGCTCGGCCTGCAGCAGCGTCACCTGGCGCTTGCCGCCCCCGCGGCCCGCCGCGCTGCGGTCGCCGGCCAGTCCGCGGCCGGCCAGGGCTTCGGCCGCTGGAGCGCTGTGCACGGGCGTGCCCCGCGCCGGCCGCAGCAGGATGGCTTCGAGCCGGCCTTCGAAAGGAAAGAAGCCGGTGAGTTGGCGCAGGTCGTCCACATCGCAGCATAGCGGCCGCAGCCGCGGCAACGCGGTCGTCAGTGGGGCGGCACCGCCGCCGTGACGGCCGCTGCCTTGGCGCCTTCGCCGGCCTTGATCGAGCCGTCGGGCCGGGCATAGGTACCGATCAACAGCCCGCTGGCCAGGGCGCGCGCGCGTACCTCGTCCATCACCGCATCGCGGCCGGGCGTGCCGCTGAAAGGCGCGCCCGGCCCCAGCGCGAACAACTGGAAGGCGTAGCGGTGCGAGCCGTGGCCCGGCGGCGGGTCGGGCGGCAGCCAGCCGGCGCGGAAGTAGGAGTTGCGGCCCTCGTGCACGTCGGCCGTACCCTCATGGTCGGCGCTCTGGAGCGCTCCCTCGGCCAGGGCACCGTCCTCGGGCGCCAGGTCGACCACGATGGCATGCACCAGCGGCTGCGGCGTGGGCGCATCGGCGTCCTCGACGATGAGCACCAGGGAGGCCGTGCCCGCAGGAACGCCCTGCCACTGCAGCGGCGGTGACAGGCCCTCGCCATCGGCCGTGTAACGCGCCGGGATGGGCATGTGGTCGGCAAAAGCCAGGCTGCTGACCTGGATCGCCGCCAGTCCGGCGCGCAAGCCGCTGTGGTGGAAGGCGATCTTGTCCAACCCGGCGCGGCGATGGCGCAGCACGTGGCCGACGGCCCCCGGCAATTTCTCCAGCATCAAAAAGGCTCCGCATGAAAACAGCTGGAGTCAAGTTAAAGGACGCCCGGACACCCCGATGTCGGACAAAAGCTTGTCGCCAAGACTTGCGACGAAACATTGAATATGTAACAAATATTAATAGTGATGCGAATACGCGCGGCTTTCGTTGCAACCGTGCACTGCTGCGGATTTGCAGCGCGACAGCAAATCCTTCTCATCCTAGGATGACGCGGCTGAGTCATTAAGGAAGAGCAGGAAAAAGCTCGGTATGGGGGCGCGGCGTCCATTTGCATGGGGTTGCCAGCGCCATCAATGAATGCAAGTCGGAGAGGAGAAAACATGTTGCCCCTGGAGTCGCTCTTGATATGGCCGGACCGGCTTTTGCTGTCCGTCGCGTTCCTGTTCCTGATCGGGATGCCGTTCCTCTACATGGCACGCAAGCCCGTGCACGAACTCATCAGAGGAGCGGCGCGGTCCGTTTCCAACCCGCTGAAGCTGAGTGCGCGTTGGCTGAGCAAGACAGCCCAGCGCCTGCACCATCGCAACCGCGAAGTGCTGTTCGCGCAGGCCGCCCATGAGGTCGGCAAGGGGGTCGAGCGCGACCTGGAGCGCGTCTCCGCCCTTGTGCAGCGGGATCTGGAGGGCTATCCGGCCCTGCAGCGCAAGCTGATGGATCAGATCACGCAGATCGAGGAGGACTACAAGAAGAGCGGCGAGGTGCCCCCGCCCCCGCCGGAATGGGTCAACGCCGTCGAGGCGATCGCCAAGATCAAGCCGTCGAGCGATGGGATGGTGCAGCGCATCCTGGGCGAGATCCGCAAGGCGCTGGATGACATCTATGCCAAGGTCATCGCGGAATACCGCGGGACGGCCAAGGAGCGGCATCGCATCCTCAACGGCTTCCTGCCGTTCTGGCGCTCGGTCAGCCAGACGCTCACGCAGGTGAACGGCAACATCACCAGTCTCAAGGACAGCGCGGCGCGGATCGACGCCAATGTGCTCAAGCTCGACAAGATCCATGCCCGCGGCAAGGACATCACGCACGCGCTCACCACCTCGGCCGCCACGCAGTTCTTCGTGTCCGGCCTGATCATGCTGATCGCCGTGGGCGGCGCCTACATCAACTACAAGCTGATCGCCCTGCCCATGGCGGCAATGGTCGGCGGCGGCGACTACATCGCGGGCAACATGCAGGCCTCCGAACTGGCGGCGCTGGTCATCATCCTGTTCGAGGCGCTGATGGGCCTGTTCCTGATGGAGATGCTCCACTTCACCCGCCTGCTGCCCCTGGGCAACCTGACCGAGAAGATGCGCCGCCGCCTGATGTGGGCCTCGCTCACGGTCCTGCTGGTGCTGGCGGGCTTCGAAGTCGCCCTGGCGGTGATGCGCGACGAGATCATCGCGGCCGGCATGGCGCTCAAGCAGCAGCTGAGCGCCGCAGCGGGCGCAGGCGCCGCCGCGGCTCCGGCCGAAGCCAGCTGGGTCATGCGCATTCCCACCATCGGGCAGATGGTGCTGGGATTCACCTTGCCGTTCGCCCTGGCGTTCGTCGCGATCCCGCTGGAGCATTTCGTCAACACGGGCCGCACCGTGCTCGGCGCGCTGCTCGACATGGTGATGCACGCGCTGGCGTTCGCGCTGCGCTTCCTGGCCATCGCCGTCAAGGAACTCGGCCGCTTCACGATCATGCTCTATGACGTGCTGATCTTCGCCCCGTTGGCGGTCGAGCGCTGGGTGGCCGGCCACCGCGGCGCCGGCCCGCGCATGTCGCAGCTCAGCCCGGCGAGTGCATTCGGCGAGCTGCCGTCGGGGAAGACGCGATGAGCGCCCCGTTGCGGCGCAGGCGCCTGCTGCTTGCGGCGGCGCTGCCCCTCCTCGCGTCCTGCGGGCCGCAGGTCAACCGGCACCAGGCCGTTTACGTGCTGATCGACACGTCAGGCACGTACGCCAAGGAGCTGGGCAAGGCGCAGGCCATGGTCAATTACCTGCTGGGCACGATCAACCCCGGCGATTCGCTGGCCATCGGCCAGGTCCAGAGCCGCAGCTTCAGCGAGAAGAGCATCGTGGCCAAGGTCAGCCTGGGCCGCGACCCCATGGCCGTCAACACGCAAAAGCGCGCGTTCAGCCAGCAGTTCGCGGACTTCTCCAAGACGGTGCAGACCTCCAAGGGAAGCCGCTACACCGACATTACCGGCGGCGTGATCCAGGCTGCGGAGTACCTGAACGAGACCCAGGCGGGCAAGAAGACCATCGTCATCTTCTCGGACATGCAGGAGGAGCTGGACGACAAGACGCAGCGCAACAACATCCCGCTCAAGCTCGATGGCATCCACCTGGTGGCCGTCAACGTCACCAAGCTGGAGACCGACAACGTCGATCCCCGCCGCTACCTGGGCCGACTCGAGTGGTGGGAAAAACGCGCCCGTACGGCCGGCGCGGCCGACTGGAAGGTGGTCAACGACATGGAACACCTGGACCGCATCTTCAAAGCCAATTAGCACCCGGCGCGGCTGGCTGCAGCCGTCTACCAACAAGAGGCATTCATCATGAAAAAACCCACGACCAAGCTCTACGCGACGACCATCCTGGCTGCCGCGCTGTCCGCTGCGTTCCTGCCAGGAACCGACGCACATGCCCAGACCAAGATCCTGATCAACCCCGGCGACCAGGGCGAGCAGTCCCGCTACTCCGTCTACCTTTCCTGGAAAAGCGCGATCGAGCAGGCCTTGCGCAAGGAAAAACTGGCCGACATGAACATCCTGCTGTCCACCGACGCGGGTGCGGACCTGGGTGCGACGCGCTCGAAGATTCCTGATGTCTTCATCGCCCCGGCCCACGTGATCGGCAGCGCCGTGCGTTATGGCTACACCCCCGTGCTGGGCATCGACCGCCCCGTGCAGGCGGTGCTGGTCACCAGCGCCGACGGCGCGGTCGACAGCCTGAAGGCACTCAAGGGCAAGCGCCTGGGGCTGCCGCTGCAGGACAGCCTGGTCACCTACCTCCTGCGCGGCGAACTCAACGCCGCGAACACGACGCTCAAGAGCCACTTCGCCACGCTGTACGAAACCCGCTACCAGGACGCGCTGCTGCTGTGCCTCCAGGTGCGGCGCTGCGATGCGGTCGCCGTGGAGCGGTCGGTGTTCGACCGCTGGGCGGCCAATGGCGAGAAGATCAAGATACTGATGGAGACCCGCACAGCTCCGGCGTTGTCGGTCGCGATCAAGAACGGCACACGGCCCGGCGTGGAAGCGCTGCGCGCCGCACTGGCCACAGGCCCCGGCGTGACCCAGGCCGGCGCCGCCCTGGTGCCCATGGCGGCGAGCGACTTCGACTATGTCTCCACGCTGGGCTACTTCACCCCGCGCAGCCTGCCTGGCGCCACCCTGCTGGACGCCCAGGGGGTCAAGCAGCTGATGGAGGCCGGCGCGGTCTTCGTCGACACGCGCACCGAGGTGGAGTTCAAGGCGGGCCATATCCCCGGGGCCAAGCTCGTCCCCTACGTGGAAAAGAGCGCGAAGGACGCCGACTTCAAGGCAGCCGACGACCAGTTCGACCTGGCCCAGCTCCCGAACGACCGCGGCACCCCGTTGATTTTTTCCTGCAATGGAGCCGAATGCTGGAAGAGCTTCAAGGCCAGCCATGCCGCCCTCAAGGCCGGGTACACGCGGGTCCACTGGTTCCGCGGCGGCTTTCCCGAGTGGCGCAGCGCCGGCCTGAAGATCGACACGATGCACTGACCGTCCGCCCGCCCTGCAATCTCTGCACGGCGGCGGGCCCAAAGAAAATGCCCCGCTCAGGCGGGGCATTTTCTTTGGGAGGCCGCTTGCGCGGCCGCCGGCTGGCTACGCGTTCACCGTCACCGGATGGTTCACCACCGCCCAGAAGGAGTAGCCCTGCGAGTTGAAGGGGAGGCTGTCGGGCTGGACCAGGCCGTCGCTGTCGGTCGCGCGGACCTTGACGGTGTAATGGCCCGGCATGGCGTCCCACATCACCGTCCAGCGCGTCCAGGCCTGCTCCTTGTCCGGACCGGAGGTCCGCGCGCGGACCCAGTTGAAGCCGCCGTCGAAGCTGACCTCCACCCGGTGGATCTTCTTTCCGCTGCCGGTCCAGGAACGCCCGGTCAGCATGTTGCGCCCCGCTTGCAGCGTGGCCGGAAACGGCAGCTCCAGGGCGCTCTTGACCTTGTGGGTCGTGACAGGCGGGAAGTCGGGGGCATATTCCGGACCGAAGAAGCGGTACTGCGTGGTGTTCCAGGGCGAGAACAGGGGCGTTTCCGACACTTCGATGCTGCCGATCCACTTGATGCTGGAGATGCCCCCCCAGCCAGGAACCAGCAGGCGCACCGGATGGCCATGGTCAGGCGGCAGGACTTCCCCGTTCATGCGGAAGACGAGCAGCGTGTCCTTGTCGAGCGCCTTTTCGATCGGCAGGGGCCGGCGCACATTGCCCTGGCCGGTCACCGGGTTGTCCAGGCCCTGGGGCATGATGTCCACGGCCGTTTGCTTGACCCCGGCCTTCTTCAGCACCTTCCATAGCGGGACACCCTCCCATTCGGCCACGCCGATGGCGCCCAGCTTCCACTGCGTGCCCGGGGCTGGCGTTCCCTGCTGCGAGCCGAAGAAACTGCGCGCATTGCCTGCGCATTCGATGGCCCGGGTCCGGGTGACGGACTCCATGTCCAGGAGGTCCGCGTAAGTCAGCTCGATGGGTGTCGCCACGCCAGAGCCGAAGATCTGCAGGCGCCAGGTGTCGGCCGCCAGCCGGGGCGTGACGGTGTGGTTGCGCACGAAGAAAAGCTCGTTGGGCACCGTGTAGTCCTGGCCGCGCATGGCTTCCCAGCGCATCTCCCGGTTGGTGCCCAGCGTATAGAAGAGATCGCTTGGCGTGGGCTTGACGATCGGGGTGAGCGCCTGCTGGGCAGAAGCCTGCCGCATCGACCCGGGGACCATGCCTCCGGCTGCGCCGACTGCCAGGCTCGAGGCGAACAACCTGAGTACCTTGCGCCGGTCCAGGCCGGTGGTGCGCTGTATTTGCCACAGATGCCGCTCCAGCCGGTCGCGGTCATAGACCGCCTCGTCCTTCAATTCGTCGTGAGTCACAGTAACTCTCCAGTCAATTTGTGAAGCAAACACCAAGGAGAGAAGATGGCCTCCTCAGCTCGTACTACCCGCGTAGTTGCGCTGTTTCTGACTGCTGAGCGTCACTCGCTGAAACAACTCTAGATTCAGAAATTACAAAAAGCACCCGTTAAGTGCGTCTATTTGTTACTTGAGGTAGTTCTTTCAGCTGTGGATAAGCTGGTGGACATCATGGCTTTTGCCTGATGTGCCAAGGACCTGTCACTGGCTCTTAAGGTTGAAGCGGCAAGCCTGGAGTGTCGGGCGGCCGCATCGGTCCGCAGCAAGCACAGGGCTCAGTTGACAGGCGGCACTCCTGCCGGGTAGCGCGCCAACACCACATGCCGGGCTGCGGGCACCAGCGGCGGCAGCTGCGACCAGACCAGCGCGAACTCGTACAGCGTGAAAGCAAAGCCGGCCGGGCCGGCCGGGGGCCGGGCGCCGGCGGCCTTGCGCGCCAGGGTCAGGTGCGGCTGCCAGTCGGCCCCGCACGCGAAGCCGTGGCGCTGCAGCGACTGGCGCATGCGCTCTCGCTGCGCGCGCAGGCCAGCATGCTCGTCGGGCAGCAGCACGGCGACGCCATTGCGCCAGACGGCCGGCGTGCGCAGTGCGAGCGACAAGGGCGGCATGGGCGTGGCGGCCAGGGCCTGGCGTAGCGCAGGCTCGTCGCGCGTGGCCACCTCGCCCAGGAAGAACAGGGTGATGTGCAGCCGTTCGGCCGGCACCAGCGACGGGCGCGCGGCCCAGGCCCAGCCGTCGCGCCAAGCGGCGATGGCCCGCTGCGTGGCGGTGTCGGGCTGCAGGCCCACGAACAGGCGACGGCTGGGTTCGGCCGGGAACGGCATGGCCAGTTGCTGGTACGGCTGCATCAATGGAAGTCCCGGCTGCGGGTGCCGTGGCGGCCCAGTCGGCCCAGCAGCGGCGTGAGGTCTTCCGTCTGGCGTGCCAGCAAATGGCGCACCCGGCCGCCGCTGTCCACGTCGCGCTGCCACACGCCTTCCACCGCCAGCAGGCGCGAGCGCAGCAGCGCGTCGCGCTGGGCCTGCACCACATGGTCCCAGACGATCACGTTGACCGTACCGGTCTCGTCTTCCAGCAGGATGAACAGGGTGCCCTTGGCGGTGGGCGGGCGCTGGCGCATGCTGACGATGCCGCAGGCGCGCGCCGGGCTGCCGTGCGGCAGTTCGCGCAGCGCCTGGGCCGTGAGCCAGCCTTGCGCGGCCAAGCGCGGGCGCAGCAGCGCCAGCGGGTGGCGCCTCAAGGAAAAGCCGGTGGCGGCGTAGTCGAACACCACGTCCTCGCCTTCGGGCGCGGCCGGCAGGTGCAGCAATTCCTCCTGCACCGGCGCCCGGCTGAGAAGGCCGGGCGCGTGGCGGGTGGCGGAGGCCGCCCACACCTGCTGGCGGCGGTGCCCGGCCAGGCTGGACAGCGCGTCGGCCGCGGACAGGGCGTTCATGTCCTTCAAGTCCAGCGCCGCGCGCAGGGCCAGGTCTTCCACGCTGGTGAAGGTCCCGCCGGCGCGGGCGGCCACGATGCGCTGGGCGCCTCGGGTGCTGAGGCCGGCGACCAGGCGCAGGCCGAGGCGGACGCAGGGTTGCAGGGTGTTGCCCTGGCCGGGAGCACCCTCACCCCGGCCCTCTCCCGGGGGGAGAGGGAGAGGGAGTAAGTCACTCGGCGGCTCGAGGGTGCAGTCGAAATCGCTCAGCGCCACGTCCACCGGCCGCACCTCGATGCCATGGCGCCGCGCATCCTGGATCAGCTGCGAAGGCGAGTAGAAGCCCATGGGCTGGGCATTGAGCATGGCCGCCAGGAAGCAGCCCGGCTCGTGGCACTTGAACCAGCTGCTGAAGTACACCAGCAGGGCGAAGCCGGCGGCATGGCTCTCCGGGAAGCCGTACTCGCCGAAACCCTCGATCTGCTTGAAGATGCCTTCGGCAAAGTCGCGCGGGTAGTCGTTGCCCACCATGCCTTCGACCAGCGGCTCCCTGAAACGGTGCACGCCGCCGCGGCGCGACCAGGCGGCCATGGAGCGGCGCAGCGCATCGGCCTGGTCGGCGCTGAACTTCGCGGCCACCATGGCCAGCTGCATCACCTGCTCCTGGAAGATGGGCACGCCCAGCGTGCGGCCCAGCGGGCCAGCCAGTTCGTGCTTGATGTAGTGGATGGGCAGGCCGCGGCGGCGGCGCTCGCGCGCTTTCAGGTAGGGATGGACCATGCCGCCCTGGATGGGGCCCGGCCGCACGATGGCGACCTCGACCACCAGGTCGTAGTACTCGCGCGGCTTGAGGCGCGGCAGCATGGACATCTGGGCCCGGCTCTCGATCTGGAACACGCCCACGGTGTCGGCCCTGCAGATCATGTCGTAGACCGCGGGATCCTCCTTGGGCAGCTGCTGCAGCGTCCAGCTCCGCCCGCGCCACTGGTTGGCCAGCTGCAGGCAGCGGCGCAGCGCGCTGAGCATGCCCAGGGCCAGCACGTCCACCTTGAGCAGGTTCATCGCCTCCAGGTCGTCCTTGTCCCACTGGATCACGCTGCGCCCGGGCATGGAGGCCTTCTCGATGGGCACCAGGCGGGTGAGCTTGTCCTGCGTGAGCACGAAGCCGCCCACGTGCTGCGAGAGGTGCCGCGGGAAGCCCCGCAGCTGGCCGGCCAGCTGCAGCCACAGGCGCAGCTTGTGCGGCGCTTCCTCGACGCCCAGCGCCTGCGCCACTTCCACCAGCCGGTCCACCGCCACCTCCTTGTCGAACCAGAAGTGGTCCTTGGCGAAGGCATCGACCAGGCGCGCGTCCACGCCCAGCGCCCTGCCCACGTCGCGGATGGCCATGCGGGTGCGGTAGCGCACCACCACCGCGGCGATGGCGGCGCGCTCGCGGCCGTACTTGCCGTAGATGTACTGGATCACCTGCTCGCGGCGCTGGTGCTCGAAATCGACGTCGATATCCGGCGCCTCGTCGCGCTCGCGGCTGATGAAGCGCTCGAACAGCATGCTGGCGAACTCGGGCGCGATCTCGGTGATGCCCAGGCAGTAGCACACCAGCGAGTTGGCGGCCGAGCCGCGGCCCTGGCACAGGATGCCCTGGTCGCGGGCGTAGCGCACGATGTCCTCCACGGTCAGGAAGAACATCTCGTAGCGCTTCTCGCGGATCAGGCGCAGCTCGTGCCTGATCTGCTTGCGATGGTCGTCGATCGCGCCATCCGGGTAACGCCGCCTCGCGCCAAGCAAGGTGAGCCGCACCAGCTGGCCCATGGGCGTGCGGCCCGGCGGCACCGGTTCCCGCGGGTAGTTGTACTGGATGTCCTCCAGCCTGAAGGTGCAGCGCCTGGCCACCTCCTGCGTGGCCGCCAGCAACCCGGGCGGATACACCTGGGCCAGGTGCGCGCGGTAATGCAGGTAGCGCTGGGCATTGGGCTGCAGGGCGAAGCCGCACTCGGCCACAGTGGCGCCCTCGCGCACGGCGGTCACCACGTCCAGCAGGTTCTTGCGCGAGCGCTTGTGCATCACGGCGCCGCCGCAGGCCACCAGCGGCACGCCCACGTGCCCGCCGGCCTCGCGCAGCAAGGCCAGCCACAGGTCGTCGCCCAGCTCGCCCGGCAGCTCGACGCCCAGCCAGAGCCGGGGGCCGAAGTGGCCCGCCGCCCGCTGCAGCCCGGCCTGGAGGGCTTGTGCATCCATCGCCTCCGGCCGGTCGCGCCGGGGCACGTAGAGGATCTCGCAGCCGGCCAGCAGGGCCAGGTCGCTGCATTCCCAGCCGACCACGTACTCGCCCTTGTCCGCCGGCGCGCGCGCGGCGGTGATGAATTCGCACAGGTCGCCCCAGCCGAAGGTGTTGCGCGGCAGGGCCACCAGCGTCGCCTCGGGGAAACGGAACTCGGCGCCGTACAGCAGGCGGAAAGGACGCTTGCGTTTTTCCGCCGGGTATTTCGCTTCCAGCTCGGCGATGTCCTTGAGGTAGTCGCGCAGGCCGATGTGGGCCTGCACCACGCCGGCGACCGAGCATTCATCGGTGATGGCCAGGGCCTCGTAGCCCAGGTTGTAGGCGCGCTCCACCAGCTCGTGCGGATGCGAGGCGCCGCGCTGGAAGCTGAAGTTGCTCAGGCAGTGCAGCTCGGCATAACGGGGCAAAGGGTCGGGCGTGTCGCCCAGGACGGGCGGCAGGTCCCCGTCCTCGGGCCAGGGGGTCTGGAAGGTCTTGTCAGGGGACTCAGGCATACCAGCCCTGCAGGTACCAGCGCAAATGCCGCTTCGGCCAGCCGCCCTCGCCTTCGCGCACCGTGTGCTCGCAGAAGATCCACAGCAGGCCGGCCTGCTCGCTGCGGGCGATGAAGCAGTCGCGCACCACGGCGCCGCCCTCCTCCCACCAGCCGGTCTCCACCCGCTGGCGCCGCGTCAGCAGGCGCAGCGGTCCTTCGTACCAGGGGCGGTTGTCGCGCACCTCCAGCGGCAAGGGCTGGGGCAGCAGCCAGGAGGGATAGAGCACGTCGCCGGGCTGGACGGCCGCGGCCGTCTGCACCGGCCCAGGGGAAGCGGCCGGCACCCAGCGCTGCATGCGCTCGGGACGCCAATCGGCCTGGGCCTGCGGCATCCGCACGTTGTGCGCGCCCAGCCGGGCCGACAGCCGCTCGACGAGCTGGTGCAGCGGCTCGCCCTGGGGGTTGTCCTCGGGCAGGAAGCTGCGGCTGGCGCCGGCCCAGGGCCGGGTATCCAGCGAGCGCAGCCGCAGCTGGCTGGCCGGCGCCGCCAGCCGGGCGCGCCCCAGGTGCTCGCCCACCAGCCGGCGCAGGTGACCGAGGTCCTGCGTGGGTTGGGCGGTGCGCACGGCCAGCTGCTCGTGGGAGGGCAGCCTCACGCCGTCCAGGCGCTTCAAGTCCAGCGTCCATTCCAGCTCCAGCGCCAGCACGCCCCGGTGCCGGGCCTGCAGCCATGCCTGCAGCTGCGCCAGCAGGCGTTGCGCGGTGCCCATCAGCTCGGGCGCGCCGGTGGCCAGCGTCGGCAACTCGAGCTTCAGGTCGAACGCCTGCGGCAGCGCGAGCCAGGCATGGCGCTCGGGCCGCTCGCCATAGGCCGCGTCCAGCGCCTCCAGCAATGCGGCGCCGAAGCGCCGCGCCACGCCGCCACGCGGCAAGGCGCGCAGCCCGCCCCAGCTGTTGCAGCCTGCGCGGGCCAGCGTGGCCATGTGCTCCTGGGCCGCGTCCAGCACCTCCAGGGGCAGCCCGCCGGGCAGAACGGCGGGAGGTGGCTGGCCGCGCAGGCGCAGCCGCAGCAAGGCCAGGGCCACCAGGGAAGTGGCGCCTTGCGCCCAGGCAAAGGGGGCTGCCAGCCCATGGTCGTCCTGCAAGACCTGATGCAGCAGGCGGTTGCGGCCGCCGAACAGCCGCTCGCTGCCCGAGACCTCCAGCAGCAAGGCCCGCCCGACCTGCGCCACGCGCGGGGTGAACTGCAGCGCCCGCCAGCCCCAGGCGGCGAGCTCGTCCTCATGGGAGGGCCAGAGGGCGATCCAGTGCATGCAAGCTCCTGTTGTCGGGAAGGGAGGCGGGCTGGGCCGTGTCATGGCCCGTGCCTTTGCGTGCCGCCAGCAGCGCCGCCAGGCGTGCCGGCCAGGCCGGCAGCACCACGGGCGTGGCCAGGGGCGGGCCGCGGCGTTTGAGGATGTGCACCTGCAGCGCCTCCACCCCCTCGGCCAGCAGGCGCAGGCGCGCTGGCGAGGCCTGGTGCCGCGCACGCAGGCCGCGGAACACGATCAGCAGCCGCTGACGCTGCTGGGCCGCCAGATGCAGCCGGCGCAGCTCGGCAGCGGCGGCCTGCGGCAGCCAGGCCAGCACGGCCGCCACCTCGGCGCAGCGCAGGGCCTGCTCGGCCGCCCAGAGCCGCGCGGCGGGCGGGTCCGCCCGCACGCACAGCAGCCGGTCGCAGGCCAGCCCTTGCGCTGCCAGGCAGGGACCGAAAGGCTCGAAGGGGGCGCCCACCAGCACCACCGGCCCGGCCTGCTGTCCCGCCGCCTGCACCAGCGCCGGCAGCAGCAGCTGCCAGACATGCTGCTGCGGCCGCGCCTGCAGCACCTCGACCATGCCGTCCAGCGGCCAGCCGCCGCCGGGCAGCTGCGCGGCCAGCGCCGGATGGCCGCTGGGCAGGGTCCGGCTTTCGGTTGCCAGTTCGCGCAGCCGCCAGACATCGGGCCGGTTCAGAAAGGAAAAGGAGGAACAGCGGGGCAACGGGGAAGAGAGTGACACGGCGGCCTTGTCAATTTACCTGTTTATTTATACAGTATCCCAAGCGCGTGTCGTCATGCGCGCAGTGACCAGGGAGTTAAAAAATGGCTGAGAGCAAGCACAAGGCGGTGCCGCACCGTCCTGGGCAGGGCGCCCCCCGGAAGGCACGCCCACCGGCAACGCCAGCCGCCAATGCCGATTACGAAACCATCCACGGCGGCATCGTCGACCTGCTGCAAGCCGCCCGCATCGCGGCCGCGCGCAGCGTCAACGCACTGATGACCGTCAGCTACTGGGAGATCGGCCACCGCATCGTGGAAGCTGAGCAGAAAGGCAGGCGCAAGGCCGACTATGGCGAGGTGCTGATCAAGCGGCTCGCGCTGGACCTCACGGCCCGGTTCGGGCGCGGCTTCGGCTGGCGCAACCTTTTCCAGATGCGCGCCTTCTACCTGGCCTGGCCCGGGATATTGCAGACACCGTCTGCAATATCGGCAAGCGCGACGCCCGAGAACCTGGCGGCGCTGGCCGGCCATTTCCCCCTGCCCTGGTCGGCCTACGTGCGCCTGCTGTCCGTGAAGGACGAGCAGGCCCGCGCCTTCTACCAGGCCGAAGCGCTGCGCGGCGGCTGGAGCGTGCGCCAGCTCGACCGCCAGATCGGCAGCCAGTTCTACGAGCGCACCGCGCTGTCGCGCGACAAGGCGGCCATGCTGGCGCGCGGCCAGGCGCCCCGGCCCGAGGACGCCCTGGGTACGGACGCCGCCATCAAGGACCCGTACGTGCTGGAGTTCCTGGACCTGAAGGACGACTACTCCGAAAGCGAGCTCGAGGAGGCGCTGATCCACCGGCTGCAGGACTTCCTGCTCGAGCTGGGGGACGACTTCGCCTTCATCGGGCGCCAGAAGCGCCTGCGCATCGACGACAGCTGGTTCCGCGTCGACCTGGTGTTCTTCCACCGCCGGCTGCGCTGCCTGGTCATCATCGACCTGAAGGTCGGCCGGTTCAGCTACGCGGACGCCGGGCAGATGCACCTGTACCTGAACTACGCCAAGGCCAACTGGATGCGCGCCGACGAGAACCCGCCGGTGGGCCTGATCCTGTGCAGCGAGAAAGGCGCGGCCGAGGCCCGCTACGCGCTGGAAGGGCTGCCCAACAAGGTGATGGCATCCGAGTACCAGACCGTGCTGCCCAGCGAAGCCCAGATCGCCAGGGAACTGGCGGAAACCACGCGCCTGCTGGCACTGCGCAAGCCGTCGGGTGATGGCCCTTCGGGACTGCAAGGCCCGGGGCTCTGAGGCAAACTTGATCGCTTTGCCGGCCAGCCCGAAAGACTCGCCTCTTGTTCCGCCTCTTCGAAAAACTCCTCCATCCCTACCCCGAAGCCGAGCCGCCGCTCCCCCCCAAGCGCTTCCTGCCCTTCGTCTGGGCCTGCACCCGCGGCCTGCGCGGCTACATCGCCTGGCTGGCGCTGCTGAGCGCGACGGTTTCCGCCTATGAAGCCGCCCTGTTCTGGATGCTGGGCCGCATCGTCGACTGGCTGGGCAACGTGCAGCCCGCGCGGCTGTGGCAGGAGCAGGGGCCGCTGCTGCTGGTGCTGGGCCTGGTGCTGGCGGCCAGCACGGGCATCGTCGCGCTGCAGACCATCGTCAAGCACCAGACGCTGGCCATCAACTTCCCCCTGCGGCTGCGCTGGAATTTCCACCGGCTGATGCTGGGCCAGAGCATGGCCTTCTATGCCGACGAGTTCGCCGGCCGCATCACCACCAAGGTGATGCAGACGGCGCTGGCGGTGCGCGAGATGGTGTTCACCACGACCGAGGTGATCATCGGCGTCGGCGTGTACTTCGTCACCATCGTCGGGCTGGCCGGCACCTTCGACGCGCGGCTGATGCTGCCGTTCGCCGGCTGGCTGGTGCTGTACGGCATCTCCGTCTGGTACTTCGTGCCGCGCCTGGGCCGCATCGGCAAGGCGCAGGCCGACGCGCGGGCCATGCTCACCGGCCGCATCACCGACGCCTACACCAACATCTCCACGGTCAAGCTGTTCTCGCACACCCACCGCGAAGCCGGCTTCGCGCGGCAGGCGATGCGGGAGTTCCAGGCCACAGGCTACCGCCAGATGCGGCTGGTCAGCGCCTTCGAGATCGTCAACCATGCCCTGGTGGTGGGGCTGATCCTGGCCGTGACGGGCTTTTCGCTGTGGCTGTGGACGCGCGGCCAGGTCGGCGTCGGCGCGGTGGCGGCGGTGACGGCCATGGCCCTGCGCATCGCCGGCATCTCGCACTGGATCATGTGGGAGATGGCCTCGCTGTTCGAGAACGTGGGCACCGTGCAGGACGGCATCGCCACGCTGACGCGGCCGCGTGCGGTGCTCGACGCGCCGGGCGCGAAGCCCCTGCGCGTGACGCGGGGCGAGGTGCGCTTCGAGGAGGTGCGCTTCGGCTACGGCAAGCCCGCGCCGGTGATCGACCACTTCAACCTCACGGTGCGCGCGGGCGAGAAGATCGGGCTGATCGGCCGCTCCGGCGCCGGCAAGTCCACCCTGGTCAACCTGCTGCTGCGCTTTTACGATCCTGAAGGCGGCCGCATCCTGATCGACGGCCAGGACATCGCGCAGGTGACGCAGGACAGCCTGCGCAGCCACATCGGCATGGTGACGCAGGACACCTCGCTGCTGCACCGCTCGGTGCGCGACAACATCCTGTACGGCCGGCCCACGGCGTCACAGGAGGAGATGGTGCGCGCCGCCCGGCGCGCCGAGGCGCACGACTTCATCCAGCACCTGACGGACCTGCAGGGCCGCAAGGGCTACGAGGCGCACGTGGGCGAGCGCGGCGTCAAGCTCTCGGGCGGCCAGCGCCAGCGCATCGCCATCGCCCGCGTCATGCTCAAGGATGCGCCCATCCTGCTGCTGGACGAGGCCACCAGCGCGCTGGACTCGGAGGTGGAGGCCGCCATCCAGGCCAGCCTTCAGGAGCTGATGCAGGGCAAGACCGTGATCGCCATCGCGCACCGCCTGTCCACCATCGCCGCCATGGACCGGCTGGTGGTGATGGACCAGGGCCGCATCGTCGAAGAAGGCGACCACCGCGGCCTGCTGGCGCAGGGCGGGCTGTACGCGCGGCTGTGGGCGCACCAGAGCGGCGGCTTCTTGGGCGAGGACCAGTACAGCGGCGCGGAGCAGGCAGTGAAATGAGCCGCCCGCTCGTGCCCGAGGATTTCGCCGCCGACGCGCCGGTCGTGGCGCGCGCACTGATCGGCGCCACGCTGCTGGTCGACGGCGTGGGCGGCATCATCGTGGAGACCGAGGCCTACGACCGGGATGACCCGGCCTCGCACACCCATGGCGGCCCGACGCCGCGCAATCAGTCCATGTTCGGCCCGCCCGGCCGCAGCTACGTGTACCGCTCCTACGGCATCCACTGGTGCCTGAACTTCGTCTGCCGCGAGGAAGGGCACGGCGCGGGCGTGCTGATCCGCGCGCTGGAACCCACGCACGGCCTGGAGCGCATGCGCGAGCGCCGGGGGGTGCAGGAGACCCGCCTGCTGTGCAGCGGTCCCGGCCGCGTGGGCCAGGCGCTGGGCATCACCCGCGCGCTCAACGCGCAGCGTCTCGACCGGCCGCCGTTCCAGGTGCTGGCTGCGCCGCAGCGGGCGCCCGAGGTGACGGTGGGCCCGCGCATCGGCATCTCCAAGGCCATGGACGTGCCCTGGCGTTTCGGGCTGGCGGGCTCGCCCTACCTCAGCCAGCGCTTCCGCTAGAGGCCGTGCAGGCGCTATAGTCCGCCCATGCGTTCCATCGCACCTCCCGTCTCGCCCCCGCTCAGCCCGCCCGCCGCACGGCGGGTCTGAGCACAGCCTTTTCCTCCCTCCAGTTCCGCATGCGCCACGGCGCATCGCGCTGCCGCATTCACATGTGCGGCGGCGCTGGGGTCCATGGCTTTCTTCGAGACATGTGTTTTCATGCGTACGCATCTTTTCGCGGTGGCGGCCTGGGGCCCCACCGCCTTGTTCGTGCTTCTGTGGAGCAGCGGCGCGCTGTTCGCCCAGGCCGGCCTGGCCCATGCCAGCCCCTTCGCCTTCCTGGCGCTGCGCTTCGTCCTGGCCTGCGCGGTGCTGGCCGTGCTGGCCGCGGCACGGGGCCGCTGGCTGCCGCGCCCGGGCCAGCGGGGCCTGGCGGCCGCCACGGGTCTCATCCTGCTGGGCGGCTATTCCATCTGCTACCTGCTGGCGCTGGACGCCGGCCTGAGCGCCGGTGGACTGGCAACGCTGCTGGGCGTGCAGCCCATCCTGACCCTGCTGCTGCTCGAGCGCAGGTTGGCCTGGCGCCGCCTGGGCGGCCTGACCCTGGCCCTGGCGGGCCTGACGCTGGTGGTGGTCGACAGCCTGATGGCCACGCGCATGGGCTGGGCCGGGGCCGGTTTCGGCCTGGCCGCCCTGGCTTGCGCCACGGCCGGCACGCTGCTGCAAAAGCGGCTGGACGGCGAGCCGCTGGACCTGCTGCCCTTGCAGCACGGCTGCGCCCTGCTGCTGTGCGGGCTGTTCCTGCCTTTCCAACCGCTGCGCGCCGAATTCGGCCTGGGTTTGCTGGTGTGCCTGGTCTGGCTAGGCGTGGTGATCTCGGTGGCGGCCACCTGGCTGCTGTACCGGCTGATCCGCTCGGGCAGCCTGGTCAACGTCACCAGCCTGTTCTACTTGGTGCCGCCGGGCACCGCCCTGCTGGACTGGCTGGTGCTGGGCCATGCCATGGCGGCGCCGGCCTGGCTGGGCCTGGTGGCCATCCTGGTCGGGCTGCGGCAGGTGCTGGGCACGGGGGTCCGGCCGGCGCCCTGACCCGCGGCGAGATGGGGGCCGGCGGGTTTTTGGTATGTTGCGCGGGTCATCATCGCTTGGCATCCCATGAAAAAACTGTCGCGCAAGACTTTCCTACTCACCGCCCTGCTCGGCCTGGGCCTGGCCGCCTGCAAGGACGCACCGGCGCCCGCCGCCGGAGCCGGCGGCTCCAGCGGCGCCCCGGCGACCGTGTCGGTGGCCGCCGTGGCGGCCGAAGCCAAGGGCTTCACCGTCGGCTCCGAGATGAGCGTGCGGCGGGTGTTCGTTTTCTTCGATCCGCAGTGCCCGCACTGCGCCGCGCTGTGGCAGGCGGCCAAGCCGCTGAAGCCGCAGGCCCGCTTCGTCTGGGTACCGGTGGGCATCATCAACGCCACCAGCGCGGCCCAGGGCGCAGCGATCCTGGGGGCGCCCGACCCGGTCGCAGCGATGGACGCGCACGAGGCCTCGCTGACGGCCAAGCAGGGCGGCATCAGCGCCCAAGGCGACCTGGAGGCGCAGCGCGCCGTGGTCGCGGCCAACACCCAGCTGTTCAACCGCTTCCGTTTCTCCTCCGTGCCGACCGTCGTGGCCAACCATGCGCAGACCGGCGCCCTGGTGGTCCAGGAAGGCTCGATGCCGACGGCTACGCTGGCGGCCGTGCTGGGCCTGCAGCCGCCCGCCACGCCCTGAGCAGGCCGGCCGCGGATCAGCGGGCCGGTGCGCCGCCCATGACGGTGCGCCCCGCGCCCGGCACCGGCGGGGCGTAGGCCTCGGTGACCACCGCGCCGCCGGGGCCTTCCATCACGTTCAGGCCGGGACGCATGTTGGCCGGGCGCTGGGGCACGACCACCACGTCGTTGCCCAGCGGCGTGTGCGGCAGCCCCAGGGCTTCGGCCGTGCCGCGGTCGGTCAGCAGCGGCGTGCTGCCGCCGGCGCGCGCCACCGCCGCCTTGAGGGCCGAGGGCTGGCCGGCCACGTTCTCGACCGGGCACTGGTTGGCGCTGTCGAACACCAGGTGGCCGCCCGGATAGGCCCGGGGCAGGGTCTCGTGCAGCGGCCGGCTCATGTCCACCGGCGGGGTCTGGGCCTGGTAGAGCACCTGGCTGTTCGGGCCATAGACCGTGTAGCAGGTGGCCAGCGCGGCCTGGGACGCGGCCAGGCCCAGCGCGCCGCCGAACACCAGACGAAGAAGTTTCATGGGACCCCCACCGCCGGAAGTTGCGATGCCGCATCTTGGCACGCGCAGGCCGTTTTGGCACGACGGCAAGCGGCTTACCGCCGTGTCAGCCGGAACCCTGTCCCGGCCGGTGCCTGCCCTTCAGTGCAGGGGGACGCCGGTCTTGGACTGCAGGAACTCGCGCGTCACGCCGGGCGCCATCTCGACCACCTTCAGCCCCTGCGGCGTCACGTCCAGCACCGCCAGGTCGGTGATGATGCGGTCGACCACGCCCACCCCGGTCAGCGGCAGGGTGCACTGGGGCAGGATCTTCAGGTCCTCGGTGCCGTCCTTCTTGCGCGCCACGTGCTCCATCAGCACGATCACGCGCTTGACGCCGGCCACCAGGTCCATGGCGCCGCCCATGCCCTTGACCATCTTGCCGGGGATCATCCAGTTGGCCAGGTCGCCCTTCTCGCTGACCTGCATGGCGCCCAGGATGGACAGGTTGATCTTGCCGCCGCGGATCATGGCGAAGCTGTCGTGGCTGCCGAAGATGGAGGAGCCCTTGATGGTGGTGACGGTCTGCTTGCCGGCGTTGATCAGGTCGGCGTCGACCTGGTCCTCGGTGGGGAACGGACCGATGCCCAGCATGCCGTTCTCCGACTGCAGCCACACCTCCTTGTCGCCGGTGAAGTTGGCCACCAGGGTGGGGATGCCGATGCCGAGGTTCACGTAGAAGCCGTCCTCGAGTTCCTGCGCCGCGCGCGCGGCCATCTGGTCTTGGGTCCAGGGCATGTCTTACTCCTCAGGCGGAACGGGTGGTGCGCTTCTCGATGCGCTTCTCGGGGTTCGGGTTGTGCACGATGCGGTGCACGTAGATGCCCGGCAGGTGGACGTCGTCGGGCGCCAGCTCGCCCACTTCCACCACCTTCTCGACCTCGACGATGCAGACCTTGCCGGCCATGGCGCAGGCGGGGTTGAAGTTGCGGGCGGTGAGGTTGAAGCGCAGGTTGCCGGACTTGTCCGCGACGTGGGCCTTGACCAGGGCCACGTCGGGCACCAGCGAGCGCTCCATCACGTAGGTCTCGCCGTCGAACTCGCGCAGCTCCTTGCCCTCGGCCACGATGGTGCCCACGCCGGTCTTGGTGAAGAAGGCCGGGATGCCGGCGCCGCCGGCGCGCAGCTTCTCGGCCAGCGTGCCCTGGGGCGTGAATTCCAGCTCCAGCTCCTTGTTCAGGTACTGGCGCTCGAATTCCTTGTTCTCGCCCACGTAGGACGAGATCATCTTCCTGATCTGCCGCGTCTGCAGCAGCTTGCCCAGGCCGAAGTCGTCGACGCCGGCGTTGTTGGAGATGACGGTGAGGTTCTTCGCGCTCGAGTCGCGCAGCGCATCGATCAGCGCCTCGGGGATGCCGCACAGGCCGAAGCCGCCGACGGCCAGCAGCTGGCCGTCGCGCACCACGCCGTCGAGCGCTGCCGCGGCGGAAGGGAATAGCTTGTTCACGGGGGTTGTCTCCTGGAAACGGGGCGGCCGGGGGGCGCCGGGGGAACCGCTACGATACTACCTAGCGAGCTACGTAGTATCCCGTAAAGAACGACCCGATGGACATCGATTACCGCATCGCCTTCCAGCACGCGCCGGTGGGCCTGTGCCTGTCGCGCAACCGCAGCATCGTGGACTGCAACCAGCAGCTGTGCGACATGTTCGGCGCCACGCGCGAGGCATTGATCGGCCAGTCGTTCCAGGTCCTCTACCCCAGCGCCGACGAATACGAGCGCCTGGGCGCACGCATGGCGCCCATCCTCAATGCCAAGGGCCACTACGCGGACGACCGCATCATGAAGCGCGCCGACGGCGAGGTGTTCTGGTGCCACGTGACCGGCCGCGCCCTGAACCGCGCCGCGCCGCACGAGGCCGGCATCTGGGCGTTCGAGGACCTCAGCTCGCAGCGGCCGGTCAAGGCCGAGCTGACGGCGCGCGAGCGCGAGGTGGCCGCCCGCCTGCTGGACGGCATGACTTCCAAGGAGATCGGCAAGGCGCTGGCCATCAGCCACCGCACGGTGGAGATCTACCGGGCCCGGCTGATGCGCAAGTACAAGGCCAGCACCACGGCCGACCTGGTGCACAAGCTGATGGCCGGGGTCTGAGGCGCCCCGCCTAGCGGGACGCGGTGGTGCGGTCCTGCGAGCGGCGCAGGTCGCCCTCCAGCTGCTGCCGGCGTTCGGCATACCACTGTAGCAGGCAGGAGCGGGTGCGGCAGGTCGCCTCCCGCCGGTTCCATTCCTCGTTGTTCTTGCGATTGAAGGCAGTCGTGCTGGGGGCGGCGCGCTTGGCCTGCGCATGCAGGCGGCCCAGCTCGCGGTCCAGCCGCGCCAGCTCGGCATCCGAGCAGATCATCTTTTCCGGCACGGAGCGCGCCTTGGCGCAGTCGAAGCTGGGCTTGACGCTGGCCACGGCCGGGTCCGGCGGCGTGGTCCTGCCGGCGACCGCAGGAGGCACCGGCGCCGGCGCCGGCTTGCCGGAAGCCACTGGCGGGGGCGCCGGCCTGGCGGTGACGGCTGGAGGGGGAGGTGCCGGCTTGGCCGCCACGGCGGGAGGCGGCGGCGCCGGCTCGGGCCTGGGTGCGGAGGCCTGCGCCGGCGGCTGCGCTTGAGGCGGGGCCTGCTGCGACTGTTGTGCCTGCGGTGCCGGCGCTGGCGGGGGCGGCGGTGCGCTCTCCGGGGCTGCAGCCACCGCCTCGGGCGGGCGGCCGGGCACGGCTGCAGGTGGCACGGCTGCAGGTGGCACGGCTGCAGGTGGCACGGCGTTTGGTGGCCGGGCGGCGACGGCCGTCAGACTCTGCTGCGCCGTCGCTGCGGCAGCGGCGGCCAACTGGGTCTTGGCATGGGCATCACCGTACTGCGCGGTGAAGGCGTGGCGGCTCTCCTGGAGCACCTCCTGCGCGCGCCGGAGCATGTCGCCGCGCGTGCCGCCGCCGAGCGCCGATGCGCCGCCGGGCGCGACCAGTGCCAGGTAGTGGCGGCCCAGCTGGTACTTGGCCTCGGCCACGGCGGGCGCCTGCGGCCCGTCGAGCCGGGCCGCCAGGCGGCAGGCCATGATCAGCGCCACCTCGGTGTCGCGCGTGCGGCCCTGGCCGGCCACCTCGTGGGCCAGCCAGACCAGGCCGGCGGCGTCGGCGGCGGTCTTGCCGTCCAGGTCGGTACGCAGGCGCAACTGGCCGTCGCCCGACCCTCTCTCCGGCGCCATGGGGTCGAAGGCGCATGCCGCGGGGCCCGCGGTCGCCTGCGGCGGCAGACGATCCGCCCTCGTGCTGGCGGCGGGCGTGCCATCGCGCAGCGCAAGCGCCAGGCCGCCTGCCAGCACGAGCGCCAGCATGAACCAGAAAGCGACGAGTGGCCCTCGGGGCTGATTCAAGGCCATTGCCCTACCTTACCCCGGCATCCCCAGGCAGGCCGCGCCTGGTGACACTTTGGTGCAGAAGTGACGCCCGCACGGCCGGCCTTTACTTGCCGCCGTCGATCACCTCCGAGGCCGTGCGGAAGGCGTCGACCGCGGCCGGGAAGCCGCAGTACACGCTGGCATGCAGGAAGATCTCCTGCAGTTCCTCGCGCGTCACGCCGTTGTTGAGCGCCCCGCGCACGTGGATCTTGAGCTCGTGCATGCGGCCCAGCGCCACCAGCATGGACACGGTGACGATACTGCGGGTGCGCAGGTCGATGCCCGGGCGCTGCCAGGTGTTGCCCCAAGCGTGGCGCGTCACCAATTCCTGCAGCGGCGCGGTGAACGGCGTGGCCTTGTCCAGGGCGCCTTGCACGTAGTCGTTGCCCAGCACGGCGCGGCGGGTGGCCAGACCGGCCTGGAGTTCGGGGTCCTGGGGCAGTTGCATCGTCGTCTCCATGGAAGAAAAGGAGCCGCGAGCTTACGCCCGCGGCCCCGCCCCGCGCTAACCTTGGATGCCGAACCAGGAGACACCATGGATGCCCCCCGCTACCCCCTGCCCGAACTGAAGGACCTGCCCGAGGACATGCGCGCGCGCATCCTCGAGGTACAGGAGAAATCCGGCTTCGTGCCCAACGTGTTCCTGGCGCTGGCGCGCCGGCCCGCCGAGTGGCGGGCCTTCTTCGCCTACCACGACGCGCTGATGCTCAAGGAGGAAGGCACCCTGACCAAGGGCGACCGGGAGATGATCGTCACCGCCACCAGCGCCGCCAACCACTGCCTGTACTGCGTGGTGGCGCACGGCGCCATCCTGCGTATCTACGAGAAGAAGCCGCTGGTGGCCGACCAGGTGGCGGTCAACTGGCGCAAGGCCGACATCACGCCGCGCCAGCGCGCCATGCTGGACTTCGCGATGAAGGTCTGCCTGCGCTCGCACGAGGTGGACGACGCCGACTTCCAGGCGCTGCACGCGCACGGCTTCTCGGACGAGGATGCCTGGGACATCGCCGCCATCACCGCCTTCTTCGGCCTGTCCAACCGCATGGCCAACGCCACGGGCATGCAGCCCAATCCCGAGTTCTACCTGCTCGGGCGCGTGCCGCGCGACAAAGGCGCCAGGAAGTAGCGCTCAGGGCCCGTAACGCAGCAGCTGGCCGTCGTCGGTCAGCAGGTAAAGCGCGCCGTCCGGCCCCTGCTCCACGTCGCGCAGCCGCTGGTTGCGCGAGGCCAGCAGCCGTTCCTGGCCGGTGACCGTGTTGCCGTCCAGGGTCAGGCGCCACAGTGCCCGCCCGGCCAGCGAGGTGACGAACAGGTTGCCGTTCCACTGCGGCACGGCAGTGCCGGTGTAGAAGCTGATGCCCGCCGGCGCCGGCGAGGACATGGCGCCCCCGGTCCAGGGCTGCCCGTCGCGGGTGTTCCAGACCCAGGCCGGTCCCACGGTGCCGGCCAGCGTCTGCGGCCCCACCGGCGTGGTGGTGCCGTATTCCTGGCCGTGGCTGGCCAGGGGCCAGCCGAAGTTGGCGCCGGCCACGGTGCGGTTGATCTCGTCGCCGCCCTGCGGGCCATGGTCGCTGGTCCACAGATCGCCGGTCGCAGGATGCACGGCGGCGCCCTGCGGGTTGCGCAGGCCGTAGCTCCAGGTCTCGGCCAGCGCGCCGGCGGGCCAGGTGGGATTGCCGGGCGCCGGCGCGCCATCGGTGGTGATGCGCACCACCTTGCCGTTGCCGCGCGTGAGGTCCTGGGCGAAGCCGCGCTGCTCGTTGGTGCGCCGGTCGCCCAGCGTGACCCACAGCCGGCCTTCGCGGTCGAACACCAGGCGCGAGCCGAAATGCGCGGTCGATGCCACCTTGGGCTGCTGCCGGTAGATGACGGTGACGTTGCTGAGCGTGCGAGCGTCGGCGCTGAGCTCGCCGCGCGCGACCGCGGTGCCGTTGAGGGCGGGGTTGCCCGGATCGCGCTCGGAGAAGCTCAGGTAGACGCGGCCGTTGCTGGCGAAGGCCGGGTCCAGCGCCACGTCCATCAGCCCACCCTGCCCTTCGACCACCAGGTTGGGCAGCGCGAGGCCGACGTTGCCCAGCACCGAGCCCTCGCCGGACAGCAGCTTGAGGCCGCCGGTGCGCTCGGTGACCAGCAGCCGCCCGTCCAGCAGGAAGGCCATGCCCCAGGGGCTGGACAGGCCGGTGGCGCGGGTGGTCACTGCCACCTGGGCCGGGGCGGCCGAGGGGGTCGGGGTGGCCGGGGTGCCCGAGGGGGCTGATGCGGTCTGCTGGGTGCCATCGCCGGAGCCGCCGCCTCCACCGCCGCAGCCTTGGGCGGCTGCGGCCAGGAACAACGCGGTGGCGAGGGTCTTGGTGGCGGGAAAGGAACGGGGTTGGACGAGGAGGAATGAAGTCAGCATGCGACGAGCGTAGCCAAGCCGCCTGCTCTGCCCTTGCAACCGATGCAAAAAGCCGTAAAGGGCGGCTGAGCCGCCGCGGCTATTCCAGGTGCGCGCGCATCCACGGCGGCAGCGGCGCCGACTTCTGCGCCGGGAAGTCCACCCACACCGTGGTGGCGCCGCCCGCCGCGTACAGCACGCCGGGGTCGTCCTCGCGCTCCATCGTGCCCCAGCTCTCGAAGCTGCTGCGCGAAGGGTCGCTGACGTACATGCGCACGCGCACGTTGCCGGGGTACTCCAGCTGCTTGTAGAAGTTGCAGAAGGCGTTGGCGATGACCGGCCCCTCGCCGCGCGGGTCGGGCTGGCAGCCGATGGAGCGCATCCACTCGATGCGGATGGTTTCCAGGTAGCGGAAGTAGGTGGTGTTGTTCACGTGGCCCATGGCATCCATGTCGCCCCAGCGGATGGGGATCAGCATTTCGTGGACCAGCTTCTTGTGCTCGGGGATGGCGATCTTCATCGGTGCGCGCGGATGGAGGCGAGGATGCCCAGCGTGAACAGCACGCAGGCGACGGACTGCGCCGGGCTGGGCCAGCGGCCGTCCCAGGCGAAGGAATACAGCAGGGCGAACAGCGTCTCGCTGACGATCAGCTGGCCGCACAGGCTGGCCGACAGGCGGCGGCTGGCGACGTTCCACAGCACCGTGGCCAGCCAGGCCGAGCCGAAACCGGTGGCCAGGCACAGCAGGGCGAAGAGCCACCGGTCCGGGCGGGCCGCCAGCACCTCGGGCGGCGAGCCGGCGGCCAGCCACAGCAGCAGCGCCCCCAGGCCGGTGGCCACGCCCAGCCAGTTGGCCCAGGCGGTCACGTCGACCTCGGGGTGCCGCTTGAGCCAGGCCGCGTTGAGCAGGGCGAACGCCGTCCAGCAGGCCAATGCGCCCACGGCCAGGCCCACGCCGCGCCAGGGGTGCGCAGGCGCGGCGCCCCCGGCTTCGCCGCCATGCGGCACGCCCATCATCAGCGCCAGGCCCGCTGCCGTGAGGGCCAGCCCGGGGACCAGCGCCGTCCAGCGCAGGTGCCCCGGCTTGCCCAGCAGCATCACCCACAGCGGAATGGTCCCGATGATCAGCGTGGGCACCTCGGTGCCCGCGTCGCGGATGGCCAGCACCAGCAGCAGGTAGTAGGCGGTGAAGCCCAGCAGGCTCAGCCCCGCGGCGGCCCCGGCCTGGCGCGCCGTGGGGCGTTGCCGGCCGCGCGCGGCCAGCATCAAGGCGGTGGCGACCGCGCCGTAGGCCACGAAGCGGCCCGCGGTCAGGTCCACCGGCGAGTAGCCCCCGGCCATGCGCGGCGCCACGAACACCAGGCCCCACAGCGCCCCGGCCGCCAGGCCGGCCAGGACGCCCGCTCCCATCCGCTGCGCGCTCAAACGGCGAAGCCGTCGTCCGCGGCGATCACGGCGCCGTTGATGAAGTGGCTCTGGCTGCTGGCCAGCAGCACCACCAGGGCGTCCAGGTCCTCGGGGCTGCCCACGCGCTTGCGCGGCAGCATCTGCATGAGCTTCTGCCCCTGCTCGGTCTCCCAGTGGTGGTGGTTGATCTCGGTGTCGATGTAGCCGGGGCAGACCGCGTTGGTGTTGATCTCGAAGCGGCCCCATTCCAGCGCCATGGCGCGCGTCATGTGCACCACGGCCGCCTTGCTCATGCAGTAGGCGCCGATCTGCGGCAGCACCTTCAGCCCCGCCATGGAGGCGATGTTGATGATGCGCCCGCCGGTGAAGGTGCCGGGCGCCGCGCCCTTGGCGCGCGCCAGCATGCGCTTGCCGACCTCCTGCGCCACGAAGAAGGCGCCCTTGACGTTGGTGTCGAAGATGAAGTCGTAGTCCTCTTCCGTCACGTCCTGCAGGCGCTGGGTGGTGCTCACGCCCGAGTTGTTGACCAGGATGTCGATCGATCCCATCTCGGTCTCGGCGTGGGCCACCGCGGCCTTGATGCTGGCCAGGTCCGTCACGTCCAGCGTGACCACGTGCGCGTCGCCGCCCTCGCCCTCGATCTGCGCCCGCAGCTCCTTGAGCTTCTCGATGCGGCGGCTGGCCAGGACCACGGCCGCGCCAGACCGCGCCAGGACGCGCGCGAACTGCGCGCCCAGCCCGCTGGAGGCGCCCGTAACGAAGGCGACACGGCCCGAAAGGTCGATGCTGTAGCTCACTGAAGGGTCTCCCGCCGGAACCGGCCAACAAAATAAGAACGGTCGTTCTTTTCCGGGTCCCGCCGCCATAGAATCCGGGGCCACCCGAGCGGCCAGGCGGCGTCGCCGGCACCCGACCGAAAAAACATTATCAGCGAGACCTCCATGACCCATGACGAGATCCTGGCCCAGTACGGCCCCCGCGAAGCCATGGAGTACGACGTGGTCGTGGTGGGCGCCGGCCCGGCCGGCCTGTCCACCGCCATCCGCCTCAAGCAGCTGGCGGCGCAGGAGGGCAAGGAAGTCTCCGTCGTGGTGCTGGAAAAGGGGTCCGAGCCGGGCGCGCACATCCTGTCCGGCGCCATCATGGACCCGCGCGCCCTGACCGAGCTGCTGCCCGACTGGCGCGAGAAGGGTGCCCCGCTGAACCAGCCGGTGACCGAGGACATCTTCCTGTTCCTCAGCGAGCGCGGCGCCAGCCGCACGCCCAACTTCCTGCTGCCGTCCAACTTCCAGAACCACGGCAACTACATCGTCAGCCTGGCCAACGTGACGCGCTGGCTGGCACAGCAGGCCGAGGGCCTGGGCGTGGAGATCTTCCCGGGCTTCCCCGCGGCGGAGGTGCTCTACACGCAGGACGGCTCGGGACCTGGGGGCTTACCTGCGGTAAGGGGCGTGGCCACGGCCAACATGGGCGTGGGCAAGGACGGCCAGCCGACCGAGAACTTCCAGCTCGGCATGGAGCTGCATGCCAAGTACACCATCTTTGCCGAGGGCTCGCGCGGCCACCTGGGCAAGCAGCTGATCCGCAAGTTCAAGCTCGATGCCGGCCGCGACCCGCAGAGCTACAGCATAGGCATCAAGGAGGTGTGGGAGATCGATCCGGCGCGGCACCAGGCCGGCCTGGCCCTGCACAGCGCCGGCTGGCCGCTGAACAGCACCACCTACGGCGGCTCGTGGATGTACCACATGGAGGGCAACCAGGTGTCCATCGGCTTCGTGGTCGGCCTGGACTACGCCAACCCCTACCTGTCGCCGTTCGAGGAGTTCCAGCGCTTCAAGACGCATCCCAACATCCGCTGGTACTTCGAGGGGGCCAAGGGCGCCAAGCGCCTGGGCTACGGTGCGCGGGCCCTGACGGTGGGGGGCCTGCTGTCGCTGCCCAAGACGGTGTTCCCGGGCGGCGCGCTGGTGGGCGACGACGCCGGCTACCTGAACGCCTCGCGCATCAAGGGCAGCCATGCGGCCATCAAGACCGGCATGCTGGCGGCCGAGGCCGCCTTCGAGGCCCTGCAGGCGGACCGCCGGCACGACGAGCTCACGACCTACCCGGCGGCCTTCGAGAAGTCCTGGCTGCATGCCGAGCTGCACCGCGCCCGCAACTTCAAGCAATGGTTCAAGAAGGGGCTGTACACCGCCACCGTGATGACCGGCATCGAGCAGTTCGTGCTGCGCGGCAAGGTGCCCTGGACGCTGCACCGCGAGAAAGCCGACCACCTCTACCTCAAGCCGGCGGCGCAGTGCAAGCCCATCGTCTACCCCAAGCCGGACGGCAAGCTCACCTTCGACAAGCTGTCCTCGGTGTTCATCTCCAACACCAACCACGCCGAGGACCAGCCGGCGCACCTGACGCTGAGGGACCCGTCGGTGCCGGTGAACACCAACCTGCGCGTCTATGCCGGCCCCGAGAGCCGCTACTGCCCGGCGGGGGTGTACGAGTACGTGCGCGACGACAGCGGCGGCGACCGGCTGCAGATCAACGCCCAGAACTGCGTGCACTGCAAGACCTGCGACATCAAGGACCCGACGCAGAACATCGTCTGGGTGGTGCCCGAGGGCGGCGGCGGGCCCAACTACACCAACATGTGAGTAGAACTCCTGTGGCGGCCGGCGCCGCGGCTGGGGCAAGATCGCGTCTTTGCCCACCCACAGGAGACAGCATGAAATTCGGCAAACTGTTCGCGGCCCTGGCCGCGGGACTGGTGATGAGCTCCGCCGCGCTTGCCCAGACCACCATGAAGATCAGCATCTCGACGGCGCAGAACTCGCACCAGGGGGTGGCCATCGACACCTTCGCCCGCGAGGTCGACAAGCGCACCGGCGGCCGCTACAAGGTCCAGACCTTCTACTCCGGCTCGCTGGGCGGCGAGCGCGAGTCCATCGAGGCGGTGCAGCTGGGCACCCAGGAGCTGGCCTTCAGCTCCACCGGCCCGGTGCCCAACTTCGTGCCCGAGACCAAGATCCTGGACGTGCCGTTCCTGTTCCGCGACAAGGCGCATGCCCGCGCCGTGCTGGACGGGCCGATCGGCCAGGAGATGCTGGGCAAGTTCGACTCCAAGGGTTTCAAGGCGCTGGCCTGGGGGGAGAACGGCTTCCGCCACATGACCAACAGCAAGCGGCCGGTCACCGCGCCCGAGGACCTCAAGGGCCTGAAGATGCGCACCATGGAGAACCCGGTGCACGTGACGGCCTACAAGGGCCTGGGCATCGTCACCACCCCCATGGCCTTCCCCGAGGTGTTCACCGCCTTGCAGCAGGGCACGGTGGACGGCCAGGAGAACCCGCTGTCGGTGATCATGGCCGCCAAGTTCGACCAGGTGCAAAAGCACCTGTCGCTCACCGGCCATGTGTACTCGCCCTGCATCTTCGTGATGAACAAGGCGGCCTTCGACAAGCTCTCGGCCGCCGACAAGCAGGCCTTCCTCGACGCAGCCAAGGAAGCCGTCAAGGCCAACCGCGCCCGGGTGGACGAGGACGACGCCAAGGGGGCCGCCGAGCTCAAGGCCAAGGGCATGCAGGTGGTGGAGAACGTGGACAAGGCCAAGTTCGTCGCCACCCTGGCGCCGATCAATGCCGAGTTCGAGAAGCAGTTCGGCAAGGCCAACATGGACAAGATCCGCAACTACAAGTGATCTGCTGCTGAAAGGATGGCGGCCTGCGCCCATGTGTCGGGGTCGCGGGCCGTTTTCATATGAGAAACAGCTTCCTGCGCCTTGAGCGCCTGACCAGCGGCTTCGCCATGGCGGCGGCCTGCGCCATGCTGGCCCTGGCCTCCGGCCTGGGCGTGTTCCAGATCATCATGCGCTTCGTGCTCGAGCAGCCGGCCGAGTGGACCGAGGTCCTGATCCGCTTTTCGCTGATCTGGATGGTGTTCCTGGGCATCCCCATGGCCTTCCGCCAGGGCGCCATGGTCAGCGTGGACGTGCTGTACCGCTGGAGCAAGCCCGGCATGCGGCGCTTCCTCGACTGGATGGTGTGCATCGCCGCCCTGGCGCTGATGGCGGTGGTGCTCTGGTGGGGCTGGGACTACGCCAGGCGCGGGGAGGTGCAAAGCATGATCGGCCTGGAGGACGTGTCCATGTTCTGGGCCTACCTGGCCATGCCGGTGGGCGCCGTGTTCTCGGCCATCGGCATCATCGGCAACCTGCTGGACCCCCAGCGCCTGGAACTGGAGACTGCGCAATGACCAGCATCATGGTCGGCACCATGGTGCTGTGCTTCGCCCTCACCATCTCGGTGGCGGTGTCCATCGGCCTGGCCTCGGTGCTGGGCATCCAGGCCAGCAACGCCAACATGCTGATCTCCGTCAAGGAGATGTTCGGCGCCATCAACAAGTTCCCGCTGGCCGCCATCCCCTTCTTCATCCTGGCCGGCAACCTGATGGAGACCGGCGGCATCTCGCGCCGGCTGGTCGAGTTCGCCAAGAGCATCGTCGGCGGCGTGCAGGGCGGCCTGCCCATGACCTGCGTGCTGACCTGCATGATCTTCGCGGCGGTGTCGGGTTCGTCGGTGGCCACCACCTTCGCCATCGGCGCCATCCTGATCCCGGCGCTGATCAAGCACGGCTACCCGACCTCCTGGGCCGCGGCGCTGCAGGCCACCTCGGCGGAACTGGGCGTGATCATCCCGCCGTCCATCCCGATGATCCTGTACGGCGTGAGCGCCGAGGTGTCCATCGGCGAGCTGTTCATCGCCGGCTTCGGCCCCGGCCTGCTGATCGGCCTGGCGCTGATGCTGTTCGTCTGGGCCTGGTGCAAGTGGAAGGGCTGGGGCAAGACCGACGGCGAGGGCCGCCTGTCGTTCGGACGCGCCACCCTGCAGGCCAGCTGGGCCCTGCTGATGCCGGTGATCATCCTGGGCGGCATCTACGGCGGCGTGTTCACGCCTACCGAGGCCTCCGCCGTCGCGGTCGCCTATGCGCTGGTCGTGGGCATGGTGATCTACCGCGAGATCCGGCTGCGCGACCTGTACGCCATCCTGCGCAAGTCGGTCATCTCCTCGGCGGTGATCATGTTCATCATCGCCAACGCCGGGCTGTTCGCCTTCCTGATCACCCGCGCCGGGGTGCCGGATGCGATCGGGCAGTGGCTCAAGGAGGTGCTGCAGACGCCGTTCTGGTTCCTGCTGGGCGTGAACGCCGCCCTGTTCGTGATCGGCATGTTCATCGAGACCAGCGCGGCCATCATCGTGCTGGCGCCCATCCTGGCACCCGTCGCCCAGCACTTCGGCATCGACCCGGTGCACTTCGGCCTGATCATGGTGGTCAACCTGGCCCTGGGCATGATCACACCGCCCTTCGGCGTCAACCTGTTCGCCGCCTGCACGGTGGCGCGCATCTCGCTGGACCGCATCGTGACGCAGCTGATCCCCTTCGTGCTGGTGGTGCTGGCCTGCCTGATGGTGATCACCTACGTGCCCCAGCTGTCGCTGGGCCTGCGCGACCTGGCCTACGCGCGCTGAAGGCCGGCCGGCTAGAATCCCGGGCACGTCAGGAGAGCGCTCTCCCCGAGGGAGCCACCGAAGGCGCAGGCCCATGATTTGAAGGTGTGGCCGAACGCTCAGGTACCCAGGACTGACGGCACGTCCCGCAAGGGACGTTTCCTTGCTGGAGAGAGGCCGCCGCGTGCAGCGTGCTGCAATGCAGGCGGCCCACCGAAGGAGCAAACCCCGTGACGCCACGGGGCGAATCTCTCAGGTAAAGCGGACAGCAGGGCTCACCCATGGCGGGGAAGCACGGCCGTGCTTCCCCGGTACCATGGCCCGGAGCTTTGCCACTGGAGAGCCGCTTGACCGCAGCCACCCAAGACCCGCCTCTGCAGCGCACCCCGCTGCACGCCTTGCACCTCGAGCTCGGCGCCCGCATGGTGCCGTTCGCCGGCTACTCCATGCCGGTGCAGTACCCGGCCGGCTTGATGGCCGAGCACCACCACACGCGCGATGCGGCCGGGCTGTTCGACGTCTCCCACATGGGGCAGCTGCGCCTGGCCGGCCCGGACGCCGCCGCCGCGTTCGAGACGCTGGTGCCGGTGGACGTGGTGGACCTGCCGGCGGGCAAGCAGCGGTACGGCCTGCTGCTGACCGACGAAGGCGGGATCATCGACGACCTGATGTTCGTCAACCGCGGCGACGACCTTTTCGTGATCGTCAACGGCGCGTGCAAGGTGGGGGACATCGCCCATATCCGGGAGCGGATCGGTTCGCGCTGCCAGGTCGTCCCCCTGCCCGATCGCGGCCTGCTGGCCCTGCAGGGCCCGAAGGCGGTCCATGCCCTGCGCCGGCTGGTGCCGGGCGTGGACAAGCTGGTGTTCATGACCGGCGGCGCCTTCGCCTGGGACGGCGGCGAGCTGTTCATCACCCGCAGCGGCTACACCGGCGAGGACGGCTTCGAGATCTCGGTGCACGAATCGCAGGCGCAGGCGCTGGCACGCGCGCTGCTGGCCCAGCCCGAGGTCCAGCCCATCGGCCTGGGCGCCCGCAACTCGCTGCGCCTGGAAGCCGGCCTGTGCCTCTACGGCAACGACATCGACACCGGCACCACGCCGGTCGAGGCCGGGCTGAACTGGGCCCTGCAGAAGGTGCGCCGCAGCGGTGGCGCCCGTGCCGGCGGCTTCCCCGGCGCGTCGCGCATCCTTGGTCAACTGGACGGCAGCGTGCCGGTGGCGCGCAAGCGCGTGGGCCTGGTGGCGCTGGAACGCGTGCCGGTGCGCGAGCACACCGAGCTGCAGGACGCCGGCGGCCGCAAGGTCGGCGAGGTCACCAGCGGCCTGCTCGGCCCCACCCTCGGCAAACCCATCGCCATGGCCTATGTCGAGGCCGCCTTCGCCTCGCCCGGCACGCGCGTCAACGCCCTGGTGCGCGGCAAGCCCGTGCCGATGGAGGTGAGCGCCATGCCTTTCGTCCCCAACCGCTACTACCGCGGCTGAGCCCTCATCAACCACCTGGAGAAGAACCATGACCGTCAAGTACACGCCCGAGCACGAATGGATCAAGCTGGAGGGCGGCGGCCCCGCCACCGTGGGCATCACGGTGCACGCGCAGGACGCGCTGGGCGACGTGGTCTTCGTCGACCTGCCCGAAGTCGGCCGCCGCTATGGCCAGGGCGAGGTGGCCGGCGTGGTCGAGTCCGTCAAGGCCGCGGCCGACGTCTACATGCCGGTCACCGGCGAGGTGACCGAGGTGAACGAGGCGCTGCGTGCCGACCCGTCGCTGGCCAACAGCGACCCGCTGGGCCAGGGCTGGTTCTTCAAGGTCAAGCTGGCGAATCCGGCCGAGCTGGAGCCGCTGATGGACGAGACCGCCTACGGCGAGTTCGCGAAGAACGCTTCCTGACAGAAAGAGACCCATGCTGATGCAATCCGCCCGCCCGCTGGGCGAGCTCGAGAACAACGCCGAATTCATCCCCCGCCACATCGGCATCTCCGAGGCCGACGAGCGGCACATGTTGTCGGTGATCGGCGAGGCCTCGCGCCGCGCGCTGATCGAGAGCATCGTGCCGCGCTCCATCGCGCGCACCAGCGAGATGAGGCTGCCGCCGCCCGCCACCGAGGCCGGCGCGCTGGCCGAGCTGCGGGCGATCGCATCCAGGAACCGGGTGGCCAGGTCCTTCATCGGCCAGGGCTACCACGGCACCATCACGCCGCCGGTGATCCTGCGCAACATCCTGGAGAACCCGGCCTGGTACACCGCCTACACGCCCTACCAGGCCGAGATCAGCCAGGGCCGCATGGAGGCGCTGGTCAACTTCCAGACCATGGTGTGCGACCTGACGGCCATGCCCATCGCCAACGCCTCCATGCTGGACGAGGCCACCGCCGCGGCCGAGGCCATGACGCTGGCCAAGCGCAGCGTCAAGAGCAGGAGCAACACCTTCGTGGTCGCCGGCGACTGCCACCCGCAGACCATCGAGGTGATCCAGACCCGCGCGGCCCCGCTGGGCATCCAGGTGCTGCTGGCGAACTCGCACGAGGAATGGAGCGAGCGGCTGGCCGGCGACTACTTCGCCGTGCTGGCCCAGTACCCCTCCACCAGCGGCCGCATCGACGACCTGCGCGCCGACGTCGACAAGGTCCACGCGAAGCAGGCAGCCTTCATCGTCGCCGCCGACCTGTTGGCCCTCACGCTGATCGTGCCGCCGGGCGAATTCGGCGCCGACATCGTTTGCGGGACCACGCAGCGCTTCGGCATGCCCATGGGTGCCGGCGGCCCGCACGCCGCCTATCTTGCCTGCCGCGACGAGTACAAGCGCTCCCTGCCGGGCCGGCTGGTGGGCGTCAGCATCGATTCGCACGGCAATCCCGCCTACCGACTCGCGCTGCAGACGCGCGAGCAGCACATCCGCCGCGAGAAGGCCACCTCCAACATCTGCACGGCGCAGGTGCTGCCCGCCGTCGTCGCGAGCATGTATGCCGTGTACCACGGGCCCCAGGGCTTGAAGCGCATCGCGCAGCGCGTCGCCAGCTACACCGCCATCCTGGCGAAGGGGCTGGAACAGCTCGGGCACAAGCCGCGTGCCGGCGCGTTCTTCGACACCCTCTCGCTGCACACCGGCGAGGCCACGCAGGCGATCGTCTCCAAGGGGCACGCGCTGAACGCCAACCTGCGCGTCGGCTGGGACGAGTACATCATGGTGTCGCTGGACGAGACCACCACGCGCGACGACATCCGGCTGCTCTGGCAGGTCTTCGCCAGGCCGGGGCAGGCGCTGCCGGACTTCGCGCCCTTCGAGAAGGGCGTCGAGCCCGCGATCCCTACGGCCCTGCGCCGCACCAGCGCCTTCCTCGCGCACCCGGTGTTCAACACCCACCACAGCGAGACCGGCATGCTGCGCTACATCCGCAGCCTGTCCGACAAGGACCTGGCGCTGGACCGCACCATGATCCCGCTGGGCAGCTGCACCATGAAGCTGAACGCGACCAGCGAGATGATCCCCATCACCTGGCCGGAGTTCGCGCACGTCCATCCGTTCGCGCCGCGCGAGCAGCTGCAAGGCTACGCGGAACTGGACCGGCAGCTGCGCGAGTGGCTGTGCCAGGCCACCGGCTATGCCGGCATCAGCCTGCAGCCCAATGCCGGCTCGCAGGGCGAGTACGCCGGCCTGCTGGCCATCCAGGCCTGGCACGCCAGCCGCGGCCAGGCCCACCGCGACGTGTGCCTGATCCCCTCCTCCGCCCATGGCACCAACCCGGCCAGCGCGCAGATGGTGGGCATGCAGGTGGTGGTGACCGCCTGCGACGCCAGCGGCAACGTCGACCTGGCCGACCTCGAGGCCAAGTGCCGGCAGCACGCGGACAAGCTGGCCGCGGTGATGATCACCTACCCCAGCACGCACGGCGTATTCGAGACCCAGGTCAAGGAGCTGTGCGCCCTGGTGCACCGCTACGGCGGCCGGGTGTACGTGGACGGCGCCAACATGAACGCGCTGGTGGGCGTGGCCGCCCCGGGCGAGTTCGGCGGCGACGTCAGCCACCTCAACCTGCACAAGACCTTCTGCATCCCGCACGGCGGCGGCGGGCCGGGCGTCGGTCCGGTGTGCGTGGTGGAGGACCTGGTGCCCTTCCTGCCGGGCCATGCGACCGGCGGGGTTCCCGGCCAGGTGGGTGCGGTGTCGGCGGCCCCCCTGGGCAACGCCGCCGTGCTCCCGATCAGCTGGATGTACTGCCGCATGATGGGCGCCCAGGGCCTGCGCCAGGCCACCGAGGTGGCCATCCTGTCGGCCAACTACATCAGCACGCGCCTGAAGGACCACTACCCCACGCTGTACGCCAGCCGCAACGGCCACGTGGCGCACGAGTGCATCCTGGACCTGCGGCCGCTCAAGGACACCAGCGGCGTGACCGCCGAGGACGTGGCCAAGCGCCTGGTCGACTACGGCTTCCACGCGCCCACGCTGAGCTTCCCGGTGGCTGGCACGCTGATGGTGGAGCCGACCGAGAGCGAGACGCTGGAGGAGCTGGACCGCTTCATCGCCGCGATGGTCGCCATCCGCGAGGAGATCCGCCGCGTCGAGAAGGGCGAGTGGCCGCAGGACGACAACCCGCTGAAGAACGCGCCGCACACGGCGGCCAGCCTGCTCAAGAGCGACTGGACGCACGCCTACCCGCGCGATGCCGGCGCGGCGGTGCTGGACGAGCGCCGGCACGCCAAGTACTGGCCACCGGTCGGGCGCGTCGACAACGTCTGGGGCGACCGCAACCTGTTCTGCAGCTGCGTGCCGATGTCGGCCTACGAGTGAGCCCGTCCGGCGGACCGGCCCGGCCCGGGCCGGCCCGGCTTGGCAGCGGGGCTCGTCGCGTGCATCATCCATCGGCAGAGCAGGAGGTGGGTGTGACGCTGACGGCATTCGTGGTCGAGGACAGCCCGGCGATCCGGGACAGCCTGGTCGAGACATTGGCCGAGCTGGCCGGCATCGCCACCGCCGGTGTGGCGGGAAGCGAACAGGCCGCCCTGGCCTGGCTCACCAATCCGGTGCATCACTGGGACGTCGCCATCGTCGACCTCATCCTGGAAGCCGGCGGCAGCGGTTTGCGGGTGCTGGAGGCGCTGCGCCAGCGGCCGCCGCAGCGCAAGGTGGTGGTGCTGACGGCCACGGCCAGCCCGCCGGTGCGGCAGCAGTGCGAGGCGCTGGGCAGCGACCGGGTGTTCGATAAATCTATCGAGACCGACGCCTTGATTGAATACTGCGTATCACTCGCGCTGCAACACGGCAGCGGACGTCAGCCATAGGCTTGTTGCCATCCGCCGCGTGCGTGACAAAATGGCCCTCCGTTACCCCGTGCCAGCCCGATGAACGACGCCGCGATCCTCGTGGTGGATGACAATCCCGACCACCTCGAACTCACCGTCATGGCGCTCAGCGAGTGCTGCGACCCTGACCACATCGTCACCGCCAACGACGGCGTCGAGGCGCTGGACTACCTGTTCGCCCGCGGCCCCCACGCCCGCCGGGACCCGCGCCAGCAGCCCCGGCTGGTGCTGCTGGACATGAAGCTGGTGCGCCTGCACGGGCTGGACGTGCTCAAGGCCATCCGCGCCGACGAGCGCACCGCCCTGCTCCCGGTGATCATGCATTCCTCCTCCACCGAGCGGGGCGACATCGCCGACTGCTATACCCACGGCGCCAACAGCTACGTGCGCAAGGCCACCGACTACGACGAGCTGCGGCGCAAGATGCGCCAGCTGCACGACTTCTGGCTGACGGTCAACGAGCGCTGGCGCAACAGCGTCTGAGCGGCGCAGGCAGGCCCTCAGGCGGCGCCCGCCGCGATCTGCCGCAGCGCCTGCTCGAACACCTCGGGCGGCTGCCCACCCTGGATCAGGTGGCGGTCGTTGACGATGACCGAAGGCACGGCGTGGATGCCCAGCGAGAGGAAGTGGCTCTCGCGCTCGCGCACCTCGTCGGCGAACTCGTCGCCCGCCAGGATGGCGCGGGCCCGCTCCACGTCCAGCCCGGCGCGCGCCACGGCATCCAGCAGCACCTCGGGGTCGGCAACGTTGCGGTCCTGCCCGAAATAGGCGTCCAGCAGCACGCGCTTGAGCGCGTGCTGGCGCGCCGGGTCCAGCTCGCCCGCCCAGTGCAGCAGCCGGTGGGCATCGAAGGTGTTCCACACCCGACCGCGACCCTCCGGGCGGAAGGCGAAGCCCGCCGCCTGCGCCCGCTGGCACAGCTGCGACCAAAGGGCGGCCTGCTGCGCGGGGGTGGAACCGTACTTCTGCGTCAGGTGCTCGGCGACGTCCTGCCCGCCCGGCGGCATCTGCGGATTGAGCTCGAAGGGCTGGAAGCGCAGTTCGGCCCGCACCTCGCCGTCCAGGCGCGCCAGCGCCTGCTCCAGCGAACCCAGGCCGACGGCGCACCAGGGGCAGGCCACGTCGGAGACGAAATCGATCTTCAGCTGCGAGGTCATGGGGCCATGCTAGCGGCGCGGCCAAGACCCTGCTGCGGCACCGGGCCAGCACCGGGGCCGGCACCGCGTCGGCCTCAGGTCGCGCCCACCGATCCCGTCACGGGCAGCACGATCCCCGTGATGTAGCTGGCGCAGGACGGCGCGGCCAGGAACACGTAGGCCGGCGACAGCTCCTCGGGCTGGGCTGGCCGCTTCATGTCGCTCTGCTTGCCGAACTGCGCCACCTTCTCCGCCGTCTGGTCGGCCGGGTTGAGCGGCGTCCACACCGGCCCCGGCGCCACGCAATTGACGCGGATGCCCTTGTCGATGAGGCTGGAGGCCAGCGACATGGTGAAGGCGTGGATGGCGCCCTTGGTGGCCGAGTAGTCCAGCAGCGAGCCGCTGCCGCGCAGGCCCACCACCGAGCCGGAGTTGACGATGGACGAGCCCTGCTTGAGGTGGGGCACCGCGGCGCGCGCCATGTAGAAGTAGCCGAAGATGTTGGTCTTCATGGTCTCCTCGAGGCGCTCGTCCGTGATGTCCTCGATGGAGTCCGCGTGCTCCTGGAAGGCGGCGTTGTTGACCAGGATGTCCAGCCGGTCGAACTCGGCCACGGTCTTTTCCACCGCCTCCTTGCAGAACGCCGAGTCCTTCACGTCGCCGGGGATCAGCAGGCACTGGCGGCCTTCCTTCTCGACGTGGCGCTTGGTTTCCTGCGCGTCCTCGTGCGAGCTGAGGTAGACGATGGCCACGTCGGCGCCTTCGCGCGCGTACAGCACGGCCACGGCGCGGCCGATGCCCGAATCGCCACCGGTCACCAGGGCCACCATGCCCTTGAGCTTGCCGCTGCCGCGGTAGTCGGGGGCGTAGAAGCGCGGCTTGAGCTCCATGTCGGCCTCCAGGCCGGGCTTGGGCAGGTGCTGGGCCGGCATGTCCTCCGGCTGCGGCCGCGGCCCGGCCTGCATGGCCTTGGATTGCTTCTGCTCGCCGCCTTCCTGGCCCTTGGCCTGGGCCTTGGCCTCGTCCTTGCGGTCCTGTTCGCGCTGCAGCTCGCGCTGGTGCTCGGCGGCGGCTTCCGTGCCGGGTCCGCGCCCTTCCTCGCGGGCGCTGGGTTTGTCGCTCATGGGGGGCTCCTTTCGTCGCAAACCCCCACTATCGCCAGCGCGCGGGCGGCACCCTGTCAACCTTTTCGAGACGCCTGCGTGGGAGCGGGCCTACAGCGGATCAGGCGGCCGGGCCGGGCGCCGCCTCCTTGGCGCGCAGCTTGGCCGCGATGTACTGGCCGTGCGTGACGTGCAGCAGCTCGGCCACCCGCGAGATCAGGTGGTTTTCATGCGCATCCAGGTGGCCGTCCGCATAGGCGACCTGCCACATGTACTCCACGATGCGCACCTTCTGCTCGGTGCCGAAGTGCTGGTTCACCACCGAGGTGAACTGGTGGAAGTCCGAAGACGTGCGCGAGGCCTGGTGCGCCAGCTCGACCAGCCGCTCCAGCTCGTCATCGGCCAGCGGGAAGGTGCGCCGCAGCGCGCCGACCACGGTGGCCCGTTCGGGCGCGCCCAGCTGCGGGTCGGCCCGCATCACCTCGACCAGCAGCACGGCCGTGGCCAGCTGGATGGAATGCTCGGCCTGCGCCGCGCTGGCGGACGGCGAGACGATGGAGTCGAACAGGTCCTTGAGGCTGCGCAGCATGGCGGCACCTTAACGCGAAGCCAGCTCCTGCAGGCGCGCAGGGTCAACCGGCTTGGTCCAGTGGTGGTCGAATCCGGCCTGGGCCGCCAGCTCCTTGTCCTGCGGCTGGCCCCAGCCGGTCAGCGCGATCAGCATGGGTTGGCGCACGCCTTCGAGCTTGCGGATGCGGCGCGCCGCCTCGTAGCCGTTGATATCCGGCAGGCCGATGTCCAGCAGCACCACGTCGGGCCGGAAGGCGGCGGTACGCTCGACCGCCGTCATGCCATCGTGCACCACGGCCACCTCGTTGCCCGACATGGACAGCAGCTCGGCCACCGTGGTCGCGGAGTCCACGTTGTCCTCCACCACCAGCACGCGGCGATTGCCCCCGCCGGGCGGCGGCGCCGGCTGGGCCGGCGCCGCGGCGGTCCTGGCCTGCTCGCGCCCGAGCCGCGGCAGGTAGACGGCGAACTCGCTGCCGCGGTCCAGCCCCTCGCTGCGCACCTCGACCCTGCCGCCGTGCAGGCGCACCAGGCCTTCCACCAGCGACAGCCCGATGCCCAGCCCGCCCTGGCGCCGCTCGGTCTGGTGCGTGGCCTGGGCGAACAGGCCGAAGACCTTGCCCTGCATCTCGGGCGCGATGCCAGTGCCGTTGTCGCGCACCCGCACCACCAACTGCGAGGGCTGGGCCTCCACCGCCACGTCGATGCGGCCGCCGCGCCGCGTGTACTTGGCCGCGTTGTTCAGCAGGTTGGAGAACACCTGGGCCATGCGCGCCGGATCGGCGTAGACGTCGGTGGGCTCGTCGGTGAATGTCAGCGTCAGCCGGTGATGGGCCGCCTCGATGTGGGGCCGGCTGATCTCCACCGCAGTCGTCAGCACCTGCACCAGGCTGGTGGGCTCCTTCTTCAGCTCGATCTTGCCGGTGCTGATGCGCGAGACGTCCAGCAGGTCGTCCACCAGGCGCGACAGCTGGCCGACCTGGCGCTCGATGATGCCGGTCACCTGCTCCACCCGGTGGGCATCGCCGGGCACGCGCTTGATGATGGACAGCCCGTTCCAGATCGGCGCCAGCGGGTTGCGCAGCTCGTGCGCCAGGGTGGCCAGGAACACGTCCTTGGCCCGGTCGGAGTTGCGCAGTGCGCGCAGCAGCTTGGCGTTCTCGATCGCCACCGCGGCCCGGCGCGCCAGGTCCTGGGCCAGTGCCAGGTCATCCTCGGTATAGCGGCGCCGCGACTCGGCCGTCACGAACGTGAGCACGCCCAGCGTGTGGCCGTGCGCCGACAGCGGCACGCCGATGTACGAGCGCAGGCCCAGCGCGCGTATCGCGGCCAGCAGCTGCGGGTCGCCGATGCGGGCCAGCAGCATCTCGTCGCTGATCTCGGGCACGTAGGCCACCCGGCCTTCGCGCACCACGCTCCAGGGACCGGTGGCGGCCTGCGGGTCCGCGGGCAGGCGCCGGTGCAGCTCGTGCGCCAGCTCCACCTTGGCCGGGTCCACATGGGCCACGGCCACGCGCTGCAGGCTGCCGTCGTCCGCCAGCATGTCGACCGCGCACCAGTCGGCAAAGCCCGGGACGGCCAGCCGTGCGATCTTGTCCAGCGTGCTCTGGAAATCGGTCACGTCGGCCAGCTCCTCGCTCGCCTGCGCCAGGAACTTCAGGTCGTTCTCGGCGTTCTTGCGCCGGGTGACGTCCATGCACACCCCCGACATCAAGGCCGCCGCGCCGCTGGCGTCGGGCAGCACGTGGCCCCGCCCCTCCAGCCAGTGCACGCTGCCGTCCGGCCAGAGCACCCGGTACTCGACGCGGTGCCCGGTGCTCCCGCGCAGCCCCTCCTGGATGGCCTCCACCACGCGCGCGCGGTCGTCGGGATGGACCAGTTCGTCGTAGTAGCGCGGCGCCGGCACGGGGGCCGCGCCGGGCGACATGCCGTGCACCAGGTACATGCCCGGCCACCAGGTGACCTCGCCGCTGGCCAGGTCGGCCTGCCACACGCCCAGTCCCCCGGCGTCCAGCGCCAGCTGCAGCCGCTGCTCCCCGGCCCGCAGGGTCTCGTTGAAGCGCTGGAGCTCGGCCTCGTGCCGGCGCTGCTCGGTGCGGTCCCGCAGGATCTTGACCAGCCCCGCGGGACGGCCTTCCTCGTCGTGCACGCGCATCAGCTCGCCCGAAGCCCAGAAGCGCTCGCCGCCCTTGCGCTGGTGCCAGCGCTCGTCCAGCGCATGGCGCTCGCGCATCGCGGTGGACAGCTCGCGCTCCACGGCGCCCGCGGCCACGTCTTCCGGCGTGAAGATGCGGTGCAGGGTCTGGCCCATCATTTCGGCCGCGGTCCATCCAAGCAGGCGCCGGGCACCCTCGTTCCAGGTGGTGATGCGACCGCGCTCGTCGCAGCTGATGATGGCGTAATCCAGCGCGCTGTCGACGATCTGCCGGTAGTGGCGGTCGTCCAGTTGGAACGCCGGATCGGTGAGCTCGGATCGCATGATGCAAGGAGTTGGCTCCTAGGGTAGCGACAAACTCATGCTCTTGGGGCCGGTGGGTCAACGGCTGCCGTCGAGCTGTCCTTACCGCCAGGGCACTCTCAGCTTTGAGGAACCCGCTACCTGCATCCTTTTGCAGCTATGTTTTCAGGAGCATTGCAACGGCCGAGCCGAGCAGGGTGTCGCGCATGTGCGGGCAAGTCCCAAGGCCCAACGGGGTATGCGGCTCAACCGTGGCCGGCGGGACGCTCCAGCTGCTCCAGCAGTTCCATCCGCCAGGCGCAGGCGGTGGCCAGCAGGCCCAGCAGCGTGGCCGCGCCGTACATAGCCTCGAAGCCGAAGCGGGAGGCCAGCGCGCCGCCGGCCAGCACCCCGGTCACGCCGCCGATGCCGTAGCCGATCACCGTGAACAGCGCCTGGCCCCGCCCCCGCAGCCGCCCCGGGAAATGCCGCGTCACCATGGCGATGCAGGCCGTGTGGTGGGTGGCGAAGGTCAGCGCGTGCAGCACCTGCGCCGCGAACAGTGCCGGCAGCCAGTCCGCCGCCCCGCCGGTGAGCGCCATGCGCAGCGCGGTGGCGGCGCCGCACACCACCAGCCAGCGCGTCATGGGCAGCGCGCCGATGAGGCGTCCCTGCCAGAAGAACCACAGGATCTCCACCAGCACCGACACCGCCCACAGCACGCCGATCATGGCCTTGCTGTAGCCGCGCGCATCCAGGTACAGCGACAGGAAGCCGTAGATGGCGAAGTGCGCCATCACGTGGAACAGCAGCGAGGCGAAGAACCAGCGCACCGCCGGCTGGCGCAGCACCGGCGCGATCGGCTCGCCGCGCTCGTGCGCCTGCGCCGGCTTCTCGCGCACGTCGGGCAGCCACCAGGTGCAGCCCAGCACCGCTGCGAGCGTCAGCGCGGTCCAGCCCGGGAAGTGGCCCATGCCGAAACGCTCGAACCAGGCGCCGGCCAGGAACACGGTGAGCATGAAGCCCATCGATCCCCACAGCCGGATGCGGCCATAGCGGCCCCAGTCGCCCGCCACCAGGTGCGCCATCGCCGCCTCGGTCAGCGACATCATGGAGCTGGTGTGGGTGAACAGCAGCAGCAGCACCAGGCCTATCCAGACCGGGCCGCCGTCGAACCACAGCCCGACCGACGCCAGCAGCGCCACCCCGGCGGAAAAGCGCAGCAGCCGCACGCGCTCGCCGGTGTGGTCGCTCAGGGCGCCCCAGATGTAGGGCGCGAACACGCGGGTGAAGGACTGCACCGAGGCCAGCAGGCTGATCACCACGATGGGCAGGCCCAGGTGCTTGAGCCACAGCGGCAGGTAGGGGTTGAAGAAGCCGATGTGGGCGAAGTAGCTGGCCGACAGGCCGGCGAACGGGACGATCTGCCGGCCCAGGCTGGCCGGCGGCGCTGCGGACATCGGCGTCAGAGGAAGGAAGCCTGGATCGGCTGCATCGGCGGGGCGACGTCGCCGTTCTGCGCCCGGTGGCGCAGCGCATGGTCCATCACCACCAGGGCCAGCATGGCCTCGGCGATGGGCGTGGCGCGGATGCCCACGCAGGGATCGTGGCGACCCTTGGTGACGATCTCCGCGGCCTCGCCCTGCAGGTTGATGGTCTCGCGCGGGCTGATGATGGAGCTGGTCGGCTTGATCGCGATGGAGACTTCCAGGTCCTGCCCGGTGCTGATGCCGCCCAGCACGCCGCCGGCATTGTTGGTCCTGAAGCCCTGCGGCGTGAGCGAGTCGCCGTGCGTGCTGCCGCGCTGGACCACGCTGGCGAAACCGGCGCCGATCTCCACGCCCTTGACCGCGTTGATGCCCATCAGGGCCCAGGCGATGTCCGCGTCCAGCTTGTCGAACAGCGGCTCGCCCAGGCCCAGCGGCATGCCGGTGGCGCTGACGCGCAGGCGCGCGCCGCAGGAATCGCCGGCCTTGCGCAGCGCATCCATGTAGCTCTCCAGCGCCGACACGTCGGCCACCGGCGCGAAGAACGGATTGCGCGGCACGTGGTCCCAGCCCTCGAACGGGATCTCGACCTCGCCGATCTGCTGCATGCAGCCGCGGAACCGCGTGCCGAACTTCTGCGCCAGCCACTTCTTGGCCACGGCGCCCGCCGCCACCATGGGCGCGGTGAGCCGCGCCGAGGAACGGCCGCCGCCGCGCGGGTCGCGCAGGCCGTACTTGTGCAGGTAGGCGTAGTCGGCGTGCCCCGGGCGGAAGGTCTGGGCGATGTCGCCGTAGTCCTTGCTGCGCTGGTCGGTGTTGCGGATGAGCAGGCAGATGGGCGTGCCGGTGGTGCGGCCCTCGTACACGCCCGACAGGATCTCGACCTGGTCGGCTTCCTGGCGCTGCGTGACGTGGCGGCTGGTGCCGGGACGGCGCCGGTCCAGGTCCGGCTGGATGTCGGCCTCGGACAGCGCCATGCCGGGCGGGCAACCATCGATCACGCAGCCGATGGCAGGGCCATGCGACTCGCCGAAGTTGGTGACGGCGAAGAGGTGTCCGAAGGTGTTGCCGCTCATGGCGGCGGATTATCGGCTACAGCCGCGCCGTCGGCTGCGCGTCCTCGCTGCTGGGCCAGTCGCGGATATAGGCCTTGAGCATGCGGTTCTCGAAGTTCTGGCTGTCGACCACCGCCTTGGCGACGTCGTAGAAGCTGATCACGCCCATCAGCATGCGGCGGTCCATCACCGGCATGTAGCGGGCATGCCGCTCCAGCATCATGCGGCGCACCTCGTCCAGCTCGGTCTCGGAGGTGCAGGTCAGCGGGTGGTCGTCCATGGCGGAGCGCACCCGGGTGTTGCCGACGCTGCCGCCGTTCTTGACGATGCAGAGGATGACCTCGCGGAAGGTGAGCATGCCCACCAGGTCGCCATGCTCCATGACCACCAGCGAGCCGATGTCCTTCTCGGCCATCACCTCCACGGCCCGCCCCAGCGGCTCGTCGGGGCCGACGGTGTAGAGCGTGTTGCCTTTGACGCGCAGGATGTCGCTGACTTTCATGGTGTCTCCTCGACCAGCCCGGGTGCCGGTGCGGATGAATATAGCCCACAATCCCGCGCACTTCCATCGAAGAGAAGGCCCGCCATGCCCGGCTATTCCGATCCCGGCTTCGACACGCTCGCGCTGCACGCCGGCGCCGCGCCCGACCCCGCCACCGGCGCGCGGGCCGTGCCCATCCATCTGAGCACCTCGTTCGTGTTCGAGTCCAGCGACCATGCGGCCGCGCTGTTCAACCTCGAGCGTTCGGGCCATGTGTACTCCCGCATCAGCAACCCGACCAATGCCGTGCTGGAGCAGCGCGTGGCGGCGCTGGAGGGCGGCATAGGCGCCATCGCCACCGCCAGCGGCCAGGCGGCGCTGCACCTGGCCATCGCCACGCTGATGGGCGCCGGCTCGCACATCGTGGCCAGCACCGCCCTGTACGGCGGTTCGCACAACCTGCTGCACTACACGCTGCGCCGCTTCGGGATCACCACGACTTTCGTCAAGCCCGGCGACATGGAGGGCTGGCGGGCCGCGATCCAGCCGAACACCCGGCTGCTGTTCGGCGAGACCGTGGACAACCCGGGCCTGGACGTGCTGGACATCCCCGCCGTCAGCGCCATCGCCCACGACGCGGGCGTGCCGCTGCTGGTGGACTCCACGCTCACCTCGCCCTGGCTGATGCGGCCCCTGGAGCACGGCGCCGACCTGGTCTATCACTCGGCCACCAAGTTCCTGTCGGGCCACGGCACGGTGATCGGAGGCGTGGTCGTCGACGGCGGCAGCTTCGACTGGGAAGGGCCGCGGGCCGCCGGCAAGTTCCGGGAGCTGACGGCGCCCTACGAGGGCTTCCACCAGATGGTGTTCAGCGAGGAATCCACCGTCGGCGCCTTCCTGCTGCGGGCGCGCCGCGAGGGCCTGCGCGACTTCGGCGCCAGCATGAGCCCGCACACCGCCTGGCTGATCCTGCAGGGCATAGAGACGCTGCCGCTGCGCATGGAGCGCCACATCCGCAACACCGGGAAGGTGGTGGAGTTCCTGGCGGCCCATCCCTTCGTGGCGCGTGTCGGCCATCCGCTGCTGGAGTCGCACCCCAGCCATGCGCTGGCCCGCAAGCTGCTGCCGCGCGGCGCCGGCTCGGTGTTCAGCTTCGACATGAAGGGCGACCGCGAGCAGGGCAAGCGCTTCGTCGAGGCGCTCAAGGTGTTCAGCCACCTGGCCAACGTGGGCGACTGCCGCTCGCTGGTGATCCACCCGGCCAGCACCACGCATTTCCGCATGTCGGACGAGGCGCTGGCCGGCGCCGGCATCACCCAGGGCACGATCCGCCTGTCGATCGGGCTGGAGGATCCGGACGACCTGATCGACGACCTGAAGCGCGCGCTCAAGGCGGCCGAAAAAACCGGGGCCTGACCATGGAACTCGTCGTCAACGGCCAGCGCACCTACTGCTACACCGGCGGCAGGCCCTTCGATGCGGCCAAGCCCACGGCGGTGTTCCTGCACGGGGTGCTCAACGACCACAGCGTGTGGATCCTGCAGACGCGCTACCTCGCCCACCATGGCTGGAACGTGCTGGCGCCCGACCTGCCGGGCCACTGCCGCAGCGCCGGCGAGCCGCCGCGCAGCGTGGAGGAAGCCGCCGCCTTCGTGCTGGGCTTGCTGGACGCGGCCGGCGTCCAGCAAGCCGCCCTGGTGGGCCACAGCCTGGGCTCGCTGATCGCCTTGGAGGCGGCCGCGCGGGCGCCGGATCGCGTGAGCCACCTGGCCCTGGTGGGCACGGCCTTTCCGATGAAGGTGTCGCCGGCGCTGCTGGAGGCCTCGCTGCACCAGCCGCAGCAGGCCATCCACATGGTCAACGTGTTCTCGCATTCCATGCTGGCGCCACCGCCCTCGGCCCTGGGGCCGGGCACCTGGCTGTATGGCGGCTCCCGGGCCCTGATGCGCCGGGTGCTGGCCAGCAACCCGCGCACCAACCTGTTCCACGCCGGCTTCCAGGCCTGCGACGGATGGCGCGGCGGCGAGGCGGCGATGGAGCAGGTGCGCTGCCCCGTGCTGTTCGTGCTGGGCCGGCAGGATGCGATGACCCCGGCCCGGGCCGCGCAGCCCCTGCAGGCACGGGCCCGCGACGCGCGCACGGTGCTGCTCGATGCCGGCCACAGCCTCATGACCGAGGCGCCGGACGGCGTGCTGCAGGCGCTGCGCGAGTTCCTGGCGCGGGCACCCGTGCCTAGTCCAGCCGCCTGAACAGGATGTCGCCGGGCCAGAACGGCACCGACAGGAAGAACTGCAGCAGGCCCTCGCTCACGCAGGCCAGGGTCGGATCGCGGCCGGTGCGGTAGCTGATGATGAGCGTGCCGCCCGAAGCCCTCACGCTCGTCAGCCGCGGCCTTTCGCACAGCAGGCCCACGCCCAGCGCGACGGCGACCAAGGTGAAGTTGGCGAAATCGAACAGCGGCGCCGTGCTGCCCGAAGCCCCGCCTTCGGGAAAGGGCGGGCTGGCCGCCCAGACGCGGTTCAGGTCGGCCTGGCTGCGGAACACGTGGTTGCCCTCGGGCAGGACGCGCGCATCGTAGCCGGCCACGAAGTTGAAGGACACCGTGACGTCGTCGTGGTGATCGTCATCGCCAATGACGACGGTCACGCCGCCGCCGCAGGCCGCCAGGCCCAGGGTGCCCAGCAGCGCCAGCGAACCGGCTGCGGCACGCCGTCCAAGATCCACCTCCGCCCTGCCCATGTCCCTGCTCCTTGCGGCCCGCCCGTGGGTCCCTGCTCCAGTGTATCGATCTTGCGCGGCGCCCCGCCGCTGGCGGGGGCCCGGAGGTGCAAGAATGCCGCATGTCCGCTGCCGAGCCGAACCCACCCGCACTGCCGCCCGTCACCCCGGCCATGAGCCCGGCACGCGCGGCCGAGATCGCCGCCGGGTTCGACCTGCGCGCCCTGCCGGCGGACTTCTACGCCAACCCTTACCCGGTCTATGCCCGGCTGCGCGAGACCGAGCCGGTGCGGCGCATGCCCGACGGCTCGTACTTCCTCACGCGCTACGCCGACCTGGTGGCGGTGTACCGCGACGCGGCCACCTTCAGCTCGGACAAGAAGGTGGAGTTCACCCCGAAGTACGGCGAGGGCTCGCCCCTGCTGGAGCACCACACCACCAGCCTGGTGTTCAACGACCCGCCCCTGCACACCCGGGTGCGCAAGCTGATCATGGGCGCGCTCACGCGGCGCGCCATCGCCGAGATGGAGCCAGGCCTGGTCGCGCTGGTCGATGGGCTGCTCGATCGCATCGCGCAGCGCGGCGGCGGCGACCTGATCGAGGACTTCGCGTCGGCCATCCCGGTGGAGATCATCGGCAACCTGCTGGGCGTGCCGCATGCGGACCGCGGACCGCTGCGCGACTGGTCCCTGGCCATCCTGGGCGCGCTGGAGCCCCGGCTCACGCCCGAGCAGGAAGCGCTGGGCCACCGCAGCGTGCAGGACTTCACCGCCTACCTGCGCACGCTGGTGGCGCAGCGGCGCCGCCACCCGGGCGACCCCGAGCACGACGTGCTGACGCGGCTGATCCAGGGGGAGGCGGCCGGCGAACAGCTGAGCGAGGCCGAGCTGCTGCAGAACTGCGTCTTCATCCTCAATGCCGGCCACGAAACCACCACCAACCTGATCGGCAACGCCCTGGTCGCGCTGCAGGAGTGGCCCGGGGAGAAGGCGCGCCTGCTGCACAGGCTCAAGCACTCCGCCCACCATCCCAGCGGGCTGGAAGCCGACCTGACCTTGGCGGTGGACGAGTTCCTGCGCTTCGAGTCCTCCAACCAGCTGGGCAACCGCCGGGCGCTGCGTGCCTGCGAGGTGGGCGGCGTGGCGCTGCCCGAGGGCGCGCTGGTGACCCTGTGCATAGGTGCGGCCAACCGGGACCCGGCCCAGTTCGGGCAGCCGGACGTGCTGCGGCTGGACCGCGAGAGTAATCGCCACCTGGCTTTCGGCTTCGGCATCCACCAGTGCGCCGGGCTCAGCCTGGCGCGGCTGGAAGGCCGCATCGCCATCGGCCGCTTCCTGCAGCGCTTCCCGCGCTACCGGCTGCCCGAGGCGCCCACCCGCGGCGGCCGCGCGCGCTTTCGCGGCTTCTTGAAAGCACCGTTCAGCGTCGCCTAAACTGGCGTGGCCGTGCATGCGCACGCAGGAGACGACACCATGAACACGACCACGGCGCCCGGCACGGCGGTGGACCCGAAGTCCTTCACCAGCTTCGCCGAGTTCTACCCCTTCTACCTGAGCGAGCACAGCGACCTGACCTGCCGCCGGCTGCACTTCGTCGGCTCCAGCCTGGCGCTGCTGTTCCTGGCGCTGGCCGTGGTGACGCGCAACGCCTGGTGGCTGCTGGCCGGCGTGGTCAGCGGCTACGCATTCGCCTGGATCGGCCACTTCATGTTCGAGAAGAACAAGCCGGCCAGCTTCAAGCGCCCGCTCTACAGCTTCATGGGCGACTGGGCGATGTACAGAGACATCTGGACCGGCCAGGTCCGCATCTGAGCCGGGCGGCTATAGCACGTCCTTGAGGTAGAGCGCCGACAGCCGGCCGCTCTTCCACAGCCCGGCGGTCGTTTCGGTGGACGGCAGCAGCAGGTGCCGCATCAGCGGCTCCAGCGCCGTGGACCGCGGATCGGCCAGCAGCACGTAGCGCGTGTCGGCCTCGTCGTCCACCTCGTTGAGGCGGCCGGTCCAGTCCAGCGTCACCAGGATTTCCAGCACCGGCTCCAGCTGCAGTGCGTCCACCTGCAGCTGCGCGGACAGCTGGCCCATGCTCAGGCCGCGGCGCACCGAGGGCCGCGCCCGCTCCAGCGCCTGCAGCACCTCCAGCGCCAGCTGGAACTGCCAGCCATGGCCGCCGCCGCGCCGGCGCGTGCCGGCCAACAGGCTGGGCAGGTAGGCGGCGACCACCGCGCCCAGCAGCACCACCAGCCAGGCCACGTAGATCCACACCAGCAGGATGGGCACGGTCGCGAAGGCGCCATACACCGCCGAATAGGTGGGCACCGCCTTGATGTACAAGGCGAGCAGGCGGCGCGCCACCTCGATGCCGGCGGTGGCGAACAGCGCGCCGGCCCACGCATGGGCCCAGCGCACCGGCGTGTTCGGCACGAAACGGTACAGCGCCGCCAAGCCGCCGGACAGCAGCGCGAACTCCACCAGGTCCAGCAGCAGCCGCACCCCGCCCGGCACACCCCTCACCAGGCCGCGCGAGGCCGACAGCAGGTAGGAGCTGAGGCTGAGCGAGGCTGCCAGCAGCAGCGGCCCCAGCGTGATCACCGCCCAGTACACCAGCACGCGCTGGCCCAGCGGGCGCGGCCGCTTGACGCGCCAGATGCCGTTGAGCGTGCGGTCGATGGTCAGCACCAGCGCCAGGGCGGTGACCAGCAGGACCAGCAGGCCGGCGGCGCCGAGCCGGTTGGCTTGGCGCGCGAACTGCGTCATGTAGCCCAGCACCTGGCGGGCGATGGTGTCGGGCACCAGGCTCTGCACCAGCCAGGTCTGCAGCGCGCCCTGCAGCTTGCTGAACACCGGGAAGACGGTGAACACCGCCAGCATCACGGTGAAGAAGGGCACCAGCGCGATGGAGGTGGTGAAGGTGAGGCTGCTGGCCGTCAGGCCCAGGCGGTCCTCGCGGAAGCGCTCGCCCAGGGTCAGCGCCGTCGTCCGCCACGGGAAGCGCGAGAGATCATCGAGCAGTTGCCGGGCATTCATCGGCCGCTATGATGCCATCGGCCATGCATGACACCTCTTCCACCGCGCCCGCCACGCGCGACGCGCCGTCCGAGCTGCGCAGGATCCGCACCGTCGCCGTCGCCACCCTGGTCGCGCTGATCGCCCTGGGGCTGGCCTGGGAGCTGGTGCTGGCGCCGCTGCGTCCGGGCGGCTCGCTCTGGGCGCTCAAGGTCGTGCCCCTCGTCTTCCCGCTGGCCGGTTTCCTGCGGCACCGCATGTACACCTACCGCTGGGTCAGCCTGCTGGTCTGGCTCTATTTCGCCGAGGGCGTGATGCGCGCCTGGAACGACCCCGTGGCGCCGGCGTGGCTGCCGCTCACGCAGGTCGCGCTGTGCCTGGTGCTGTTCGCGGCCTGCGCGATGCACGTGCGCACGCGCCTTGGCTGGGGAAGGAAAGCAACATGAACGGTCTCCTCGATCAACTGGCCGCCATCGTCGGCGCCAACAACGTGCTGAACCAGGGCGACCTCAGCGCCTGGGAACTGGACTGGCGCAAGCGCTCGCGCGGCAAGGCCCTGGCGGTGGTGCGGCCCGGCTCCACCGCCGAGGTCGCCGCCGTGGTCCAGGCCTGCGCCGCCGCCGGCACCCCCCTCGTGCCCCAGGGCGGCAACACCGGCCTGGTCGTGGGCGGCATCCCCGACCCCTCCGGCACGCAAGTGGTGCTGAGCCTGCAACGCATGGCCCGGGTGCGCGAGCTGGACGCGGCCAACCTGGCCATCACGGTGGAGGCCGGCTGCGTGCTCCAGACCGTGCAGGAGAAGGCGCGCGAGGCGGGCCTGCTCTTTCCGCTCAGCCTGGCCGCCGAGGGCAGCTGCAGCATCGGCGGCAACCTGGCCACCAACGCCGGCGGCACCCAGGTGCTGCGCTACGGCAACGCGCGCGAGCTGTGCCTGGGCCTGGAGGTCGTGACCGCCCGGGGCGAGGTGCTGGAAGGCCTGTCGGGCCTGCGCAAGGACAACACCGGCTACGACCTGCGCGACCTGTTCATCGGCAGCGAGGGCACGCTGGGCATCATCACCGCCGCCACCCTGAAGCTGTTCCCCCAGCCGGCCGCCACCTTGACGGCCTGGGCCGCCGTGCCGTCCATGGAGGCGGCCGTGCAGCTGCTGAGCCTGGCGCGCCGCCGCCTGGGCGCGGGCCTCACCGGCTTCGAGGTGATGGGGCAGTTCGCGCTCAGCCTGGTGGCGCGCCACTTCCCGCAGCTGCGTGTGCCGTTCGTCGAGGAAAGCCCCTATGGCGTGCTGCTGGAGAACGCCGACCACGAGTCGGAAGCGCATGCGCGCGCCGGCTTCGAGGCGCTGCTGGAAGCCGCCCTGGAAGAGGGCTGCGCCACCGACGCCGTGGTGGCCGAGAACATCGCGCAGGCGCGGACGCTGTGGCACGTGCGCGAGAGCATCCCGCTGGCGCAGGCCGAGGAAGGCCTGAACATCAAGCACGACATCTCGGTGCCGATCTCGCGCATTCCCGACTTCTGCGCCGAGACCGACGCGCTGCTGGCGCGCGAGATCGCGGGTGTGCGCCTGGTCAACTTCGGCCACCTGGGCGACGGCAACCTGCACTACAACGTGCAGGCGCCGCAGGGGGGCGACGCGGCGGCCTTCCTGCGCGAACAGGAGCACCGCGTCAACACCCTGGTGTACGAGCAGGTGCGGCGCTTCGGCGGCTCCATCTCGGCCGAGCACGGCATCGGCAGCCTCAAGGCCGGCACCCTGCCCCAGTACAAGTCGCCGGTGGCGCTGGGGCTGATGCGTGCGGTCAAGCAGGCGCTGGACCCGCAGGGCATCCTCAACCCGGCTCGCGTGCTGGAGTCGCCGCGATAATCATCCCATGTCCGCGCCCCGCCCCGTCCGCTCGCAGTACGAAGACTTCATGCGCCATGTGTACACGCATGGCACGCCCAAGCAGGACCGCACCGGCACCGGTACGCGCAGCGTGTTCGGCCACCAGATGCGCTTCGACCTGAACGAGGGCTTCCCGCTGGTGACCACCAAGAAGGTGCACCTGAAGTCCATCATCCACGAGCTGCTGTGGTTCCTGGAGGGCTCCAGCGACAACAACCGGCTGCGCGAGCGCGGGGTGACCATTTGGGACGAGTGGGCGCGCGAGGACGGCGACCTGGGGCCGGTGTACGGCGTGCAATGGCGCAGCTGGCCCACGCCTTCCGGCGGCACCATCGACCAGATCGCGCAGGCGGTGCACGCCATCAAGACGAATCCCCATTCCCGCCGCATCATCGTCAGCGCCTGGAACGTGGCCGACATCCCCAGGATGGCGCTGGCGCCCTGCCACGCCTTCTTCCAGTTCTACGTCGCGCCCGGTGAGTCGCCTTCGGCTCCGGGCAGGCTGTCCTGCCAGCTGTACCAGCGCAGCGCGGACATCTTCCTGGGCGTGCCGTTCAACATCGCGTCCTACGCCCTGCTCACGCACATGATGGCGCAGCAGTGCGACCTGGGCGTGGGCGACTTCATCTGGACCGGCGGCGACTGCCACATCTACAGCAACCACCACGAGCAGGTGGAGCTGCAGCTCTCGCGCCAGCCCTTCCCCTACCCCGTGCTGAACATCAGGCGCCGGCCTCCCTCGATCTTCGACTACGCGTACGAGGACTTCGAGGTGCTGGACTACCAGTGCCACGGCGCGATCAAGGCGCCGGTCGCGGTGTGACGCCGTGAAGCTGGGCCTGATCTTCGCCCGCGCGGCCAACGGCGTGATCGGCAGGCACGGCGGCCTGCCCTGGCACCTGCCCGAGGACCTGGCGCACTTCAAGCAGGTGACGCTGGGCTGCCCCGTGATCATGGGCCGCAAGACCTGGGACTCGCTGCCGCCGAGGTTCCGCCCCCTGCCCGGCCGGCGCAACATCGTGGTCACCCGTCAGCCTGGATGGCAGGCCGAGGGCGCGCAGCGGGCGGGCTCGCTGCGGGAGGCGCTGGCGCTGTGCGAGGGGCAGCGGCAGGCCTGGGTCATCGGCGGTGCCGAGCTGTACCGCTTGGCGCTGCCGCACGCCCAGGTGGTGGAGGCCACCGAGATCGGCGCCGAGTACGACGGCGATGCCTACGCACCCGACCTGGGTCCCGCCTGGCTGGAGGTCGCGCGCGAGCGCCACCAGTCGCCGGCCGGCCTGCCCTTCGACTTCGTGACCTACCACCGGGCCGTGCCGTGAAAATCAGCACCTGGAACGTCAACTCCCTCACCGCCCGCCTGCAGCACGTGCTGGACTGGCTGGCCGCCAACCCGGTCGACGTGCTGTGCCTGCAGGAGCTCAAGCTCACCGACGACAAGTTCCCGCTGGACGCGGTGCGCGAGGCCGGCTATCCGCATTGCGCCGTGTTCGGGCAGAAGACCTACAACGGCGTGGCCATCCTCAGCCGCGCGCCGGTGCGCGACGTCGCCCGCAACATCGCCGGCTTCGAGGACGAGCACTCGCGCGTGATCGCCGCCACCGTGGACGCACCCGGCGGCGAGCTGCGCATCGTCAACGGCTACTTCGTCAACGGCCAGGCGCCGGGCACGGACAAGTTCACCTACAAGATGGACTGGCTGGGCGGCCTGCAGCGCTACATGGCCGACGAGCTCGCCCGGCATCCGCGGCTGGTGCTGCTGGGCGACTTCAACATCGCGCCGGAAGACCGCGACTCCTTCGACCCCGAGGGCCTGCACGAGACCATCCACCACACCACGCAGGAGCGCGAGCATTTCGGCCGGCTGCTGTCCCTAGGCCTGTGCGACAGCTTCCGCCTGTTCGAGCAGCCCGAGAAGAGCTTCAGCTGGTGGGACTACCGCATGCTGGGCTACCAGAAGAACCGCGGCCTGCGCATCGACCACATCCTGGTGAGCGAGGCGCTGCGGCCGCTGGTGAAGGCCTGCGCCATCGACCGCACGCCGCGCAAGTGGAAGCAGCCGAGCGACCATGCGCCAGTGACGGTCGACATCGGCTAGGGCGGCGCCAAGCACGAATCCGCAGGCTGCGCGACCCGGGAAATCCGAACACGCGGGTCGGCCCGCTGCTGCCATCCTTGCGTCCTTTGCAAGAGGAGAGCAGCAAACCATGCCCAAGTCCTACGAGGAGATGGAGGACAGCAACCCGTCCGCCCAACCCCACATCCGCGAGCTTCGCGACCCCGGCCGGCGCGTCGTGCTGAAGGCGTCCGCGGGCGCGGCCGCCTCGACCCTGTTCGCGCCGTGGCTGGCCGGGTGCGCGAGCACGCCGGCGGCGCGGCTGAGGCCCGGCTTCGAGCCGGTCCCCATCGGAGCCGGCGATCGTCTCATCGTGCCGAAGGGCTACGTCGCGTCGGCGCTGGCCCCCTGGGGGGAGCCGGTCGGATTGCCCGGCAACCTGCCGGTTTGGCGCCCAGACGCGGGCAACACAGCGGATGAGCAGGCGGCGCAGATGGGCATGCATCACGACGGCCTGCACTACTTTCCCCTCGACGGGTCGCGGCGCGGCCTGCTGGTGATGAACCACGAGTACGTCGACGACGGCCTGCTGCACGCCGACGGCCTGAAGACCTGGACGCTGGAGAAGGTGCGCAAGTCGCAAGCCGCGCACGGCATCGCGGTGATCGAGGTCGAACAGGCGGCCGGTGGTGAATGGCGCATGGTGCGGCCTTCCAGGTTCGCCCGTCGCATCACCGCCAACACGCCCTTCAACCTGGGCGGCCCCGCCGCCGGCCATCCGCTGATGCGCACCGCCGCCGACCCGCAGGGCCGCACGGTGCTCGGCACCTTCAACAACTGCGCCGCCGGCATCACGCCGTGGGGCACCTACCTGAGCGGCGAGGAGAACTTCCGCAACTACTTCGCCGCGGGCTCCAGCCTCGATGCCCACCAGCGGCGGTGGGGGCTCACGGCCACGGCGTTCTTCCGCTGGGCCGAGCACGACCCGCGCTTCGACGCCGTGGGCAACCCGAATGAACCCAACCGCTTCGGCTGGGTGGTCGAGGTCGATCCCATGGACCCGGCGTCTACGCCCGTCAAGCGCACCGCGCTCGGCCGTGCCGCGCACGAGGGCGCATGGGTCGCCGTCACGCGCGACGGCCGCGCGGTCGTCTACAGCGGCGAGGACGCGCGCAACGAGTACATCTATAAGTTCGTCAGCCGCGACCGCATCCGGCCGGCGGGCAACGGGCTCACGGCCGCCCAGGCCAATCGCGAACTGCTCGACCACGGCACGCTGTACGTGGCCCGGTTCGACGCCGACGGCGTGGGCCAGTGGCTGCCGCTGGTGCACGGGCAGGGGCCGCTCACAGCCGCTAACGGGTTCGCCGACCAGGGGGAGATCGTGATCAAGTCCCGCCAGGCCAGCGACCTGCTCGGCGCCACCAAGATGGACCGGCCCGAGTGGCTGGCCATCGACCCGGTGAACGGCACGGTGTACTGCACGCTGACCAACAACGCCGACCGCGGCAAGGAGGGCATGCCCGGGCCCGACGCGGCCAACCCGCGCGCCAACAACGCGCACGGCCACATCATCCGCTGGCGCGAGGGTGGCGAGGACGGCGGCGACTTCGACGCCGCCCGCTTCCGGTGGGACCACCTGGTGCTGGCCGGCGATCCGGCGCAGCCGCGCGCCGGCGCCAAGGGCAACATCCGCGGCGACCTGTTCGCCTGCCCCGACGGGCTGGCGTTCGACGCGCGCGGCATGCTGTGGATCCAGACCGACGCCCACGCCACGCAGATGTACAAGGGCGAGTTCGCCAGCATCGGGAACAACCAGATGCTGGCCTGCGACGTCGCCACGGGCGAAGTGCGGCGATTCCTCACCGGCCCGACGAATTCCGAAGTCACGGGCATGACGATGACCCCCGATGGCCGCACGATGTTCATCAACATCCAGCATCCGGGCGAGACGCCCAGCGACCGCAGCGATCCGGCCGAGCCGGCGAAGTTCTCGAACTGGCCGGACTACCGGCCGGGAGGCCGGCCGCGGTCGTCCACGGTGGTGATCCGGAAGGTGGACGGGGGCATCGTCGGGACGTGAGCGCCACAACGCAGGCCGCGGCTATTCCAGCCCCAGCTCCTGGATCTTGCGGGTGATGGTGTTGCGGCCTATGCCCAGCTTCTGCGCCGCCTCGATGCGCCGGCCGCGGGTGTTGCTCAAGGCGGTGAGGATCAGGCGCGACTCGAAGCGGCGGCTCAGTTCTTCCCAGACGTCATGGCGGCCGCTGGCCAGCAGCTGCATGGCCTCGGCCTCCAGGCCGGCCTCCCAGGCACCAGGGGCCGGAACGGCGGTAGCCGCTGCCGGCGCCAGTGCAGGCGCCTCGCTGCCCGCCGGCTTCACTGCGGCTTCGGGCATGGGGGCCGTGCGCACTGCCGCCGGCGCATCGCCCGGCGCCACCGCCACCTCCGGCGGCAGGTCCTTGGGCTCGATCAGCTGGGCCGGCGCCATCACGGTCAGCCAGTGGCAGATGTTCTCCAGCTGGCGCACGTTGCCGGGAAAGCCGAAGCCCGCCAGCTGCGCCAGCGCGGCGTCGGAGATGCGCTTGGGCTCCACCCCCAGCTGCTTGGCCGACTGCTGCAGGAAGTGGCGCGCCAGCATGGGCACGTCCTCGCGGCGCTCGCGCAGCGCGGGCAGGCGCAGGCGGATCACGTTGAGCCGGTGGAACAGGTCCTCGCGGAAGGCGCCTTCCTTGACGCGCTGCTCCAGGTCCTGGTGCGTGGCGGCGATCACGCGCACGTTGGCCTTGACGGCGTTGTGCCCGCCCACGCGGTAGAAGTGCCCGTCGGACAGCACGCGCAGCAGGCGCGTCTGCAGGTCGAAGGGCATGTCGCCGATCTCGTCCAGGAACAGCGTGCCGCCCTCGGCCTGCTCGAAGCGGCCGCGGCGCATGGTCTGCGCGCCGGTGAAGGCGCCGCGCTCGTGGCCGAACAGCTCCGACTCCAGCAGGTCCTTGGGGATGGCCGCCGTGTTGATGGCCACGAAGGGGCCGCTGGCGCGCGGCGAGTGCTTGTGCAGGGCGCGCGCCACCAGCTCCTTGCCGGTGCCCGACTCGCCGGTGATCATGACCGTCACGTTGCTCTGCGACAGCCGGCCGATGGCCCGGAACACGTCCTGCATGGCCGGCGCCTGGCCCAGCATCTCGGGCGCGGCGGTGATGCGCTCCTCGGCCACCTCCTCGCGCTGGCTCTCCTCCACCGCGCGGCGGATCAGCTCGATGGCCTTGGGCAGGTCGAACGGCTTGGGCAGGTACTCGAAGGCGCCGCCCTGGAAGGCGGAAACCGCGCTGTCCAGGTCGGAGAAGGCGGTCATGATGATGACCGGCAGGCCCGGGTGCTTCTCCTTGACCTTGGACAGCAGGTCCAGGCCCGAGCCGCCGGGCATGCGGATGTCGCTGACCAGGATCTGTGGGCCGTCCTCGTCGTTGGCGGCGTCCAGCGCCAGCAGCACCTCGCGCGGGTTGGTGAAGCTGCGGGTGGGCAGCTCCTCGCGCAGCAGCGCCTTCTCCAGCACGAAGCGGATGGATTGGTCATCGTCAACGATCCAGATCGGCTTCATGGCTGTGGTCCCCCTCAGGTCATCTCACGCGTTTCAGGGCAACGGAATCAGTATCTTGAAATCCGTCCGGCCCGGCACGCTGTCGCACTCGATCAGGCCATGGTGCTGCTGCACGAAGGTCTGCGCGAGCGTGAGGCCCAGGCCGGAGCCGCCCTCCCGCCCCGACACCAGCGGGTAGAAGATGCGGTCCTTGATGGACAGGGGCACGCCGGGCCCGTTGTCGATGACATGCAATTCCAGTGCCAGTCGGTAGCGCTGTTTGCCGAAGGTGACCTGGCGCGCCACGCGCGTGCGGAACACCAGCTGCGCGTCGCCAGCCGCGATGCGCTCGGTCAGGGCCTGGCAGGCGTTGTGCGCGATGTTCAGCACCGCCTGGATCAGCTGCTCGCGGTCGCCGCGGAACTCGGGGATGGAGGTGTCGTACTCGCGCACCACCTTCAGCCCGCGCGGAAACTCGGCCAGGACCAGCGAGCGCACGCGTTCGCACACCTCGTGGATGTTGACGTCGCCCACCAGGTGCGGCCGGCGGTGCGGCGCGAGCAGGCGGTCCACCAGGGTCTGCAGCCGGTCGGCCTCGTGGATGATGACCCGGGTGTACTCCTTCAGGTCGCGGCCCTCGATCTCCATCTCCAGCAGCTGGGCCGCCCCGCGGATACCGCCCAGCGGGTTCTTGATCTCGTGCGCCAGGTTGCGGATCAACTCCTTGTTGGCCTGCGCCTGGTCCAGCAGCCTCTCCTCGCGCTCCTGGCGCGCCTGCTGCTCCAGGGGCAGCAGCTCCACCACGACCTCGCCCGGCTGGTCGGTCTGGGCGACGATGACGTGCACCGGCATGGGCTCGGCGTTGTGGCGCACCAGCCAGGCGTCGTAGCGCAGCGCGGCAAACGCGTTGCTGCCGGCGCCTTCCAGCGCATTGCGCAGCAGGTGCGGCTCGGTGAAGCAGGCGGCGAAATGCGAGCCTTCGATGGTGCGGCGCGAGGTGCCCATCACGTCCTCCAGCGCCGCGTTGGCGAACAGCACCGAGCCGTTCGCCCCCACCACCGCCACCAAAGTGGCGAGCAGGTCGAACGACTGGTAGCGGCTGGGCGGCGGAACGCTGGGGCGGGGGGCGGGCTTCAAGCCGTCATTTGGCCACGGCCGCGGAGGCCGAGGGCGGGCCGCCCGCGCGGCCCAGCTCGCGCCTGAGGCCGGCGATGTCGGACTCGCTGCGGGCGATGCCGGCCTTCAGCTCGGCGATGCGGTCCAGGTACTTCTGGTAGTTGCGCGTCTCGGGGCCCAGCTTCTCGGGCTCGCCGTTGTTGTATTCCTTGACCAGCTCGGCATGCCGCTCCTCGGCCTTCTTCAGCTCGGCCTCGAGGATGAGGCGGGCGTCGGAGTCACGGGCGCGCTGGTCGCCGGCGTCGATGCGCTGCGAAGGCGCACCACCGGCCGGCGCGCTGGACGGGGCGACCACGCGTACCGGGTTGTGGACGCGCGTGCCCTCCACCACCGTGACGTTGCCGCCTTCCATGGGCTTGCAGCCCCGGGCCTGGGCCTCGGCGGCGCTGTTGGTGTAGGTATTGCCGCAGCGCCAGATGCGCGACTGCGCATGCACATGCGAGGCCGCGAGCAACGCGGCCAGGGGGATCAGGATGGCGAACTTCATGGGAGAGCTCCTTGCGCGGGAGGGCGCAGGACGGCCCTGCAGTATCGCGCAACTCTTCAGGAAATCAAAGCAAGCCCATGATTCGAAAGGGAAAAGGGCAACACATGTCGCCCTTTTTCCGTTACAGCGAGTAGTACATGTCGAACTCGATCGGGTGCGTGGTCATGCGGAAGCGCGTGACCTCGGTCATCTTCAGTTCGATGTAGGCGTCGATCATGGCGTCGGTGAACACCCCGCCCTTGGTCAGGAAGGCGCGGTCGTTGTCCAGGTAGTCCAGGGCCTGGTCCAGGCTGTGGCAGACGGTCGGGATCTTCGCGTCCTCTTCCGGCGGCAGGTGGTACAGGTCCTTGGTGGCGGCCTCGCCCGGGTGGATCTTGTTCTCCACGCCGTCCAGGCCGGCCATCAGCATGGCCGCGAAACCCAGGTAGGGGTTCATCAGCGGGTCCGGGAAGCGGCACTCGATGCGGCGGCCCTTGGGGTTGGCCACGTAGGGGATGCGGATGGAAGCCGAGCGGTTGCGGGCCGAGTAGGCCAGCTTCACGGGCGCCTCGAAGCCGGGCACCAGGCGCTTGTAGCTGTTGGTGCCGGGGTTGGTGATGGCGTTGAGCGCGCGGGCGTGCTTGATGATGCCGCCGATGTAGTACAGCGCGAAGTCCGACAGGCCGGCGTAGCCGTCGCCGGCGAACAGGTTCTTGCCGCCCTTCCACACGGACTGGTGCACGTGCATGCCCGAGCCGTTGTCGCCCACCAGGGGCTTGGGCATGAAGGTGGCGGTCTTGCCGTAGGCGTTGGCCACGTTCTGGATCACGTACTTCTGCAGCTGCGACCAGTCGGCGCGCTTGACCAGCGTGTTGAACCTGGTGCCGATCTCGTTCTGGCCGGCGCCCGCCACCTCGTGGTGGAACACCTCGACCGGGATGCCCAGCTGCTCCAGGATCAGCGACATCTCGGCGCGCATGTCCTGCGTGCTGTCGACCGGCGGCACCGGGAAGTAGCCGCCCTTGACGGTGGGACGGTGGCCCTTGTTGCCGCCGTCGATCTTCTTGCCGGTGTTCCAGGAGGCCTCGTACTCGTCGATCTCGACGAACGAGCCGGACATGTCGGCGCCCCAGCGCACGTCGTCGAAGATGAAGAACTCGGGCTCGGGACCGAAGAAGGCGGTGTCGCCCAGGCCGGAGGCCTTCAGGTAGGCCTCGGCGCGCTTGGCGATGGAGCGCGGGTCGCGGTCATAGGCCTTGCCGTCGCCCGGCTCCAGCACGTCGCAGGAGAGGATCAGCGTGGTTTCCTCGAAGAACGGGTCCACGTTGGCGGTGTCCGGGTCGGGCATCAGCAGCATGTCGGAGGCTTCGATGCCCTTCCAGCCGGCGATGGACGAGCCGTCGAAGGCATGGCCGGAGCTGAACTTGTCTTCGTCGAAGTGGGACACGGGCACGGTCACGTGCTGCTCCTTGCCACGCGTGTCGGTGAAGCGGAAGTCGACGAACTTGACTTCGTTCTCCTTCACCATCTTCATCACGTCGGCGACGGTCTTGGCTGCCATCAGGTTCTCCTGGTTTCGATGGTTGTTGATCAATGGGGACGGGGCCGTGGATGCAGTTTCTGTGCCAAAAGCTGGTGCATGACCGCGCCCGCAAAGCGCGGCATTGTCCCTGATGTTGAGCAGATTTCTTACGGCAGCCCGGCTGCGGGGTACGGCAACCGCACCACGGCGGTGCCAAATCTCTGGCGCACCCGAAAGGTGCGCGTCATTCTCGCACCAACTCGGGGCCGAGCTGGACGACGTGCTGGCGCAGGCCGGCCAGCAGCTGCCCGTAAGCCGGCTCGACGGCGGCCGGCTCGCCCTTGACCCCCAGGTCGATGTGGCGGCCGTAGGTGGGATGGTCCACGCTGGGCAGGCTGAACACCTTGACCCGCGGATGGTCGCGCTCGATCTGCTCCATCAGCGGGGTGAGCGTCGCCTCCATGGCGCCGAACACGATGACGGACTTCTCCAGGTAGGCCCGCTGGCGGAACAGGTGGCGGTAGTGCCGGTCCAGCACCCACTCCATCATCGGCCAGGCCATCACCGGAAAGCCGGGGACGAAGTGCACGTTGCGCACGCCAAAGCCCGGGATCTTGTTGTACGGGTTGGGGATGATGGCCGCGTCCCGGGGGAACACGCCCATGTTCAGGCGGTGGATGTTGTCGGGGCGGTCCGGCTCGTAAGGCACGCCCTGCTCCCGGGCCACGTCCTGCATGCGCTCGCGGATCAGGGCCTCGGCCTCGGGATGCAGCGCCAGCTCGACGCCCAGCGCACGCGCCGCGCACTGGCGGGTGTGGTCGTCCGGCGTGGCGCCTATGCCGCCGCAGGAGAACACCACGTCGCCGCCGGCGAACGCGCGCTGCAGCGTGGCGGTGATGCGCTCGGGCGAGTCGCCCACGTACTCGGCCCAGGCCAGTTGCAGTCCGCGCGCGGCCAGCAGCTCGATCAGCTTGGGCATGTGCTTGTCGGCGCGCTTGCCCGAGAGGATCTCGTCGCCGACGATGATGAGGCCGAATGCGGGGATGGCGGGCGGGGACATGGCCCCGAGTATCTCAGGCCCGGCCGACCAGGCGCTTGAGGCCCAGCCACTGCTGCGACCAAAAGCCCCGGCCGTAATCGCGCCCACGCTCGACCTGGTCGCGCACGCCGGTGGGATCGTAGCGCAGCTCGAAATTGGCGGTGCGAAACAGCAGGTCCCACCAGGGCAGCAGCACGCTGAAATTGCAGCCGCCCAGCGTGCCCCGACCGTGCTTCTCGTGACCGATGCCGATGCTGTGGTGTCGGCGGTGGAAGCGCGGGCTGACCCACAGCCGCTCGCCCACCCGTCCGAACCACAGCCGCAGGTTGGCATGGTGCAGGCTCTCGCTGAGCTGGGTGATGGCCACGATGGCCACGAACTGCCCCGGCGCCACGCCGATCATCTGGCCCAGCAGCACCAGCAGGCTGTCGCGCAGCAGGTCGTCCAGCAGGTGGTTGCGGTTGTCGCTCCACAGGGTCATCTGCCGCTGCGAATGGTGCAGCGCATGCAGGCTCCACCACCAGCGCAGGCCGTGCTGGCCGCGGTGGATCCAGTAGTCGGCGAAGTCGAACACCACCAGGTAGATGGCGAAGCTGACCCAGGCCAGGTCGGTGACGCCGGGCCAGAGCTGGTCCAGGTGCCAGGTGCCCCAGCCGGCCGCGCGCGTGGCGCCGAACAGCGCGTCGAACAGCGGCTCCACGCTGAAGAACAGCGCCAGCCGGAACAGGCCCAGGCGGTGCACCAGGGTGTAGACGATATCGGTGCGGATCGCCGCGCGGTCGGTCACCGCCTCGACCGGCCGCCAGCGCTGCAGCGGCGCGAAGACCGCCAGCATGACCGCGATCTGCAGCAGGCCCACCAGCAGCCAGCCCGTGGCGGCATAGCCGTCCTCCAGCAGCTGGCCCAGCCCCAGCGCGAACAGCAGCGGCTGCACGGCGGCCTCGAACAGCCATTGCTGGGCGGCCGAAAAACGGTCCTCGATCCAGCCCATGGCGTCAACGGCCCCGCCCGGCGATCCAGCCGGCGTAATCGGGATGGTCGCGCAGGGTGCGGAAGCAAAAGCCCCGCTGCTTCAGCCCCGTGATCAACGGCTCCAGCACGGCCGGCGCCCAGGGATCCTTGCGCGACCAGATGCCCAGATGCGCCAGCAGGATGTCGCCGGTGCGGATGTCCTTCAGCGCCTGGCGCAGCAGCGCCTGGTTGCTGAACTTCTCGCTGGGCAGCTCGTCGCCCAGGAAGCCGGCCGGCGACCAGCCCACGTGGGCCCAGCCGCAGTTGCGCGCCGCGGCCAGCAGCCGCGGCGAGGTCTTGCCGCCCGGGGCGCGGAACAGCGGCAGCGCCTTCTTGCCCGTGTGGTCGGCGATGCGCTCGGCCGCGTGGGCGATCTGTTCGCAGTACTGGGCCGCGTCCCAGGTGAACTCGCGCCCGGCGAAGGCGCCGGCCGAGGGGCGGACGCGAAAGCGCGGCTCCACGCCCGGCAGGTCGGCGCGCCAGTAGGCATGGTCCCAGGTGTGGGAGGCGAACTCGTGGCCCTCGGCCGCGCGCGCCTTCCACCACGGCGCCCAGTGCGCGCCCAGGCTGCCGTCGCCCTCCTTGGTGCGCTCGTTGGCCACGAAGAAGGTGGCCTTCACCTGCTGGCGCGCCAGGACATCGGCGACCAGCGGCGCGACCTCCATGTGGCCGGTGTCGAAGGTCAGGTACAGCGGCTTGCCGCAGCCGCCCGGCGCGGCCGCCCGCGCCGGCAGCCCGCAGACGGCCACCAGGGCAAGGGCGAGCCAGGCGCGCATGGATCCGCCCCCTTCAGCGCGGCGCGTGGTCCAGCGTCCACACGCCGTGCGGCGACTTGCCCACGGGCACCTGGCGCACCACCGCCTTGGTCTCGGTGTCGATCACGGTCAGCCGCTTGGCCCAGCGCGAGGTGACCAGCAGCAGCTTGCCGCCGGCCATCACCTCGATGCAGTCCGGGCCGCCCGGCGCCGCATAGCTGTCGACCACGGCCATGCTCTCCAGGTCGATCTTGGCGATGGTGTTGGCCACGCGGTTGCTGACGAAGACGTGGCGCCTGTCGCCGGCCGCCCGGAACGCGTGCGCGCCGGCGCCTGTCTTGACCTTGCGCTCCAGCCGGGGCGAGTTCCCGCTCACGTCCCATACCTCGACCGTGTCGCCGCCGGTCATGCCCACCAGCAGCCGGCGATCGTCCGGCGTGCCGTACACGTCGGCCGGCAGCGAGCCCGTGGCCACCCGCCACTTCAGGGTCTGGGTCGCCAGGTCGATGGCCACCAGCTCGTCGCTGTCCTGCATGGACACGTAGGCCGTGGTGCTGCGGCTGTCGATCCACATGTGGCTGGGGGTGCGGCCGGTGGGGATGCGCTTGGCCAGCTGCATGTTGCTGCCGTCCCAGCGGTAGACGTCGACATGGTTGAGCCGGTTGGCCGCGGTGACGAACCACTTCATGTCCGGCGAGAAGCGCAGGTGGTAGGGGTCCATCACGCCGCGCACGGTGCGCTGCACCTCGGCGGTCCGGGGATCGATGAAGGTCAGCGAATCGGCCCCCGCGTTGGCCACGATCACCGACTTCTCGTCCGGCGTCAGGTACAGGTGGTGCGGCTCCTTGCCGGTGGGCAGGCGCTTGACCTCGGCCCAGCTCACCGGGTCGATCACGCTGACGCTGGCATCCAGCGAATTGAGCACGAAGATGGGCGCCGCCGGCGATGCGGCAGGCGGCGCGATGGGCGCGGTGGACGAGGCGGCAGGCAGCGCCAGGGGCGCGGCCGGGGGGGCGGGCTGGGCGGCGGCGGCCAGCACGGCCCCGAGTCCCAGCGCGAGGGCGATTGAACGCAGAAAACGGGTCACGGCAAACCTCAGGGCGGCGGCGCGAGAGTGTACCCGGCCGCCTGAGCCATCACGTAACATCCCTGCGATGGAACGGATCGACGTCGGCGGCGTGGAAATCGAGGTACAACGCCTGAAGGCGGGCTCCGGCCGACCGCGGGCGCCCCTGGTTTTCCTGCATGAGGGCCTGGGCTCGGTGGCCATGTGGCGCGACTGGCCGGCGCGGCTGTGCCAGGCCTGCGGCCGCGAAGGCATCGTCTACTCGCGCCGCGGCTACGGCGGCTCCGACCCGGTGCCCGACGTGCGCGGTACCGGCCGCCTGCAACCGGACTACCTGCACCGCGAGGCGCTGGAGGTGCTGCCGGCGCTGCTGGACGAGCTGGACGTGGAAGATCCGGTCCTGCTGGGCCATTCGGACGGCGGCAGCATCGCCCTGCTGCACGCCAGCCACTTCCCGGTGAGCGCCTGCGTGGTGATGGCGCCGCATGTGATCGTGGAAGACATTTCCGTGCGCTCGATCGAGCAGGCGCGTGAAGCCTTCGAGTCGGGCGGGCTGCGCGAGCGGCTGTCCCGGTTCCATGCCGACGTGGACAACGCGTTCTGGCAATGGAACGACATCTGGCTGGACCCGCGCTTCCGGGCCTTCGACATCCGAGCCGAGTGCCGGCGCATCGCCGCGCCGGTGCTGGCCCTGCAAGGCCTGGACGATCCCTATGGAACGCTGCGGCAGATCGACGAGATCGCGCCGACGCAAGGGCCCTTCGAGAAGGTCCAGCTGCCGGCCTGTGGCCATTCGCCGCACAAGGACCAGGCCCAGGCCACGACCGGGCACATCGTCCGCTTCCTGGCCGACCTTCCCTGACCCCATCTTCCTTCAGTCCGGCTGCAGCGCCGCCAGGTCCTGCGGCGTGAGCCAGCGCCAGGCCCCCGGCGCCAGGTCGTCCGGCAGCGCCAGGGCGCCGATGCGCGAGCGGTGCAGCGTCTCGACCCGGTTGCCCACGGCCGCGACCATGCGCTTGACCTGGTGGTACTTGCCCTGGGTGAGCGTCAGGTGGAGGCGGCGCTCGGCCACCACCTCGCAAGCCGCCGCGCGCACCGGCTTGGGACCGTCGTCCAGCACCACGCCTTCGAGCAGCCGGCCGGCCATGGCGGCGGTCGCCGGGTGGCGCAGCCCCACTTCGTAGACCTTGGGCACGTGGTGGCGCGGCGAGGCCATGCGGTGCATGAAGGCGCCGTCGTCCGTGAGCAGCAGCAGTCCGGTGGTGTCCTGGTCCAGCCGGCCGATGGCCTGCACGCCCGGCACGTTCCCCTTGTTCGGCCGCTGGCGCAGCGGCGCCGGCAGCAGGGTGTAGATGCTGGGATGGGCCGACGGGCGCTGCGAGCACTCGAAGCCGGCCGGCTTGTGGAGCATGAGGTAGGCCAGGCGGTGGTAGGTCCAGGGCACCCCCTGCACCGAGAAGCTCAGCCCTTCAGGCTCGAACTGCGCCGTGGCGTCGGTGCACGCTTGGCCGCCGACCTCGACCCGGCCCTGCTGGACCAGCCCGGCGCAGACGCGCCGCGTGCCGAAGCCTTGGGAAAAAAGGATGTCCTGCAGCTGCATGCGCTGCAGTATCGCAAGCCCGGGCGCACCGGGCGCCTGGCGGATCAGCCGCGCGAGGACTTGCCGCCGGCGCGGGCCTCGCGCTGCGGCGGCTCGTCGCGCAGCGAGAACTTGCGGGCCTTGGGCTGCATGCCGCGGTAGAGGCGGCGCTCGGCCTGCGCATCACCGGGGTCGAACTCAGCGTACTTCTCGCGCCGGCCGGGCAATTCTTTCTGGGGAGATTGGTGCATGGCTCGTCTCTGGGACCTGTACTGCAACGGCGACGAATGCCGTTGCAGGGCAATCTAGGCAGCGAACGCCGACGGCGCTGTAGGACGAGAGCGCATGCGTGTAGGACAAGCAGAAGCTGCTTTAGGTTGCGATTTTGTGACCAGCCTATGAAGCCAGAGGGATACTCTGTTCAAATCGAGAACCATTCTCAAGTACACCGTGCCCTGTGCGCGGGCCCACCCGATGAACCTGGACGACAGGCTTGCCGCCGCCTTCGACGCATGGGTGAGTGCCCGGGCGCAGCTCGGCAACCTGCGCGGCACCTTCGCCAGCCAGGTCGGCGGGGGACAGCTGGGCGCCAGCCCCGAGGCCGCCCACCTGGGCGCGCAGATCGGCGCCCAGGAAGCGCAATGCCAGAAGCTCTTCGAGGAGCTGGCCGCCCTGGCGGAACAACGTGCGGCGGAGCGCGAAGCCCAGTGGTTGAACCAGGCTACCCGGCCCCCGGCGGACTAGCGCGCCTTGCCCATCACCTCCGCCAGCCAGTCCACGAACACCCGCACCCGGGGTGCCAGCTGGCGCTGGTTCGCATAGAGCACCGACACCGGCAGCGGCGCCGGGCGCATGTCCGGCAGCACCTCGCGCAGGCTGCCCTCGTCCAGCCGGGCCGCCACGTGGTAGCGCGGTAGCTGGATCAGCCCCAGGTGCGCGGCGCTGCAGGCCACATAGGCTTCGGCATCGCTCACCGACACCGGCCCCTTCAGCTGCACCCGGCGCTCGGTGCCGCCCTCCAGGAACTCGAAGGGCATGACCTTGCCGGTGCGCGTGGACAAGAAGTTGACTGCCTGGTGCCGGCGCAGGTCGTCCAGCGTTTCCGGCACCCCATGCCGGCGCAGGTACTCGCCGCTGGCGCAGGTCACCTGCTGCAGCAGCGCCACCCGCCGGGCCACCATGCTGGAGTCGGCCAGCTCGCCCGCGCGCAGCACGCAGTCCACCCCCTCGCGCACCAGGTCGACCAGCCGGTCGCCCATGCCGATCTCCAGCTCGACCAGCGGATGGCGCTCGAAGAAGTCGCCGATCACCGGCAGCACGAAATGCCGGGCCAGCGTGCCCTGCAGGTCCACGCGCAGCTTGCCGCGCGGCTGGGCCGCCTCGCCGCCGAAGGCCGACTCCGCCTCCTCCAGGTCGGCCAGCAGGCGCACGCAGCGCTGGTAATAGGCCTCGCCGTCCGGGGTGGCACCGACATGCCGGGTCGTGCGATGCAGCAGGCGCGTGCCCAGGCGCTGCTCCAGCTGCTGCACGGCATGGGTGACGGTGGCGCGCGGCAGCTGCAGGTCGTCGGCGGCCTTGGTGAAGCTGCCCAGTTCGACGACGCGGATGAGCACCCGCATGGCGGTGAGTCGGTCCACGTGCCTGGGTTCTTCGGGTCTGGATTGTTGGCGCCGCTTGGACGGTGATGGCAATCCTAGGCCATTTATCCGCGCGGCCATCCACCGAAGAATGGGCCCATCGCCATTCGATTCGCAAGGAGTTCCCGCATGACACCCACCCCCACCCAGGTCGCCATCGTCACCGGCGCGTCGCGCGGCATCGGCGCCGCCATCGCCCGCCGCCTCGCCGCCGACGGCTACGCCGTGGTCGTCAACTATGCCGGCCGCGCCGACGACGCCGCGGCCGTGGTCGCCGACATCGAGAAGAACGGCGGCCGGGCCATCGCCGTGCAGGCCGACGTGGCCGACCCGGCCGCGGCGCGCGCGCTGTTCGACCGGGCGCAGCAGGCCTGGGACCGCATCGACGTGCTGGTCAACAACGCGGGCGTGATGCCGGGCGCGCTGCCGCACCTGGCCGACACCGACGACGCCACCTTTGACCGCCTGTTCGCCATCAACGTCAAGGGCAGCTTCAACACCCTGCGGGAGGCGGCGCGGCGGCTGCAGCCGGGCGGGCGCATCGTCAACCTGTCCAGCAGCGTGATCGGCCTGGCTCTGCCCGGCTACGCGGTGTACGCCGCGACCAAGAGCGCGATCGAGACCTTCACCCACATCATGGCCAAGGAGCTGCGCGGCCGCCGCATCACCGTCAATGCGGTGGCGCCCGGGCCCACCGCCACCGCGCTGTTCCTGGACGGCAAGAGCCCGGAAGCGGTCGAGCGCCTGGCCAAGGCGGCGCCGCTGGAGCGCTTGGGCACGCCGGAGGACATCGCGCAGGCCGTCGCCTTCCTGGCCAGCCCGGCGGCCGGCTGGATCAACGGGCAGACGCTGCGCGCCAACGGCGGGCTGGTGTGAACGAGGACATCCCCATGCCCTCCGTCATCCTCGTCACCGGCGCCTCCACCGGCATCGGCCACCTGAGCGCCCGCGCCCTCGCCGCCGACGGCCACACCGTCTACGCCAGCATGCGCGACGTCGACGGCCGCAACGCCGCCCAGGCCGAAGGACTGCGCCGCTTCGGCGCCGAGCAGAGCGGCGCCCTGCATGCGCTGGAACTCGACGTCTCGTCGCAAGCCTCGGCCGACGCCGCCATCGCCCGCGTGCTGGCCGAGCAGGGCCGGCTGGACATCGTGGTGCACAACGCCGGCCACCTGGCCATGGGCCCCACCGAGGCCTTCACGCCGGAGGAGATCGTGCAGGTGCTGGACACCAACCTGCTGGGCACCCAGCGCGTCAACCGCGCCGCCCTGCCCGCGATGCGCAGCCGCGGGTCCGGCCTGCTGGTGTGGGTGAGCAGCACCACGGTGCGCGGCGGCTTCCCGCCTTTCCTGGGGCCTTATGCGGCCGCCAAGGCGGCGATGGACTCGCTAGCCGTGACCCTGTCTTACGAGCTGGTGCGCTTCGGCATCGAGACCTCGATCGTCGTGCCCGGCGCCTTCACCCGCGGCACGGCCCATTTCCCCAACGCGGGCCGGCCTGCCGACACGGCGACCGTTGCCGCCTATGAGCAGCGCTACGAGGGCGTGATGGACCAGGTGGCGGCGCGCCTGAGCGAGCTGACGCCACCCGAGGCCGATCCCCAGGCCGTGGCCGACGCGATCGCGCGCATCGTCGGCAGCCCGCCGGGGTCGCGGCCTTTCCGCACGGTGGTCGATTTCATCGACGACGGGGCGGGCGAGGTGACGGAGGTGGCCGAGCGGGTGCGGCGGGAGTTTGCCCAGCGGGTTGGGATTGGGGATTTGCTGCAGGGAGTAGGGCGGTCTTGAGCTACAACATCAATGTCATGCCCCCACAGCGGAGCTTGAGTCTTTTGTCCCACAGCCGACGTTACGCAGACCAAGCGCGGTTTAAGACAAAGCCGAGTAGGCGCCTGAGCAGGCAGAGAAGCCGCCGACAGGACGGCCTCATATTGATTGACCCATTAGGCTGCATTCTCCATGCTCTGAATGATTGCGAGCACTACTGATGCCAATGTACCAAGGAAGCCCACGTGCGCGATCAGACCTTCCTCACTCTCATGAAAATACCGCCACTGACTAAATGCATGCCTCCCTCTCGCAGATATCGATCAAATTTGTCTGCGGAGAGGCAAGTCCGTTCTTGGATCTGAAGCCGAAGCCGTTCAGGAAGTCTCTGGAACAAATCCTGCAGATCGTGGCCCCTCGCAGCTTGGCCATGCAGCTGTAGAAGCGCTTTCAAGGCGACCTCTGAGGCGAAAGCGCCGCAAACAATTGCCGGCAGCGCGATTTTTGACTGGTCCTGTAGCTCCTGTTCGGGATCACAACGCCTATGGGCTTCCAGAAAAGCCTCGGCGCAACGAACGTGGTTTGCTATGTCCGGCACTACATGCGACCTAACTTGGAAATGACAGGGATTCAAGAAACGGGAGCGCGGAAGGCGTTATCTCCGGGCGTCCCTATCGGTCGACCGACTAGGGCTCTTTGCCTTGGGTCGAAACATTCTCGGTAACTGGCAATTGATCGAGTAGCTGGCGCCAGCCTGCAACTCTGCCGGACGTCTCCGCCATCTTCTTGAAAGATGCAGCAAGCCTCCTACCAACCTGACGCAGAGACTTAGATGCCTTTCCAATCTCTGCGGCATTGCTTCCCATTGCAAGGGCGCCCTCCACAGTTGATGCGGCTGCCGTAACGAGCGCACGCATCTGCTTGGGGAACTCTGGAGCTTCAGCAATCTGCTTCGGATCCTCTGCAAGTCGCTCCAGCAGGTACTTGAGTCCTGGTTCGATCCGAGCCACTGTCTGGGCATAGTCTCCCGCAACAATCTCCAAGCGAAGTGCTGGTCCCCCCAAGTCCGAAGCGGTACGGTTTGCCAAGGCCAGTCTCGCAGCAGCACCACCTCCCCGTGCATCAGCTTGCCGCACACTCTCGGTAGCTTCTGAGTACACACGAGCAATGTCCTCGGTGATGGTTGTTGCCGCCGTCATTGTCTGTGCGAGTGACTGGCTTGCGATTTCAGTTTCCGCAATCAATTCGAGGAAACCGGGCGCGTCCTCCTCCGAATTTTCTCCCTCAGCCTGGTCAGACGCTTCCACGATTGCGGATTCTGTCATCTCGGTCCTGGACGTTTCAAACCAGACCCGAGTTGCAGTTACCGGATCGCCGCCTGAATCTAAATTCGCGCCGATAACCTTCGCTAAGTCCTTACGTGCCTGTACAAGCCCGGCTTCCGTACGCTTAAACATAATTGTGCGGATCGCAGCGACGTCAAAAGGAAGACGACCTTTCTCGCCAATTTGCACTGTGAGCTTTCCGGTCGTATGGCGAAGACCTAGTTCATACATGACGTTAGGATTCGCGCCAGTTAAATCAGCGATGACAACAGGCGCGTCCCGCAGGTGTCGGAAGATTTGTTCTGGGATCTCTCCTGTCTTCGCAATCATGTCCGCGCGAACGGCCTCGATTCCGAAGGCGGTGCAGGCGGGAATAATCACCTCCTCCAGGATCTGCACACCCTCTTCATATGCCACTCGGGCTAGCGTTCCATCTGCAGCCTCTTTGTCGCCGATGGGTCCAATTACAAATGCCTTGAGGTTGGCGGTGGTCATACTTTGTCCGTGCCGTGCGGAATTGCCTCATGCAGAAATGAGCGGCCCCGTAGCAGTATGCTCGATTGCTATGTTGGCCATAGCCGCTCCAACAGGCAGACCAGCATCAAATGGGCCGTCCGACGGCTTCGTAGACGCTTCTCAGTCTCTCTAGCAGTGTACGAAGCATGCTCTCAGCGTCTGCAATCAGTACAGCTACATCGTTTGCAGTCATTGCGAAGTGCTCTCTCATTAACTCAAGCAGATCAATATTTTTTGGACTCTCCAGCTGGAGCGCTTTAAAGGCGGTAAAAATGCCTAACTCTCGGCTCGAAAACGCTGAGGAGTGAATGACCTCGTTTCTCAGAGCCTTATGCTCCTTAATCCGGTTTGTCAGCGCGACAAGTGCCGAATAGATCTCGGGATGTGCATCCTCCATGTGGGCGAGGACATAACGATTGCCATCGGACTTTTCGTAGCGCCTTGCATCCAGCAGCAGCGAGGCTCCTGCCAAACGGTGAGCCCGGTCAATCAGTCCGACGGCACGGAAGATAAAGTTTTCGTAGTGATACCGGTACTGCTCAGGCGAAGGGACCTCACCGCGTGTCAGATCGATGATAAATCCCAGGGCTAGGCGCAAGGCCGCCAATGAGTTATCAAGCTCACTGACTCGTTCGGTGACCCGCGTGGAGTAAATCTCCTCTGCAGTTCCAGAGAAAGAATCTCCCCCTCGTAGCAGCGCCTCGAGCCCCTTGCCCCCTGCGCTTCGGACAAACTGCATAAGAGGCTGAAGAGCATCACTTTCGATCAACATCGGACGCCGCACTCTGATGCCTAATGTCGGAAATGACCGGTACCTAGTAGGCGGGCGCAGCCCACCGATAGAGTGCCTGTCTCGACTTACCGGTTAGGCTGCGCCACGACGTTTTGCAAGACGCCATGGCAAGCGCACACTGACGCAGAAACTAAGAGCATGCAGTAGGTGCCAAGCAGCGAGGTAAGGCGCATCGCGAAGGAACTGCTCAAGCGAAGCAGTCGTTACCTGCACGAGCATTTACTGCAACAGTGACAGACATCACGACTGACGCCATCAAGAGGTGGTCGTAAGAAAGTGATCCAACAAAGCCGGCCAATATTCTCCAGGTGACACTTTAACAGGCCGCGAACGTACCGCTGGGGGCTACACGATTCCTGCATCTTGTCGCGCAGGCGCAGCTTCAGCGCTGAGGCGCTCGCTTGGCTGCGCACAGCATGGTCAGGGAACGTCTGCCAGCTGCGCGCCGTGGTGAGGTTGCCGGCCGGTGCACTGATCCTGCCCGGAGACGCGCAAGTGGATGCGGACCTGCTGCTCTTGGCCAGCGGAAACCCATATAGCGGTGCAGATCTGACTGCCCCATCCACATCGGGGCAAGAAGGCTTAGGTTTCCTCGATGCCCCCTCGTCGAGCTGGAAACGCGCCTGATTTCGGAGGCACTCGCAGGGTCGGGCGGCAACCAGTCTGAAGCAGCGAGGAGACTAGGGATCTCGCGCGTCGGACTGATCAAGAAAATTGGCAGTCTCGGTTTGAGAGGCGAAGGCAATAAGCCCGGCATGCCGCCAGCCCACTTGCCTGAGCAATTGGGGCGGACCGCTGCGGCTCCTCACGCCGCGCCCACTCCCCGCCCCTCCTCCGCCAAATAGATCCTCGCCAACCCCCGCGTGATCGCCTCCACGATCTGATCCCTTCTCAGCCCGATGTGCTCGCGCAGCACGCGCTCGCTGGCCGCGGCGTCGCGCGCCTTCAGGGCCTGCAGGATGGCCTGGTGCTCGCGCTGGGTCGAGTCGCGGCCCACCTTCTCCATGTCGATCCAGCGGATGAAGCGGATGCGCTCGTTCAGGTTCAGCAAAATGCGGCGCAGCTCGGCGTTGCGCGCCATGTCGGCGATGCGCAGGTGGAAGCCCTCGTCCAGCTCCACCAGCCGCTCCACCGGCGTGTCGGCCGGCACGGCCTGGCTTTGCTCCAGGTAAGCCATGGCTTCGGCGATCTCCTCGTCGGTGGCCCGGGCGATCGCCATGCCCAGGCAGGCGGCTTCGATGGCCACCCGGGTCTCGTACAGCTCCAGCGTCTCCTGTACGTCCAGCGGCCGGCGGATGAAGCCGCGGCTGGAAGGCTGCAGGAAGCCGTCGTTGACCAGCCGGGTCAGCGCCTCCCGCACCGGCGTGCGGCTCACGCCCAGCCGCTGCGCCAGCTCGATCTCGCTGAGCTTCTCGCCCGGCTTGAGCTGGTAGGAGATCGCCATCTCGCGCAGCGTGTTCAGCACGCCGGAGCCGCGTTCGCGCCGAACCTTGGAAATCGGAGCCCGCATGTGGTTGGTCGTCTGTTGCCGCCCCTGTCGTCGCTTAAGTATACTGAGATGCACTCACTGTGGAATCCAAATGGCCGGAGATCGAATGACCGCTATGAATGGCGCGGACGCCCTGGTCCGCATGCTGCAGCTCAATGGCGTCAAGCACATCTTCGGCCTGTGCGGCGACACCAGCCTGCCCTTCTACGACGCGATGGCCCGGCTGGACCATGGCATGGACCACGTGCTCACCCGCGACGAGCGCAGTGCCGCCTACATGGCCGACGCCTATGCGCGCGTCACCGGCAAGCCGGGCGTGTGCGAGGGCCCCAGCGGCGGCGGCGCCACCTACCTGCTGCCGGGCCTGGTGGAGGCCAACGAATCGGCCATCCCCGTGCTGGGCATCACCTCCGACGTGTCGGTCGGCTCGCGCGGCAAGTTCCCGCTGACCGAGCTGGACCAGCAGGCGCTGTATCAGCCGCTCACCAAGTGGAACACCACCATCGACCGCGTCGACCAGATCCCGCACGCGGTGCGCACCGCGTTCCGCGCGATGACCACCGGCCGCCCCGGCGCCACCCACCTTTGCCTGCCCTACGACGTGCAGAAGCACGCCATCGATCCGGCCGAGGTCTGGGCCCAGCCGGGGCATGACCGCTTTCCCGCCTACCGCTTTGGCCCCGACCCGGCGGAGGTGGAGCGCGCCGCGGAGAAGCTGGTCGCGGCCCGCGCGCCGGTGATCGTCTGCGGCGGCGGGGTGGTGATCTCCGGCGCCAGCGCCGAGCTGGAGGCCCTGGCGACGCTGCTGAACGCGCCGGTCTGCACCACCATCAGCGGCAACGGCTGCCTGCCCGGCGCGCACCCGCTCAACGCCGGGGTGGTGGGCACCAACGGCGGCGTCGCCGCCACCCGGGCCGTGGTGGCCCAGGCCGACCTGGTGCTGTTCGTGGGCGCCCGCGCCGGCTCGACCACCACCGAGCACTGGCAGATGCCCGCGCGCGACGTGGCCATCCTGCACCTGGACGTGGACCCCATGACCATCGCCACCAACTACCGCACCGACGTAGCGCTGGTGGGTGATGCCAGGCTGGGGCTGGCGGCGCTGGCCGCCGCGGCCTCAGCGCGCATCGCGCACCGCCCGGCCGGCGCCGCGGACGGCCGCGCCATCGTGGCCAGGGCGCGGCAGGAGAAGCACGGCTTCTTCGCCCAGCTGGCCGAATCCAACGACCGGCCGATCAAGCCCGAGCGGGTGGTGGACGCCCTCAACAAGCTGCTGCCGGCCAGGTCCATCGTGGTCGCCGACCCCGGCACGCCCTGCCCCTACTTCTCCGCCTATTTCGACGCGCCGCAATCGGGGCGGCACTTCATCACCAACCGGGCGCACGGCGCACTGGGCTTTTCCATGGCGGCCGGCGTGGGCGCCTCGTTCGGCCGGCCCGACGCGACGGTGGTCTCGGTCATGGGCGACGGCAGCTTCGGCTTCACCTGCGGCGAGATGGAGACCATCGTGCGCCGCGGCATCCCGCTGAAGATGATCGTGTTCTCCAACTCGGTGTTCGGCTGGATCAAGGCCAGCCAGAAGACCGGCTATGGCGAGCGCTACTTCTCGGTCGACTTCAACCGCACCGACCATGCGCGCGTGGCCGAGGCCTTCGGCGTGAAGGCCTGGCGCGTGGAAGACCCGTCGCAGGTCCACGCTAGCCTCAAGGCGGCGCTGCTGCACGACGGCCCCGCCCTGGTGGACGTGGTCTCGCAGGAACTGCAGGACACCGCCGTGCCGGTCAGCCAGTGGATGGGCTGACGCCGTTTTCCCTTCCGCAACGTCAAGAAGAAAGGTCAAGACCATGAGCAGCAGCCTTCCGAACCGTCGCCAGGTCATCGCCGCCGCGGCGGCCCTGGGCCTCGCCCCGGCCGCCTGGGCCCAGTCCGACACGCCCCTGCGGCTGGTGGTGACCTTCCCTCCCGGCGGCAGCACCGACATCGCGGCGCGCATCATCCAGCCCGAGCTGGCCAGGCGCCTGGGCCGCTCGGTCGTGGTGGACAACAAGCCCGGGGCGGCGAGCCAGCTGGCCACCAGCTTCGTGGCCAAGGCGCCGCCCGACGGCAACACGCTGCTGGTGAGCTTCGACACGCACGCCATCAACCCCATCGCCAAGTCCAACCTGCCCTACGACACCTTCAAGGACTTCGCCGGCGTGACGCTGGCGGTGCGCTTCCCGCTGGTCATCGGCGCCTCGGCCTCGGTGCCGGCCACCGACCTGCGCGGCTTCCTGGAGGCCGCGCGCCGCGAGCCGGCCAAGTTCAGCTACGCGTCCACCGGCGTCGGCTCGATGAACCACCTGGTGATGGAGGACATCAAGCGCAAGGCCAACGTCTTCGTGCTGCACGTGCCCTACGGCGGCGGCGGGCCGGCGGTGCAGGCGGTGCTGAGCGACACCTCGCAGCTCACCCTCTTGAGCTACGCCGCGCTGAAGGGCCAGATCGCCGCCGGCAAGGTCAAGCCGCTGGCGGTGACCGGGGCCAGGCGCCTGCCCGACCTGCCCAACGTTCCCACGGTGGCCGAGTCCGGCTTCCCCGGCTTCGAGGCCTATTCGTGGATCGGCATCTTCGCGCCGGCCGGCACGCCGCAGGACAAGCTGCGCGAGCTCACCGAGCAGTTCCGCGCCACGCTGAACTCGCCCGAGGTCCACGGCAAGCTGACGCAGGCCGGCTTCGAGGTGATGGCCACCGACGGCCGCGGCGTCGAGCAGCACGCGCGCCGGGAGTACGAGCGCTGGGGCGAGTTCGTCCGCGCCACCAACCTGAAGCTGCAGGAGTGAGCGGCAGCGCCATGAGGCTGGACCACGTGGTGATCGTGGTCGCGCAGCTCGATGCGGCGGTCGCCGCCTACCGGGCGGCCGGCTTCACCGTGGTGCCGGGCGGCAGCCATCCCGGCCGCAGCACGCGCAATGCACTGGTGGTGTTCGAGGACGGCGCCTACCTGGAGCTGATCACCTACGACGCTCCGTCGCCGCAGGAGCGGTGGTGGCAGGTCCTGTCGCATCACGGCACCGGACTGGTGGACTTCGCGCTGCTGCCGCAGGACATCGAGGCCGTGGTCGCGGCCGCGCGCCAACGCGGCCTGGCCCGCATCACCGGCCCCCATCCCGGCGGGCGGGTGCGGCCGGACGGTGTGCAGCTGGCCTGGCAGACGGCGCGCCAGGCGACGCACGACCTGCCCTTCCTGTGCGCGGACGTCACACCGCGGGCGCTGCGCGTCCCCGAAGGAGAGGTGCGCCGGCACGCCAACGGCGCGCTCGGCATCGCCGAGGTGGCGGTCGCCGTCCGGGACGTCGAGGCCACGCTGGCGCGCTGGCGCGCCTTCCTGGGCGCCGAGGCGGTGGCCGACGGGCAGGTGAGGCTGGCGGATTGCCGCATCACGCTGAGGCCGGAGCCGCAGCGGGCGCGCGGCGAAGGGCCGTGCGCGGTGAGCCTGGCGGTGGCGGGTGGCTCGGGCAAGGTCGAGCTTCCCGGTTGTTGACCCGGAAATAGCCATCAACAGCTGAGCTGGGGCGCGACAACATCGCCTCCGGACGCGGCCCGGATTGGCGCCAAAGTCACAAGCGGACCCCCGGCGCCCTTCGCAGAATGCGAAGGCTGCTTCCGCAAAGCGCGGATGGACGCGCGGCCCGGCCCGCCGGAGACTCTCCGGATGGACACCGTCACGACCCATACAGCGCCAGGCGCCTTGTCCGGACTCAAGGTCCTGGAACTCGGCCAGCTGATCGCCGGCCCCTTCGCCGCCAAGACGCTCGCGGATTTCGGGGCCGAAGTCATCAAGATCGAACCGCCGGGCACCGGCGATCCGCTGCGCAAGTGGCGCCTGCTGAAGGACGGCACCTCCGTGTGGTGGCAGGTCCAGTCGCGCAACAAGCGCTCGCTGGCACTGGACCTGCGCGACCCCGAGGGCCAGGCGATCGTGCGCCGGCTGGCCGGCGAGGCCGACGTGCTGATCGAGAACTTCCGCCCCGGGGCGATGGAGGGCTGGGGCCTGGCGCCGGACGACCTGCTGGGGCTGAACCCGCGGCTCATCGTGCTGCGCATCAGCGGCTACGGCCAGACCGGCCCCTACCGGGACCGGCCCGGCTTCGGCGTCGTGGCCGAGGCCATGGGCGGGCTGCGCCACCTCACCGCCGAGCCGGGACGGGTGCCGGTGCGCGTGGGCGTCAGCATCGGCGACACGCTGGCCGCGCTGCACGGGGTGATCGGCATCCTGCTGGCGCTGCAGCACCGCCACGCGAGCGGCCGCGGCCAGGTCATCGACGTGGCGCTCTACGAGGCGGTGTTCAACTGCATGGAAAGCCTGCTGCCCGAGTACAGCGCCTTCGGCGCCGTCCGCGAGGCGGCCGGCAGCGCCCTGCCCGGCATCGCGCCGACCAATGCCTACCTCTGCCGGGACGGCGGCTACGCCCTGATCGCCGGCAACGGTGACAGCATCTTCCGCCGGCTGATGACGCTGATCGGCCGCGAGGACCTGGGCGGCGATCCCGCCCTGGCCGACAACGCCGGCCGGGTGGCGCGCGTGGCCGAGCTCGACGCGGCCATCGGCGCCTGGACGGCCCAGCGGCCGGTCGACGAAGTGCTGGCGGCGCTCGCGAAAGCCTCCGTGCCGGCCGGCCGCATCTACACCGTCGCCGACATCGCGGCCGACCCGCACTACCGGGCGCGCGGCATGCTGCAGGAGCTGCGCATGGACGACGGCAGCACGCTGGCCGTGCCGGGCATCGTCCCCAAGCTGTCGCTGACGCCCGGCAGCCACCGCCGCAACGCCCCCGCCCTCGGCCAGGACTCCGATGCCGTGCTGCGCGAGATGGGCCTCACGCCGCAGCAGATCCGGACCCTGAAGGAGCGCGGCATCGTCAATGGAGCATCCGCATGACACGCATCCACTTCAACGAGGTCGTCACCCGCGACGGCTTCCAGATCGAACCCGGGTTCGTGCCCACGGACGCCAAGGTGGCACTGGTCGACGAGCTCAGCGAGTGCGGCTACGCCAAGATCGAGGTCACCTCGTTCACCTCGGCCAAGGCCATCCCCATGCTGCGGGACGCCGAGGAGGTCATGGGCCGCATCCGCCGGGTGCCCGGCGTGGAGTACACGGTGCTGGTGCCCAACGTGCGCGGCGCCGAGCGCGCGCTGGAGTCACGCGCCGACGAGCTCAACCTGGTGATGTCCACCTCGGAGACGCACAACCTCGCCAACCTGCGCATGCCGCGCGAGAAGAGCTTCGCGGGCCTCAAGGACGTGATCGTGCTGGCGGCCGGCCAGGTGCCGGTGAACGTCTCGCTGTCCACCTGCTTCGGCTGCCCGATGGAAGGCGAGGTGCCGCAGGACGAGGTGCTGCGCTGGGCCGACCGCTTCGCTCGGCTTGGCGTGCGCGGCCTGACGATTTGCGACACCACCGGCATGGCGCATCCGGCCCAGGTGGCCCGCATGGCGCAGGCCCTGCGCGAGCGGTTCGGCGCCTTGCAGCTGACCCTGCACTTCCACAACACGCGCGGCATGGGACTGGCGAACGTGCTGGCCGCCGTGCAGGCCGGCATCGTCCGCTTCGACGGCTCGCTGGGCGGGCTGGGCGGCTGCCCCTACGCGCCGGGGGCCAGCGGCAACATCAGCAGCGAGGATGCCGTCCACATGCTGCAGGCCATGGGCTACGACACGGGCATGGACTTGGAGCGGCTGCTGGCGGTCGCGCGCCGGCTGCCCCAGATCGTCGGGCACGACGTGCCCGGGCAGGTGGCCAAGGCGGGGCGCAGCACGGACCTGCATCCCGCGCCCGGCTCCGTGGCCGAGCTGCGCCGGGCCTTCATGTGATCGACCTGGAACGCCGCCGGCGCCTTCCACTCCAAGCGGCATGGCTGCCACCCTACCGGACATCTTCGACACCTTCCGCCGACGCCTGGCGGGCGCAATCATCGCGGCGGCGCGGGAGCGCGCGAGCACCGCAGGCCCGCCCGTGGACGTCATGGTGCGCAGCTTCGACGGGACGGTTCTCGCGCATTTCAGCCTGGCTTCCGCCGAGCAATTGCTGCGCTTGAGGGACGCGGTCCGGCCGTACGGCTGTTCGGCCATCCACATGGATGCCTCGAGCTGCGATTTCGCACTGGACCGCAGGGCGGCCAACCACCGCGAGCAGCATCCCGGCCGGCGGGCAGCGGACAAGAAGCGGACGCTGCCGGAACACAGGTAGGGCTCAGGCCAGGCGCATCCGGGCGGCCCACGGCCGCAGATATCAGCCCGCTGAACATTGCGGCCCCGGTGTTCCCCGGGGCCGGACGGCCGCCTAGCATCCGAGGCTCTCTCACTCGATCCTCGGAGACAAACCAATGAATCGTCGCGCGATCCTGGCCGCCGTCGCCGCAGCGGCCGCGGGCCTGCTGGGGGCCACGGGGTCCCACGCCCAGCAGGCGTACCCGAACAAGCCCATCCGCCTGGTGGTCCCCTACCCGGCCGGCGGCGGCGCGGACGGCCTGGCCCGCCTGATCGGCAGCAAGATGGCCGACAAGCTGGGGCAGAGCGTGGTGATCGAGAACAAGCCGGGGGCCAACACCATGCTGGCCTCCAGCGAGGTCGCGCGCCAGCCGGCCGACGGCTACACCCTGCTCTACGTGGCCAGCTCCTTCACCATCAACCCCAGCCTCTACAAGGTGCCGTACGACACCGAGCGGGCGTTCGCACCGGTGGCGATGGTGGCCGAGGTGCCGCTGATCATCATCCGCAACCAGAAGGCGTCCTACAACACCCTGGCCGACCTCATCAAGGCCGCCAAGGCCAAGCCCGGCCAGATCAATTACGCCTCCTACGGCCAGGGCAGCCCGGCCCACCTGGGGGGCGAGCTGCTGGAGAGCATGGCCGACGTGGACATGACCCACATCCCGTACAAGGGCAGCGCGCCCGCGCTGAACGACCTGCTGGGCGGGCAGGTGGAAGTCGCCTTCAGCAGCATCGAGCCTGCGCTGCAGCTGATCCGCTCCAACCGGGTCCACCCGATCGCGGTGATGACCAGCAAGCGCATCGCCGCCCTGCCCAACGTGCCGGCGGTCGCGGAAACCTACCCGGGGTTCGAGGCCATCGGCTGGAACGGCATCGTGGCGCCGGCCGGCACGCCGGCCCCCATCGTGTCGCGGCTGAACCAGGTGATCAACGAGGCGGTGAAGAGCCCGGAGGTGCAGCAGGCCTATGCCAAGCAGGGCGTCGAGGCCGACCCCATGACGCCCGATGCCTTCGGCAAGCTGATGAAGGACGAGATCGTGAAATGGGGCGAGGTCGTCAAGAAGGCCGGGGTCAAGGTCGAGTGACGCAGGCGGGGCTCACACGCGAGCTGGGCCGCTTCGTCGCCCGGGTGGCCCGGGAGGGGGCCCCTGGCGAGGCCCGCGCGGTCGCCTGCGTCGGCTTCATCGACACCACGGGGACGCTGATCGCGGCCCGGCAGGAAGACGCGGTGCAGACCCTGCTGCGCGCGCTGGCCCCGCTCCCGCCAGGGCGGGCTCGGCTGCTGTATGGCGCCCAGACCACCGATGCGGGCACGGCGGCCCTGGTCAACGGCACCGCCGCCCATGCCCTGGACTACGACGATGTGGCGCTGCGCGGGCACCCCAGCGCCGTGCTGGTGCCCGCCATCGTCTCGCTGGCCACCGAGATGGGGTGCAGCGGCGCGCGCATGCTCGACGCCTATGTGGCCGGCTACGAGGTGTGGGGCGAGCTGGTGGACCGCGAAACCGGCATCCACCACCTCAAGGGCTGGCATCCCACCGGAATCTTCGGATCGATAGGCGCTGCCGCCGCGGCGGCGGTCTTGCTGGAGCTCGACGAGGAGCAGAGCATGCACGCGCTGGGGCTGGGCGCCAGCCAGAGCGCGGGCCTGATGTCCAACTTCGGCGCCATGTCCAAGCCCTTCCATGCCGGGCGCGCGGCGCAGGCCGGCGTGCTGTCGGCGCGGCTGGCGCGCGCCGGCTTCACCGCCTCGGCCGATGCACTGGAACATCCGCAGGGCTTCCTGGCGGCCGTCTCGCCCCGCGGCGAGGTGGACCCGGTCCGGGAGGTTGCCGTGCATGCCCGCTGGCAGCTGCCGGCGCGCCGCATGAACGTCAAGCGCTACCCGCTGTGCTACTACACCCATCGCTCGCTGGATTGCATGCTGGCCCTGCGTGCAACCTGCCCGTTCGCGCCCGAGGATGTCGAGGGAGTGGAGGTGCACATGAGCCAGGAGCACGCCACGGTGCTGCGCAACCACCGCCCGACGACGGGCCTGGCCGCCAAGTTCAGCATCGAGTTCGCCATGGCCAGCGCCATCGTCGCCGGCCGCGCCGGCCTGGGCGAGCTGACCGACGGGTTCGTGCAGCAGCCGCTGGTGCAGCGCCTGATCGAGCGCGTGTACGTCATGGCCATCCCGGCCGATGATCCGCACACGCCCGCGGCGGCGTGGGCCGACCAGGTGATCGTGACGCTCAAGGACGGCAGCGTGCTGCAGGGCGAGCCGGTGCACCAGGCGCTGGGCCATGCCGAGCGGCCGCTGGGGCCGGCGGACCTGCGGGCCAAGTTCGTCGACGCCCTGGCCCATGGCCGCTACGAGGGCGATGCCCAGGCGCTGTTCGACCAGCTGGCCGCGCTCGAGCAGATGGCGGTCTTCACGCTGTAGACGCTGGCGCGGCGGTAAACTGGCCGCAGCATGAATGGCCCGGAACCCACCCCGCCGGACAAGGTCGCCCTGACCCGCGTGGCGCCCGACATGCCCTATGGCAAGGCGGTCGGGTCGCTGCACCGCAGCCTGGAGGTGCTGGAGCTTTTCGCGGTCGAACAGCGCGCCCTCACCGTCGGCGAAGTCGCGCAGCAGCTGGGCTACCCGCAGTCCAGCACCTCCGTGCTGCTGCACAACCTCAGCGAGCTGGGCTACCTGCAGCACGACCGGCACGCGCGCACCTTCCTGCCCACGCTGCGCGTGAGCTTCCTGGGCATGTGGCTGCACCAGCGCGTGCTGGCCCAGGGCAACCTGCTGGACTTCATGGAGATGCTCGCCAGCCGTTCCGGGCACGTGGCGATGCTGGCCATGCAGAACGGGATCCATGCGCAGTACATCCACATCGTCTCGGCGCGCACCTCGCGCGTGGGGCTCAAGCCGGGCCTGCTGCGGCCGATCTGCCGCTCGGCCGTCGGCAAGGTGCTCCTGAGCACCATGGCCGACGACGAGATCCTGCGCATCGTGCGCAACGTGAACGCGACGGACGTGTCGTTCCCGCAGCCCGTGGACGGCAAGGCCCTGCTCAAGGAAGTCGCCGAGTGCCGGCGCACCGGCTTCGCCTTCAGCGTGGACGCGGTGACGCCAGGCTCTTCCGTGATCGCGGCACGCGTGCCGGTGGACGTGGGCGGCCAGCCGCTGGCCGTGGGCATCGGCGTGCACACCTGGCAGCGCCAGGAGCTGCAGGACACCGTCATGGCCCTGCTGCGCGAAGCGCTGGGCACCTACTTCCCGCCCGGCAGCGGTGAGACCGGGCGCCCGCGCATCCAGCCGCCGCAGGCCGGCTACGCCGTGGTCAAGACCTCCTGACCTGTCCGGCCGGGGCCGGAAATCAGCCCCGTGAAATGTCTCCGCGCAGGGGTCCGGACCGGTGCCGCGGCGCGCTTTCGCACCTAGCATAAGCGCCCTACCCAGGAGACCGGACCCCATGAGTTCCCCCGCCCATCGCCTCGACCACGGTGCCGAGCCCATCACCCTGCAGCTCGGCGAAGACCATGCCGACATCCGTGAAGCGGTGCGGCGCGTGTGCGCCGGCTTCCCGCAGGAGTACTGGCGCGGCCTGGAGGACGGGGAGAAATACCCCACCGGGTTCATCGATGCGCTGACCGAGGCGGGCTTCCTCGCCGCGCTGATCCCCGAGCAGTACGGCGGCTCGGGCCTGCCGCTGCGCGCCGCCGCCGTGATCATGGAAGAGATCTGCGCCGCCGGCTGCCATGCCGCGGCCGGCCATGCGCAGATGTACATCATGGGCACGGTGCTGCGCCACGGCAGCGAGGAGCAGAAGCAGCGCTACCTGCCCGAGATCGCCGCCGGCCGGCTGCGCCTGCAGGCCTTCGGCGTCACCGAGCCCACCACCGGCTCGGACACCACCCAGCTGAAGACGCGCGCCACCCGCACCGACAAGGGCTACCGCCTCAACGGCCAGAAGGTGTGGACCTCGCGCGCCCTGCATTCCGACCTGATGCTGGTGCTGGCGCGCACCACGCCCGCCGCCGAGGTGAAGAGCAAGACCGAGGGCATCTCCACCTTCCTGATCGACATCCGCGCGGGCCTCGGCAAGGGCCTGACCATCCGCCCGATCCAGGCCATGGTGAACCACCATGCCACCGAGGTGTTCTTCGAGGACCTGGACGTGCCGGCGGACGCGCTGGTCGGCGAGGAAGGCAAGGGCTTCCGCTACATCCTGGACGGCATGAACGCCGAGCGCATGATCACGGCGGCCGAGGCCATAGGCTCGACCCGCTGGTTCGTCCGCACGGCCACGGCCTACGCCAACGAGCGCGTGGTGTTCAAGCGCCCCATCGGCGCCAACCAGGCCATCCAGTTCCCCATCGCGCAGGCCCACGTGCAGATGGAAGCGGCCGACATGATGGTGCGGCGCGCCACGGCGCTGTTCGAGGCCGGCCTGCCCTGCGGCGCCGAGGCCAACATGGCGCGCTACCTGGCCGCCGAATGCCTGTGGAACGCCGCGGAGGCCTGCATGCAGACCCATGGCGGCTTCGGCTTCGCGCGGGAGTACAACGTGGAGCGCAAGTGGCGCGAGGCGCGGCTGGCGCGCATCGCGCCGGTGTCCACCAACCTCATCCTGGCCAACATCGCGCAGAACGTCCTCGGCCTGCCGCGTTCCTACTGAAAGGCCCGTGATGCGCGACATCGCCTCGGAATTCGCCGGCTGGATCGGCCGCTGCGTGACCGTGGAGGACGAGATCTCGCTGCCGGCCGTGCGGCGCATGGCGGCGATGCTGGACCTCGACCCGCTGGAGTTCCATCGCGGCAGCGCCATCCCGCCGCACTGGTACTCGATGTTCTTCACCCAGAATGCCCGCCGCTCGCAGATCGGGCACGACGGCCATCCGAAGAAGGGCGAGTTCCTGCCGCCCATCCCGCTGCCGCGGCGCATGTTCGTGGGCCGCCAGGTCAGCTTCCCGGGCGTGCTGCGGGTCGGCGACGAGGCTAGCAAGCGTTCGGAGATCGCGGGGATCGAGCAGAAGCAGGGCCGCAGCGGCACGCTGGTGTTCCTCAAGGTGCTGCACACGATTTCCGTGGGCGGGCAGCCGGCCGTCACCGAGCAGCAGGAGGTCGTGTACCGCGATGCGCCGGCGGCGGACGCGAAGCCGGCCAACGCTGCAGCGACCCCGGTGCCCGCCAGCGCCGCCTGGCAGGCCGAGTACGAGATGGATCCCGTGCTGGTCTTCCGCTACTCGGCCCTGACCTGGAACGGCCACCGCATCCATTACGACGCCGACTATGCGCGCCGCGAGGAAGGCTACCCGGGCTGCGTGATGAACGGCGCGCTGACCGTGCACCTGGTGGTGGAGGAAGCGCTCAAGCGCGCCGCCGGGCGCCGGCTGGCGGGCCTCAGCGCCCGCCTGGTCAAGCCGCTGTTCGTGGGCGGCCAGCTGAAGATAGCCGGCCGCGACGCGGAGGGCTCCACCCTCGAGGCCTGGGCCGGCGACGAGCAGGGAGCGCTGGCGGCCAGCTGCACGCTGCGGTTCGAGGGGGCATCGTGAGCCAGCGGCCCCTGCCTGCCTGGCGCTCGCTGCTGTTCTGCCCGGCCAGTTCCGAGCGCTTCGTGGCCAAGGCCCACAGCCGCGGCGCGGACGCCATCATCCTGGACCTGGAAGACTCGGTGGGCGCCGCCGAGAAGGCTTCGGCGCGCGCGGGCGTACCCGCGGCCGCGGCCAGCGTGGGCCAGGCCGGTGCCGACGTGCTGGTGCGCATCAACCGGGAGCTGCCCTGGGCCGTGCAGGACATCGCCGCGGCCGTGGGTGCCGGCGTCATGGGCCTGGTGCTGCCCAAGGTGATGGGGCCGGAGCACGTGCGGCTGCTGGCGGAAGTCGTCACCGCGCGTGAGCTCGAGCTCGGCCTGCAGCCCGGCCACACCCGCTTCGTCGCCCTGGTGGAGTCGGCCGCGGCGCTGGAGCAGCTGGCGGCCATCGCGCGGGCGGATGCGCGCCTGGTCGCGATGGCCGTGGGCGGCGAGGACCTGGCGACCGACCTGCAGGCCGAGCCCACCGCCGACACCTTGTACGTGGCCAAGATGCTGGGCCTGCACGCGGCGCGGGCCGCGGGCATCCTGCCGCTGGGCGTGCTGGCCAGCGTCGCTGGCGTGGGGGACGGCGAGGCCTACCGCGCCATGCTGGCGCGCTCGCGCGCGCTGGGCTTTGCCTGCGCCACCTGCGTGCATCCGGCCCAGGTGCCGCTGCTGAATGCCGCCTTCGGCCCCTCCGAGCAGGAGCTCGAGCGCGCGCGCCGCCTCATCGCCGCCTACGAATCAGGCCTGGCCCAGGGCCGCGGCGCCACCCTGTTCGAGGGCGCCATGGTCGACAAGCCCGTGGCCGACCGCGCCTTGCGCCTGCTGGCCCGCGCGCGGGCCGCCTGAGCTGGCCCGCCCCCAAGTCTTCGGAGTTTTCAGATGTCCCATTCGCAGCCCCTGGCCGGCTTCACCGTGGTGGAGATCGGCCACAGCGTCGCCGCGCCCTACACCGGCTTCATCCTGGCCGGCTTGGGCGCCGAGCTGATCAAGGTCGAGAACCCCGAGGGCGGCGATGCCGCCCGTGGCTGGGGGCCGCCCTTCCACGCCGGCTCGGCGCCGCACTTCACCGCTTTCAACCGCGACAAGCACAGCGTGACCGCGGACCTGCGCGATCCCGCCCAGCGCGACGCGCTGCGCGAGTTCATCCTGGACAAGGCCGACGCGGTGATCTGCAACATGCGCGCGGGCGCGGCCGAGGAGCTGGGCGTGGGACCCATCGGCCTGCGCGAGGCGGACCCGTCGCTGGTGTACTGCGAGATCGGCGCCTTCGGCCACGTCGGGCCCATGGCCGACAAGCCCGGCTACGACCCGCTGATGCAGGCCTACGGCGGCATGATGAGCATCACCGGCGAGAGCGTCGAGCGGCCGCCGATCCGCGTGGGCGTGTCCATCATCGACATGGGCTCGGGCATGTGGGGCGCCATCGGCATCATGGGCGCGCTGATCGAGCGGCGCCGCACCGGCATCGGCACCGTGGTGCGCACCTCCCTGTTCGAGACGGCGCTGGCCTGGACCGCCACGCCGATCTGCCGCCAGCAGATGAGCGGCCAGCCGCAGCTGCCGCAGGGGTCGGGCGCGGCGGGCATCGTGCCCTACCAGGCGTTCAAGACGCAGGACGGCTGGCTGGTGATCGGCGCCGGCAACGACGGCCTGTTCGCCAAGCTCGCGCGCGCGATGCAGCGCCCCGATCTCGCCAGCGACGAGCGCTTCCGCACCAACCGGGGACGCGTGTCGAACAAGGCGCAGCTGCTGCCGCTCATCAAGGCCTTTGCCGCCGGTTTCACCAACCGCCAGCTCGGCGCGCTGCTGGACGAAGCCGGCGTGCCCAACGCGCCGGTGCAGACCATCGGGCAGGTCGTGGCCGATCCGCAGACCGCGGCGCTGGGCATCGTGCAGCAGGGACCCGAGGGCGCGTTCCCCACCGTGGGCCTGCCGCTCACCTATGACGGGGAGCGGCCGCCCTACCGGCGCGCGGCGCCGGCCCTGGGCGAGAACACGCGGGAGTGGCTGCCGCAGACCATTCGCAAAATGGATGGTTGAAGCCGAAAATCCAATTGGACGCGAATCCTTGTCTTCCTGAAGATGGCGGCCGGCGGCACAGAACGCGCCGCCGACAACAAGGAGACAAGCATGAAGAACCTTCTGGCCCTGGCCGCCGCGGCCCTGGGCCTGCTGGGCGCGCCCGCGGCCCTGGCGCAGCCCTATCCGGCCGGCCCCGTCACCCTGGTCGTTCCCTTCGCGGCCGGCAGCGGCACCGACGCGGTGGCCCGCGCCGTCGGCCAGAAACTCTCGGAGCGGCTGAAGCAGCCCGTCCTCATCGACAACAAGCCTGGCGCCAGCGCGCAGGTGGGCGCGGTGTTCGTCGCCGCGGCCAAGCCGGACGGCTACACGCTGTTCATGACGACCAACACCTCGCACTCGGCCAACCCCAGCCTGTTCAAGAGCCTGCGCTACGACCCGATCAAGGACTTCACACCGATCGCGCGCGTGGGTGAACTGCCCTTCGCGCTGGCGGTCCACCCCGGCGTTCCGGCCAGGTCCCTGCAGGAGCTGATAGCCCACGCGCGCGCCAACCCCGGCAAGCTGTCCTACGCCACGCCCAACAGCACCTCGCTGGTGGCGACCGAGACCATCAAGCGCATGGCGGGCGTGCAGATGACCGCCATCCCGTACAAGTCCAGCCCCCAGGCCATGACCGACCTGATCGGCGGCCAGGTGCAGGTGTACGTGACGGACCTGGGTTCGGGCATGAGCATGCTCAAGTCCGACAAGATCCGCACCCTGGCCGTGACCACGGCGGAGAGCACGCCCCTGCTGCCCGGCGTGCCGCCGGTGGGCAAGACCCTGCCCGGCTTCGACCTGACCTCGTGGAACGGCATCTTCGGTCCCGCCGGCCTGCCCCCGCCGGTGGTGGACCGGCTGAACGCCGAGCTGCAGGTGGTGCTGGCCGACCGCGAGCTCCAGGGCAAGCTGGCGCAGATCGGCTTCCAGGTGTCGCCGTCGAGAACCCCCGCCGAGTTCGCCCAGTACGTGTCGGCCCAGCTCGCCCACTGGACGCAGCTGATCAAGCAGGCCGGCATCACCCCGGAATAAGCCATGCCGCACACCCGGACCTCGGGCGCGGGCCCCCTGGCGGGGGTGAAGGTCCTGGACCTCACCTCCGTGATCATGGGTCCCTTCGCCACCCAGATCCTGGCTTCGCTGGGCGCCGAGGTAACCAAGGTCGAGCCCGCCGAAGGCGACAACATGCGCCACGTGGGGCCCATGCGCAACCCGGGCATGGGCCACATCTTCCTGCACGCCAACCAGGGCAAGCGCAGCATCGTGCTGGACCTCAAGCACGAGGACGGGCGCGAGGCGGCGCTGCGCCTGGCCCAGCGCAGCGACGTGCTGATCAGCAACGTGCGGCCGCAGGCGCTGGAACGCCTGGGCCTGGGCTACGAGGCGGTGCGCGAACGCAACCCGCGCATCGTCCACGTGAGCTGCTGCGGCTTCGACCAGTCGGGGCCCTACGCCGCCCGCGCCGCCTACGACGACCTGATCCAGGGCGCCACCGGCCTGCCCTGGCTGATGCAGGAGTACGGCGCCCAGGCGCCCTGCTACGCCCCCGTGACGCTGGCCGACCGGGTCACCGGCCTGCACGCGGTGTATGCGGTGACGGCCGCGCTGTACGCGCGGGAGCGCTCGGGCCAGGGCCAGGCGGTGGTGGTGCCCATGTACGAAGCCATGACGCAGTTCGTGCTGGGCGACCACCTGGCGGGCCTGAGCTTCGACCCGCCGGCCGGCGCCGCCGGCTACCCGCGGCTGCTGACGCCCCACCGCCGGCCCTACCGGACGAGTGACGGCTACCTGTGCGTGCTGATCTACAACGACAAGCACTGGCGCAGCTTCTTCGCCGCCATCGGCGAGCCGCAGCGCATGCAGGACGACCCCCGGTTCGCCAGCCATGGCGCGCGCGCGGAGAACATCGATGCCGTCTACGAGGAAGTGGCGCGCCTGATGGCGCAGCGCACCACCGCGCAATGGCGGGCGCTGCTGGACCGGGCGGATGTCCCCAACATGCCGATGAACACGCCGCAGGACCTGCTGGACGACCTACACCACCAGGCCACGGGGTTCATCCGCGAGGTCGAGCATCCGACCGAAGGGGCGCTTCGCACGCCGGCCTGCCCAACCCGCTGGAGCGCCACCCCGCCCCCTGCCGACCTGGCGCCGGCACCGGGGCTGGGCGAGCAGTCCGTCGCCGTGCTGGAGGAAGCGGGCTACAGCCGCGCCGAGATCGCCCGCCTGCTGGCCAGCGGCGCCTGCCGGGCCCCCGCCCCACCCCTTGAGGAACGACCATGAAACCGACCTACTTCATCCGCGGGGCCGACGTGCCGGCCTACCACCCCGCCAACCACGAGCACACCAGCAACCAGCGCCTGGTCGGCGAGCACATGGGCGCCAGGCACCTGGAGGTGGTGCTGGGCACCATCGGCCGCGGCGGCGGCGCGCTGCCGCACGCGCATCCCGGCATGGAGCAGGCCTGCTACCTGCTGGCCGGCAGCGCCCGCGCCGAGATCGACGGCCAGTCCTTCGACATGCAGCCGGGCGATGCCTGCTTCTTCCCGGCCGGCGCCCTGCACGTCTTCACGGTCACCAGCGAGCAGCCGGCCCGGGTGCTGGTGGTCTACAGCCCGCCCTACGGCGAGAACCCGGCCCGGGTGCAGCGGCCAGCGGCATGAACTTCTTCCTCAGCGAGGAGCAGCAGCAGATCGTCGCCGCCGTCGAGCGGGTCTGCGCGCCTTTCGACGACGACTACTGGCTGCGCCGCGACCGGGAGGGCGGCTTCCCGGAGGACTTCCACCGCGCGCTGGCGCAGGCGGGCTGGCTGGGCATCGCCATGCCCGAGGCCTACGGCGGCGCCGGGCTGGGCATCACCGAGGCCGCGCTGATGATGCATGCGATCTCGGCCACGGGCGCCGGCCTGTCGGGCGCCTCGGCGGTGCACATGAACATCTTCGGCCTGCACCCGGTGGTGGTGTTCGGCTCCGACGCCCAGAAGCAGCGCTGGCTGCCGGCGCTGATCCAGGGCCGGGACCGGGCCTGCTTCGGGGTGACGGAGCCGAACACCGGCCTGAACACGCTCAAGCTCAGGACGCGGGCCGAGCGCCACGGCGACCACTACCGGGTGTCCGGCCAGAAGGTCTGGATTTCCACCGCCCAGGTGGCCAACAAGATCCTGCTGCTGGCGCGCACCACGCCGCTGGAGGACAGCCGCGGCACCGAGGGGCTGAGCCTGTTCTACACCGACCTGGACCGCGGCGCGGTGGAGGTGCGCGAGATCGAGAAGATGGGCCGCCGGTGCGTGGACTCCAACCAGGTGTTCATCGACGGACTGCGCATCCCGGTGGAGGACCGCATCGGCGAGGAGGGAAAAGGCTTCAGCTACATCCTCCACGGCATGAACCCCGAGCGCATCCTGATCGCGGCAGAAGCCATCGGCCTGGGGCGCGCCGCCTTGCGCCGCGGCTCGCAGTACGCCAAGGAACGCATCGTCTTCGACCGGCCCATCGGCATGAACCAGGGCATCCAGCATCCGCTGGCGAAGTCCTGGATGGAGCTGGAAGCCGCCCACCTGATGGTGCACAAGGCCGCCGCGCTGTACGACGCGCAGCTGCCCTGCGCGGCCGAGGCCAACGCGGCCAAGTACCTGGGGGCCGAGGCCTGCTACCGCGCCTGCGAGAACGCCATCTTCACCCACGGCGGCATGGGCTACGCCAAGGAGTACCACGTGGAGCGCTACCTGCGCGAGTCGTGGATCCCGCGGCTGGCGCCGGTCAGCCCGCAGTTGGTCCTTTGCTACATCGCCGAAAAAGTGCTGGGCCTGCCCAAGTCCTACTGAGGCCTGAAGCCCCCATCCCTGATGCCAAAGGCGCGGCGTTGTGGCAGCATGCCGGCTCAGGGAGAAGAAAACCATGGAAAAAGTATGGCTCGGCGTCGGGGCCTTGATCAGCTTCGCTTACCTGGGTTTCTGGGCGTTCGTGCTGCACGGCGCCCGCTGGACCAGCCTGGCGAGCACCATGCCGGGGAACGAGATCGGCGATTTCCTCGGCGGTGCGTTCGGTCCCCTGATCTTCCTGTGGCTGGTCCTGGGCTTCATCCAGCAGCGGATCGAGGATAGAAACAGGTAGCCGGCCGCTGCGCCATGATGGCGCGATGAAGATCCACCTGCTGCGTTACTTCATCGTGCTCGCCGAAGAATTGCATTTCGGCCGGGCGGCGGCACGCCTGTCCATCACCCAACCGCCCCTGAGCTCGGCCCTGAAGGCGCTGGAAGAGGAACTGGGCGTCCAGCTGCTGGAGCGAAACAGCAAGCAGGTGGCGCTGACCGCGGCCGGCGCGGCCTTTCTCCCGGAGGCCCGTGGGGTGCTGGAGCGGGTGGCGTCGGCGGCCGAGACGGCGCGCTCGGTGGCGGCCGGCATGCGCGGCCGGCTGGACGTGGGTTTCACCGGCTCCATGATCTACCGCGACATGCCGCGCATCGTTGCCGGCTTCAACACCCGGCACCCGGGCATCGAGGTGAACCTGCGCGAGATGTCGACCAACGAGCAGGTGGACGCCCTGCTGCACCGGCAGCTGCACGCCGGCTTCCTGAATGCCGGCATCCTGCCCACCCCGCTGGAGACGCTGCCGCTGCCGAACGACTCCCTGGTGTGCTGCTTGCCGCTGACGCACCGGCTGGCCAGCGCCAGGTCCGTCGACCTGCGGCAGCTGGCGGACGAGACCTTCGTGATGTTCTCGCGTGACGTCGCGCCTGCCTACCACGACAACGTCACCGCGGTCTTCAGCCAGGCCGGCATCCACCCGCGCACCCGCCACGCCGCGCGCCAGTGGCTGACCGTGGTGGCGCTGGTCGCCGCCGGCATGGGCGTGGCCGTGGTCCCCGAAACCATAGGCCGGGCCGGGATCGACGGGGCGCGACTGGTGCGCATCCGGGGCATGAAGGCATCGACCACGGGGGTGCTGGCCTGGAACGCGCAGCACCGGCTGGCGGCACTGGATTCGTTCGTGAACGAGGCGGCGGCGCGGTTGAGGGCGCGGGCTTACCGGGCGAGCTGAGACGCTGCCATGCCCGTCCTCAGCGCGCGAGCACCGCGACGCCGTCGGCGGCACGCACGCCCTGGCCCTGCGGCAGCACGAACAACGGGTTGATCTCCGCCTCGACCAGCCGCTCGCCCAGCTGCGCCGCCATGCGCGAGAAGGCGACGATCGCCGTCACGAGCGCTTCGACGTCGGCCTTGGGGCGGCCCCGGAAGCCGTCCAGCAGCGGCCAGGTCCTGAGCTCGCGCGCCATGGAGAGCGCCTCTTCCCGGCTCAGGCCACCGCGGGCGGGCAGCAGGCGCAGGGTCGTGTCCTTGAACAGCTCGGCGGTGACGCCGCCCATGCCCAGCAGGATGGCCGTTCCCAGCGGATCGCAGTGCATGCCCAGGATCAGCTCGGTGCCGCCGGCCACCAGCTCCTGGACCAGGAAGCGCCGTGGACGCACCCTGGCCTTGCGCTCGACCTCCTCCGCCATGGCCGACACTCGCGCGTCAACCTGCTCCGGGGTCAGGTCGACCGCGACGCCGCCAACGTCGCTCTTGTGCGTGATCTCGCCGGCGAGAATCTTCAGCACGACCCGTCCGCCCAGCTCGCGGGCGGCGCGTTCGGCCTGGCCGGGCGTCTCCACGACGACCTCGCGGGCGCAGGGCACGCCGAAGCGCGCGAACAGCTGCTTGGCCTGCGCCTCGTCCAGCGGACCGGCAGGCAGGTCATCGACCACGACAGACCCTTCGCCCACGCCCTCTTCCACGGGTGCCCGCCATTGGCCCGCGTGCAGCAGGCCCCGCAGCGCCGCCGTGCAGCTTTCGGGGGCGGCAAAGGCCGGCACGCCGCATTGCGTGAGCAGCGCCGCCGCCTCCGGCGCATGCGGGCTGACGTAGGCGACCACCGGCTTGTCCGACAGCGGCAGGCAGTCCCGGATGGCGCCGGCCATCAGCTCGGGCATGGCCAGGCTGGAGGAACCGGCGATGACGGTCAGCGCGTCGTAGCTGGGGCTGGCCAGCAAGGCCTGGATGGCGCCGCGCAGCAGGTCCGGCTGCAGGCCGGCGAGCGTGACGTCGATGGGGTTCCGGTCCAGCGCCGCATGGTCGCCGGTCTGCAGGGCGCGCAGGGCCGCCGCGGTCCGCGCGTCGGGCGCCGGCGTGTCGAAGCCGGACACGCCCAGGCTGTCCGAGACCAGCGTACCGGCGCCTCCGGTGGAGGTCAGGATGGCGACGCGGTTGCCGCGCAGCTGGCGGCCCGTGGCGAGCGCCGCCGGGATGTCGAGCAGGTCGCCGAAGGTCTGCGCCCGGATCACGCCGCACTGGCGGAACAGCGCGTCGTACATGCGGTCGGCGCCGGCCAGCGCGCCGGTGTGCGACACCGCCGCCTGGGCGCCCGCTTCGGAGCGGCCGATCTTGAAGGCCACGATGGGCTTGCCGGCCCGGGCCGCCTTCAGCGCGGCCGCGCGGAATTTCCCTGGATGGCGCACGGTCTCGACATACAGCGCGATCACCCGGGTCGCCTCGTCATCGGCCAGCGCGGCGATGAAGTCCGCCAGCTCCAGGTCCGCCTCGTTGCTGGTGGACACCAGCTTGGACAGGCCGATGCCGCGCGCCGCCGCGCGCGACAGCAGCGAGCCCAGGATGCCGCCGCTTTGCGACACGACACCGATGGAACCCACGGGGAAATGGTCCATCTCCAGCGCGCCGGTGGCCGACAGCACGATGCTGTCGGTCAGGTTCACCAGGCCGATGGTGTTGGGCCCGAGGATGCGCATGGAGCCCGCCGCTTCCAGCAGCTGCTTCTGCCGGCGCGCGCCTTCCTCGCCGGTCTCGGCATAGCCGCTGGCGAGCACGATGGCGGCCGCGGCTCCGCGTGAGGCGAGGTCACGCACCGCCAGATGCGCGCGCTCGGCGCCCAGCAGCACGATGCCCACGTCCGGCACGGCGGGCAGCGAGGCCAGGTCGGGGTAGCAGCGCAGGTCGCCAATGCGGTCGATCTTGGGGTTGACCGGGTAGATCTCGCCGGAGAAGCTGTGCTTGACCAGGTAGGACACCGGCCGGCCGGCGGTCTTGGCGGGATCGCCCGAGGCGCCGATCACGGCCACGCTGCGGGGCTTCAGGAGTCGGGAGATGGCGTCCACGGGATCACTGCCTGCCGCCGGATCGGGCCAGGAAGGCCATGACCGATTCGCGATGCTCGGCGCTGGTGTAGCAGATGCCCTGGGCCTGGCTGCCCTGAGCGAAGACCTGCTGCGCCGGGAGTTCGAAACTCTGGTTGAGGATGGTCTTGCCCAGCGCCAGCGCCGTGGCGGAGCCCCTGCCCAGCTCAGCCGCCCAGGCCTGGGCGTCCGCCAGCAGGCGGTCGGCGCCGGTCTTGCGGTCCACGATGCCCAGGGCCAGCGCTTCGTCCACCTCCACCTTGCGGCCGGTGAAGATCAGGTCCTTGGCTTTGGGCAGGCCGATGCGGCGCGGCAGGAAGTACATGCCGCCACCGTCGGGAATGATCCCCCGGTGGATGTAGGACCAGGTGAAGCTGGCCCACTCGCTGGCGATGATGAAGTCGCACGCCAGCGCGGTGTCGGCGCCCAGGCCGGAGGCCGCGCCGTTCACGGCCGCGATCACCGGCTTGGGCAGGGTGTGCAGAAGCGCCTGCGTGTGGTGCACGCGCTGCTGGCGATGCCAGCCGTTGAAGCCGACCTCGCCCGCCGGGGCGTTCAAGCGGCGCTCCATGCCGGCGATGTCGCCGCCGGCGCAGAAGCCCTTGCCGGCGCCCGTGAGCACCAGCGCGCGGATGGCCTTGTCGGCGCTGACGCGCTCCAGGGCGTGGATGAACTCGCCGCGCATCTCGTCGCTCATCGCGTTGCGCTTGTCGGGGCGGTTGAGGGTCAGCGTGGCGATGCCGCCCTCGGAGACCTGGAGTTGGATCAGGGAATAGTCCATCGGGTTGCCTGCCTTGGCTGACCTTAATCGGCCTTCACGTTGTTTTCCTTCACGATCCGGGCCCAGCGGCTGGTCTCGGAGCGCACGAACTCGTCGAGCTCCGCGGGGCCACCGGCGCTGACCGTGAGGCCTTCCGGTTCCATCATCCTGCGAAACTCCGCGCTGTCGGCCGCCTTCCTGGCCGCGGCATGCAGCTTGGCGATCACGTCGGCCGGCGTGCCCGCGGGAGCGAACAGCCCGTACCAGCTCTCGACCGCGTAGCCGGGGATGGTCTCCGCGATGGCCGGCACGTCCTTCAGGGCCGCCGCGCGCTGGGGCGTCGTGACCGCGAGCGCGCGCAGCTTGCCGTTGGCGAGCTGCGGCGACGCCGCCGCCGCGGTGGCGAACATCATGTCGACCTGGCCGCCGAGCAGGTCGGTGAGGGCCGGGCCGGCGCCCCGGTACGGGACGTGCGTCATCTGCACCTTCGCGAGGTTGGTGAACATCTCGCCGGCCAGGTGCGCGGAGGTGCCATTGCCCTGCGAGGCATAGGTGAGCTTGCCGGGTTGGGCGCGGGCGGTGGCCAGCACGTCGGCCACCGACCTGTGGGGGCTGTCCGCGCGCACGACCAGCAGGTTCGGCCCGCGCGCGAGCAGGACCACCGGGGCGAACGCTTTCTGCGTGTCGAACGGGAGCTTGGCCACCATGCTCGGGTTCACCGCATGCGCGAAGGTGGCCACCACCAGCGTGTAGCCGTCGGGTGGGCTCTTGGCCACGAGATCGCTGCCGATGATGGTGCCGGCGCCCGGCTTGTTGTCGACGATCACGGGCTGGCCGAGCGCCTGGGACAGGCCGACGCCCAAGGCACGGGCGATGGCATCGGTGCCGCCGCCAGGGGCAAAGGGAACGACCAGTTTCACGGGCCGGTCGGGAAAGGCCGCGAGCGCGGTGGAGGCCGCGAAGGCGAACGCCGCGAAGACGGCGCCAAGGCGCGTGGGAACGCCGCGAGAGAGAAGGTTCATGGGTTGTCTCCTGGGATCTGGTCGTGACGGCCGCACCGCCGGCGGACCGCCAGCTTAGGGAGACGGGCCCGGCTTGGCGTCCCATGAATTCCAAACAGTGGAACTGGCTACACTGCCCTGTCGTGTCCGCGCCGTCCTCCCGAACCCGGGCGCCCCTGGCCGAAAAGCCGGGCCGCTCCCCTGCGAACCGCTCGCTGGAGCGGGGCATGGAGGTGCTGCGCTCGTTCCGGCCCGGATCCGAACTGCTGGGCAACGCGGAGCTGGCCGAGCGCACCGGACTGTCGCGCTCGACGGTCAGCCGGCTGACCCAGACGTTGGTTGGCGCCGGCTTCTTGCAGGTGGAACCGCGCAGCCGCGCGTACCGGCTCGCCCCTGCCGTCCTCAGCCTGGCCCAGGCGATGCGCAGCGGCTCCACGGTGCTGGGGATCGCCGCACCGCGCATGCGCGCCACGGCCGAGGCCCGGCGGGTCAACGTTGGGCTGGCGGCCCCGGACCGCGACGAGATGGTGTACCTGGAATCGATCCGCTACAACCGCCGGCCTTCGCTGCGCACGGTGGTCTCCGGCCAGCGGGTGCCGATGGAGCTGACCTCGCTGGGACGGGCCTACCTGGCGAGCGCGCCCGAGGCGCAGCGCAAGGCGCTGCTGGCGCACTTCCGTTATGTGCGGCGCACTCAGTGGGCGGAGCTGGGGCCGGCGCTCACCGAGGCGGTCGAGGAGGTCCAGCGCCAAGGCTACTGCGCGGCTTCATGGCAGGCCGAGGTCGTTGCCGTGGCGACGCCGCTGGTGTTCCAGCGCTCCCATTACGCGCTCAACGTGAGCCTGACCACGTCGGAGCCGTTCGCGGCAGTGGTGCGTGAACTCGCTCCCGCGCTGATGGCGCTGAAGGCGGAGATCCAGCGTGAACTGGAAGCCGCCGAGTGACGTAATCCGCGCCGCTTGCGGTTGCGAGCGCAGCACTAGCGCCACGCAGCAGGGGTTTCGTTGGTGACCGAAGTGGCGACTGCGCGCTCGCCCTCGAGTGGGCGAACCTCATAGGACAGCCCGAAGGCCATGCAGGGGTTCTGGGCAGCCAGTGCCGCGGCCTCATCCAAGCTGCCGGCGACGATGAACCAGAAGCCGCCGATCACTTCCTTGGTTTCGGCGAAAGGACCGTCGGTGACCGAGGACTTGGAGACCAGCTTGCCTTCGTTGGCGAGGCGGCTGCCCAGCTTCATCCGCCCCAGCTTCTGGTTGCGTTCGAACCAGTCGTAAAACTCGTCAATGGCGCGCTGGACGTCCTGCTTCGACGCACCCGCGTCCCACTGCCCGCGGGAGATCACGAGGTACTCGTTCTTGGCGTCGGTTGGGTTCATCTTGCACTCGGGTAGAAAGGCTCAGCCCTGCGGCCGCACCGGAACACGACTGGCGATCGCGGAACACAGCTCCTCGAAGGCGGCCCGGTTGGGAAGGAAGGACTCGGTGATGGTGAGCTTTCCGTTCGCGTGGATGACGTTGAGGAACCGTTGCTTCTGGACGGCCTGCAGGGTCACGTGCCGGACGTCGGCAAGCTTCACCACCGTAGCTGCCCGGGAGAATCCGAACCTGGGTGCGGAGATCTCGGTGGCCGTCACGGTGACGTGGTGGGAGGAGACCAGGCCCATGATGAATGCGGGGACTCCCACCGCCACGAACGCAGCGCCGGTGGCGGCGATGCACCAGTAGAAGAGGGTGGCCCCGTCCGGACCCAGGTGGATGAGCCTATTGATGACGAGTCCGCGGTCATTCAGCATCGCCTCGCGTCCCATGAAGAACGCGATAGCGCCGAAGAACGCGGACGCAAGCGCCATGGTCCAGGGCTTCGGTCGGTAGGGGTGTTTCAGGGTTTGCAACGATGCCTCCTCGAACGTCGGTGTTGACTAGGGGCCAAGGAATACGATGTCGCAGGCACGGCCGCCCTTGGGCTTCCGTTTCGAACAAACTGTTAGGGCCCTGCCTCATGCGAGAGCCCTACGGACGACGCGCAACCAATACTTCGCCTTTGACCCGATGGAAACCTGGTACGAGTACAGCCGGTCTCGAATGAGGCAAGCGCCGTCGAGGAGGATCACGTGCGGAAGAGTAAGGCGCTGCACCGGACTCCAAGGATGCTTGTACTCGGCCCTGCAATGAGGACATTTTGGATTGGCGCCTGGTCTGAAGCGCCCACCGCACGGGCAATTCGGCAGCGCTGTAGCGATCTGGTCAAGTAGCTGCTGCGATGGCTCGACAGGATCGACAAGCTCCTTGTCCTGTTCGCGATGAATCACACTCGAGCACGTGTCGCAATAGAAATGCGGGAAGCTTTCGCCCATGCCACTCGATTGCCACGCGGGCGTGACGCGCTCGCACGCGAGGCACTTCATGTTGCCTACGCACGGAGAGTCGGTCGCATAGTGCACAACCTCCATAGCGCCCTAACGTTGGAGATGACCGGCGGACAGTAGACGGGCAGAGCCCGCCGATAGGACGTCCGTGTCGACTGGGCTGTTAGGGCGCATTTCGCTCGAAGTACCTTTGATAGATATTCACGTAGTTGGTGTTCACTTGGCAGGAGGTGATGTCGTCATACCGGACCTTGACGGGCTCCTCCAGCCAATTCGCCGCGCCGGTGAAGTACCTCACAGTCACGTCATTCGCTCCGATCTCCAGAACCCGGCCGACGATGAAGTCCGGTTCTTCCATCAGCTCGCATTCCAGAATCAGCAACGGATGCAGGCCGCTTAGGCCCGCGATCACGCTGCCCCAACTACTCAGGTCGACAGAGTAGTCGAACGGGACACGAGAGAGAAGCCCTTCGTCCGCCAAGAGCCGCTCCTGGAATGCGTCTGTCTTCGACCGAGTGACTTCAGAGATGTCCTCGGTGCGCAGCACCATCAATCCGTCGAGATTGAAGTCGTAGACGTACTGAAGTAGGACGAGCCGATCCGATGATCCCAGAACAAAACCCTGGATCTTGTTCTCATCGACTCCCGCTCTGCGAAGAGAGATTAGAGACCGGTCTTGCGCGAATTGCCTAAGTTCGTCCACCTGTGCCCTCACGTCGCCAAGGAACTTGCCGTCCGGCGAAAGGACAAAGCCGTCGTTGACCATATCACCGCGTGGATCATGAAAGGCTGAGGCGATCACCCGAATGTCCCCATTTGCCTCGTCATCCCAATGGAACAGGATCTCGAACTGGTAGAGCGTGCCGTCTGGCGCCCTGACTTCAAAAGTCTCCTGCTCTGCGCGTGTGACCTTTTCGCGCAGGTCAGTGTACCCACGCGAACGCAGTTGTTCTACGTACGGTACCAGGAGTTTCCGGGCAAGAGCTGGATCGAAACGGCTTTCCATGAGCCCTAACGTGTAGGTGAGCGGCCGCCATAGGCCGTCCGCTCGAACGACATGTTAGGGCTCAGTCCGGAACGCTGGCAATCCATTCCTGCACACTTCTAAGATCGTCGCTGGCGTTCGCCTGAAGCCCTTCCTGGTAGTCCCAGAAGAGACACTCAAGGCGAGAGGCTAGCTCGCTTCCGGCGTCCCGTTGTGAGCGGGTCAACTTCTCCAACGACCCGACAGCGAGCTTCAGATGCCTTGAGAAAGAAAGCCACCGCGTGGGGTCTGGCTCCTCGAGACCTGCAAGAAGCGAGTTGGCTTCCGCTGCGATCCTCATCTTGAGCGAGGTGTTACTCATGAGCTATAACGTCGGAAATGACCGACGGCCATAGGCGGGCAAGCCCGCTGCGAGAACCCGTGTCGATTGACTCGTTAGACACCATACCCCTCGTTGTGGCAAGCCACCCCCCTGGGGTTGTGCGGAACGAAGGCCCTCGCGTCCGGATCAGCCACCCACACAGATCTGACATCAGGCGACCACTCCTCTCCCTTGCGATGCTTCACGAGCGCCAGAACATCCTGACGTAGAAGCCCTGAGACTTTGCACTGCCCGAGGTTCACCGTGAGTCCCCGAGGCACATCGGGCTGCTTCATCTCCGCAAGCAGTGCACCGCCAGCCGCGACCAGGCGCCACGTGAAGTTTTTTGGATTTGCCGGATCAGCCCAGACCTCGATAGACGCTCCGCCAGGCCGCGACGGATTGAGGAGCCACCCGGCGAATGGCTTACCCTGAGCCAAGATGCTCAGCGAGAACCCGAAGGTCAGGATTGCCAGGAGCGCTCGTTTCACGGCGTCTAACGTAGAAGTAACCGGCTGCCCATAGGCCGGCGAAAGCCGGCCGCGTGGACGTCCGCGTTAACTGGGCTGTTAGAGGTCTGCCAGCCTGAACGCACTTGCATCGGAGTTGGGTTCGACAATCTTCCTCCCTTGCAGCTTCTCCAAGGACCGCCTTGTGGCCTGCTCCCCCATCTTTGTGATGTTCGAGATTTCCGAGAGGGGCACGTAGTCGTTCCTCGTTCGGAGGATATGCATGATCTTCGCCTGAAACGCGGAGTGCGGCAGCTTGTCGAAAGACATGATGTTCAGATCCACCGCAGTTTCGCGAGTGGACTCGACACTCTCCTGAATGGTTTTCAGGTACCTGTCCACGATGGACTGAAGCTTGGCGTTACTTTCGGCGGCTGTTGCTCCGATCCGACGCTTTGCTTCCTCGGCGATGGCTTGCTTCGCCTCTTCAATCTGAGTGTCGATCTTTGTCAGGCTGCTTTCGATCCACTTCGCACCGAGCATCGTCTGTAGGAAGTTGTCCTCGTCTCGGAAGTCGCTGGGTGCGTACAGTACCTTCGGGTTGAAGTTCAGCGTCAAGAAGAAGAGAACGACTATCAGAATCGGAAACAACATGACGAACCAGACGAACGTTCCCTGGATCGTTTTGTCCACGAGTGCCAGAACCACTGTGCCTGCAACCTCCGCGAGGGCTGCAAAGATGGCGATGATCGAAAGCGGATTGCTGACTGCACGCATGTTCTCGAGCATGTCTGACCTCTAACGTCGGAGTTGACCGGCACGCAGCGGCATTGCGCCGCGAGGCGTACGCTCACCAGCACCCTTCCCGGCGCAATGCCGCTGCGTGTCCGCGTCGAACGACCTGTTAGACCGCACTCCCGGGACGAAGTATCGGTCAGGCATTCTTGTCCGACTCATATTGTGTCGAGCCTTCCAAGCGCTGGGGCCTGACGCTCTTCCAAGCCCATTTCGGGATTTGCGGAGAGTCACGATTGATCTCATTCAATCGCTGCCTGTAGGTTTGAACAGTTTGCACTGCCTTTTCACACATGGACGCGTCTGGATAGTCAGTGTCCCAGTTTCGACAGTCTCGCCACAACGCGTGCAGATTCTCAGCAGCGGTTCGGTGTTTTCCCGCCAAGTCGTTAAGGTTGAGAAAAGCGCCCAAGCCGCTTAGAACAGAGACAACCAAACTCAGTACAACCGGGAGGCTGTTCGCGAACGATTTCCACCCGTCGTCTGCCGAAAGAAAAGCCTTGGTGTCTGAAGATAGGAGCCAAGTGAGGAGCAGTGACAGCAACAGCGCCGGCAGGCCGATAAAGAGCTTGTGCGTGCGCTCATATACTGCAGCCGCTCCCCAGTGCGCGAGCTTAGAAGTCTCAGTGTCCTCCAAATGCCGGCGGACCTCCTGTCTCACAGACTCGAAGTGGCTTTCGTCGTACGGCATCTCGCAATCATATGTCTTGCCAGGGCCGGCTCCGTTCGTGCGGTCTAACGTAATGTCGACTGCAGGCGCGAACCTGATATCACGCAGGTGCGGGATAAAACCGACGCGCTAAACGTCGTAAATGCCTGACTTGTCTGCATTTTTCGTCCTCCCCTCGCTCTATTCAGCTCTGATCAATCGCGACCTGAAATCTCGCAGATGTGCATGCAGGGCACCTGCGAGATAAAACCGCGCCGCTTGGCGTTGAGGTGGTGACCGGCCTTCTAAGTCGTTGTCACGCCTGCATCAAGCTGCGCCAGCCTAGCGCGGTGTAGGTGCTAAGTACAAGGACAAAGCCCGCAGCTGGTAGGCGCGCGGGTTTACCGCCGCACTGTTCAGGGGCGGTTGACTGCTCGCCGCCGGGCGCCCTCACCCCTGCCCTCTCCCGGAGGGAGAGGGAGGAAGACACAGCTTCTAGGCCGTGGCCGGCACGGCAGCCTCACGGCCACAGCGCGCAAGCGCCGCGCGGGCCAATGCATCGATGGAGTCGGTGAGCACGGCGCCGAATTCGTCGCGCCGGTCGTGGGGCACGGCCAGCGGCAGCTCCGTGCAGCCCAGCACCACGGCCCGGGCACCGCGGGCCACCAGCGCGCGGATGCAGGCTGCCGCAGGCTCAAAGGCCTCGGCTGGCCGGTTGGCTTTTACCGCCGCGATGGCGGCCACGCACTGCGCCAGCCCCAACTCGTCCGGCACGATCACCTCGTACCCCCGCGCGCGCAGCGGCTCCTGGTACAGCCCCAGCTTCAGCGTGGCCGGCGTGCCCATCAGGCCGATGGGATCTCGCGCGCCCAAGCGCTCCAGGTCATCGCACACCGCCTCGACGATGTGCAGCAGCGGCACCCGGGTGCGGCGGGCCATCTGCTCGTACCACAGGTGCGCCGTGTTGCAGGGGATCGCGATCAGGCTGGCGCCGGCGCGCTCCAGCAGCCGCAGGCCCGCCAGCATGGCTTGCAGCGGGTCTTCGCCCTGCCCCAGCCGCGCGCTGGAGCGGTCGGGGATGCGCGGGTCGTTGCACAGCAGCGCCGGCACGTGGTCCTGGTCACGCCCGGCCGGCGTCAGCGCCACCAGGCGGGCGGCGAAGGCGGCGCCGGCCAAGGGCCCCATGCCGCCCAGGATGCCCAGCAGGCCCTGGCCAACAGCGGCCTCACGCACGACCGCTGCTCCGCGCCAGCACGCGCCCGGGCAGCGCGCCCGTGGTGCGCTCGCCGTCCCAGACGCGCTGGCCGTTGACGAACACCTGCTCGATGCCCTCGCTGGCCTGGATCGGCTGCTCGAAGGTGGCGCGGTCGGTCACGCGGGCGGCGTCCAGCACCACCACGTCGGCTTTGTGCCCCGGCGCCAGCAGCCCGCGGTCCGGCACGCCGTAGTACATCGCCGCCAGCCCCGTCATCTTGTGGATGGCCGCTTCCAGCGAGAGGACCTGCCGCTCGCGCACCAGGGTGCGCAGCACGTTGGTGAAGGTGCCCCACTGGCGCGGATGCGGGTGCTTGTCGAAAGGCAGGCCGTCGGAGCCGACCATGCCGAACGGGTGCGCCATGATGCGCTCCACGTCGGCCGGGTCCATCAGGAAGTAGATCGCGCCGGCGGGCGACAGGCGCTGCAGGGTCTGCTCGTCGTCCAGCCCCAGCTCGCGCTGCACGTCGGCGAAGTCGCGGCCCTGCGCCTGCGGGTAGCCGCCCGACCAGGTGATCAGGGTGCGCTGCGCGATGCGCACGCGGTCCAGCCGCAGCATGGTCGAGGTGGCGGGATAGGGATGGCAGTCCAGGCACACGGGCTGCAGGCGCGCGGCATGCTCCAGCAGCCCCAGCGTCTCCACCGAGCGGCCATGGTTGCGCCCGCCGGCCAGCTTGTGGTGCGAGAACACCACCAGGCAGTCCAGGGCCCGCCCGATCTCCAGCGCCTCGTCCATCGCGGACACGATCTGGTCGGCCTCGTCGCGCAGGTGGGTGGCGTACAGCCCGCCGTGCGCGCGCAGCGGCTGGCCCACCTGGATGATCTCCTCGGTAGGCGCATGCGCCGCGGGCGGGTAGAAGGTGCCGGTGGACATGCCGAAGGCGCCGGCCTGCAGCGCGTCCGACAGCAGGCCTCGCATCTGCTCGATCTCCTGCGGCGTCGCGGCGCGCTGCGTGTCCTGCATCGCGTTCACGCGCAAGGTGGTGTGGCCCACCAGCGGGATCACGTTGACGGCCGCGGACGACGCGCGCAGCGCCTCGATCCAGCCGCGGAAAGTCGGGAAGCGGAACAGCTCGGCCGGGCCCAGCAGGTCCAGCGGCTGCGGCAGGGCCTGGCGCACCAGCGGCGCCAGGCTGATGCCGCAGTTGCCCGTCACCACCGTGGTGATGCCCTGCGACACCTTGGGCTTCATGTCCGGGTGCGCGAGCAGGTAGCCGTCGTCGTGGGTGTGCGAGTCGATGAAGCCCGGCGCCACCACCCGGCCGGACACGTCGATGCGCGGCACGCCGCTGGGAATGCTCTCGGACGGACCGACGGCGGCGATCCGGTCGCCTTCCAGCAGCACGTTGGCGCGCCGGGGTGGCGCGCCGCTGCCGTCGACCACCAGGCCGCCCGCCAGCAGCAGGCGGCCGCCTTTGACTGCGGCGTCCACGTTCAGTCGAGCTTCTCGATCTTGGCGTTCTCGATGATCGTCGCCCAGCGGGCGGTCTCGCGGTCGATCATCTGCTTGAACTGCTCCGGGCTGCCGCCGGCCGGCACCGCGCCCAGCCGGGCCAGGCCCTCGCGCACGGCCGGCGTCTTCAGCGCCTGCTGCATGGCGGCGTTGAGCTTGTCGATCACCGGCTTGGGCGTGTTGCGCGGGGCGACCACCCCGCCCCAGGCCACGGTCTCGTAGCCCTTGAGGCCCGCCTCGTCCAGCGTCGGCACTTCCGGCAGCAGCGGCAGGCGCTTCAGGCTGGTCACGCCCAGCGTCCGCACCTTGCCGCCGGCGACCAGGGGCACCACCTCCGAGCTGTTGGCGAACAGGAAGTCGGTGCGGCCGCCCATCAGGTCCTGCAGGGCGGCGGGGCCGCCGTTGTAGGGCACGTACAGCACGTCGATCTTGGCCATGGAGCGGAACACCTCCCCGCTCATGTGGCCGGTGGTGCCGACCCCGGGAGCGCCGAACGACAGCTTGCCGGGCGTCTTGCGGGCCGCCGCGATCAGCTCGCCGGCGGTCTTGTACGGCGAGTTGGCCGGCACGATCAGCACGTTGTACAGGTCGAAGGCGTGCGCCACGGGCGCCAGGTCGCGGTCGACGTCGTAGGGCAGCTTCTTGAACAGGGCGCGGTTGACGGCCAGCGTGTTCACGTTGCCGTAGCCGATGGTGTAGCCGTCGGCGGGCTTGTTGATGATCTGCATCAGGCCGATGTTGCCGGCCGCGCCCGGCTTGTTCTCCACCACCACGGACGTGTTCAGGATCTTGGCCAGCTCGTTGGTGATCACGCGCGAGAGCACGTCGGGCGAGCCACCGGCGGCCGACGGCACCACGAAGCTGATCGGGCGCTCGGGCCATTCGGCCCGGGCGGGCGCCGCGGCGCACAGCGACACCGCGGCGGCCAGGCCGGCGAGCCATCGGGTCAGTTGGGTTGTAGGCATGGTGTCGTCAGGTGGAGAGTTGAGCCTTCGCGAGAATAGCCAGGGCCCGCCGGAACGCCCCATACCTTCATGTGCGCAGACAATAAGCGGCTGTTATGGGCCGGAGGTGACCAATGCAAGAAGACGGGCTGGCCGCGCAGGACGAAGGCGGCAGCGACCCGCGCCGCGGGCTGAACCTGCGGCAGATCGAGGTGTTCCGCGCCGTCATGCTGGCCGGCTCGGTGAGCGCCGCCGGCCGCATGCTCTATGTATCGCAGCCGGCGATCAGCCGCATGCTGGCCCTGACCGAGAGCCGGCTGGGGTTCAAGCTGTTCGAGCGCCAGCGCACCCGCCTGTCCCCCACGCCGGAAGCGCGCCGCCTGTTCACCGAGGTGGAAGGCCTGTACCGCGGTGTGGAGCGCGTCAACGACCTGGCGCGCAACCTGGCGCGCAGCGGCGCCGGCAGCCTGCGCGTGGTCGCCAGCGCCAGCTACGGCGAGCGCCTGCTGCCGCTGGCGCTGCAGCGCCTGGTGCGGCGCAACCCCGGCGCGCAGCTGTCCTGCCGCAACGTGACCTACGACGAGCTCGCGGCGCGCTTCGTCACCGGGGACGCCGACATCGGCATCTCCATGGTCGCGCCGGACCATGCCAACCTGAAGGCGGCGGAGCTGGGGCGCGACCGCCTGGTGTGCCTGCTGCCAGGCGACCATCCGCTGGCGGACCGGCCGGTGGTGCGGCCGCAGGACCTGCAGGGCACGCCCTGGATCGCCTATCCGCCGAGCGCCCCGCTCGGGCGGGTGCTGGCGGGATGGATGGGCCCGCAGGCGCAGGCCGGCGCCGCCATCGAGGTGCATTCGCCGGTCACGGCCATCGCCTTCGCGCAGCAGGGCCTGGGCGCGGCACTGGTCGTGCAATGGAGCCTGCCGCCCGCGCTGGCCCCGGGCATGGTGGTGCGCCCGGTGGAGCCGGCGGCCTCGGTCGGCATCTGGGCCGTGTCGTCGCGGCTGGAGCCGATGCCGGTGCTGGCCAGGCGCCTGCTCACGGCGCTGGGCCACGTGCTGCAGGCCGGGCCGCCCCATCAAATTTAGGCGGGGGTTCATAACCGGTGGCTATCGCCGGACGCGGTCCACCGGGGCGGATCGCCAGCACCGGTGCGGCCTGGCGGGCCGTGGCCCGGCGGCGGGGCCAGCCCCCCGCTGCCCGCCGCCGACGGAAGCGGCGACGCGCACGCGGCATCATGGCAGCCGTCTTGGACCCGGGAGACTCGAGCACATGAGCAGCAAGAACAAGTTGGGACTGGCCGTCGCGCAGATGGGCCCCGTGCACCTGTCGGACAGCCGCGCCGCCGTGGTGGCCCGGCTGGTGGAGATGATGCGCGAGGCGAAATCGCGCGGCGCGCGGCTGGTCGTTTTCCCCGAGCTGGCGCTGACCACCTTCTTCCCCCGCTACTGGATGAGCGAGGAGGAGGCGCAGGCCCGCTTCTTCGAGCCCACCATGCCCAACGCGCAGGTGCAGCCGCTGTTCGACGAGGCCAGGCGGCTGGGCATCGGCTTCTACCTGGGGTACGCCGAGCTCTCGCCCGAGGGCCGGCCGTACAACACCTCCATCCTGGTCGACCAGCAGGCCAACATCGTGGGCAGGTACCGCAAGGTGCACCTGCCCGGGCACAGCGAGCACAAGCCCGACGCGCCATTCCAGCACCTGGAGAAGAAGTTCTTCGACGTAGGCGACAAGCCCTGGGGCGTGTGGGACGCCATGGGCGCGCGCATCGGCATGGCCCTGTGCAACGACCGCCGCTGGCCCGAGACCTGGCGCGTGATGTCGCTGCAGAGCGCCGAGGTGGTGGTCCTGGGCTACAACACGCCCTCGCAGAACATCCACTGGGACGAACCGGTGCACCTGCGCATGCACCACCACCTGATCACGCTGCAGGCCAGCGCCTACCAGAACTGCGTCTGGGCGGCGGCCGCGGCCAAGTGCGGGCGCGAGGACGGCTTCCACATGATCGGCGGCTCGGTGATCGTGGCGCCCACCGGCGAGATCGCCGCCCAGGCCAGCACCGAGGAGGACGAGGTCCTCTGCGTCAACGCCGACCTGGACCTGGCCGCGGCCTTCCGCAAGAACGTCTTCGACTTCGCGCGGCACCGCCGCCCCGAGCACTACGGGCTGATCGTGGAGCGCGTCGGGCCCGGCGAGCCGCTGCCGCAGGCGCAGTGACGCTCAGGGCGCCACCGTCGCGCCGCCGATCCCGTGGCGCTGCAGCGCCTCGCGCACGAAGCCGCTGGCCTTCATCTCCTGGACGTACGCGCGCAGCACCGCGGCCGCCGCTTCGCCGCGCGAGCGCGGGCAGCCCATGGCCTGCTGGATGACCATGAAGCGCCCCGGCAGCAGGCGCAGGCCGCCCAGGCGCGCCGCGTCGGCTTCCAGCTGCTGCTTCACGCCGGCGGCGACGTCCGCACCCTGCTCCAGGAAATACGCCACCACCGCCGGGGAGCTCGGGGCGCGCAGGATCTCCGCGGCCTTCAGCTCGCGGCTGAGGTACAGGTCGTAGGCACTGCCCTTGCCCACCATCACGCGCGTGCCGGCCCGGTCCACCTCGTCGTTGCCGCGCAGCGGCGAGGCTTCGCGCACCGCGTAGCAGCCCTCGATCAGCACATAGGGCGGCGTGAACAAAATGCCTTCGCCCCGCTTGGGGTCGATCGCGAAGAAGCCGATGTCGGCCCGCTCCTGGCCGACCGCGTCCACCGACTTGCCGGCGGTGTCGAACACCACCAGTTCCAGCTCCACACCCAGCCTTTGCGCGAAGCCGCGCGCCAGGTCCACGGACACGCCCTTGGCCAGCCCGGTGGCCGCGTCGGGCGCCGCCAGGATGGGGTTGCCGGTGTTGATCGAGGCCCGCAGGCGGCCGGTGGGCGCGAAGGCGCGAACGATGTCGGGAGCGATGGTCGTCATGGATTCGAAGCGTTCCAGGTCATGGCGCTACTCTAGCCTGGGCCTCATCCGGGATGCCAGCGCGAAACGGCGGCGGGGGTCGTCGCCGACCGGTCCCCCGCCAGCGCATAGGACAGCTGGTTGGCGGCACGGATGACGTGCTTGGCGTGCTTGTCCAGCTTGGCCTTGGTCAGCCTGGAACTCGGCCCGGAGATGCACATGGAACCGAGCAGCCGCCAGTTCAGCCCGAAGACCGGCGCGGCGACGCTGGACACCTCGGCTTCGCGCTCTCCCATGGAGATGTGGCAGCCGCGTTCGCGGATGGATTCGTACGGTTCGCCCTTGGCGCCGCTGAAGGCCAGGATCACGCGGCCGGGGGCGCCCTTGTTCAACGGCAGTCGCTCGCCAATGCGGACGTTGTGCCGCACGGACTGCGGCCCCTCGACCCGGGCGACACAGGAGCGGATGTCGCCTTCGCGCACGTAGAAGGACGCGCTTTCGCCGGTCTCCTTCACCAGCTGGTGCAAGGCGGGCTCCACCACGTTGTTGACGTCGAAGCCCGCCTGGTAGCGGGCGCCCAGCCAGCCGGCCGCCGGGCCCAGCCGCCACTGCCCGTCGTCGGCCTGCACCATGTACTGGCTCAGCGCCAGCGTGCGCGCCAGCCGCAAGGCGGTGGTCTTGTGCATCCCGGCACGGCGACTGAGCTCGGCCAGTGACAGCGTAGCCTCGCCCACGGCGAAAGCTTCCATCAGCGAGAGTGCGCGCGTGACCGCGATGACCCCGCCGTCCTGCTCGCCCGTCCCTTGCCTGGCTGGGTTGCGCATCCTGCACCCTGGTTCACTGTACGAAACGCCATTGTACTGTCCGCAACTCGCGCCTAGAGTGCGGGCACCCGGCGCAATGGCGCCCACCACGGAGACAAACCATGCAGATTTCCCGTCGTTCCCTGTTCGCCGCCGCCGCCGGCCTGGCGCTCGCCGGCAGCCTCCATGCGCAGGCCTGGCCGAGCAAGCCGGTCCGGCTGATCGTGCCCTTCCCCGCCGGCGGCGGCACGGACCTGATCACCCGTGAGGTCGCCAACAAGGTGGCGGGCTCCGGCTACACCTTCGTGGTGGAGAACCGGCCCGGCTCCGGGGGCAACCTCGGCGTGGACGCCGCCGCCAAGGCGCCGGCCGACGGCTACACCGTGGTGATGGGGCAGACCAGCAACCTGGCGATCAACCCCACCCTGTATCCGAAGCTGCCGTACGACCCGGTGAAGGACCTGGCCCCGGTGAGCCTGGTGGCCAGCGCCCCGCTGGTGATCGTCGTCGGCGCCGACTCGCCCTACAAGAGCCTGGCCGACGTGGCGGCGGCGGCCAAGGCGCAGCCGGGCAGCATCAACTACGCGACCTCGGGCAACGGCACGGTCGCGCACCTCGCCGCCGAGTCCTTCCAGCGGGCGGCCGGCATCAAGCTCACCCATATCCCCTACAAGGGCGCGGCGCAGGGCGCCACCGACGTGATCAGCGGCCAGGTGCAGCTCTACTGGTCCTCGATCCCGACCCTGCTGGGCCATATCAAGAGCGGGAAGATGCGCCCGATCGCGGTGACTTCGTCCAGGCGTGTCGACGACCTGCCGCAGGTGCCTGCGATCGCCGAGACCCACACCGGCTTCGAGGCCGTCACCTGGTTCGGCATCCTGGGTCCGGCCAACCTGCCCAAGGAGGTCGTCGCGAGGCTCAACGCCGACATCAACAAGGCCCTGAAGGACCCCGAGCTGCGCAAGAAGCTGGGCGACCAGGGCGCCGAGGTGGCGGGCAGCACGCCGGAGCAGTTCGGCAAGCTGATCCGCGACGACATCGCCCGCTGGGGCAAGATCGTCAAGGAATCGGGCGCCAAGGTCGACTGAGCACCCGCGAAGCCCCGCCATGACCACCGACATCCTGCGCGACTTCGAGCGCGTCTCCCCCGACCTCGTGCGGCAGGCCGCGCAATTCCAGGCTGCCATCCTGGCCGACGTGGCGGGCCGCCGCGGCGCGATGCATGGCCGCATCGGCGCCCTGCACCCGCGGATGAAGCTTGCCGGCCCCGCGCTCACCGTGGACGTGCGGCCGGGCGACAACCTGATGATCCACGCCGCCATCGCACTGGCCAGGCCGGGCGACGTGCTGGTGATCGACGGCAAGGCGGACCGGACCTCGGCCCTGATGGGCACGATCATGATGACCGCCTGCAAGCAGCTGGGCATCGCCGGGGTAGTCATCGACGGTGCGGTGCGGGACAGCCTGGAGATCGACGAGATGGACTATCCCGTCTTCAGCGCCGGCACCAACCCGAACGGACCGACGAAGAACGTGCCCGGCCGCATCGGCCACCCGATCAGCTGCGGCGGCGTGAGCGTCCGCGCGGGCGACCTGGTGCTGGCCGACGCCGATGGCATCGTGGTCCTCGAACGCGATCGGGTGGCGGGCCTGCTGCCGCTGGCCGGCAAGAAGGTCGCCGACGAGGCCGCGCGCATCGCGCAGATCCGGCAGGGCAATACCAGCGCGCCGTGGCTCGCCGCCGCCTTGCGCACCGCAGGCGTGCTGAAGGAAGGGGAGAGCCTGTGAGCGGGCGCGGCGCCATCCTCGTCACGGGGGCCGACCTCGCGCCGCAGGCGCTGGCCCTGCTGGCCGAGTTCGAGATCGTCTATGCCGGCAAAGCCCCGCAGGAGCCGGACCTGGTGGCGCTGTGCCGCCGCCACGACCCCGTCGCCATCATCGTGCGCTACGGCAAGGTGGGAGCCGCCGTGATGGACGCGGCCCCCTCGCTGCGCGTCATCTCCAAGCATGGCAGCGGCACCGACACCATCGACAAGGATGCCGCCCGGGCGCGCGGCATCGAGGTGCGTGCCGCCGTGGGGGCCAATGCGGCCGCGGTGGCGGAGCAGGCCATGGCCCTGCTGCTCGCCTGCGCCAAGTCGGTGGTGCAGCTCAACGCCCGGATGCACGCCGGCCACTGGGACAAGGCCACCCACAAGAGCGTGGAGCTGAACGGGCGCACCGTCGGGCTGGTCGGGCTGGGCGCGATCGGGCAGCGCTTTGCCCGCATGTGCGATGCGATGGGCATGACGGTGCTGGGCCATGATCCGTATGCGCAGGCGCTGCCGCCGTACATCCGCCGCGTCGACCTGGCGACCCTCTGGCGCGAATCGGATGCGATCTCGCTGCATTGCCCGCTGACGCCGGAGAACCGCGGCATGCTGGACGCGGCGGCGCTGCAGGCATGCAAGCCCGGCGTGCTGATCGTGAACACGGCGCGCGGCGGCCTGGTGGACGAGGCGGCGCTGCTGGGCGCCGTGCGCTCCGGCCAGGTGGCTGCCGCGGGCCTGGACAGCTTTGCGGTCGAGCCCATGACGGCGCCCCATCCCTTCCAGGGTGAGCCCCATATCCTCCTGAGCCCGCACATCGGCGGCGTGACGACCGACGCCTACGTCAACATGGGCGTCGCCGCCGCGCGCAACGTCCTGGCGGTGATCGAGGGGGAGCGCCAGGCCGCCTGATACCGGAAGAAGGCGAAGGCCCCGGTTCCGGGTCGCGGCGGGGGGCCGCTTATCATCGGGGGCGCAAGGATCCTGCCCGACGCGACCGCCGAAGGGGCGGCGCCGGCGAGCCGGCAGGTCCTGAACTACAACCATCCCCGAAGCCACCATGAGCGCATTCAACGAGGAGCGCGTGCTGTCCGTGCACCACTGGACGGACAAGCTGTTCACCTTCAAGACCACCCGGGACCAGTCGCTGCGGTTCTCCAACGGCCATTTCACGATGATCGGCCTGCGGGTGAACGACAAGCCGCTGCTGCGCGCCTACAGCATCGTCAGCGCCAACTACGAGGAACACCTGGAGTTCCTGAGCATCAAGGTGCCCGACGGCCCGCTGACCTCGCGGCTGCAGCACATCCAGCCGGGCGACACCATCATCGTGGGGCGCAAGCCCACCGGGACGCTGCTGATCGACTACCTGCTGCCGGGCAGGCGCCTGTACCTGCTGTCCACCGGCACGGGCCTGGCGCCCTTCATGAGCATCGTGCGCGATCCGGCCACCTACGAGAAATTCGAGCAGGTCGTCCTGGTGCACGGCGTGCGCCAGAAGGACGAGCTGGCCTACCACGACCTGCTGGTCGAGCACCTGCCGGCGCACGAGCTCTTGGGCGACCTGGTCAGCAGCCAGCTGCGCTACTACCCCACCGTCACGCGGGAGAGCTACCGCAACATGGGGCGGGTGACCGACCTCATCGAGAGCGGCAAGCTGTTCGCCGACCTGGGGCTGCCGCCCCTGAGCGCCGAAGAGGACCGCGTCATGATCTGCGGCAGCCCCGCCATGCTGCGCGACCTGCGGCACATGCTGGAAGGCAGGGGCTTTGCCGAGGGCAACACCTCGCGGCCCGGTGCCTTCGTGATCGAGCGCGCCTTCGCCGAACAGTAAGCGCCACAGCGCCGGGCCGCCCGGGTCTAGGTCGCGGCCTCCACCGGCACCGTCAGGGCATGGCGCTCCAGCGCCTGGCGCAGCTTGTGGCCATGCTCGTCGGCCAGCGCCGCGTCGCGCAGCTCGCGCACGGTGGCCGGGGCCAGGCGCGCGCCACCGCGCTGCACCGCCTCCATGACGGTCTCGTAGTTGCGCAGGCCGCGCGCATGGGTGTCGCTGTAGCCCTTGACCAGCCGCTGGCACTGCGCCACCTCCAGCGCCAGCTGCGGGCTGATGCCGGCCGTGGCCGCGATGCGGCGCAGCCAGTCCTCGATGCGGCGGTTCTCCGCCTGGTAGCGCAGCGTGCTGCGCCGCCAGCGCTTCATGCCGGCCACGGTCCGGAGCATCAGGAAGCCGCCCAGCGAGCTGGTGGTGACCACGCGGCCTTCGCGGGTGAAGCGCTCGACCAGCCAACGGCTCCAGCGGGAGCCGGCCAGCCGCCGCCCCAGGAAGGCCGGCAGCGTCTCCACCACCTCCTGCAGGCCGGGATGCATGAACTCGTTGATGGCCAGCAGCTGGCCCTGCTGCACGTGGACCTCGGCGCCCACGCGCTCGAACCGGCTGGCGCGGGTCTTGAGGTCGGCGACGCGGATGGTGTCCTCGTACGACATCCACAGCGCCAGGTGCCGGGCCGTCTCGGCCAGCAGGCGCCCTTCGCCGTCGTCGGGCAGCCGGCGCACGGCGTCCAGCCGGTCCAGGTACAACCCGGCGTACGCGGGGTCCTGGTAGTCGATCAGGCGGCGCACGCCTTCGAACAGGACGGGATGCGCCGCGGGCGGGAAGTCGCGGCGGACCCGGTCCACCAGCGCGCGCACCTGCGGATGCCGGGGCTGCGGGTCGACGGCCGGGGCCGGCTGCTGCGGCCCGGGCTCGCCCGGCGCGCCCGCGCGCGCGAAGCCGGTGGCGAAGGCCTTCAGGCTGGCCCTGGCACCGATGCCGCCGCGCTCGATGGTGGCTTCGAACTGGGACCGGCTGAACGGCAGCACGCCGGTGCCGGCCAGGGCGCCGAACAACACCGCGCTGATCACGCTGCCGGCGTCCTCGGCCGCCTGCGCCATGTCGAAGCGCACGAAGCGCATCGCGGCGGCGCCGGCGTGAGCCACCAGGTTGGCGCTGTCGACGCGGCCGTCGCCCAGGGCGGTCTTCTCCGCGATGGAGTAGACCCGGTGCGTCGAGGCGATGAGCGTGGTGCGGTCGGGCGTGACCAGTCCGCGCTGCACGGCGCGGCCCGCCTCCATCAGCTCGGAGGCCAGCACCACGTCGACGTCGCCGGGCAGCGGCATCAGCGCCAGCACGAGCGTGCCGCCGCCGTCGGCCCGGGCCTGCGCCTTCGGGTACAGCTCGACGTAGTAGATGGTGGCGCCGGTGCGCTGCGCCACGCCGGGCACGGATGTGGTCTGGGCGAAGAAGCCGTTGGCCTCGCCGAGGTCGACGATCCAGTCGGCCAGCACGCCGCCGCCCTCCCCGCCCATGGCGAGGATCGCGATCTTGATCGGCTGCACCCGGCTCATCGCTTGCTCAGAAGGCGTACCGCCCGCGGGAGCGCGCGTCGCGCCGCTGCAGCCAGCCGATCACGGCGCCGGACACCTTGCGGCGCAGGCGGTCCCAGCGCGTGGGGTTGGTGACGATCTGCGCCTTGTAGAAGGACGGGCACAGCACGGCGGCATGCGACACCTCGCCGCACAGCCCGCAGCCGACGCAGGAGTCGAGCACGGTGGCGATGGGGTCGGTGCGCAGCGGGTCCGGGTTGGGCTTGATCGACAAGGAGGGGCAGCCCGACAGGCGGATGCAGGAGTGGTCGCCGGTGCAGGTGTCCGGGTCGATGCCGAAGCGCTCGCGCACCACGCGCCTGCCTTCGGCCGCCGCCTTGCGCGCCAGCGGCTTCTCGCGGCGCTGCTTGTTCAGCATGCACTCGGACTGCGCGATCAGGACCTTGGGTCCCTGCTCCTTCGTGGTCAGCGCCTCGCGCAGCGTGTCGCGCATGCCCTTCACGTCGTAGGTGCGGCGCAGCGTGCGCACCCATTCCACGCCGACGCCGCGCACCGCCCGCTCGATGGCATGGCCGGTGCTGCGCGTGGGATTGGCGGCCGTCGACGACAGCACGTCCTGGCCGCCGGTGGCCGAGGTGTAGCTGTTGTCAACCACGATGGTCAGGTGGTCGCTGCGGTTGAACACCGAGTTGGCGATGCCGCTGGTCAGGCCGTTGTGCCAGAAGCCGCCGTCGCCCATCACGCTGATCGCGCGCTTGTGGTTGGGCACGTTCAGTGCCGCCGCGCCGGCGCTGCCCAGGCCGTAACCCATGGTGGTGTTGCCCAGGTTGAACGGCGGCAGGATGGAGAACAGGTGGCAGCCGATGTCGGCGCTGACGTGGTGGGGCCCCAGCTCGCGCTCGACCAGCTTCATGGCCGTGAAGATGGGCCGCTCCGGGCAGCCGGTGCAAAAACCCGGCGGACGGGCCTGGACGCTCTCGGCCAGCGGCTGCAGCGGGATGACCCTGGGTGCCTTGGGCTGGGCGGGCGCCGGCTGCAGCCGGCCGTAGCGCTCCAGGAAACCGCGCACGCCCTTGAGCACCTCGGCCGCGGTGTACTCGCCCGCCACCGGCAGCAGGTCCTTGCCGTGCAGGGCGGCGGAAGACCCCGCCTGGCGCAGGATGGTGGCGACGTTCTGCTCGACGAAGTTGGGTTGGCCCTCCTCCACCATCAGCACCGCGCGCTTGCCCTCGCAGAAGCGCAGCACCTCGCTGTCGATGACCGGGTAGGCCACGTTCATCACGTACAGCGGCACCCGGCTGTTGCCGTAGACGTCGGCCAGGCCCAGCCGTTCCAGCACGCGAACCAGGGTGTTGTAGCTGCCGCCCTGCACCACGATGCCCAGGTCGTCGGCGCCCTCGGCGAAGAACTCGTTCATGCCGCGCGACTCGATGAAGCGGACCGCGGCAGGCCAGCGCTCGCGCACCTTCTCCTGCTCGTGCTGGAAGCTGGCGGGCGGCAGCACGATGCGGCCGGTGTCGCGCTGCGGGTGGTCCAGCGCCTGGCCGATGGTGAAGGCCGGACGCTGGTTGTCCGCCGCGGTGAATTCGCCGTGCACGTGGCAGGCGCGGATGCGCAGCTGCAGCATCACCGGCGTGTGGCTGGCCTCGGACAGCTCGAAGCCCTGCTTGACGGCCTGGACGATGGACGGCAGGTTGGGCCGCGGGTCCAGCAGCCAGATCTGCGACTTCATGGCGAACGCGTGGCTGCGCTCCTGCATGATGGAAGAGCCCTCGCCGTAGTCCTCGCCCACCACCACCAGCGCGCCCCCGGTGACGCCGCCGGAGGCCAGGTTGGCCAGCGCGTCGGAGGCCACGTTGGTGCCCACGGTGGCCTTGAAGGTGACGGCGCCGCGCAGCGGATAGTTGACCGACGCCGCCAGGGTGGCCGCGGCCGTGGCCTCGCTGGCGCTGTTCTCGAAGCGGATGCCGTGCTCGCGCAGGATGTCCTGGGCGTCGGCCAGCACGTCCATCAGGTGGGAGATAGGCGCGCCCTGGTAGCCCGCGACGTAGGCCACGCCGGACTCCAGCAGCGCCTTGGTGACGGCCAGGATGCCTTCGCCGCGGAAGGTTTCGCCGGCGCCCAGCCGCAGCTTCTTGACTTCCTCGACAAACGATCTTTCGGCCATTGACGTCCCCATGCCGCAGGCATCCCAACCACGAACAGCTGCGTTCCGTTTAGTTTATGCGGCAACATATGAAAAGTCATGCGATTTCTCCGCCGCGATTGCCGCGACAATCGGCTCATGAGCAAAGCCAGGCCCAGCCAGGGCAGCTTCGTCGATGACTACCTGCCGGCCCTGCTCACGCAGGCGAGCCATTTGATCTCGGGCGAGTTCCACCGGGTGGCCCTGGCCAAGGGCTTCACCGTGTCGGAGTGGCGCGTGCTCGCCTCGCTGGCCGGCGCCCAGCCGATGAGCATAGGCCACCTGGCCCGGCTGGTGGTGCTGAAGCAGCCCACCGTCACCCGTGTCGTGGACCGGTTGGAAGGCCGTGGCCAGGTGCGCCGCATCGCCCACGAAACCGACCGGCGCGTCACGCTCATCGCCATCACGCCGGCGGGCCAGCGGCTGGTCGGTGGGCTGATCGAGCTGGCCCAGGAGCACGAGCGCCGCGTGCTGGAGCCCCTGGGCCTGGCGCGCGCGGCAGAGCTCAAGGCCATGCTCAAGCAGATGATCGAGCTGCACAAGAACCTGGCCGAGGAAGGCCTGCCGGAGGCCGGCGAGTGACTCAGCGGCTTGTCGTGGGGCTGGCGTCGTCCCCCGGCCGAAGCGCCTCGCGCGTCGACGCACGCAGCGCATCGATGAAGGCCCTGAGCTTGGGCTGCCGCTGCGACTGGCCGGGGAAGTACAGGTACAAGCCTTCGTTGCTCGGGATATAGGGGTGCAGCATCGCCTGCAGGCGGCCGGCCGCGAGGTCGGCCCGGGCTTCGCGCTCGGCGACGTAGGCTAGCCCCTGCCCCTGCGCGGCCAGCTCGAGCAACAGCCGCCGGTCGTCCACGACCAGGCCGCCGGCCACGTCGACGATGAAGCTGCGCCTGCCGCGCCGGAACTCCCATCGGTGCAGCGCGCGTGACGCGCTGAAGCGGTAGCGGATGGATTCGTGGTGGACCAGGTCTTCCGGCGCCTGCGGCCGACCCGCACGGTCCAGGTAGGCCGGCGCGCCCACCACCGTCCAGGTAATGCGCGGCGTCAGGCGCACGGCGACCATGTCCTTCTCGACGGCCTCGTCGAGCCGGATGCCCGCGTCGTAGCCGTCACGGATGAGATCCACCAGGGCATCGTTCAGCGACAGGTCCAGGGTGACCTCCGGACAGGCGCGGCGATACGCCGGCACCACGGCCGCCAGCAGGTCGGCGGCCGAACGCGGCGCCGTGATGCGCAGGATGCCCGTCGGCCGGTCACGCAAACCCGCCATCGTCGTGAAGGCCTGTGCGATATCTTCGGCCGCCGGCCGCAAGCGCTCGGCGAGCAGGCGGCCGGCCTCCGTCAGCGCCACCTGCCGCGTCGTGCGCTGGAACAGCAGGACGCCATGGCGCCCCTCCATGGCGCGGATGGACTTGCTGACCGCGGTGGGACTGACGCCCAGGCGCAGGGCCGCACCGGTGAAGCTGCCGCATTCCGCAACGGCGAGAAAGGTGTTCACGCCCAGCAGCAGCCCGTTGTCCATGCGCTGGATTATGAACTTGGGGTTCCAGGGCCATGACCCCGCGGCCCCTTGGTCGCGGCCGCTTGCGGGGCTACGGTAAGGGCTGACGCAACCCACACAAGGAGCGATGACATGAACCCCAAGAACTGGCTGATCACCGGGACCTCGAGCGGATTGGGACGACAGCTGGCCGAACGGCTGCTGGAACGCGGCGACCGGGTGTTCGCAACCCTGCGCCGCGCCGAGGCGCTGGCGGACCTGCAGCGGCGCCACCCTGACAGGCTCCAGGTCGGCGTGCTGGACGTTACCGATGGTGCCGCCGTGCCGCGTGTGGTCGACGATGCCTTCCGCGTATTCGGCCGGGTGGACGTGGTAGTGAGCAACGCGGGCTTCGGGCTTTTCGGCGCCGCCGAGGAGCTGAGCGACGAACAGATCGCGCACCAGATCGATACCAACTTGGTCGGGTCCATGCGCGTGATCCGGGCCGCTCTGCCCCACCTGCGCGGGCAAGGCGGAGGACGTGTGCTGCAGCTGTCCTCCGAGGGCGGGCAGACCGCCTACCCCGGCTTCAGCGCCTATCACGCGAGCAAATGGGGCATCGAGGGTTTCATCGAGGCGGTGGCCCAGGAGGTGGCGCCGTTCCGCATCTTCTTCACCATCGCCCAGCCCGGCCCGACCCGCACCAACTTCGGTGCGTCCCTGGTGACGGCGCCGGCGATGCCGGCCTACGGCGCGTCGGCGGTGCGGCAGGTGCGCGACGGCTTCGCGGACGGCTCCTTTCCCGTGCGCGGCGACGCCGACAGGATGGCGCAGGCCATGATCGCCGCCATGGATGCCGGCGTGGCGCCGGCCCGCCTGACCCTGGGCACGGCGGCGTACGAGCGCATCCACACGGCGCTGACGGGCCGGCTGGCGGCACTGGAGGGGCAGCGGGACCTCGCACTGAGCTGCGACAGCGAGGCGGCCTAGCCGGCAGCTTCAAGGCGACCGCTGTCGTCCCGAGACCCCATCCATCGTCAGAACCTCCTCTGTGGCTTGCCATTTTCTGCGCTTTATGCGACTGTCGCGGAGGTTTCACTGAAGGGGGAAACGATGAGGAGCATATGGCTGGCGGCGGCGTTGCTGCTGCATTCGACGGGCGCATTCGCGCAGGGACTGGTGATGGGGGTGAGCGAGGGCACCTCCGGCGGCCTCGACCATGCGCAGGTCATCGCCAAGTACCAAGGGCTGGCCGACGCGATCGGCCGCAGCATCAACCAGAAAGTCAACGTCGTCTTCGCACGGGAGTTCCTCTTCCTCGAGGAAGGGATGAAGACCTCGCGCTTCGACTTTGTGATCGCCCGGCCCAGCGACTACCCGGCCCGTGGGTTGCGCGACTATGGTTACAAGTACGTGGCGAGCGCCAAGCCGGATGGGCAATGCCACATCATCGTGGCCAAGGACTCGCCCCTGAAGTCGCTGGACGACATGAAGGGCAAGCGCATCGCCATGCCCGAGCAGGCGGCTTACATGAGCAAGTTCTGCCGCGCCGAGCTGCGCGACAAGGGCATCGACCTGGCCAAGGAAAAGGTGCAGTACGTCCGTGAACAGGGAGCCGTGGCCTTCTACCTGCAGAACAAGTTTGCCGATGTCGGCGGCGTGGCCTCGTATTCCGGGGTGGCCAAAAAATGGGAGAAGGACGGCCATAGGGTGCTGCACAAGAGCGTGACGCAGCCCTACTTTCCCTTGATCGCCTCTTCCAAGATCACGGCCAAGCAGGTGGATGCCATCAAGAAAACCCTGGCGTCCATGACCGAGAGCGAAGCGGACCAGCAGGTCCTCAAGACCGTGGGCATTCAGGCCTTCGACACACAGAACGAGCAGCGGTTGCGCGATCTGCTGGCGTGGCTGGAGCGCTAGGGCTGGTGCGGCGCGCTCCACCCGGTACACTGCGCGTCCGCAAGCGCCTTACCGGCGCCGCTTCCTCAGAATGACCGCATGACTTCCACGCCGCCATCGACCCTGACCCAGTACGTGCTGTGGGGCGGGCTGGTGATCGGCCTGATCTTTGGCGCCACCGGGCAGGCGACACGTTTCTGCGTGCGCGGCGCGATCGCCGATTGGGTCATCTTCAGAGGCCCCGCGCGTCTGGTTGCCTGGATGCTCGCCGTCGCCATCGGAGCGGCCTGCACGCAGCTGCTCATCGTCGGCGGCACCCTGGATGCGACGCGCACCTTGGCCTGGGCGCCGCGGTTGCCATGGGCCTCTTATCTGTTCGGAGGCGCTTTGTTTGGCTTCGGCATGGTGCTGTGCGGCGGCTGCCCGCAGCGCAACCTGGTCAAGGCGGGGGCCGGCAATCTGAGGTCCGTGCTGACGCTGCTGGTGGTGGCGGTGGCCGCGCTGATGACCTTGCGCGGCATCCTGGCCGGCGTACGGGTCTCCATGTTCGATGCGTGGGTGATCCAGCTTTCGGGTCCGCAGGACCTGGGCTCGCTGCTGGCGCCGGCGCTGCACCTGTCGCCGCCCGCCGCCCGCGGACTGCTGACCGTGCTGGTGTCGGCCGCCGTGCTGGCGTTCGCCTGGCGCGTGCGGCGCTCGCTGGACGCCGCCACCGTGCTGGGCGGCAGCCTGGTTGGAATCCTGGTGGGCGGCGCGCTGTTTCTCACCGGCCACGTGGGCTTCGTCGCGGAGCATCCCGAGACGCTCGAGCCGGCCTGGCTGGGGACGCAGTCCCGCCGGCCGGAGGCTCTCAGCTTCTCCGCGCCGCTGGGCCACCTGCTGGACCTGCTCACGATGTGGTCCGACAAGAGCACCTTGCTGAGTTTCGGCGTGGTGGTGGCCCTGGGCGTGCTGGCCGGCAGCCATGCCAGCGCCCGATGGCGCGGCGATTTCCGCTGGGAGATGTTCTCCTCGCCGCGGGAATTCGGCGCCCACGTCGCGGGAGCACTGCTGATGGGGTTCGGCGGGGTGACCGCCCTGGGCTGCTCCATAGGCAACGGCGTCAGCGGCCTGGCGCTGTTGTCCCTGGGATCGGTGCTGGCGGTGCTCGGTCTGACGGCCGGTACCTGCGCCGCGCTATGGCTGCAGGCCCGGCGCGCTGCACGGCATGACGGCGCCGCCGTTCCGCAAGGAATGGCCCCCGCTGCCAGCGGGCAGGCGCTGAACTGAGAAGCGGCACTCAGAAGTCCAGGTCGTCCCTGATCGCGTCGATGCCGGCACGGGCGCAGGCGTCGTCAGCCTCGCCGCCCGGCGCGCCCGAAATGCCGATGGCGCCGACCAGGGATCCGGCCGAATCGATGGGCCGACCGCCGCCGATGGCCACCACCCGCGGCAGGTGCCGGATGCCCGATGCAGCTTCGGTGGCCTGCGTCGCCCGGGCGAACGCAAGCGTGTCCATACGGAAGGTCAGGGCCGTGTACGCCTTGTTGATAGCGGTCTCGGGCGTGTGCGGACCGGCCAGCCGGTCCCTCAGCATGACCAGGGCGTGGCCGCCACGGTCGGTCACGGCCACGGCCACCTGAAAGCCGCTTTTCGCGCAACTCTGCAAGGCAGCCTGGGCTGCGCGCAGGGCGGCCTCCGGCGTCAGGGAACGCAGCGTGTGAGTGGCCTGCTGCGCCACGGCGCCGCTCGACACCAGGGCGCACAGCAGGGTCCAGGACGGCAGGTTGGAACGTCTTTTTTCCATCCGGGGCGCCCTCAGACGGTTTTCGGCTCGAAGCCGGGGTTCGGTACGGCCCCCGTGAGCCGCGGCATGTTCGGCTTGCGCGCCGTGACCTTGCCACCACGCGCCTTGAGCCACTGCTCCACCACTTCCCACACCGCAGGCGCGCCGCTGTGGCGCGCCTCTTCGGCCACGGGGGCCCAGCCAGCCACCTTGTAGCGCCGGGACGCCTCGATCGGCTTGCCGCCCAGGCGCATGTCTTCGATGCGTCGGCCCATGGGCGCTGCAGGATTGCAGCTGTACGCCAGCCCGCCGACGCGAACCATGTCGCCGCCCTGCTGGTAATAGGGATCGGGGTTGAAGAGGTTGTCGCAGACATCCTCGAGGATGGTCTTGATCATCTCGCCGCTGATTTCGCTCACCGTGGCATACGAATAAGTGGTGGCCGTCATGTCCATCAGCCATTCGCGCGTGATGCCCTGGCCCGCCAGCAGCGACGTGCCCCAGCGGAAGCCTGGCGAGAACGCGATCTCGGCGCCCTGCACCTCCATCAGCGCGTCCAGCAGCAGCTGGTCGCCAGTGCCGTTGAAGTTGCCGCGCCGGTACAGCGTGCCTTCCGTCACTGCCAGCGTCTCGCCCAGGCGAACCGCGTACGGCTGCCGGACGCGGGTGATAAGGTCGTCCATTTCCGGGTCCGCCGGCAGCATGTTGGAGAAGACGGGCAGCAGCCGGTAACGGTAGCCGGTGACCCGGCCCTGCTTCACCTCCAGGTCCATCACGCCCAGGAACTTCCCGTTCGAGCCGGCGTTGGTCACCAGGGTCTGCCCGCCCCGGTTGGCCACGACGGAGGCCACCGGCATGCCGTCGTGCGTGTGGCCTCCCAGGATGGCGTCGATGCCGCTGATGCGGCTGGCCATCTTCAGGTCGACGTCCATGCCGTTGTGGCTCAGCACCACCACCACCTGTGCACCCTTGCCGCGCGCCTCGTCCACCACCTTCTGCATGTTCTCGTCCTGGATGCCGAAGACCCAGTCCGAGACGAAATAGCGCGGGTTGGCGATGGGGGTGTAGGGGAAGGCCTGCCCGATGATGGCGCAGGGCACGCCGTTGATCTCGCGCATCACGTAGGGCTCGAACACCGGGTCGCCGAAGTCGCTGGTCTTGACGTTCTGCGCGACGAAGGCGATGCGGCCCTTGAAGTCCCGGTCGATGATCTCCTGGACCCGCTCCATCCCTAGCGTGAATTCCCAGTGGCCGGTCATCACGTCGACGCCCAGCAGCTTGCAGGCATCGACCATGTCCTGGCCGCGCGTCCAGAGCGCCGTGGCCGACCCCTGCCAGGTGTCCCCGCCATCGAGCAGCAGCGCGCCGGGCCGGCTGGCCTTCATCCGCTTGACCAGCGTGGCCATGTGGGCGAATCCGCCCATCCTGCCATAGCGGCGCGCCGCCTTCTCGAAGTCCAGGTAGGTGAGCGCATGTGCCTGCGCCGTGCCGGGCCGCAGGTCAGCCGCCTTCAGCAGGGACTCGCCCACCAGATGCGGCAGCCGTCCTTTCATGCCGCCGACGCCCAGGTTCATGTGGGGCTCGCGGAAATGCACGGGCTTGAGCTGCCCATGGCAATCCGTCATGTGCAGGAACGACACGTTGCCGAACCGGGGGATGTCGTACAACCCGGCGGCGGCCGTAGCCGCGTCGGCGTCGGCCCAGCGGCCCAGGGACAAGCCCGCCGCGGCGCCGGCACCCAGCGCCTGCAGAAAATCCCGTTTGCTCAGATTCATGGGGAAGGCGGTGAGCCGGCAGCCGTATTCGACACCCCTGGAGCGATCGCGCGCACGGCTACTTGTTGACGGGTGACTGCGGGTCGAGCAGCAGCGCCATCAGATGCCTGATCTGCTGCTCGTTGAGGTTGCCCATGTGGCCCGAGCGCGGCATGTTGGAACAGGCGTTGTAGGCCTTGGCGTTCCAGATCTTGCCCCAGGTGTACTCGACGACGGGCCTGGCCGCGGTGCTGCCCGGGTCGGCGACACCCCTGAGCTTGCCGTAGTTGTACAGGCTGGGGCCGAGGGTGCCGAAGGAGATTTCCTCCTTGGAGATCTGGTGGCAGTTGTAGCAGTTGCCGCCGTTGACCGTGTTCGCCGCGTCGGTCCAGGTCAGGCCCCGGCCGCTCTGGGCAATGGCCTCCCCCTGCTTCCAGTCGCCAAGGAACTTGCCGTCCGAGGGCCACTTCACGGTCTTGAGGTTGGCTTCCTCGAGGCGCTTGGCGATCGCCGGGTCGAGCGGCTTGCCGACCACGTCGGCGGCGTTGCAGGCCTGCAGCGTTTCGTCGATGCCGGTCACCCGCTCCACCTTGGCGATGCCTTCGCTGCGGAACGAGGCTTTGACCATGTCCGCAGCCAGCTGGTCCGCCGAGGAACCGCCCCCCAGGGCGGCGCAGCCGACCGTCAGCGCCGCCACGAGGGCGGCGGCCCCACCGGAACGCGGTGTCTTCATGTCGTGTCTCTCCTTCAGCGCTTGAGGGTGGGAGCGGCCGACTTGGCGCCCTTGGCATTGACGCCCAGGTAGGTGCTCAGGGCGGTCAGTGCATCGCTTCCGAACTCCGGGTAGGGGAAGCGCTGCTGGCGGAAACAGTCGTTGAGCCGCAGTTGCATGCTCCACATCTGGCCGTTGGAGACGCGGTAGGCGGGCCACGCCGCGAAGCCGACGCCGTCGCCGGGGCTTCTGGTGAGGTTGGGCAGTTCCTGCAGCCGGATCCGCTTCCCCTCCTCGCCGTGGCAGGAGGCGCAGGAGAAGTCATGCGTGCCGCCACGCATGAAGAACATGCGCTTGCCCGCCTCGTAGAACGTGCGCTCCATGGGATGCGCCTGCGGCAGGTTGAAGGCCATGCCTTTGGATGCGGCAGCGATCCAGGTGGCCAGGGCCGTGACGTTGGCCATCTCGCCGCGGCCAAACGGCGTCTTGGCGATTTCCGCCGCGTTGAAGCCCTGCAGCCGCTCCATGCAGGTGACCAGACGCGACTCGAGGTCCTGCACCTTGCCGGTGTCGGCAAAGTAGCGCGGCAGCTCCACGAATGCGCCTTTCACAACCCCCGGGCCCTTGCCCAGATCGCAGCGTTCGAGCGACGCGGCTTTGGGCCCGCGCCGCTGCTTCCACAACTCCTCGCCCTTGGCTTCGAACAGCTCGGCAGGATTGCCGTCCGCCAGCATGGCGCGGTATTCCTCAATGGCCTCGGTGGTGGATTTCTGCGCCCATGCGGCGCTCCCCGCCATCAGGCCGACGCCCAGCATCAACGATGTGCGCACGGTCCTCATCAATCTCCCTCCAAATCTTTGGCGGCGTCCGGCCCTGGCGGCCGGCAGCTGCCGTCATTAGGAAACAGTTGCCTCGTCGGTGCGGCTGTCGCCCTTGTTGTCCTTCCAGCTCACCGCGATCTTGTCGCCGGCCTTGGCGTTCTTGACGGTGAATTGCAGGAAAGGGTTCTTGGCCACCGCCGGGCCCCATTCGGCCGTCATCACGTTCTTGCCGTTGTGGGCAACGCTCACCTCGATGATGTGCCAGGCCGGAATGACCTTGCCGCTTGCATCTCGGCGCTGGCCGGTTTCCATCTCGTGGCTCATGAGGACTCGCACGAGTGCGTTGCCCTCCTGGGCCTGGGCGCGGATGCGCATCGGATCTGCCATTTGGATATCTCCTGTTTGCTAGCTGTCGCTGCGGGGCGCGTTCTTCTTCCGACGGGTTCAGCCGCCGCAGCCGCCCAGCGTGACCTTGACTTCCTTCTTGGCGAACAACGCCCTGCCGTCGTTCATGACGGCCAGGGCGTAAACGTCGGAGGATTGGCCCATCTTCGCGCGCGTTGCGAAGTTCGGCACCACGGCGTCGCTCACGTTGAACATGGCCACCAGCACGTTCGGGTTCTTCTCTACCAGGATCAGCATGTGCTTCACGCCGGCCGCGGTGGTGGCGGCGCCCAGCGGCACAACCGCGCCGTTCTCGGCGATGTCGGGGCCCTGGATCGTGACCTCCTTGCTTTCCACCAACGTGTCGCCGCCGAAGGCTTTGGCGGCATCCAGCACCGACTTGGCCTCGAAGGCCTTCTTGTTGAAGGCGCGGGCCGGCAGGGGCAGCAGGCCGGTGGACGCCAGCGCGCCCACGAGTGCGACGGTCTGCTTCATGTTCTGGCGACGGGTTTGCATGCGCATCTCCTTGAATTTAAGTACATGCTAATAAAGTGATGGTAATCGGCCCACAGGGTTATCCCCCGCCCCGCTCATGGCGCACCGGCGGCGAGCCAGTTGCCAAGGAGCAGCGCATCGTCCTCGCCGAGCGATTGTGGCGGCATCGGGATGTTTCCCCAAGCGCCGATCCCGCCCGCGCGGATTTTTCCGCTCAGGTAGGCGGCGTTGCCTTTGTGCCTGCCCGCGATCTCGGCCCAGCTCGGCCCCACCAGCCTGCGGTCGGGCGCATGACAGGCCGTGCAGTTGCTGGCCTGAGCCAGGGCTCGGGCCCGGGCAGCCTCGGTGGCGCGCGCACCGGGGGGTCCGGCCTGCGCGACAACCTGCGGGGCGGCAGCGACGGGGGCTGCGCCGCCGGCAACCGGGCTGGCCGTGCGGGCGCCGCGCTGCGGCCCGACCAGGCGGTTCTGTTCGGCGAGGTTGCCATGGGCGTCGCGGGCGAAATCGGGCAGCATGGAAGCCACCTTGGGTTCCACCGAGCAATTGCTCATGCAGGTCGAGCCTTGCACGTCGGGAACCGTGGTGCCGTCGAATTCGCGCCCCGGCCACAGGCCGTGGTCGGTGGTCTTGCCATTGCGGTTCGGCAGCTTTTGCTGCACCTGGGTGATGTTGCCGTCGCGGAGTGTGAAGTCCGCCGGCACCACCCCGCCCAGGTGCAGGATGTAGGCCGTGACGCCATAGACCTCCTCCACGCTCAGGGATTTGGGGCTGTTCCACGGCATTGCCCGGTTGATGTAGTCCCACAAGGTCGAGACCTGGGACAGCTTCATCATGGTGGTGCGGCCGGGGTAATCGCTGCGCCGCAGATTGCCGACCCTTCCCGTCCTGGCGTCTTCGTCGGTCGTGCCGCCCACCAGGGGAGCGAATACCTCGTTCGATTCGCCGAACACGCCGTGGCAGGAGGCGCACTTGGCCTCCCACACCTCCTGGCCCTTGGCGACGGAGCCGCTGCCCTTGGGCAGGCCCTTGAAGTCGGGCCGCACATCGGTGTCCCAGGCCTGCACCTCCTGCGCCGTCGCGGCGCGGCCTATGCCGGGAAAGCGCTGGGCGGCGGGCATCGCCTGCGCCAGGACCTGCAGGGCCGCCAGCCCCAGCAACAGACCGCAGGCGCGCTTAAGCAAGCTGGACATTGCTCACCTCCCCGTCTTCCTTGATCAGCCAGGACTGTATGGCATTGTTGTGGTAGATGGAGCGCGAGCCGCGCACCGCCCGCAATTGCCGATAGGTGGGCTGCACATGGCCGGTGTCGTCGGTTGCGCGGCTCTGCACGATGGCCGGCCGGCCGTCCCATACCCAGTCGATGCTGAAGCGGGTCAGGCACTTGTCCAGCACCGGCGGCTGCAGCCGCGCCTGGCGCCAGTGACGCCCGCCATCGACGGAGACATCCACGCGCTTGACCTTCCCGCGGCCCGACCAGGCCAGGCCGCTGATGCTGTAGAACCCCTTGTCCAGCAGGACCTGACCGCCGGACGGGGTGGTCACCACGCTCTTGCACTCCTGGAGGCTGGTGTACTGCCGGTGCAGGCCGTCGGGCATTAGGTCCACATAGTGGAGCACCTCGTCCTTGGTCCCGTAGGGCATGTCGCCCACCTCGATGCGGCGCAGGTACTTGACCCAGCTGACCCCCTGCACGCCGGGCACCACCAGCCGCAGCGGATATCCGTTCTCGGGCCTGAGCATCTCGCCGTTCTGGCCCCAGGCGACCATCACCTCGCCGGAGCGCACCAGGCTCATGGGGATGGTGCGTGTCATGGACGAACCATCCGCCCCCTCGGCCAGCAGGAACTTGCCGCGGCTGAAGTCGGCTCCTGCCATCTCGAGCAGCGTGATCAGCGGCACGCCGGTGAATTCGCTGCAGGAAATCATGCCGTGCGTGTACTGCACTGTGGGCACGGCGACATTGCCCCATTCCATGCCGGTGTTGGCGCCGCATTCGAGGAAATGGAAACGCGAATGCGAAGGCAGCCGCATCAGATCGTCAACGGTGAAGACCTGGGGCGTCCTGACCAGACCGTTGATCATGAGGCGGTGCTTCGAAGGGTCGATGTCCCACCAGCCCTGGTGATGCCGCTCGAAATGCAGGCCGCTTGGCGTCACGATGCCGAACAGGGACTGCAGCGGCGCGAAAGAGACCGAGGCCTGGGTGGTCTGGGTCAGGCCCGGGCTCTGACGCCGCTGCAGGTTGGCTTCGTAACGCGACGGCTTGCCATAGCCGTCGGTGACCACCGGCCGTCCCAGGCCCCGCGTGTGTTCCGGCAGGTTGACGATGTTCGGATCCGCGGCCGCGCCCGGCGCGGGAGCCTGCCGGGCGGGCGCCGGGGCGGCCAGCCCCGCGGCCGCTGCTGCAAAGGCGCCGCGGATGAAGCCGCGCCGGCCGTTGCGCGCTTCCTGCATCACCGCCGCGATGGCCGCACGGTCCAGGAAACTCTCAGGCGCCTTGCGCAGGCGCCCTTGCCTTGGGTCTTGCATGTCGGCCATCCTGTTCTCTACCCTCTTCGGTCCATCAGAATATCATCATTGGTGAATATATCGATCAATCGCAGCCAGCACCATCCCCTTTGATCGGGGCAAACCCTGAATATCCGCGACGGCGCGCCCGAACCTCAGGGCCGGACCGCGCCGCGCGCCCGGTGCAGGCGCTCTTCGAGGTAGGCGCCGTAGAAGTCGGCGGCAGCCCCCACCAGCCTGGGCGCCACCTCCCTGGCGCCGCGGCCGAAAAACAACAGCGTCGGCGCGGTGTCCACGCGCCATGCGCGCACCATCTCCTCATGGGTGCGCCAGGCACCGGCGAAGTCCTGCAGCGCCTGGCGGCTGCCCATGTCCACCTGCACCACGGGCAAGGCGTGGCCGTGCCGCAGGGGCGCCAGGTAACTCTCGCGCACCAGCTTGCACCAGGGACAGCCCTCGAGACTGACCAGCACCAGCAGCGGCTGCCCGGTCGCCAGGGCGGCGGCAAGCTCGTCCCCGAGCGAGCGCGGGGCCGGCAGCAGCGGCTTGCGCTCCCGTTGGGCAGCCCCTGCCAAGGTCGTCAGGCACAGCGACACCAAGCCCGCGAACAGGCGGCGCCTCAACGCTCCTCCCGCTCCATCAGGAGGTAGGTGTTGTAGGCGTTCATCCGGTTAGCCACGCGGAACAGCGGCAGCTGCTCGAAACGCGACCAGTCGGTGCGGGCATAGGCCTGGTCGAACGGCTCCATCTCGCGCGCCGCTCGGCCCATGGTTTCGCGTAGGTGGCCCAGGTAGTCGCGCATGAGTTGCACGTCCTGTCGCGCCGAGGTGGACAGCGGCCCATGCCCGGGCACGATCACATGGGCGTCCAACGCCAGAAGGGTGTCCAGCGCCCTGATCCACCGCCCGCTATTGGCCTGGCCAACGAAGGGGAGGCGGCCGCGAAAGACGAGATCGCCAGCGAACAGCACTTTCTCCGAGGGCAGGAACACGACCAGGTCTTCCGGCGTGTGCGCCGGCCCCACCGGGATCAGCGAAAGACGCACGCCGCCCAGCACCAGTTCGCGCCGGCTGCCGATCCACTCGTCGGCATGCACCAGCCGGGTCTGCTCGTCGACCCAGGGGGCCAGTTCGACCCGCGAGGCGGCCAGGCGCGAGGCGGCGGCGTCGGAGTGGAGGTACTCCAGCGCACCAGGACCGGCCAGGATGCGCGCGCCCGCCGCCTGGAACTCCTGCAAGCCGTAGATGTGGTCGGCGTGGTAGTGGGTCACGATCACATGCGTCACCTTGCGCCGGCTGACCCGCCAGATCTCCGCCATCAGCTCCCGGGCCAGCCGAGGGGAACCCAGGGCATCGATCACCACGACACCTTCGGGCGTGGCGATGAAGCCGGCGTTGGAGATGAAGTTGCGGTTGGCGGCCGTGCCCAGCGCCGATAACCCCTGGACGTACCAGGCGGAAGGAGACACCTGCACGGCCGCGACTGCGGCCGTGGCCTGCGTTTGCGCCATGACATGGGCCGGCACCACAGCCGCCAACCCGAGCGCCGCGCCCGCACCCAGGGCCAGGCGCCTGGCAGGGCTCACCTCGAGTCCGCCTCGATCGCGATCTGGGTGCATACCGCCCGGCACAGCGTCACCACCCTGTCGTTAATGATGCGGTAGTAGATCTGCACGCCCTCGCGCCGCCGGCCCAACACGCCCGCCTGGTAGAGCGTGTTGAGGTGCTGGGACATGTTGGGCTGGGTGGTGTCGATCTCCTCCAGCAGCTGGCTCACGTTCTTCTCGCCCTGGCACAGGCTGCTGATGATCTTCAGGCGCATGGGCGCCGCCATCACGCGGAACACCTCCGCGGCCAACTCGAAGACCTCGTCCGATTCGGTAGCGCTAGCGGCGGATGCACGTTTTGCCATGGGGCTCCCAGCAAGATGGACTCGTGTCGCGCAGCCCAGGAGAAGGGAGCAACGTCCATGCAATATCATTATTTCATTGAGTAGCGATGTTTTCAGCCCGCAGCCCGTCAAAGCCCCGGGGTTTACCCGGTGGTTGCAGGTCCGGCTGCTTCGCTAGAACAACAAAGGCGGCCAAGCCGGCCGCACGACCGGAGGAACAACCGACATGCTGCACCAACTGATTGCCGCAGCCCTGATGGCGGGCCTGCCCGCACTGGCCTGCGCCCAGCAGGCCCAGGCCTTCCACCTGCAAGGCCTGGCGGCGACCTGCGCCAGCTGCCACGGCACCCATGGCCGGGCCGCCGAAGGATCGCCCCTTCCTTCGCTGGCGGGCATGCCGCGAGACAGGATGGTGGCGCAGCTGAAGGCTTTCAAGGCCGGCACACAGCCTGCGACCATCATGCACCAGCTGGCCAAAGGCTACAGCGACGCGCAGATCGAACAGCTCGCCGGCTACTTCGCCGCCCAGAAGCGATAGGAGGCCACGATGCAACGCCGATCCTTCCTGCACTCCGCCGCCGGTCTTTCCCTGCTCGGCCTGGGCGCCTGCGCCACCAGCTCCATCCCGTCCAGGGCCCGGGTGGTGGTCGTTGGCGGCGGCTATGGAGGCACGACGGCTGCCAAGTACGTGCGCCTGCTGTCCGACCACAAGATCGACGTGGTGCTGATCGAACCCAACGAGGCATTCGTCTCCTGCCCCATCTCCAACCTGGTGGTCGGCGGGAGCCGGCAGCTGGGCGAGATCACCCTGCCCTACACCGGCCTGGCCCGTCACCATGGAGTCACAGTGGTCAGGGACAGCGCGCGTGCCGTCGACACCTCGCGCAAGACCGTCACCCTCGCCGGCGGCGCGACGATAGGCTATGACAAACTGGTCATGTCGCCCGGCGTCGACCTGATGTTCGACACCGTCGAGGGGCTGCAGGCCGCGCACGCGGGCGGCACCGTGCTGCATGCGTGGAAGGCCGGGCCCGAAACGGTCGCCCTTCGGCGGCAGCTGCAAGCCATGCCCGACGGCGGCGTCTTCGCCATCACCATTCCCGAGGCGCCCTACCGCTGCCCGCCGGGGCCGTACGAACGGGCCTGCCAGGTAGCCTGGTATTTCAAGAATGCCAAGCCGCGCAGCAAGGTGCTGGTGCTGGACGCGAACGCCGACGTCACCTCCAAGGCGGCGCTTTTCAGGAAGGTTTGGGCCGAGCAGTACAAGGACATCGTGGAGTACCGGCCACAGCACAAGGCAACGGCCGTGGACGGGCGCAAGGGGGTGGTGAGGTTCGAGGTGCAGGACGACGAGAAGGCCGACGTGCTGAACGTGCTGCCGTCCATGCGCGCCGGCCTGGTCGCCGTCCAGGCCGGGCTGAACAACCAGGCCAACAGCCGATGGTGCGGCGTGGACTACCTCACTTTCGAATCGACGGCTGCGAAGGACGTGCACGTCTTGGGCGATTCGATCCAGATCGCCCCGGCCATGCCCAAGAGCGGCCATATGGCCAACAGCCACGCCAAGGTGGCCGCCGCGGCCCTCGTGGCCCGGCTTTCGGGCTGGGAACTGAACCCTGCCCCCATGCTCAACAACACCTGCTACAGCTTCGTGGATGACCGCAACGTGGTGCACGTCGCGAGCGTCCACGAGTACGTCGCGGCCGAGAAGACGTTCAAGACCGTGGCGGGCTCGGGTGGCCTGAGCACGGCGCCCAGTGAGCTGGAGGGCGTCTACGCCTGGAACTGGGCCCGGAACATCTGGGCCGATTCGCTGGCCTGAAAATCCGCAGGAGGAAGCTGGACCGGGCGGCGCCGTTCAGGCACATTTGCGCCTGAACAACGCCGTCCGCTGAATGGCAATGACGGCCTGCGATTTCGGCGAAAATCGCAGGCATTCAATAGCTCAACCATGCTGCTTTCTCGAGCTCGATTTCTCATCGCCGTGCTGGTGCTGCCTGCCTTGCTCTGGCTGGCTGCCTTCGTCACCCTTGGTCGTCATCTGAAAGTATGGGAAGGGGCGGCAATCGTGGTAGCTTGCCCGGTGCTGCTTGCCTGGCTTCGGGGACGCCAGCTGCGTCGGGAACGCCAAGAGCTCGAAAGCATGCGGGACTCGGCGCTTTGGTAACTGCCAGCCGCGTGTGTTGGTGACTTGCTAAAAAAAAGGCCGTCCGGTGGATATCACCGGACGGCCTTGTACCTTGTATTGGTGGGCTGGCGGGAATTGAACCCGCGTCCGCAAGCCTTCTCCGCGCAGATCTCTTGCGCCCCTTGCCCAGTGTTGCCGCCGACCACCGCGCCGGCGCCGGGAACAGAATGCTACTTGGACCTCAATTGCAAGACCAACTAGCAGCAGGTGGAACGCAGATCGGCTCGCCGGGGCAGGTCGGCACCGCGACGCGTACAGGTGATCGCAGCTGCCTTGGCAGAAAAGTCGAGTGCCGCCAGTACGTGCTCACGGGTCGCATCGTGCAGCGCAGGCGCTGACAGTGCTCCGGTTTCAGCCAGATAGGCCAGCAAGGCAGCCTGGAAGGTGTCGCCGGCGCCCACCGTATCCACCACCTGGACGGGCGATCCCGGAACCTCGACCACACCCGCCGGCGTGTAAGCCACTGCTCCGCGGGCCCCGCGCGTGACCACCACCCAGGCGACACCCTCCCGGCGCCAGCCTTCGGCCAGCGTGGCCTCGTTTCCGCCGGGATGCAGCAAAACCAGGTCCTCCTCGCTGAGCTTGAGCAGGTCGGTGCGCGGCAGCATGCGGGCAAGGACCGCCCGCCATGCGTCCACCCGCGGCTCGACGTTCAGGCGGACGTTCACGTCGTAAGCGATCAGCCGCCGGCCGTGCTCGCGCTCGACCAGGCCCAGCAGCGCCGATGCGACCGGCTCGACCACCATGGCATACGACCCCAATTGCAGCACCCCGGCGCTGTCAGGCAAGGCAGGGAGGGTGGCCAGCGTGAGCTGGCGGTCCGCCGAACCGTGGCCGTAGAAGGCGTAGGACGGCACACCGGAGTCGTCCAACCCGACGAGCCCCAGTGTCGTGGGGGCGTCGACGCGAACGACGCAGCGCTCGTCGACCCCTTCGTCCCGCAGCGCGCGAAGCAACCGTTGGCCCAGGAAGTCACTGGACAGGGCGCCCAGGAAGGCGACCGGTTGCCCCAGGCGCGCCAGGCCCAGGGCGACATTGAAGGGCGAACCGCCCATGCGCGCGTCAAGGCCGAAGCCGACGGCCGTCGGGGCGCCCGAAAAAACGTCAAACAGCGCCTCGCCGCAGACGATGAACGTAGGAGGAAGTGCCTGCATCGCCATCACAGTTGCCTCAAAGGTCGATCTTCCAAATGAAAAGGCCGCCCAACGAATCGCGTTGGACGGCCTTCGATGCCGAATTGGTGGAGCTGGCGGGAATTGAACCCGCGTCCGCAAGCCTTCTCCGCGCAGATCTACATGTTTAGCGCTCTGGTTTGGATCTCGCCGCGGGCATCGCGCAGACGCACGCTATGCCAGCCGCCAGTGCCCTATTTTCTCGTCCCGACCCAAGGCACCCGGATCAGGACCAGCCAATGTGAATTCCCTCACAGCCGGGAGCTTGCGCCCCTTGCCCAGCCCATCGGCCAACTGTTGTGAGGCTCACCGGTGTTTAAGCGGCGAGTGCGAAACGTTCGTCGTTTGCAGTTACTTGGTTTCAGCGGATTAACGAGGTGACTGAACCTCGACATGCCCTGCTGCGTGTCCGAACCCACGTCGAAACCAGTGCAGCCCCAGGAGGTCGTATTTTAAGCCGTCCGGCCCGATTGCAAGAGCGGCAGCAGATCCAGGGGCGAACCGATGCGGGCATCGGCCCCCCAGGCCACCGTGTCGGCGTTGCTGCCGAGGTAGCCATAGGTGGCGGCCACCGTCGGCATGCCCGCCGCGCGGCCGGCCACGATGTCGCGCTCGTCGTCGCCCACGTAGACGCAGGCCGCCGGCGGCAGGCCGAGCTGGCGGGCCGCCTCCAGCAGCGGCGCCGGGTGCGGCTTGGCATGCGGCGTGCTGTCGCCGCCGACCACCGCACGGGCGCCCGCGAACAGGGGCATGGCGCGGGTCAGCGGGCCGGTGAAGCGCATGGACTTGTTCGTCACCACGCCCCAGGCCAGGCCGCGGTGCTGCAGCGCGGCGATGAGCTCGGCCACGCCCTGGAAGGCATAGGTCAGCTGCGTCATGCGCCGCTCGTAGTTGCGGAAGAACTCCTCCCGCATGGCCGGGAAGTCCGGATGTTCCGGTCCCATTCCGAAGGCGATGCCCAGCATGCCGCGCGCGCCGGCGCCGGCCATGGGGCGGTAGCGCTCCAGTGGCAGCGACGCCAGGCCGCGGTCGGTGCGCATCTGGTCCGCGGCAGCGCCCAGGTCCGGCGCGCTGTCGATCAGGGTGCCGTCCAGGTCGAACAGCACGGCTTGGGCGTGGCCGAACATCAGGCTTTGCGCGCGGCCAGCAGGTAGTTGACGCTGGTGTCGCCCGAGAGCTTGTAACGCCGCGTCAGCGGGTTGTATTCCAGCCCGCGCATCTGGGACAGGCCCAGGCCGGCCGCGCGGCAGTGCGAGGCCAGCTCGCTAGGACGGATGAACTTGAGGTATTCATGCGTGCCCCGCGGCAGCAGGCCCAGCACGTACTCGGCGCCGACGATCGCGAACAGGAAGGCCTTGGCGTTGCGGTTGATGGTGGAGAAGAACACCCATCCGCCGGGTTTGACCAGCGCGGCGCAGGCGCGCACGGCGGACGCCGGGTCGGGCACGTGCTCGAGCATCTCCATGCAGGTCACCGCATCGAAGCTGGCCGGCGCTTCGGCCGCCAAGGCCTCGACGCTGATCTCCCGGTACTCGATTCCGGGCGTCTGCGCCTCCAGCGCATGCAGCTGGGCCACCTTGAGGGCCTTGGCGGCCAGGTCGATGCCCAGCACCGATGCGCCCTTGCGCGCCATGGAGTCGGCCAGGATGCCGCCGCCGCAGCCCACATCGAGCACGCGGCGTCCGGCCAGGGGGCATTGCGCGTCGATCCACTCCAGGCGAAGCGGATTGATGTCGTGCAGCGGACGGAATTCGCTTTCGGGGTCCCACCAGCGATGGGCGAGTTCGGAGAACTTGGCCAGTTCGGCCGGATCGGCATTCACAGTCATGCGTTGATTCTCGCGCCGCCGGCGCGCCCAAGTAAAAGGCCCCGCATCGCGGGGCCTTTTTTTCACCTCAGGCCGCAGGCCTGTGCAAGGCTTATCGATTGGCGCGGGTACCGACCACCTCGATTTCCACGCGGCGGTTCTTGGCGCGGCCGCCGGCGGAGCGGTTGTCGGCCACGGGCTGGGCCTCGCCCTTGCCTTCGGTGTAGACGCGGTTGTTCTCGATGCCCTTGGACACCAGGTAGGACTTGACCGCCTCGGCGCGGCGCACCGACAGCTTCTGGTTGTAAGCGTTGCCGCCCACGGCGTCGGTGTGGCCCACGGCGATCACCACTTCCAGGTTGATGTCCTTGACCTTGCTGACCAGGTCATCGAGCTTGGCACGGCCTTCGGGCTTGAGAACGGCGCGGTCGAAGTCGAAGAAGGCGTCGGCGGCGTAGGTCACCTTGGTGGCTGCGGGCGGAGCGGGCGGGGGCGGGGGCGGGGGCGGCGGGGGCGGAGCGACCGGTGCGGGAGCCGCAGGCGGCGGAGGCGGGGCAGCGACGACCGGCGCGGGGGCCGGGGCCAGGGCGCCGTCGCAGCCGGTGCCGGCGGTCGCGGGGGTCCAGGAGGCATCACGCCAGCACAGCTCGTTGGTGCCGTTCCTCCAGGTGATCTCGCCGGTGCCGTTGGTCCAGTTGTCCACCTGGTTGCCACCACCTGCTGCGGCCACGCGTGTTTGCGCGCCAGCGGCCGTGGCCAGGGCGGCGGAAGCAAACAACAGCGCCATCTTGTTCAGTTTCTTCATGGTTCTCCTCTTAAGGGGAAAAAGCCGCAGCCGTGCTGCGTGAACGCTACGATTCAGGTGACCATTCACCGAAAACGTCCAAAGAATTGTGCCACACGCCCTTACACACTCGCTTCCAGCCGAGCTTGGCCCGTCGTAGGACAAAACCTCTTTCCGGACTCGCTGTTGCGACCTTGCGACAAGCTAAAATCGCGAGTTCTGCGCCGCTTCCCCCTGCCCCATGACCCAGTTCGCCAAGGAAACACTGCCCATCAGCCTCGAAGAGGAGATGCGGCGCAGCTACCTCGATTACGCCATGAGCGTGATCGTCGGACGGGCCCTGCCCGATGCCCGTGACGGGCTCAAGCCGGTGCACCGGCGCGTGCTGTACGCGATGCATGAGCTCAACAACGACTGGAACCGGCCGTACAAGAAATCGGCCCGCATCGTCGGCGACGTCATCGGCAAGTACCACCCGCACGGCGACCAGTCCGTCTACGACACCATCGTGCGGCTGGCGCAGGACTTCTCCATGCGCCACATGCTGGTGGACGGCCAGGGCAACTTCGGCTCGGTCGACGGCGACAACGCCGCGGCCATGCGCTACACCGAGATCCGCCTGGCCAAGATCGCGCACGAGATGCTGGCCGACATCGACAAGGAGACGGTCGACTTCGGCCCCAACTACGACGGCAGCGAGAAGGAGCCGCTGGTCCTGCCGTCCAAGCTGCCCAACCTGCTGGTCAACGGCTCGGGCGGCATCGCGGTGGGCATGGCCACCAACATCCCGCCGCACAACCTCAATGAGGTGGTGGACGCCTGCCTGCACCTGCTGAAGAACCCGCAGGCCTCGCTCGAAGAGCTGATGGAGATCGTGCCGGCGCCGGACTTCCCCACCGCCGGCATCATCTACGGCATCAACGGGGTCAAGGAAGGCTACCGCACCGGCCGCGGCAAGGTGGTGATGCGCGCCAAGTGCCACTTCGAGGACATCGACCGCGGCCAGCGCCAGGCCATCATCGTCGATGAGCTGCCCTACCAGGTCAACAAGAAGACGCTGCAGGAGCGCATGGCCGAGCTGGTCAACGAGAAGAAGCTCGAGGGCATCAGCCACATCCAGGACGAGAGCGACAAGTCGGGCATGCGCCTGGTGATCGAGCTCAAGCGCGGCGAAGTGCCCGAGGTGGTGCTGAACAACCTCTACAAGCAGACCCAGCTGCAGGACACCTTCGGCATCAACATGGTGGCCCTGGTGGACGGCCAGCCCAAGCTGTGCAACCTGAAGGACCTGGTCGACATCTTCCTGCAGCACCGCCGCGAGGTGGTCACGCGGCGCACCGTCTACAACCTGCGCAGGGCGCGCGAGCGCGGCCATGTGCTGGAAGGCCTGGCGGTGGCGCTGGCCAACATCGACGAGTTCATCCGCATCATCCGGCAGGCGCCCACCCCGCCGGTGGCCAAGGCCGAGCTGATGAACCGGCCCTGGGACTCCAGCCTGGTGCGCCAGATGCTCACCCGCGCGCGCGAGGACGGCAGCGTGGTCAACGCCGACGACTATCGCCCGGAGGGGCTGGACCGGCAGTACGGCCTGGGCGGCGACGGCCTGTACCGCCTGTCCGACACGCAGGCCTCCGAGATCCTGCAGATGCGCCTGCAGCGCCTGACCGGCCTGGAGCAGGACAAGATCGTCGCCGAGTACAAGGACGTGATGGCCGAGATCGAGGACCTGCTCGACATCCTGGCCAGGCCGGCGCGGGTGGCCACCATCATCGGCGAGGAGCTCACCGCGCTGAAGCAGGAGTTCGGCCAGACCAAGATCGGCGCGCGCCGCTCCGTGGTCGAGCACAACGCCCAGGACCTGGCCACCGAGGACCTGATCACGCCCACCGACATGGTGGTCACGCTCAGCCATTCGGGCTACATCAAGAGCCAGCCGCTGTCGGAGTACCGCGCGCAAAAGCGCGGCGGCCGCGGCAAGCAGGCGACCGCGACCAAGGAAGACGACTGGGTCGACCAGCTGTTCATCGCCAACACGCACGACTGGATCCTGTGCTTCTCCAACCGCGGCCGCATGTACTGGCTCAAGGTCTGGGAAGTGCCGGCCGGCTCGCGCGGCTCGCGCGGCCGGCCCATCGTCAACATGTTCCCGCTGGCCGAGGGCGAAAAGATCAACGTGGTGCTGCCGCTGACCGGCGAGTTCCGCAGCTTCCCGGCCGACCACTACGTGTTCATGGCCACCTCCATGGGCACGGTGAAGAAGACTGCGCTGAACGAGTTCAGCAACCCGCGCAAGGCCGGCATCATCGCGGTCGACCTGGACCCGGGCGACTATCTCATCGGCGCATCGCTGACCGACGGCAAGCACGACGTGATGCTGTTCTCCGACGGCGGCAAGGCCGTGCGCTTCGACGAGAACGACGTCCGCCCCATGGGCCGCGCCGCCCGCGGCGTGCGCGGCATGACGCTGGAGGACGGCCAGAGCGTGATCGCCATGCTGGTGGCCGAGGACGAGTCGCAGTCCGTGCTCACCGCCACCGTCAACGGCTTCGGCAAGCGCACGCCCATCACCGAGTACACGCGCCATGGCCGCGGCACCAAGGGCATGATCGCCATCCAGCAGAGCGAGCGCAACGGCAAGGTGGTGGCCGCCACGCTGGTGCATGCCGACGACGAGATCATGCTGATCACCGACAAGGGCGTGCTGGTGCGCACCCGCGTCAGCGAGATCCGCGAGCTCGGCCGCGCGACCCAGGGCGTGACGCTGATCGGGTTGGACGAGGGCTCCAAGCTCAGCGGCCTGCAGCGCATCGTGGAGAACGACGCGCAGGCGGCCGAAGGCGAACCGGCCGACGCCGCCCCCGGCGACAGCGAAGACTGACGCCGCCATGGCGAAGAACCTGGGCGAGCTGAGGACGGCGATCGACGCGGTGGACCGCGAGCTGCTGGCCTTGCTGAACCGGCGCGCGGCGCTGGCCGGCCAGGTCGGCGAACTCAAGCGCGCCGAGGGCTCGACCGTGTTCCGTCCCGAGCGCGAAGCCCAGGTCATCCATGGCCTGCAGCAGGCCAATCCCGGCCCGCTCAAGGCAGGCAACGTGGCCACCATCTGGCGCGAGATCATGTCGGCCTGCCGGGCCCTGGAGGCGCCGCAGCGGGTGGCCTACCTGGGGCCGGCCGGCACCTTCAGCGAGCAGGCGGCGCTGCACTTCTTCGGCTCCAGCATCGAGCATGTCCCCTGCGTCAGCTTCGACGAGGTGTTCCATGCGGCCGCGGCCGGCACCGCCGACTTCGGCGTGGTGCCGGTGGAGAACAGTACGGAGGGCGTGGTCACGCGCTCGCTGGACCTGCTGCTGCAGTCGCCGCTGCACATCGTGGGCGAGGTCAGCCTGCTGGTGCGCCACCACCTGCTGCGCCTGGCGCCGTCGCTCGGGGGCATCGAGGCGGTGCTGGCCCATCCGCAGGCGCTGGCGCAGTGCCAGGGCTGGCTGAACAAGCACCTGCCCGGCGCCGAGCGCCGTGCCGTGGCCAGCAATGCCGAAGGGGCGCGGCTGGCCGCGGGCAATCCGGCGTGGGCCGGCATCGCCAGCGAGCGGGCCGGCAGCGAGTTCGGCCTGCACCTGGCGGCGCACGCCATCCAGGACGACGCCTTCAACCGCACCCGCTTCGCGGTGGTCTGCCTGCCGCAGACGCTGGAGGCGCCGCGGGCCTCGGGCCGCGACTGCGTCAGCCTGGTGGTCTCGGTGCCCAACCGGCCCGGCGCGGTGCACGACATCCTGGTGCCGCTCAAGCGCCACGGCGTGTCGATGACGCGCTTCGAGTCGCGCCCCGCCCGCTCCGGCCAGTGGGAATACTTCTTCTACATCGACGTGCAGGGCCATCCCTCGCAGCCGCATGTGGCCGCCGCACTCCAGGACCTGCAGTCCCTGTGCGCCTTCTACAAGGTGCTGGGCACCTACCCTGCGGGTGAATAAGGACCACATGTTCGAGCAATTGGGGCTGATCGGCTGCGGCCTGATGGGCGGATCGTTCGCCCTGGCGCTCAAGCGCGCCGGCCTGGTCAAGCGCGTGGTGGGCTACAGCAAGTCGCCCTCCACGACCGAAAAGGCGCGCCAGCTGGGCGTGATCGACGTGGAAGCGCCGTCCGCCCTGCTCGCCGTCTCGGGCGCCGACGTCGTGCTGGTTGCGGTGCCGGTGGCGGCCACCGAGGCCACCTTCAAGGCGATCCGCCACCTGGTGGACCGCGACATGCTGATCATGGACGTGGGCTCGACCAAGCGCGACGTGATCGATTCGGCGCGCCGGGCGCTGCGCGAGAACGTCGGCGCCTTCGTGCCCTGCCACCCGGTGGCCGGCAAGGAGGTGTCCGGCGTCGAGCATGCCGACCCGGACCTGTACTCCGGCAAGCAGGTGGTGCTCACGCCCATCGAGAAGACGCAGGTGGCGCAGCTGGCCAAGGCCGAGGCGCTGTGGGATGCCCTGGGCTGCCACGTGCTGAAGATGTCGCCGGAGGCGCACGACTCGGCCTTCGCGGCCGTGAGCCACCTGCCGCACATGGTTGCCTTCGCGCTGGTCAACGCGATCGTCTCGCAGCCCACCGGCCCGGACTTCCTGTCGCTGGCCGGCCCGGGGTTTCGCGACTTCACCCGCATCGCCGCCAGCGACCCCAAGGTCTGGCGCGACATCCTGATGGCCAACCGGCAGGAGCTGCTGGAGCAGTCGCGCCTGTTCCAGAGCAGCCTGGCGGGGCTGGAGAAGCTGCTCGAGAGCGGCGACGGCGAAGGCCTGGAAAGCCTGATCGGCCAGGCCAGCAGCACGCGCGCGCGCTGGCGCATGGGCAAGAAGTAGCGCTCCAACCCGCCGCGCCGATGTTCGCCACGCCCTTCCTGGACATCCCGCCGCTGGACGGCGCCGAGGGCGCTGTCGCCCTGCCCGGCTCCAAGAGCATCTCCAACCGCGTGCTGCTGCTGGCCGCGCTGTGCGAGGGCCGCACCCGGGTGCACGACCTGCTGGACTCGGACGACACCCGGGTCATGCTGGAGGCGCTGCGCCAGCTGGGCTGCGGCGTGGCGCGGCAGGCGGACGGGGTGGAGCTGACGGGCCTGGGCGGCCGCGCACCCGCCTCCCCGGCCCGCCTGTTCCTAGGCAACGCCGGCACCGCGATGCGGCCGCTGGCCGCGGCGCTGGCCGTGCTGGGCGGCGACTACGAGCTGTCGGGCGTGCCGCGCATGCACGAGCGCCCGATCGGCGACCTGGTGGATGCGCTGCGCCAGCTCGGCTGCCGCATCGACTACCTGGGCCGGGAGGGCTATCCGCCGCTGCGCATCGGCCAGCCCCGGCTGCAGCTGGATGCGCCCATCCCGGTGCGCGGCGACGTGTCCAGCCAGTTCCTCACCGCCCTGCTGATGGCGCTGCCCCTGGTGGCCCGGCAGGACATCGTGGTCGAGGTGGCCGGCGAGCTGATCTCCAAGCCCTACATCGAGATCACGCTGAACCTGCTGGCGCGGTTCGGCGTGTCCGTGCGGCGCGACGGCTGGCAGCGCTTCACCATCCCGGCCGGCAGCCGCCTGCGTTCGCCCGGCGACATCCACGTCGAGGCCGACGCCTCCTCCGCCAGCTATTTCATCGCCCTGGGCGCGATCGCCGCGAACGGCCCCCGGGGCATCGCCATCGAGGGCCTGGGCCGCGATTCCATCCAGGGCGACATCCGCTTCCTGGAAGCGGCGCAGGCGATGGGCGCCAGCGTGGCCAGCGGCGCCAACCGCATCGAGGTGCGGCGCGGCCGCTGGCCGCTGGCGGCCATCGACCTGGACTGCAACCACATCCCCGACGCCGCCATGACGCTGGCCGTGATGGCGCTGTACGCCGACGGCACCAGCCGGCTGCGCAACATCGGCAGCTGGCGCGTCAAGGAGACCGACCGGCTGGCCGCCATGGCGGCCGAGCTGCGCAAGCTGGGCGCGGCCGTCGAGGAAGGCGCCGACTTCCTGCGCATCACGCCGCCGGCCCAGTGGCGGGCCGCGCGCATCCACACGTACGACGACCACCGCATCGCCATGTGCTTCTCGCTGGCCGCCTTCAATCCCGAAGGCATGCCGGTGCGCATCGAGGATCCGAAGTGCGTGGCCAAGACCTTCCCCGACTACTTCGAGACCCTGTTCTCGGTGGTTCGCACCACGGCGCCGCACATCCCGGTGATCTGCGTGGACGGGCCCACGGCCTCCGGCAAGGGCACGCTGGCTTCCGAAGTGGCGCGCCGCCTGGGCTACCACTACCTGGACTCGGGCGCGCTCTACCGCATCACGGCGCTGGCGGCCACGCGGGCCGGCCTGGCCCTGGACCTGGCCCATGAGCACGGCATCGCCAGGATGGCCGAGACGCTGCCGGTGCGCTTCGTGGACGGCCGGGTGCTGCTGGGCGGGGACGACGTGACGGACGCCATCCGCACCGAGGAGGCGGGCATGAACGCCTCGCGGGTCTCGGCCCTGCCCGCGGTGCGCACGGCGCTGGTGGCGCTGCAGCAGAGCTTCCGCCGCCTGCCCGGCCTGGTGGCCGACGGCCGCGACATGGGCACCGTGATCTTCCCGGACGCGGCGCTCAAGGTGTACCTCACCGCCAGCGCCGCCCAGCGTGCCGAGCGGCGCCATAAGCAATTGAATCTAAAGGGGATTCCCACTACAATCACGGCTCTTCGCGCCGACCTGGAAGCGCGCGACGCCCGCGACTCGCAGCGGACCGTCGCGCCTCTGAAGCCGGCGCAGGATGCCCTGCTACTGGACAACTCGGAGCAATCGGTCGATGAATCGGTGGCCCAGGTCCTCCGGTGGTGGGACGAGAAGCAGCCGTTCCGGTCCGCTTGAACGGCTGCCGCAGAGCCACCATCTCTGTATCGGGCCCCCGTCGCTGCCCTTCGCGCGCCAGCGCACCCGGCGATGGGGATCGTCAACGCAACCCGCGGCACCAGCCGCAGCAATCGCCGTCCGCAGCCATAGAAACACCCGGCAATGGTGCCGGTGGAAACCTGTGCGACGTGCAAGGAAACTGAATGTCTGAATCTTTTGCCGCCCTGTTCGAGGAATCGCTGCAACGCGCCGAGATGCGCCAGGGCGAGGTCATCACCGCCGAGGTGATCCGCATCGAGCACAGCTTCGTGGTCGTCAACGCCGGCCTCAAGTCCGAAGCCTACGTGCCGATCGACGAATTCAAGAACGACAAGGGCGAGATCGAAGTCCAGGCCGGCGACTTCGTGTCGGTGGCCATCGACGCCATCGAGAACGGCTACGGCGACACCATCCTGTCGCGCGACAAGGCCAAGCGCCTGGCCTCGTGGATGAGCCTGGAGAAGGCCCTGGAGTCCGGCGAGTTCGTCACCGGCACCACCAGCGGCAAGGTCAAGGGCGGCCTGACGGTGCTGGTCAACGGCATCCGCGCCTTCCTGCCCGGTTCGCTGATCGACACCCGTCCGATCAAGGACCTGAGCCCTTACGAGAACAAGACCCTGGAATTCAAGGTCATCAAGCTGGACCGCAAGCGCAACAACGTGGTGCTGAGCCGCCGCGCCGTGGTCGAAGCCTCCATGGGCGAGGAGCGCGCCAAGCTGATGGAAACCCTCAAGGAAGGCTCCATCGTCCGCGGCGTGGTCAAGAACATCACCGAGTACGGCGCCTTCGTCGACCTGGGCGGCATCGACGGCCTGCTGCACATCACCGACATGGCCTGGCGCCGCGTGCGCCACCCGTCCGAGGTGGTGCAGGCCGGCCAGGAGATCACCGCCAAGATCCTGAAGTTCGACACCGAGAAGAACCGCGTATCGCTGGGCCTCAAGCAGATGGGCGACGACCCCTGGATGGGCGTGTCGCGCCGCTACCCGCAGGGCACCCGCATGTTCGGCAAGGTCACCAACATCGCCGACTACGGCGCCTTCGTCGAGCTCGAGCCCGGCATCGAGGGCCTGGTGCACGTGTCCGAGATGGACTGGACCAACAAGAACGTGGCGCCGTCCAAGATCGTCTCGCTGGGCGACGAGGTCGAGGTCATGGTGCTGGAGATCGACGAGGACAAGCGCCGCATCTCCCTGGGCATGAAGCAGTGCAAGGCCAACCCCTGGCAGGAATTCGCGCAGAACACCAAGCGCGGCGACCGCGTCAAGGGCCCAATCAAGTCGATCACCGACTTCGGCGTGTTCGTCGGCCTGGCCGCCGGCATCGACGGCCTGGTGCACCTGTCCGACCTGTCCTGGAACGAGCCGGGCGAGCAGGCTGTGCGCAACTACAAGAAGGGCCAGGAGGTCGAGGCCATCGTGCTGGCCGTCGACGTGGACCGCGAGCGCATCAGCCTGGGCATCAAGCAGCTGGACGCCGACCCGTTCACCACCTTCGTGTCGGTGCACGACAAGGGCTCCGCGGTGAGCGGCAAGGTCAAGTCGGTCGACCCCAAGGGCGCCGAGATCGACCTGGGCCAGGACATCATCGGCTACCTGCGCGCCAGCGAGATCTCCCGCGACCGCGTGGAGGATGCCCGCAACGTGCTCAAGGAAGGCGACGAGGTCACGGCGGTGGTGGTGAACATCGACCGCAAGACCCGCAACATCCAGCTGTCGGTCAAGCAGAAGGACATGATCGACGAGCAGGGTGCGATGGCCAACCTGAGCCAGCAGTCGTCGCGCGAGAACGCCGGCACGACCAGCCTGGGCGCCCTGCTGCGCGCCAAGCTGGAAAAGTAAGAACCGCAGGACACGGCGGGCGGCGCTCGCCGTGTTTTCCTCCGTTATGACCCGATCCGACCTCGTCGAGGAACTGGCCGCCCGTTTCAGCCAGCTCACGCACCGCGACGCCGAGTACGCCGTCAAGACCATTCTCGACGCGATGAGCGAGGCGCTGGTGCGCGGGCACCGCATCGAGATCCGCGGCTTCGGCAGCTTCTCGATCAACCGCCGGCCGCCGCGCATGGGGCGCAACCCGCGCTCCGGCGAAAGCGTGCAGATCCCGGAAAAGCGCGTTCCCCACTTCAAGCCGGGCAAGGCCCTGCGCGAGGCGGTGGACCAGCGCACCGCCGAGATCGAGGCCGACGGCCAGCGCTAGCTCCTCGTTAGAATCCCGGGCTCCACTGGGGAGTCGGATGAAATACCTCATGTGGCTGCTGAAGGCAGCCATTTTTTTTACCCTGTTCGCCTTCGCGCTGAACAACCAGCAGGCCGTCACGGTGCACTTCTTCTTCGGCACGCAGTGGCAGGCACCCCTGGTGCTGGTGGTGCTGGCGGCGTTCGCGCTGGGACTGGTGATCGGCGCGCTGGGAATGGTGCCGCGCTGGTGGAAGCACCGCAACGCCGCCCGGCGCGGGCTGCCGGCCGATGCGCCCACCAGCATCATGCCCACCCAGGGGCCGCATGGACTCTGATTTCGCCTGGCTGCTGTGGGGCCTGCCGCTGGCTTTCGTGCTGGGCTGGCTGGCCTCCCGGCTGGACCTGCGCCAGCTGCGCATCGAGAACCGGCAGGCGCCCAAGGCGTACTTTCGCGGCCTGAACTTCCTGCTCAACGAGCAGCAGGACCAGGCCATCGACGCCTTCATCCAGGCGGTGCAGAACGATCCCGACACCTCCGAGCTGCACTTCGCGCTGGGCAACCTGTTCCGCCGGCGCGGCGAGTACGAGCGGGCCGTGCGGGTGCACGAGCACCTGCTCTCGCGCGGCGACCTCAGCCGCGAGGACCGGCACCGGGCCCAGCACGCGCTGGCCCTGGATTTCCTCAAGGCCGGCCTGCTGGACCGGGCCGAGGAGGCGCTGCGCAAGCTGGAAGGCACGGCCTACGGCGCCCAGGCGCTGCTGGCCCTGCTGGCCATCTACGAGCGCTCGCGCGACTGGGTGCGCGCCGGCGAGGCCGCGGCCAAGCTGGAGGCCTCCGGCCAGGGCGATTTCAGCGGCCGCCGCGCGCACTACCTGTGCGAACAGGCGGCCGGCGCGGGCAACGACGAAGCCGAACGCCTGCTGCGCCAGGCCATCGCCACCGCGCCCAGCACCGCCCGGCCCCGGCTCGCCCTGGCCGAGCTGCAGCGGCGCGCGGGCCAGCACGGCACCGCCTTCGACACCCTGGTCGAGCTGGCCGAGGTCGCGCCCGCGGCCCTGCCCCTGATCGCACGGCCGCTGACCGAATGCGCCGCCGCCTGCGGCCAGGAGGCGGCTGCCCGGCAGGTGCTCTCGCGCAGCTACGAGGCCGCGCCTTCGCTGGACGTGCTGGACGGCATCGTGGCGCTGGAAGACCCCGCGTCGGCACGCGACTGGTACGTCCGGCACCTGGAGCGGGAGCCCTCCCTGGTGGCCGCCGCCAAATGGCTGGTGGACGAGAAGCTCGAGCACGAGCAGTTCCATCCCCAGGTGCAGCGCGCGCTGGAGCACGCCGCCCGCCCGCTGACACGCTACCGCTGCGCCGCCTGCGGCTTCGAGGCCAAGCAGCATTTCTGGCAATGCCCCGGCTGCCAGGCCTGGGACAGTTATCCGGCGCGTCGCGTCGAGGAACTATGAAGTTATCCAAGCAACAACTTGCCAAGGCCCGTGTCCTGGTGGTGGGCGATCCCATGCTGGACCGCTACTGGCACGGCGCCGTGGAGCGCATCTCGCCCGAGGCGCCGGTGCCCGTCGTCAAGGTCAACCGCGAGGAGGAGCGCATCGGCGCCGCCGCCAACGTGGCCTACAACGTGGCCACGCTGGGCGCGCAGGCCAGCTTCCTGGGCGTGGTCGGCGACGACGAGCCGGGCCACCGCCTGGAGGCGCTGCTGCGCCAGACCGGCATCGCGGCCCACCTCAAGCGCGACCCGGGCCTGAAGACCACCGTCAAGCTGCGCGTCATCGGCCGCCAGCAGCAGCTGCTGCGCATGGACTTCGAGAACGAGCCCGACCACGAGGCGCTGGCGCTGCAGAACGAGACCTTCGCCGAGCTCGCGCCCTCGCACGACGCGGTGCTGTTCTCCGACTACGGCAAGGGCGGCCTGGCCCACATTCCGGCGATGATCGCGGCCGCGCGCGGCCAGGGCAAGCCGGTGCTGGTCGACCCCAAGGGCTCGGACTACACCCGCTACAGCGGCGCCAGCGTGATCACCCCCAACCGGGCCGAGCTGCAGCAGGTGGTGGGCAGCTGGCGCGACGCCGGCGAGCTGGCCGCGAAGGCGCAGGCCCTGCGCGAGCAGCTGCGGCTGCAAGCCCTGCTGGTCACGCTGGGCGAGGACGGCATGACGCTGTTCGACGCCCAGGGCCAGGCCCACGTGGGCGCGCAGGCGCGCGAGGTGTTCGACGTCACCGGCGCCGGCGACACCGTCATCGCCACCCTGGCCGCGCTGGTCGCCGCCGGCGTGCCCCTGCGCGAGGCCATGCCCCTGGCCAACAAGGCCGGCGGCATCGTGGTCGGCAAGTTCGGCACGGCCACCGTGTCCTACGAGGAGCTGTTCGCATGACGCGTCATGTGGTCACCGGCGCCGCCGGCTTCATCGGCAGCAACATCGTCAAGGGCCTGAACGAGCGCGGCATCGACGACATCATCGCCGTCGACGACCTGACCCAGGGCGACAAGTTCCGCAACCTGGCCGACCTGAAGATCGCCGACTATGTGGATGCGGACTACTTCTACGACGCGTTCGCCGACGGCCTGTTCGGCCCGGTGGAGGCAGTGTTCCATGAAGGCGCGTGCAGCGACACCATGGAGACCGACGGCAAGTACATGATGGACAACAACTACACGCTCACGTGTGGCTTGTTCAGGGCCTGCCAGGAGCGCGGCGCGCGGCTGCTGTACGCGTCCTCGGCCGCCACGTATGGCGAGGCGAAACCGGACCCGGTTTCGCCGGGCGGCTACCGCAGCTTCCGCGAATCGCCCGAGTTCGAGGGGCCGCTCAACGTCTACGGGTATTCCAAGCTGCTGGTCGACCAACGGCTGCGTCGCGAGACCGGCCCGCGCTTCGAGCGTGCGGCGCACCAGGTGGTGGGCTTCCGCTATTTCAACGTCTATGGCCCGCGCGAGCAGCACAAGGGCCGCATGGCCAGCGTGGCCTTCCACCAGTTCAACCAGTTCCGCGAGCAGGGGAAAGTGAAGCTGTTCGGCGAGTACGGCGGCTACGGCCCCGGCCAGCAGATGCGCGACTTCGTCTTCGTCGATGACGTGGTGGCGGTGAACCTCTGGTTCCTGGACCACCCGGAAAGATCCGGCCTGTTCAACCTGGGCAGCGGCCGGGCCCAGCCCTTCAACGACGTGGCGACGGCAGTGGTCAACGCGCTGCGGCCGGCGGGCGGCCCGGCGCTGGACACCGCCGCCGCGGCCGCCCAGGGCCTGATCGAGTACGTGCCCTTCCCCGAAGCGCTGCGCGGCAAGTACCAATGCTACACCCAGGCCGACCTGTCGGCGCTGCGGGCGGCCGGCTGCCAGCATGCCTTTGCCGACGTACAGACCGGCGTGGCGCGCTACATGGCCTGGCTGGCGACGCAGGCCTGAGGCGCACGTCCTCCTCCAGGTTGATGACAACCATCCTGGCGCGCGGCCGTTGAAGCGGCAGTGCCGGCGCCGTGCCGGCACGCCACCAAGGAGGGTGTCCCATGCTCAAGAAGATCCTGGCCGTTCTGGCCCTGTGCTGCGCCACCGCCGCCATGGCGGTGGAGATCAACAAGGCCACCGAGGCCGAGCTCGACGGCGTCAAGGGCATCGGCCCCGGCACGTCCAAGATCATCCTGGCCGAGCGCAAGCAGGGCGAGTTCAAGGACTGGGCCGACTTCATCGAGCGGGTCAAGGGCGTGGGCGACGCGCGCGCCGCCCACCTGTCCGAGGCGGGCCTGAGAATCGGCGGCGCGTCCTACCGGCCGACCATCGCCCCGGTCGGCGGCGCCAAGCGCTAGACCAGCGCGATGGCGTCGGTCACGCCCGGGTCCACGCCGGCCTGCATCAGCAGCGTGGTCACCTGGCCGCGGTGGTGGGTCTGGTGGTTGAAGAAGTGCGTCATTGCCTGCCAGGCGGGGTGCTCGCGGGCCATGCCCTTGAGGTTGTGGTAGCGCATGGTCCACTGCGTGGCGCCGGCTGGCAGGTCGCCCAGCCAGACCTCGATAGCTGCGTCCAGCTGGGCCCGCTTGGCGCGCAGCGCCGCCCAGTCCTCGTACAGCACCTGGTCCAGCGTGTACGTGGCCGGCAACTCCAGCACACTCTCGTCCAGGCTGGCGATGTCCGTGCGGTGGTCGTGCGCGCACTGGCGAAAGCGTCGCAGCCAGCCCTGGTCGCCCAGCACCAGGTGGTTGAGCGTTCTGTGGATGGAGCCGAAGAAGGCACCGCGATCGCGCTTGCGTTCCTCGTCGGAGAGCTGCTCGCAGCTGTCGTACAACCGCTGGTTGCACCAGCGGTTGTAGCGCGCCAGAAAGCGGTAGTTCTCGAGGAAAGCCGTGTCGTCCATGGCTGCCATGCTCCTGCCGCTCAGGGTTTGCCGTAGCCGCCGCCGCCCGGCGTGTGGATCTCGAACACGTCGCCCGGCCGCATGGCCGCCGAGCCGATGTGGTCCAGCTCCTCGGTGCGGCCGTCGGCCCGCACCACCCGGTTGATGCCCACCGCACCCGGCGAGCCGCCCGCCATGCCGAACGAGGGATGCCTGCGCCCGTTGGACAGGATGCTGGCGGTCATGTCCTCCAGGAAGCGCACGCGGCGGATGCCCCCATCGCCGCCCTGCCAGCGGCCGGCCCCGCCCGAGCCGTGGCGGATCTCGTAGCTCTCCAGCCGCACCGGGAAGCGGAATTCCAGCACCTCGGGGTCGGTCAGCCGTGAATTGGTCATGTGGGTCTGGACCACGCTGGTGCCGTCGAAGCCCCCGACGACGGTGCCGCTGGCGTCGGTCACGGCCCCCGCGCCCGAGCCGCCCGAGATGGTCTCGTAGTACTGGTGGCGCTCGTTGCCGAAGGTGAAGTTGTTCATGGTGCACTGCCCCGCAGCCATCACGCCCAGCGCGCCGTAGAGCGCGTTGGTGATGCAGGTGGAGGTCTCCACGTTGCCGGCCACCACCGAGGCCGGCGGGTTCGGGTTGAGCATGGAGCCGGGCGGGATGATCACCTTCAGGGGCTTCAGGCAGCCCGCGTTGAGCGGGATGTCGTCGTCCACCAGGGTGCGGAACACGTACAGCACCGCGGCCATGCACACGGCCGTCGGCGCGTTGAAGTTGTTGGCCTGCTGCGGCGACGTGCCGCTGAAGTCGATCTCGGCGCTGCGGTTCTCCGCGTCGACGCGGATGGCCACCCGGATCTGCGCGCCGTTGTCCAGCGGCAGGGTGAACTGTCCGTCCCTGAGCCGCGTGATGACCCGGCGCACCGACTCCTCGGCGTTGTCCTGCACGTGGCGCATGTAGGCCTGCACCACATCCAGGCCGAACTGCTCCACCATGCGGCGCAGCTCCTGCACGCCCTTCTCGTTGGCCGCGATCTGCGCCTTGAGGTCGGCCATGTTCTGCGCCGGGTTGCGGCTGGGGTACTGGCCGCCGGCCAGCAGGGCCAGCATCTCGGCCTCGCGCAGCACGCCGCGGTCGACCAGCTTGACGTTGTCGATCTGCACGCCCTCCTCCTCGATGCGGGTGGAGAACGGCGGCATGGAGCCCGGCGTGGTGCCGCCGATGTCGGCATGGTGACCGCGGGAGCCGACGTAGAAGAGGGGGTCGGCATGGCCGGTCAGGTACACCGGCGTGATCACCGTCACGTCCGGCAGGTGCGTGCCGCCGTGGTAGGGGTCGTTGAGCACGTACACGTCGCCCGGCGACATGGTCCCCGCGTTCTCGCGGATCACCGTCTTGATGCTCTCGCCCATGGAGCCCAAATGCACCGGCATGTGCGGCGCGTTGGCGATCAGGTTGCCCTGCGCGTCGAACAGCGCGCAGGAGAAATCCAGCCTTTCCTTGATGTTCACCGAGTAGGCCGTGTTCTGCAGCTGCAGTCCCATCTGCTCGGCGATGTTCATGAACAGGTTGTTGAACACTTCCAGCAGCACCGGGTCGACCTGGGTGCCGGCGGCGAAGCGCGCGGCACGCGGCGTGCGCCGCTCCAGCACCAGGTGGTCCAGCGCCGTCAGCTGCGCCTGCCAGCCCGGCTCCACCACCGTGGTGGCGTTCTTCTCGGCGATGATGGCCGGCCCGGGCAGCAGGTCGCCGGGCCGCATGTCCTCGCGCACCACCAGCGCCGCTTCGTGCCACTGGCCGCCCGAGTACATGCGCACGGTTTCGCGCCGCGGCACCTCCCGCACCGGGTGCACCTCGTGCCGCGACTCGGCCGGCGCGTCGCCGGCCACCACGGCTTCCACCGACACCGCCTCCACCACCAGGCCCTTGCCCTGCATCAGGAAGGCGAAGCGCTGGCGGTAGGCGGCCTCGAAGGCGGTGGTGATGGCGTCCAGGTCGCCGAATTGCACAACCAGGGCCGAATCGCTGCCCTGGTAGCGCACGTGTACCCGGCGGTGCACCTCGATGGCGCCGGCGCCGACCTGCTGCTGCAGCTCGGCCCGGGCCGCCGCCGCCAGCATGTCCAGCCGCTGGACCACCTGCGGCAGCGAGTCGGCCCTCAGCGGCAGCTCCACCGCCTGCTCGCGGATCACGTTCTGGTCCGCCAGGCCCATGCCGTAGGCCGACAGCACGCCGGCCAGCGGGTGCACGAACACGCGGTTCATGCCCAGCGCGTCGGCCACCAGGCAGGCATGCTGGCCGCCCGCGCCGCCGAAGCACTGCAGCGTGTAGCGCGTGACGTCGTAGCCGCGTGCCACCGAGATCTTCTTGATGGCGTTGGCCATCTGCTGCACGGCGATGGCGATGAAGCCCTCGGCCACCTCCTCCGCGCCGCGCCCCGCCCGCTCGGCCAGCTCGCCGAACTTCGCCCCCACCACCTCGGCGCTGAGTGGCTCATCCCCTCGGGGGCCGAACACCCGCGGGAAGTGCGCGGGCTGGATCTTGCCCACCATCACGTTGGCGTCGGTCACCGTCAGCGGCCCGCCGCGCCGGTAGCTGGCCGGCCCGGGGTTGGCCCCGGCGCTGCGGGGCCCGACGCGAAAGCGCGAGCCGTCGAACTCCAGGATGGAGCCGCCGCCAGCGGCCACCGTGTGGATGCTCATCATGGGCGCGCGCATGCGCACCCCCGCCACCTGGGTCTCGAACTCGCGCTCGAACTCGCCGGCGAAGTGCGACACGTCGGTGGAGGTGCCGCCCATGTCGAAGCCGATCACCCGGTCGTGGCCGGCCAGCTGGGCGGTGCGGGCCATGCCCACGATGCCGCCCGCCGGGCCGGACAGGATGGCGTCCTTGCCGTGGAAGGCGTGGGCATCGGTCAGGCCGCCCGAGGACTGCATGAAGAACAGCGGGACGCCCGGCATCTCCCCGGCCACCTGGTCCACGTAGCGGCGCAGGATGGGCGAGAGATAGGCGTCCACCACCGTGGTGTCGCCGCGGCTGACGAACTTCATCATGGGGCTGGTCTGGTGCGAGGTGCTCACCTGCGCGAAGCCGGCCTCGTGCGCCAGCCGGCCGGCGGCCTGCTCGTGCGCCGTATGCCGCCAGCCGTGCATGAAGACGACGGCCACGCTGCGCAGGCCGCGCCCCCGGGCGGCGCGCAGGGCCTGGCGCAGGTGCTCCTCGTCCAGCGGCTGGATCACCTCGCCTTGCGCACCCACCCGCTCGCGCGCTTCCACCACCTCGGCGTACAGCAGCTCGGGCAGCAGGATGCGCCGGTCGAACAGCCGCGGGCGGTTCTGGTAGGCGATGCGCAGCGCGTCGCGAAAGCCCTGGGTCGTCACCAGCAGCGTGGGCTCGCCCTTGCGCTCCAGCAGCGCATTGGTGGCTACCGTGGTGCCCATCTTCACGCACTCCACTTGCGTGGGCGTCACCGGCTCGCCGGCTCGCAGGCCCAGCAGCTGCCGGATGCCGGCCACGGCAGCGTCACGGTACTGCTCGGGGTTCTCGGACAGCAGCTTGTGCGTCACCAGCGTGCCGTCCGGCCGCTTGCCGACCACGTCGGTGAAGGTGCCGCCGCGGTCGATCCAGAATTGCCAGCGTCCAGGGGTCATGGGTTCCTGCGGGAATGGGGGTGGAGCAACGCAATAATGCCCCATTGCCAACATGGAGGGTTGCGATGAGGCGCTTATTGGATGGGCTCTACGACGGGGCCGCCTGGCTGGCCGCGCTGGCCATGGTCGGCGTGCTGGCGATGGTGCTGCTGTCCATCGTCAGCCGCCAGGCCGGCTTCCACGTGCCGGGCACCGACGCCTACGCCGGCTACTGCATGGCTGCCGCGGGTTTCCTGGCGCTGGCCCACACGCTGCGCCGCGGCGAGCACATCCGCGTGACCCTGCTGCTCGGGCGGCTGCAGGGCCGCGCGCGCCAGGCCCTGGAGCTGTGGGCGCTGTCGGCCGCGGTGCTGCTGGCCGGGTTGCTCGCCTTCTACGCCGCACGCCTGGCCTGGGTCTCGCGCTCGCTGAACGACATCTCCACCAGCAGCGACGCCACGCCGCTGTGGATCCCGCAGCTCGCGTTCGGCGTGGGCGCTGTGGTGCTGTTCATCGCTTTCCTGGACGAATGGGTGCAGCAGCTACGAGGGCGCCGCGCCGCCGCCCAGCCGGCGGAGGCGCTGCGCAATGAATGAGATCGCCATCACCGCGCTGCTGATCGTCTCGCTGTTCGCCCTGCTGGGCACCGGCGTGTGGATTGGCCTGACGCTGACCGGCGTCGCCTGGATCGGCATGCAGCTGTTCTCGGCCCGGCCCGCCGGCGACGCGATGGCCGTCACCGTCTGGGGCGCCGCCTCGAGCTGGACTCTCACCGCCCTGCCGCTGTTCATCTGGATGGGCGAGATCCTGTTCCGCACGCGGCTGTCGGAAAGCATGTTCCGCGGCCTGGCGCCCTGGGTCTCGCGCCTGCCGGGCCGCCTGCTGCACACCAACGTGATCGGCTGCACCATCTTCGCCGCGGTCTCGGGCTCGTCGGCCGCCACCTGCGCCACCATCGGCAAGATGTCGCTGCCCGAACTCGGCCGGCGCGGCTACCCGGAGGAGATCACCATCGGCTCGCTGGCCGGCGCCGGCACCCTGGGCCTGCTGATCCCGCCGTCCATCATCATGATCGTCTACGGCGTGTCGGCCGACGTGTCCATCGCCAAGCTGTTCATCGCCGGCGTCCTGCCCGGCATCCTGCTGGCGGCGCTGTTCTCCGGCTACCTGGGCCTGTGGTCGCTGCTGAACCCGGGGCGCGTGCCCGCGCCCGAATCCACCCTCGGCCTGCGCCAGAAGCTGCACGAGTCGCGCCACCTGATCCCCGTCGTGGCGCTGATCGGGGCGGTGCTGGGCTCCATCTACAGCGGCGTCGCCACTGCCACCGAGGCCGCCGCCGTGGGCGTGGTGGGCTCGCTGGCGCTGTCGGTGGCGCAAGGCTCGCTGAACTGGGCCACCTTCCGCGACTCGCTGATGGGCGCCACCCGCCTGTACTGCATGATCGCGCTGATCCTGGCCGGCGCGGCCTTCCTCACTCTGTCCATGGGCTACATCGGCCTGCCGCGGCGGCTGGCGGAGTTCGTCGGCTCGCTGGGCCTGTCGCCCTTCATGCTGGTGGTCGCCCTGGCCGTGTTCTACATCCTGCTGGGCTGCTTCCTGGACGGCATCTCCATGGTGGTGCTGACCATGGGCGTGGTCCTGCCGACGGTGCAGGCCGCCGGCCTGGACCTGGTGTGGTTCGGCGTCTTCATCGTCATCGTGGTGGAGATGGCCCAGATCACGCCGCCGGTGGGCTTCAACCTTTTCGTGCTGCAGGGCATGACCGGCAAGGAGATTACCTGGATCGCGCGGGCCGCCCTGCCGTTCTTCCTGCTGCTGTGCGCGATGGTGCTGCTGCTGTGGTTCTTCCCGCAGATCGCGCTCTGGCTGCCGGCGCAGATGTGAAGCCGGTGCCTCAGCGCGGCCGGGCCAGCACCTGCGCCCAGTAGCTGCCGTCCGGGCTGGCGGGGTTCACCGCGTAGGCGATGCCCATCTGGGTGAACCGCGGCGACATCAGGTTGGCGCAGTGCGTGGGGCTGGCCAGCCAGTCGCGCACCACCTCCCGCGCCGTCTGCTGGCCCGAGGCGATGTTCTCGCCCACGCTGCGCCAGGCATAGCCGGCGCGCGTCACTCGCCGGTCGGCGCCGCTGCCGTCGCGGCCCCGGTGGCCCAGGTAGCCGTGGCGCGCCATGTCCTGCGCATGTACCGCCGCGGCGCGGTCCAGCCGGGCATCGGCCTGCAGCGGCGGCGCCGCCGCGAACGACCGGTTGCCGCAGCGCCGCGGCTGCGAGCGGGCCTGGTTGGATAGCGCCAGGACCTGCGCCGCCACGTCGCGCGCCTGCGACGGAGCGGGCGGATGGAACGGCGCAGCCAGCACGATCCAGTAGGACGTGCCGCGCCGGTGCAGGCCCATGGCGCTCAGCGCCGGATTGGTCAGCGGCTCGCAGTAGCGGGCCGCCAGCGCGCCCGCCACGGCGGCCGGTGAGGGGTAGCCGTTCAACTGCACCTGGGCGAACGACTTGGCGCGAAAGCCGGCCTGCCGCATCGCCTGCAGGGCCGGCTCGCCCGCGGCGATGCGCCGCGCGGCCTCGGCCAGCCGGGGCTCGGTGCGCAGCGGCGCGCGCACGCCGGCCCGGCCCTGGCAGCCGCGCTCGCGCGCGGCGGCGATGGCCTGGACCAGCGCCTCGTCGGCGCCGGCCTGCGCACCGGCCAAGCCGCAGCTGCCGGCCAGCACCAGGGCCCCTGCGCCTCGCAACACTGCACGGGCCGGCATGATGCGACCCCTAAGGCGTGCCGGCGGTGCCGGTGCCCGGCTCGCGCCAGCCGCCGCCCAGCGAGCGGTACAGCAGCACCTGGTTCTGCAGCTGCTGCACCCGGGTCTGGATCTCGGCCTGCTGCGCGGTGAACAGCGAGCGCTGCGCGTCCAGCAGGTCCAGGAAGCTGGCCACGCCGGCGTCGTACCGCAGCTGCGACAGCCGCAGCCGCGCGCTCTCCGCCTCGACCACGTTGCGCTGCGCCTGCAGCTGCTCGCCGAAGGTGGCGCGGCCGGCCAGCGCGTCCGCCACCTCGCGGAAGGCCGACTGGATGGCCTGTTCGTACTGGGCGATCGCGATGTCGCGCGAGACATTGGCCGAGCGCAGGCCCGCCCGGTTGCGCCCTGCGTCGAAGATGGGCTGCAGCAGCTGCGGCGCCACCGTCAGGCCCCAGGAGCCGCCGTTGAACAGGCCCGACAGCTCGGTGCTGGCGCGGCCCACGCCCGCGGTCAGCGAGATGTTCGGGAAGAAGGCCGCGCGGGCGGCGCCGATGTTGGCGTTGGCGGCGATCAGCTGCTGCTCGGCCTGGCGCACGTCGGGCCGCCGCACCAGCACCTCGGACGGCAGGCCGGCCGGCACGTCGGGCAGCGCGATGTCGGCGATGCGCGCCGTGACCTGCAGCTCCGGCGGCACCGGCTCACCCAGCAGCAAGGCCAGGGTGTTGAGGTCCAGCGCGCGCTGGCGCTGCTGCTGGGCCAGGGCCACCCGCGCGTTCTCCAGCAGCGACTGCGATTGCCGGAAGTCCAGCTCGGAGGCGGCGCCGCTCTCGAAGCGCAGCCGCGTCAGCCGCAGCGACTCCTCGCGCGTGCTCAGCGTCTGCCGCGTCAGGGCCAGCTGCTCCTCGTCGGCCACCAGGAACAGCCAGGTGTTGGCCACGGTGGACACCAGGGTGATCTGCGCCGCCTTGCGGCCCTCCTCGGTGGCCAGGAACTGGGCCAGCGCCGCCTGGCTGAGGCTGGCGATGCGGCCGAAGAAATCGATCTCCCAGGCCGAGAACAGCAGGCCGGCGGTGTAGGTGGTGGCGCTGCCGCCGCCGGGCGTGGGCGTGCGGCTGCCCGCCACCGAGGCGCCCACGGTCGGGAGGCGGTCGGCCCGGCGGATGTCGTACTGCGCCCGCGCCTGCTCGACGTTGAGCATCGCCAGCCGCAGGTCGCGGTTGTTGCGCAGGGCCGTGGCGATCAGCTGGCGCAGCCGCGCATCGCCGAAGAATTCCTGCCAGTCCAGCGCAGCGGGTGCCGTGCCCTCGGCCGCGGCCGGGTACGGGAAGGCCGCGGGCACGGGCGGCGCGGGCCGCTCGTAGGTGGGCATCATCGAGCAGCCGGCCAGCACGGCGGCGGCCAGCGGCGCCGGTGGCCAGGGGCGGATCAGTCGTCTCATGCCGGGTCTCCCGCGCGAGCGCCGGGCGGCGGCTCGCGATCCAGCTCGTGGGCGTGCATGCGGCGCTGGCGCTCGCTGCCCTTGAAGAAGCCCCGGACCACCACGAAGAACACCGGGACGAAGAACACGGCCAGCGCGGTGCCCGTGAGCATGCCGCCCAGCACGCCGGTGCCGATGGCGCGCTGGCTGGCCGAGCCCGCGCCCGAGGCGATGACCAGCGGCAGCACGCCCAGGCCGAAGGCCAGCGAGGTCATGACGATGGGCCGGAACCGCAGGTGCGCCGCGGCCAGCGCCGACTCGATCACGCCCTTGCCCTGGGCCTGCAGGTCCTTGGCGAACTCGATGATCAGGATGGCGTTCTTGGCCGACAGGCCGATGATGGTGATCAGGCCCACCTGGAAGTACACGTCGTTTGCGTAGCTGCGCAGCCAGGTCGCCATCAGCACACCCACCACGCCCAGCGGCACCACCAGGATCACCGCCAGCGGGATGGACCAGCTCTCGTACAGCGCGGCCAGGCACAGGAACACGGCCAGGATGGCGAAGCCGTACAGGATGAGCGCCTGCGCGCCGGCGAGCTTCTCCTCGCGCGACTGGCCGGTCCACTCGTAGGCGAAGCCCGGCGGCAGCTGGCCGGCCAGGCGCTCCATCTCGGCCAGGGCGGCGCCGGAGCTGTAGCCCGGGGCGGCCGAACCGGAGATGCGCATGGCCGGGTAGCCGTTGTAGCGCACCGCCTGCGTGGCGCCGTTCACCCAGCGGGTGCTGGCGAAGGCCGACAGCGGCACCGGCCGGCCCTGGGTGTTGACGGCGTTGAGCCGCAGCAGGTCCTCCGGCTGCATGCGCGAGGGCGCGTCGGCCTGGACGATCACCCGCTGCAGCCGGCCGCGGTTGGGGAAGTCGTTGATGTAGCTCGAGCCCAGTGCGGTGGACAGCGTGGTGCTGATCGCCTCGAACGTCACGCCCAGCGCCTGCGCCTTCTGGCGGTCGATGTCCAGCTGCAGTTGCGGCGCGTCCTCCAGGCCGTCGGGCCGCACCTGCGCCAGCACCGGGCTTTTCGCGGCCAGGCCCAGCAGCTGGTTGCGCGCCGCGGTCAGCGCCTCGCGGCCCTGGCCGCCGCGGTCCTGCAGGCGGAAGGTGAAGCCGGGAGGCCGTGCCCAGCTCGGGGATGGGCGGCGGGCTCAGCGGGAAGATGAAGGCGTCGCGGACGCCGGCCAGGCCGCCGAACGCGCGGCCGGCCAGCGCCTGCGCCGACTGGCCCTCGTCCTCGCGCTCGTCCCAGGGCTTGAGCGTGACGAAGGCGAGCGCCGCGTTCTGGCCCTGGCCGGAAAACGAGAAGCCCAGCACGCCGACCATGCTCTGGACCTCGGGCTGCTTGAGGATGAAGCCCTCGACCTGCTCCATCACCGACAGGGTGCGCTGCTGGGTGGCGCCCGGCGGCAGCTGCACGTTGACGATGAGGTAGCCCTGGTCCTCCTGCGGCAGGAAGGAGGTGGGCAGGCGGGTGTAGAACAGGGCCGCGGCCGCGGCGATCACCAGGTACAGCAGCATGAAGCGCGGCGCGCGGCGCAGCATCCGGCCCACCAGGCCCTCGTAGCCCTTGGCCGTGCGGCCGAAGGAGCGGTTGAACCAGCCGAAGAAGCCGCGCTTGTCGTGGTGCTGGCCCTTCTCCACCGGCTTGAGCAGGGTGGCGCACAGCGCCGGGGTGAGCGACAGCGCCATGAAGGCCGAGAACGCGATGGACGACACCATCACCGCCGAGAACTGGCGGTAGATGTTGCCGGTGGCGCCGGCAAAGAAGGCCAGCGGCACGAACACCGAGATCAGCACCACTGTCACGCCGACGATGGCGCCCTGGATCTGCCCCATGGCCTTGCGGGTCGCCTCGCGCGGCGGCAGGCCCTCCTCGGTCATGATGCGCTCGACGTTCTCCACCACCACGATGGCGTCGTCCACCACGATGCCGATCACCAGCACCATGCCGAACATGGTCAGCACGTTGATGGAAAAGCCCAGCGCCAGCAGCGTGGCGAAGGTGCCCAGCAGGGCCACCGGCACCACCAGCGTGGGGATGATGGTGTATCGCCAGTTCTGCAGGAACAGGTACATCACCACGAACACCAGCGCCACCGCCTCCAGCAGCGTCACCACCACCTGCTCGATGGAGATGCGCACGAAGCGCGAGCTGTCGTAGGGGATGTCCCACTTCATGCCGGCCGGGAAGTACGGCGCCAGCTCGCCCATGCGCCGGCGCACCGCGTCGGCCGTGGCCAGCGCGTTGCCGGTGGGCGAGAGCTGGACGCCGATGCCGGTGGACGGCCTGCCGTTCAGCCGCGCGGAGGTGGCGAAGCTCTGGGCGTCGAGCTCGACGCGCGCCACGTCCCGCAGCCGCACGGTGGAGCCGTCGGTGTTGGCGCGCAACACGATGGCGGCGAACTGCTCGGGCGAGGTCAGCTGGCCGTTGACCACCACCGTGGCGGCGATGCCCTGGCCCTGCACGTTGGGCAGGTCGCCGATGGCGCCGGCGGACACCTGCGCGTTCTGCGCCCGGATCGCGGCGTTGACCTCGGCCGTCGACAGGTTGAAGCCGACCAGCTTCTGCGGATCGATCCAGATGCGCATGGCGGCCTCGGTGCCGAACAGCTGAGCCTGGCCCACGCCGGGCAGGCGCTGGATCTCGGGCAGCACGTTGCGCGAGGCGTAGTCGCCGAGCTGAACCGGCGTGAAGTTGGCTGTGTCGTCCGAGGACAGGATGGCGAACAGCAGGAAGTTCGAGCGCGCCTGGTCCACCCGCACGCCCTGCTGTGTCACCGCCTGGGGCAGGCGCGGCGCGGCGCGCGACAGGCGGTTCTGCACGTCCACCTGCGCCAGGCTGGGATCGGTGCCGGACTCGAAGCTCAGGGTGATCTGCCCGTTGCCGTTGGCCTGCGCCACCGACTCGATGTAGATCAGGCCCGGGGAGCCGTTCATCTCCTGCTCGATCACGCTGATCACGCTCTCCTCGAGCGTGCGCGCCGAGGCGCCCGGGTAGGTGGCGTTGATGACGATGGACGGGGGCGCCACCGGCGGGTACTGCGCCACCGGCAGCTGGGTGATGGCGACGCCGCCCAGGACGATGATGAACAGCGCGATGACCCAGGCGAAGATGGGCCGGTCGATGAAGAACTTGGCCATGGACCGACCTCTACGAACGCGGGGCCGAGGCGCCGGAAGCGGCGGGCGCGGACTGGCCGCCGCTCCAGGGCACCGGCTTGACCGGGGTGTTGGGCTGGATCTTCTGGAAGCCGTCGACGACCACCTGCTCGCCGTTCTTCAACCCGTCCATGACCACCCACTGCCCGTTCTGCGCGCTGCCCACCCGCACGGTGCGGGGAGCGACCTGGCCGTCGGGGCCGACCACCATCACGGTGTCGCCCTGGTTGGAGCGCGTCACGGCCTGCTGCGGCAGCAGCACGGCGTTGCTGGCCTTGGCCTGCGCCAGCCGCACGCGCACGTACAGGCCGGGCAGCAGGCCGCCGTCGGGGTTGGGCACCTCGGCGCGCAGCGTCACCTGGCCGGTGGCCGGGTCCACCGACAGGTCGGAGAACAGCAGCCGGCCGGTCTGGGGGTGCACGTTGCCGTCCTCCAGCACCACGCGCACCACCGCGCCGCCGTTGCCGGCCGTGCGCTCCAGCCGCCCCTGCTCGAAGGCGCGGCGCAGGTTGAGCACCTCGCTGGCCGACTGGGTGAAGTTGACGTAGACCGGGCGGATCTGCTGGATCACGGCCAGCGGCGTGGCCTCGCCCTGCCCGACCAGCGCGCCCTCGGTCACCAGCGCGCGGCCGATGCGGCCGGAGATGGGCGCCGTCACCGCCGCGTAGTTCAGGTTGATCTGCGCGGTCTGCACCGCCGCGCGTGCCGCCGCCACCTCGGCCTCGGCCTGCTTCTGTGCGGACACGGCATTCACGAAGTCCTGCCGGCTCACCGCGTTGGCCTCCACCAGCGGCTTGTAGCGCTCGGCCAGGGCCGTGGCCTGCCCCAGGTTGGCCTGGGCCCGGGCCAGCGTGGCCTGGGCGTTGGCCACCTGCGCCTGGTAGGGCGCGGGGTCGATGCGGAACAGCAGCTGGCCGGCGCGCACGTCGCTGCCCTCGCGGAACAGCCGCTCCTGCACGATGCCGGCGGCGCGCGCGCGCACCTGCGCGGTGCGCGAGGCCTCCACCCGGCCGGGCAGCTCGGTCACCAGGCCCACCTCGCCGGCGGACACGGTGACCACGCCCACCTCGGGCGGCGGCGGCGCGGCGCCGGCGGTGGCCGCCGGGTTGTCGGACTTGCCGCAGGCGGCCAGCAGCGCGGCCGCGATGAGCAGGACAGACACAAGCCTGGAGGACATGCGCAGTGGATGCATGGAACGACCCGGTTGGATGGAGGAAAACCCCGCAGTATACATACACGCATGAATGTATAGTGTCGGCCATCATGCGCCGCACCAAGGAAGACGCCCTGGCCACCCGCCACGCCCTGCTGGACGCGGCCGAGCGCGTGTTCCAGCGCAAGGGCGTCTCCAGCACCTCGCTGGCCGACATCGCGGCCGAGGCCGGCACCACGCGCGGCGCCATCTATTGGCACTTCAAGGACAAGGCCGACCTGTACAACGCGATGATCGAGCGCGTGAGCCTGCCCATGGAGCACGCTCTGCACGAGGCCGCGGACACGACCGTGGACCCGCTGCCCGCGCTGCGCAGCGCCCTGCTGGGCGTGCTCACCAAGATTTCCACCGATCCTCGCACACGCCGCGTGGTCGAGGTGGCGACGCACAAGGTCGAATACGTCGAGAGCCTTGACGCGGTGCGCCAGCGCCACCTGGCGGTGCGCGACGAATGCCTGGCCGACATGAAGCAGGTGCTCAGCCACGGTGCCCGCATGCGCGGCCGGCGCCTGCCGCTGCCGGCCGAGGCCGCGGCGCGCGGCCTGCACGCGCTGGTGGATGGGCTGATCCAGAACTGGATGCTGGACCCGCGGGCCTTCGAGCTGCCGCGCGCGGGCCGGCAGGCCATCGACGCCTACCTGGCGGGCTTGGGGCTGGGGTAAGACCGCATCCGGCGGCCTGGAACTTGCAGGTACCCTGCACGCCTTCCCTCGTGCAACCCCTCCTGGAGACCCGATGAAATTCAAGCTCGCCCTGGCCGCGGCCGCCCTGTCCCTGGCTCCCCACGCCTTTGCCCAGACCAAGTGGGACCTGCCGGCGGCTTATCCCACCTCCAACTTCCACACCCAGAACCTCACCCAGTTCGCCGAGGACGTGGACAAGGCCAGCGGCGGCAAGCTCAAGATCACGGTGCATGCCAATGCCTCGCTGTTCAAGGCGCCGGAGATCAAGCGCGCGATCCAGGGCGGCCAGGCCCCCATCGGCGAGATCCTGCTGGCCAACTACCAGAACGAATGGCAGATCTTCGGCGCTGACGGCGTGCCCTTCCTGGCCGACAGCTACGAAGCCGCCATGAAGCTGTACCAGGCGCAGAAGCCCTTGCTGGACAAGAAGCTGGGCGAGCAGGGCATGATGCTGCTGTACGCGGTGGCCTGGCCGCCGCAGGGCATCTACACCAAGCGCACGCTCAACTCCGCGGCCGACATGAAGGGCCTGAAGTGGCGCGCCTACAGCCCGGCCACGGCCCGCATCGCCGAGCTGGTGGGCGCGCAGCCCGTCACCGTGCAGCAGGCCGAGCTGTCGCAGGCCATGGCCACCGGCGTGGTCGACTCGTACATGTCCTCCGGCTCCACCGGCTTCGACACCAAGACCTACGAGCACATCAAGAACTGGTACGACACCCAGGCCTGGCTGCCCAAGAACGCGGTCATCGTCAACCGCGCGGCCTTCAACGCGCTGGACAAGGCGATGCAGGACGCGCTGCTCAAGGCCGGTGCCGCCGCGCAGGAGCGCGGCTGGGCCACCAGCCGCAAGGCCAACACCGAGACGCTGGACAAGCTCAAGGCCAACGGCATGCAGATCCTGCAGCCGCCGGCCCAGCTCAAGGCCGACATGAAGAAGGTGGGCGACACCATGCTCAAGGAGTGGCTGGACAAGGCCGGCCCCGAGGGCCAGCAGCTGGTGGACGCCTACCGCAAGTAAGGCCATCGGCCCGGTGGCGGCGCCCCTATCATGGGGCCCACTCCGGAGCCGTCCATGAACCTGCCCCCGCCCCCCGGCGACGAACCGGCGCCGCCGGATCCCTCGGATCCGTACGCGCGCGAGGCGCAGATCTTCCCGCGCCTGACTCCGGCCATGGCCGAGCGCATCGCCGCCTACGGCCGCCATGAGCGGCTGCCCGCCGGCACCGTGGTGTTCCAGCGCGGCCAGCGCTCCGTCGACTTCTTCCTGGTGCTCGAAGGCAGCATCGAGATCTTCGACCTGGACGAGCACGGCCGCGAGCGCGTGTTCACCACCCACGGGCCGCGCCAGTTCACCGGCGAGCTGGACCTGTTCAACGACCGCATGATCCTGGTGTCGGGCCGCACCGGCGCTGCCAGCGAGGTGGTGCGCCTGCCGCGCACCGACTTCCTGCGCCTGGTCACCAGCGAGCCCGACATCGCCGAGATCCTGATGCGCGCCTTCATCCTGCGCCGCGTCGGGCTGATCCAGCATGCGCAGGGCGGCGTGGTCCTGATCGGCCCCGGCCGCCAGGCCGACACGCTGACCCTGCAGCGCTTCCTCACGCGAAACGGCTATCCGCACCGGCTGCTGGACACCGACACCGACCCGGACGCCGGCGGCATGCTGCGCTGCTTCGGCCTGGACGCCACCCAGCTGCCGGTGGTGATCGCGCAGGGCGAGCGGGTGCTGCGCAACCCGGGCATCGGCGAGCTGGCCGACCAGCTGGGGCTGACCGAGCGCGTCGATGCGGCGCAGGTGTACGACCTGGCCGTGGTCGGCGCCGGGCCGGCCGGGCTGGCCGCGGCGGTGTATGCCGCCTCCGAGGGCCTGAAGACCATCGTGGTCGAGGCCAGCGCGCCCGGCGGCCAGGCCGGCACCAGCTCCAAGATCGAGAACTACCTGGGCTTTCCCACCGGCATCTCCGGCCAGGCGCTGGCCGGCCGGGCCCAGGTGCAGGCGCAGAAGTTCGGCGCGCGGCTGGCGATCTCGCGCGCGGTGGCGGGCCTGGAATGCGAGGACACGCCCTACACGCTGCGCCTGGACGATGGCCAGGCGGTGCGCGCCCGCGCGGTGGTCGTGGCCACCGGGGCGCGCTACCGCCGGCTGGCGCTGCCCCACTGCACCCGCTTCGACGGCCAGGGCCTGCACTACGCGGCCACCGCGATGGAGGCCCGGCTGTGCGGCGGCGAGGAAGTGGTGGTGGTGGGCGGCGGCAACTCCGCCGGCCAGGCCGCGATGTACCTCTCGCGCGTGGCCGCGCACGTGCACATCCTGGTGCGCGGCGAGGGACTGGCCGCCACCATGTCGGACTACCTGGTCCAGCGCATCGCCCGCTCCCCCACGGTGACCCTGCATCCGCACAGCGAGATCACCGCGATGCAGGGCGACGAGCGGCTGCGCTCGGTCACCTGGACGCACCGACGCACCGGGGAGAGCGTCACACGCCCGGTGACCAACGTGTTCCTGATGATTGGCGCCGAGCCCAACACCGACTGGCTGCGCGGCTGCCTGGCGCTGGACGATAAGGGGTTCGTGGTGACCGGCGCGGATGCGGACGGCAGGGCCCTGCCCTCGCCTTACGCCACCAGCCAGCCCGGGGTGTTCGCGGTGGGCGATGTGCGCTCGGGCTCGGTCAAGCGCGTGGCCTCGGGCGTGGGCGAAGGCTCGGTGGTGATCCAGGCGGTGCACCGGTTCCTCAGCCCGGCGGGTTGAGCGGCCGGGCACCGGCCAGGCCGCTCAGATCCCCAGCAGCTTCTTGGCCTCGCCCAGCGCGGCCATGGATTCGTTGTGCTTGCCTGCCTTGTGGTGGGCCTCGCCGTCGGCGCGCAGCCTGGCCACCTTGTCGGCCACGTCCTTGGACAGCGCGGGCTTGGTCTGCAGCCTGGCGTCGATGGCCTTCATCTCGTTCGGGCAGTTGTGGGCCCAGGCCGCACCGGCGGCCGCGAGGGTCAGGCCCAGGGAGAGGATGAGTTTGCGCATGGCAGGCTCCTGCTTGCAAGAAGGACAGCCACGCTACAGCGGCCGGCCGCGCCGGGCACCCACGTTAACCCTAGCCAAGATCAAGGCAGGTCAGGCCAGGCGAAGGAGTCGTGGACCAGGAACTGCATCTGGCCGCCGGCAGGCTGCGCCTGCCGCAGCACCACCCAGCGTCCGTTGGCCGACACGGTGTAGATCTCGGACACCAGGCCGTTCGGCCTGGGTTCACGCATGATCTTCACCTGCGACGGATCGAGCAGGTTCATGCTGGCGATGAGATTGCCGCTCCTGAAGATGGCGAAGCTACCCCGGACGAAGTCGGTCTGGAGCCTGGCGGGGAAGATCGGGTTGTTGCAGACGTTGTCGCGCTGGGCCTCGGCATGCCGCGGGATCCCCGGGTTCGGTTCCTGCAGGTCGTTGTAGAGCCGGAAGAAGCGGGTCGCATCCAGCTGGCACAGCCGGCCGATGATGTTGTCTGCCGAGGCGCTGTACGTGGCCCCGAAGGCCTCCCCGCTGGTGCCATCCCTGCTGACGACCAGCCCGCCGACCGCGATGCCCACCTTGCCGATCAAGGGATTCGGGTCGGTCGGCACAGCCGGGGCCGCCTGCCCGATGCGCACGATCGCAGGGATCGTGACGAAATCCAGCTCCCACAGCGAAGCCGGCTGGATCCCTTCCTGCGCGACCACCCTCACCCGCCCCGAGCAGCATTCCGGCCGGGCGATCAGGGCGCCGTTGTAGTCGTTGATGACATTGCCGAACGACAGCGTGGATGACTGGAATGTCTTCACGGTGGCGGCCTGCCGGCCCGGCCGGTCCGCGAAGACCACCCGCCGCAGGGTCTGGTTCGTCGCTTCGAAACCCGCGACGGCGATTTCGTGATGGTTCGCCGTGGCGACCAGGTTGTGGGTCGACAGCCTGGCGCCGCCATTCGTGGCGACGATGCTGGTGGCTGCCGGGTTGGCCAGGGGGATCGAGATCACCCGGCCCGCTCCGCTGCACCCGCCTGCACCCCCCGCCGGGTTCTCGGCCATCAGCACCTCGGTGCCGTCGGCGTCGAGCAGGTACCGGGCTCCTGCCTCGCACCCCGCCGAAACGCTGGAGTTGCGGGCCACGCCCGAGTAGATCTGCACCGGGCCTTGTTCCGTCAGCGAATACACGTCGTAGGCCCGGGGCCTGGCGTTGCCGTCGGCCCTGACCGCATAGACCAGGTTCCGGCCGTTGTCGTCGATGAGGTTGGCACGCCGGTACTTGGCGACCTCGAACTGGTCCCCCATGTACGCCATCGACTCGGTCAGGGAGGTGCCCGCAGGGATGCTGGCCAGGCGCGTGGAAGCCGGCGCGACATCCACGTTCACCGAGGTACCGGGCGTCGTGCCCGGGCCGCCGCCGGTACCCGGCGAAGTGCCGGGCGTCCCCGGCCCGCCGGTGGCGCCCGTGCCGCTGCTCCCGCCGCCACCGCCGCCGCACGCGGCAACCACGATGGCGAGCGCGATGGCTGGCAGGCGCAGCCGCCCCTGCATCCACCTCCCCTGTGCAATGGTTCGAAGTCGAGCTACTTGGGATGGTTGCATGGGCAGGGTTCCTTTCGTCCAGGACCCGACTTTCTTTTCCCCTGCGCATCGGGTCACCCCCCATATGGGGTAAGACGCCGTACCGTACCCGCGGAGCGCTCGAACCGTTGAGCTGCCTAGGCGCGCACGCCGCACACCAGTGCGCCGGGATCGTTGGCCTGCACCGCCAGCTGATCCTTGGCCCGGGCCACGTCCAGGTCGCGCGGCAGCGGCACGCCGTTCTTCACGGCCAGGATCTCGGCCATGACGCTCACGGCGATCTCCGGCGGCGTCTTGCTGCCGATGTAGATGCCGATGGGCCCGCGCAGCCGCTCGAGCGAGGCTTCGGTCTGGCCGAAGTGTTCAACCATGCGTTCGCGCCGGGCCTCGTTGTTACGGCGGCTGCCGATCGCGCCGACGTAGAAGGCGTCGGTGCCCAGCGCCTCCAGCAGCGCCAGGTCGTCCAGCTTGGGGTCGTGCGTCAGGGCCACCACGCAGCTGCGCCGGTCGGGCCGGAAGGCCGCCACCACGTCGTCGGGCATCTCGCGCACCAGGCGCGCGCCCGGCACGTTGAAGCCCGCGCTGTACTCCTCGCGCGGGTCGCACACCGTCACGGCAAAGCCGCTGAACAGGGCCATGGTGGCCAGGTACTCGGTGAGCGGGCCGGCGCCGATCAGCAGCATGCGGTACTCCGGGCCGAAGGTGTTGGCCATGTCCGCCTCATCCAGCGCCAGCTCCGACGGCGTGTCCGCCGGCTCCAGCGTCACCTGCCCGTCGGCCAGGCGCACGGTGCGCCGCACCAGATGGCCGGCCTCCAGCTGCTCCACCAGGCGGCCCAGGCTGGCGCCCTCGGGGTCGGGCTCCAGCAGCAGCTCCAGCGTGCCGCCGCAGGGCAGGCCGAAGCGGTGCGCCTCGTCGGCCGTGATGCCGTACTTGACGAAGGCCGGCGCGCCCTGCGGCATCTCGCGGGCGTCGCCCTGGCCGGCATAGGCGCGGCTGTAGCGCCAGATCAGGTCGTCCTCGATGCAGCCGCCCGAGACCGAGCCGGCCACGGCGCCGTCCTCGCACAGGGCCATGATCGACCCCACCGGCCGGGGCGACGAGCCCCAGGTGCGCACCACGGTCGCCAGCAGCGCCCGGCGGCCGGCCAGCCGCCAGTCGCGCAGGGTGCGCAGCACCATCACGTCCAGGTTTTCCATCTGCTTGCTCTCTCGGCCGGGCCGCGCGCTCAGAAGGTGTACGCGGCGTTCACGCCCACCAGCCAGGTGCGCCCGGGGGCCGGCTCGAAGTAGCGCTGGTTGCCCTCGTTGACGATCACCGAGCCGATGTAGCGGCGGTCGGTCAGATTGTCCACCCGCAGGAATTCACGCAGCGACCAGCGGCCTACCTGCTGCGCCAGCGACAGGCGCACGGCGGCCGTGGTGGAGGCATCGGTCGATTCATTGTTCAGGTCGTTGGCGTAGATCCGGCCCACGTGCCGCAGCTCCAGCGCCGTTTCCAGGCCCCAGGGCTTGTGCCGCCAGGCCAGCTCGGCAAAGGCGGTGGCGCGCGGGATGCCAGGGACGCGGTTGCCGGCGGGGACCAGGAGGTCCGGCGGATTGCCTGGGGCGCCGCAACCCGGCCGGCCACAGGTGATAAATGATGAGTCGTAGCTGGCGTCCAGCCAGGTGCCGACCAGCGCGGCCGACCAGCCGCCGCCAAAGCGCCCGGACAGCGCCGCCTCGAAGCCACGGCGTTCCGTCTCGCCCGCGTTTTGGAAGGTGCTGCGCCCGCCATTGTTGGTCAGCACAACGAGCTCATCTTCGGTGCGGGCCTGGAACAGTGCCGCATTCAGCTGCCAGTCAGTCCCAAGGGCCGCCTTGGCACCGATCTCCCATTGCCGGCTTTCCGCCGGCCGCAGGCCGAAGTTCAGGCCGCCGCCGGCCCCGGGCGGACGGTAGGCCAGCTCGTTGAAGGTGGGCGTCTCGAATCCCTCCCCATAGGAGGCGTAGAGGTTGAGCGCGTCGGTGGCGTGGAACACCACGCCCAGCGCCGGGGTGGTGGCGCTGTAGTCGGCCGAGCCGCTGTCGTTGCCGTTGGCCCCCACGATGAAGCGGTCGCGCGAGTCGAAGGAAACGCGCGAGTGCCGCAGCCCGGCGGTGACGCTGAAGCGCGCGCCGCTCCACACGCCCTGCAGGTACTGGTCGAAGCTGCCGACCTCGTTGTCCTCGTCGCGGCGCAGTGCGCCGCGCACGCCCAGCTGCTGCGTGGCGCCCGTGCCGGTGAAGTTCTGGAAGCCGCGCCGGCGCTCGTCCAGCCGGTCGGCGTACAGGCCCGCGGTGAGGGTCAGGGGCGCGTCGAACAGCCGCGTCCGGGCCACCCACTGCCCGTCCAGGCCGTGGTAGTCCCGGTCCAGGTCGATCACGCCGCCGGGCTGGGTGATGGGCGTCTGCGTGCCCACCGGGATGGCCTGGTACTGCACCGTGCCGCGCGTGCCGCGCCAGCCGGTCAGCTTGAACGAATGGGTGGCGTCCAGCCGGTGCTCCAGGATGGCGCCGGCCTGCAGCTGGTCGACCGACTTGCGGGTGTTGAACGTCAGCGCCGCCGGGCTGGCCTGGCGCGGGTCAGCCTCGTACTCGGCCCGCGTCAGGCCCAGCGGGTCCTGCACGTCCGGCATGTCGACGTAATTGAGGATGAGGCTGAGCTTGGTGTCCGCGCTGGCGTTGTACCTGAGCTTGCCGTTGAAGCCGGTGCGCTGCGCGGCGCTGTGCTCGCGGTACCCGTCCGTGTCGAACCGGGTGGCGCTGAGGTTGTACTGCAGCTGGCCCTGCTGGCCCGACAGCCGCACGTTGTGCCGGCGCGTGTCGTCGCTGCCGAAGGCGGTGCCCGCCTCGGCCACGGTCTCGGGCCCGCCGTCCGCCGTGAACAGGCTGATCACGCCACCCGACGAGTTGCCGTACAGCGCCGAGAACGGCCCGCGCAGCACCTCGATGCGGTCGGCCGACTGCAGGTCGAAGTGCGAGATCTGGCTCTGGCCGTCGGGCGCGGTGGCGGGGATGCCGTCGGTGTACAGCCGCAGGCCGCGCACGCCGAAGGTGGCGCGTGCGCCGTAGCCGCGCGAGGAGATCTGCACGTCCTGGGCGTAGTTCTGGCGGTTCAGCGCCACGAGGCCGGGCACCCGCACCAGCGATTCGGACAGGTTGATGCCCAGCTGGCCTTCGCGCAGCGTGGCGCCGTCGACCACGTCCACCGAGGCGGGCGTGTCGAAAGCGGATTGGGCGACGCCCGGGGTGGGCGTCACCACCACCGGGGCCAGGGTGCGCTCGGGCGCGGTCTCGGCAGCCGGCTGGGCGCCCGCCTGGGCGGCGGCGAGCGCCGCGGCAGCGGCGACAGCGGTCATTCTCATGGAGGGGGGTGGCGCCGCTGCATCTCGGCGTCGAAGCGTTTGAAGAAATCCTCGGCCATGGACCTGGCGACGCCGTCGATCAGACGCTGGCCCATCTGCGCGATCTTACCGCCCACCTGCGCCTGCACGCTGTAGCGCAGGACACAGCCGGTGCCGCCGGGCGCGAGGCTGACTTCCGAGCGGCCCTTGCCGAAGCCGGCCACCCCGCCCTGCCCGTCGAAGGCCAGGGTGTAGCTGGACGGCGGGTTGACGTCGCTGAGCGTGATCTTGCCGGCAAAGCGCGCCGACACCGGGCCGATCTTGACCGACAGCGCGACGGCGTACTGGTTCTCGCCGGTGGACTCGACCTTGTAGCAGCCCGGGATGCAGACCTTGAGCACGTCCGGATCGTTCAGCGCATCCCAGGCCTGCCGTTGCGTGACCGCGAGCTCGCGGCTGCCTTGCATTTCCATGGTGGTTCCCTTGTCGTTCTCGTGGGTTCAGGTGTCCATCACCGCCGCGATGCTGGCGGCCAGCTGCTCCAGCCTGGCGATGTTGTGCACGGCCAGCATGCCGTGCGCCTGGCGGTGCAGCACCGCCGCGCCCTGGGCGCTGGGCGTGTAGCGGTCGTAGCGCAGCAGCGGATTCAGCCACAGCAGGCGCCGGCTGTGCAGCCGCAGCCACGCCAGCTCGCGCTCCAGGGCTGCCGGCTCGCCGGTGTCCAGGCCGTCCGAGATCACCAGCACCAGGGTGCGGCGCCCGACCAGGCGGCGCGCATGGCGCTCGCGCAGCTGGGCCAGCGACTCGCCCAGGCGCGTGCCGCCGGCGTAGTCGTCGATGGCGGCACCGGCGGCCGCCAGCATCTCGTCCGTGTCGGCCAGGCGGAAGGCCGGCGTCAGGTCGGTCAGGCGGGTGCCGAAGGCGAACACGTCGCGCCGCCCCCGCCGTCCCACGCCGCCGCGGGTGGCCGCATGCAGGAAGGCCAGCAGCAGCCGGGCGTAGCGCTCCATGGAACCCGAGACATCCACCAGCAGCAGCAGCGGCAGCGGCTGCTTGCGCCGCTGCAGCCGGCGCAGCTGCAGCAGCTCGCCGCCGGTGTGGGCGGCGTGGCGCATCACGCCGGGCCAGTGCAGGCGCGCGCCCCGCGCGCCCGGCCGGGTGCGGCGCATGGCGATGCGCGGCACCGGCAGCGCCACCTCGCGCGCCAGCCGCTCCACCAGGCGGTACTCGCCGCCGCCGAGCGCGCCGAAGTCGGCATGGCGCAGGCGCTGCAGGTCGCTGGCCGTCATGGCGGCGTCGAAGCGCACCTCGTCCTCGGCGGCGCGCGGCGGCTGGGCGCCGAAACCCTTCTGCGGCGCCAGCGCCTCGCTCACCCGCGGGCGGCGCTTGCTGGGCTCGGCCTTGCCTTCGGCGCTCGGCAGCATCTGCGCCAGCAGCTTGTTGGCCACGGCCGGATCGCGGAAGAAGGCGTCGAACAGCTCGCGGAACACCCCCCGGTCCTGCTCGCGGCTGACCAGTACCGCCTCCAGCGCGGCGCCCAGGTCGTCCTTGCGGGACAAATCCACCAGCTGCGCGGCCTGGCCGGCCAGGGCGATGCGCGCGCTGTCGACCGGCACGCCCGCGCGCCGCAACGCCCGGCCGAACGCGGTGATGTTGTCGGCCAGCTTGCCGGTGCGCGAATCTCCCAGCTGCATGGGCTCAAGCCTCCTCGGGCTTGAGCAGGTCGGCCGCCAGGTCCTGCGTCAGCGCGGCCACGTCCTCGCGCTGCTTGAACAGGATGCCGGCGGTGTCGCTCACCACCTCGGGGTCCAGCACCAAGGTGTCCAGCGCCACCAGCGCCTTGGCCCATTCCACGCTCTCGGCGATGCCGGGCGCGCGCTGGAAGGCGTTGGCAAAGGGCTGGCTGCGCAGCCGGCCCACGAACTCGGCCACCTGGCGCGACAGCGCCTGGCTCGCGCCCGGCACGCGCGCCTGCACGATGGCCAGCTCGCGCTCGCGGTCCGGGTAGTCCAGCCAGTGGTACAGGCAGCGGCGCTTCACGGCGTCGTGCAGCTCGCGCGTGCGGTTGCTGGTGAGGATGGTGACCGGCGTGGCGACCGCCCGCACGGTGCCCAGCTCGGGGATGCTGACCTGGTACTCGCCCAGGTACTCCAGCAGGAAGGCCTCGAAAGGCTCGTCGGCGCGGTCCAGCTCGTCGATCAGCAGCACTGCGCCGGGCGCCGGCGCCTGCAGGGCCTGCAGCAGCGGACGGCGGATCAGGTAGCGGTCCTGGTAGACCTCGCGCTCGGCCTGCTCGGCGGTCTCTTGCCCGCCGGCGCCGGGCCGCCCCAAGCCGGCGAGCGCCCCCTCGGGGGGCAGCGAGGACACGCCAGTGCCGAGCGTGGGGGCCCTGAGTTCCACCGCCCGCATGTGCAGCAGCTGCGCGGCGTAGTTCCACTCGTACAGCGCCTCGCGGTGCTCCAGGCCGTCGTAGCACTGCAGGCGCAGCAGCTCGCGGCCCAGCGCGCCGGCCAGCGCCTTGGCCAGCTCGGTCTTGCCGACGCCGGGCTCGCCCTCCAGCAGCAGCGGCCGCTGCAGCTTGAGCGCCAGGAACACCGCCGTCGCCAGCCGGCGGTCGGCGAAGTAGCCGGCCCGCTCCAGGGCCTGCGTCAAGGCATCGATGGAAGAGAAAGGGGTTGCGCTCATGTCACGGGCATTGTCCCCTCCCCCCAAGGTCGTCAGCCCAGCGCCTTGGCCACCGCCCGCTGCGTGATCACGCTGACGAGGTTGGCGCGGTAGGCCGCGGAGGCGTGCAGGTCGCTGGACAGGCTGCCGGCGTCGATCTGCACGCCCGCGGCCGCCTCCGGCGTGAAGCTCCCGGACAGCGCCGCCTCCAGCCCGGCGTGGCGGAACACGCCGTTGCCGCCGCCGGTGACCGCCACGCGCGCGCCGCCGTCGAACTGGGCCACGAACACGCCGATCAGGGCGAAGCGCGAGGCCGGCTGCTTGAACTTGATGTAGGCGGCGCGCCTGGGGCACGGGAAGGCGACGGCCGTGATCAGCTCGCCCTCGTTCAGCGCGGTGGTGAACATGCCGCCGAAGAAGTCGTCGGCCGCGATCTTGCGGTGAGTGGTGTGCACCGTGGCGCCCAGCCCCAGTACCGCGGCGGGGTAGCAGGCCGACGGGTCGTTGTTGGCGACCGAGCCGCCCAGCGTGCCCATGGCCCGCACCTGCCGGTCGCCGATGTGGCCGGCCAGGTCGGCCAGCGCCGGCAGCGCCGAGCGCACCTCGGCATTGGACGCGACCTCGGCATGGCGCGCCATGGCGCCGACGACCACGGCGTCGCCCTCGCGGCGGATGCCGGTGAGCTCGCGGATGCCGCCCAGGTCGACCAGCTGGTCGGGGCTGGCCAGCCGCAGCTTCATCGAGGCCAGCAGGGTCTGGCCGCCGGCCAGCACCTTGGCGCCGGTGGCCGCCAGCCGTGCGGCGTCGCTGACGCTGGCGGGGCGTTCGAAAGTGAATGCGTACATGGTGGCTCCTTCTTCTGTCCGGCGTTCAGCGCGCGGCCTGGATGGCTTCCCAGACGCGGGACGGCGAGGCCGGCATGTCGATGTCCTTGACGCCCAGGTCGGCCAGCGCGTCCAGCACGGCGTTGATGACCGCCGGGGGCGAGCCGATGGCGCCGGCCTCGCCGCAGCCCTTGGTGCCCAGCGGGTTGTGCGTGCACGGCGTGGCGTTGGTGTCCAGGCGGAAGCTGGGCAGGTCGTCGGCGCGCGGCATGGCGTAGTCCATGAAGCTGCCGGTGAGCAGCTGGCCGGTCTCGCGGTCGTACACGCATTGCTCCATCAGCGCCTGGCCGATGCCCTGCGCCAGCCCGCCGTGCACCTGGCCCTCGACGATCATGGGGTTGATGATGGTGCCGAAGTCGTCCACCGCGGTGAAGCGGTCGATGCGCACCACGCCGGTGGCCGGGTCCACCTCGACCTCGGCGATGTAGGTGCCGCCGGGGAAGGTGAAGTTGGTCGGGTCGTAGAACGCCGTCTCGTTGAGGCCCGGCTCCAGCTTGTCCAGCGGGTAGTTGTGCGGCACGTAGGCCGTCAGCGCCACCTGGCCGAACGGGATCTTCTTGTCCGTGCCCTTGACGGTGAACTCGCCACCCGCGAACTCGATGTCGGCGTCGCTGGCCTCCATCAGGTGCGCCGCGATCTTCTTGGCCTTGGTCTCGATCTTGTCCAGCGCGCGCATGATGGCCGCGCCGCCGACGCTGATCGAGCGCGAGCCGTAGGTGCCCATGCCGAAGGGCACGCGGCCGGTGTCGCCGTGCACCACGTCCACGTTCTCGATCGGGATGCCCAGGCGCGCGGCCACCACCTGCGCGAAGCTGGTCTCGTGGCCCTGGCCGTGGCTGTGCGAGCCGGTGAACACCGTCACGCTGCCGGTCGGGTGCACGCGGATCTCGCCGCACTCGAACAGGCCGGCCCGCGCGCCCAGGGCGCCGGCGATGTTGGACGGCGCGATGCCGCAGGCCTCGATGTAGCTGCTGTAGCCGATGCCGCGCTTGAGGCCCCGCGCCTCGCTGGCCTTGCGGCGGGCGGCGAAGCCCTCGACCTCGGCCAGCTTCTTCGCCTTGTCCATGCAGGCGTGGAAGTCACCCGTGTCGTACTGCAGCGCCACCGGCGTCTGGTAGGGGAACTGGGTGATGAAGTTGCGATTGCGGATCTCGTCCTGCCCCAGGCCCATCTCCCAGGCGCAGCGGGTGACCAGGCGCTCCAGCAGGTAGGTGGCCTCGGGCCGGCCGGCTCCGCGGTAGGCGTCCACCGGCGCGGTGTTGGTGAACCAGGCGTCGACCTCGCAGTAGACCTGCGGCGTGGTGTACTGGCCGGCCAGCAGCGTGGCGTACAGGATGGTGGGCACCGCGGTGGAGAAGGTCGACAGGTAGGCGCCCAGGTTGGCGTCGGTGTGCACCCGCAGCGCCAGGAACTTGCCGTCCTGGTCCATCGCCATCTCGGCATGGCTGACATGGTCGCGGCCGTGCGCGTCGCACAGGAAGGCCTCGCTGCGCTCGCAGGTCCACTTGATGGCGCAGTTGAGCTGTTTGGCGGCCCAGGTCAGGGCCACATCCTCGGCGTACAGGTAGATCTTGGCGCCGAAGCCGCCGCCCACGTCGGGCGCGATCACGCGCACCTTGTGCTCGGGCAGGCCCAGCACGAAGGCCGTCATCAGCAGGCGCTCGACGTGCGGGTTCTGGTTGGACACGTAGAGCGTGTACTCGTCGCTGGCGCGGTTGTAGCTGCCGATCGCCGCACGCGGCTCCAGCGGGTTGGGCACCAGGCGGTTGTTCACCAAGTCCAGTTTGGTGACGTGCGCGGCCTTGGCGAAGGCGGCATCCACCTGGGCCTTGTCGCCGATGGCCCACTTGTAGCACCGGTTGTCCGGCGCGGCGTCGTGCAGCGCGGGGCCCTTCTTCGCGTCCTCGACGCGCACCACGGCGGGCAGCACGTCGTACTCGACCTCCACCGCCTCGGCCGCGTCCTTGGCCTGCTGCAGCGTGTCGGCCACCACCATGGCCACGTGGTCGCCCACGTAGCGGACCTTGCCCTGGGCCAGGATGGGGTGCGGCGGCTCCTTCATCGGCGTTCCGTCGGTGCTGGTGATCAGCCAGCCGCAGGGCAGCCCGCCCATCTTGCCTTCCACGTCCTTGCCGGTGAAGACCCTGGCCACCCCGGGCATGGCCTCGGCGCGCGAAGCGTCGATGGACCTGATGGCCGCGTGCGCGTGCGGCGAGCGCACGAACACGGCGACGCGCTGGTTGGCCAGGTTGATGTCGTCGGTGTACTGGCCGGCGCCGGTGAGGAAGCGGTAGTCCTCCTTGCGGCGGATCGCCTCGCCGATGTGCGGCAGCTTGGAAAAGTCGGATGCACCCATGGCTGTCTCCTGGTTCCGGCGCTCAGGCGCGGGCCATGGCGGCCTGGCCCTGCTGCACGGCCTTGACGATGTTCTGGTAGCCGGTGCAGCGGCAGATGTTGCCTTCCAGCAGGTCGCGGATCTCGCCCTCGCTGGCCTGGGGGCTCTGCCTGCACAGGTCGAGGGCGCTCATCACCATGCCGGGCGTGCAGAAGCCGCACTGCAGGCCGTGGCACTCCTTGAAGGCCGCCTGCATCGGGTGCATGGTGCCGTCGGCGGCGGCGATGCCCTCGATGGTGGTGATCTCGGCGCCCGGGTGCTGGGCCGCCAGCGTGTTGCACGACTTGATGGCGTGCCCGTCGACGAGGACGGTGCAGGCACCGCACTGGGCGGTGTCGCAGCCGACGTGGGTGCCGGTCAGGCGCAGTTGCTCACGGATGGCCTGCACCAGCAGCGTGTTGGGCGCGACGTCCAGGGTCGCGGCCTTGCCGTTGACCTTCAGTTGGACCTGCATGTTGTCTCCTGTGAGTGGTTTGGCGCGGCCATTGTTGGATCCACCCCTGGGCCCTCCCCTAGGCGAAACCCTAGGACCCGGCGCCGCGTGACACGAAATTCTCAAAATGGAACAATGGGCCGCGCCGGCGCGCTCGACAGTGCGCGTGCACGAGGAGAGCTCAACCATGAACGCCAGTCAGGATGCACGCGCGCAGCAGCGGCTGCAGCAGATCGCGCAGGCCCGCGACGCCGTCATGGCCGAGGGCCGCCCGGCGACCGAGGCCCTGGTGGACGGCGGGTGGGACCGCAGCTGGATCGCGCGCTCGTGGCGGCGCTGCCTGGACAGCGGCCGGCGACCGCAGGAGCGCGTGTCCTTCGATCTGGTGCCGGCCCAGGCCGCGCGCCGCGTCGAGGAGGCCAGCCAGACCCTGCTCTACGCGGCGCGCCCGGTCATGGAGCGGCTGTGCCGCGCGATCGCCAACACCCGCTACTTCGCCATCCTCACCGACGCCGAGGGGGTCGTCATCCACGTGGACGGCGCCATCGACCGCACGGACCGGCGGGCCCAACTGATCACCCGCATCGGCGTGGACCTGTCCGAGCGCGCGGTCGGCACCACCGCCATTGGCGCCGTGCTGGCCGAGCTGCAGCCGGTGTGGCTGCACCGGGGCGAGCATTTCTTCGAGGACACCAGCGTCTACAGCTGCGCCGGCGCGCCCCTGTTCGGGCCGGATGGCCGCTGCGTGGGCATGCTGGACCTGACCGGCATCGAGACGCTGGAGCGCCCCGAACTCAAGCACCTGGTGGCCCAGTCGGCGCGCAGCATCGAGAACGCGCTGGCGCTGTCGCACCCCCACGCGCTGCTGCTGCGGCTGAACTGGCCGGGGCGCGCGCTGGGCGACGACGGCGACGGCCTGGTGTGCGTGGACGCGGACGGCTGGGTCCTGTCGGTGAACGCCACGGCGCGGCAGATGGTCTCGGGCGTGAACGCGGGCGGCGGCGCGCGCGTGCACTGCAGCGAGCTGTTCGCCGTGCCCTGGGAGGTGCTGTTCGACGCGGCCCGCCAGGACGCGCCGCGCGAGGTGCCGCTGTGGTCCGGCCTGACGCTGCAGGTGCTGGCCCAGTCGCCCGGCCAGCTGCCGCGCCTGCGCGGCCCGGCGCCGGACCCACGCCTGCCGCTGAAGGACCTGGAGACCGAGCTGATCCGCAAGGCCGTGAACGAGGCCCGCGGCAACGTGATGCAGGCCGCGCGCGTGCTGGGCATCAGCCGGGCGACGGTGTACCGCAAGCTGGGTACCCGGCCCAAGGGGTGAAGCCCTAGGCGTGGGCCGCGATGGCCAGCGCCTCCTGCATCGCCGTGGGGGTCAGTGGCTTGACCACGTGCAGGTCGAAGCCCGCCTCGCGCGTGCGCTGCCGGTCGGAAGCCTGCCCCCAGCCCGTCAACGCGACCAGCCGGATGTGCGCGAGCTCCTCTGCGGCACGGATGCGGCGAGCGGCCTCCAGGCCGTCCATCACCGGCATGCCCAGGTCCAGGAAGGCCACCTCGGGGCGGAACGTCCTGGCCCGTTCGACGGCTTCGAGCCCATCGGACGCGGTCACCACCTCGTGCCCCTCCACCCGCAGAAGGCTCGCCAGCGTGTCGGCCGCGTCCTGGTTGTCGTCGGCGACCAGGATGCGCCGGGCGGCTCCCTCCCTGGGCTGCGCCACATCGGCCGGCCGGCCTTGCGCGGGCGCATCGGCGCGCGGCAGCCGCACCCGGAAGGTGCTGCCCCTGCCCGCGCCTTCGCTGTGCACCTCCACCGTGCCGCCGTGCATGCGGACCAGGCTTTGCACCAGCGCCAGCCCGATGCCCAGCCCGCCCTCGAAATGGGGCTGGTGGTCCCGGACCTGCGAGAACAGCTCGAACACCCCCGCCTGATGCTCCGCGGGAATCCCGATGCCGGAATCCTGGACGGTGACGTCCAGCTGGTGCTCGCCGGCAAGGACCTGCAGGTGGATGGCGCCGCCCGCGCCGGTGTACTTGGCGGCATTGGACAGCAGGTTGGAAAACACCTGCGTGAGCCGGTCGACGTCGGCCGCGACGTGCACGTCGTCCGCGGGCAGTTCGACGGTCAGCCGGTGCTGCTTGGCATCGATCGCCGCCTGCGTCGCCTCCAGGCTGCGGGTCAGGATGTCACGCAGCGGGACCACGCGCTTGTCCACCCGCACCTTGCCGGCGGTGATCCGCGCCACGTCCAGCAGATCGTCCACCAGCCGGATCAGGTGATTGAGCTGACGATCGATGATCTCCAGCGTGCGCTGGGCCGGGGAGTCGGCCTGGGTCGACAGTCGCAGGACGTGGAGCCCGTTCTTGATGGGCGCCAGCGGGTTGCGCAGCTCGTGCGCCAGCGTCGCCAGGAACTCGTCCTTGCGCCTGTCCTGCTCGCGCAAGGCGGCCTCGGCGTGCCGACGCTGCGTGACGTCCAGGACGAACTCCATCACCTGGTCGCCGATCTTGCGGGGCGCGAAAAGTCCCCACCAGCGCGAGCCGTCCTTGCGCAGGTACTGCTTCTCGTAGGGCGTGGCTTCACCCCGGGTGAGGACCTGCCGGACCGCATTCCAGGAAGCGGGATGGAACTCCTCGGGGGTGAGCTCCTGCCAGGTCTTGCCGATGGCCTCTTCGCGGCTGAAGCCGCTCATCTGGATGAAGCCTTCGTTCGCGTCCACCAGGCCGAACTCCGCCCCCCAGAACAGCACGCCCACGGTGGTGATGCGCCGGAGGTTCTGCAGCCGGTCCACCAGGCGGCGCTGCTCGCTGATGTCCCTCAGGCGCAGCCCGACCACCGGCCGCGCAGCGTCCCCCGCGCGGAAAGCGCGCACCTCGAACCATTGCTCCGGCTCGGGCCCTTCAAGGCACGCGTGCAGGTCGCATCCGCTGAGCGCCACTTCGCGCAGCAGCTCCAGCCAGGCTTCGTCCAGCGGCAGCGCGGGCTCGCGCCCGTGCCCAGGCGGTGTTTCGCCGCACCACGCGTGCTTGCGGAAACTGGCATTGGCCTCCAGCAGGACGAAGCCGAGTTGCCCGCTTGCCTCCACCTGCGCTTCCAACACGCAGCACGCTTCGTCCGTCTCTTGAAAGAAGCGCTCGAACACACGACCGACCTGCTCTGGCTTGTTGTTACTCATGCGCGGGCACTGCTGGGATGGCCGCGTCGGATCCTCCCCTGTCCGGGTGCGAGCGGCCGTTGGTTTCCATGATGGACCTGCCGCGAGCTCAGCCATGTAGGTCGGCACCCATCGCCGTTGAACGCAGCCGCCTTCAAGGCCCTCGGCGCCGTGTCTCTACTTCTGCGGCCCTTCGGCGGCCAGGAGCTCTGCAAGCCTTCCCGCATCCACCGGCTTGACCAGGTATTCGTCGAAGCCCGTCGCCTTGGCGATGCCCTTGTCCTGCTCCATCCCATACCCGGTGACCGCGATGAACCTAGCGGCGCGAGCCGTGCCGCGCAGGCGCGCGGCCAGGGCGTACCCGTCCATCTCCGGCAGGCCGATGTCCAGCAGGTACACGTCGTGCGTGACCTTTTCCGCGTGGGCAAGCGCTTGCGCCGAGCCATACACCACCTGGACCGAGTGCCCCAGCGTCTGGCACACCAGGCCGAGCAGGTCCCCCGCATCCCGGTTGTCGTCAACGATCAGGATGCTCAGCCCCGGCCTGCCGGTAGGAGCTTGCCCGGGACGGTCTGGCGGGCCGCCGCTGTCCGCGTCCTGGGCCAGCAGCGGCAGCGCAACTTCGAACGTGCTCCCCCGGGACGGCCCTTCGCTCGCGGCCGAGACCTCGCCGCCGTGCAGGGCGACCAGGCTCTTGACCAGCGCCAGCCCGATGCCCAGCCCGCCTTCCGAGCGGTCAGCGGCGCGCTCCCCCTGCGTGAAAAGGTCGAAAGCACGGCCGAGCAAGGCGGGCTCCATCCCGATCCCGGTGTCCGCCACCGTCACCCGAACCTGTCCCGCCTCCACGGCGATGGCCACCATGATCCGCCCCGAGTCGGGCGTGAACTTGGAGGCATTCGTCAGCAGATTCGCGAACACCTGCACCAGGCGCTTGAAGTCGCCGTGCACCGAGGCAGGCTCGGGCGGGAGATGCACCTCGAGGTGGTGATGGCGGGCCTCGATCAGGGGACGGGCCTGCTCGATGGCCGACGCCACGACGTTCTTCAAGTCCAGGGGCGCTTTCTCCAGCGCGACCTTTCCGCGGGTGACACGGGACACGTCGAGCAGGTCGTTCACGATCCCCGTCATATGCCGCACCTGGCGCGAGATGACCTCGGCGGCCTTGCGGACGCGCTCCTCGTCGCGCGCGCCCAGCTGCAGCACGGCGGCTGCCGCGCTGATCGGCGCCAGCGGGTTCCTGAGCTCGTGCGCCAGCATCGCCAGGTACTCGTCCTTGCGGGCGTTGGCGTGGACGATCTCCTGTTCGTTGAGCTTTCGCTCTGTGATGTCCAGCACGATGCCGGTCATGGTCTTGGGCGTGCGGTCCATGTGGTGGACGAAGCCGTGGGCGGCGATCCAGTGGACGCTCTGGTCCGGCCAGACGACACGGCATTCGAAACGCCATCCCTTGAGCTCGCTGAGCGCCTCCGCGAACTGGCGCCGGACATGGGCGCGGTCCTCCGGATGCACGTGCGCGATGAACTTCTCGAAGCCCCACTCCTCGATCGGCTCCGAATAGCCGAAGCACTGGTCATGGCGTCTCGACCGGTAAGCCGTATCGCGCTCCAGGTCCAGGTACCAGTCTCCGATCTCGGCCGCATCCAGCGTGAACTGCAGCCGCTGGGAGAACTCGACCGCCTCCTTGCGCGCCGCTTCCAGCTCGGCAGTCCGCTGAGCTACCCGCTGGTCGGACAGCTCCAGCAGCTGCGTCTTCCGTTGTTCCTCCAGCACCCGGGCTGTCGTCTCGACCACGGAGCTGTACATGCCCTGGATGCGCCCGTCCTCGTCGCGAAGCGGTGCATAGAAGAAGGTGAACCAGCCGGGGTCCCTTTTGCCATTGCGCTGCAGCACCAGCGGCATGTCGTCGATCTGGAACGCCTCGCCCGAGCGGGCGCGGTCGACCAGCGGCCCTATCTGCGGCCAGATCTCCGCCCAGACCTGCTCCAGCGGCTGCCCGAACGCCGCCGGATGCTTTTCCTGCAGGAACGGGAGGTAGGCATCGTTGTAGAGGAGGATCCGCTCGTCTCCCCACACCACCGACATGGCCTGCTTGCTGTCGAGCATGGCGCTGACCATCACCCGCAGAGCGACAGGCCAGTCGCCGGGCTTTCCGAGACGCGAGTGCTGGGATTGGGCTTGCTGCAATAGCCTATGTATTGCCGAGCCACCGGTAAAGCTGAAGCCGTCCATGCCGGCCAAGCATACGTAGGCCTGGCCGCATCCTGGCTGGCTGAACCGAAAATTGCCCCTGACAGCAAAAAAGTTGTGCGCGCGGGACGGCCGGCGCCTCACGCCAGCGCGATCACCACCGTGCTCTCGTCCACCGCCAGCACCACCCGGCTGCCCGACCGCAGCCCGCTGCCGGGACCCGCGAAACCCACCACCTGCAAGCCGGACGGAAGCTGCACCGCGACCTCGTCGCCCAGCTCGCCCCGCGCCACGCGGGTGGCCTTGCCCGCCAGCAGATTGGAAGGCGCCCCGCCAGCACCACGTTGGCCGTGCCGCGCAACCATCACCGCCGTGGCCTTGCACAGCGCCAGCACCGGCAGCCCGGGCGCCAGCTGCAGCAGCTGCGCGCTCTCGGCGGTGATGCGCGACACCAGCGGCGTGCCGTCGGCCAGCACCAGCCGGGCGCGCACCAGCGGCCCCTGCGCCTCGATGGCCTCGACCTCGCAGGGCAGCTGGTTGCGCATGCTGGTGCGCAGGCCCAGGGCGGCCGCGCCGGGCAGGCCGGCGCCGCCCTTGCGGCCGCGCAGTCGCGTCATCACCTGCTCGCGCGCCCGGGCCAGCTCGCCGGCGGCGCGCAGCAGCTGCTGGCCGGCCGGCGTCAGGCGCGCGCCGCCGCCGCCCGCCCCGCCCACGCTGCGCTCGACCAGCGCGGCGCCGGCCAGGTTGGACAGCGTGTCCAGCGCCTGCCAGGCGGCCTTGTAGCTCACGCCCGCCTCGCGCGCGGCCTGCGAGATCGAGCCACCCTCGCCGACGCGGCGCAGGATCTCCAGCCGCTTGTCGGCCGCCAGGTGGCCCAGCGCGCCGGCGAGCTCGATCTGTCGCGGTCTTGCCATGGGTTGATTGTGCCTGTGCAGGGGCCTGCCTATACTCCCCGCTATTCATTTTCGGAATAGCGAGGAGACCCCCATGGACCTGCGCCGCGCCATCCTGTCCTGCCTGCTGCTGGCCGGCGCCGCGGCCGCCCACGCCGCCGAGGTGAGCGTGGCGGTGGCGGCCAACTTCACCGCGCCCATGCAGAAGATCGCCGCCGCCTTCGAGCAGGCCACCGGCCACAAGGCGGTGCTGGCCTTCGGCTCCACCGGCCGCTTCTACGCGCAGGTGAAGAACGGCGCGCCCTTCCAGGTGCTGCTGGCGGCCGACGACGAGACGCCCGCGAAGCTGGAAGCCGAGGGCCTGGCGGTGCGCGGCAGCCGCTTCACCTATGCGACCGGCCGGCTGGTGCTGTGGAGCGCCAGCGCCGGCCTGGTGGACGGCCGGGGCGAGGTGCTGCGCACGGGCCGCTTCGAGCGGCTGGCCATCGCCGACCCCAAGCTGGCGCCTTACGGCGCTGCCGCCCTGCAGGCCATGGACAGGCTGGGCGTGGCCGATGCGCTGCGGCCCCGGCTGGTGCAGGGCGAGAGCATCGGCCAGGCCTTCCAGTTCGTCGCCACCGGCAACGCGCCGCTGGGCTTCGTCGCGCTGTCGCAGGTGATGGTGGACGGCGGCATCGCCAAGGGATCGGCCTGGGTCGTTCCCGCCGACCTGCATGCCCCGATCCGGCAGGACGCCGTGGTGCTGGCGGCCGGCAAGGACAACCCGGCCGCTACCGCCCTGGCCAGCTTCCTGCGCAGTGACGCGGCCAAGGCCATCATCCGCGCCCACGGCTACGAGCTCTGAGCGGGACCCGCCGCATCCATGCCGTTCAGCGCATCCGACCTGCAGGCGATCTGGCTCACACTCAAGCTGGCCACCGCCACCACTGCCGCGTTGCTGCTGCTGGCCACGCCGCTGGCCTGGTGGCTGGCGCATGCGCGCACGCGCTGGTCGGCCGTGGTGGGCGCGGTGGTCGCCCTGCCCCTGGTGCTGCCGCCCACGGTGCTGGGCTTCTACTTATTGGTGGCCTTCGGCCCGCAGGGCTGGGGCGGGCAGCTGACGCAGGCGCTGGGCATCGGCCTGCTGCCCTTCACCTTCGGCGGGCTGCTGCTCGCCTCCATCGTGTACTCGCTGCCGTTCGCGGTGCAGCCGCTGCAGCATGCCTTCCAGGCGGTGGGCCGCCGGCCCATGGAGGTGGCGGCCACCCTGCGGGCCCGGCCGCTGGACGCTTTCGTGCACGTGGCGCTGCCGCTGGCGCGGCCCGGCTTCGTCACCGCGGCCATCCTGAGCTTCGCCCACACGGTGGGCGAGTTCGGCGTGGTGCTGATGATTGGCGGCAACATCCCCGAGCAGACGCGCGTGGTGTCCACCCAGATCTATGGCCACGTGGAGGCGCTGGAGTACGGGCAGGCGCACTGGCTGTCGGCCGCCATGCTGGTGTTCTCGTTCGTGGTGCTGCTGGCGCTGGCGCTGCTGACGCGCCGCACGGCGCGGGTGTACGCGTGAGCCCCGCGGCGGCGGCGCACCGCATCCGCCTGCGCCTGCCGCGGCCCGGCGGCTTCCGCCTGGACGTGGACCTGCAGCTGCCAGCGCGCGGCATCACCGTGCTGTTCGGCCCCTCGGGCTCGGGCAAGACCACGGTGCTGCGCTGCGTCGCCGGCCTGGAGCGTGCCGAGGAGGCGCTGGTGCAGGTGGGCGGCACGGCCTGGCAGGACGATGCAAACGGCGTCTTCCTGCCTACCTGGCAGCGGCCGCTGGGCTACGTGTTCCAGGAAGCCAGCCTGTTCGACCACCTGGACGTGCGTAGCAACCTGCGCTTTGCGCAGAAGCGCGCGGGCCGCGCGGCGGCGCACGACGCGCTGTCACTGGAAGGCGTGATCGAGCTGCTGGGCATCGCCCACCTGCTGGCCCGCCGGCCGACCGGGCTGTCGGGCGGCGAGCGCCAGCGCGTGGCCATCGCCCGCGCGCTGGCCACGCAGCCGCGCCTGCTGCTGCTGGACGAGCCGCTGGCCGCGCTGGACGCGGTGCGCCGCCGCGACATCCTGCCCTGGCTGGAGCGGCTGCGCGACGAGCTGCGCATCCCCATGCTGTACGTCACCCACTCGGCCGACGAGATGGCGCGCCTAGCCGACACGCTGGTGCCCATGGACCAGGGGCGGGCCCTGGCCTGCGGGCCGCTGGCGCAGACGCTGGCGCGGGCGGACCTGCCCCTTGCGCAGGGCGAGGATGCGGGCGCGCTGTGGCAGGGGACGCTGGCCGAGCGCGACCTGCGCTGGCGGCTGGCGCGCGTGGACTGCGCGGGCGGATCGCTGTGGCTGCGCGACGAGGGGCTGGCCATCGGCACGCCGGTGCGCGTGCGCGTGCTGGCGCGGGACGTGAGCATCGCCACGCAGGCGCCCGCGTCGGGGGCGAGCAGCATCCAGAACGTGATCGCAGCCACGGTCGGCGCGGTGCAGGAGGCCGGGCATCCGTCGCAGGTGGTGGTGCGGCTGGACTGCGGTGGCGGTGAGGCGCTGCTGGCGCGCATCACGGCGCGGGCGGCACATGCGCTGGCGCTGGCGCCGGGGCTGCGGGTGTGGGCGCAGGTGAAGGCGGCGGCGCTGGCGCGGTAGGCAAGGACTCGCACGGGCGGTAACGGAGCACAGGAGCCGACGCGGCTTTTTCTCCGGCAGAGCAGGCAGTGCTGGCAGAAGCGGGTTTGTGCTTGTACTTAGCAACTACCTGGCGCTAGGATGGCGCGGGCCGATGCAGGTGAGACAAGGACTTAGGTGCGCCCAGCGCCATTCGCAGCTACTTAGCGCGACCTTATCCGGCAGTTTTATCCCGCAGCACCCTGACATCGCCTCTGCGGGGTTTGAGGTCACGATTTATTAGGTTTGAAGAACGCGAGGGAGGACAGAAAATGCTGACAATTCAGGCACTTGCGATGTACAGCGCGTCGGTTTTATTCCGCAGCTGCGGGACAACAGGTTTTAGACTGCCGTCTACATTACGTTAGAGCGCAGCGCATGGACGACTACGCGCACGAGAAGGAAGTCATCGATCGCCTCCGCCAGCGCTTTCCTGACGAATCCATGCGGACGGACGAATGGATGGTCGACCGCTGGGACACGCCGGATGAGGCTCCCCATGTCTGAGGCGTTCGCGGACCGGACCAACGAGGCCGCTCGGGCCGGCAATTGGAGCGCGGTGAAAGATCAAACTGAATTCATGGCCACTGAGTATTGCAACGGGCCCGACTGTGTGAAGGCACTTGTCGACGTCGCATACGCGGAAAACCTGATGTGGGACCTCGACAACGCTACTAAAACGGCTGCTTGGCCGTACGTGGCTAAGGAGGTACGTGACTTGCACGAGCGCATGTGGGGTGATCCGAGCAGCAGGGCCGAAGCATGAGGAAGCGCTCTAACAGATTGTTCGACACGGACGCACACGTGCATCCGTGCGCTTCGCGCACTCGCCGCACGTGCGCCGGTCAACGCCGACGTTAGACCGCTACCAACATGATCGAGCTCAACGCCGTTACTGCTGTCCCTGTAGGTGCGTTTGCAGCTGCAGTATGGGCAGCCATAAGCATTCGAAGATTTCTGCGCTCCGGTAGGTTCGCAAGCCTATCGCGCAAGCAGAAGCTAGTGGTGTGGGGCGTCTCGGCAGTGGCGTTCGGGCCGGCGCTGCTCTTGGCGTTTGCCGGTTCGATGATGCTGACGAACGTAACTGTCCGCCCAGGTCCAGGAAATCACCTCGCGATGGCTCTGACCATGGCTCTGGGGCTTGGATTTTTCGGGGCAGCAATAACTTGGGCTGCTGCAAGGATCGCGGCGACACTTCTTAATCGACAGAAGGTGTCTACGTGAATATGCGGTCTAACAGGTCGTTCGACGCGGACGTCCTACCGGCCGGCTTCGCCGGCCGACTGGCCGCCGGTCAACTCCGACGTTAGCCTGCAGGGAAGAGTACTTGCGCCCAAATATCGTCCTCATCGACTACGAAAGCGTGCAGCCGGAGTCACTGGCGGCTCTTGCCGCCGATCACTTCAGTGCCAAGATCTTCGTCGGCGCCACCCAAAGCAAGTTGCCCTTTGAGCTGGTCACCGCGATCCAGCAGCTGGGAGATCGGGCGGAGTACATCAAGATCTCCGGCGTGGGGCGAAATGCGCTGGACTTTCACATCGCCTATTACATCGGGCGTATCGCCTCTCATGAGCCCGAGGCCTTCTTCCACATCATCTCAAAGGACACAGGGTTCGATCCCCTAATCCAGCACCTGAAAGACAACATGATCTTTTGTGGGCGGTGGGAGACTATTGACGACATTCCCCTCGTGAAGGCGGCTCAAGTCAAGTCTCCCGAGGAGCGGGCAATCCTGTTTCTTTCCAGGCTCCTCCAACCGAATGCCACAAAGCCGCAAACCGAGAAGGCTTTGCGCAGTGCCATAAGCGCCCACTTTCAAAAGCAACTCACGGAGGAGGAAGTTTCAGCAGTCATCGCCGCCCTTCAGCGCCCTGGGCACCTCAAAGTTGCTGACGGAAAGGTGGAGTATGCAACTGCCGGCTAACAGGTCGATCGACACGGACGTCCTATCGGCCGGCTTTGCCGGCCTACTGTTCGCCGGTCATCTCCAACGTTAGATCGCAGGAACGGCATGGACGCACCAAAACCACACGAGAGTCGCAACGAGCCCGGCTATCTCCTTAGCGCCGTCCTCATCGGTCTGCTGCTCGCTTTGCTTGGCGCAACGCAGGCGGCTGGCATAGAGAGCGGACCGGTGAAGCCGGGGGCTGGTACGGTCCTATTGGGCTTGTACGTAATCGCTTGGGGTTGCATGTTCCTGGCGAGCTACTACTACAGCCACAAGGCCGTCTTTTTTCGGGGATTGATCTGGGTTTGTGAGAAGCTTTCATTCCCCGCCAGCCGGAAGATGGCGTTCTTCTACTTCGCCCTCGCATCTGGCCTAGGGACAATGGCAGTTCTGAAGGGGCTGGGGATCACGTGACACTGCGATCTAACAGGTCGTTCGACACGGACGCGGAGCTTGCCTCAGTGTCGTTGACACTCGTGCATCATCCTGGGAGTGACCATTGCGGTTTCAGAGTGCGCGGCCAGTGTCCCGTGCGCCTAGGACCACCTCGGAGACACGCCCATGCCACCACGTACAAACAATGCCGCGTACCGATCCGCCGTCGGCATTGCACTCACAGCAGCATCCATGCTCGTCTGGCTGAGTCTTGGCGTCGGCATCATCGGCGCGGACGGCGATCCCGCAAACCTGATGTACTTCGGGGTGCTTGCCGTCGGAATCATCGGGGCCGCCATCGCGCGCGGCCAGCCTCGTGGGATGGCACAGACATTGTTCGCGATGGCGCTTGCTCAGGCCTTGGTCACGGCGATCGCGCTGATCGCAGGATTGGGGCTCCCGTGGAGCCCGCCGGCAGAGATCCTGGCGTTGAATGGATTCTTCATCGCCTTGTTTGTCGGGTCGGCCTGGCTGTTTCGGCGTGCTGCGCGTGAGCGAACCGAAGGGGCAGCCGCGCATTTGCATCAGTAAAGCACGCGAGAGAAACCGGTATGTCCGTGGTCCATCTGCCCCCAGGCTCTCCCACCGTTCGCCAGCTGGCCCGCTCGGACCGGGCCGCCTGGCTGGAGCTGTGGAGGGGCTATAACGAGTTCTACGGCCGTCATGGCGAGACGGCGCTTCCCGACGACGTGGTCGAGACCACCTGGGAGCGGCTGTTCGATCCCGGCGAGCCCGTCTTAGCACTGGTGGCCGAAACCGGCGGCGTCGTGGTCGGGTTGGCGCACTACCTGTTCCACCGCAGCACCACTGCCGTGGGTCCGGCCTGCTACCTGCAGGATCTCTTCACCTCGACCGCGGTCCGTGGACAAGGTGTCGGCCGCGCGCTGATGGAAGGTGTGAAGCAGCAGGCCAGGCTCGCCGGCGCAGCTCACCTGTACTGGCACACGTACGAGTCCAACTCGGTCGCGCGCAAGCTGTACGACAAGGTCGCCGAGCACAGGGGGAGCGATCGTCTACACGGCGGCTCTGTAGGACGCTTAAGGCCTAGACCACGCCGTAGGCCTGCTGGCCCTCCTCCGCTACCGGGGGATATAGATCGGAATCACCGTCGTGCCGCCGCCGCATCCGTCTGCCGTGGGCAGTGCGCGATATTCGAGCGGCTCCAACTTCCCTTTCAACTGCGGATAGTGCGCGCGGATGTGCTCTTCGGCCGCTGCAAGCCGATCGCGGTACCTGATCGACAATTTCGATCCGGACGGCACGTAGTCGATATCGGCCAGGTACAACAGCTTGCCCGCCGGGACTTGGAACACCGGCGTTCTCGTTCCACCGCAGGCCACGTAGCGCCGGCCGGAGAACCCTCCATTGTTCGTGGCAAACACATCGGTGATCGCAAGCAGCCGACCGGGTTTCACCGTCGCCACGATGTATCCGTCTTCGGCCACTCCGTTAATGACCGGACCGAACCACTGGCTCTTGCTGAACGATCCCGATACCTCTTCTCCGGGAAGGACGTGGAGCCGGAAATTCGGCGTAACTCCGATGACCACCACGGACTCGTCAGGCGAAGGCCCACGGGAGTCACGCTTCAGGAGGGCGCCCGTTCCGCAGCCGGTGAGAAGAGCCACCAGCGCCGGGACAACGGCAAGCTTGAGAAGGGACATGGGATTGATGCTCAAAGGTGCAAACGGCCAAGCTAGATTTGCACACTCACGACAGTGTCCACTGGCACCACGAAGCTGATGCCATTGATCGTGACGGTGACGTTGATCCGCACGGGCCTTCCCGAGACTACTCTCGGCGTGCCAGAGATTTCGCCGGTGATGGGGTCCAGCGAGAGGCCCAATGGCAGGGACGAGGGATCGTCTAGCGCATAGCTATAGCTGATACCCGTCAGCTGGACACCACTATTGTTCACGATCACCGGCATGTCCGACATGGGCGAGTCGACGCGGCCGACCGTTCCTGCGTAGCGAATGTAGACGGGCGACTCCACGTCGATGCTGACATTCGTGAAGTTCGCGAAGGTGCCGCCACCGGCGGTGGTGCCGACCAGTTCGATACGGTAGTCAGCGCTGAAAGCGGGCTCCAACGGCATACCGGAGATCACGCCGGTCGCAGGATCGATGGAGAGGCCCGCCGGGAGGGATGTTGCGGAGAAGGTGTAGGCCACGCTTCCGGATGGCAAGGTGGGCGTCGAGCGGAATGGCAGCCCGGCCCAGGCTTGCGCCTGGCTGTATGGGATCACCGGTCGGTTCACCGTCACCGACTCCGGCCATCGCGAGGTCGCCGTGGCGATGCGGCCGGCATTGACGACCTGGGCCGTGACCTTGAAGGAATAGTCCCCCTCCACCGCCGGGGTCCCGGTGATGCGGCCAGTGCCGGGGTCGATGACCAATCCGGAAGGCAGGCTCCCCTCGGACACCGAATAGGTCACGGTGTCGGCGGCAGTGGCGATCCAGAAGTTGTTCAGCGTCGTGAAGTCGTAACTCGCACCCGTCATCATGGAAGCTGGGAGTGAATAGGTCACCGAGGGGCCCAGGACCAGTGCTGAAACGCTCCAGCCGAGCTCATTGGCCACGCCCGAGGCACCCAGGTTCACGACGATCGGAAAGCTGCCCGCGGCCAAAGGAGTGCCGGTGATCGAGCAGTCCCGGTTCAGCATCAAACCCGGCGGCAGTGCGCCGGATTTCAAAGAGCAGTCCGGCGCGCGGCCCCTGAGCCCGGTAATGGTGGGCGCAATGGTGGACTGGCGAAGCAGCAGCGCATGGCCGCTGTAGGACAGACTGACGGTGAGCACGCCGCCATCGCCGCTATCTCCACCACCACCACCGCCGCAGGCGGCGAGCAACAAGGCAAAGCCGATTCCGAGAAGCCGGTGGGCACGGGCACCCACCACACGACGATCCCTCGATTGCACCCAACAAGCCATAGCAATCCTCCCAAATCGTTGCTGTACGAAACGGCTGAGATAGTAACCGAACGCTACCGACGCCAGTCACCGTCCGGTTGTGGCCAATCGGCGCAGATCGCCGAAGCGGACACGTCCGCCGGTCACTTGCCCGCGTTCGGAAAGAACAGCTGCTCGCCGCCGATCCGGTAGCTGGCAATGCTGGCCTGCCCCGCCGGCGAAATCACCCAGTCCACGAACTTCTGCGCCTCGGCCGCCTTCACGTGCGGATGCTTGTGCGGGCTCACCACCATCACGCCGTACTGGTTGAACAGCCGCTGGTCGCCCTCCACCAGCACGGCCAGCTCGCCGCGGTTCTTGAAGCTCAGCCAGGTGGCGCGGTCGGTCAGGGCGTAGGCGTTGGACGAGGAGGCGATGTTCAGCGCCGGGCCCATGCCGCAGCCGCACTCCCTGTAGCCGCCGCCCTTGCCGTTCTCGACGCCGGCGGCCTTCCAGTAGCGCAGCTCCGCGGCATGGGTGCCGCTCTTGTCGCCGCGCGAGACGAAGGGGGCGCCGGCCGCGGACAGCTTCTTCAGCGCCGCCACGATGTCCCGCCCCTTGGCGCCGGCCGAGTCGCCCCTGGGGCCGACGAGGATGAAGTCGTTGTACATGACCGGGTGGCGGCGCGCGGCATAGCCCTCGGCCACGAATTTCTCCTCGGCCGGCTGGTCGTGCACGAACAGCACGTCGGCGTCGCCGCGGCGGGCCATGTCGATGGCCTGGCCGGTGCCCACGGCCACCACCTTGACGTCGATGCCGCTGGCCTGCTTGAACTCGGGCAGCAGGTGGCCGAATAGGCCGGACTGCTCGGTCGAGGTGGTCGAGGCCATGGTGATGGACTGCGCCGCGGCACTGCCGGCGGCCAGCACGGCGGCGGCGAGGCCCGCGGCCAGGCGGGCGAAGGTCCGTGCGGGCTTGACGCCGAGACTAAGGGGGATCATGCGGTTTCTCCTTTGACGAACAGGTCGGCCTCGCGCGACAGCTCGGGCAGTCGCACGCGGTCGAAGAACTCGGCCACCGGCGCGTCGGCCAGCACGCGGCCCTGCTCCAGGTAGACCACGCGGCTGGCCAGGCGCTTGACCTGGCCCAGGTTGTGGCTGGCAAAGACCAGGGTGGTGCCGGCGTCGGCGAACTGGGCCATCAGCGCCTCGACCTCGCGCTTGGCATGCGGGTCCAGGCTGGCGGTGGGCTCGTCCAGCAGCAGCACGTCGGGCTGCAGGCACCAGGCCCGGGCCAGCGCCAGGCGCTGCTGCTGGCCGCCCGACAGCGCGCGCGCGTTGCGCAACGCGACTTCGGCCAGGCCGACGCGGGCCAGCGCGCCCAGCGCCTGCTCGCGCGCGGCGCGCCAGCGCGTGCCGCGCAGCCACAGCGCGAGGGCCACGTTGTTGGCGGCGCTGGTGCGCATCACGAAAGGCCGCTGGAACACCATGGCCTGGCGCGCGGCGCCGTCGCGCAGCAGCGAGCCGCGCGCCAGCGGCACCAGGCCGTGCAGCACGCGCAGCAGCGTGCTCTTGCCGCTGCCGTTGGCGCCGATCAGGGCGATGCGCTCGCCGACGTCGATGCGCAGGTCGACCGCGTGCAGCGCCTGCACCGGGCCGAAGCGCACGTCGGCCGACTGCAGGCGGATCACGGCGCTCATCCAGCCGCCCCCGCGCGCAGCACCTGCACGGTATCGCCCCGCTCCAGGCGCCAGCGCCGCACCAGCGCGATCAGCGCGTTCAGGGCCAGCACCACCGCCAGCAGCACCATGCCCAGCGCCAGCGCCAGCGGCAGGTCGCCCTTGCTGGTCTCCAGCGCGATGGCCGTGGTCATCACTCGGGTGAAACCGTCGATGTTGCCGCCCACGATCATGACCGCGCCCACCTCGGAGACGGCGCGGCCGAAGCAGGCGATCAGCACGGTGAGCATGGCGTAGCGCTCGTCCCAGGCCAGCAGCAGCGCCCGCAGCAGCGGCCGCGCGCCCAGCGAGGCCAGCTGCTCGCCGTGCAGCCGGTCGGCGTCCTCCACGGCCTGGCGCGCCAGCGCCGCGGCCACCGGCAGCACCAGCAGCGCCTGCGCCAGCACCATGGCCTTGAACGAGAACAGCCAGCCCAAAAAGCCCAGCGGTCCCGAGCGCGAGAGCAGCAGGTACACCACCAGGCCGACCACCACGGACGGGATGGCCAGCGCCGTGTTCAGCACGGCCAGCACCGCGCCGCGCCCGGCGAAGCGCGCCACGCCCAGCCAGGCGCCCAGCACCAGGCCCAGCCCGCAGGCCAGCAGGCAGGCGCTGGCGCTCACGGCCAGGGAGCGCAGCACGATGGCGCCCAGGGTCGCGTCGCCCTGCGCGACCAGCGCGAGCGCCGCGGCGATGCCGTCCGAGAAGCTGTTCATGGGGCGCCGATGGTAGCCAGCGCGGCAGGGGCCCGCATCGGTATTGGCGAGTTATGCACCGGCGTGCATAGGCATACTCGTCCACCGTGCACAAGATCGAACTGTCCTATGGCCTGGTGGGCGCCGCGTCGGCACGCGCGCTGCGCAACCCGCTGATGGACCTGCTGCAGGCGGTGCAGCGCGAGGGCTCGATCTCCGGCGCCGCCCGCTCGCTGGGCCAGTCCTACCGTCACGTGTGGGGCGAGCTCAAGCGCTGGGAGGCCGAGCTGGGCCACGGCTTGATCGTCTGGGACAAGGGCCAGCCGGCGCGCCTGTCGGCCTTCGGCGAGAAGCTGCTGTGGGCCGAGCGCCAGGCCCAGGCCCGGCTGGCGCCGCAGATCGAGGCGCTGCATGCCGACCTGGAGCGCGCCTTCGCCGTGGCCTTCGACGACGCGGCCCAGGTGCTCACGCTGCATGCCAGCCACGATGACGCATTGGCCCTGCTCCGCGAGCACGCCGCCGCGCAGCACCGGCTGCACCTGGACGTGCGCTTCATGGGCAGCGTGGACGCGATCGCCGCGCTCAACGAGGGGCGCTGCACGCTGGCCGGCTTCCACACGCCGCCCTCGCCCGCGCCGGGCACCCTGGCCCAGCGCACCTACCAGCCGCTGCTGCAGCCCGGGCTGCACAAGATCATCGGCTTCGCGCGGCGCCGCCAGGGCCTGGTGGTGGCGCCGGGCAACCCGCTGGGCCTGGCCTCGCTGGCCGACGCGGCGCGGCGCGGCGCGCGCTACGTGAACCGCCCGCTGGGCAGCGGCACGCGCGTGCTGGCCGAGGAGCTGCTGGCCCAGGCCGGGCTGCAGCCCGCCGCCCTGCGCGGCTGGGACCATGCCGAGCCCTCGCACGCCGCCGTGGTCCAGGCCGTGGCGTCCGGCGCGGCCGACGCCGGCTTGGCCATCGAGGCGGCGGCGCAGGGCCGCGGCCTGGGCTTCGTGCCGCTGGTCGAGGAAGACTACTGGCTGGTGTGCCTGAAGTCGGCGCTGGAGCAGCCGCCGCTGCGGGCGCTGCGCGAGGTGCTGGCCAGCCCGGCCTGGCAGCAGCGCCTGGCCGCCCTGCCCGGCTACCGCAGCGAGCGCGGCGGCGAGGTGCTCAGCCTGCGGCGGCAGCTGCCCTGGTGGCGCTTCGCCGCGCCCAAGAGGAAAGGACGCGGCTGACCGCCGGCCACCCGCGACTCAGAGCAGCCACTCGATGGGCAGCAGCGACAGGAACCGGACGGCGGCGCGTTGCCAGGTGCTGGTGCCGGGCTCGGTCGCGTGCCGCACCGCCTGGCCGCCGGGCACCGGGTCCAGCCAGTACAACCCGCCCTCCTCGTCCAGCCGGACGGTGTAGGCGCGACCTTGGATCGCCTGCCCGAACGCCGCTTCGGCCTGGCGCGCCAGCGCGGGGCTGGCGATCACCAGGCCCATCTCGGTGTTCAGGTGCATGGACCGCGGGTCGAAATTGAACGAACCGATGAAGACGTGCAGGCCATCCACCGTGAAGGTCTTGGCATGCAGGCTGGCGCTGGAGGCCCGCAGCACCGGCGTGGACGGTCCGTCCGGCGTTTCGATGACGCGCGGCTGCCGGCGCAGCTCGTACAGCTTCACGCCGCCCTCGAGCAGGGGCTTGCGCCGCCTGGCGTAGCCGGCATGCACGACCGGGACGTCGGTCGCCGCCAGCGAGTTGGTGAGCACGCCCACGTCGACCCCGCGCCGGGACATGGCCACCAGCGCCTCAGTCCCCGCCGCGCCCGGCACGAAGTAGGCGGAGACCAGCTGCAGGCGGCGCGCCGGGTTGCCGATGACGCGGTTCAGCTGCTCCACCAGGGTGGTGGCCGTGCCTTGGCCCAGGGCCTTGGCCGGGTCGTCGCTGACCAGGCGCACCGGCGCCCAGTCCAGGGCCAGGCGGCCCTGCAGGAGGTCGCTGACGAACGGCGACGTGCGGACGGCGTCCAGGTACGCCGCGGCTGCGCTGCCGGGCGGGTCCGAGACGGGTGCGGGCCCGTTCGGCGGCGGCGCCCGCACCAGGAGGTGCAAGGGGTAGGAGGAGCCGCTGGCCCAGTAGCGCTCGAAGTCCGCGGAAACGGCCGGGACCACCTGTCCGACCGCCAGCACGTCCAGGTCGACGAACGCGGCGCCGTCGGTGGCGCCGAAGTACTCGTCCCCCACGTTGCGCCCGCCGACGATGGTGGCCTGCCCGTCGGCGGTGAAGGACTTGTTGTGCATGCGCCGGTTCAGGCGCCGGAAGTCGGTGAGGTAGCCGACGGCCCGCGGCCAGCGGACCGCGAAAGGATTGAACAGCCGGACCTCGATGTTCTGGTGCGCGTGCAGGGCCGCCAGGAGGTCGTCCATCCCCGCCGTGTTCATGTCGTCCAGCAGCAGCCGCACGCGCACGCCGCGGTCCGCCGCTTCCCGCAGCGCGCCCATGAGCAGCAGGCCGGACGTGTCCTGGTTCCAGAGGTAGTACTGGACGTCGAGCGTGCGTTCCGCCGACCGCGCGAGCAGGACGCGGGCGGCGAATGCGTCCAGCGCGTTCGCCAGCGGAAGCACGCCCGACAGTCCCGGGTGCGCGGCCGCGCGCGGCGCGATCGCCCGCGCCAGCCGCGTGCCGCTGGTGTCTATGGGCTGCGACGCGCTGCGCTGTCCTTCCAGCGCCGGCAGGCTGCTGCAGGCGCCCAGCACCGAGACCAGTGCCATCCCGACAAGCCATCGGAGGCCGGCCTTGGCGATCGCCGTCATGGCGCGCAGGTGCGAAAACCGACGAAGCCGTCGTCGCGGTGCGGCAGCGCGAAGCTGCGCCGCCGCAGCTCGCGCAGGCGCGGCGGCGTGGCGAACGAGGCGCCGCGCTGCACCCGGGCGCGGCCGAACAGCGGCTGCGCCTCCAGCGGCCCGTGCCGGGTCCAGGCGTCGGGCGTGAAGCCGGGCCAGGGGCGCAGCGTGCCGGCGGTCCATTCCAGCACCTCGCCCCAGCGCAGGCCGCGGCTTGCCAGGGTGGCGGCCGCCCGCTCCCATTCCACCTCGGTGGGCAGGCGCCGGCCGGCCCAGCGCGCCCAGGCGTCGGCCTCCCACCAGCTCACATGCATGGCCGGCTGGGCGCCGGGGCGGCGGCGCGCCTGGCCGAACTGCGCCTGCAGCACGGCGCCGCCGGCCGCGCCGATCTGCTCCACGTAGCGCGGCCCGCGCCGGCCTTCGCGCTGCGCCAGCGCCTGCAGCCAGGCCCAGCCCTCGGGCTGCCACAGCTCGGCGCGGTCGTAGCCGCCGTCGTCGACGAACTCGGCGTACTGGGCCCAGCCCACCGGCTGCGCGTCGATCTCGAACTCGGGCATGTCGACCTCGTGCGCCCATTTCTCCACATCGCGCACGAAGCCGCCGGGCTGTGCGCCGAGCCGCCAGCGGCCGGCCGGCAGCTGCAGCGGCTCGCGCGGCGGCGCCGGCGGCGCCGGCCCCAGCGGCAGCGCCAGCCCCAGCGCCTGGGCCATGGCGGCCAGCTGCTCGCCGCGCCAGTCCTCGTGGAACAGCGCCATGCGGAAGAAGTACAGGCCGTCATCGTGAGGGGCGGCCTTGTCCAGCAGTTCCAGCGTGCCCTCCAGGGTGTTCAGCAGGTAGGCGCGCACGCTCGCCAGGTCGGGCAGCGCCGTCCGCCAGCGCAGCGCGTGGGGCGCCAGCGCCGGGTCGAACCACGGGTCGGCCAGCGGTTCGACCGAGGCCAGGCGCAGGCCGCCGGCCGGACAGGCCTCGCCCCGCCCGCGCTGCGGGTTGCGGCCTATCCAGTACTCGGCCAGCCAGCCGATGTGGCCGGCCAGCCAGGCCGGCGGCTCCAGCTCCTCGCGCTCGGGCACGATCAGGCCTTCGGCGTCCAGGGCCTGCTCGAAGCGCGCCAGCAGGGCCAGCGTGCGGTTGCGCGCGTCCATCAGCGCCAGCGACAGCGTGTCGCGGTCGCCGTGGCGGATCGCGCCAGCGTCGGCTAGGGATGACACGGGGGTGTGGCTCGTCAAAATGCCGTCAGCTTGCCTTTATAGTGCCGCCTAGAATTTTTCATTAGTACTAAACGGCGCGTGGTGCGCATCCACGCGCCGCTTTGTTTTTCCGGATTCTCGAGGAGACAGCATGCAGGCTTTGCTCAAGCTTTCGCGCGGCGTCGACTGGCTGAACGCCCAGGTCGGCCGGTGGGTGATCTGGCTGATCCTGGCCTCCACCGTCATCAGCGGCGTCAACGCCATCGTACGCAAGGCCTTCAACGCCAGCTCCAACGCCTACCTCGAGGTGCAGTGGTACCTGTTCGCGGCCTCGTTCATGCTGGCCGCCGGCTACACGCTGCTGCAGGGCGAGCACGTGAAGATCGACGTGGTCTCCGGCCGCCTGTCCAGGCGCAAGCAGGTCTGGATCGACGTGATCGGCTTCGCCTTCTTCCTCACGCCGGTGTGCATCGCGGTGCTGTACTACGGCATCCCGTTCTTCCTGCAGGGCTGGCGCTCCGGCGAGGTGTCCGCCAACTCCGGCGGCCTGATCCGCTGGCCGGTGTACCTGATGCTGCCGCTGGGCTTCGCGCTGCTGCTGCTGCAGGGCCTGTCGGAGCTGGTCAAGCGCATCGCCTTCCTGCGCGGCCTGATCGAGGACCCCACCCTCAAGAAGGCGGAGAAGTCGGCCGAGGAGCAACTGGCCGAAGAGATCCGCCGGCAGGCCGAGCGCGACGCCAGGGCCTGAGCGGCCGAGAGGAACCCGACACATGCTGCAATTCATCGCGCAAAACATGGCCCCGATCATGTTCGTGGGCCTGATCGTCTTCCTGCTGTTCGGCTTCCCGGTGGCCTTCAGCCTCGGGGCCTGCGGCCTGTTCTTCGCCCTGGTCGGCTTCGAGCTGGGCGTGCTGCCCGAGTCGCTGCTGCAGGCCATGCCGCTGCGCATCTTCGGCATCATGCAGAACGAGACGCTGCTGGCCATCCCGTTCTTCACGCTCATGGGGCTGGTGCTGGAGCGCAGCGGCATGGCCGAGGACCTGCTGGACACCGTCGGCCAGCTGTTCGGCCCGGTGCGCGGCGGCCTGGCGCTGGCCGTGATCTTCGTGGGCGCGCTGCTGGCGGCCACCACCGGCGTGGTGGCCGCCTCGGTCATCTCCATGGGCCTGATCTCGCTGCCCATCATGCTGCGCTACGGCTACGACCGGCGCGTCGCCTCGGGCGTGATCGCCGCCTCCGGCACGCTGGCGCAGATCATCCCGCCCTCGCTGGTGCTGATCGTCCTGGCCGACCAGCTGGGCCGCAGCGTGGGCGACATGTACAAGGGCGCGTTCGTCCCCGGCCTGGTGCTCACCGCCCTGTACGCCGTCTACGTGATCCTGCTGGCCATCTTCCGGCCGCACCAGGTGCCGGCGCTGCCGCTGGAGGCGCGCACCTTCCGCGAGCCCAACGGCTCCAGCGGCCTGCCCTCGCTGCTGGTCCTGACCTCGGTGTGCACCGCGCTGGCCATCTACATGGGCATGCGCTACACCGACCTCGCCAGCTGGTGGAGCGGCCGCGAGATCACCACCGCGGCGACCGACGAGAAGATCGTGGTGTGCACCGCCGCCGCCGTGCTGCTGGCCTTCGTGGTGGCCGTGGTCAACAAGCTGGCGCGCCTGGGCCTGCTGTCGTGCATGGCCGAGCGCGTGACCTTCGTGCTGATCCCGCCGCTGTTCCTGATCTTCCTGGTGCTGGGCACCATCTTCCTGGGCATCGCCACGCCCACCGAGGGCGGCGCCATGGGCGCGCTCGGCGCGCTGGGGATGGCGCTGGCGCGCCGGCGCCTGAGCTTCTCGCTGCTCAAGCAGGCGCTCAACACCACCACCAAGCTGTCCTGCTTCGTGGTGTTCATCCTGATCGGCGCCACCATCTTCGGCCTGACGTTCCAAGGCGTGGACGGGCCGCGCTGGGTGGAGCACCTGCTGTCCAGCCTGCCGGGCGGCCAGCTGGGCTTCCTGATCGTGGTGAACATCCTGATCTTCCTGCTGGCCTTCTTCCTCGACTTCTTCGAGCTGTCGTTCATCGTGGTGCCGCTGCTGGCGCCGGTGGCCGACAAGCTGGGCATCGACCTGGTGTGGTTCGGCGTGCTGCTGGCGGTGAACATGCAAACCTCGTTCATGCACCCGCCGTTCGGCTTCGCGCTGTTCTACCTGCGCAGCGTGGCGCCCGAGAAGGAGTACACCGACAAGGTGACGGGCAGGCGCGTGGCGCCGGTGACCACCATGCAGATCTACTGGGGCGCCGTGCCCTTCGTGCTGATCCAGATCCTGATGGTGGCGCTGATCATCGGCTTCCCCGGCATCGTCTCGCGCGAGGTCGAGCAGAAGGTCGACCTGGACAAGGTGCAGATCGAGATGCCGGCCGAGCTGCCCGGCTTCGACGCGGCGCCGCTGACGCCGCCGGGCACCGGGGCCGCGCCCGGCGCGGAGCCGCTGTCCTCGCCCGACGAGGAGCAGAAGCGCATCGACGAGCTGTTCAACAACAACAAGAAGTGACGGTGCCGCGGCTCAGGCCGCGCAGCGCGCCAGCACGTGCCGCGTCATGGACAGCGCCAGCTCGCGCTCGCCCAGGAAGACCTTGCCGAACTGCTCGGTCTCCAGCATCCGGGCCTCGTCCTCATTGTGGCTGCGCACCGCCAGCTCGATGCCGGGGTTCAGCGCCCGGGCGGTCTCGGCCATCTGGCGCACGCCCAGCGTGTCGGGCGTGGCGATGACCAGCATGCGCGCCCGAGCGATATGGGCCTGGACCAGCACCTCCGGCTGGGTGGCGTCGCCGAACACGGCCGGGATGCCCTGCCCGCGCAGCCGCTCGACGATCTCCCGGTTCTGCTCGGCCACCACGAACGGCACGCCCGAGGCCGCCAGCGCCTCGGCCAGGTGCCGCCCCACGCGGCCGTAGCCCACCAGCACCACCTGCCGGGAGAGGTATTTCTCGTCGGTGGTCATGGGCAGCTCGGCCAGCGGGTCGACGCGCTGCTCCATCCGGCGCGCCAGTTCGGACCGCGCCAGCAGCCAGCGCTGCAGCGGCTGGATGGCCTTGAAGACGAAGGGATTGATCGCGATGGAGATCAGCGCGCCGGCCACCACCAGGCTCTGCGCCTGCGGCGGCATCAGCTGCAGCGAGGCCCCCAGGCCGATCAGGATGAAGGAGAACTCGCCGATCTGCGCCAGGCTGGCCGACACGGTCAGCGCCGTGTGCAGCGGGTAGCGCAGCAGCAGCACCAGCAGCGCCGCCGCCGCCGACTTGCCCAGCACGATGATGCCAACCACCGCCAGCACGTGCAGCGGCTGCTCGATCAGCACGCGCGGGTCGAACAGCATGCCCACCGAGACGAAGAACAGCACGGCGAAGGCGTCGCGCAGCGGCAGCGTCTCCTCCGCGGCCCGGTGGCTGAACTGCGACTCGCGCAGCACCATGCCGGCGAAGAAGGCGCCCAGCGCGAACGAGACGCCGAACAGCAGGGTGGCGCCGTAGGCGATGCTCACGGCGGCCGCCACCACGCACAGCGTGAACAGCTCGCGCGAGCCCACCTTCTGCACCTGCCACAGCAGCCAGGGGAACAGGCGCCGGCCCACCACCAGCATCAGCACCACGAACAAGGCCACCTGGAACAGCGTGGTGCCGATGGTGCGCCACAGCGCGGCGGGGTCGCCGCCGTCGCCGCGGCCGGCCAGCACGGTGGCCAGCGGCGGCAGCAGCACCAGCACCAGCACCATGGCCAGGTCCTCCACCACCAGCCAGCCGATGGCGATGCGGCCGTTGAAGCTCTCCAGCAGGCCCAGGCTTTCCAGCGCCCGCAGCAGCACCACCGTGCTGGCCACCGACAGCGAGATGCCGAACACCAGCGCGGCCGCGGCACTCCAGCCCCACCACAGGGCCAGGGCCACCCCCATGCCGGTGGCCGCCGCCATCTGGACCACCGCGCCGGGGATGGCGATCCTGCGCACCGCCAGCAGGTCGTCCAGCGAGAAATGCAGGCCCACGCCGAACATCAGCAGCATCACGCCGATCTCGGCCAGCTGGGCGGCCAGTTCGGTGTCGGCCACGAAGCCCGGTGTGTAGGGGCCGATGAGGACGCCGGCGATCAGGTAGCCCACCAGCGCCGGCAGCTGCATGCGGGCCGCGAGGAAACCCAGGATCAGGGCCAGGCCCAGGCCGCCGGCGATGGTGGAGATGAGGGCGACGTTGTGGGGCATGCGGTCGAATCTACACCAGGGTTGCCGCGCCGCCGGCGTACCGCGCGGGTGGGCACGCCCCCCAGGGCGCACCCGTCAGGGCGCGGACTGCGTGCAATCGCGCGCCAGCAGGCGTGCGAGCTGGCGGGCCTGCAGCGCCTCGAACTCCCGTCGCGAACTGAGCATCACACTGCCTTCGGCGCTTCCGGCCGGCCGGATCACCACGTCGTACCGGCGCCGGTCCGCCGCGTCGCTGCCGATCTGCAGCTGCACCGCCGCGCCGCGCAGGTCGTGCACGCTCTCCTGCCACCGCCACCAGTCGCCGCGCCGCGCCACCCGCAGCAGGCAGCCACCGTCCAGGCCGTAGCGCCAATGCGTGTCGGGGTGCGCCGACGCCCCCAGCGCGTTCAGGGCACCGACCCGTTCGGTGGGCGACATGTCGAACGGGCTGAGGGGCGCCTGGTCATCGGTCGGGTAGCCGTCCGAGCAGGCGGCCAGCAGCAGCAGCAGCAGGCCGGCCAGCCAGCCATGTGCATGCGGTCTTGCTTTTCCCATCCGCGCCGCCTCGATCACGAGTCGCCGGCCGCGGCGACGGGCGCTTCCGGCAACCGCAGCGCCAGCACCTTGTCGATGGACTTGCCATCCATGTCGACCACCTCGAAGCGCCAGCCTTCCCATTCCGCATGGTCGGCCACGCGCGGCAGGCGGCCCATCAGCAGCATCAGCATGCCACTGAGCGTCTGGTAACGCCCCCGCTCCTCCTCCGGCACCTTGCCCAGCAGAAGACGGTCCTTGAGCTCGGGCACCGGGATATGGCCATCCAGCAGCCAGGAGCCGTCGTCGCGCTGCACCGCCCAGGAGGTCTCGGGGTTGCGCGGCTGGAACTCCCCGGTGATCGCCTCCACCAGGTCCTGCAAGGTGACGATGCCCTGCACCTCGCCGTACTCGTCGATGACAAAAGCCATGTGCAGGTCCGACTGCCTGAAGTTGTCCAGCAGTTCCAGGCCGGTCACCGTCTCGGGCACGTACAGCGCCGGCTCCAGCGGCTGCGCCGACAGCTCGCGCTCGCCCTGGCGCAGCGCGCGCGAAAACCACTGGCGGGCGTTCACCACGCCCAGCACCTGGTCCGGACCGCCCTTGACGACCGGAAACCGCGTGTGGTCGGACTGCTCGATGCGCTCCAGGTGCCGCTCGAACGGACCGTCCACCTCCAGGAACAAGACGTCGGCGCGCGGCACCATCAGCGAGCCGATCTGGCGGTCGTCCAGCCGGAACAGGTTGCGCACCATGGCATGCTCGTTCGACTCGATGACGCCCGCGGTCGTGCCCTCGGCCAGCACGGCATGGATCTCCTCCTCGGTGACCGCCGCGGCCTGGTTCTCGCGGGCGCCCAGCAGGCGCAGCAGGCCCCGCGTCGAGATCGACAGCAGGCGCACGAACGGCTGGGTCGCCAGCGCCAGCCAGTTGATGGGCCGCGCCACCAGGCGCGCCAGGGCTTCCGGATGCGTCTGCCCGAGGCGCTTGGGCACCAGTTCGCCGACCACGATGGAGAAGTAGGTGATGGTGAGCACCACCAGGCCGGTGGCGCCGTAGCTGCTGTAGGGCGCCGGCACCGCGAGGGACTGCAGCCACTGCGCCAGCGGCGCGGCCAGCGCGGCCTCGCCGACGATGCCGTTGAGCACGCCGATGGAGGTGATGCCGATCTGGATGGTCGACAGGAAGCGGGTCGGGTCCTCGCCCAGCTTCATTGCCGCGACGGCGGCGCTGTCGCCCTCGTCCGCCAGGCGCTGCAGGCGCGCCTTGCGCGCCGTGACCAGGGCGATCTCCGACATGGCGAAGGCGCCGTTGAGAAGGATGAGTCCTATGAGTACGAGTATTTCCATGGGAAGAAGAGGTGTGCGGCGACAGGCGCCTACAGCGGGTGGAGCCGGCCGGTGCCCAGCAGGACGACCAGCAGCAGCCCGAGCAGCACGCGGTAGACGACAAAGGGCATGAAGCTGCGGGCAGCCACGACGCGCAGGAAGCCGACGATGACGGCGTAGCCGACGCCGAACGCGACCAGCGCGGCCAGGGCCGTGGGCCCGGGCGGCACCGCCGTGGCATCGGTCCCATGGCGCAGCAGCTGGAACAGGCCCGAGGCGAGCACGGCGGGCACGGCCAGCAGGAAGGAGTAGCGGGCCGCCGTCTCGCGCGTGAAGCCCATCAGCAGCCCGGCGGTGATGGTGCCGCCCGAGCGCGACACGCCCGGCACCAGGGCCAGCGCCTGGGCCAGGCCGAACACCAGCCCATGCCGCCAGCGCAGTTCCTGCAAGGTGAGCGACTTGCGGCCCAGACGGTCGGCCAGGCCCAGCAGCAGGCCGAACAGGATGAGGGTGGCGGCCGTCAGGAGCAGGTGCCGCATGGCGCCTTCAATGGCGTCGCGCAGTGCAAGGCCGGCGACTCCGATCGGCAGCGTGCCAACCAGGATCAGCCAGCCGAGGCGGGCCGCATCACGGTCATGGTCGGCGCCGCCGCGCAGCGACGTCGCCCAGGCCCGGGCGATGCGCAGCAGGTCATGCCGGAAGTACAGCAGCACCGCGGCCTCGCTGCCGATCTGCACGATGGCCGTGAAAGCGGCGCCGGGGTCGGAGCCGGACGGCAGCAAGGGCCCGACGATGCGCAGGTGCGCACTGGAGGAGATCGGCAGGAATTCGGTGAGGCCTTGCAGCGCGCCCAGGACCACCGCTTCGATCCAGGTCATGGTTCATCGGCGCCCGTCGGGGCGCAGGGAGACGGGGAAAGGTCAGGCAGCCGGCGTGCCGGCTGGACGGCTCAGGTGAGCGCCGTCCGGACGCGAGGCGGGCGCCGGAGTCCGTCGAGGTCGGGGGAGCGGCGCTGGCGCACCTGGAAAGCCGCAGGGCCACCCGTACCGGCCGGCGGCGCGCGGCGCAGCCATCGCTGGTGCGACGCATCGGGCAGGTCGCCGGACACGTCGGCCTGCTGCGCCGGACGGTCGTCCAGGTGGTGGTCCTCGACCGAGCCCTGCAGCTGTTCGGCCGGCCCAGCATCGGCAACGGCCGCGAAGGTGGCGATGGCGGGTTCGGCCTGGAGCACGGGACGCTCGTGCCCGAAGATGCCCGCCCACAGGAAGGACAGGACGACCAGGCCGGCGATCAGGCGTGCGCGCATGAGCGGCGGATTGTATCGCCCATGAAAAAGGGCCCCACGGGGGCCCTGGCTCGACCGGCGCGCCGCCGGCTTACAGCTTGACGCTGCTCATGTAGCTGTCGAAGCGGTACTCGGAGAAGCGCTCCCACAGCAGCTGGTCGCGCTGGAAGGCGCGCATGTCCTGGTGGATCTTCTTGAACTCGGGCGACTTGGCCTCGTGCTCGGCGAACACCTCCATCGAGGCCTTGTAGCCGGCGTCCATGAGTTCCTTGGAGAACGGCTTGAGCTGCGTCTTGTTGGCGACCAGGCGCTTGAGCGCCAGCGGGTTCATGGCGTCGTACTTGGCCGTCATGTCACGCGCGGCCACCTGGGTGGCGGCGTCGACGATGGCCTTGTTCTCGGCCGACAGGGCCTCGTAGGCCTTGTTGTTGACGAAGAACTCCAGCTCGGCGCCGCCTTCCCACCAGCCGGGGTAGTAGTAGAACGGGGCCACCTTGTTGAAGCCCAGCTTCTCGTCGTCGTAGGGGCCGACGAACTCGGTGGCGTCCAGCGTGCCCTTTTCCAGCGCCTGGTACACCTCGCCGGCGGGCATGTTCTGCGCCACCACGCCCAGCTTGGCCATGGCCTCGCCGAACAGGCCGCCGCCCAGGCGCATCTTCAGGCCCTTGAGGTCGGCCGGGCCCTTGATCTCCTTGCGGTACCAGCCGCCCATCTGGGTGCCGGTGTTGCCCGCGCTGAAGCTGCGCATGTTGTACTTGGCGTAGAACGCGTCCATCAGCTTGCGGCCGTTGCCGTGCTCCATCCAGGCGTCCATCTGCCGGGCCGTCAGGCCGAAGGGCACGGCGCAGCCGAAGGCGAAGATGGAGTCCTTGCCGGTGAAGTAGTAGGGCGCGGTCTGCGCCATCTCGATGGTGCCGTTCTGGATGGCGTCGACCACGCCGAAGGCCGGCATCAGCTCGCCGGCGGCGTGCACCGAGACCTCGAACCTGCCGCCGGACAGCGCGCGCACCGTGCGCGAGAAGGTGTCGGCGCTGCCGAAGATGGTGTCCAGCGACTTGGGGAAGCTGGAGGCCAGGCGCCAGCGGACGGCGGCCTGGGCATGCACCGCGGGCGCGGCACCGGCCGCGAGGACGCCGGCGATGCCCGCGTTCTTGATGAGGGAACGGCGATCCATGGAAGAGTACTCCTGTCGTTTTGGGAAAGCCGGGCGATCATAGCCGGGCCCCGCCCCTACAGCTGGGCAGGGAAGGCCGTGTTTTCACCTAGGGAAGCTCTGAACAAGTCCCGCCGTGCGCGCTCGAGCCCAAAACCGGATGGATTGGCCGCCAACGTTTCGCAGCCCGTGCTGCACGCACGGGCAAGAAACTTGGTGGGCAAGACGCCGGTTTTGGGCCGAGACCCTCCGGGGACGGGCTTTTCCGGGCGATCCGCGGCGTTGCCGGACCAGGCAAGCCGTCCAGGCTTGCCTTGGGTCCGGCGCCTTGCGGCTCATCCCGGAAAAGTCCCGTCGCGCACGGCGCGACTTGTTCAGAGCTTCCCTAGAGCCTCTGCGACTGCATGAAGCGGTCGAAGGTCGCCTCGGTGAAGCGGAACCACAGGTTCTGGTCCGAGCGGAACCTGGCGTAGTCGGCGTAGACCTTGCGCCAGTTCGGGTTCTTGCGCGACAGCTCGTCGTACAGCGCCATGGACTGCTTGAAGGCCTCGGTCATCAGGTCGGCCGGGAAGGGGCGCAGCCGGGCGCCCGCGCCCACCAGCTGCTTGAGCGCCTGCGGGTTCTTCACGTCGTACTTGGCCTGGGTCTCGACGTGGGCGTAGGCGCTGGCCGCCTCCACGATGGCCTTCTGCTCGGCGCCCAGCGCGTCGTAGGCCTTCTGGTTGACGTACAGGTCCAGCTGCAGGCCGCCCTCCCACCAGCCGGGGTAGTAATAGAACGGCGCGACCTTGTTGAAACCCAGCTTCTGGTCGTCGTAGGGGCCGATCCACTCGGCCGCGTCGATGGTGCCCTTCTCCAGCGCCTGGTAGATCTCGCCGCCCGGGATGTTCTGCGGCACGCCGCCCATGCGCTCGAGCACCTTGCCGGCGAAGCCGCCGATGCGGAACTTCAGGCCCTGGAGGTCGCGCGCGCTCCTGATCTCCCGGCGCATCCAGCCGCCCATCTGGGCGCCGGTGTTGCCGCAGGGGAAGCTGACCATCTGGTAGCGGGCGTAGAACTCGCGCATCAGCCTCAGGCCGTTGCCCTCGTAGGTCCAGGCGCTCATCTGGCGGCTGTTCAGGCCGAACGGGATGGCGCCGCCGATGGCGAAGGTCTCGTCCTTGCCGAAGAAGTAGTAGGGCGCGGTGTGCGCCGCCTCCACGGCGCCGTTCTGCACGCCGTCGACCACGTCGAAGGCCGGCATCAGCTCGCCTGCCGCATGCACCGAAACCTCGAACCGGCCGCCCGACAGCGCGCGCACCTTGCGCGAGAACACCTCCGCCGCGCCGTAGATGGTGTCCAGCGACCGGGGGAAGCTGGAGGCCAGGCGCCAGCGCAGCGCGGCCTGCGCATGGACGGCCGGGGCCGCGCCGGCGGCCAGCACGCCGGCGATGCCGGCCCGCCGGATGAGGGAGCGACGGTCCATCGCGATTCTCCTGATGGTCAAAAACCGCGAGATGATGGCGCGGCCATAAAAAAACCGCGCCGAAGCGCGGTTTCAAGACCCGGCCGCACGCGGCGCGACCCGGTTCCCCTCAAGGTGGCGAGACAACTTTCGGCTGTCTCGACCGTGGTCATTCTAGGAACGGCAGGACTTTGGTACTCAGGGGTTTTCCCTTGAGCGAGGGGAAAAAACGTCAGCGCACGACCTTGAGTTCGGGCGGCTCGCGCAGGGCCAGGCCGGCGAAACGCTCGCAGATCGAGCGCTCGATGCCGGCGTCGTCCAGGCCCTGCAGGGCCAGCAGCCGCGCCGGGTCGCCGTGCGGGATGAACTCGTCGCGCAGGCCCAGCTGCAGCAGCGGCTTGGCCACGCCGGCGGCGGCCAGCGCCTCGGCCACCGCGCTGCCGGCGCCGCCCATCACGGCGCCCTCCTCCACCGTCACCAGCGCCTCGTGGCGGGCGGCCACCTCCAGCAGCAGGGCCTGGTCCAGCGGCTTGGCCCAGCGCATGTTGACCACGGTGGCGTTCAGCCGCTCGGCCGCCCTGAGCGCCGGGTGGAGCAGCGTGCCGAAGGCCAGGATGGCGACGCGCTGGCCCTGGCGCCGCAGCTCGCCGCGCCCGAACGGCAGCGGCGCCAGCCCGGCATCCACCGCGGCGCCGACGCCGGCGCCGCGCGGGTAGCGCACGGCCACCGGATGGTCCTGCGCGAAGGCGGCGCTTAGCAGGCCCCGGCATTCGTTCTCGTCGGCCGGGCAGGCGATGCTCACGTTGGGGATGCAGCGCAGGTAGGGGATGTCGTAGGCGCCGGCATGCGTGGGCCCGTCGGCGCCGACGATGCCGGCGCGGTCCAGCGCGAGCACCACCGGCAGCTTCTGCAAGGCCACGTCGTGGATCAGCTGGTCGTAGGCGCGCTGCAGGAAGGTGGAATAGATGGCCACCACCGGCTTCAGGCCCTCGCAGGCCAGGCCCGCGGCGAAAGTCACGGCATGCTGCTCGGCGATGCCCACGTCGAAGTAGCGCTCTGGGAAGCGCTTCTCGAACTCCACCAGGCCCGAGCCTTCGCGCATGGCCGGCGTGATGCCCACCAGCCGCGCGTCCTGCGTGGCCATGTCGCACAGCCACTGGCCGAACACCTGGGTGAAGGTGGTCTTGGGCGGCGTCGCCGGCTGGACCAGGCCCACCGCGGGGTCGAACTTGCCCGGGCCGTGGTAGGCCACCGGGTCGGCCTCGGCCAGCTTGTAGCCCTGGCCCTTCTTGGTGACCACGTGCAGGAACTGCGGGCCCTTGAGGTGCTTGAGGTTCTCCAGCGTGGGGATCAGCGAATGGAGGTCGTGGCCGTCGATCGGGCCGATGTAGTTGAAGCCGAACTGCTCGAACAGCGTGGCCGGCACCACCATGCCCTTGGCATGCTCCTCGAAGCGCTTGGCCAGCTGGAACAGCGGCGGCGCGACCTTGAGCACGTTCTTGCCCACGCTCTTGGCGGCGGCGTAGAACTGCCCGCTCATCAGCTGGGCCAGGTAGCGGTTCAGCGCACCCACCGGCGGGCTGATGGACATGTCGTTGTCGTTCAGGATCACCAGCAGGTTGCACTCGGCCACGCCGGCGTTGTTCAGCGCCTCGAACGCCATGCCGGCGCTCATCGCGCCGTCGCCGATGATGGCCACCGCCTTGCGGTCCTCGCCCTGGCGGTGCGCCGCCACCGCCATGCCCAGGGCGGCCGAGATGCTGGTGGACGAATGCGCGGTGCCGAAGGCGTCGTACTCGCTCTCGGTGCGCAGCGGGAAGCCGGCCAGGCCGCCGAGCTGGCGCAGCGTGCCCATGCGGTCGCGCCGTCCCGTCAGGATCTTGTGCGGGTAGGTCTGGTGGCCCACGTCCCACACCAGCCGGTCGTGCGGCGTGTTGAACACGTAGTGCAGCGCGATGGTGAGTTCCACCGTGCCCAGGTTGGAGCTGAGGTGGCCGCCGGTGCGCGAGACGCTGTCCAGGACGAAGGCGCGCAGCTCCTCGGCCAGCTGCGGCAGCTGGGCGCGCGGCAGGCGGCGCAGGTCTTGCGGGGATTGGATGGTTTCGAGCAGAGAGGCCATTTGTTGTCAGTTGTCGCGGTCGACCACCATCTTGGCCAACGCATGTAAAGCGCGCGTATCCGGCAGGCCGCTCTCGCCCAGCGCCGCCAGCGCCTCGTCCAGCAGCCCGGCCGCCAGGGCGCGCGAGCGCTCCAGCCCCAGCAGCGAGACGTAGGTCGGCTTGTCCTGCGCCGCGTCCTTGCCCGCGGTCTTGCCCAGCGTGGCCGAATCGGCGGTGACGTCCAGGATGTCGTCCACCACCTGGAAGGCCAGGCCGAGGGCCGCGCCGTAGCGCGACAGCGCGGCGCGCGCCGCCGTGCCGATGTCGCCGCAGGCTGCGCCCATCATCACGCTGCCCCGCAGCAGCGCGCCGGTCTTGCGGCGGTGCATCTCGCGCAGCTGCGGCTCGTCCAATTGCTGCCCGACGCTGGCCAGGTCGATGGCTTGGCCGCCGGCCATGCCCTCGTGGCCGGCGGCGCGGGCCAGCAGCCGGCACAGCGCCGCCTGCACCGTCGCGGACACGCCGTCCTCGTCCTCGGGCGCCAGCAGTTCGAAGGCCAGCGCCTGCAGCGCGTCGCCGGCCAGCAGGGCCTGGGCCTGGCCGAACTTCACGTGCACCGTGGGCTTGCCCCGGCGCAGCACGTCGTTGTCCATGCAGGGCATATCGTCATGTACCAGCGAATAGGCGTGGATCAGCTCGACGGCGCAGGCGGCGCGCAGCGCCGCCGCCTCGTTGCCCCGCACGGCCTCGGCCGCGGCCAGCACCAGCAGCGGGCGCAGCCGCTTGCCGCCGTCCAGCACCGCGTAGCGCATGGCATCGCCCAGCCCGGCCGGCGCGTCGGCCACCACCCAGCGCGACAGCGCCTGCTCGACCAGCGCCAGGCGCTGCTCGCTCCAGCCGCGCAGCTCGAAGCCCTGCGGTGCCACGCTCGCGGCGCCGCTCATGGCTGTGCCCATGGCTTGAGCGTGCCTTCGTCCAGCACCTTGATCTGGTTCTCCACCGCCTCGAGCTTGCCGCGGCAGAACGCCAGCAGCTGCGCGCCGCGCTCGTAGCCCGCCAGCAGCTGCTCCAGCGGCAGCTGTCCCGATTCGATCCGGCCGATCAGCTGCTCCAGCTCTTCCAGGGCAGCCTCATACGTGGCGGGCGGTGGGGACGGGGCCTGGGACATCGGGCATTTGCGGGCAAAGGCTGGATTCTAGAGCCCACGCCCCCAGCTGGGACCCGGGGGGTACAATCCCGCTCCCCTTCTCGCGCCCATCTCCGGATAAGCGCTGTCCCTGCCCCTTCATAGGGGGAGTCTCTAGGTCAGGTGAAATGTCTGATTTAAGTCTTCAGCTCCAGCAGGCCACAAGCCAACTACCCGTTTCCAGCTATTTCGACGAGGCGCTGTTCTCGCGCGAGATGGAGACCATCTTCCAGCGCGGGCCCCGTTATGTGGGGCACCAGCTTTCCGTGCCCGAGGTGGGCGACTACTACGCGCTGCCCCAGGAGGGCGAAGGACGCGCGCTGGTGCGCACGCCGCATGGCGTTGAGCTCATCAGCAATGTCTGCCGCCATCGCCAGGCCGTGATCCTGCGCGGCCGCGGTTCCACGTTGGGCAACCCGGCCTCGGGCGGCAACATCGTGTGCCCGCTGCACCGCTGGACCTACAGCGCCGGCCACGGCAGCAAGGCCGGCACGCTGCTGGGCGCGCCGCACTTCGCCGAGGATCCCTGCCTCAACCTGCACAACTACCCGCTGCAGGAGTGGAACGGACTGCTCTTCGAACGCAATGGCCGCGACGTGGCGGCCGACCTGGCCGGCCTGGGCCCGCGGGCCGACCTGGATTTCACCGGCATGGTGCTCGACCGCGTCGAGCTGCACGAGTGCAACTACAACTGGAAGACCTTCATCGAGGTCTACCTGGAGGACTACCACGTCGGTCCGTTCCACCCCGGTCTGGGCAGCTTCGTCACCTGCGACGACCTGCGCTGGGAGTTCAAGGACAGCTACTCGGTGCAGACCGTGGGCGTGGCCAACCGACTGGGCAAGGCCGGCAGCCCGGTGTACGAGCGCTGGCACGAGCAGCTGCTGCGCTACCGGGGCGGCGAGCCGCCCAAGTACGGCGCGATCTGGCTGACCTACTACCCGCACGTCATGGTGGAGTGGTACCCGCACGTGCTGACGGTGTCCACGCTGCACCCGGTGGCGCCGCAGAAGACGCTCAACGTGGTCGAGTTCTACTACCCCGAGGAGATCGCCGCCTTCGAGCGCGACTTCGCCCTGGCGCAGCAGGCCGCCTACATGGAGACCTGCGTGGAGGACGACGAGATCGCCCTGCGCATGGACGCCGGCCGCAAGGCGCTGATGCGGCGCGGCGACAACGAGGTCGGCCCCTACCAGAGCCCGATGGAGGACGGCATGCAGCACTTCCACGAGTGGTACCGGGCCCGGATGGGCGCCAACCGCCTGCGCGTTTGACCACCCGCTTCCCCCATCGGAGCGCCCGCTGATGCAGGCGCTGTGGATGGTCCTGGCGGCCTTCTTCTTCGCCAGCATGGCGGTGTGCGTGAAGATCGCCTCGGCCTGGTTCAACAGCGCCGAGCTGGTGTTCTGGCGCGGCCTGCTGGGTATGCTGTTCATGTGGCTGCTGGCGCGCGGCCAGGGCGTTCGCCTGGCCACCGCCTACCCCGGCATGCACGCCTGGCGCAGCCTGGTCGGCGTGATCTCCCTGGGCGCCTGGTTCTATGCCATCGCCGGGCTGCCGCTGGCCACCGCGATGACGCTCAACTACATGAGCAGCGTCTGGATCGCGGCGTTCCTGGTGGGCGGGGCCCTGCTGGCCTGGAACCCGCGCAGCGGCACGGCCCCGCGGCAAGGGGCGCTGGCGCTCACCGTGCTGGCCGGCTTCGCCGGGGTGGTGCTGATGCTGCGGCCCACCCTCGGTCAGCACCAGGCCTTCGCCGGCCTGGTGGGCCTGCTGTCGGGACTGATGGCCGCCTTCGCCTACCTGCAGGTCATGGCGCTGGGCAAGCTGGGCGAGCCCGAGGCCCGCACGGTCTTCTACTTCGCGGTGGGCTCCGCCCTGGCCGGCGGCATCGGCATGGCGGTGGCCGGGGTCTCGCCCTGGGACTGGCGCCACGCACTGTGGCTGCTGCCGGTGGGCGTGCTGGCCTCGCTGGGGCAGCTGTGCATGACACGCGCTTACAGCCACGGCGCCACCCTGGTGGTGGCCAATTTGCAATACTCGGGGATCGTGTTCGGCGCGATCTACAGCCTGCTGCTGTTCGGCGATGCCATCCCGCTGGTGGGCTGGCTGGGCATGGCCCTGATCGTGGGCAGCGGCATAGCCGCGACCGTGCTGCGCGAGCGCGCCGCCCCGAATGCACCCGCTGAGGAGCACTGACCCATGGACACGCCGCCCAAGGCTTACACCCTGCTGATCTCGCCCCAGGAGCTGATGGCGCTGCGCGCCGCGGGCGCCCGGCTGATGGTGTTCGACTGCAGCTTCGACCTGATGAACCCCGCCGCCGGCGAGGAGCAGTACCGCCAGGCCCACATCCCCGGCGCCGTGTACGCGCACCTGGACCGCGACCTCAGCGACGAAGGCGTGGTCGATCCCGACGGCCGGCGGCACCCGCATCCCGACGCCGCCTCGGGCGGCCGCCATCCGCTGCCCAGCCGGGAGAAGTTCTCCACCTGGCTGTCGCGCGTGGGCTTTTCCAACGACATGCAGGCCGTGGTCTACGACCGCCAGGGCGCCAACTACTGCGGCCGGCTGTGGTGGATGCTCAAGTGGGCCGGCCACGAGGCCGTGGCCGTGCTGGACGGCGGCCTGCAGGCCTGGCAGGCCGCCGGCGGCGAAGTCGCCGGGGGCGAGGAGGCCTCGCATTTCCAGTCCAACTTCGCGCTGGGTCCCGAGCGGCGCACGCTGGTCGCCGGCACGGCGGTCGCGCAGCGGCTGGGCTCGCCCGGCCAGACCCTGGTCGACGCGCGCGCCGCGCCGCGCTACCGGGGCGAGGTGGAGCCGCTGGACCCGGTGGCCGGCCACATCCCGGGCGCGCTGAACCGGCCCTTCACCCAGAACCTCGGACCCGACGGCCGGTTCAAGCCCGCGCAGCAGCTGCGCGCCGAGTTCGAGCAGCTGCTTGCCGGGCGCGACCCGGGCACCGTGGTGCACCAGTGCGGCAGCGGTGTCAGCGCCGTGCCCAACCTGATCGCGATGGAGATCGCCGGCCTGGGCCCGACGGCGCTGTACGCCGGCAGCTGGAGCGAGTGGTGCCGCGACCCGGCGCGGCCTGTCGAGAAGGGTTAACGCGCCTTCGCGCAGCCGGCACGGGCGCGTACCATGCGCCCGCATCAATCAGGAGGAGCCGGCCATGCGCCACCCCATGCTGCGCCTTGCCGCAGACGTCCGCACCCGCCATCTTGCGCCTGCGCTGTTCGCGCTGCTGCTGTCCGCCTGCGGCGGCGGCGGTGGTGGCGGAGCACCCCCACCGGCACCCGCACCAGCGCCCGGCGGCCCCGTCGCGGACGGCGGCGGCGAAGCAGCCCAGGAGGCGCTGGTCGAGCTGGAGGCCGAGCCGGCGGGGCCGCGTTGCGCGGCCGGCGGCACCCGGGTGCAAAGCGGCATCGACAGCGACGCCGATGGTGTGCTGGACGATGCGGAAGTGACGCGCACCGCCTATGTGTGCGCCGAGCCGGTGTCCGCCACCGCGCCGGCCTGGCGGGCCGGCACGCTGCTGAGCACAGACAACGCGACCGCCGCAACCATGCCGGACGTCGCCGCCAACAGCGCGGGCGAGACCGTGGCCGTGTGGGTCCAGGACGGGCAGGTCTGGGCCAGCCGCCGCACGGGCGCACTCGCCTGGCAGGCGCCGCAGCCCATGTCCGGCCCGGCCGCACGCATCGAGTCGCCGCGCGTGGCCGTCAACGCGCAAGGCCAGGCGGTCGCGGTGTGGGTGGAGGTCGTGCCCATGGGCGGCTACCGGATCCGGGCCAGCCACCGGCCGGCCGGCGGCGCCTGGAGCACGCCGGTGGATGCCGGCGCATCCGGTGCGTGGATGATCAAGCGGCCCGCTGTCGCGATGGATCCGGCCGGCAACGCCATGGTGCTCTTTTCCCACTTCGACAGCACCGGCGACCAGCTCTATGCTGCGCGCTACACCGCCGGCATGGGCTGGTCGCCGGCCGTGTCTCTGGCCAGCGGCGTGACCACGTCGGACCCGCAGATCGGCATGGATGCCGGCGGCAACGCGGTCGCGGCCTGGCATGTGTCCGACGGCAGCCGCACCGTCGTCCGCGCGAGCCGGCACACCATGGCCGGCGGTTGGGCCCCTGAGGTGGACATCAGCAACCCCGCGCCGGCCAGTGCCGTGGGGCAGCCGCGCCTGGTGGTGGCCGAGGATGGCGGGGCCGTGCTGGCCTGGGCGCAGGAGGGTGGCGGGGTCTATCTGCGCCGCTATGCGCCGGCCACCGGCTGGAACCCCACGCTGCTGCAGCCCACGTCCCGGGCCACCAGCGGCGACCTCGCCCTGGCCCTGGACGCGGCCGGCCGCCCGGCCGTGGCCTGGGTGCAGTGGGACGGGGCGATCAAGAACCTGTACGTGGGCCGGCAGCGGGCCGAGGACGGCTGGGAGCCGCCGGCACTCATCGAATTCGACTCGGGCGAGGTGATCCAGCCCCGCCTGAAAGTCGACAGCGCCGGCCGCCTGTTGGCCGTGTGGCAGCAGTCGAACGGCACCAGCTACGACGTGCGCGCCAACCGGTTCATGGCCGACGCCGGTTGGGGCCTGCCTGCGGTGCTGGAGACGAGCCCGGCCGACGTGCCGGCCGGCTCGCCGCAGCTCGCCCTGTCGGGCGACGGCACCGCGACCCTGGTGTGGGAACAGGACGCGGCCGTCTGGTTCGGCCAGTTCCGCTGACGCGGGGTCAGCGCCGGCCCACCGCGCCGCTGGTGCTGCGGTTGGAACTGCCGTCCGGCACCGTGGCCTGGCCGGCATCGGCCGCGCCCTGTGTCGGCTGGCCGCCCATCACGGCGGCGCCGGCGTTGCCACCCAGTCCGCCGGTGGTGCCGACCCCCGGCTGGGCCGTCTGGCTGCGGCCACCGGCTTCATCCGTGCCGCGGCCGCTGACCCCGGACACGGTGTCGCCGCCGGACGAACCCGGATGCGGGGCCGAGCCCGCCACGCCGGAAGGTCCCGGTGCGCCGGCGTCGCCCTGCCCTGCGGCGCGCGTGGGCGTCACTGTCTGGGCCGCGTTGCCGGTGCCGGGGCTGCCCGGCGCATTGGGGTTGCGGGTGGCGCCCGTGTCGGCGCCCTGCCCGCAGCCCGCCAGGACGGCGCAGGCCGCCAGCCCGGCGGCCGCTGTGAAGGCCTGCCACCTCATCGCGTCAGCGGGTCGTGCTGCCGGAGCCACTGCCGGAACCGGTGGTGCCGGTGCCGCTACCCGTCGTGCCGGAGCCGGTGGTGCCGGACGAGCCGGTGCCGGTCGACCCGCTGCCCGAGGCGCCGGAGGTGCTGCCCGAACCGGTGCTGCCGGTGCCGGTGCCGGTGCCGGTGGTGCCCGAGCCGCTGGCGCCGCCCGAACCGCCCATGGTGGTGGAGCCGGTGCTTCCGGTGGAGCCGGTGGTGGCGCCCGTGCCGGAGGTGCTGCCGGCGCTGCCGGCGGTGCTGCCCGGGGTGCTGCCCGAGGACATGCTGCCCGAGCCGCTGGTGCCGCCGCTGCCGGAGGTACCGCCGCTGCCGGACGTGCCGGCGGTGGAGGAGCCGCTGGAGCCGGATGCACCCGAGCCGGAGGCGCCGGAGGTGGCGGGGTCGGAACGGTTGCAGGCGGCCAGCGACAGCGAACCGGCCACCATCAGGGCGAGCGCCGCAGCGCGCGAAACGGAAGTGGTTTTCATCAGGGGAACTCCTTGCGTGGTTGTCGAACGTGTGTGGGGCCGCTGAAACGGCCCTGCAACCACTTTAGGGTCAACCCTAGGCGACAGTGTCGTCTCCTACTGTCGAAGCCTGTAGGACAAGCAAACGGCAGGCGCTGAGCCTGCCGCCGCGTCGACCTAGGCGATGACCGCGACCAGGGCTTCCTCGCGCAGCGCCTCGGACACCACCTCGAGCTCGGTGCGGCGCTCGGCCAGCCGGCGCCCCAGCTTGCCGAGGTCCAGGCCGCACTTGCGCGCCTGCGCGAACAGATGGGCCTCTTCGCGCAGGTGATGCTCCACCTGCTCGGCCAGCACCGTCATCTTGGCGTGGTACAGGGCATCGCCCGATCCCATGGCCAGGATCTGGCCGATCAGGTCGCGGCAACCGGCGTGCTCGAGCTCGGCCTCGTCCAGCAGGTCCTGGTGCAGCGCGTCGCGCAGCGCCGGGTAGAAGAGCTCTTCCTTCAGCTTGCCATGGATGGTCAGCTCCATGCAGATCTGCTCGGCCAGGGCCTTGCGGCAGGCGCTGGGGACCTCGTGGCCGAGGGCGCGGTACTCGGCGAGCAGCGCCTGGATGGCCTGGTGCTCGGCCAGCAGGAATTCGATCGCGTCCTGCGGATGCGGGGATGTCATGGCGCCTGCCCTTTCAGCCGCCCGCCTCGGCGTCGGTCTTGCTGGTCTGCTTCATCGCGTCCTCGGCGGGCGTGCCGCCGGCCGTGGCCCGCGCGTCGCCGGCAGGCCGGTCTTCGCGCTTGTCGCCCTTGGCGGAATCCTCGGTGGTCACGTCCTCGGCCTGCATGTCGGTGTTGGGCGTCTTGCGGCTGCTGTCGTCGCGGTCGTCGGCGCGCGCCTTGGGCTCGCGCTCGGCCCGCTCATTGGCCTTGTCGGCGTTGTCCATCGTGTCCTCCTGGTGGCGTGGTGGGAAGGCGGTCGCCCACTGTAGGCAAGCTGTGCAGAGGCACGGTGTAGTCGCGCCTTTGCCGGCGCTGTAGGACAGCGAAGACAATGACGATGCGCCGGCCGCATGCCGACTCAGCGGCGGCCGGCGCGCTTCTCGTACGCCGCCATCAGCGGAGTGACGGAGATGCCGTGCACCACGATGGAACTGACCACCACCGACAGCGTCAGCGCCACCAGCACCTGCGCCAGCTCGGGCGCCAGGCCATGATTGATGGCGTACATCAGGTAGTACAGCGAGCCTATGCCGCGGATGCCAAACCAGGCGGTGAAGCCGCGCTGCAGCGGCGTGCTGTGCGAGCCGGCCATGCCCAGCAGCACGGCGGCCGGGCGGATCCCCAGCAGCAGCAGCGGCACGAACCACCACACCGCGTGTTCCCACTGCACCGCCCAGAGCAGCGAGCCGATGGCGATGACCACCGTGACCTCGCCGATGCGCTCGATCTGCTGGTTGAAGCCGAGCACCGCCTGCGCCATGAAGGCGGGCGCATGCCGCGGATCGACCGCCACGCTGTCGGCCAGGGAGCGGTCGGGGTCGATGCTGGCTTCCTGCACGGCCTGGCCGCTTTCCTCGGGCGCATCGCTTTGCGACTGCTCCAAGTGGCGCAGCGCCACGCCGGCGGCGAATACCGCGAGGAAGCCGTAGGCATGGGCAAGGATGGCCAGGCCGTACGACAGGCCGATCAGGCCCAGCGCCAGGAAGTCGTCCAGCCCGACTGCCTCTTTGTGCTCGCGCCGCAGGTAGAGCACCAGCTTGCCGACGGCCGCGCCCAGCAGCGCGCCTAGACCCAGTCCGGCAGTGGTGGCCCACAGCACATCCACGGCCAGCCAGCGCCAGCCCCAGGGCCCGATCTCGTGCAGGCCCAGCAGGCCCAGGCCCAGCATGACGAAGGGAAAGGCCGTGCCGTCGTTGAGCCCGCCCTCACCGGTGAGTGCGAAGCGCAGTTTGTCTCGGTCGCCGGGCTGGTGGATCTGCACTTCCGAGGCCAGCACGGGATCGGTCGGCGCGAGGATGGCACCCAGCAGGATGGCGCCGCCCAGTGGCAGCCCCAGCAGCAGGTAACCCACAGCGGCGATGGCGAACACGGTGATGATCATCGAGTTCACCGCCAGGCGCAGCGGCAGCCGCCAGCGGCGGTCGCGCAGGCCCGGACTGAGCTTGAGGCCGGCGGTGAACAGCGAAACGATGACCGCGATCTCGGTCATGCGCTCCAGCAGCACCGGCGCATCCAGGGGCCCGGCCTTCACCCACCCCAGCCACAGCGGGCTGACCGCCAGGCCCACCGCCAGGTACAGCATGGAGGTGGACAGCGGCAGGCGCGACAGCACCGTGGCGCTCAGCGCCATCAGGATCAGCAGCGCACCGACCAGCACCGACCAGAGGGCGAACTCCATGCACCGCCCGCCTAGCGCCGGCCCGAGCCGGCGGCGTCAGCCGGCCGGGCGCTCGTTCTTGGCATCCGGGTCGCTGGGGCCGTTGCGGTTGGACAGGCCTGCGCCCGGCCCCTTGCGCTCGCCCTCGCCGCTCAGGGCCCCACTGTCGCCACCCTGGGCGTCCCAGGTGCCGCCGGTGCGCGTGGTGTTGCCGCGCGGGCGGTTCTCGTCGTCGTCGTCGAAGTTCACGGTGTCGCCGGCCATGGGCTTGTCCTCGGCCACGCCGTGGTCGCCCTGGTTCACGCCGCTGGGCGCCACCAGGTCCGGCTGCTGGTCGCTGGTCAGGCCCACCTTGCCGGGGCCGTCGCCCTCATAGGGCTCGGTGCGGCGCTCCAGCGGCCGCTCGGCGCTGCGAGGCGGGAACTCGCCCTGTTCGTCGCTGGCGCCCTTGCCGCGGGCATCGGACTGGCCGTCGGTGGCGTAGCGCTCCACGTCGGCGGAGGGACGGTCGCGGTCGACGCGCGGCTTGCCGTCGTTCGATTCTTCCTGGTTGGGCATGGTGATCTCCTGGCAGCGGCAGGCCCGGTCCGGGCCCGCCCATGCCGTTGATCCTCGCCGGCCGCCGCGCACCGGGCTGTCGGTGCGTCCCGGGGCCCCGCGTAGGAGGCCGTGCCAGCCCTACAGGCCGGCCAGGGCCGCCGCGATCCCCTGGCGGAAGCTCGGGTGCTCGTGCACGTCGCCGTGGCCGGCGCCTTCCAGGCGCAGCAGCTGCGCCCGCGGCGCCGCGCGGCACAAGGCCTCGCTGTGGTGCATCCCGATCAGCTCGTCGCGGTCACCGTGAATCAGCATCAGGCGCCCCTGCACCCGGCACAGGTGGTCCAGCGTGGCCAGCGGGTAGCGCAGCACGCGGCTGGGAACCCAGGGATACAGCTCGTCGGCCAGCGCGCGCATGCTGCTGTAGGGCGAGACCATCAGCGTGAGGTCGGGCCCGCGCCCCTGGGCGCACAGGCGCGCCGACAGGCAGGCGGCCAACCCGGTGCCCAGGGACTGGCCGGCGATGACGACGCGCCGCCCCTGGTACTGCGGCGCGAAGTGCGCCCACACCGCTTCCACGTCGTCCTGCAGCTGCGCCTCGCTCTCGATGCGCCCGCTGCTGCGGCCGAAGCCCCGGTAGTCGAACATCACCAGGTCGAAGTTCTGCTCGCGCAGGGCATCCAGCCCGGTGAACCACTTCCTCAGGTTGCCGGAGTTGCCGTGCAGGAAGAACACCACCCCGCGCGCGCCCGGCCGGCGCAGCTGCGCGGCCGCCAGCTGCGCGCCGGGCACCTCGACCAGCATCTCGTGCACGTCGGGCTCCTCGCTCAGCCGGAAATCGGCCGGCAGGCGCTCGGGCTCGAACAGCAGCCTTTCCTGCCAGAAATAGAGCCAGCAGATGGCGGCCCCGTACAGCGCCAGCAGGCTCAGCAGCCCGATCAGCAAAACGATTGCGGCGACCATGTCGTCCTCCTCCCGGCCTGGCGGCCGGCCTGCGTTGGCGGGTACACCCGCACCAGTCTGGCTCCCATCACACGACTCTCCCTTCGTTGCGTGCGGCGCCTGTACTTCTTCTTGGCGCCTTGCACGCAATCCTGAAGGCCGGGCCGGCTCGGCCGTGTCGTCCTGTTGCGCCTGGTTACGTAGGACTCGGCTCTACAGGTGCGTCAGCTCTGCAGGTAGAGGGCGCGCAGCCGCTCGCGCCGCGCGGGGCCCAGGCCCAGGCCGTCGCGCAGGTAGGCGTCCAGCGAGCCGAAATCGCTTTCCACCGCCTCGAACGCAGCCTGCAGGAACTCGGGCTGCACGCCCCACAGGACGGCCGCCACCTCGGGCGCCAGGCCCAGGCCGGCGCCCGTGGGTGGCTTGAGCCGCTGGTTGGTCAGCAGGTAGTCGCGCATCACCTCCTCGCGCGAGGCGCCCAGGGCGTGCAGCACCAGCGCCGCGGCGAAGCCGGTGCGGTCCTTGCCGGCGGTGCAGTGGAACACCGTGGGCTGGTCCGATTCCAGCAGGTGGTCGAAGAACTCGGCGAAGCGGGGCGTGCTGTGCCGCACGAAGCCGCGGTAGGTGTCCTGCATGTGCGCCACGATGTCGGCGGGCGTCAGCCGGTGGCCGGCCGCCACCAGGTCGGTCAGCACCTGCACGATGGTCGGCTCGATGGCCAGCGAGTGCACCGCCACGCCGGGCAAGGCGCAGGCGGCGCTCAGACGCTCCTGCCCGCCGCGGAAGTCCAGCACCCGGCGCACTCCCAGCGCCTCGATCTGCCGGCAGTCCTCGGGCGTGAGCGCGCCCAGGTGGTCGGAGCGGAACAGCGTGTGGCGGCGCAGCGGGATGCGCGGATGCACCTGGTCGGCCAGGTCGCGGAAGTTGGAAGGGGCTTGGATGAGCATGGCCGCATTGTCCCAGCGCGGCCATGCCGGGCGTGCCGCACCAAGCCACCCGATCTCCGTCGGCATGAAAAAAGCCCGGCACTGCCGGGCTTTCTCGGGTTCGGCGCGCCACCGCTTCCTACTTGCTGCGGTTGCTCTTGCTGCCGTTGCTGTTGCCGCGGGCGCGCTCGCTCTGGGCGGCGCTGTTCTGGTTGCTGGCCTTGGCGCCCTTGCTGGCGGCCTCGCTGCGGCTGGTGGCGCCGCTGTTGGCCTGTCCTCGGCTGCCACGGCTGCCGCTGTTGCCGCTGCTTTTGCTGCCCGACGAAGGGGAAGAGGATTTCGAAGATGCCATAGCTTGCTCCTGTGATGTTGGCGGCGCGGCGCACCGTGCGTCATGCCGTGAGTTTCAATCTAGGAGGACGGCGCGCGGCGTGTGTCGGTTGAGGCTGCGCGCTGCTGTAGGAAATGGCTTCCCCCACCTTGCGCCGCTCGCCGCTTGACGCGCCGCGGCGGCATCACCCTGCCATGGATCCGGCGACCGCCTGCGCCGCGCCCAGGTGCTGCCGCAGCACCGGCAGGTTCTTGGCGAACCAGGCGCGCAGCGCCGGATCGACCGCGTCGCGGCTGGCTTGCTCGGCCAGCGTGATCTGCACCTGGTGGTCCAGCAGGCCGGCATTGCGGATGAACTCGCGGTCGAACTCGGGCCCGTTCAGGCCCTGCAGGCGCGCCAGCTTGGCCTGCAGCTGCGGCGGCAGCGCCGCGGGCGCGGCCAGGCCGCGCGCCTGGAGCAGCGACAGCAGCTCGTTGTTGGACAGCGTGTGGTGGTCCACCAGCATCCGGCCGAACGCCTGGACCTGCGGGTCCGCGGCGCGCGCCGCGGCCAGCTGGCCGGCCTGCACCTCGTACATGCCGCCCGCGGCCGCCTGCAAGGCGAAGACGCGGTCCTGCATGCCCAGGGCGGCGGCGCCGGCCCCCGGGGCGCCGGCGGTAGCCGTGCCCGAGCCACCGCCCAGATCCACGGACGAGCAACCGGTGGCCAGGGCCAGGGCCGCGGCGGCCGCCAATGCCAGCAGGGTGGAGGGACGCGAAGACGGGGGTGCGAAGTTCATGCGATTCCTTTTTCTGGGAGGGGATGGAGGTGGCCTGGGCGGCAAACCGCATGCCCGCGACCGCGCCGGCGGGAACCTCCGGGCCGCTAGACTCGTCCGAACCTCTTTGCCTTTGCCTGGAATCCGCATGACCTTCCCGCGCCCGCTCGCCCTGGCCTGCTGTGCCGCCGCCCTCTTCACCGGCGGCGTCCATGCCCAGCTCAAGCCACCCGCCGACAGCCGCAATCCCGCCGGCGGCCTGGGCGCGCCGTCCTCCGCGCCCGCCCAGCCGGCCGCACGGCCCCAGCCTGCCGCGCCGGCGCGCGAGGCGGCGCCGGCCAAGGGCGACCCGCAGAAGGAGGATGCCGGCCGCACGGCGGCGGCCGGCTGGCTGCTGCTGCTGGACCGCAAGGACTGGGGGACGGCCTGGGAGACGTCGGCCGGCATGTTCCGCTCGGCGGTGCCGCTGTCGGCCTGGATGGACGGCATCCCCAAGGTGCGCGAGCCCCTGGGCACGCTGGTCGAGCGCACGCCCGCCGAGACGATCTACCGCACCCAGCTCGAGGGCCGGCCGGCCGGCGACTACGTCAGCGTCAAGTTCAACACCCGGTTCGACCAGCGGCAGGTGCAGGAGCTGGTGACCACCGTCCGCGAGCCGGACGGCCGCTGGCGGGTCACCGGCTACTCGGCGCAGCCGCGGTAGGGACTGCCCGGCCGGTGGTGGCGCTGGCGCGCAGCACGGCCTGGCCCTCGCCCGTGGCGATGCGCTCGGCCGCGGCCAGGCGTGCCTGCATCACGGGCAGCCGCGCCTGCACCCAGGACCGCAAGGCCGGTTCGGTGACGGCAGCGCCGGCGCGCTGGTAGCCGCGCAGCATCTCGCGCCCCAGCCCCAGCGACACCTGCTGCTGGTACTCGCGGTCGAAGCCGGCGCCCGAGAGCTTGCCCAGGCGGGTCAGCAGCCGGCGATGGGCATCGTCCAGCATGGGCAAGGCCATGCCGCGCGCATGCAGCAGGCGCGCCAGGTCCCGCAGCACGGCCTCCCCTTCGGCAGCCGACGCGGCGATGTGCCCGCGCAGCACCGGATCGTGCGTCCGGCCCGCGGCTAGCCTGAGTGCCTCCAGCTCGAAGCGCGCGGCGGCAGCCGCCGCCTGCAGAAAGCCGCGCTCGCGCAGCCGGTCCGGCGCCAGCCGCGCCACGGTGCGCATGGCTTCGGGGGCGTAGGGGACGGTGACGGCCGGCGCGGGCCGAGGCGCGGCAGGCTGGCGCGGCGCCGCGGCACGCCCGGCGGGAAGAGCCGCCGCTTGCGGCCGCGGCGTCACCGCCGGTGAAGGAGGCAGCCGGACCGGCTGCGGCCATCCCGGCGGGAAGGCGCCGCGCACGTTGGGCGGCAGCAGGCGGCCGCCGACCGGCGGCGTGGCGTATTCGGCCTCGGTCTCCGCCAGCGACGGCCCGCAGGCCAGCGCCCAGGCCGTCGCGACGGCCCGGGTCCAGGCAATGGACAGGCGCTGCGGCCCTGTGGTCACGGGCGTGCGATCAGCTGCCCGTCTTGTTGGCTCCGGTGGTGCCGGTGCTGCCCGTGGCTGCCCCGCCGCCGGTGTTGCCGGTGGCCGCGCCGCCGCCGCTGGTGTTGCCCATGCGGGCGGCATCGCCGCCATTGCCGCGGCCGGCCTGCGGCAGCTTCTGCGCCTGCGCCAGGTGCTGCTGCAGGGTGGGCAGGGTCTTGGCGGCCCAGGCCTTGAGCTGCGGGTCCTTGGCGTCCTGGCTGGCCTTCTGGAACATCTTGACGTCCTTCTCGTGCGCCTTGATGCCCACCGTGCGGACGAAGTCGCGGTCGAACTCCTGGCCGCTCTTCTTGCCCATGTCCTCGACCTGCTTGCGCATGCTGCGCGGCGGCGCCGGCGGCAGCTCGACCCCCTTGCTGTTGGCCATCTGGATCAGCTCGTTGTTGGCGGCGCTGTGGTGGTCCACCAGCATGCTGGCGTAGTCCTTGACCGCGGGGCTGCTGGCCTTGGTCACCGCGAGCTGCGCGGCCTGCACCTCGAACATGCCGCTGGCCGCGGCATCCTCGATGAACTTGCGGTCGGCGCGGGCCAGCTGCTCGCTCTTGTCCTTGCTGGCGGGGTCGTTGCGGGCGCCGGTGCCGGGCTGTGCCCGCGGCGCCGCGGCGCCGCCGCTGGCCGACGAGCCGGTGCCGGCGCCGCCGGCCGAGGTGCCCGACGAGGAGCTCTGGGCCCAGGCGGTGCCCAGGGACAGGCCCAGCGCCAGGACGGCGGCTGCGCAGTGGGTGAGGCGTTTGCTGTTCATGGTCGTTCCTTTTGGAAAAAAGAGGGTTATCGGTTCTTGGAAGAAGAAGGGGAGGACCCGCCCGTGCCGCTCGTCGAGCCGCCGGTGCCGGTACTGGTGCCGCTGACACCGCCGCCGCTGCCGGGCGCGCCGGTCATGGTGGTGCCGGCCGCCCCCATGCCGCTGGAGCCGTGCAGCGTGGTGCTGCCGCTGGTGCCGGTGGTGCCGAAGTCACCGCGGTCGGAGTCCGCGCCCGAGGAGCCGGTGGCGCCGCCTGCCGGGCCGAAGTTGCCGCCCGTGGTGCTGTGCTCGGTGCCGCTCTGCTTGGCCCGGCTGGAGCGCCACTGGTTGAACTCGTCGGAGAACTTCTTGTAGCGCTCCTGGCGCCAGGAGTGGTAGTCGTTGTCCAGGTTGCGCAGCTGCTCCTCGCGCCACTGGTGGTAGTCGTGGTCGTGGTGCGGCGCGCCGTGGCTGCCGTACCCCTGGGTCTGGCCGTAGCCCTGGCCGCCGTAGCCTTGCATGCCGCCGGGCGACTGGGGGATGCCGCCGAAGCCGCCCTGGCTGCTCAGGCCCGTGCCCGCGCCACCGCCGTAGCCGCCCTGCCCCTGGCCATAGCCGCCCATGCCGCCGCGGCTGCTGTCGCCGGCCATGCCGCCGTAGTCGCCGCCCTGGCTGCCCGTCTGACCATAGCCCCGGCCGCCCGGCTGGCCCAAGCCGGCGCCGTAGCCGCCCTGCTGCCCGCCGTGGCCTTGCTGGCCACCATAGCCCTGGCCGCCGTAATCTGGGCCGGAGGGCTGGCCGCCCCAGCCGCCGCTGTGCTGGCCGCCCCAGGCGCCCTGGCCGCCGTGGCCCTGCTGGCCGTAGCCCTGGCCGCCGTAGCCGCCTTGGCCGCCGAACTCGCCGCCGCTCCAGCCGTGCTCGCCGCCGCGGCCCTGGCCGCCGCCATAGTCCGGACCGGCGGCACCCCGCCCGTAGCCGTGGCTTTCGTTGCCGCCGCCGTAGCCGCCATAGCCGCCGGACTGCGGCGAGCCGAACTCGCCCGAGCGCTGGCTGCCGCCGCGCGGGCCTCCGCCCTGAGGGCTCCAGCCGCCCTGGGCCTGGCCGCCGCGCGAAGACTCGTTGCCGCCCCAGCCACCCTGCTGCCACTCGTTCTGGCCGCCTGGCTGCCGCGGCTGCTGCCGGCCTTGCTGATCGCCGCCCCAGCGCTCCTGCTGCGGATCGCGGTCGTCCCACTCGCGTGATGCCATGGCTGATCTCCTGTTCAATGTCCTGTCGTGCATGGATGCGGGCTGCTCAAGCCCGGCACGCGTCCACCTTAGGACCGGCTTTCCGCGCGGGGTGTCGGACAAGGCCCCAACCGTGTAGACAGGCGCAGCATTGCGAAACATGCGGTTTCTTTACCTGCGCTTCGCAACACCGCAGGCCCCGCTTTACGCCGGCGCAGGAAGATGAGGCACAGCCTTCAGGAGTGCGCCATGAAAAAGACAGCGTGGTTCATCGGTTCGGCGGCCGCCGCCGCCTGGTTCGGCCTGGCCAGCCTGCCGGCGGCGGCCAGCACCAGGGTGCACGTGCAGATCGGCCAGACGGCGCATCCGCGCCATGTCGCGCCGGCCCCGCTCTGGGTGCCGGGACACTGGCAGTGGAACGGCTACCAGCAGGTGTGGGTCGCCGGCCACTGGCGCGCGCCGCAGCCGGTGTACGGGCATCCCGGCTACGGCTACGTGCGGCCGGGCCATGGTTACGTGCAGCCCGGCTACGCCTATGGACCCGGCCACGGCCACGGCCATGGGTTGCGCCGCGACCAGGACCGCGACGGCATCCCCAACCGCTACGACCGTGACCGGGACGGCGACGGCGTCCCCAACCGCTTCGATCGCCGCCCCAACAACCACTGGCGCCACTGAAGCCGGCGCGCCCCTTTAGTGGGCGTGGCCCAGCCCGCTGACCACCGTGACCAGCGCGATGCCGGCCAGCAGCCAGGTCACCTGGGTGGCGGTCTGGCGCGCGCCCAGGCGCTTTTGCAGCTGTGGGATCAGATCGGCCAGCGCGACGTAGATGAAGCTGCTGCTGGCCACAGCCAGGAAGTACGGCAGCCAGGATTCCAGCCGGTCCACCAGCCACCAGCCGACCAGGCCGCCCAGCGCGGTCACCGCGCCGGCCATGGATACCTTGAGCACCGCCGCGCGCCGGTTGCGGCTGGTCATGCGCAGCACCACCAGGTCGCCGATATGGTGCGGCACCTCGTGCGCCAGCACCGAGACCGCGGCCACCAGCCCGAGCCGCAGGTCCGCCATGAAGGCCGAGGCGATCAGGATGCCGTCGCCGAAACAGTGCACGCTGTCGCCGGTGAGAACGGCCCAGGCGCCCGAGCGCGGCGCATGCGCATGCGCGTGGTCGTGGTGGTGGTCGTGGCCCTGCCCCTCGGTGCCATGCCGGTGGTGGTGGTGCTCATGGCCGTGGTGCCAGAGCTCGGCCTTGTCCAGCAGGAAGAAGAACACCAGGCCGACCAGCAGCACCGCGAACAGGTCGTGCGCGCCGGCATCGCTCTCGAAGGCCTCGGGCAGCAGGTGCATGAACGAGGTGGCCAGCAGCGCGCCGGCCGCCAGGCTGAGCAGGTGCTGCGAGTCGACGACGCCGCCGGCCTCGCCGCCGCGGCGCACGCCCAGGCCCATCAGGGCGGCCGCCAGCCACACGCTGCCGATGCCGGCCACCAGGGTGGCGATCACGATCGCTAACAAGGTCATCGCTGTCCGCGCGGAGCTGTGCGCACCCGCAGCGCCAAATAAGCAAAAAGCCGCCCGGTGGGCGGCTCCTCGTGGTGGTTGTTCTCTCGCGCCCTCCCAGCCGCTTGCCTCAGGCCACGCCGTGCGCCTTGAACCACGCCAGCGCGCGCTTCCACCCATCCTCGGCCGGCCCCTGGCGGAAGCTGGCCCGGTAGTCGGCATGGAAGGCGTGCGGCGCGTCGGGGTACACGACGAACTGCGAGGCCTTGGCCGCCGGGGAGCCTGCGGTCAGGGCGGTCTTCATCTTATCAACCGTGTCAAGCGGGATGCCGGTGTCGGCGCCGCCGTACAGGCCCAGCACGGGCGCCTTGAGCTGCGCGGCCACGTCCACCGGGTGCCGCGGCGTGAGCTCGCCGGCGCTGCCCACCAGCCGGCCGTACCAGGCCACGCCCGCCTTGACCGGCCCCTGCGCCGCGTACAGCCAGGTGATGCGGCCGCCCCAGCAAAAGCCGGTGATGCCGGCCTTGGAGACGTCGCCGCCGTTGGCGGCCGCCCATTTCAGCGCGCCGTCCAGGTCGGCCATGACCTGCGCGTCCGGCACCTTGGACACCAGTTCGGCCTGCAGCTTGGGGATCTCGGTGTATTTGGACGCATCGCCCTGGCGCGCGTACAGCTCGGGGGCGATGGCCAGGTAGCCGGCCTTGGCGAAGCGCCGCGCCGTGTCCTGGATGTACTCGTGCACGCCGAAGATCTCCTGCACCACCAGCACCACCGGCAGCCCGGTGCGGCCGGCCGGCTGGGCGCGGTAGGCCGGCACCTGGAAGCCGCCCACCTCGTAGCCGACCATGCCGGCGGTCAGGCCCTCGGCCGGGGTCCGGACGGCCGTCTGCGCCATGATGGGCGCAGCCGCCGCCGCATAGCCCACCCCCAGTGCGGCCTTCAGGGCCGTGCGGCGCGTGGCGCCCTGCTCCGTGGATCGCCCCGGCAGCAGGGAGTCGAAGTCTTTCCTCAAATCATCGGTCAGCATCGCAAAGGTCTCCGGTGGTGGAAAACCGGCGAGTCTAGGCACAAAGCCCGGGCCCGTCCGGTGCTCGGACATCGGCACAATCGCGGCTGTCCCCACTTTGCCCACAAGGAGAAGCCATGCCCACCCTGCGCGTAGAACTCATGGAAGGCCGCACGCCGGAACAGAAGAAGCAGCTGGTCCAGGCCCTGACCCAGGCGGTCGTCGAGACCCTGGGCAGCAAGCCCGAGTCGGTCGACATCCTGCTGTACGACATCCGGCGGCACGACTGGGCCACCGGCGGCGTGCTGTGGTCGGAGAAGTCATGAGCAGGCGGGTCGTCCCCCTGAGCCGCCTGGCCGCTGCGGCGGGCCTGCTGGTCCTGGCCGGCTGCGCCCAGCAGGGTCCGGCCGGCGGCACGATGCCGGCACCCGCAACGGCGCCGCCCGGGGCCGTTTCCCCGATGCCTGCCGCGCCCCCGGCGGCTTCCCCGGTGCCCGCGCCCGTTCCGGCGCCGCCCGCCGCCGTTCCGGCGGCGCCGGCGGCTGCGTCCCCGGCGCCCGCACCCCGCGTCGCCGGCTGCAATGCGGCCGCGGCACGCGGCGCCCTGGGTTACCCCTACAGCGACGTCCTGGCCGAGCGGGCAGGCGCTGCCGCGGGGGCCGAGTCGGTGCGCATGACGCGCGCCGGCCGCCCCGACACGGACCCGCCCATGGCCCAGCGCCTGAACCTGGAGGTGGACCCGATGGGCAACATCGTGCGCATCACCTGCGGCTGAGCTGGCGGCGCCGCGTTGGCGGCAATGTCCGACAAGGCCGAGCTTGAAGCCGGGCTAGCCTAGGCCGGGTGGCCCACCGCCACCGCGAAGAAGGAGAGACCTGCCATGTCCGCACGATGCCTTGTCGTCGCCGCTGCCACTGCCGCCATGCTGCTGGCCGCCTGCACCCGTGATCCCTACCTGCCGTCGGTCTCGGCGTCCAACCCGGCCCGCGTGTCCGGCGCCGGCGCCGGCTGCAACGCCGCCGCGGCGCAGTATGCCGTCGCCCGGATCGCCGACGACGCGCTGGCCGCCCAGGCGCAGCAGCGCGCGGGTGCGGCCAGCGTGCGCATCATCCGGCCGGGTGACGCGGTCACCCAGGATGCCAACCGCTCCCGGCTGACGCTGGAGGTGGGCGACTTCGAGCGCGTGCGCTCGGTGAGGTGTGGGTGATCCGGGATTCAGTGCGCCTTCTCCCAGTTCTCCCCCAACCCGATCTCCGCCAGCAGCGGCACGCGCAGCTCCGCCACGCCGGCCATCAAACGCGGGATCTCGCCGCGCACCCACTCGACCTCGTCCTCGGGCACCTCGAACACCAGTTCGTCGTGCACCTGCATGATCATCTTGGTGCGGCGCCGCTGCGCGTCCAGCACCTCCTGCACCTTCACCATGGACAGCTTGATCAGGTCGGCGGCCGTGCCCTGCATGGGCGCGTTGATGGCCGCGCGTTCGGCGCCTCCGCGGCGCGGGCCGTTGGGTGAGTTGATCTCCGGCAGGTACAGGCGCCGCCCGAACACCGTCTCCACGTAGCCCTTGCTCTTGGCCGCCAGGCGCGTCTCGTCCATGTAGTTCTTGACGCCGGGATAGCGCTGGAAGTAGCGCTCGATGTAGTTCTTGGCGGCCTGGTTGTCGATGGCCAGGTTGCGCGCCAGGCCGAAGCTGCTCATGCCGTAGATCAGGCCGAAGTTGATCACCTTGGCGTAGCGGCGCTGCTCGCTGGTGACCTGGTCGGGCGGCACGCCGAACACCTCGGCCGCGGTGGCGCGGTGCACGTCCAGGCCCTCGGTGAAGGCGCGCAGCAGCGCCGGGTCCTCGCTCAGGTGGGCCATGATGCGCAGCTCGATCTGGCTGTAGTCGGCGCTGGCGATCAGGTGGCCGGGCGGCGCGACGAAGGCCTCGCGCACGCGCCGGCCCTCGGCCGTCTTGACCGGTATGTTCTGCAGGTTGGGCTCGTTGCTGGACAGCCGGCCGGTGACCGCGACGGCCTGGGCGTAATGCGTGTGCACGCGGCCGGTGCGCGGATGCGCCATCTGCGCCAGCTTGTCGGTGTAGGTGCCCTTGAGCTTGGACAGGCTGCGGTGCTCCAGCACCTTGGCCGGCAGCGGGAAGTCCTCGGCCAGCTTCTCCAGCACCTCCTCGTCGGTGCTGGGCGCGCCGGAGGGCGTCTTCTTCACCACCGGCAGGCCCAGCTTGCCGAAGAAGATCTCGCCGATCTGCTTGGGGCTGCCCAGGTTGAACGGCTGGCCGGCCAGCTCGTGGCACTCGCGCTCGAGCTGCAGGATGCGCTGGCCCAGCTCGGCGCTCTGCCGGGCCAGGGTGGCGGCGTCGATCAGCACGCCGTTGCGCTCGATGCGGAACAGCGTCTCGCTGGACTGCATCTCCAGCTCGTAGATGAAGCGCAGCTTGCCGTCCTGCTCCAGCCGCGGCCACAGCGCCAGGTGCACGTCCAGCGTCTGGTCCGAGTCCTCGCAGGAGTACTCGGCCGCCTTGTCGATGGCCACCTGGCTGAACGGGATCTGGTGCGCGCCCTTGCCGGCGATGGTCTCGTAGTCGATGCCGCTGCGCCCCAGGTGGCGCTCGGCCAGGCTGGCCAGCCCGTGTGGCTTGTGCACCTCCAGCACGTAGCTTTGCAGCATGGTGTCGTGCGCGTAGCCGCGCACCTCGATACCGTGGTTGGCGAAGACGTGGCGGTCGTACTTGACGTGCTGGCCCAGCTTCTTCCTGCCCGGGTCCTCCAGCCAGGGCTTCAGGCGCGCCAGCACCTCCTCGCGCGGCAGCTGCGGCGGCGCGTCGGCATAGCTGTGGGCCAGCGGGACGTAGGCGGCCACGCCCGGCTCGGTGCTGAACGACAGGCCGATGATCTCGGCCCGCATCTCGTCCAGCGAACTGGTCTCGGTGTCCACGGCCACCAGGTCCGCCGCCTCGATCTTCGCCAGCCAGGCCTCGAACTGCTCCCAGTCCAGCAGGGTGTCGTACTGCAGGTTGGTCACCTGCGACAGGCCCGTCAGGTCGGGCTCCTGCAACAGCCCGCCCGGCCCCGGCCCGGGGCCGACCTTCTTCTTGCTGCGGTGCTCCTCGATCAGCTCGGGCGGCACGGCATGCTCCTCCAGCTGCCGCGCCAGCCCCTTGAAGCCGTAGCGCTCGTAGAAGGCCTTGAGCTTTTCCGTGTCCTGGCCGCCGATGACGATGTCCTCCAGCTCGGGCAGGCCGGGGATGTGGTCCCTCAGGTCGCAGCTCTTGCGGATGGTCAGCAGCTCGCGGCCGGTGGGCAGCCAAGGCAGGGCCTTGCGCAGGTTCTCGCCGACCGCGCCCTTGACCTCGGCCGCGCGCTCGACCAGGGCGTCCAGCGAGCCGTACTCCTGCAGCAGCTTGACCGCCGTCTTGGGCCCGACCTTGTCCACGCCCGGCACGTTGTCCACCGAGTCGCCCACCAGCACCTGGTAGTCCACCATCAGCCGCGGCGGCACGCCGAACTCCGCCTCCACGCCGGCCACGTCGCGCACCTTGTCGTTCATGGTGTCGATGACCTTGACGTGGTCGTTGACCAGCTGGCTCAGGTCCTTGTCGCCCGAGGAGATCACGGTGTGGATGCCGCGCTCGGTGGCCATGCACGACAGCGTGCCGATCACGTCGTCGGCCTCCACGCCCGGCACGTTCAGCACCTTCCACCCCAGCAGGCGCACCACCTCGTGGATGGGCTCGATCTGCGCGCGCAGGTCGTCCGGCATGGCCGAGCGGTTGGCCTTGTAGCCGGGGTACAGGTCGTCGCGGAAGGTCTTGCCCGGCGCGTCGAACACGCAGGCCGCGTAGTCGGCGCGCACGTCGCGCCGCAGCTTCTGCATCATGTTGATCATGCCGCGGATGGCGCCGGTGGCCGGGCTGCCCGGGTCGCCCGGCACGGCCCGCAGGTCGGGCATGGCGTGGAAGGCGCGGTACAGGTAGCTGGAGCCGTCGACCAGCAGCAGCACCTTGGGGCCGGCGCCTTCCGGCGCCTGCGCCGCCGGGGCTTGTTCTTCGTCCGGGGACTCGCTCAGGGGCTCGCTCATGGCGCCGATTGTGCCTGCCGCGCCCTGCCTACAATCCGGCCATGCGTCACCTTCTGTTGCTCCTGCCCTTGCTGCTGGCCGCCACCGCCGCGACGGCCCAGGCGCCGGCTCCGGCCGGCCCGCAGCCCGCGCCCACCTCGGCCCGGGCGCTACAAGAATCGGAGCAGCTGGAGGGCCGCCGCAACCAGAAGATCGAGCGCATCCGGCACGAGGACGCGGGCAGCCGCATCGACGAGGTGCGCTACGGCGGCCAGACCCAGAGCATCGTGGTGCAGCCCAAGGCGGACGTGCCCGAGTACGAGGTGCAGGCCGCGCCGCTGTCGCGCACGCGCCCGGCCGACAGTCGCGAGGGCCTGTCCAGCGCCGGCGGCCAGCGCTTCTGGAACGTGCTGCGCTTCTAGCCGACCCGATGGCCGTCTTCACCGAAGTCCCCGCCGAGGAGGCGAGCCGGCTGCTGGCCGCGCTGCGCCTGGGCGAGCTCGTCGAGCTGCGCGGCATCCAGGGCGGGATCGAGAACACCAACTACTTCGTCACCAGCCAGCAGGACGGGCAGCGGCGCGACTGGGTGCTGACGCTGTTCGAGCGGCTGACGCACGAGCAGCTGCCGTTCTACCTGCACCTGATGAAGCACCTGGCGCTGCGCGGCATCCCCGTGCCGGATCCGCAGTCCGACGGCGACGGCGACATCCTGCACACCGTGTGCGGCAAGCCGGCGGCGCTGGTGGACAGGCTGCGCGGCGCCAGCGAGCTCGCGCCCGGCGCCGGGCACTGCGCCGCCGTGGGCGACATGCTGGCGCGCATGCACCTGGCCGCGCGCGACTACGCACGGCAACAGCCCAACCTGCGCGGCCTGGCCTGGTGGAACCAGACCGTGCCGGTGGTGCTGCCGCACGTCGACGCCGCGCAGGCGGCCCTGCTGCGCAGCGAGCTGGCCTTCCAGAACCACGTGGCCGAAAGCGCCGCCTACGCCGCCCTGCCGCGCGGCCCCATCCACGCCGACCTGTTCCGCGACAACGTGATGTTCGAGCAGGGCGAGGCCGGGCCGGTGCTCACCGGCTTCTTCGACTTCTACTTCGCCGGCGTCGACACCTGGCTGTTCGACATCGCGGTGTGCCTGAACGACTGGTGCGTCCATCTGCCCACGGGCGCCCACGTGCCCGAGCGCGCACGGGCCTTCCTGCAGGCCTACGCCGCGCGCCGGCCGCTGTCCTGGGCCGAGCGCCGCCTGCTGCCCGCCATGGCCCGCGCCGGCGCGCTGCGCTTCTGGGTCTCGCGTCTGTGGGACCTCCATCTCCCGCGCCAGGCCGCCCTGCTGCAGCCGCACGATCCCGCGCACTTCGAACGGGTGCTGCGCCAGCGCGTCGCCTGCCCGCTCACCGCCTGCATCCCATGAAGCTCAACGTCGTTCCCGCGCGCACGGGCCTGCAATGGGTCAAGCTCGGCATCCGCACCTTCTTCAGGCAGCCGCTGGCCCTGGCCGGGCTGTTCTTCCTGTACATGGTGTCGGTCATCCTGGTGTCGCAGGTGCCGGTGCTCGGCGTCCTCATCGGCGGCATGCTGGTGCCCGCCGCCACCCTGGGCCTGATGGCCGCCACGGCCGAGGCGGCCCGCGGCCGCTTCCCCATGCCTTCGGTGCTGCTGAGTGCCTTTCGCGCCGGCCGCCAGCGCGCGCGGGCCATGCTGGTGCTGGGCGCGATCTACACCGCCGGCTCCATGCTGGCCACCGCGCTGGGCGCCCTGATCGCCGGCCGGCCCGGGGTGGCGGACGCGGGCCGCATGGACGTCGCCACGCTGGTGGCGCTGCTGCTGCACACGCCGCTGTTCCTGATGTTCTGGCATGCCCCGGCCCTGGTGCACTGGCACGGCGTGTCGCCGGTCAAGAGCCTGTTCTTCAGCGCTGTCGCGGTGCTGCGCAACTTCGGCGCCCACCTGGTGTACGGCCTGGGCTGGCTGGCGGTGTTCCTGGGCGCCACCTCGCTGTTCGGCGTGCTGGGCGCGCTGATCGGCGGCAGCGGCGCGGCCCAGGCCGTGATCATGCCCGCGGCGCTGCTGCTGGCGGCCATGTTCTCCGCCTCCATCTACTTCACCTTCCGCGACAGCTTCACGGCCGACGAAACCCCGCCCGCCACCACCACCGACGCGGAGCCCTCATGACCCATCACCACCTGCAAGGCCGCAGCGCCTGTGAAGTCCTCTGGTTCCGGCGCCGCAGCTTCCTGGGCGCCGCGGCCGCCTGGAGCGCGCTGGGCGGCTGGTCCGCCGCGCAGGCCCAGCAGCGCGGCAACGTGGTCGAGCTGGCGGGCGAGGCGCTGGTCAACGGCGCCGCGCTGCGGCCCGAAGGCACCATCCAGACCGGGGACAGCGTGGAGACCGGGCCTGGCGCCACGCTGGTGTTCGTGATCGGCAGCACCTCCTTGCTGGTGCGGCAGAACTCGCGCCTGAAGGTGGAGCGCGGCGCCACGCTGAACGCGGTGAGCGTGCTGCGCCTGCAGGCCGGCGGCGTGGCCGGCGTCTGGGGCGGCCGCGGCGCCGGCCGGCAGATCGTCACGCCCACGCTGAGCGCCGCCATCCGCGGCACCGGCATGTATGCCGAGGTGCTGCCCGGGCAGGAGCTGCGCAGCTATTTCTGCAACTGCCATGGCACGGTGGACCTGGCCGCAGGAGCCGAGCGCAGGCAGTCGCGCGCCGAGTACCACCAGTCGTTCTGGGCCGAGGCGCAGCCGCGGGGCGGCCGGCTGCTGCTACCGGCGCAGCCGATCAACCACACGGATGAGGAAATCGAGCAGCTGGCCGGCTTGGTCGGCCAGCGCACAGCCTGGCAGCTGTCCGGCAGGAAGGGCCTGCGCGACGGCAGCGGCAGCTGACGCGCGCTGGGCGGGCGTTACACAGCGTTAAGCTTCCGACCCGTCCGCAACGTCCGCAGGCCCCCCTGCGCCTTTAAGCTTGTGCGCTGCGCTGCGCAAGCGCCAACACAGGGGCCTTCCCATGGGGCCCCCGGGGAACGCCGGATGGCCACAGGCCGCAAGAACAACGACACCGACCAGCCACAGCTGGACACCGAGCGCGAGGGACAAGGCGCGGGCGTTCCCGCGACCGGCAACCTGTTCTTCGCCGCCGTGGAAATGACGCGCATGCCCATGGTGGTCACGGACCCGCACCAGCCGGACAACCCGATTGCCTTCGTCAACGACGCCTTCCTCGACATGACCGGCTACGAGGAGGCCGAGGTGCTGGGCCGCAACTGCCGCATCCTGCAGGGCCCGGAAACTGACTCGGAGACGGTGGCCGAGATCCGCACGGCGCTGGCCGAGCAGCGAGCGGTGGCGGTGGACATCCTCAACTACAAGGCCGACGGCACGCCGTTCTGGAATGCGCTGTTCATCGGCCCCATCTTTGACAGCCGGGGCCGGCTGATCCACTGGTCCTCCTCGCAGATGGACATCACCCGGCGGCGCATGTCCGAGCAGTCGCTGCGCCAGGCGCAGAAGATGGAGGCGATCGGCCAGCTCACCGCCGGCCTGGCGCACGACTTCAACAACCTGCTGCAGGCGATCTCGGGCAACCTGGAACTGGCCGCGCACCACGCGGCGGGCCATCCGGTCCTGGAAAGCGCCATCGAACGCGCCTCGCGGGCCGCCCACAAGGGCGGCTGCCTCACGCAGCAGCTGCTGACGTTCGCCCGCAAGCAGCGCCTCGATCCCCGGCGCGTCAACCTCAACACCCTGGTGGTGGAATTCAGCGAGATGCTGGTGCGCAGCATGGGCGGGCAGGTGGAGCTGCAGCTGGACCTGCATCCGGGCCTGCCGGCCTGCGTGGTGGATCCGACGCACCTGCAGATGGCGCTGCTGAACGTGGTGATCAACGCCCGCGACGCCATGCCGCAGGGCGGCCGCGCCACGGTGGGCACCTCCGTCGTGCAGGACGCGCGGCGCACCGACGCGCACCCGCTGCCGGCCGGCGGCTGCGTGGTGCTGTGGGTGGCCGACCAGGGCCGCGGCATGACATCCGAGGTGCGGCGCCGCGCCATCGAGCCTTTCTTCACGACCAAGGAGCCCGGCACCGGCCTGGGGCTGGCCATGGTGCACGGCTTCGTGCAGCAGTCGCACGGCCGGCTGGAGATCGACAGCGCGCCGGAGCGCGGCACCACCGTTCGCATGATCTTCCCCGTGGCGCAGGACCGCGCGGCGGGCGCCGCGCCGCCCGCCATGCCGGCGGTTCGGACCGGACCGGACACCGCGACCATCCTGCTGGTGGAAGACAGCGAGGACGTGCGCCAGGTGGCCGACCACTACCTGCGCTCGCTGGGCTACCAGGTGCTGGCGGCCTCCAGCGGCGAGGAGGCGCTGGACCTGCTGGCGCATGCCGGTGGGGTGGACCTGCTGTTCACCGACGTGATCATGCCCGGCGGCATGAACGGGCTGCAGCTGGCCGAACGCGTGCGCCAGCGCCAGCCGGGCTTGCCCGTGCTGCTGACGACCGGCTACATGGACGAACTGGCATCCCAGGGCGCCCAGCTCCCGTCGATGGCGGTGCTGGGCAAACCCTACCGCCGCAATGAATTGGCCGAGTCCATCCGCACCGCGCTCGGCCGCACGCCCGCGCCGGCCGGGCAGGAGGGTTGACGCATGCGGCACGTGCTGGTGGTGGACGACGAGCAGGAGCTCACCTTCCTGTTCCAGGCCTACCTGGAGGACGCCGGCTACCGCGTGACGGTGGCGAACGACGGCCTGATGGGGCTGGCGGCGGACGAACGCGACCCGGCCGACGCGGTGATCACCGACCTGACCATGCCGCGCATGAACGGCCGCGACATGCTGCTGCGCCTGCGGGAGCGCCGCCCGCAGGTGCCCGCCATCGTGGTGACCGGCTACAGCGCCGCCGCGGCCGGCCTGGGCAGCCAGCGCACCGTGGTGCTGGCCAAGCCCGTGGCGCTGGAGACCGTGGCGCGCCGGCTGGCCGACCTGCTGGCCGACCAGCAGACGGCGCAGGGCCTGCGCTGACGGCGCCGCGCCCACCCATCCGGGTGTTGACAAACCGGCGCATGGGGGCATGGCGCCCGCCGTTTGGCGGTGCGGCAGCTCTGCGGTACAAACCCGGCTGCCGCATGAACAGCCAGAAGCCTTCGCGCCCCGGCGGGGGCGAGCCCTACCTCCCCGGCGACGCCATCCCCGCGCCCCGGGCGGTCGAGCGCAGCCCGGACTCCGGCTGGGCCGAGTTCGAGGCCTTGCAGGCAGGCGACGACGTGTACCCGACCACCGAGCCCATGACCCTGCCCGGCGCACTGGAGCCGGTGCCGAACGCGCCACCTTCCGCCGCTGCCGGCCTGCCCGAGGTGCTGCAGCTGGCACGCGCGGGCAACCGGGTCTGCCCCCTGCCCGCCCCCTGGGCGCGCCTGTACCAGCTGCTGCTGGCGGCCGCCGCCCGGGCCGGCACCCAGCCCCCGCTGCCGCCGGTCGGCGCGGCCGAGTGGCGGTCCACCGCCGCCCTGGCCAAGCGCATGTTCCTGCGCGACCACCTGGAGTGGGCGGCCGCGCACGGCGCCCTGCCCGCCGTGCAGGCCTTCCTGGCCGCCCTGCCCGAGGCGCAGTGGCAGCGCATGGGCGACTGAGGCTTTCCTTTCCGCTGCGTCCGCTCAGGCCACGGGCGTGAGCTTGGCCACCGACAGGGCCAGCCACTTGATGCCGTGCCGCGGGAAGTTGATCTGGGCGCGCGCGTCGTCGCCCGAGCCCTCCAGCATCAGCACCGTGCCCTCGCCGAACTTGGCGTGGAACACCTGCATGCCCGAGCGCAGGCCGTGCGAGGGCGCGGCCTTCTGCGCCGGCACCGGCGGGCTGGCGAAGTGGCCGGGCGCCAGGTCGCGCGGCAAGCCGCCGCCCGCGTGCCGCGTGCTGGGATAGCCCGAGCCGAAACCGAAGGCCGAGCCGCCGAAGTTCTGGTTCTTGGGCGTGAGCCACTTGAGCGCGTGCTCGGGCAGCTCGTCGAAGAAGCGGCTCTTGATGTTGTAGCGGGTCTGGCCGTGCAGCAGCCGCGTCTGCGAATAGCTCAGGTACAGCCGCTTCCTGGCGCGCGTGATGGCCACGTACATCAGCCGGCGCTCCTCCTCCAGCCCCTCGTAGTCGGACATCGAGCGCTCGCTGGGGAACAGGCCCTCCTCCAGGCCGCTGACGAACACGCAGTCGAACTCCAGGCCCTTGGCCGAGTGCACCGTCATCAGCTGCACCGCGTCCTGCCCGGCCTGGGCCTGGTTGTCACCGGACTCCAGCGCGGCGTGGGTCAGGAACGCGGCCAGCGGCGACAGCGTCTCGCCGGTCTCGGCATCGGGCGGGACGTAGTCCGGCGCGGGCTCGTTCAGCTGCGGCAGGTTCGCATCCAGCCCCTGGCTGGCCGGCGACTGGCGCAGCTCGTCCACCGGCAGCGCCACGGCGTCGCGGCCGAAGCCCTCCTGGGTGACGAAGCTCTCGGCGGCGTTGACCAGTTCTTCCAGGTTCTCGATGCGATCGGCACCCTCGCGCTCGGTCTTGTAGTGCTCGACCAGGCCGGAGTGCTGCAGCACCAGATCGATGATCTCGCGCAGCGACAGGTTCTGCGTCTGCTCGCGCAGCACGTCGATCTTGGCGACGAAGGCGCCCAGGTTGGCCCCCGCCTTGCCGGTGGTGGCGCTCACCGCGTCGTGCAGCGAGCAGCGGGCGGCGCGGGCCGCGTCCTGCAGCTGCTCGACGCTGCGCGCGCCTATGCCGCGCGGCGGGAAGTTCACCACCCGCAGGAACGAGGTGTCGTCCTGCGGGTTCTCCAGCAGGCGCAGGTAGGCCAGCGCATGCTTGATCTCCGCCCGCTCGAAGAAGCGCAAGCCCCCGTACACCCGGTAAGGCACGGCGGCGTTGAACAGCGCGGTCTCGATCACCCGGCTCTGCGCGTTGCTGCGGTAGAGGATGGCGATCTCGTGGCGCGGGATGCCCTCGCTGGTGCCCTCGCCGCGCACCAGGTGGCGCAGCTCCTCCACCATCCACTGCGCCTCGGCCAGGTCGGTGGGCGCCTCGTACACCCGCACCGGCTCGCCGGGACCCTGGTCCGTGCGCAGGTTCTTGCCCAGGCGGGTGCGGTTGTGGCTGATCAGCGCGTTGGCCGAGTCCAGGATGTTGCTGTAGCTGCGGTAGTTCTGCTCCAGCTTGATCTGGTGCGCGACCTGGAACTCGCGCACGAAGTCGGCCATGTTGCCCACGCGTGCGCCGCGGAAGGCGTAGATGCTCTGGTCGTCGTCGCCCACCGCGAACACCGCGTTGGACGAACCGGAGGTTCCCGTCGGATCCCCGGCGAACATCTTGATCCAGGCGTACTGCAGCCGGTTGGTGTCCTGGAACTCGTCGATCAGGATGTGGCGGAAGCGCCGCTGGTAGTGCTCGCGGATGGGGCCGTTGTCGCGCATCAGTTCATAGCTGCGCAGCATCAGCTCGCCGAAGTCGACCACGCCCTCGCGCTGGCACTGCTCCTCGTACAGCTGGTAGATCTCGACCTTGCGCCGGTCCTCCTCGCTGCGCACCTCGACGTCGCCGGGGCGCAGGCCGTCCTCCTTGCAGCCGGCGATGAACCACTGCGTCTCCTTGGCCGGGAAGCGCTCCTCGTCGACGTTGTGCTGCTTCATCAGGCGCTTGATCGCCGACAGCTGGTCCTGCGTGTCCAGGATCTGGAAGCTCTGCGGCAGGTTGGCCAGCTTGTAGTGCGCGCGCAGGAAGCGGTTGCACAGCCCGTGGAAGGTGCCTATCCACATGCCGCGCACGTTCACCGGCAGCATGGCGGACAGGCGGGTCATCATCTCCTTGGCCGCCTTGTTGGTGAAGGTCACCGCCATCACACCGCCCGGCGAGACCTGGCCGGTGGACAGCAGCCAGGCGATGCGGGTAGTGAGCACGCGCGTCTTGCCCGAGCCGGCGCCGGCCAGGATGAGGGCATGCTCGTTGGGCAGCGTCACCGCCGCCCGCTGCTCGGGATTGAGGTGCTGCAGCAGCGGCGAGTCGGCTGCCTGGAGTTCTGGGAACATACGGCATTGTAGAAAGCGCCCCCGCAAGCAAATGTCACGATCCGCCCCGCTCGCCCTGTGCCTGGCCGCCGCCCTGTTCGCGGGCGGATCGCGCGCGCAGTCGTTCTGCTCCAGCGACGGCCAGCCGCGGCCGCTGGCGCTGATGGAACGCTTCATCAACGCCGACTGCGACAGCTGCTGGGCCGACCCCGCCACGCCCCGGCCGGGCCCGCGCGAGCTGGCCATCGACTGGGTGGTGCCCGGTGGCAAGGGAGAGGACGCGCCGCTGGCGGTGGTGGCCAGCCGCGACGCGCTGCCCCGGCTGCAGGCGCTGGGGCGCGCCGTGCCCACGGCCGGCCACACCGCGCAGCACAAGCTGGTGGCGGCGGCCCGCACGCTGCGGGTCGCGCACGGGCTGCCGTTCAACGACTACATCGGCACCTCCATCGAGCTCAAGCCCGCCGGCCGCGCGCCCTGGACGGCCTGGCTGCTGCTGGTGGAAACCTTGCCGCCCGGCACCGAGGGCTCGCCGGTGGAGCGCAACCTGGTGCGCAATGCCTTCCAGCCCGACTGGAGCCTGCGGCGGCCGCCGACCCAGGCGCAGCAGAAGCGCCTGATGGAGTCCCGGCCCATGGCCATCCCCGAGGGCGCACAGGCCGAGCGCCTGCGGGTGGTCGGCTGGGTGGAGGATGCCCGTGGCCGCATCCGGGCCATCGCGCAGTCGCGCTGTGCGCCGCTGCCGGCGGGGCAGTAGAATCAAGCACCGGGCCCAAGCATTGCGGCCCGGTTTTTCGTTTCCGGCCCCCGCGCGCGGAAACGGCCGGGCCATCAGTCCAAGCGCTCACTCTGTTCAACAACGGAATTCCGGAGCCTGGTCATGGAAATCTTCGATTACGACAACGTCCTGCTGCTGCCGCGCAAATGCCGCGTGGAAAGCAGGTCCGAATGCGACGCCGGCGTGCAACTGGGCGGCCGCAGTTTCCGCATCCCGGTGGTGCCGGCCAACATGAAGACGGTGGTCAGCGAGCCCATCTGCCTGTGGCTGGCCAAGAACGGCTACTTCTACGTGATGCACCGCTTCGACCTGGACAACGTCGGGTTCGTGCGCAGCATGCATGCGCAGGGCGCGTTCGCCTCGATCTCGCTGGGCGTCAAGCAGCCGGACCACGACACGGTGGACCGGCTGGCCGCCGAGGGCCTGGTGCCCGAGTACGTGACCATCGACATCGCGCATGGCCATGCCGACACGGTTCAGCGCATGATCCGCCACCTCAAGGACAAGCTGCCCGCCAGCTTCGTCATCGCCGGCAACGTGGGCACCCCCGAGGCCGTGATCGACCTGGAGAACTGGGGGGCCGACGCGACCAAGGTGGGCATCGGCCCGGGCAAGGTCTGCATCACCCGCATGAAGACCGGCTTCGGCACCGGCGGCTGGCAGCTGTCGGCGCTCAAGTGGTGCGCCCGCGTGGCGACCAAGCCCATCATCGCCGACGGCGGCATCCGCGAGCACGGCGACATCGCCAAGAGCGTGCGCTTCGGCGCCACCCTGGTGATGATCGGTTCCATGCTGGCCGGCCACGAGGAGTCGCCGGGCCAGACCGTCGAGGTCGACGGCAAGCTGTTCAAGGAGTACTACGGCAGCGCCTCGGACTTCAACAAGGGCGAGTACAAGCACGTGGAAGGCAAGCGCATCCTCGAGCCGGTCAAGGGCAAGCTCGCCCACACCCTGCGCGAGATGGAGGAGGACATCCAGTCCTCCATCAGCTACGCCGGCGGGCGCAAGCTGATGGACATCCGCAAGGTGAACTACGTGATCCTGGGCGGGGACAACGCGGGCGAACACCTGCTGATGTAGCCCGCGCCGTTGGCGTTGGCACGGGGCTACGGGCGACGGGTGGCCGACTCCGCTCATGTCCCCCGAAATGGGCTTCGCCCATTTCTCCTCCTTTACTTCGCTGCGTCGGCCACCCGCCGCCCAGGTCCGGCTCGTCCGCAGGAGCGCAGACGCGCCCGCTACCGCCAGAGCAGGTCCAGCGCCACGTGGTGCAGCGGCTGATCCTCCTGCACCAGCGTCTCAAGCACGCTGAAGTGGTTCAGGCCGGGCAGCTCCTCGCACACCGGCACCACCTCCTCGCCCCAGGCTTCGCGGATCAGGCGGTTGTGCCGCAGGAACTCGGGGCTTTCGTCGCCGCCGGCCACGGTGTACAGCGTGGCGCCCGTGGGCGCCGGCATGAACGCCGGGCTGGCGCGCAGCGCGTCCTCCTGCGTCAGCCGCAAGCTGTCCTTCAGGAAAGGCGTGTGCCGCAGCGGCTCCAGCTCGAACAGGCCGGAGATGGACAGCGCCTTGCGCGCCACGTCGGCTGGCAGCTCGGGATCGAAGGCCCGCCAGTCGCAGGCCAGCATCATGGCGGCCAGGTGGCCGCCCGCGGAGTGGCCGACCACCGAGATGCGCCGCGGGTCGCCGCCGTAGGTGGGCGCGTTCTTCCAGGTCCAGGCCAGCGCCCGCGCCATCTGCAGTGCGATCTCGGGAATGGTCACCGCGGGGCACAGGTCGTAGTTGGGGATGACCACGCAGGCGCCGGCCTCGTTGAACGTGGGCGCCACGAAGGAGTGGTCGCTCTTGTCCAGCGAGCGCCAGTAGCCGCCGTGGATGAACACCAGCACCGGCGAGAGCGCCTGCGCGGCGGCGAACACGTCTAGCTTCTGGCCAGCCGAGGGCCCGTAGGGGATGTCGTACTCGCCGGGGAAGTGGCTGCGCACCTTCGCGGAGGCGTCGGCCCAGCGGGCCAGGTGTGTGCCGTGCCCGGGCACCAGCGCGCGGTTGTTGTACATGCGGTCCAGCCAGGCGGGATCGTGCTCGCTCATCCTTGTCCTTTCATTCGGTTGCGAAATGGTCGCACGGCCGCGCTTTGCGTTGGCTCGTATTCTGTATACAGTACGCAGAGACGCACGCCATGCCCGCCACCCTGCTCAAGCTCGATGCCGCGCCCGACCTGGTCGAGCAGGTCTACCGCCGCCTGCTCGACGCCATCAGCGATGGCTCGCTGGCGCCGGGCGGGCGCATCACGCAGGAAGACATCGCCGAGCAGCTGGCGGTCTCGCGCCAGCCGGTGCTGCAGGCGCTGCGGCTGCTGAAGAAGGACGGCTTCGTGCTGGACGCGCCCGGCCGCGGCGTGCAGGTGGCGCCGCTGGATCCGGCCTGGATCGCCCAGGTCTACCAGGTGCGCGGCGCGCTGGACGCGCTGGCGGCCCGGCTGGCGGCGCAGCAGCGCTGGCGCATGGAGCCGCGGCTGATCGAACAGGGCCGCAAGGCCACCCGCGGGCGCAACGTGCAGGCCATGATCGATGCCGACCTGGCGTTCCACAACGCCATCTACGCCGCCAGCGGCAATCCGCTGATCGGCCAGAGCGCGCAGCTGCACTGGCGGCATCTGCGCCGGGTGATGGGCGCGGTGCTGCGCGAGGAGCGCCAGCGCGAGGCGGTGTGGGACGAACACGAGGCGATCGCCCGCGCGATCGCCCGAGGCGACGGGGACGCGGCGGCGCGCCTCGTCGAGGAGCACAGCCGGCAGGCCAGCGACAACCTGGCCGCCCGACTGGGCATGGTGTTGAAGACCGGTGAAGGAGACAAGCGATGAGATTGACCCAAGAGCAGCTGGAGCAGTTCGACCGCGACGGTTACCTGTTCTTCCCGGGGCAGTTCAGCCCCGAGGAGACACGCACACTGACCGACGAGGTGCCGCGGCTGTACAGCCGGCGCGAGGCCTACAACATCCGCGAGAAAGGCAGCGACGCGGTGCGCACCAACTTCGCCGCGCACATGGTCAGCGAGCCCTTCGCCCGCCTGGCGCGGCACCCGCGCATGGTGCAGCCGGTGATGGACCTGTTCGGCGAGCAGGTCTACATGCACCAGTTCAAGATCAACGGCAAGGCCGCGTTCGAGGGCGACGTCTGGCAGTGGCACCAGGACTACGGCACCTGGCTCAACGACGACATGATGCCCACCGAGCGGGCGATGAACGTGGCCATCTTCCTGGACGACGTCAACGAGCACAACGGCCCGCTGATGTTCATCCCCGGCAGCCACAAGAAGGGCGTGGTCGAGGCCAGGCACGACCTCACCACCACCAGCTACCCGCTGTGGACCGTCGACAACGACCTGATCGGCAAGCTGGTCGAGCGCGCCGGCGGCAAGAACGGGGGCATCGTCTCGCCCAAGGGCCCGGCCGGCTCCATGATCCTGTTCCACAGCTGCCTGGTGCACGCCTCCGGCAGCAACCTGTCGCCCTGGCACCGCGTGAGCGTCTACCTGAGCCTGTGCGCGGTGTCCAACCACATCCGGCGCTTCAAGCGGCCCGAGTTCATCGCGCACCGCGACTTCAGGCCCATCGAGATGCTGCCGGACGACTGCCTGCGCAAGCCCTACCCGGTGGAGCTGCCGTGGAAGGACGGCCTGCCGGCCAGCGCGCTGCAAACCTCCTCGGTGCCCTTCGACGAGATGAAGCAGGCCGCCTGATGAACCTGCACGCCAAACTGAGGCAGCGCGCGGCCGAAGGCCGGCCCGTGCGCATCGGCCTGATCGGTGCCGGCAAGTTCGGCTCCATGTACCTGGCCCAGGTGCCGCGCACCCCCGGCGTGCAGTTGGTGGGCATCGCCGACCTGTCGCCCGACGCCGCCTGCGCCAACCTGGCGCGGGTGGGCTGGGAGCCGCGGCGCGTGCAGGCCGCCTCGCTGGAGGAGGCCCTGCGCACCGGCGCCACCCACGTGGGCGACGACTGGCAGGCGCTGGTGCGCCACCCCGCCATCGACGTCATCGTGGAATGCACCGGCCACCCCATCGCCGCGGTCGACCACTGCCTGGAGGCCTTCGCCCACGGCAAGCACGTGGTCAACGTCACCGTGGAGGCCGATGCCTTTTGCGGCCCCCTGCTCGCCCGGCGCGCGGCCGAAGCCGGCGTGGTGTACTCGTTGGCCTTCGGCGACCAGCCGGCGCTGATCTGCGACCTGGTGGACTGGGCCCGCACCTGCGGCTTCCCGGTGGTGGCCGCCGGCCGCGGCCACAAGTGGCTGCCGCATTTCTGCGAGTCCACGCCCGAGACGGTGTGGGGCTACTACGGCCTCACGCCCGAGCAGGCCAGCCGCGGCGGCCTCAACCCCAAGATGTTCAACAGCTTCCTGGACGGCTCCAAGCCTTCCATCGAGAGCACGGCGGTGGCCAACGCCACCGGCCTGGGCGTGCCCTCCGACGGCCTGCTCTACCCGCCGGCCAGCGTGGAGGACATCCCCTACGTCACGCGGCCGCGCAGCGAAGGCGGCGTGCTCGAGCGCAAGGGCATGGTGGAGGTGGTCTCCTCGCTGGAGCCGGACGGCCGCAAGATCCCCTATGACATCCGCATGGGCGTGTGGGTCACGGTCGAGGCCGAGACCGAGTACATCAAGAACTGCTTCGAGGAGTACAACGCCCATACCGACCCCAGCGGGCGCTACTTCACGCTGTACAAGCGCTGGCACCTGATCGGCCTGGAGGTGGGCGTGTCGGTGGCTTCCGTCGCGCTGCGCGGCGAGCCCACGGGCGTGGCCACCTGCTGGAACGCCGACGTGGTGGCCACGGCCAAGCGCGACCTCAAGCCGGGCGACATGCTGGACGGCGAAGGCGGCTACACCGTGTGGGGTAAGCTGCTGCCGGCGCACACCTCCAAGGCCCTGGGCGGCCTGCCGCTGGGCCTGGCGCATGGCGTCAAGGTGGTGCGGCCGGTGAAGAAGGGCCAGAGCCTGAGCTGGGCCGATGTCGCCATGGACACCGGCACCCGCGCCTTCCAGATCCGCAAGCAGATGGAAGAACTGGTGGCGCCGCAGGCGCCGGCCGCCTGAGGGAGCGCCCATGCTGGACAGAGTCAAGCGCGTTTCGATCTACCAGCCTGAGCAGCCGGGGCTGCGCTTCCCGGAGGTGCCGGCCTTCGCCACGCCGGCCGAGGAGCGGCGCCATCGCAAGGAGCGGCTGGTGGCCGCCTGCCGCTCCTTCGCGCTGCACGGCCTGGACTACGGCTTCGCCGGCCACCTGACGGTGCGCGATCCTGAGCATCCGCACCTGTACTGGACCAACCCGATGGCGGTGCACTTCTCGCAGGTGAAGGTGTCCAACCTGATCCTGGCGGACCACAGCGGCCGGGTGGTCGAGGGTGACCACGCGATCAACCGCGCCGGCTTCGTACTGCACGCGGCGGTGCACGAGGCGCATCCCGACATCGTCGCGATGTGCCACGCGCATACGGTGCACGGCGTGGCGTTTGCCGCGCTGGGCAAGAAGTTGGAGCCGATCACACAGGACGCCGCGGTGTTCTTCGAGGACCACGTGGTGATCGGCGACCAGGCCGGCAAAGTCGCGGTGGAAGACGGCGCGGGCGCCGGGATCGCCGCGCACTTCAAGGGCGTCAAGGCAGCCATCCACCAGAACCACGGCCTGCTGACCGTCAGCCGCCACAGCATCGAAGCGGCGGCCTTCTGGTTCATCGCGCTCGAGCGCTGCTGCCAGCAACAGCTGATGATCGACGCCACCGGCATCGCGCCGAAGCTGGTGCCGCCCGACAAGGCGCGCTTCAGCCGTGAACACGTGGGCAGCGAGTACATCGGCTGGCTGCACTTCCAGCCGATCTGGGGCCAGCTGGTCCAGAGCCAGCCCGACATGTTCGACTGAGCGGCCGCGGCGGCGTGCGGGCCGCTGCGCGCCTTGCTAGAATACCGGTCGTTGTGGGGGGGTAGCTCAGCTGGGAGAGCGTCGCGTTCGCAATGCGAAGGTCGGGAGTTCGATCCTCCTCCTCTCCACCACAACACACTTTCTTTCCCGTGGGTTCTTAGCTCAGTTGGTAGAGCAGCGGACTCTTAATCCGTAGGTCGTAGGTTCGAATCCTACAGGACCCACCACTTTCCCCTTGTAGTTACTGGCCTTAGCGCTATGAATTCGTGAGTGACGGCCAACATCGCTTTCCTGGTGACAATCCGGTGGCAATTTGTCGGTTGCGCACTTGAGCTGGGTGACTCGGCTCAGACATAAGCCCGCTCAGCAAAACCGCTTTACCTGAGACCAGCATCGATACTGGTCGCGCAGACAGCCCCTACTCAAAGTCAAAAAACGTTCGCTACAGACGACTTTGCGGTCATGGTGCTGCTGGCAACATGCCGGCCAAAGCTACCGGGACATCGTCCACTTGAGCTACGTCCGCTGAATGCTGAAGCTCGTGTAACTGATGGCTGACCGGCGCATGCCTGTCGACACCGTCACCAAGGCATGCAGAGCCACCGGTGATGCGCAAACTGGAAGGCGAGCGAGGTGCATGAGCCGCGAACGGTTCACAGATTGAAGGACGTTAGCGAAGACAGCCAGCAATACGGCTTGCTCACGTGCTCGCATGGGAATAAGTCACTAAGAAATGTGTGACTCACACCGTGGTGTTGTCTGCATCGATGGGCATGGATCAAACCTGCGGGAGAACCTCTACCGCCTTCTCAGGCACGAGCTGCGTATTGGATGAGTTTTGTTCGCCTTCTATCGAGACTCACGCGAGCCGATGCTTAAATTGCTGCCCGTCTACGGCCGTTGCTCGCCCTCATCTCGCTCCCCCTGAAGTGGTCATCAGGCGCCCTAAAAAGTCGTAAATGCGGGTGATCCCTCGTGCCAAGCTGCCGGTTGGGTTTTTGTACTGCTCGCCTATGCGGTTGCCGGCGCTGTCCAGCGTGTAGGTCACTGCATTGCCGGCACCATCGGTAATCCCGGTCAGTCGCCGCGCGCCGTCATACGAGTAGCTCATCGTTGTGCCATCCGGCAGGATCACCGACGAAGGCTGGCCATCCGCTTCGTGCGTGTATGTAGTGGTCCGCGGCGTCGCTGATCCCGCCGCGGTGGTGACGCTGCTGACCCACCCGCGAGGTGTATAGGTTACGTCAGTGACGATGCCGTTCGGTGCGATGGAACGCTTGAGGCGGCCTTCAGCGTCGTAGATCGTGTAGCTGGTGACGTGCCCCGCTGCGTTGGTCACGCTCTGCAGATCACCCTTGGTGTGTTCGGACGTCGTATCCGCGTAATACGCATAGCTAGTCACGTCGCTCACATCAGTTCTCGGCCCGTCGTGCGTGAGCACCTGGCCGCGCGCGTTATACGTCCACTTGTTCTCTTGGCTGGCCACGCCGCTGCGCAGCGGCGCAGCAAGGCCCTGCGAGCCGTCAGCGTCCGTGGTGGCTTGCTCCACCTGCTTGCACAGCACCGCAATGGGCTTGCCGTCAGGCAACAGTGCTGCCGCCGGCGCGCAGCTTGCAACCGCATTGCCAGCCGTGGGGTCAGCCTGCCCGTTGTACACATACGTGGTGAGCTTGCCAGGCTCGGCCAGCCTCACTGGCAACTGCCAGTCCGGATGCCATTCCGTACTGCTCTTGCGGCTACCCGCGGGCAAGCTCGCTCCCGTCCCCGTAACACTCGAGCACGCAGCCGCGCTGGTCAAGCCCTCCACCTTCACTATCTGCAGGTTCCTGGCCAAGTCACTCACATAGCAGTTTCTGCTGCCGCTAAAGTCATCCCAACTGGCCAAGTTCCCATTGACGTCATAGCTCATGGCACTGCTCGACGCCGCGCAGCCGCTCCCAGCGGGCTGGCTCTGGCTGGTCAGGTAGTTCTTGCCATGGATAGTGACCGAGCTCATGGCCACGCTCTCGCCACGCGGGCCGGTCATGCTCGTACCCTGCGGTCCCTGCCAGTCGTGGTAGCGGTACAGCACCTGTGCGGCGCTGTCGTACACCTCGCTGACTACCACCTGCGGCGGGCTGGTATAGCTGGTTGCGAAGCGGTTCACTCCGCCAGCATGCTCGGTAGAGATTGCCCGGCCCGCGCTGTCGTACCCAAAGGTGGCATAGCGCACGCCCCTCTCGTCGGTGATACCTGTCAGCGCCCAGGGATGCGTCGCGTTCTCATAGTGAAACACTCGACTCTTCCCGTCTGCCCACCGAATCCCACTGAGATTGCCAGCACTGTCATAGCTCACGTTCAGACTCTGGCCTCGGGCGTCAAGAATTGCCGTCAACAGGCCTGACGCGCTGTAGGAAAAGCCGATGGCGCGCCCATGGCCATCCTGCGCCGCGATCAGGTAGCCAGGCCCAGGCGCCGTTGCTGCAGGGGTGCTGCTGGTGCTGTACGCCAGGGTAAGCTCACGGCCGTCCGCCCAATGGATCGCCATTAGGTTGCCAGACCCGTCGTAACTCTCTAGTGCTCGCGCCGCACTGTCAACGTAGCGATAGCCACCATTGATGCTCAGGAGGCGATCACCAGTGTCTGCTTTAGGGGTGAAAACGCCAGTTGCATCGCCGCTGAAGCTCATTGTGCGGCCGTCTCCTCGAGCCACCAAAGCTCCTCGCCCAATGGCTTGGATCAGAACCTTACGATGCATGCTGCTGGACCACAAGCGACCGAGAACAGCAGGCTTGGGTTCCGCAGGACGGCTGCTCCCTACGGGAATCGGAGTAGCTGGTGTAGTGTCGTATGCCAGTTTCAAAGCCAGCGCACCGGCAGTGATACCCGTCTCCAGCTCTTCTCGCTTCGTACCCAACATCGGGAAGATGGGATTGCCACGCCCTGGATTGCTGCAGCTTGGCGGTGGCGGCCCCAAGCGGGATACGTCAACCTTAACGACGCACGCGCTCTCGTGCTCGGCGTAACTTGCATCACACACACACTGACCGTTCAGGCGATTCGCGTTTGGCGGGCAGTAGCGATCTTCTATTTGCCTGACTTCATAATAGTAAGTGCTGTTGTACGGGCCTCCTTTGTAGCTGCCACTGATGACGTAGCCTCTTCCGCCCACGATGCACTGATCGATGCGCCATTTCCACTCAGGAGTGTTTGCCTTTTCGAAGCCAGCCTTAGACGCCTCGCAGAGCGCCATGGGACTGACATAGGTATTGGTTGGGCCGAGTGGAATGTACGGCGCATTCGTGCTGTAGTAACCAGGCACGCCGGGCACTGCAGCTTGCGCGGCAGTACCAAGCATCAACAGCGTGCAGAAAACGACTAACAGCGCAAAATGAAAAGCGCAGCGCCTATGCCCGCTATCAATACATAGACGTTCGCGAGCCTCAACGCTAATCCGCCCGGCAATGTTTCGGAAAAAGACGGCGGCAAGCGCTGCATCCGTATCGCAGCGCTGGCAGTGCTCGCCTCCCTCGCGAATCCTTGATTGATCCCTCATTCCTACTCCCTCATTTGTGTTCACGTCCCAGCGCAAGCACGGTCCATTGCATGCTTATTCTGCTGAGTTTGAACAGGAGATCAATCCTGTCAAGAATGACAGCAAGCCTCCAGTATTCCTTCCTTGTCGCCTTGTCCGTCTACCTGCCCGGCGGGTCTGCCGGAACGCCGAGAGCATCTATCAATCGGGGAAAGCTGCGCCGTTGGCTTGCAGGTTCTTGACTTGCAGCGTTGGGACTTTGTCGCAGCCATAACCGCCTGCAAAAGCGGTCAACGGTGGGTTCCTGTGCCGATGCCGTGGCTGCCGGCGCACGCCTCGAGCTTGGCTGTGCAGGATTTGATTGACAAGTAGCCATCAGCAGCTGACCGTATGTGCAGGCCGGCGCTGAAGATCCAGCAGCACCTGGAGCGCATCGGCTCCCTGCCGAAGCCGCATCAGCGCGCCGTCATCGATGTGATCGAGGCCATGCGCGCCCAACAAGGGCACTGAGCACGCGGGATCCGCCGCGGTTGAACTCCGGCCTTAGCGGCTAAGGGGGGCGAGGGGCGAGCGGAGCACTTGAAACAGACAACACAACACCGTTGCTCAAATCGTCAAGTTCCGGAACTTCCCTGCCCCTGGTCCTCGCGATCAAGCAGGATATCAAGCATTCGCTTCGGATTGGATAGGAAGTTCCGGGTCACTTGGTAGTGCTCCGTCTCCTCATACGTCAATCGCCTGATGCCTTCGGCACTGAACTCGTAGATCCAGGCATCTGGGTATGCCATGAGGATCGGCGAATGTGTGGCAATGATGAATTGGGAGTCATCGCAGATGAGGTCGTGTATCCGCGATAGAACCGCCAATTGACGCGACGGAGATAAGGCAGCCTCCGGCTCGTCCAAAAGATAAAGGCCCTTACCTCCAAACCGGTTAGTGATCAGCGCGAGAAACGATTCACCATGCGACTGCTCGTGCAGGGAGCGTCCGCCATATGATCCGATGACTGGTGGTCCGCCCCATGGATCGGCGTCCAAGTTCTCGATCTCTGTTGCGACGTTGAAGAAACTCTCAGCCCGAAGAAAGAATCCGTCCTTGGCACGCAGGCCCTTGGCGACTCGCAGATATTCATGGAGAGCAGAGTGAGACGCGCGCGTTCCAAATCGAAAGTTCTTGGTGCCACCTTCGGCATTGAAACCAAGCGATACGGCAATGGCCTCGAGCAGAGTCGATTTGCCAGAGCCGTTCTCGCCAATGAAGAAGGTAAGCTTAGGATGTAGATGAAGTACATCCAGACCTCGGACAGCCGGCAACGAAAACGGATAGGCCGTGAAAGATTCGACGCTTTCACGCCTAAGCGTTACGCGGCTAACGTACTGACTCGCGGTCATGATCGATTAACTAGTCACTTCAATTCTTTGGGCACGATGTCTGGGAACTTCGCGTGCAGTTCGTTCGATATCTCTATCAGTTCCGCCATGCTGGCGCCAACTCTTTGAACGTACCGGTCGAATTCCTCATTCGCCAAGTTGTTCTTCATGTAATGGGCTGCCATGTCAAGTTGACCTCGGCAACCCATCAGAAGCGCATCCAATCTGAGTGCGATATCACGGTCCATTTATGCCTCCCGTCGAGCTAGAAGTACTTGCGCCATTCCCGGTAGGTGTTGGTTCCCATGCATTGGTTCACGCAACGCTGGAAAGCCACTCCGAAATCACGGGTCGGAAGCGCTAGCTTTGAGCAAATCTCTCTGCACTCGGCAGGAGATCTTCCCGCCACGCAAACATCGGTGGAGCCTGTGGCATTAGAAGCGTCCGAAGTCGAAGCCGAAGTAGCCGATTGGGATTTCAATCCGGTGGGGTCCACATCACTGAGGGGATTCGCCCCAACATAGTTAAATGTATTGATTCCTCCTTCGAGCCCAATGGGATCACTCTGGATGTACCTGCCCCACCTGGCGTTGTACTCCCGGTTCCAGTTCTGCAGCAGACCGGTCTCCGAGTCGAACACCTGCCCGGGGAAGCGCTGGTTGTACACGAAGACGCCTAAGTTGTTCGGATCCTGATTCGCTGCCGTAGCCCCAAACGCCTCTGCCGTGTCCCACCTCCACACGATGGTGTGGTCCTGCTTCGTGATCAGCCGCGGCGTGTCGATGTGGTCGGCGTAGACGTTGTAGACGGTGGTGGCGATGTCGCCATTGGCTGCGCTGCCGGTCTGCTTCATCGCTCCGACCGGTGTCGATCCCAGGTAGACCGTCTCGTACACCGGGCTGCCGTTGGCGTCGTACTCGCCCAGCAACTGCCCGGCCTCGTCGTACACGAAGTAGCTGGCACCGCTTGCAACCAGCGCCGTCGGCCCACTCTTCTGTGCCCGCTGGCCGTAGCCGTTGTACAGGTAGCTCACCGTGCCGCCTGCCGTGGTGGCGCTGCTCATGCGCCCGCGGTCGCTGTAGGCGAAGCTGGCGCTGCCGTCGGAGGTGACGTTGCCCGCCGCATCGTGCACCACGCTGGCCGCACCCAGCACGTCCTGCACCTGGGTGAGCCGGTTACTGCTGGCGCTGATGGTGTTGGCGTAGCTGCTGCCCGCAACCGTCTTGCTGGTGCGGTTGCCCGTGGCGTCGTAGCTGTAGGCGGTCGAGCCCGAAGCCTGGGTGGCCGCCGTCAGCCGGTTCAGGCTGTCGTAGCCGAAGCTCTGGTCCAGGCTGGTCACCGCAGCTGCGCCGTTGGTGTGGCCGTAGCCAGTGATGCGCCCGGCTGCATCGCGCTGCAGCGTGCGCAGCACGCCGGCGGCGCTGCCCACCCCTTGCGGGTCGCCCAGGCTGTAGCTGGCGATCTGGCCGTGGCTGTCGTGTAGGACTGCATAGAAGCCCCACCGGGAATATGGCGGTAGGCTGAACCACGAGCATCAGCAGCCCTGAGAAAGCGATGACAAATGAGCTTCCCGCTCAGATTGCCGCGATGAGTGATATGCCTGAATGAGGATCATGGCTGTCCATTTCCTGGAGGAGATTTGCTCTTGAAGTAGTCAGGAATGGGCACGAACTGACGCAAGTTCCCCTCCCCTAACGCCGGATAGCATATGCAGCAATCCAAAGGGCAGCGGCGACCAACGCTATCGCCTGGCCTTGCTTGCACAGACGCCGCCCTTCATCGTCATACCGTGCCACATCAAGGCACCACCAAAGTGACCATCCTGCGGCCTTGTCAATTTCATCAGCATGGTGCAGATGCCGAAGAGCCCGGATGCCCAGAAGGGCATACCAGATTCCAAGGAGGGTGCCTAAGGCACCCAGCACAATAGAAATCGTCATCGCTGCCTCGGGGTGCTGGCACCGTCAAACGAGGGCGTAAACGGTACGGTGGCGTGAGGGCCAATACGGAGGCAGAACCGACCACCCGACTTAAATCCTATCCCGATGAAAGCACCGCCCAACTTCTTGGGAACCGGTATTCCTGGCGGTTGAACCTGCGCTACGCCGTCATTCTTCGAACACATCTGTGGCGGAGGCGGCGGAGGTGGCGGCGGATCGCAAATCTCCATTCCACCACCAACCGTTAGTTCAGCACTATATTGAGTGCTCGTGTCGTGTGTGCCGTAGGTTGCGCAACCAACGAGACACCCGAACACCGAAAACGCCGGGGATCGTCTCTGAGCTGCACCGCTGCCACTCCCGCCCATCAAACCCATTGGGTCAATGAATTGCAGCGGATTCCCCTCCACATAGCTGAACGTATTGATCCCCCCTTCAAGCCCGATCGGATCCGACTGCACATACCTGCCCCACCTTGGGTTGTACTCGCGGTTCCAGTTCTGCAGCAAGCCGGTCTCTGAGTCAAACACCTGGCCGGGGAAGCGCTGGTTGTACACGAAGGCGCCCAGCCCGCTCGGGTCCTGATTCGCCGCCGTGGCCCCAAACGCCTCGGCCGTGTCCCACCTCCACACGATGGTGTGGTCCTGCCGGGTGATCAGGCGCGGCGTGTCGATGTGGTCAGCGTACACGTTGTAGACGGTGGTGGCGATGTCACCGTTGGCGGCATTGCCGCTCTGCTTGAGCGCCCCCACGGGCATGCTGCCCAGGTAGACCGTCTCGTACACCGGGTTGCCGTTGGCGTCGTACTCGCCCAGCAGCTGCCCGGCCTCGTCATAGACGAAGTAGCTGGCGCCGCTTGCAACCAGCGCCGTCGGCCCACTCTTCTGTGCCCGCTGGCCCAAGCCGTTGTACAGGTAGGCCACCGTGCCGCCTGCCGTGGTGGCGCTGCCCATGCGCCCGCGGTCGCTGTAGGCGAAGCTGGCGCTGCCGTCGGAGGTGACGTTGCCCGCCGCATCGTGCACCACGCTGGCCGCACCCAGCACGTCCTGCACCTGGGTCAGCCGGTTGCTCGTGGCGCTGATGGTGTTGGCATAGGTGCTGCCGGCAATGGTCTTGGCCGTGCGGTTGCCCGTGGCGTCGTAGCTGTAGCTGGTCGAGCCTGAGGCCTGGGTGGCCGCCGTCAGCCGGTTCAGGCTGTCGTAGCCGAAGCTCTGGTCCAGGCTGGTCACGGCAGCTGCGCCGTTGGTGTGGCCGTAGCCGGTGATGCGCCCGGCCGCATCACGCTGCAGCGTGCGCAGCACGCCGGCCGCGTTGCCCGTGCCCTGGGGATCGCCCAGGCTGTAGCTGGCGATCTGGCCATAGCTGTCGTAGCCGATGGGGCGCATCTTGCCATCGGGCCACAGCCAGCCGGTGACCTTGTTCTCGGCGTTGTAGGTGATGCCGCTGAGGAGCGTGGTGGCCGTGCCGCTCGTGCCCTGCCCGTTCGGATTCGCCGGATTCACCGTGATGCCGCTGATGCTGCCGTACGGGTCGTAGCTGTAGTTGACGCGGCTGCCGCTGGGGTAGGTGATGGCGGTGAGCTTGTCCAGGGCGCTGCCAGAGTCGCCCCAGCTGTAGCCCACGGTGAAGGTCCTGCCCGCGATCGTCACGCTCTTGCCCGTCATGCGTCCCAGCGCGTCGTAGCTGTAGCTGGTCTGGCCCGACTCGTCGTTCATCCGGGTGAGCTCGCCCGTGGCCGCCGGCGTGGGGGTGGTGCCGCCGTCGTACTCGAAGGTCGTTGGCGCTCCGGTAGAGTAGCTGATGCTCGTGGCCCGGTCCAGCGCGTCGTAGGTGTAGGTGGTGGTCTTGCCGCGCGCGTCCGTCTTGGTCAGCACGTTGCCCTTGGCGTCGTAGGTGTACTGCGTGCCGCCGCTGTCCGGGCTGCTCTGGGCAGTCACGTGGCCCAGGCCGTTGGGGGTGTAGCTGGTGGTCAGGCTCCTGGGGTCGGTGACGCTGACCAGGGCATCGGCCAGGTTGTAGCCGTAGTCGATGACGGTGGGCGAGGTGGCGCCGGTGTTGGGCGGCTGCTGGCTTTGGATGCGCCGGCCCAGGCTGTCGTAGTAGAAGTAGGTGGCCAGCCCGTTGGGGTCGACCTGGGTGTTGATGCGGCCCATGGCGTCGTAGCCGTACTGCCAGACCACGCCGCTGCGGGCGTTGACCGTAACGCTCACCGCGACGGCGCTACTGGCCGTGTTGTTGGCATCGCCCGCGTAGCTGGCCGCCAGGCTGTGGCTGCCCAGCGCCAGCGCGCTGGTGCTGAAGGTGGCCACCCCGCCAGCCACGCTGGCCGTGCCCAGCGTGGCCCCGCCGTCAGTGAAGGTCACCAGGCCGCTGGGGTTGGCGCCGTTGACGCTGGCTGTCAGGGTGAGGTTCTGGCCTTGCGTGAGGCTGGCTTGGGACACGCTCAATGTCGTGGTGGTGGCCTTCTGGTTGACCGTTTGGGTCACGGCGCCGGAGGTGCTGGTCAGGTGGTTGGCATCCCCGGCATAGACGGCGGTCAGGCTGTGGCTGCCGGCCACCAGGGCCGTGGTGCTGAAGGTAGCCACCCCGCCAGCCAAGGTGCTGCTGCCCAGCGTGGCCGCGCCGTCCTTGAAGGTGATGCTTCCGGTGGGGCTGCTGCCCGTGACGGTGGCGGTAAGAGTGACGTTCTGCGGGTAGGTGGACGGGTTCAGGCTCGAAGTCAGGTTGGCGCTGGTGGCCAGCTTATCCACGGTCTGGGACAGCGCGGCCGAGGTGCTGCCGGCATTGTTCGTGTCGCCGGCGTATACGGCCGTCAGGCTGTGACTGCCTGCGGCGAACGTGTTGACGCTCAGGGTAGCCACTCCGCCAGTGCTCAGCGTGCCGCTCCCCACCAGGGTCCCGCCATCAAGAAAGTTGACGGTTCCGCTCGGGCTGGCGCCTGTGACAGTAGCAGTCAGTGTCACCGCTTGCCCGTAGGTGACCGGATTGGCCGAGGACGACAGCGTGGTGGACGTGCTGGTTTGAGCCTGGACCGCCGACGCCGCCAGCATCAGCAGCATCAGGCCCAGCATGCGCAGCGTCGTGGCGGCGTTTGCTAGCGCTCCAACAGATCGATTCATTTCTTCCCCTCCCCATTGTTTGCGCCATAGCAGCGCCGCTTACCTGTGATTGACTGGCCACTCCGTCCCACGCGCCCTCATTGGGCCGAGCCCGTGACTTGCTGCAATCGGTTGAGTGCGTCGAACGACCGGCTGATACTTCGCTGCAGCGCACCGGTGGGGTCGCGCACTTCTTCGCCGGTGCGGTTGCCGGTGTTGTCCAGGGTGTAAGTGATGGCGTTGCCACGAGCATCGGTGACACCCACCAGCCGGTGCGCGGCGTCGTAGCTGTAGCTCAGGGTCGTGCCGTCGGGCAGCGCCACACCGGTCATTTGGCCGGCGTTGTCATAGGTGTAGGTCGTGGTTCGCGTGCTGCCGCCTTGCGGCGTGACAGATACGGTGCTCACAAAGCCCCGAGGCGTGTACGTGATGTCCGTGGTCACACCTTTTGGATCGACCATCTGGCGCAGGCGACCCGCGGGGTTGTACTGTGTGAATTGCGTGACCTGGCCTGCAGCATTGGTGATGCTTTGCAGATCGCCCACGGTGTGGCCCGTCCCAGCCACACCGTGGCCGCCGGCGTTGACAAACTCCTGCGTCGGGGGCGTGAAATTCTCCGTATAGCGAGCCTTGCCCTTGGTGATACGGACTTCGTCGACGTAGCCGTACAGCGCCCTGTTCACTCCGGACTGGCCACCGATCACACGTGCATGCGTCGTATTGTTGAACAGGTGAGTCGTTCCCAACGTCGTGGTGACAATGTACTTGACGCCATTCACAAACGCGAATATCGAGCCGCCACTTCGAACCACCGCTAGGTGGTACCACTGACCATTTGCCAGGTTTGCAATGGCGGTCGCCTGGTGGGTGTAGCTCGTTCCATTGGTGCTCAAATACATCCCGAAGTTGCCGTTGTGGTCAACGAACATGGAAACCCCGTCATAGACATCACCGTTGGGATTCCAGAGCCTGCTGTAGTTCGGGTTATTAGCGGTCTTTTGAACGAACATCTCGATCGTGAAGTCGGCGGCTCCGAAACCGAGATCTGGGTCATAAGGAATCTCCACATAGTCCCCATCGCCATCAAAGGCGATAGCCGCGCCGCCGAACTTACTTTGAGCGGTACTTACCGCTGCGTTGCCGACGGCTCTCACGCCACGAGAAAAAGGGCTGTCATCCGGGACTGAAACGCTGCCATTAAGGCCATTACCGTGCAGAAGTAGGCTGACTTTGCTGATGTCCGGGTCGTATGGAGCTCCGGAATGCAACGTATCCGAAAAATAGGCATAGGTGGTCGTCCGATTGTTCGGATCGACGCTGGTGAGCAATCGGCCCGCACTGTCATAAGTAAAGCGCTTCGTCTTGCCAGGCACAGCCGTGTCGACGCCCCCATCGGGCAGTAATGACTCTTCGACTATCTTGCAAACGACTGGCAAGGGTTTTCCGTTGGGCAGCGCTGGCGCGGTACTGCAGCTCGCAGTTGCGTTCCCATTGAAAGGGTCTGGCTGCGCGTGGTACACCGTTGTGACTTTGCGCAGTGGTTCAGTCACGATGGCGGGCTTCTTCAAATCCGGGTGCCAGGTGGTCGTGATCCTGCGAGCTCCCGCCGGCAACGAGGATCCCGGGGGCAAGACCATTGAGCAAGCCATCGCACTTGCCAGTCCCTCAACACGCGTCGTTTCCCGATTACTGCCGTCGTAGGCGTAGCAGGTGCGATTTCCTTGAAAGTCATCGCTGGAAACAATATTCCCGAGAGCGTCGTAAGCCACACCACTGCTGGAGGCCGCGCAGCCGGAGCCCGCTGGCTGGCTTCTACTCACCATCGACGGCATCCCGGCGATCTTCTCCGCACCCACAGCCTCAACGGCACCGTTGGGCCGCGTAATGCTCACGCCGGACGGCGGCTGCCAACCGAGCACCCGAAGGACGACGTCCTGTTGCGCGTCATACGTTTCACTGAACGTGCGCAGCGGAGGACTCCCATAGCTGACTGTAAATCTATCTACACCCCCGGCGTACTCTGTAGCTATCGCACGACCCTCTGCGTCATAGGTGAACGTTGCATAGCGGTTGTTATTCTCATCGACCTTACCGGTCAGGGCCCAGGGGAACGCTGGGCTTTCATAAAGGAACCGGTGCTGGCGCTGGTCTTGCCAGGTCAATGAGGCGAGATTGCCATTTCCGTCGTAAGTGGGCGTCAGCATGGCTCCATTTGCGTCCCAAATCTTGACGATCCGTGAGCCTGAATACCGGAACCGAACAACTCTCCCGTCGGCAGCCTGCGCCAGCACCATGTTCTCACCCTCGTGGGTGAACGTGACTAAGTCCCCCTTAGCGGTGCTGATGCTCATCAACTTCCCCGTCGTATCGAACCTCTCCTGATCACCGGTGGATACGTCGGTAAATAGGTATCCGCCTGTCACGCTCTGAAGCTTGTTCGCGTTGTCACCTTCCGCCGGAGAGAAACCACCCCCACCATTCCCACGGAAATTGAGCACCTTTCCGTCCCCGCGCGTGAGCAACGCAGATCGGGAGTTTGTCGCTACTCTGAGCTTGCGATGAAAACTGGAGTTCCACAGGAGCCCAAACGCGTTAGGGTCCACTACCTCCGACGGCATGTACGCATGGGTGCTCGGCGACTTGATAGTGGAATCGTAAGTGAGGACAAGTTCCAGCCCACCCACCGCAATGCCAGTCTTAACGAAGTCCCGTTTGGCGCCTGTCAGCGGATGGATGGGATTTCCCAACCCTGGCTGGGCGGAGCAGCCGCCACTCGGCGGCTTCCTAGTATTATCTATTTCCTGGATATTCACGCATTCGCGGCGGTTGTCGTCCCAAGACAATCCGTACTTGCAATAGCAGGCGCCGTCGCTCCCAAGCCCTACACGGTCATGGCTGCGTGCGTCCATGCAGTCACACGAGGCCAGACTCCAGGTTCCCGTTGAGGACACAGAAACGCCGTCATCGTGGCGGGTACTAACAAGGATTCCGTCAACAACGTAGCTGCCCCAGCTACCTCCAAATGACCCAACGTTCGGGTCTGGCAGCCTTGGATTACACGCCGTGAATGTTGCGGTAGAAGACGAACTCGAGTGCGCCTTCGCGTAGATCTCGCAGCCCTTCTGCAGTACGGCGGCAACACTGAAACCTGGCGCTCCAGCACCGGCTTCCCGGCGGAAGTGAACAGTGCCACCCATGCCGTCATCTGCTCGGCACCAGTCAACGGGGTGCCTTGATGCGATGTTGCAGACACCGGGTGGGCATTGCGCCTGGACCGAAACTGCGGTCATCAATACTGCTGCAGACGACAGGACGCGCCACAGCGCCCTCTTCACTACGCACCACCCAAGCTTATGCCCACTCATTTCTGTTCTCCCTGTCCTTTTAGCTAGCCAAGGCTTTTTGGCCCCCCCGGGGAGCGGCCAACCAAACTTGCTCCCAGAACGACCGACTAACGATCGAACGCGAGCGAAAGAAGCGTACAGCGGCAAGTCAAGCGGCTGGCGCGATTGATGCGGCTGACGGCGATAAGAAAGAGTTGCGCGAAGTGCCACAAGGCGCCGAGCACGGTGATTACCTGTCGCCTCGAATATCGGCGGCGGTATTGGCTGCTGTGCGCGCGGGCCGTAAAGGCGTGGCGCAGGCTTTTCTCGCGCATTTGTTCCCCCCTGTTGGCAATATAAGAACGGGCCTGAGTACTTGTCAACGCCGCGCATCATGCTTATTGCTCGTCCGGACGCCTGTCTTATTTTGGAAACGCAGTGGAACTTCTGGTGAAATCACTTGCCGCGCGCTCGACGCTCCGGGTCCGACGGTGATTACCATAGGGGCTCGAATAGAAAGTCAAACAATCAGAGGAGGACGCGCCATCGAGCGCGATGCAGATGATCATGAAATCGCTGGGGCGACCAGTAGCATCCTGGGTACGCGGCTTCACGTTGCTCGAGCTACTGGTCGTCATCGTGATCATTGGCCTCATCTCAGGTCTCGTCCTGCCTCGGTACTTCGACACCGTAGGCAAGTCCAAGGCAAAGGTCGCAAAGGCTCAGATGACTGCTCTGGAGAGGGCGCTCGAGCAGTACCGACTGGACGTCGGCGCCTTTCCGACCAATGAGCAGGGCCTGCAGGCTCTGATGGTCCGGCCTGCAGGCGCGCAGAGATGGGAAGGCCCGTATCTCAAGAAAGCTGTTCCCGAAGACCCCTGGGGCAACGCCTATGTCTACAAGGTAGCACCTTCGATGAAGGACATCGAGCTCACCTCTTTGGGTTCTGACGGGCGTCCAGGCGGCGAGGGAGATGCTAAGGATGTTTCCCTGTCCGACAAGGACTAGTGCATACCCCCAAGCGTATGAAGAGCACGTACACGATGGTGCTGATGAATGCGGAGGGGCTCCTGGAGCAAGCCTCTGGAGATTTTGCCTCCAGACACGAGGCCTACGAGTTTGCCGCCAGGACCGGAAGGTCCGTGCTCCGATGCGAAGAGGAAGGCGCGAGAAGCCGCTACTCGCCAGGCAAAATCAGGGGGCTTTTGCCGGGAGCACCGGCTGCATCGCTAGACACGATCTCCTTCACGCACGATCTCGCTGTCCTTGTCCATGCCGGCGTGACGGTCCAAGCAGCCCTGCGGGCCCTTACTCAGCGGGAAAAGTCAGGCGCGGTCCGCGGCCATCTTCTGGAACTGGCCCGCCATGTGGATTCCGGTCTTTCTCTTTCGGAGGCGATGCGGCGCAGCAGCGGCGCGTCCCAGCTGCTGGTCGCCACAATCGCGGCCAGTGAGCAAACTGGTGACCTGGCCACCGGGCTGCTGCGCTATGCACGACATCAGGAGAGCTTGCGGGCGGTGCGCGAGCGCGTTGTGGGCGCGTGCGTTTACCCGCTCTTGCTCCTTTGCGTCGGCTCGCTGGTAGTTGCCCTCTTGCTTGGCATCGTGGTGCCGCGGTTCGCGACGTTGGTGGAGATCAACAACCGTGAACTTCCCTACTTGTCCTATCTGCTGATGGCTTGGGGGCGCTGGGCCGGGGCACACCCGTTCGTTGGCGGAGCCGTCATCCTGGCTGCGGTCATATCCGTTGTCGCGGCCTTGTTTCGAATGAGGGATCCGGCCGTTCGTCGGCGCTGGTTGCAAAGAGTCCCTGGGTTCGCCAAGCTCGCGCGGGAGTTCCAGCACCTGCAGATGTATCGCACGGCGGCCATCCTCACTTCACGGGGCATTACTGTCCATCAGGCATTGGCGTACTGCCTTGAGCTCTTGAACCCAGCCGACGGGCAGCGCCTGCGGGCGGCAATCACCGCGATGCGGGAAGGCGTCGCCATCAGCCCGGCGCTGGCCAACGCGGGTTTGTCGGACGTGATTGCCAGCAGCATGCTGAGCGTTGCGGAGCAAACGGGATCGCTCCCCGAGATGCTCGACCGTATCGCCGACTTCTATGAGCAGAGCCTGCGCCGGAGCATCGACCTGGTCAGCCGGCTGATCGAACCCGTCATGATGATCCTCTTCGGCATCATCATTGGCGGCATCGTCATCCTCATGTATCTGCCCATTTTCGACCTGGCTTCGAGCATCTCCTGACCATGGATGCCGAAAGCATTGACACGCAAACCTCGCTGGGCCTCCAGGCACAGCTATTTTTCATGGCTGCCATGACCGCCGCTGACCTGCAAGGTGTGCGGCCCGATTTTGATTTGGCGAGCTACGCGGAGTGTTCCAAGCGTGGGGCTCTTCTCGGGCGGCGGGATGATGATGGAAGTATGAATGAGAAGGGCCAGTCGCTGGTTTTCGTGACGCACGACCCTCTGGCCTTTGATCTGCAGCTCTGGTTTGAATCGACCATAGAGGCCATTGCGCCCCGACTGCTCGAGAGAGTGCTGGTGACCAAGCAGGACTTCGAAGAATGCCTGCGCTCAGCCGAGCAAAGCGTGCGCGCTATGGATTCACTGGAGGTCGAGACGGACAGGGGCGCTGCGGAAGTCTCGGCGGTGCTCAGTCTGTCGTTGGCCACCATCGAGGCGACCGCCCACCCCACGGTACGCTTGGTCGACTCCACCCTGTATGACGCGCTGAAGCTTGGGGCATCGGACATCCACTTCGAGGTGCAGGGCAAGACCCTGACTATCAAGTACCGGATCGATGGCGTACTGCAAGCCATGAAGCGCATCGACAGCCTCGAAGCGGCTCACCAGACGGTCTCCCGCATCAAGGTGCTGTCCGACCTGGACATTTCGGAGAGACGCATCCCCCAAGACGGCCGGTTCAGGGTCACTTTGGACCAGCGTGAGATCGACTTTCGGGTATCGATCATGCCCAATGCCGCCGGCGAGGATGCCGTCCTGCGGATCCTGGATCGCAAGCACCTCACCGGCCAATTCCAATCCCTCACACTGGACAGCTTGAGCCTGGAAGAAGAGGTCAAACGCTTCATCCGGCACTCGTCCTCGCTGCCGTATGGGCTGCTGTTGGTCACGGGGCCGACGGGGAGCGGCAAGACCACCACCCTCTATGCAGCCCTTTCCGAAATCAACACGGGATTGGACAAGATCGTGACGATCGAGGATCCCATCGAGTACCAGCTGGCCGGCGTGCTCCAGATCCCAGTCAATGAGAAAAAAGGGCTGACTTTTGCGAAAGGCCTGAGGTCAGTCCTGCGCCACGACCCCGACAAGATCATGGTGGGGGAAATCCGGGACAGCGAAACGGCCCAGATTGCCGTGCAAGCGGCGCTGACGGGCCACCAGGTGTTCACCACGGTGCATGCCAACAATGTGTTCGACGTACTCGGCCGGTTCTCGAACATGGGCGTCGATAGCTACAGCCTGGTAGCCGCCTTGACGGGGATCATGGCCCAGCGCCTCGTCCGCTTGGTCTGTCCGCACTGTGCCCAGGAGGAACAAGCCAGTCCAAGCCTGGGGAGCGAGCTGGGAGTCACGGCACAGACAGAAGGCATCAAGCTCAAACAAGCCGTAGGTTGCGAGCACTGCCGCGGAACGGGCTACAAGGGACGAGCCGTGATCGCGGAAACGCTCCCGGTGGACGATGAGATCAAGGACCTGCTCGTGAAGCAGTCACCCGTGTCCACGGTGAAGCGTGCGGCGCGCGACCGCGGCTTTCGCAGCCTACGCGATTCCGCGGTGGCACTGGTCCTCCGAGGCGGCACCACCCTGGAAGAGATCAACAGAGTCACTCCCGTTCAGTGATATGCGAGCCCGAGTTCTTTTGAAAATCAGCCGCAATCGTCTGAGCATGTCGCCGGAACCGGCGGCAAGCCTTGCCGCGCGTCTCCTGCCGTTCTACGGTCGTGGAAAGCGAACCCAAGCAGGCCCTGTTCAGGGTTCTTCCCTCTGCTCGGAAGCGGCATTTAATGCCAGGAATTTGCCACCCGCGCTGGAGCGACTCCTCACACCCCAAGAAGGCGGCTTCGGCTTAGCGGACATGGAACTGGCCGTGCAGGTAGGCCTGACTCACTCACGGCTCGGCTTGATGCGCACATCCATGGCGGTTGCTGCGACTGATCGTGATGAGTACGTAAGGGCTTGGATTCGTCAGATGTGGAGCATCGATCCGGCGTCACAGATCACCCGTTGGGCCAAGGTCGGCCGAGACCAGGATCTGCTCGTCTCCGGTGTCGATCGAGCGGTTTTTGAGTGCATCGACGCTTTTGCAAGCCGCACGGGCATGCGATTTGTGAGCTGTCGGCCGGCGGCACTTTCTATGCTGGAGATGCACGGTTCCAGCGCAACTTCCAATGATCAGCTGTTCGTCTGGACGGAGCCTGCTCACAATGCGCCACGGACAGAGCTGGTCATGCTCACTCACGGCCGAGGGGATCATCTCAGAGCCGTATGGCGCGGCTGGATCCCTGCGAGTGAGCGCGATGAAGCACTTGCAGGTGCCGTTGCGCGCTTTGCCGCTGCGCATGCAATCACTCCGGACGTGGCGATCCACCAGGTTCACTGGGATGACTGTCCGGACGCCAGTCCGGTGGAAACCGTTGCTGTATGAAGCTTCACCTTTTGCGAGATCCGCTTGACATAGCACCACGGGCGCCGCGCCACTCGATGGCAGCCTGGTTGATCTTCGCGGCCGGCACTGCCCTCCTCCTGGGCTCGCTCTGGGTACTCGGTACGAATGCGCAGGAAGCCCATCGAGCAGAATTGTTGGTGTTGAGCGCTCGGGCAGCCAGGGACGCGGAGTCCGAGGAGCAGCGAAACGCCCAAACTCGGGCATCCGATCCTCAAACCCGCCAGCGCGTCAAAGAGGAAGAGCGGCTACGGCAGATGACGGGTTTGCGCTGGTTCGAGGTGCTCGATGTTCTTGAGAACGCTGCGCACCAGACCCGCTCTGGCGTAACGCTTCTGTCGCTCGCGCCCGAGGCATCCGAAAGAGGCGAGGTGCAGCTTCGTCTGGAAGCTTTGGCGGCGAGCGCACCTCTGATGCTTCGATATGTCCGGGCGCTTCAGTCCGACCCGCGAGTCAGTCATGCTGAGCTGACCATGCACGAGCCAGATGAGAGTTTGGGCAGAAACGTCCTGCGCTTTCAGATCGAACTCCGCTCGAATGCCCCATCCATTCTCAAGGCTGATTAATGAAGGCACTCGATCGGATCCGTCGGATGTCGCCTGCTTTGGTGGGCTTGGCCTTCCTGGTTTGCGGGGGAACTGTGTCCGGCTTTGCCTGGTATCTGCACTCTCGAACCGCTCAGACCCTGGAGCGCGCAGCCCGCTTAGCTCGTCCGGTTGCGCTGGCGGGGATGCAGCAGGAGCGAAGCAAGCCTGGACTGCACAGCAGTCTTCCGCAAGCGGCACAGCACACCCGAGACTATGAGGAGCTATTCAGGCTGGCGAAAGAAACCGGGTTGCGAATCGATTCCGTGCAGTACCACCGGGAGCGCAACCCGGCTCTGGCCTTGCAGCTTCGGACACTCGATATCCGCGTCAGCGAGGAATACCCCAAGCTAAAGCGCTTCCTGGCAGCTGTCCTGGGAAAGATTCCGCATGCCTCATTGCAGGAGCTGCGCTTCGAACGCAGTGACGGAACAACGTTGCAAGGCGAAATTGCCTTCAAGCTGGTTCTTCTCTACCGCGATGACTTACCGCCTTCGGGCCTTGCCAGATTGTGATTTCAGGCGGCTACGGCATGTTCAACGCAGTTCAAAAGAATGTACCCCGCTGGTTGCGAACTGCGGGAATTGCTATGGCTGGGTTCTTGAGCTTTGCCTTAGCGGCTTCATTCAGTGGTGACCTGCTGCCGGAAAGCGCGGACATCGTACAGCCGGCAGAACGCGAGAACCTGGCTGCTACAACCATCCAGCCTTTGGAGCCGCAATCAGTTGGGCCGACTCCGCCGCCTATACCTTCAGCGGCACCCACACCCGTGCAGGGCCATGTCACCCACAATCCTTTCGATCTGCTCAATCTGCAGGCCGACTCGGGCGAACTCGGCGCTCGCAAGACCGGATTCACTGCCCGATCAGTCAGCAAAGCCCCGACGGTCGTGGCGAAGGTCGCCGCGCCCGTCGCCGCGCAGCCACCCCCCACTCCGGCTCCCCCGACGGCGCCTCCGCTGCCCTTCACCGTTCTGGGCGGGATCACCGGTGATCGCATCGCCGGCGGCAGGCCTGTGGCGTTCCTGCGGATGCGGGACGAAGTGCTGACTGTTCAAGCAGGCGACGAGATCGACAAAACGTATCGGGTGGAAGCCATCACCGGCGACTCGGTCGAGCTCACCTATTTGCCACTCAAAGAGCGGCAGTCATTGATCATGAGGCCGTAGCAGAAGGCTTGGCGCTAGCGATCCACCCGGAAAACCCAGCTGGAATATGCAGGTTGATGCTCGAAGTGGGCGTACCGGCGGGGAAATCCGGCCTGTTTCAAGGGTTTGCTCTGACCCTTGCTGTACACCCCCGCAATACCTCCAGCTTCCATCACCAGCCCCCAATCCACGCGGTTGGTGATGGGGTCCGGATAGAGCCGACGCAAATGATGCCGTGGGGTAGGGAACCGGTGATCGTTGACAAGGTCTTCCAGCTGCAGCGGCAATGAGCGAGGTTGCCCGGCTGGAACGGTGCTGTAGTACGAAGCAATCGCGCGGCGGTATTGGTCTCCAGCAAACAGGAGTTGCGCCTCCTTCTCCCGCTGACTTGCCGTCTGGTAGCTCTTGACCATGCCGCTGGCCGCCAGAGTAGTTAGGAACACGAACAAGAGCACCACCAGCAGGACCACTCCGCGCGCTTGTTTTGACGTCCGAGCACGATTCATGGCCTCACCATTCACTGATCCTGGTACCGTCCAGGGCGGTCCTATTCGATTTTGAGCTCACGTCGAATACGTCTTGACCCGCATTTGACTCCCCGGGAGCCGCTCCATAGGACCTGATTCGCCAGGTCTGCGCTGCAGGTGTGCTGTTATCTGCGAAGAAGGGATCGCGGGGGATGCGCCGGAGGAAGACAAGCGGCATCTCGCTGGCACCAAGTGCGGCAGACCGGGGCACTCCCGTCACGAGGACTTCCAGGCTTGTCGGGTACCCTGAGGTACCCGTGGGCTTGTCGATCACACCAGCGTCGGCGGCAGCCTTGTACTCGTCCAAAGCTTGCCTGATGTTGCGCAAGGCCTGGCGAAGCTCTGCTTCCTTTGCACGCGTCTCGGCCAGCGAGGCCAGCGGCAACACGATGGCTGCCGCAACTCCAACCAAGGCCAACGTGACCAGCAGCTCGATTAGCGTAAAACCCGCGCCACACTTTCTTTTATTTGCACTCACATCAGTTCAGGGATCTTTTGCCTCGGTGGAGGCAGGCGGCAGCACGTCGTAAACGCCAGCGTCCTGACCCGACGGGTGGGCAACGGGCACCCAACTGCTCGAATCCGAAACCGGGTCGAGCGGCACGCTGCGCAGGTATTGCTTGCTCACCACTTCAGCCAAATCGGCCGGGTAGCGCCCTTGATCAGCCCTGAACTTGTCCAAGGCGTCGCGGATGGTTTCCATGTTCTGGCGCCGCACCTTTTCTCGTGCTTGATCGTAGCTGCCGAGGTATTTCGGCACCGCGATGCTCAGGAGCAAAGCCAGCAGCGAAAAGACCACGAGCAGCTCGATCAGGGTGAAGCCGCGCATGGGTTTCAGAACCTTGGCCACGCTTGGAAGGTGGAACTTGACCATGACCGCTCAGTTGCGCTGGCCTCTGTGGATCAACGGTGGCGGTGGTGGCAGCGCAGCACCTGAGCTCATCGGCACCGGTTCACTGACCTGGGGTGCGGGTGCCTCTTGGACCGGGTTACCCGAAGGCGGAGCGGCTGCAGGCGGGCTCGCAGGGCTTTCAGGGGGCGCAACAGGAAAAGGCACCGTGGGTGTTGCTGCTACGGAACCGGGCGGAACAACAGCAGTTCGATCGGCAAGCTTCAGCACCTTGAGCGGCTCGGCAAGGATCGGCCGCTCGCGCACCGTGTTCACGGTTCCCGAGAAGATGCTCGTCGTCTGGGGTGCGCTGACCGAAGCCTCTCGCAAAATTCTAGGGGTGACCGCCAGAACGATCTCGGTTTGGCCACTGCTTCCTTCATTGTTGCCAAATAACTTCCCCACGATGGGCAGGTGCCCCAGCCCGGGAATCAGGGAGGCCGTATTCCGCTCATTGTCGGAGATCAATCCACCAAGAACCTGGGTTTCGCCATCCTTCAGCCGAAGCGTGGTGTTGGCGTTTCTGGTCCCGATCTGGTAGGAGCGCCCGCCCTGGGGATCGGTAAAGGCCTGGACGATGTTGCTGACCTCCAGGTTCACCTTGATGCCTACCTCCTGATTGCCGTAGACCTGCGACTCGAATTCCAGCTTCAGGCCAACGTCCTGGTAGGTGACATTGCCGGTCACGACCGACGCCCCGGTGTTGATCGGCGTCACAGTGTTGGTGATGGTGGGCACCCGATCACCGATCAAGATCCTGGCCTTTTCCCTGTTCCGGGCGCGAATGCGTGGACTGGCAAGGACGCGGGCATCGGCGTCCTCGAGTTTGAAGTTGATGCTGGCCGTGAGCGGCGACACGAGCAGGTCGTTTCGCCCGAGACTGCGCAGTTGGCCCAGGGTCAGGGTTCCAGCGGTTCCCGGCGTTTGCACCGTGATGCCCGTGGGCGGTTGGATGCCGAGGTTGCTGTTTCGGCCTGAGCTGATTTCCAGCACCTGAACCTCCAGCATGACCTCCGGCTCGGGAATGTCATGCGCCGCGATCAGCCGCGCAGCCAAGCGGATTCGTTCAGGTGTATCTCGAATGACCAGTGTGTTGGAGCGCTCGTCGGCAGATACTTCCTTGACCTTGAGCATTGTCTTCAGGAGGCCTGTCAGGTACTTCAGGTCCGCATTGGTCACCTGGAAGGTACGGATGACCAAGTCCTCATACTCTGCCTGCTTGGCAGGGTTCGAAGGGTAGATCAGGATGGTATTGGTGTTGATGACACGCTTGTCGAGCTGGTTCTGCAGCAGCACGAGGTCAATCGCATCCGCTACGGAGATGTCCTTGACGAAGATGCTGACACGGACGTCTTGCTTCACGTCCCGGTCCAGCAAAATGTTCAACCCCGTGGACTTGGAAATGGATTCGAAGGCGATCCGGATAGGCGCATCACGCAACTGCAAGGTGACCGGGGCGTCCAGGACCGCCCGGCCGGCCTGGATCCGATCCCGCGCAACCTGCTGCTCGGTAAGGGCATTTAGCGATGCTTCCTTCAGCTTGCCGGCGCGCCGGTTTCTCGAACTTCGCTCCAGGACATCCTGGGCCCGACTCAGAGCCATGTCAGCTTTGCCCTGTGCGAGAAAGCCTTCGCCTTCTGCCAAACGGCGCTCGTCGCGCAAATCGTGCTGCAGCCCGACGAGACCTTCCGTCGCGCGCATGTTGCCCCGATCCAGCTGGAGCACCCGCTCATAGGCTGCCGTTGCTTCTGCGAACTTCCCCTCGGCACGCAGCAGCTCGGCCTGCGTCAAGAATTCCCGGGCGTACTTTTCCCGCTGGCCTAGGTAGTCGATTTGATACAGCGGGTTGTAGGGGTCCGTTCCAGCTGCCGCCTCAAGAGATTGAACGCCATCGAGAGGCCTGCTGAAGGCAATTTCGGTTTTGCCTTTGAGATGCTGAATATCAGCACAGCCGCTGAGAGCCGCGGCAATGCACAGACCCCCATATCGCCAGCGCATGCTTCCTCCCCTTTTTCCTTGTATTTCGCGCGCAGGGCAAAGCGTACTAGGAACGCGACCCAAAGCCCAGACCATTAAGCAGCGGCGCTTTCACTGTCGTCCCCTCGCAACTATGGCGCTTCATCAAGAAAGATAGGGGGAATGCGAGCCGGCGGACTCGCAATCCGCCGGTCAGTTTGGAGGACTTAGTCTCCGCCCATGTGTCTTACGCTTGCCCGGTCTGGCGGCAGCTAACCCGATATCCTCCCGCTGTCCGTCGCGAGGCGCGACGTGGAGCGGCCACAGCTAGCCGGAGGCAGTCTGTCAGCACCTACGCCAGACCTGGCAATTGGGAGCCTAAATCTGAGCTTCCCTATCCGAGAGGAGAGCGGGTCAGGTTTTCTTCTCCGTCGGGAGGCGTGCAACAAGGTCAAGCACTCGAGAGAGAACACGGGCCTCCCCGCCAAGTCTCTGCTGAGCGGCATCCGCCTTTACCTGAAGGAGCGTCTGCAGGCCGAAGCGATCGATTCGTTCGCCTGTCTCGGGATGCTGCCAGTACCTGCCCGGGTCAGACACCGTGACGAGCAGACAGCCCGTACGCGCATCACGATGGGCCATGTACTTCTTGACCAACTGGTCGTCGATCGCGTCGCAGAGCTCGCGCGCGGATCGCCCCTTCTCACCGATTTTCAGTTCGATCGTCGCTTGGTACCCTGAAACAGCCCGAAGACGAATGTCGGTCTCCTTGCCATCAGCGGTCACGGCCTCCTGATCAACGGTGTAGGCTTCCCGGGATGCAACTTCCAGTTCGCGGGCAATCAAGGGCCGCAGCGTGTTCTCGTCGTCGATCGACGCCCAGCCGGCACGTGGTCCTGTGTCCTTGAGCAACAGTTCCTGAAGGTCGTCCAGCCGATCGACCAACAACTGGGCCATGTCGGTTGCGGTCTTGGGCGAAAGCTCCTTGCGAGACAAAAGAGTGGCAACCTCCGCGGGCGTCCAAGCGCTAGAGTCGATCTCTGCGGCAAGCCGCTCCTGAGCTAACGCCGCAATGTGATCTTTCAAGCGCGCGAAGAGCGGATCGGCTGCCAGCGCCAGCTTTGCGCGGAAAGCTTCCGGTCCACTGGTCTTCATCAGTGCATCGAAGATGTAGCGGCGCCCATCTTCGGCAAAATCGCGCGCCCCTGGCGTGTAGACGGTGTCGTGAACGAGATCGTCCTCCGATCTGACGTGACGATGCAAGACAACCGTCAGCCGAAGCAGGTCGGCAAGCGACAACTTCGTGGACCAAGCGGTCGACACTGATCCAGCGCGTTCGCTAAACAGCGATCCGACCACGCGTACAGCTGCGCCGTCTGGCTCCACAGGAAGAGACGCCAAGACCGCAAGCAAGCTCTCGACAGCCCGCTTCGGCGCGAGCGAGAACAAGACAGGCAACCAGAGCAACAGGTACGCACCGGTGCCGGCGGCATGCACCTGCTCGGCGGCCAGTTCCTCCAAGGGACCTCTGATGTCGGAGCCGGCATGCTCCAAGAGCACGCGCATCACCTGGGACAGCTTCTGCTCGTTCGACGGCGAATGCGGCAACTGCATGAGTGGGCTGCCGGACCACGCGAGCCAGCCGAGCAGTCGGGGCAGAAAGACCTGAGCGACGTCCTGCCTGCCATTCCGCAAGGACTGCAGCACCATAGAGTGCCAACCCGAAGTTGCTCCCGAGTCCAGCAGTTCGTCGACGAACTCGGAGCCGATGATGTCCTCCACCTCCTTTGGGTGCGCAATCGCAAGGTCGCCGAGCCAACTGGGCAGGCCGTTCAGCTCCAGCAAGGCATACCGAGCTGCGAACTCGGCTTCAGCACGACTCAGCTTTGTCGCCCAGAGTGGATCCTCCGCTTCCGCGTAGATGCCCATGAGGCCGATAGACCACACCACGAGATAGGTGTTCTCCTCTCCCAGCCGACGCTCACAGCGAACCGTCGGGCGCATGCTGCGCCAATAGGCCATCAAGGCGAGCCTCAGCCTGTCCGTGACGTCGCCTCCAAAGTGGGAGACCAAGAACGCGCGATTCCATCGCCCCTCGTGTCCGTTGCGATCCAGTCGCCGTAGAACCAGCCAAAGGCTCCAGATCGTGTTGCTGCTGCGGCCCGGCGCTAGCGCAAGCGGTGGTTGCTCAGCGAGTTCTCGCCTGAGCTGAGCCCATGCATCCCTCTCGTCGGCGCGCTTCTTGGCCTGACGCTCTTGCCGCTTACGCTGCTCCTCCTGCATCTGGAGGAACTGAGCGCTTGGTTTACTCGCTTCGACGATCGAGTTCAGCTCATCTGTCAGCGCTGTCGAATCGCTCACGGCCTGGCGCATGGCCTCCAGGCCATCGTGGAGGCGTCCCTCAATCGCATAGAGGTGTGCGGCCAAGTGAAGCAGCACGGCGCGACGCTCGGGCGAAACGTTTACGTCGGCAAGTGCCCCCAGTACCCACTTGCCGTCGAGGACCAATGCGTAGTTCAGCGCCCCTTCGTAGACGATTCGAACCAGTCGATACCTGGCGCTGCGGTCAGCGCCGAGCAACTCTACGCAGGCCAGCTCTGCCCCAAAGACCCGGGGTCGCCATTCGGCAGGCAGCGCGTCAAGAAGCGCACGGATCTCGGTCTTGCCCTTCCTGAGGCCAGACGAAGCATTGGCAGACCGCATGGCAAGAAGCGAGGCCTCGATCAGCATCTCGCTGACGCTGCCGCGTTCGAGCAACCGGATGCACAGCGAGCGCAGGATGCTCGACATTTCCAGCCGCCCAGCAACGTCTTGGAACTCTTCTTCCGAAGCCGCCAGCCCGCCGCGTGCAAGCCCAAGCACATCGGGCAACAAGGCTTCAAGGCGGGCTTGGCTCAGGTCGGCCTTCTGGATCACCCGGGCGACACTGTCGGCGTAGTCTCCACCGCTTCTCGTGTCGCTGCGAACTCTTGCCAAGAGCTGAACCAGCTGTGCTTCGCTGACGTGCTCCGGATACAGCATCGTCCCCACCCAGCGCGCAAGCCGCTCCGACCAGCCAGGCGCCAGTGTGACGATCGCATCAACCATCGGTCCGAGACGCGAGTCGCCCAGAGCCGCGAGCGCGAGCAGTGCCTCGAATCGTTCGCGATCGCTGCAGGTAGTGTCAGCGGCGACGCTTGCAACCAAGTCTGCGCAACCTCGCATCCGCCCGGCGCTCACGAGCCGGAGCAACAACTCCCGGACTTCAGGAGCCTCGACACCAGCGGCCCAGGCGGAGAGCACCGTGTCGGTCAGCCCAAGTTGAGCTAGCCGTGCTACCTGCAGATTCGGTACTTCAAGGCCACGCCACTGGCCCCGGCCGTATCGTTCGACAAAGCCGAGTAAAGCGCGCTCGCGCTGGAGATCGTTCAGCGATTCAGGGTCGCCGTGGGTCAACAGCGCATCAGGCTCAAGCTTGACGATCCTCTCGAACATGTCCGACCGAAGCAAAGCCAGCCAGCCCGCGACAGGCCTCATCGATGGCTTGAGAATCGTCTGGTTCGTCGGCGTAAGCCCGAACAAGAGACGAGCGGCCGCCGACTGGGCAAGGAGCCCGGCCTCAATCAGGTCATGGATCTGGCAGGCGGCCAAGAACTCCATGACTGACCGATGGTGGAAGCGGACGCGACCGTATCCCCCCTCCACAAAGATCGGGCGCTCCAGCAGCGCAGACACTTCGTTGACGCCCCAGTCGGGTAGCAGCGCACGCGGGTCGATTGGCGCGCCACCCGTCGCGTCGCCATCCGACCCCGCGCTGTAGCGCACGGTCAGGCGCCGACTCAGCATCACCGCCAGCGCGAGCCGCTGCGCGCCCGACCGCGCCTTCTCGGGCGACAGGTCCGCCTTCTCGCGCCGATCCGGACGAGCGGTCAACCTGGCACGCACATGGGTTTGAACCTGATCGAGGTGCGTGCGGATTCGCCCGTGCTCGCGCCAGTCATCGCACAGCTCGATCAGGTCTTGAGGCTTGCGCGCAAACTCTCGGGCATGCTTGGCGTCGATTGCCTGAAGCAGAGCATCTGGGTTCTGGATTCCACGAGCCCGAGCGAACTCGACGATCTGTGGCCCCATGAGCGGGAGCAGTTCAACCTCGCGGTGCGAAGGCGGACCGTCGTCCTTGCCCTTGTTGGGCCCATCCATCGCGATGCGTATGAACTCATCTTCTGAGTCGACTACGCCTACTGCAGCCGGCACAGGCAAGATCTCCTTGAACGCCTGGCGATCAATGGGCACTGGTCGAGCGGTGACCACCACGGTTGCCCGTCCCAACGCCCCCCGGATGTCGTACGCAAATCGGCGCAGAGCGTCCTTGAACGACCGATGGGCAAGTTGAAGCTCATCGATGGAGTCGAGGAAGAAGTAGGCGAACTGCGACGAAGATGCCAACCAGTCGTTGAAGCGCGTCAGGTCGTCCCCGAAAAGGGTTGCGACAACGCCCGTGGATGCGACGCTCTCAAGTGACAGGAAGAACGCAGGCTCGCCGCGAGTGAAGAGCTCCCGCGCCTTCGACTCGCATTCATAGGTCTTGCCGGCACCTGCCTCCGACACGATAAGAATGCGCTGAGACTTCAGCAGTTCGTCCCAGCTGACGCCGGATTCGTCGAAGCGCTCACCCCATGAGAGCTCGACCGCGTCGTCTTTGCCAGACGGCGTTCTCAAGTCCTTGAACGTGCGATGCATCTTGTTCGATGGCTAGGCTGCCAGTGCTGGGTCGACCAAGGCATCAGCGAGCGCAGTTTGCGTGGCTTTGCTGAGATTCAAGCGTTGACGCAGGTTGGTGCAGAGGCGGCGGAGTTCGGTGACGCGGGCGACGATGCGGGCTTGCTCAGCAAGGGGAGGCAGAGGGATCTGCAGCCTTGGGATGTCGCCGAGATTGAGCTTGTTGGTATGGCTGCCGCCAGCCTTGATGGACTGGTACTGTTCGGCGAGCAGCGGGCTCGATAGCACCATGTGCAGGTACCTCCCGATGTCCTTGCTCTTTGGCAACTTAATTAAACCTACGCTCACGAACAAGCTGAATGGTCTATCGGTATCAACGAGCGTTGCCCGACCCAACGTACCGATGCGGCATAGAAGCAGATCTCCACGCTCTGGGTTGCAGCGCGCGTTGATCTCGCGATGCTCGTCTTCCGCGATGTACTTGCAGTCAGAGAAGTTGACCGTTGAGCCATTGATGTCCTTCACCGAAATAAAAGCGACTCCGCGGGCTTGATACTTTGGCGTGTGATGGGTCCCGTCGGTAATCTGAAGCGCAACCTGATCCGGCCCGACCCAGCTCCAGCCTGGCGGCGCTGCAAACGGAACGCCGAGTCTGTCAGTACGCGATTCGGGCGCCTCACGCCTTCCCCTTCGCTCGTTACTCCATCGGGACTTTTCTTCACGAATCGCTTTCAGCAGCTCGCTCGCCGGCTCATCGCGGGGATCCTGCGGGACCAGCAACCCTCGAACAGCCAGTTGCAGAACGGTCTGCTCCAGCGCATCCACGGCCTCGGGGCGGTCGAGCAGCAGATCAAAGTGGTCGGCGACGCGTTTCCAATTCGCGGCCAGTTCCTCGGGCGTGCTGCTGTCGGTCAGCGTGCCCAGCAGGGTGCCGAGCAGGCGGGCGTGCTGCTCCGCTTCGAGCCGGCCTTGGGCTTCGAGGGCGTCGCACAGGCGCATTAGTTCGTCGACGCGGGCGACGATGCGGGCTTGCTCAGCGACTGGCGGCAGCGGAAAGGCACATGCCTTCAGCTGAGTCATGTTGATCGACGCAAGGTTGGTCGTCTGCTTGGAGCACGAAGCAAAGTAGGCCCGCGCGACCGGAGAGTTCAGGTAGACCTGAGCCCATTCCGAGTTCCAACTTGGCGTCAAACCGCGCGCCTTGAACACATGGTTCTGATGGAGGCAGATTGGAAGTTCGCCACTCCAGATGGCGGTTCTCCCCACTTTGTCCCAATCGCCGCCTTCAGTGATCAACAGGTCGCCAGCGCGCAGTTGGTACCGATCCAGTTCCGTCTTGGCGATCGTAACGGTCTTCAAGTCTTGGCACAGGACGTTCCAGCGCTGCACGTTCGCCACACGAAGATACGGAAGCGTGATCGGCTGCTCAACGGTTCCTTTGCGGCCAAGCGTGACGCCACCCGAGATGTCCGTTACCTCACCCAGTCTTACCCAAGCCCAGGACTCGGGCAGCGCAAAGGGCGCGATGAGTTCATCGTCTGTCTTGGTCGCTTTGAATCGACTGCGAAAGGCGGCACCTTCCTTCGCAGGTTCAGCCTCTCGCAGCAGAACGGCCACCGGGTTGTCGTGCTCCCGTTGCTGAACCAGCTTGCCCTGCACTGCCAGCCGCAGAATCAAGTCCCGCAGCCGCGCCACCCCGCCCGGCGCAGTCGCCAGCATTTCAAACTGCCGCACCAGCGCCGGCTGCGCGTCTGCCAAGTACCGCGCACTCGGTTCCCGCGCCTCTAGCACCGCACTCACGCCCGCGCCCCCGACAGCGACTCCGCCAGGATCGCCTTCAGCTGGTTGCGCAGCGTTTGCGATTCGGCCTGCAGCCGCGCGTAGTCGCGCAACAGTTCATCGGGGTCGTGGCTCACCGCGTCCGGCGTGTGCGGGTTCGTCTGGTCCAGGTTGTAGCCCGCTGCCTTGATGGCAGCGATGTCCACCTTCCAAGCACGCTCGCTCTCCACTCGCGCCGCAAAGCCGTCGGCCTCGCTGCCCCACCAGGCCTTCTCTGCGTCGAACTCTTCGATGCGGATCGGCTTGGTCTTGTTGTAGCTCTTGGCGCCCGCCGGGTAGGGGTGCTCGTAGTACCAGATGGCCTCGGTCGGCCGGCCCTTGGTGAAGAACAGCAGATTTTTTTTGATGCCGGTGTAGGGGGCAAACACGCCGTTGGGCAGGCGCACGATGGTGTGCAGGTTGCACTCAGCCAGCAGCTGCTCTTTGATGCGCGTCTTCACACCTTCGCCAAATAGCGTGCCGTCGGGCAGCACCAGCGCGGCGCGGCCGTTCGCCTTCAGGATGTGCTTGATGAGCACCAGAAACAGGTCTGCCGTCTCCTTGGTGCGCACGTCGGCCGGGAAGCCGGCCTCGATGCCCGGCTCTTCGATGCCGCCAAAGGGCGGGTTGGTCAGCACCACGTCCACGCGCTCGGCCGGCGTGTAGTCGCGCAGCGGGCGGGCCAGGGTATTGTCGTGGCGCACGTTGCTGGGCACCTCGATGCCGTGCAGCAGCAGGTTGGTCACACACAGCAGGTGCGGCAGCTGCTTCTTCTCCACGCCCAGGATGCTGCTTTGCAGCAGCGCCTCTTGCTCAGTGTTCTTCACTTGCTTGCGCAGGTGTTCGATCGCGCAGACCAGGAAGCCGCCGGTGCCGGTGGCCGGGTCCAGCACCTTCTCGCCCAGCTGTGGGTTCACCATGTCCACCATGAACTGCGTGACGGCGCGCGGTGTGTAGAACTCGCCCGCGTTGCCGGCGCCTTGCAGGTCGCGCAGGATCTTCTCGTACAGGTCGTTGAACTGGTGGCGCTCGGCCTGGCGGTTGAAGTCGATGGCGCCCAGCTTGTTGATCACCTGCCGCAGCAGCTGGCCGCTTTTCATGAAGTTGTTGGCATCTTCGAACACGCCCCGGACCACCCATCCGCGCGGGTTGCGCACCGGGTCGGCCGGCAGGGACTTGAGCTTGGGGAAGAGCGTGTTGTTGACGAAGTCCAGCAGCGCGTCGCCGGTGATGCCTTCGGAGTCTGAAGCCCAATGGCGCCAGCGCAGGTGCTCGGGAATGGGGCTCTTGTAGTCGCCGCGGGTCAGCTCCAGCTCTTCTTCCAGCGCGTCAAAGACTTTCAGGAACAGCAGCCAGACCATCTGCTCTATGCGCTGCGCGTCGCCGTTGATGCCGGCGTCCTGGCGCATGACGTCCTGGATGGACTTGATGACGAGGGTGAGGTTGGACACGAGAGGGGATCAGTGAGGGTCGGTCAGGCCTGCGGCGGCGCGTAGAGCTCGCGCTCCAGCGTGGCCAGGGCTTTCAGGTATTGGGGGCGGCCGCCGAAGCTGCGGATCAGCTCCACGGGTGAGCCCAGGTCGGTGAAGGGCTGCACGCGCAGCACGGCGTCACTCTCGATAGTGGTGATGCCCTCGTCGGCGTACTTGTCCAGCAGCGTTTCCAGCACCTGGCGTGCCACCGGGCCGTACTGCGTGAAGACGTTGCGCTTCTTCACGCGCTGGGCGCGTTCACGCCGGGTCAACGGCGGCTGGTCGTAGGCCACATGCAGCAGCAGGTCGAAGGGGTCGAAGTCCTTGCCCACCTCGTCGGCCAGTGCCTCCAGGAAGACACCGCGGGCTTCCAATTCCTCGATCAGCGCGGCCTTGCGCTCGGCGCTGTTCCAGGCCTGCAGGAAGCCGTCCAAAGAGTCGTAGGCCTTGCCCAGGTTGATGCGGGTGTAGTCACGCAGGCTGTCGGTGACCAGCTTGCCGTCGGCGTTCAGGTACTGCACGCGCTCGCGCGCCACGGCCACGTTGACGCTGCCGCCCACGATGTATTTGCGGGGCTCGGCGAGACCATCGTTGCCGCCGATGAGGGGGCCGGGGCCTACTGGCTGAGCGCCCGGTAGTCCATCGGCTCCGCCTTGGGGCGGCTCCGGTGGCTGCGGCGGCTCGACTGGCTGGTCGGGGCCCGGCTCATAGACCTGTACCGGGTCGCCATCGAAGGCCGGGTCGGCAAACAGCTCGGTGGCGCGCTTGAAGTCGAGGATGGTGAACCAGCTCTTGCCCAGGTCCTCACGCAGCCGCGTGCCCCGCCCGATGATCTGCTTGAACAGCGTCATCGATTTGATGTTCTGGTCCAGCACGATCAGCTTGCAGGTCTGGGCGTCCACGCCCGTGCTCATCAGCTTGGAGGTGGTGGCGACGACCGGGTAGGTCTTCTCGGGGTCGATGAAGTTGTCGAGCTCGCGCTTGCCTTCGGGGTTGTCGCCGGTGATCTGCACCACGTAGTTGGGCTGGGTGGCGCAGAGGTCGGCGTTGGCATTGGTCAGGGCCTGGCGCATGCGCGCAGCGTGTTCGATGTCTTCGCAGAAGACGATCGTCTTGTCGTAGCGGTTGGTGGCCTTCAGGTACTGGGTGATCTTGGTCGCCACCACCTCGTCGCGGCGCTCCAGCACCAGCTTGCGGTTCATGTCCGCGCCGGTGTAGACCCGGTCTTCGATGACGTTGCCCAGCTTGTCGGTCATACCCTCGGGCGGGCGCCAGCCGAAGGCGTCCTTGTCGAGGTCGACGCGGATCACCTTGTACGGGGCGAGGTAGCCGTCTTCAATGCCTTGGCGCAGGCTGTAGGTGTAGACGGGCTCACCGAAGTAGTCGGTGTTGGACACGTCGGCGGTTTCCTTAGGCGTGGCCGTCAGACCGATCTGGGTGGCGGTGCTGAAGTAGCTCAGGATGTCGCGCCAGGCCGAGTCTTCGGCGGCGCTGCCGCGGTGGCACTCGTCGATGATGATGAGGTCGAAGAAGTCGGGCGAGAACTGCTTGTAGATGTTGCGGTCTTCTTCCGTGCCGCTGACGGCCTGGTACAGCGACAGGTAGATCTCGTAGCTCTTGTTGACCTGCTTGGTGGCGCGGTTGATAGCCAGGTCAACGTCTTCCACCGTGGTCTTGCCCTGGCTGTCGACCACCTCGACGCCCTTGGCGTGGGGGCTGAGCTTGGCCATCGCGCCCTTGAAGGGCCGGAAGTCGTTGACCATGGTCTGGTCGATGAGGATGTTCCGGTCGGCCAGGAACAGGATGCGCTTCTTGGCGCCGCTCTTCCACAGCCGCCAGATGATCTGGAAGGCGGTGTAGGTCTTGCCGGTGCCGGTGGCCATGACCAGCAGTGCCCGGTTCTGGCCACGGGCCACTGCCTCGACCGTGCGGTTGATGGCGTTGAGCTGGTAGTAGCGCGGGGTCTTGGCCGGCGCGTAGTCGTGCTCGGTGACCTGGCGCACTTCGGGCGTCCAGCCCTTCGAGGCGCAGTAGCGTGCCCACAGCTCGGTGGGTGACGGGAACTCGTCGAGCGCCAGATTGCGTTCGAGCACCCCGTCCCTCAGTGTGGCGTCGCGAAAGACGAAGCCGTCGCCGTTGCTCGCGAAGCTGAATGGCACATCCAGCAATTGGGCGTAGTTAATCGCCTGCGCCATGCCGGCGCCCATGGCGTGGTTGTTGTCCTTGGCCTCGACGACGGCCAGGGGGATGTTGGGCTTGAAAAACAGGGCGTAGTCAGCCCTGAGCACCGTCGAAGTGTCACGCTTGGCCCGGCGTCCACGGATAACGACCCGCCCGGCGCGCAGCGGAAACTCTCGGTACACCTGCACCATGCCATCCCAGCCCGCCTTTTCCATGGCAGGTCGGATGAACTTGTCGCAGATGTCGCTCTCGGACAGGTCTTTCTTGTTCATTCCCCTCCCCGGTCGAACTGCACCGTCCATGAGGTTTGTGGCCCCGGTACGGCTGAGTTTAGCGTTGACACGTCAATGACCGCGGCAGGGGCTGCTCCCGGCACGCCCTGCCAAACGGTTTGAGCTGGAACAGCGAGCTCGAGAGCCAAACCGCTTCGGGATCCAGCCCGCTATGCGCCCCTCGGGTCCGTGTCCTTAAGGCGGGCGCTTCGGTTCGATAAACGCGCTGAGCTAACTTACTCCCCTGCAGTTTGTAGAGCGCCCAGAGTTGTTGCTCCGTCGGTGAAAGCTTGTGGCCTGTGGTGTAATTCAGAGACACGCGGAGTCTTGATTTGGACTCTTAATCCGTAGGTCGTAGGTTCGAATCCTGCAGGACCCACCACTTCTCCCCCGTCAGTCCACGTCGGCCTCAGCCGTGCGCATCGACTCGGCCGCTACACAAGCGATAGCAGCTGGGCCATGCCGTGCGCGGGCGGACAGGCTGGATTTCCGCTTTTCCGACTCAGCCGAATGGCGCCGGCGCCCAGCGGCAACAGCCGGCCTCCCACATGACCAGCCCGACGGCAGGCCGACACTGCCGGCATGGCTGACGTCCTGACTTCCACCCGGCCGCCCCCCCGCGCGGCCCGCGTCCACGGAGCGCGGTGATGGCCTTCGAGGTGCCCTCGCGCATCGGCCAGCCCTGGGAGCCCTGGGAGGACTCGGCCATCCTCACGGACCTGCGCCTGAAGGTGGATCCGCACGTCATCGCGCTGCGGGCGCGGCGCACGCAGCAGGAGGTGGAGACGCGGCTGCAAGAACTGCTGCGGCCGGCCCCGCGCGAGCGCCGCCGCACCAGGCGGATCAATCGAGCTTGATGCCGGCGGACGCGGCGAGCATGGCAGAGCGCCTGCACGGCTCGCCTGTTTCGCGCCTGTTTCGCGTATCTTCTGCCGGCTCCATTTTCCCCATCGACCCAACCTCAAGGACATAGACAAGCATGGACAGGAGAAACTTCCTGGGCACGGCGTTCTTCGGCGCAACCGGCCTGGCCTTCAGCTCGGTGTGGTCACAGCAATCCTCGCCCAACCTGGGCACGCCGACGCCCGCGGCACCCGGTTTCCGGCGCATGAAGCTGGGGGCGATGGAAGTGGTCGCCATCAACGACGGGGTGGTGCGCCGCCCCCTGGGCCAGGAGTTCGTGACCAACGCGCCGCTGGAGCAGGTCAAGGCCCTGCTGGCCTCGCAGGGCCTGCCCACGGACTATGTGGACGTGCCCTACACGCCCTTCCTGGTCGTGAGCGGTAATCGCCGCTTCCTCTTCGATACCGGCTTCGCGGACAACGGCCCGCCAACCACCGGGCGCCTGCGCGCCAACATGGAGGCCGCCGGCTTCAAGCTCGAGGACGTGACGGACGTGGTGATCAGCCACTACCACGGCGACCACATCAATGGGCTGCGCGCCAAGGACGGCTCGCTGGTGTACCCGCGCGCCAAGGTGCACGTGCCGGCGCCGGAGCATGCCTTCTGGATGGACGAGGCGCGCATGGAGGCCGCGCCCCCGGCCGCGAAGGGCGCCTTCCAGAACGCCCGCCGGGTGTTCGGCAGCCTTTCCGCCGAACAGCTGGTGCGCTTCGAACCGGGGGCGGAGATCGCGCCCGGCATCACCGCCAGCGCGGCTTTCGGCCACACGCCGGGGATGTGCATCTTCAACGTCAGGTCCGGGGGCCAGTCCTTCAACTACGTGGCGGACGTGACCAACATCCCCTCCCTGTTCGCGCGCAGCCCGGACTGGGCCGTCGTCTTCGACATGGACCCGAACATGGCCCGCGTGACGCGCCGGCGCGTGTTCGACAGCATGGTCAAGGAGCGCGCGCTCACGGGGGGCTTCCACTTCCCGTTCCCGGCGTTCGGCACCATGGAAACGGCGGACGGCGGCTACCAGTTCAGGCCGGTGGCCTGAACCGGCGTTCGTTCGCGCAACCTCAGCCGGGCACGCGGACGAACCCCTCCATGAGCCGCCGCGCGCTGCGGCTCATGATGGCCCTGGCCACCTGCCACTGGCCTTCCACCTGACGGGCCTCGGCGCCGACCGCCAAGGTGCCCGAAGGATGGCCGAAGCGCACTTCGCCCCTGGCGCCGCCCGCGAACAGGCGGCTCACCAGGGTGGAGGGGATGGCCGCGGCCACGGCGATCGCGACCGCGCCGGTGCCCGTCATCGCGTGGTGCAGTGGTCCCATGGAGAAGATGCGGGCCAGCAGGTCGATGTCGGTGCCCGCGATCGACTTGCCAGCCGAGGTCGTGTAAGGCGCGGGGGCCGCGACGAACGCCAGCTTGGGGGTGTGCAGGCGCAAGGTGCTCGCCTCCTGCGCACTGGCCGCCAGCTTCATGGCCACCGCCCCGGCGGCCCGGATCGCCTCGGCGCGCCGCAGCAGCGCCGCATCGCCGTTGACGTCCTCCTGCAGCTCCGTGCCGGCCAGCCTCAGGGTGGCGGCGTCGATGAAGATCGTGGGATTGCCGGCGTTGATCAGCGTGGCCTCGACCCTGCCAATGCCCGGCACCTCGAGCAGGTCGATCCTGCGGCCGGTGGGGAACATGGGCCCCGCCCCATCCTCCTCGCCACCGCCCGGGTCCAGGAATTCAAGGCGGATCTCCGCGCCGGGAAAGGTCACGCCATCCAGCTCGAAGCCGCCCTCCTCCACCACCTCGCCGTCCTGCATCGGCACGCGGGCCACGATCATCTTGCCGATGTTGGCCTGCCAGATCCGGACGGTCGCGATGCCGTCGCGCGGCGCCTGGACCAGCCCTTGCGAGATCGCGAAGGGACCGACGGCCGCGCTGAGGTTGCCGCAGTTGCCGGACCAGTCCAGCACCGGCGTGTCGATGGACACGGCCCCGAAGAGGTAGTCGACATCGCAGTCCGCACGCGTGGACTTCGACACCAGGACCACCTTGCTGGTGCTCGACGTCGCCGCGCCCATCCCGTCGATCTGCTTGCGGTACGGATCGGGGCTGCCCATGACACGCAGCAGCAGCCGGTCGCGCCGCACCGGATCGGCCGGCAGGTCGGCGGGGTGGAAGAAGACTCCCTTGCTGGTGCCGCCGCGCATGTACACGGCGGGGATGCGAAGTTGCGCCATCGGCTTGCCTCCTCCTTCAATCCCGCAGGCGATAGTCGCCGATGCCGGCCAGGTGCGCCACCCGGTCCAGGTCGGCCAGCGTGTCCGCGGGCAGCACCAGCCCTTCGCGGCGGTGGCGGGCCTCGTTCCTGGCCTCCAGCTCGCCGGGGTAGTACACCTCGGCGTGGCCGGGCGCCACCGGCACCGCCTTCAGGCGGGCGATGTACTCCTCCATGCGCGCGTCGAACTGCGCGCGCGGCTGGAAGGCTTCGAGGTTGAAGGCGGCGAAGAAGTGGCCCGCCCCGCTGCGGTTGACGGGGTCGTAGGGACCGTGGACGTCGTCCAGGAACGCGCTGCCGGACAGGACGCCGGAGAGCATGTCCACGATGACGCCGATCGCGTAGCCCTTGTGTCCGGCCATCGGCAGGATGAACCCCTCCAGCGCGGCGCGCGGGTCGGTGGTGGGGGCGCCGTCCTTGTCGATGGCCCAGCCGTCGGGGATGGGCTCGCGCCTTTGCTGCGCCAGGAAGATCTTGCCCCGGGCCACGCCGGAGTTCGCCACGTCCATGATCATCGGCGCATGCCGCCCGGCCGGCGCCCCCACCGACCAGGGGTTGGTGCCTATCATCTTCTTCACGCCGCCCCAGGGCGCCATGTTGGGCCCGCCGTTGGTGGTCAGCAGCGTGATGCAGCCGGCTTTCGCGCCCATGCCCGTGAAGTACATGCAGGTGCCGAAGTGGTTGGAATTGCGCACCGACACCACGCCCACCCCATGCAAGCGGGCGCGGCGCACCGCCTCCTCGGTCGCATGGCGCGCGATGACCTGGCCGACGCCGTCCTTGCCGTCGATCACCGCCACCGCGCCGGCGTCGACCACCGTCTGCGGCGCCGTCACCGGCCGCATGGCGCCGGAGCGCAGCCGCGCGTAGTACCAGCCCAGCCGCAGCACCCCATGCGACTGGTGGCCCCACAGGTCGGCCTGCACCAGGGTGTCGGCCACGAAGGCCGCGTCGGCCTCGGGAACGCCGGCGCTGCGGTAGACGCGGGCAACGAAGTCGCGCAGCCGCTCCGGCGCGACCGGTTTGGCCGGATCCTCGGTGCTCATGGGCGGCTCAGTCGATCTTCAGGTTGTTGTCCTTGACGAATTTCTGCCAGTAGGCCATTTCGTCGCGGACGGTCTTGTCGAACTGCGCGGGCGCCATGCTGCGGGCCTTGAAGCCGTCCTTGACCAGGCGCTCGCCGATGTCCGGATGCGCGAGCGTGCGGCTGACCGACTGGTAGAGCCGCTCGACGATCGGCCTGGGCGTGCCGGGCGGCGCGAAGATGCCGAACCAGTTGGTCAGGTCGTAGCCGGGCAGCAGTTCCCCGACCGTCGGCACGTCCGGCAGCGCCTCGATGCGTTCGGCGCCGGAGACGGCGAGCGGCACGACCTTGCCGTTCCTGATGTGCTGCATGAAGCCGGGGGCCGTGCCGAAGGACATGTGGATCTGCCCGCTCAGCAGGTCGGACTGCGACTGGCCGCTGCCCTTGTAGTGCACCGTGGTCAGGCGCGTGCCGCTCATGCGCTGCAGCAGCTCGGCCGACAGGTGCGAGAGCTGGCCGGCGCCGGCGGTGCCCACGGAGGCCTTGTCGGGGTTCGCCCTGGCATACGCCACCAGTTCCTTCAGCGTCTTGAAGGGCGCCGACGGATGCGCCACCAGCAGCTGGGGCGCCGAGGCGATCATGGTGACCGGCACCAGCGAGGCCGTGTCGAACGGCAGCTTGAACAGCCAGGGGTTGCTGGTGATCGCGCTGTTGGTCATCAGGATGGTGTAGCCGTCCGGCGCGGCGCGCGCGACCGCGTCGGTGCCGATGATGCTGGAGGCGCCGGGCTTGTTGTCGACGATGACGGGCACGCCGAGGTCCACCGCCATCTTGTCGGCCATCAGCCGCGTGATCACGTCCGAGCCGCCGCCGGGCGCGAACGGGACGATGATCTTGATCGTCCGGCTGGGGTAGTCGGCGGCAGCCACCGCCGAGGCGCCGACGAGAGCGGCCAGCGACAGGGCGAGATGGGCAAGCAGTTTCTTCACGGTCGTCCTTGGGTGGGTGGAGCAGGAGGTTCAGGCTGCCGCGGCCGGCGCGGCCGCGGCGTGGCGCTGCAGCAGCTGGTACGTCGCGCCGTCCAGCGTCACGCCCGACTCGCGCTGGCGGCGCAGCTTGCCGAGCTCGATCTCGCCCGGCACGATCACCGGCCGGGACGGGTCGGCCGGCGGGCTGTCATGCAGGATGGCGGCAAAGTCGCGCATGCGCGCGGCCAGCCACTCGGTCGAGCCTAGCCGGGCGGTGTCGATCAGGATGAAGAAGTGCCCCAGGTCCTGGGGCTGCTCCGGCGCCTGCGACCAGGACTTCACGTGGGTCAGGTACGCGGCGCCGGACAGCAGCCCGGCGAACAGGTCCACCATCAGCGCCAGGCCGTATCCCTTGTGACCGCCGATGGGCAGCAGGAAGCCGTCCAGCGCGGCGGCAGGGTCCGTCGTCTCACGGCCCTGGGCGTCGGTGGCCCAGCTGGCGGGGATGGCTTCGCCGCGCTTGAGTGCGCCGCGGATCTTGGCCCGGGCCACCACGCTCATGGCCATGTCCAGCAGGAACGGGTCACCGCCGGGATGCGGCACGCCGAAGCCGATGGGGCTGTTGCCCAGCCGCGCGTCGCTGCCGCCCCAGGGCGCGATCGTGGTCGTGGCGTTGCTGCCGATGATGCTGGCGAAACCCGCCTCGGCGGCGATCAGGGAGTACGGCGAGATCGGACCGAAGTGGTTGCTTGCGCGGGCCAGCGCCACGCCGACGCCGCATTCGCGCGCCGCCTCCATCGCCGCCTCCAGCGCGCGCATGCCCACCAGCGGCCCGACCGCGTTGTCGCCATTGACCCTGGACAGCGCGGGCGCCACCCGCTCCACGGTGATCCGCGGCTGCGCATTGATGCCGCCCACGGCCAGGCGCTCGCCATAGGACTCGATGCGGCTCAGGCCGTGCGTGCCCAGACCGAACAGGTCGGCCATCACGAGGATGCGGGACACCTGCCGCGCGTCCGCGGCCGGCAGGCCGAGCCCCTGGAAGGCGCGGGTGCCGAGGTCCAGCAGGTCGGCCTCCGACAGCGGCGGCACGGCTTCTATACGGGCGTTCATTGCTTGCTCCGGAAGGGACAGGGCATTTACTCCGCTTTCAGCTTCGACTTGCGGACCACCTCGCCCCAGCGCTCGCGCTCGGCCTTGATGAAGGCCGCGAACTGCGGCCCGTTCATCGGGCTGGCGAGGGTGGCGTCCGCCTTCAGCCGCTCCTGCACCGCGGGAACCTGCAGCGCCTGCTCGGCGGCCGCGTGGATGCGGGCGACCACGTGGGCCGGGGTGCGGGCCGGCGCCAGCAGGCCAAACCATTGCGAACTGTCGAAGCCGGGATAGCCCTGCTCGGCCACCGTGGGCACCTCGGGCAGCGCGGCCAGCCGCTGGGCCGAGCCGCTGGCGATGATGCGGATGCGGCCCGCCTTGACGTGCTGCATGAAGCCGGGCGGGCCGGCGGAGGCGGCGTCGGTGGTGCCGGCGAGCAGGTCGTTGAGTTGCGCCCCGGTGCCCTTGTACGGGATGTGGGTGACATCCATGCCGGTCGCCACCTTGAGCATCTCGAAGGCCAGATGGCCGGCGCTGCCGTTGCCGGCCGACCCGTAGGTGAGCTTGCCGGGGTGGGCCTTGGCGTAGGCGATGAACTCCGGGAGGGTCTTGGCCGGCACCTTGGCGCCCGTCGCGAACACCATCGGCACCTTGGCGAGCAGCCCGATCGGCTCGAAGTCCTTGTCCGAGTAGGGCAGCTTGTCCAGCATCGCGGGGTTCACCGCCAGGGTGCCCACGTGCCCCAGCACCAGGGTATGGCCGTCGGGCGCGGCGCGCGCGACTTCCTGCATGGCGATCAGGCCCGAGCCGCCGCCCTTGTTGTCGACCACCACGGACTGTCCCAGCGTCCTGGCCATTTCCGCGGCCAGCAGGCGGGCGATGACGTCGGAGCTGCCGCCGGGCCCGTACGGCACGACCAGGCGGATCGGCCGCTCCGGCTGCCAGGCCGCGGGGGTGGCGAAAGCCGGCGCGTGAAGCACGGCCAGGCCGGCGGCGGCGAGGGCGGCGCGCAGCCAGCTGCGGCGCGTCGGGGGAACTGCGGGATGCGGGCGGAAGCGGGCCATGGCTAGCGTTGTCTCTTCGTTCTGTGTTTCTGGTGGGCCATCGTGTCAGCGGCCGATTCAACGGTAAAGTGCAAAAATCAGAACGACTCTTGCGTCGCACACATGAATTTCGACCTGGCGGACCTGCGCGCCTTCCTCGCCGTGGCGGACCTCGGCTCGTTCCGGGCGGCCGCCGGCAGCCTGCACCTGTCGCAGTCCGCCGTCTCCCGGCGGGTCGACAAGCTGGAGGAAGCCCTGGGCGTCGACCTGTTCGTGCGCACGACCCGCAGCGTGGAGCTGACGGCGATCGGCCGCACCTTCGTGCACAAGGCACGGGGCGTGATGAACGAGCTGGAGGGCGCGCTGCTCGGGATCGCCGATTCCGCGCAGCGCATCTCCGGCGAGGTCACGGTCGCGTGCGTGCCCTCGGCCGTGGGGTATTTCCTGCCCGCCGTGATCGGCCGGTTCCACCAGCTGCACGCCCGCATCCGCGTGCGGCTGATCGACGAATCGTCCGCGGACATCCTGCTGGCGGTGGCCAACGGCGAGGCGGACCTGGGCCTGACCTACATCGGCACGCAGGAACCCGACATCGAGTTCGAGCCGCTGCTGGAGGACCCCTTCGTCGTTGCCTGCCCGCGCGACCATGCGCTGGCCAACAAGCGGCGCGTGACCTGGGCGGAGCTCGCCAAGCACGACTACGTGTCCCTCGCGCAGGGCAGCGGCAACCGCTTCCTGCTGGACCAGGCGCTGGGGCCGCTGGCGCGCAAGCCCGAGTGGTTCTGCGAAGTGCGCCACGTGCCCGCGCTCGTCAGCCTGGTCGAGGCGGGACTGGGCATCGGCGTGGTGCCGCGCCTGGCCATGCCCCCGCGCGGGCGGCTTGCGTCCATCGCGCTCGAGGAGCCCAGCCTGAGCCGCACGATCGGCATCATCCGGCGCCGCGGGCGCGCTTTGCGGCCCGCGGCGGAATCGTTCCGGCGCCTGCTCCTGCAGCTCGCATCGCCCCCGCGCGCCCGCCGGGCATCGCGTCCGGCCGCGTCCTGAGCCGGGCGAACGGCTCGTTACGATCGGCCGCGCCGCCGTGAGCCACAGTCAGGAACCACCAAGGAGACGAACGCATGCCACTCACCCGCCGTCACGCCCTGGCCGCCGCCGCGGCCGCCCTCGCCGCGCCCGCCGTGTCCGCCCAGGGGGCCTGGCCCTCGAAGACCATCCGCATCGTCGTGCCCTACCCGCCGGGGGGCTCGTCGGACATCATCGCGCGCACCCTCCAGCCGCTGCTGCAGGAGGGGTTGAAGCAGACCGTCATCGTGGAGAACAAGGCCGGCGCCAACGGCAACCTGGGCACGGACTTCGTGGCCAAGTCCGCCCCGGACGGCCACACCTTCGTGCTGTGCGACGTCGGCGCCCTCGCCATCACGCCGTCGGTGTACACCAAGCTGCCCTTCGACCCCTCCAAGGACCTGCGCGGCGTGGCCATGCTGGCCTACTCGCCGCACCTGCTGGTGGTCCACCCCTCGGTGCCCGCCAACAACCTGAAGGAATTGGTCGCGCTGTCCAGGCAGAAGGACCTCAACTTCGCCGTGACGGCCACCGGCAGCGCGCCGCACCTGGCGGGCGTGGAGCTGCAGCGCGCCGTGGATGCGCGCTGGCAGTACGTCCCCTACAAGGGCGGCATCCAGGCGATCCAGGACACGGTGGGCGGGCAGACCCAGGTGCTGATGAACGGCATGCTGGCCACGCTGCCGCACGTGCAAAGCGGCAAGCTCAAGCTGCTGGGCGTCTCCAAGCGCACCCGCATGCCCCTGATCGGCGACACGCCGACGATCGCCGAGCAGGGCGCCACCGGCTTCGAGTCCGGCACGTGGCAGGGTGTCCTGGTCCCGAAAGGCACGCCGGAAGCCGTGGTGCAGAAACTCAACGCCGAGCTGATACGCGCCATCCGCAACCCGGACGTGCGGGCGCGGCTGGCCGGCCAGGGCGCCGAGGTCGTGACCATGACGCCCCAGGAGCAGGACCAGTTCTTCGCGCAGGAACGCAAGCGCTGGGCCCAGGTGGTCGCCGCCGCCAACATCAAGCTCGACTGACCGGTACGCCCCCGGAGGCGGCCTACCAGCCGCTGAAGCGCTTCCAGGTGGCGCGGACCTGCGACCCGCCCCGCACCACCTGGTACTCGCCGTACTGGGCGGCGGTGGAGCAGGCATGGTTGGGCAGGATCCGGACCTGCTGCCCGACCCGCAGCTGCAGCGTGTCGGCTCCCGCGCCCGGCCGGCGCGCCATGATGCCGTGCTCCTGGTTCGCGCCCACCAGGATGTAGTCCTGCAGGGGCCGCCCGTCCAGGTCGCACACCAGCCCGTAGCCCTGGTCCAGCGGCTGGGACGAGGTGCCGCGGTCGCGTGACATGGCCATCCAGCCGGCGTCCAGCAGGGTCCAGCCCTTCTCGCGCTGGTGGCCGATCACGGTGGCCAGCACCGACAGCGCGATGTCGTCCACGTCGCAGACGCCGATACCGGCCATCACCAGGTCGAAGAACACGTAGACGCCGGCGCGCAGCTCGGTCACGCCCTCCAGGTGTTCGGCGAACAGCCCGGTCGGCGTGGCGCCCACGCTGACCACCGGGCAGGCCATGCCGGCCGCCCGCAGACGCCCGGCGGCCAGCACCACCGCCCGCCGTTCCTGTTCCGCCATGGCGCGCAGCGCCTGCGCGCTGCGGCAGTCGTAGGAACTGCCCGCATGCGTCATCACCCCGCGCACCGCAACGCCGCCGGCCTCCAGCGTGCGCGCGATGTCCAGCAGCTCGGGCGATTCCGGCTTCACGCCGGAGCGGTGGCCGTCGGCGTCGATCTCGATCAGCACGCCGATGCCGGCCGGAGCATGGGCCAGCCGCTGCGCGACCAGCCGGGCCGCCTCGACGCTGTCCAGGATGATGGACATGCGCACGCCGCGCGCCTGCAGCGCCAGCACGTGGTCCATCTTGTTGGGCGCGATGCAGACCGCGTACAGGATGTCCCGCACGCCGTGGCCGGCGAAGTAGTCCGCCTCCAGCAGCGTCGAGACGGTGATCGGCCCTTCCGGGCCGGTCATCATCCGGCGCGCCACCTCGATGCACTTGTTCGTCTTCACGTGCGGGCGGAAGGCGACGCCGAGCCGCTCCACCTGGCGGCGCATGCGCTCGATGTTGCGCTCCATCCGCGCCTCGTCCAGCAGCAGCGCGGGCGTCTCCATCTCCTGCAGCACACGGGGCATGTCAGCGCCCCCCGCCTGCGGCCTGCCGGGCCAGCACCCGTCCCGGCCGCGCGCCGCTGGCGCGGCCCTCGCGCCAGACGATGCTGCCGTTCACCACGACCGTGTCGATGCCGCGCGCGGGCGCGATCGGCCGGGCGTAGGTGCCGGCCTCGTCCACCGTCGCCGCGTCGAACAGGGTCAGGTCGGCATGGGCGCCCTCCCTCAGCACGCCGCGGTCGGCCAGCCCGAACTTGGCGGCCGTGAGTCCGGTCATCTTGTGCACCGCGGTCTCTAGCGGGAACAGGCCGAGCGAGCGCCCGTAGTGGCCCAGCACCCGCGGGAAGCTGCCCCACAGGCGCGGGTGCGGCGACGCATCGTGGGGCAGCCCGTCGGACCCGATCATGGTGTCGTCGAACTGCAGGATGCGCTGCACGTCGGCTTCGTCCATGCGGAAGTAGATGGCCCCGGCCGGCGTCAGCCGGCGCACCGCCTCCTCCTGGGACACGCCCAGCTCGCGCGCGACGTCCGCCAGGTCCCGGCCCGCGAACCGCGGCAGGCCCTTGGACCAGCTGACGATCACGCGCGCCGAGCTGGCGGCCCGGTCCCAGGACAGGATGGTGGAGCCGGCGGTGTACGGGTAGCAGTCCAGGCAGATGGGCTGCAGCGCCATGTTCCTGCGGATGAAGGCCAGCGTCTCCTCGGAGCGGCCATAGTTCCTGCTGCCGATCACCTTGTGGTGGGAGATCACCACCGTGACGCCCACTTCCCGGCCGATGCGGAAGGTCTCTTCCAGCGACTCGATCACCCGGTCGCCCTCGTCGCGCATGTGGGTGCAGTACAGGCCGTCGAAGTCCTTCAGCGGCCGGCAGGTTTCGATCACCTCCTCGGTCGGCGCGGCGACCGCCGGCTCGTAGAACAGGCCGGTGGACACGCCGATGGCGCCGGCTTCCATCGCCTCCTGCACCAGGGCGCGCATGCGCGCGACCTGGTCCGGGGTGGCGGGACGCTCCAGGTTCTCCATGGTCGCCACGCGCAGCGTGGTGTGGCCCACCAGCATGGCGCAATTGGTCGCGGCGGGCTGCTCGCGCAGCGCCTGCAGGTAGCTGGCGAAGGTGGGGAAGCGGAACCAGCCGCCCTGGTCGTCCAGCAGGTTGAGCGGCGGCGTGACCGGCTGCGGGATGGGCCGCGGCATGGGCGCGAGCGAGATCCCGCAGTTGCCGCCGACCACCGTGGTCACGCCCTGGCTCACCTTGGGCGCCATGTCGCCGCCCGAGAGCATCAGGCGGTCGTCGTGCGTGTGGGCGTCGATGAAGCCGGGCGCGGCGACGCGGCCGCCCAGGTCGATCTCGGTGCGGCCGCTGCGGCCCGCCAGGTCGCCGATGCGCTCGATGCGGTCGCCCCGGATGCCGATGTCGCCGGGAAAGCGCGGCGCGCCCGTGCCGTCCACGATGTCGGCGTTGCGGATGAGGAGGTCGAAGAGGTCGTGCATCTTTCGCCTCAGTCGAGCTTGGCGCCGGAGGACTTGACCACCTTGGCCCACTTGGCGGTCTCGCTGCGCGCAAGCTCGCGGAATTCCTCCGGCGTGCTGGGCGCGGCCTCGGCGCCCAGCGCCTTGAAGCGCTCCTGCACGGCCGGCGTGGCCAGGGCCGTGCGGATCTCGCTGTTCAGGCGCTGGACGATCTCCCTGGGCAGGTTGGCGGGGCCCACCAGGCCGCCCCAGGCCACCACCTCGAAGCCGGGCACGGCCTCGGCGATCGCGGGGATGTCGGGATAGGCCGGCGAACGCTGCGGCGACGAGATGCCCAGCGCCCGCACCCGTCCGGCCTGCGCGTGGGGGCCCAGCACCGGCGTGTTCGCCATGAACAGCTGCACGCCGCCGCCGATCAGGTCGGTGACGGCGGCCGTCGCGCCCTTGTACGGCACGTGCAGCATGAAGGTGCCGGTCATGGACTTGAACAGCTCCACGCCCAGGTGGGAGGTAGTGCCGTTGCCGTCGGAGGCGAAGGCCAGCTTGCCCGGGTTCTTCCTGGCGTACGCGATGAGCTCGGGCACGCTCCTGACCGGGACGCTGTTGTTCACCGCCATGAGGTTGACCACCCGCAGCGCGTTGGAGATCAGGGTCAGGTCCTTGTCCACGTCGTAGGGGACGTTGGGCAGCAGCGAGCGGTTGGTCGCCAGCGAGACCACGTTGGCGTAGGCGAGCGTGTAGCCGTCCGCCGGCGAGCGCACCAGCTCCATGGTGCCGATGGTGTAGGAGGCGCCCGGCCTGTTCTCGATGACGAAGGGCACGCCCAGCTGCTGCGACAGCTGCGCCGAGAGCGCGCGCATCAGGACGTCGGGCGCCCCGCCCGCCGCCGAGGGGATGATCAGCCGGATAGGCTTGTCGGGCCAGGCCGCGAAGGCCGGCGCCACGGGCGCGAGCAGCGCTGCGAGCAGCAGGAAGACCGACAGGATCCGTGGACGCATGGATTGACCTCCGATGTCTGGCCAGTTTACGCAGCGTACGGGGGGAGCGGAACCCCATTGCGCTACAGGATGAAGCTGGCCCGGCTTCATCCCAGCTCAACCTTGGAACGGGTCCGTCACTGGTCGACCACGAACCCGTCGAAATGCGGCCGCATGGAGATCGGCTTGGACAGCGGCGGCCGGATCCTCTGCGCGTCCGGCAGCAGGTTCATGCCCAGGCCCGGGCCCGAGGGGATGTCCACGAAGCCGTTGTCCGGCCGCGGCACCTGGTCGACGATGTTGCTGCCCAGGTGCTCGGGGCGGGATTCGAAGATCCCGGCTTCGAAGCCGGTCGCGTATTCCTGGATCGCGAAGTTCGGGATCGCCGCGTCCAGCTGCAGGCAGGCCGCCAGGCCGATCGGCGACAGCGGGTTGTGCGGCACCACCTGCACCTGGTGCGCTTCGGCGATGGCGGCCACCTTGCGCGCGCCGGTGATGCCGCCGCACAGGCAGACGTCCACCCGGGCGTACTCGACGCCGCCGCGCGCCAGCAGGGCCTGGAACTCGTAGATCGTGGCGAAGCGCTCGCCGGTGGCGATCGGGATGTGGATCTTCTCGGCCACGCGCGCCATGGCGTCGGGGCCCTCCGGCCGGATCGGATCCTCGATGAACATCGGGTGCGTGTCCTCGATCCCGCGCGCGAACACGATGGCCTCGGCCGGCGTGAGGCGGCGGTGGATCTCGATCAGCAGGTCCACCCGGTCGCCCACCACCTCGCGCATGCGCCGGGTGTTGTCGATCGCGTCGCGCATCTTCTTGATGTGCGTCTTGAAGTAGACCTGGTCGTGCCCCTCGTCCAGGAAGGGGTTGAGGTGGCCGAAGGCGTTGAAGCCGGCCTCCATCTTGGCCTGGCACTCCACCAGCATCTTCTCGATCGTGTTCTCGTAGATGTGGCCGTAGATGCGCGCCTTGCGGCGCGCGGCCCCGCCCAGCAGCTCGTAGATCGGCACGCCCAGCGCCTTGCCCTTGATGTCCCACAGGGCGATGTCGATGGCGGAGATCGCCGCGTTCTCCGCCAGCCCCTGGAAGTAGCTGAAGCGGTGCATCACGTTCCAGTGGTGCTCGATCGCGAAGGCGTCCTTGCCCTCCAGGTATTCGGCGAAGCGCCGGATGCAGGCGCCCGCGGCCTCGATGTGGCCCCAGGTGCCGGCCTCGCCGTAACCGGTGATCCCCTGGTCGGTGGTGACGCGCACGAACATGAACTGCCCCACGTGCAGGGGCTCGACTTTCCTGATCTTCATTGGTTCTTCCGTGATGGGCGGCCGGCTCAGTCCACCTTGATGCCGGCCTTGCGGATCAGCTCGCCCCAGCGGCGCGCCTCCGCGTCGATATGGCGCGCCGCCTGGTCCGGCGTCATGGCGACGGGCTCGGCGCCGGCGGCCACGAGCTTCTCGCGCACCTCGGGCCGCCGGATCATCTTCTGCACCTCGGCGTGCAGGAAGGCGATGACCTCCGCCGGCGTGCCCTTGGGCGCGGCCAGCCCGAACCAGTTGGCGATGAGAAAGCCCGGGAAGCCGGCTTCGGCCGCGGTGGGGACGTCCGGCAGCGACGACAGCCGCTGCCCATGGGCCACCGCCAGCGGGCGCATACGGCCGGAGCCCATCTGCGCCGCCACCGTCGGCGCCGCCGTGATCAGCACCTCCACCTGGCCGCCCAGCAGGTCGGACACCGCCGGGCCCGAGCCCTTGTACGCCACGTGCGCCATGTCGATACCGGCCACGGCCTTCAGCAACTCGCCCGCGATGTGGGGGCCGCTGCCGGCGCCGCCGGAGGCAAAGTTGAGCTTGCCGGGCTGCGCCTTGGCGAGCTGCACCAGCTCGCGCAGGTTGTTGGCCGGCACCTTGGCGTTGACCACCAGGACGTAGGGCGCCTCGGCGAAGACGGTGACCGGCGCCAGGTCCCTGATCGGGTCGAACGGCAGCTTGGGAAAGAGCGCCGGCACGATGGTCTGCGTCATCTCGTTGGCCAGCAGCGTGTAGCCGTCGGCCGGCGCCTTGGCGACCAGGCCGGTGGCGATGGTGGTGCTGCCCCCGCCCTTGTTCTCGACCACGAAGGTCTTGCCGGTCAGGGTGCTCAGCGAGTGGGCCGCCAGGCGCGCGACGATGTCGGTGGTGCCGCCGGCCGCGTAGGGCACCACGACGGTCACGGGCTTGGACGGGTAGGCCTGGGCGCGCACCGGCAGCGCCAGCGCGGACAGGCCGGCCAGGAGGGAACGGCGCGACAGGGCGGGCGGCGGAAGGTTCACTTTGTCTCCTCGGGTCGCCGCCCCATGGGCAGCCGATGGGCGGACTCTACGTCGGATCCCGGCTGAATAATCGCGTGGCGCTTACAGCATTGTTCAACTGGATTTCACAATGACCGAGATCACCAATGCCTCGGCCGAGATGGCCTTCTTCCACCTGCTGATGCGCTGCGGCAGCCTGTCGGCGGCGGCGCGGGAGCTGGGGCTCACGACGCCGGCGGTGAGCCGGCGGCTGGCCCTGCTCGAGGCGCGGCTGGGCGTGCAGCTGCTCAACCGCACGACCCGGCGGATCGCCCTCACCCCCGAAGGCGAGGAGTACCTGACGCAGGCGCGGCGCATCCTGGCGGACATCGAGGATGTGGAGCACCAGCTGAGCCAGTCGATGGCGCAGCCGCGCGGGCTGCTGCGGGTGAACGCCACCCTGGGTTTCGGCCGCAGCCATGTCGCCCCGGTGATCTCCCGGTTCTGCAAGGCCCACCCGGAGGTGCAGGTGCAGTTCCACCTGTCGGTAACGCCGCCGCCGCTGTCCGAGGATGCGTTCGACGTGTGCGTGCGCTTCGGCGAGCCGCCGGATGCGCGCGTCATCGCGCGCAAGGTCGCCCCCAACCGGCGCCTGCTGTGCGCGTCACCGGCCTACCTGGCCCGCCACGGCACGCCGCGTACGCCGGCCGACCTGGTGCGGCATCACTGCATCAGCATCCACCACGGCGACGACGCCTACGGGCTCTGGCGCCTGGCCTCCAGCCGCCGCACCGAATCGGTGAAGGTGACGGGACTGATGAGCACCAATGACGGCGACATCGCCGTGGCCTGGGCGCTGGACGGGCACGGCATCCTCATGCGCGCCGAGTGGGACATCGCCAAGTACCTGCGCAGCGGCCGCCTGCGCCAGGTGCTCGAAGGCTATGCGACCCCGCCGGCGGACATCTACGCGGTCTATCCCCAGCGCCACCAGAAGGCGCGCCGCGTCACCGCCTTCGTGGATTTCCTGTGCGCCGCCCTGGGCTCGACGGCGCGCCGAAGGGCGGCCGAGCAGTTCGGATGAGCTGGTTGTACATAGCTGTCAAGCTCATCGATACATATCCTCGTCGTAAGACCGGTCCTACATCCTTTGTAGGCGATTGCGAAGACACTACCGGGTTCTTTGCATGGCTCGGCAATCCGCGCCGCATGCATCCGGCTCGGCTTGCCGAGCCTGCCTCTCTCTCTCTAGGAATCCGCCCATGGACCCCGTCACTCCTACCGCGGCCAAGAAACGCCCCGCCCAGGCCAATGCCGCTTCTTCTTCGAGGAAGCCCGCCTCGCGCATCGCGCCCATCGACACCCTCGACGCGGCGCAGGCGCAAGCCCAGTCGCGGCAGATACTGGCCGCGCTGGTGGCCTTCGCCAACGGCGAGTTCAAGGCTCGCCTGCCGGCCACCTGGACGGGAACGGACGGCCGCATCGCGGAGGCGTTCAACCAGTGCATCGGCAACGCCGAGCGCATCACCAACGAGGCGGCCCGGCTGAGCAATACGGTGGGCAAGGAAGGCCGGTTGATGCAGCGCATCTCCCTGCCGGCGGCGGCGGGCGGCTGGGCCGCCCAGGTGGACTCGGTCAACACCCTGGTCGACGACCTGGTGCGCCCCACCACGGACATCGCCCGCACCATCGGCGCCGTGGCCAAGGGCGACCTGGGCCTGCCGATGGACCTGCAGGTGGACGGACGCCCGCTCAAGGGCGAGTTCCTGCGCTCGGCCAAGCTGGTGAACACCATGATCGAGCAGCTCGCGGTGTTCACCTCGGAAGTGACCCGGGTGGCGCGCGAGGTGGGCACCGAGGGCAAGCTGGGCGGCCAGGCCCAGGTCAAGGGGGTGTCGGGCGTCTGGAAGGACCTGACCGACTCGGTCAACCAGATGGCCGGCAACCTCACGGCGCAGGTGCGCAACATCGCCGACGTGACGGTGGCCGTGGCCAACGGCGACCTGTCGCAGAAGATCACGGTGGACGTGCGCGGCGAGATCCTGCAGCTCAAGGAGGCCACCAACACCATGGTGGACCAGCTGCGCTCCTTCGCCTCGGAAGTGACGCGGGTGGCCCGCGAGGTGGGCACCGACGGCCGCCTGGGCGGCCAGGCCGTGGTGCCGGGCGTAGCCGGCACCTGGAAGGACCTGACCGACTCGGTCAACTCCATGGCCAACAACCTGACCTCGCAGGTGCGCAACATCGCCACGGTGACCACGGCCGTGGCGCGGGGCGACCTCTCGCGCAAAATCACGGTGGAGGTCAAGGGCGAGATCCTGGAGCTGAAGGAAACCATCAACACCATGGTGGACCAGCTCAACGGCTTCTCCTCCGAGGTGACGCGGGTGGCGCGCGAGGTGGGCACCGAGGGCAAGCTGGGGGGCCAGGCCCAGGTGCCGGGCATCGCCGGCACCTGGAAGGACCTGACTGACTCGGTCAACTCCATGGCCTCCAACCTCACCGGCCAGGTGCGCAACATCGCCGGCGTGGCGACCGCCATCGCCAAGGGCGACCTCTCCTCCAAGATCACGGTGGAGGTGAAGGGCGAGATCCTGGCGCTGAAGGAAACCATCAACACCATGGTGGACCAGTTGAACGGCTTCGCGTCCGAAGTGACCCGCGTGGCGCGCGAGGTGGGCACCGAGGGCAAGCTGGGCGGCCAGGCCCAGGTGCCGGGCGTGGCCGGCACCTGGAAGGACCTGACCGACAACGTCAACTTCATGGCGTCCAACCTCACCGGCCAGGTGCGCAACATCGCCGAGGTGACCACCGCCGTGGCCAACGGCGACCTGTCCAAGAAGATCACGGTGGACGTGCGCGGCGAGGTGCTGGAGCTGAAGAACACCATCAACACCATGGTGGACCAGTTGAACGGCTTCGCCTCGGAGGTCACGCGGGTGGCGCGCGAGGTGGGTACCGAGGGCAAGCTGGGCGGCCAGGCGGCCGTGCCCGGCGTGGCCGGCACCTGGAAGGACCTGACGGACTCCGTGAACTTCATGGCCTCCAACCTCACGGGCCAGGTGCGCAACATCGCCGAGGTGACCACCGCCGTGGCCCGCGGCGACCTGTCCAAGAAGATCACCGTGGACGTCCGCGGCGAGATCCTGGAGCTGAAGAACACCATCAACACCATGGTGGACCAGTTGAACGGCTTCGCCGGCGAGGTGTCCCGCGTGGCGCGTGAAGTGGGCACCGAGGGCAAGCTGGGCGGCCAGGCCCAGGTGCTGGGCGTGGCGGGCACCTGGAAGGACCTGACCGACAACGTCAACTCCATGGCGTCCAACCTGACGGCCCAGGTGCGCAACATCGCCGACGTGGCCACCGCCGTGGCCAACGGCGACCTGTCCAAGAAGATCACGGTGGACGTCAAGGGCGAGATCCTGGAGCTGAAGAACACCCTGAACACCATGGTGGACCAGCTCAACGGCTTCGCCTCCGAAGTGACGCGCGTGGCGCGCGAGGTGGGCTCCGAAGGCAAGCTGGGCGGCCAGGCCCAGGTGCGCGGCGTGGCCGGCACCTGGAAGGACCTGACCGACAACGTCAACTCCATGGCCAACAACCTCACGGGCCAGGTGCGCAACATCGCCGAGGTGACCACCGCCGTGGCCAAGGGCGACCTCTCGCGCAAGATCACGGTGGAGGTCAAGGGCGAGATCCTGGAGCTGAAGAACACCATCAACACCATGGTGGACCAGTTGAACGGCTTTGCGTCCGAAGTGACCCGCGTGGCGCGCGAGGTGGGCACCGAGGGCAAGCTGGGCGGCCAGGCCCAGGTGGCCGGCGTGGGCGGCACCTGGAAGGACCTGACCGACAACGTCAACTTCATGGCGTCCAACCTCACCGGCCAGGTGCGCAACATCGCCGACGTGGCCACCGCCATCGCCCGCGGCGACCTCTCGCGCAAGATCACGGTGGACGTCAAGGGCGAGATCCTGCAGCTCAAGCAGACCATGAACACCATGGTGGACCAGCTCAACGCGTTCGCCGGCGAGGTGAGCCGCGTGGCGCGCGAGGTGGGCACCGACGGCAAGCTGGGCGGGCAGGCGGCGGTGGAAGGCGTGGCCGGCACCTGGAAGGACCTGACCGACAACGTCAACTCCATGGCCTCCAACCTCACGGGCCAGGTGCGCAACATCGCGGAAGTGACGATCGCGGTGGCAAACGGCGACCTGTCCAAGAAGATCACGGTGGACGTGCGCGGCGAGATCCTGGAGCTCAAGGAGACCATCAACACCATGGTGGACCAGCTGCGCTCCTTCGCGGCGGAGGTCAGCCGGGTGGCGCGCGAGGTGGGCACCGAGGGCAAGCTGGGCGGCCAGGCCGTGGTGCCAGGCGTGGCGGGGACCTGGAAGGACCTGACCGACAACGTCAACTCCATGGCCAACAACCTCACGGGCCAGGTGCGCAACATCGCCGACGTGGCCACCGCCATCGCGCGCGGCGACCTGGGCCGCAAGATCACGGTGGACGTGAAGGGCGAGATCCTGCAGCTGAAGGAAACCATCAACACCATGGTGGACCAGCTGTCGGCCTTCGCGTCGGAAGTGACGCGGGTGGCGCGCGAGGTGGGCTCCGAGGGCAAGCTGGGCGGCCAGGCGGCCGTGCCCGGCGTGGCCGGCACCTGGAAGGACCTGACCGACAACGTCAACTCCATGGCCTCCAACCTCACGAACCAGGTGCGCAACATCGCCGACGTGACGATCGCGGTGGCCAACGGCGACCTGTCCAAGAAGATCACGGTGGACGTGCGCGGCGAGATCCTGCAGCTGAAGGAAACCATCAACACCATGGTGGAACAGCTGCGGTCCTTCGCCTCCGAGGTGACGCGCGTGGCGCGCGAGGTGGGCACCGAAGGCCGCCTGGGCGTGCAGGCCGTGGTGCCCGGCGTGGCCGGCACCTGGAAGGACCTGACCGACTCGGTCAACACCATGGGCGCCAACCTCACTTCGCAGGTGCGCAACATCGCCGAGGTGACCACCGCCGTGGCCCGCGGCGACCTGAACCGCAAGATCACGGTGGACGTCAAGGGCGAGATCCTGGAGCTCAAGAACACCATCAACACCATGGTGGACCAGCTCAACTCCTTTGCCGGCGAGGTGACGCGGGTGGCGCGCGAGGTGGGTACCGAGGGCAAGCTGGGCGGCCAGGCCCAGGTGGCCGGCGTGGGCGGCACCTGGAAGGACCTGACCGACAACGTCAACTTCATGGCCTCCAACCTCACCGAGCAGGTGCGCGGCATCGTCAAGGTGGTGACGGCGGTGGCCGACGGCAACTTGACGCAGCGCCTGACCGTGCAGGCCAAGGGCGAGGTGGCGGCGCTGGCCGACACCATCAACGGCATGACCGACACGCTGGCGACCTTCGCCGAGCAGGTGACCAACGTGGCGCGCGAGGTCGGCGTGGAGGGCCGCCTGGGCGGCCAGGCCCACGTGCCCGGCGCCGCAGGCACCTGGAAGGACCTCACCGGCAACGTGAACCTGCTGGCCGCCAACCTGACCACGCAGGTGCGCGCCATCGCCGAAGTGGCGACGGCCGTGACCAAGGGCGACCTGACGCGCTCGATCCAGGTCGATGCGCGCGGCGAGGTGTCCGAACTCAAGGACAACATCAACACCATGATCTCGAACCTGCGCGAGACCACGGAATCCAACCGCGAGCAGGACTGGCTCAAGACCAACCTGGCGCGCTTCACCGGCATGCTGCAGGGCCAGCGCGAGCTGTCCACCGTGGGCAAGATGCTGCTGTCCGAGCTGGCCTCGCTGGTCAACGCCCACCAGGGAAGCATCTACCACAACAGCCATGGCACCGACGGCCAGGACGAGCTGAGGCTGCTGTCCAGCTACGCGCAGGCCGGCACCGTGAAGCTCGCGCCGGCCATCGCGCTCGGCGAGGGCCTGGTCGGCCAGTGCGCGCTGGAGAACCGGCGCATCCTGATGACCGACGTGCCGGCCGACTTCGTCACCATCAGTTCCAGCCTGGGCCAGGCGCGGCAGGTCAGCGTCGTGGTGCTGCCCGTGCTGTTCGAGAACCAGACCAAGGCGGTGATCGAGCTGGCCTCGCTGCACCCGTTCAGCCCGGTCAACCTGAACTTCCTGGACCAGCTGGCGCTGGGCATCGGCGCGGTGTTCAACACCATCGAGGCCACCATGCGGACCGAGGGCCTGCTGACGCAGTCGCAGCAGCTGACGGTGGAGCTGCAGTCGCGCCAGATCGAGCTGCAGCAGACCAACGAGGAGCTGGGCACCAAGGCCCGCCTGCTGGCGCAGCAGAACGAGGAGGTGGAGCGCAAGAACGCCGAGGTCGAGCAGGCCCGCCGCGCGCTGGAGGAGAAGGCGTCCGAGCTGGCGCTCACCTCCAAGTACAAGTCGGAGTTCCTGGCCAACATGTCGCACGAGCTGCGCACCCCGCTCAACTCCATCCTGATCCTGAGCCAGCAGCTGGCCGAGAACGGGGCCGGCAACCTGCTGCCCAAGCAGGTGGAGTTCTCGCGCAACATCAACTCCTCCGGCAGCGACCTGCTGAACCTGATCAACGACATCCTGGACCTGTCCAAGATCGAGTCTGGCACGGTGTCGGTCGACGTCGAGGAGATCTCGTTCAACGGGCTGCGCGACAGCATCGACCGCAACTTCCGCCACGTCGCCGAAGCCAAGAGCCTGCCGTTCCACATCCGCTTCGCGGACGACCTGCCGCGTTCCATGGACAGCGACCCCAAGCGCCTGCAGCAGATCCTGAAGAACCTGCTGTCCAACGCGGTGAAGTTCACCTCGCACGGGCAGGTGGAGGTGCGCGTGGGCCTGTCCGCCAGCGGCTGGTCGCAGGACCACCCGGTGCTCAGCCAGGCCCAGCACGTGGTGGCGTTCGCCGTGGAGGACACCGGCATCGGCGTGCCGCCCGACAAGCAGCGCCTGATCTTCGAGGCGTTCCAGCAGGCCGACGCCGGCACGTCGCGCAAGTACGGCGGCACCGGCCTGGGCCTGGCCATCAGCCGCGAGCTGGCCGTGCTGCTGGGGGGCGAGATCAAGCTGCAGAGCGTCCACGGCCAGGGCAGCACCTTCACGCTGTACCTGCCGCTGCACTACGCCGGCCCGGACCAGGCGACGGCCGTGCGCAACGCGAAGAACTCGGGCGACGGTGCCGGCGCCGCCAAGCCGGTGCTCACCCTGCCGGCGGTGCGGGAGGAGCACATCCCGGACGACCGGGACAGCATCGACTCGGGCGATCCCGTCATGCTGGTGATCGAGGACGACCCGCATTACGCGCGCATCCTGCTGGGCCTGGCCCGCGATAAGGGCTTCAAGGGCCTGGTGGCGACCAAAGGCGCGATGGGCCTGTCGCTGGCGCGCCAGTACCACCCCGCCGCCATTTCGCTGGACATCTTCCTGCCCGACATGCTGGGATGGACGGTTCTCAACCAGCTGAAGCTCGATCCCGCGCTGCGGCACATCCCGGTGCAGATCGTCACGCTGGAGGAGGAGCGGCAGCACGGGTTGTCGCATGGCGCCTTCGCCTACCTGCTGAAGGAGCCCACCACCACCAACCTGGAGGCGGCCTTCGACCGCCTGAAGGCCTTCACCGCGCCGCGGCCCAAGCGCCTGCTGGTGGTGGAGGACAACGACATCGAGCGGGATGCCGTCATCGAGCTGCTGGGCTACGACGACATCGACATCGTGGCGGCCGGCAGCGGCGACGCGGCCCTCGCGGCGATGCGCAGGCAGCCTTTCGATTGCGTGGTGCTCGACCTTCGGCTGCCGGACATGACGGGCTTCGAGCTGCTGGAGCGGCTGCGTGCCGAGTCGGCGCTGTCCAGCGTGCCGGTGGTCGTGTTCACGGGCAAGGACCTCAGCCACGACGAACAGGCGCGCCTGAACACCATGGCCAAGAGCATCGTGCTCAAGGACGTGCGCTCGCCCGAGCGCCTGCTCGACGAAACCGCCCTCTTCCTGCACCGCGTCGTCACCCAGCTGCCCGCCGAGAAGCAGGCCATGCTGGAGCGGCTGCACAACTCCTCCGAGGTGCTGCGCGGGCGCAAGGTCCTGGTGGTGGACGACGACGCGCGCAACATCTTCGCGCTGACCTCGGTGCTGGAGAACCACGAGATGGAGGTCCTCAGCGCCACCAACGGCCGCCAGGCCATCGACATCATCGGCAGCACGCCCGACCTGACGATGGTGCTGATGGACATCATGATGCCGGAGATGGACGGCTACGAGACCATGCGCGAGATCCGCAAGGACCCGGCCTTCCGCACCCTGCCCATCCTGGCGCTGACGGCCAAGGCGATGAAGGGAGACCGCGAGAAGTGCCTGGACGCGGGCGCCAGCGACTACATCTCCAAGCCCGTGAACACCAACCAGCTGCTGTCGCTCATGCGCGTCTGGCTGTACCGCTGACCCTCCATGCCCATGAACACCAAGAACAACACCCAGGATGCGGCGACGCAGGAGCGGGAGCAGCCGGATGCGGCTTCCCTCGTGAACATCCTGATCGTCGACGACGAGCCCAAGAACCTGACGGTGCTGGAGAGCGTGCTGGACGACCCCGGCTACCGGCTGGTGCGGGCCTCTTCCGGGGAGGAGGCCCTGCTGGCGCTGGTCCAGGAGGAGTTCGCCGTCCTGGTGCTGGACGTCCGCATGCCCGGCATGAGCGGCTTCGAGGTGGCCCAGCTCGTCAAGGAGCGCAGGAAGACGGCCCGCATCCCCATCATCTTCCTGACGGCCTACTACAACGAGGACGAGCACATCCTGGAGGGCTACGGCTCCGGCGCGGTGGATTACCTGCACAAGCCGGTGAAGCCCGCGGTCCTGCGCTCCAAGGTGGCCGTCTTCGCCGAGCTGCACCGCAAGGGGCGCGAACTCGCCGCGGCCAACCGCCTGCTGCTGGGCGAGGTGGCCGAGCGGCGCAATGCCGAAGCCCGCCTGAGCGAGCTGAATGCGTCGCTGGACCGGCGGGTGATGGAACGCACCACCGAGCTGCGGGCCAGCGAGGAGCGGCTGCTGGAGGAGCATCGCCGCAAGGACGGGTTCCTCGCGACCCTGGCGCACGAGCTGCGCAATCCCCTGGCGCCGGTGCGCAGCGCCGTCGAGCTGATCAAGCGCAACCGGCTGGATGCCAACAAGCTGCAGTGGGCCTCCTCCATCATCGACAGGCAGGTGCGCCTGCTCAGCCGCCTGATCGACGACCTGATGGACGTCAGCCGGATCAACCGGGGCCGCATCGAGCTGCGGCGCGAGCTCATGCCGCTCAACGAGGCGCTGATCGATGCGCTGGACGCGATCCGTTCGTCGGCCAAGGAGGCGGGGCTGGAGCTGGCGGTGCTGCTGCCGGATACCAAGCTGCTGGTGGATGGGGACCGCACGCGCCTGGCGCAGGCCTTCACCAACCTGCTCGTCAACGCGGTGAAGTACACCGAACCCGGCGGCAGGATCGAGCTGGTGGTCGCGGTGGAGCGGGAGAACGTGATCGTCACGGTGCGGGATACCGGCATAGGCATACCGGCCGACCGGCTGGAGACCATCTTCGAGATGTTCTCGCAGGTGGAGTCGGCCCTGGCGCGCTCGCGCGGCGGCCTGGGGATCGGGCTGTCGCTCACCCAGCAGCTGATCCGGCTGCATGGCGGCAGCGTCAAGGCGCAGAGCGAGGGGCCCGGGTTGGGCAGCCGCTTCCTGGTCCAGCTCCCGTTGGCGAGCAGCGGCACCGAGCAGGCCCCCTCGCTGCCGCCCTCACACACCCCTTCCACCAGCAGCACCAAGCTGTCCATCCTGGTCGCGGACGACAACGAGGACGCCGCCTCGTCGCTCACCCAGCTGCTCGAGCTCCTCGGGCACGAGGTGCGCCAGGTGCATGATGGAGAAGCCGCGGTGCGCGCCGTCCAGGAATTCGGCCCGTCCCTGGTGCTGCTCGATATCGGCATGCCGGGCTTGAACGGCCATGACGCCGCGCGCCTGATCCGCCAGCAGCCCGGCGGGTCGGGCCGGACCCTGGTCGCCGTCACCGGCTGGGGCCAACCGCAGGACCTGCGCCGCTCCTCGGACGCCGGCTTCGACCACCACCTGGTCAAACCCATCGAGTTCGACCAGCTGTTCTTGCTGATCGAGCGGGTCTGCTCGAACGCCCCCGCCACGCAGGCGGACCCTGCACCGACCTTCTACAGCTCCGGGAAGTGAGCCGGGGACCTGCTGCCGCGCCTCAGTTCAGGGGCCGCATGTAGATCCGGCGGAAAGCCGGGTTGCTGTTGGCGGTCTCGTCGATCTCGCGGCTCTGCGTCGTCTTGTCCGACAGCCGCAGCAGCGCGCGCGGCCCATTGGCGGTGATCACGATCACCGGCCGGCTCGACAGCGCGTTGGCGATGAAGAAGACGGAATCGTAGTAGTCGCTGCCTCCCGGGGTCTTGATCACCGCGCCGCCGGTGGCGGCGGACAGCTGGAACAGGTAGCTGGAGCCGCCCGGGTTGCAGTCCGCATTGGAAGGCTGGTTGACGACGATGACGAGCGTACCGCCCGCGGTCAGCGCGGGCTGCGTGTTCACCCGGCCGCCCGCGATCGGGATGTCGAGGTAGAAGCCACGCCGGCTGCTCAGGTCCACGGCGTTGTGGCTCACGTTGATCGGGCCGCCCGGGGTGGACTGGGTGGCGAACTGGCACACCAGCTCGCCGTTGCCGCCGTTGCTGGGGCAACTCGCCCCGTTGGAGCCGCGGATGTCCGGCAGCGCGGGCGAGGCCACGCTGGTGTCGTCGACGATGCCGTAGATGGTCTGCTGCTGGCTGGCATTGGCGTTGGGCGCCCCGGTCCCCGGCACGTCGTCGATGGAGAAGTACTGGCCGGTGCCGAAGTAGATGAACATCCGGGTCGCGCTGCCGAGGACCGGGGAAACCACCGGCGGCGCGGTGATGGGCTGGGGCAGGCCGGCACGGTCCACCGCCGCGGCCACGCGCACCGGCGCCGAGAGCGTGGGCGCGTTCAGGTCGAAGCGCCAGACGTTGCCCTGCAGGTCGCCCCCGTAGACATGGCGCACCACGGCACTGGCGGCGAGGTTCGCCGGCTTGGCCAGGTGGGCAAGTCCCAGGCCGGCGGCGGCGCTGCCGAAGCCGGCGGGTGTGATGAACTCCTTCTCGACGTTGCCGTTGGCGGGATTGAGCACCCACACCCGGCCCCGGCCGTCACCGCCCAGGCCTTCGCTGCCGGTGTCGTTGCGCAAGCCGGAGGTCACCACCACCCTCCATCCGGCGGAGGTGTTCACGATCAAGGGGATGCCGAAGGAATAGCCCATGTTCGCCGGCCGGAACTCCCACAGCACCTTGGCGACGGCGTCGGCCTCCGTGGCCGCAGTGCCGCTGGTGACGTCCAGGGCATAGAAACCGGCACCGCCCTTGCCCAGCCCGCCGACGAGCAGGTGGCGGACATCCCCCACCCCCGTGACGGCCGCCGTCGCGGGCGTGCCGTCCACCAGGTATTCGTGCTCGAAGGCCAGGCTGGCGCGGCCAGCCAGCTTGCCGTGGATCAGGCGCGGGACGTAGGCCCACAGCTCCTGGCCCCGGGTGTCCGCGCTGGCCTCCACGCGGCCGTCGAAGGCGTGCAGCATGCCGTCGTTGGCCGCCTGGTACACGACCGGGCCGGCGGGGTAGTTCACCACCACCGGCTCGGCGTTGATGATGTCGCCCAGCAGGAAGGTGCGCGCGCGGAAGCTCACGTCCTCGCCGTGGCGCACGCCGCGCGTATAGTCGATCAGGGCGTCGGTGAGGCCGGGCGTGGTGGCGCGCAGCGCCGTGCCGCTGGCGGTGGTGAAAGGCACGCCGGTCGTGCCGTTCCAGGAGGCGATCTTGCGCGACGCCGGCGCCATCGCGTTCAGCCGGTCCTTGGCGAACCAGCTCGCCGTGCCGTTCTGCAGGCCCGTGGTGATGTCCAGCGAGTAGGCCTCCAGGTCGCCGTACCAGCTGCCCGACTTGTAGCTGGAGGCGTAGCCCACCGTGCCGGCCGTGATCTGCGCGTTGGTCACGGCCACCGCGGCGGCGGCGGCGTCCTTGGCGATGGCATCGGCGATGACGGTGCGGAAGGCGTCGACCAGGGTGTCGGAGTCGGTGGCGGCGATGAACTTGCCGCCGCCCTGCCGCGCCGTGTTGATCAGTAGCGGGTCGTTCTGCACCGTCGGGTCGGCGAAGCCGATCATGTAGGTGCTGATGTTGTTCTTGGCCCGCGGCTCCGAGCCCGTGGGCGCGGGCTTGGCCAGGTCCGGCCGCCAGTCGGCGTCGAACAGCAGCTTGGCCACGTCGTCCATGTAGTCGGAGCCTGCGCTCTCATAGGTGCGCCCGATCTTGCGGTCCCAGGAACCCGCCGCGCCCTTGTTCACGCAGTTGGTGTCGTTCACACCGGAGCAGTCGCCGTCATAGTCCCGGATGTAGGTGTTGCTGTTGAAAGCGCGATCGCTCTGCGGGCGGCCGTCGGTCATGGCGAAGATGGACGAGCGCTGGCACCAGTACTGGATGGGCCGGGGCGACGAACTGCCGGTGCATGACGCGGCGCCGGCCAAGCAGGCATTGCGTGTGGCGTTGTCCGTACCGTTCAGGCGCAGCAGCGTGTCGATGTTGACGCTGTTGGTGCGGGCAGTCGTGATGTCACCGTTGTAGCCGGTGGCCAGGTAGCGCCCGATGTCGGCCAGCGTGGAGGCCAGCGGCGTCGAGGCTTCGGCCTGAAGAGCATCAATGCTGGTTTTGAGGGAACTGCGCAAGGCCGCATTGAAGTCACTCATATCGACACGAAGCGCCCCGCCGTCCGACGTGCGTCGGTAGCTGCTGAGGCCCACCCGCACCACCGGGCGCGCACCGGTGGCCTGCACCGGCAGCGAATCGATGGTGCTCTTGGCCGCACGGCGGGCGATCTCCATGCGCGTTTCGACCAGGCCCGACGCCAAGCGCTTGCGGTTGCCCCAGCCCGTGACCGGACCGCCGTAATTGCCGAAATACCAGTTCAGGAAGTGGCCGCTGTATTCCGAGTCCAGGTAACCCGTGGGCATGCGGTCATCGCTGGAACCCCCGTTGCCCAGCAACCGGGCGCTGTACGTGACGTTGTTGTGGAAGCAGCGACCCCTGCTGTCCACGGTGACATGCCGGTACGTCGTGCCGTTGGAGACGAAGCGCGGCTCACCATCGACGACGCGGATATCGATGGACGGGGGGTTGGCACCCGAAGGCGGGATTGGAATCGGGCTGCTGCAGTTGCCGAAGTAAGTGGCCGAAGGCGAATACGGCGCCGCCGGCACGATGTTGTTCATCGAGCCGGAGTTGTCGATCATGAACATGAAGTTCGGAGCGACGTTGTTCTGGACCGCGGGCGGGACGTCGTCGATCTTCTGCGCGAGCGCGCCGCCGAAGGCCAGCGCCAGCGCGGCCAGCACAACCGTACCGCGGCCGGGCGCGATCCTGCGAAAGAGGTGGGTCATCACGGACTCCTGTGGCGCGGTCAGGTCGAGGCCGGGCCGCTGAACATGGCTTCGAACCAGGACTCGGTGCCGCGCGGGCCGCGCACCCGCACCAGCACGCGGTAGCGCAGCGCCGTGGTGGAAGCCGACACGGCCGTGGCCTGGGGCTCGTACTCGCAGCGCGAGCGGATGTCGAGGATGTCGGCCAGGTCGGGGTTGGCCGCGCACCGGCGCTCCACCACGTACTGGATGCGGTAGTTGCCGGTGTCGGCGGCGCAATCGGTCAGCAGCACGCCGCGCTCGTCCGTGCAGCGCACCTGCGCCCAGTCGATCGATGCCGGCATGCCGAGCGCGTCGACGGTGCCGTCGATCACGGACAGGTAGCGGTGGGCCACCGCGTTGTTGCCCTGCCCTCCGCTGATGCGGTTGGCCACTTCGCTCAAGGCGTCCGTCATGGCCCGGTCCGACGCCTGCATGGCCGCCTGCCGGAAGGAGAAGTTGCCGGCCATCGCATTGCCGGTCTGCACCGTGCGCATCACGCCCATGCCGGCAAGCAGGGTCACCACCAGCACCACCAGCACGACGATGAGGACCATGCCCTCTTGCTGTTGCCTTGGCCGCATCAATCGCTCCAGATCACGGTGCGCAGCGGGATGACGGCCGCATGCACCCGGTAGCGGTAGTTCTGCCAGCCGCGGCCGGCGGGGACGGGGACGCTGCTCAGGTCGATCACCGGCGCGGCCGCATCCTCGAAGGAACACGGGCCGGTGTTGGCCACCCCGGCGGTGTTGGTGCAGGCGACGCTCACCATGGCGCCGTCCGGCTCCCGCCCGCGGGCCACCAGCACGATCCGCACGGCCTTGATGCGCGAGATGTCGGCCTCGGCCGGCGTGCCGCCCCAGGTTGGGCCACTGGCATTCACCCACTGCTCGACCACGTCGCTGGCCGGTGAGTTGCTCACGCCGTACTGCGCGTGCATCAGCACCACGTCGGTGGCGATGGCGTCCACGCCGGCGCCGAAGGCGAGCGGGGCGGCGGTACACGGCGGCAGCGCAGCCGTGACGAAGGCGTTGTAGCGCACCAGCGAGGCGCACTGCACGGTGAACGCATCCTGGCGGAAGCCGTTCGCCACCGAACCGACGCGGCTGACCGTCGCCGGGCCATGGGCGCCGCCGCCGCTGCTGAACCCGAACGTTGGGTTGTTGGTGAACGCGGTAGGACCGGGATTGAGCCCCTGGTTCGGGTTGCGCACCAGCACCTGGCACTCGTTGGCATTGCCACCGCAGGCCGACGTGGCGGTAGGTGCTCCCGTGACCTGGAACAGCGTGCAAGGCTGGCCCGAGCCCGGAGCGCCCAGCAACGCGTAATCGTTGTCGGCGAAAGCCCCGGCGTTGGCCACCTGGATGTTGCTGCCCGTCGTGTTCATCATCACGGGCGCGGCGGTCAGCGCGCGTGCCCCCGAGCCACCGGTGAAGACGACAGTGTCCGACGCGCCGGCGCTGCCCCCGTCGGTGATGCGCGCCGGCATGAAGCGGCCGCCGTTGGACACCAGAGCCGAGCCGTTGTAGGCGTTCCAGGTCGGGCACAGCGGCTGCCGGTTCGCGTAGAACCCGGCCCCGGCGCCGCGGCCCGCCAGGTCCAGCAGCGACAGTCCGATCTGCGCGCTGTTCTGCGCCGTGGCGTTGGCGCTGATGATGGAGAACTGCCGGCCGGAGCTGACCACCGCGGTGGTCACGGCCAGCGCCACCAGCAGCCCCAGGGCGCTGGCGACCATCAGCTCGACCAGCGTGACGCCGCGGCTGCGGGCCGGCAGCGGCCGGCGGTGGAGACTTCGTGCGTTCATGGCCATTGCACCCGGTTGACGAGTTCCAGCGTGTGGGGCGTGTCGCCCTCGCCGTTGCGCCAGCACAGCCGCACCGTCACCTCGTCCGGTGGCGAGCCGGACACGATCACCTGCTGCTCGGCGGCGGTCGCGCGGGGGAAGGCAGCCGTGACCTGCGACAGCCAGTCGGTGACAACCGGGTGGGTCGACGCCGATCCGGTGGGGGAGCAGGCCACGGTCCCGTCGGCCATGTGCCGGAAGCTCATCGCGTCGGCGGGCGCGGCGATCAGCATCCGCGCCAGCAGCTGGTCCGCGAGGAAGGTGGCTTCGGCGCGCTGGCGCGCATCCGTCGACATCTTCACCGCCGTGGCCTGCAACCGCACCAGCCCCAGCACGCCCAGGGCGAAGATGACCACCGCCACCAGCACCTCCACCATGGCGACGCCGCGGGCCGGCGCAAGCGAGGAGACCGCGTGTCGCATCAGCACCTCCTCGGGTCCGCCGCGGTCGTGACGGCGGGATCGCACATGCGGATCAGGCCGCCGCCGAACACGTTCACGCGCCGCGTGCGCGAATCGGCCGCCGCGCCGGAGATCGTGACCTGCGACAGCTGGGTGCCCGGGTTGAGCAGGCCGGTGGGCAGGAAGGTCACGGACCGGACCGCGTCCGTGTAGGACAGCGTCAGTCCCAGCCAGTCCGTGCTGGCATAGGACTGCAGCGTCTCGCCGGGCGTGACCCGGGTCACCTCCCAGCCTGTGCCGTCCGCCCGCATCGTGAAGCGCACGGCCGCGTTGCGCCGCACTGCCTCGGCGCGTGCGTGGTTGAGCCCGTCCAGGATGCTCTGGGCCGCGCCTTGCACCTTGCGATTGGTGAGCATCTGGCTGGCACCGGGCGCGGCCAGGGTGGCGCCTATGGCCAGGATGGCCACCACGGTCAGCAGCTCGATCAGCGTCACGCCACGGTGCAGGCACTTCAGCACGATGCACCCTTCTTCTTGAGCCAGCAGGCCGCGTTGACGGTGGCGCCGGCGAACTCCACGGTGCGCTGCTGGTCGGTCTCGTTGACCGTGTACACGTAGCCGGCCATGTCGGCCTGTCCGGTGGCGGTCACGAGAAAGGACTGCGAGGTGCCGCCGGCGCCCCAGGCGCAGCTGAAGGCGAAGCCCGGGGCCGACGGCATGCCCGGGGCGCAGCTGCTGGCCGTGGAGCCGTAATGGCGGTTGTCCTGGTAGAACTGTTCCATCCGCACGCGCACGGCGCTCATCTCGCCCAGGGCTGCGGCGATCTTGCCGCGGCGCACGTGGTCCACATAGGACGGGTACGCCACCATGGCGAGCAGGCTGACGACCGCCACCACGATCATCAGCTCGATCAGCGTGAAGCCACGCTGCCCTCTCAACGGATGTTCTTTTCTCATTTCTGCGCGCCCTTCCCTCACCGACGCGGCGTCCTTTCCTGCCAAGAGCTGGAACGGAGCATTGGGGCGCATTGTCTTTGCCGATGAGTAGCAAGTGCTAGCGCTTCTCGCATCTTGTTGCTGGTAAGCGGCAGTTTGTCACATGCATCTGGGCTTACTTCCCATTCACTCGGCGACAACCCAGTCAGGCCCAACTAAAGAATTAACGCAGAGCTTGAATCCAGCGGGCGCCTGCGGCGCGTAAGGCAGGTACCTTCAACACACATAGAGGACTCACCATGAAGAACTTCTCCCTGCTGGCCCTGGCCGCCGCATCCCTGCTGGCCACCGCCGCGCATGCCGACGAGGCCGACGGTTCGCAGCATGTGCTGCAAGCGCAGTCGACGCGCCCGGCCGCCGAGGTGCGTGCCGAAGCGCGCAACCCCATCCGCATCAGCGAAGGCAGCACCGGCGTGATGACCCCGGCGGCCTCGGACATGAGCCGCGAGGCGGTGAAGGCGCAGGCGGTGAGCGCCGTGCGCGACGGCCAGACCTCGCGCGGCGAATCCGGCCTGATGTAAGCGCCCGCAGGGCCGGCCGGCGGCCGGCTCTTGCCCGGTGATACTCCCGGGCATGAATCCCGACGCCCACACCCTCTGGCGCGCGCCGCGCTGGGCCCTGGCCGTGCTGCTCGCCGTGCTGGGCATGCTCGGCCCGTTCTCGATCGACACCTACATCCCGGCCTTCGCCGGCATCGCCCGCGCGCTCGGCGCGTCGCCGGTGCAGATGCAGCAGACGCTGTCGGCCTACCTGTTCGGCTTTGCCTTCATGAACCTGTTCCATGGCGCGCTGTCGGACAGCTTCGGCCGCCGACCGGTGGTGCTGTGGGGTATCGCGGTGTTCACCCTCGCCTCGGCCGGCTGCGCCCTGTCGCAGACCATCGGGCAGCTGGTGTTCTTCCGCGGCCTGCAGGGCCTGTCCACCGGCGCGGGCATCGTGGTCTCGCGCGCGGTGATCCGCGACATGTTCCCGCCCGACCAGGCGCAAAAGGTGATGAGCCAAGTCACCATCTACTTCGGGGTGGCGCCGGCGCTGGCGCCCATCGTCGGCGGCTGGCTGTTCGTGCATGCCGACTGGCATGCGATCTTCTGGTTCCTCACGGCCATCGGCGTGGTGCTGTGGACGGCCAACTGGCGGCTGCTGCCCGAGACGCTGCACCGCGACCAGCGCCAGCCCTTCAACGTGCGCAACCTGATGCGCGGCTACTGGCAGCTGGGCGCCAGCCCGCGCTTCCTGCTGCTGGCGCTGGCCAGCGGCATCCCGTTCAACGGCATGTTCCTGTACGTGCTGTCGGCACCCGAGTTCCTGGGCACCCACCTGGGCCTGGCGCCCACGCAGTTCTTCTGGTTCTTCGTGCTCACCATCGCCGGCATCATGGGCGGCGCCTTCACCAGCGGCCGCCTGGCCGGGCGCATCGCGCCCAAGCGGCAGATCCGGCACGGCTTCGTGATCATGCTGACGGTCTCGATCCTCAACGTGGCCGCCAACTTCCTGTTTCCCGCGCAGGCCAGCTGGGCCGTGTTCCCGATCGCCGTCTTCGGCTTCGGCTGGGCGCTGATGGTGCCGGTGGTGACCCTGCTGGTGCTGGACCTGCATCCCGAGCGGCGCGGCCTGGCGTCCTCGCTGCAGGCCGTGGTGGGCTCGACCGCCAACGGCATCGTCGCCGGCGCCATCGCGCCGCTGGTCATGCATTCCACGCGCAGCCTGGCCGTGGCCTCGTTGCTGATGATGAGCGTGGGGCTGGCCGCCTGGGTCTTCCTGCACCGGCGCTGGCCGGAGATCGGCCGCGTCGCCACGGCCGCCTGAAAGGCACCCTCGCGCGCCTACGGCTGAGGATAGGCAGGCACCTGCGCGACACCCGACGCCGGCAGCGAACTGGTGTTTTCCCTGGGACGTTCCGCAGTGCGGTACGCAGGAGCGCCTGCGTGTTGCTGGCGCCTGCACGCGGCGCTAAATTGGTTCGGCTCATGCGCGCAGCACGCGCAACCACGATCCATGGACCTCTTCCTCCAACAAGTCCTCAACGGCCTCACGCTGGGCGGCATCTACAGCCTGGTGGCGCTGGGCCTGACCCTGGTGTACGGCATCCTGCACGTGCCCAATTTCGCGCACGGCGCCTTCTACATGGCCGGGGCCTTCGTGTCCTTCCACCTCATGAAGGCCTATGGCTTCAACTACTGGCTGGCGATGCTGGGCTCGGCGGCCTGTGTCGCGGTCATCGCCACCCTGGCCGAGCGGCTGGTGTTCCACCCACTGCGCAAGGCTTCGGGCCTGCACCCCATGATCGCCGCCATCGGCATCCTGCTGTTCCTGGAAGCGGGCGCACAGGCCATCTGGGGTGCCGACTTCCACCGCATGCAGACGCCCTACACCGGCATCCTGGACCTGGGCGGCGTCACCGCGCCGGTGCAGCGACTGCTCATCATCGCCGCCGCCTTCGGCCTCATGGTCGTGCTGCAGCTGTTCCTGCGCCGCACGGTGACCGGCTCGACCATCATCGCGATGGCGCAGAACCGCGACGGCGCCTCGCTGGTGGGCATCGACGCCAACAAGGTCGCGATGCTGACGTTCGCCATCTCGGGCGCGCTGGCCGCCGTGGCGGCGACGCTGTACGCGCCGATCAACCTGGTCTACCCAGCCATGGGCCACCTGGTCATCACCAAGGCCTTCGTCATCATCATCCTGGGCGGCATGGGCAGCGTGCCGGGCGCCATCGTCGGCGGGCTGATCATCGGCTTCGCCGAGAGCTTCGGCGCCTTCTACATCTCCACCGACTACAAGGACATCATCGCCTTCGCGCTGCTGGTGCTGATCCTGTCGCTGCGGCCGCAGGGCTTGTTCACCAAGGGGGCGCACTGATGAGGTACCTCACCGGCAAGCCCGGCTGGCTGCTGCTGCTGGCCCTGGGCTTGGCCTTCCCCTGGTTCGCCAGGAACGACTACCACCTCACGGTGATGTCCACGGCCTACATCTTCGCCCTGGCCACCGTCGGGCTGAACCTGATCACCGGCTACACCGGCCAGTTCAACCTGGCGCACAGCGGCTTCATGGCCGTGGGCGCCTACACGGTGGGCATCCTGACGGTGGACCACCAGGTGCCGTTCTGGATCGCCTTCGCACTGTCGGGCGTCACGGCCACGGTGCTGGGCTTCTTCATCGGGCTGGTGTCGCTGCGCCTGAAGGGGCACTACTTCTCGATCTTCACGCTGTGCGTGGGCTACATCATGTTCCTGGTGATCGAGAAGTGGGAGGGCCTGACCCACGGCACGGTGGGCATCATCGGCATCCCCGCGCCCTCGCCCATCGGGCCGCTGGCCTTCGACTCGCCGCGCTCGCTGTACTACCTGGTGTTCTTCTTCCTGGTGCTGGGCGTGTGGGTCATGCACCGCATCGTCACCTCGCTGCTGGGCCGCACGTTCATGGCCATCCGCAACGGCGACGAGCTGGCCGAGTCGCTGGGCATCAACCTGATGCGCAACAAGCTGCTGGCCTTCATGCTGTCGGTGTTCTACGCCGGGCTGGCGGGCGGGCTGTACGCCGGCTTCGTGCGCTTCCTGGGCCCCGGCCTGGCGGGGGTGGAGCACACCTTCGACATGACCATGTACATGCTGGTGGGCGGCCTGGGCACGCTGCTCGGGCCACTGCTGGGCGCGCTGGCCGTGCCCTGGCTGACGCAGTACCTGCAGTTCCTGCAGGAGTACCGTTTCATCGTGTTCGGGCCCATCCTGGTGCTGCTGGTGATCTTCCTGCCGCACGGCATCGTCGGCACCTGGCTGGGCTGGCGGGCACGGCGCGAAGCCGGCGTGGCGGCGCCCAGCCGCAACGCCCCCATCGCAGGCCCGAGCGCGGCCGAGGTCGGCACGCGGCCGGGAGGCAGCCATGCTTGAGATCCGCCACCTGACCAAGCGCTTCGGCGGGCTGGCCGCCGTCAACGACGTCAGCGCCACGGTCGAGCGCGGCAGGATCAACGCCATCATCGGCCCCAACGGCGCCGGCAAGACCACCTTCTTCAACCTGATCAGCGGGGTACACCGCCCCACCTCCGGCAGCATCAGCTTCGAGGGGCAGGACGTGACCCACCTGCGGTCGGACCAGGTGGCGCGGCTGGGCATCTCCCGCACCTTCCAGACCACCACCCTGTTCGACATGGCCACGGTGCTGGACAACCTCATCGTCGGCCACCGGCTGCGCACGCGTTCCGGCCTGGTGGACGTGCTGTTCAACTCGCGCCGGCTGCGCGAGGAGGAACGCACCTGCCGCGAGAAGGCGCGCGAGGCGCTGGACTTCGTCGGGCTGTCCCACATCGCCCACCGGCTGGCCGGCGACATCTCGCAGGAGGAGCGCAAGCGGGTCGCCTTCGCGCTGGCGCTGTCCACCGACCCCCGCCTGGTGCTGCTGGACGAGCCGGCCGGCGGCGTCAACCCGGACGAGACGCAGGGCCTGGCCGACCTGATCCGCAAGATGGTCGCCAGCGGCCTGACCGTGTGCCTGATCGAGCACAAGATGGACATGATCATGAGCCTGGCCGACAAGATCATGGTGCTGAACTACGGCGAGAAGATCGCCGAGGGCAGCCCCGCCGAGATCCGCGCCAACCCGGCGGTGATCGATGCCTACCTGGGGAGCGAGCATGCTGAGGTTTGAGAACGTCAGCCAGCACTACGGGAGCTTCCGCGCCCTGAACGGCGTCAACCTGGAGGCGCGCGACGGCGAGCTGGTGGTGCTGCTGGGTGCCAACGGCGCGGGCAAGAGCAGCATCTTCCTCACCGCCAGCGGCCTGAACCGCGCCAGCGGCGGCAGCATCCGCTTTCGCAACCAGGAGCTGGTGGGCATGAAGCCCTCGCAGATCGTGGAGCTGGGCGTGGTGCTGTGCCCCGAGGGCCGCAAGCTGTTCCCGCAGATGTCGGTGCTGCAGAACCTAATGCTGGGCGCCTACGTGCACCGCGGCGACAAGGCCGGCAACCAGCGCAAGCTGGACGAGGTGTACAGCCTGTTCCCCATCCTGGCCGAGCGGAGCGGCCAGGCGGCGGGGTCGCTCTCCGGCGGCCAGCAGCAGATGGTGGCGATCGCCCGCGCGCTGATGGGCCGGCCGCAGACGCTGCTGCTGGACGAGCCCTCGCTGGGGCTGGCGCCGCTGGTGGTCAAGCAGGTGTTCGAGGTGATCCAGCGCATCAACCGCGCGGGCACCACGGTGCTGCTGGCCGAACAGAACGCCTACGCGGCGCTGAAGATCGCCCACCGCGCCTACGTCATCGAGAGCGGCCGCATCGTCATGGAAGGCGCGCCCGACGCCCTGATGAACAACACGGCGGTCCGCAAGGCTTACATCGGGGCCTGAGGCCCCGGCTTCTTTCGTTCGTTTTCACAAGGAGACACACCATGGCTTTCCCCTCCACCCTCCAACGCCTGGCCGCCGTGTCGGCCGTGGCGCTGGCTTCCAGCGGCGCGGCGCTGGCCCAGGAAGTGGTCAAGATCGGCTACTCCGGCCCGCTGTCGGGCGGCGCGGCGCTGTACGGCAAGAACGTGCTGGACGGCATGCAGATGGCCGCGGGCGAGATCAACGCCCAGGGCCTGGAAGTGGGCGGCAAGAAGTACAAGCTGGAGATCGTCGCGCTGGACGACAAGTACAACCCCAGCGAGACGGCCATCAACGCCCAGCGCCTGGTGCAGGAGCACAAGACGCCGGCCATCCTGGTGCCGCACTCGGGCGGCAGCTTCGCCGTGCAGACCAACAACGAGGCGCAGAAGTACCTGCTGCTGTCGTACACCAGCGTGCCGCAGGTGACGGCGCGCGGCAACAAGATGACGCTGCGCATCCCGCCGGAGTTCACCTCCTACATCGAGCCCTTCGTCAAGCACGCGATGGGCAAGTACGGCAAGAACGTGGCCATCGCCAATGCCGACCACGATTACGCCAAGGCCTGGACCGCCGCCTTCAAGCCGGCTTGGGAAAAGGCCGGGGGCAAGGTGGTGGCCGAGAACCCGATGTCCTACAACCGCGCCACCGACTTCTACAGCGGCGTCAGCCGGGTGCTGGCCGCCAAGCCTGACGTGCTGTTCATCGGCGGCGCCTCCGAGCCCACCGGCCTGGTGGTCAAGCAGGCGCGGGAGCTGGGCTTCAAGGGCGGCTTCATCATCATCGACCAGGCCAAGATGGACGAGATGGCCCAGGTGACGGGCGGCTATGCCCCGCTGGAAGGCTCGATCGGCGTGCTGCCGGTGGTGGACGACCCGGCCCCCGCGACCAAGGCCTTCGTCGAGCGCTTCCGCAAGGCCTACCCGGGCCGCAACCCCAGCTCCGAGGTGTCGCTGAACTACACCGCCGTGCACGCCACGGCCCTGGCGATGAAGCTGGCCGGCACCACCACCGATGCCGCGGCCATCCGCGCCAGCCTGGACAAGGCGATGAAGCAGCTGCCGCCGGCCGCCAACCCGCACGGCCTGGAGGGCGTGGACGAGCGCGGCGGCTCGCTGGCCAACACGCGCGTGGCGGTGGTCGAGGGCGGCAAGGTGCAAGAGCGGGCGCTGCGCGACTTCCGGTAAGCAGGCCTAGCCGGCCCAGCGCCGCGCCGGCGTGGCGCCGGCGGCCGCATCCTCGATGGCGGCCGCCAGGGCGATCAGGCGGGGCCGCACCTCGCCGAGCAGGTACTGCGGCGACAGCCGCGCCGCCGGCCCGCCGCAGCTGATCGCCATGGGCGGCAGCCCCTCGCCCGGCCGCACGGCGCAGGCGATGCCGTTGATGTCCGACAGCCACTCGCCGAAGGAACAGGTCACGCCCAGGGTGCGGTGCTCGTGCAGCGAACCCTCGATGCCGCGGCGCAGCGCCGGCCAGGCGGCCGCATCGCGCCGCCGGATGCGTTCCAGGAAATCCTCGCGCTCGGGCGCTTCGATGGCCGACAGCCAGGCGCGGCCCATGGCCGTGGTGGCCACCGGGATGCGCGCGCCCATGTCCAGCGCCTGGGCCGGCGGCCGGGCGCTGCGGCAGGCTTCCACGTAGATCATGGACAGCCGGTCGCGCGCGCCCAGCGCCACCTCCACCTTGCACTGCGCGGCCAGTGCCTCCATGCCGGGCCGCGCCAACTGCCGCACGTCCAGCCTGGACAGCATGGCGCTGCCCAGCGACAGCGTGGCCGTGCCCAGGCGGAACTTGCCGCTCTCGCCAATCTGGATCAGGTAGCCCAGGCGCGTCAGGGTGGCCGTCAGGCGCGAGACGGTGGATTTGGGCAGGCCGCAGCGGACCGCGATGTCCTGGTTGCCCAGCAGCGCGCCCGAGCGGAAGCAGGCCAGCACCTCCAGCCCGCGCGCCAGCGCCACCACGAGGTGCCGGTCCTGCGCCGGGCGCGGCGCGCGCGCCTGCGGCGATGCAGGGGCAGCGACGCGCCTGCTGCTGGCCATCGGTCCCCTCGTCGTCAGCGCGCCGGCTTGTAGGCCCGCTTCTTGGCGTCGCGCGGCACGAAGACCTTGCCGCCGCCGCCGGGCTTGGCAAAGTCGGCCCGTGCCGGCTTCTCCCAGGGCGAAGGCGCGCGGCGGGCATCCCGCTGCTCGCCGAAGTCGCCGAACCCGGTCTTGCGGCCGAAGTCGCCGCTGCCGCCACGCTTGGCGTAGCTGCCGGCGCCGGCGCGCTGCGGGCCGCCGCGGCCCGGCTTGGCGCCGAACCCCGGCTGCGGCGCACGCGGCGCGCGCTGCTGCGGCTCGAGCCCCGGGACCACCTCGGCCTTGAACGGCTGCTTGGTGTAGGCCTCGATGTCGAAGATCTTGAAGCGGTCGCGGAACTCGGCGAACGTCACGGCCAGGCCGTCGCGCCCGGCCCGGCCGGTGCGGCCAATGCGGTGCGTGTAGTCCTCGCTCTTCATCGGCAGGCCGAAGTTGAACACGTGCGTGATGGTCGGCACGTCGATGCCGCGCGCGGCGACGTCGGTGGCCACCAGGATCTGCACCTGCCCGTTGCGCAGCGCCATCAGGCGGCGGTTGCGCAGGCCCTGGCTCAGCGCGCCGTGCAGCGCGACGGCATCGAAGCCCTCCTGCTGCAGGTCGTTGGCCAGCCCGTCGCACTCGATCTGCGTGCTGGCGAACACGATGGCCTGGTTGATCGTCGTGTCGCGCAGCCAGTGGTCCAGCATCTTGCGCTTGTGCTGGGCGTTGTCGGCCCAGAACAGCACCTGCTGGATGTTGGCGTGCTTCTCCTGCGGCGAGTCGATCTGCACCTTCTGCGGCTGGCGCATCACGCGCGCGGCCAGCTGCTGGATGCGCGGCGCGAAGGTCGCGCTGAACATCATGGTCTGGTGGCGCTCGATGGTCAGCTGGTTGATCTCGGCCAGGTCGTCGGCGAAGCCCAGGTCCAGCATGCGGTCGGCCTCGTCCACCACCAGGAACTTGACCTGGTCCAGCTTGATCTGCTGCGAACGCTGCAGGTCCAGCAGGCGTCCGGGCGTGGCCACCACCAGGTTGGCGTTCTGCAGGCGCGCGATCTGCATCTGGTAGGGCATGCCGCCCACCACGTTGGCGATGCGCAGGCCCTTGCAGTGCTTGACCAGATCGATCGCGTCGTGCGCGACCTGCTGCGCCAGCTCGCGCGTGGGGCACAGGATCAGCGCGCCGGGCGCGGCGGCCTTGAAGTTGCGCGGGTCGGTGGGGTTGCGGCGCTTGCGCTTGGGCGGCGCCTCGCCGCGCGCCGCGGCCTCGTCGGCCAGGCGCTGCTGCTCGGCGCGCTCCTGCTCTTCGGCCTGCGCCTGCAGCTTCAGCAGCGTGTGCAGCACCGGCAGCAGGAAGGCCGCGGTCTTGCCGCTGCCGGTCTGGCTGGAGACCATGAGGTCGATGAACCGCGAGGAGGCACCCTCCTCGGCGCTGTCCATCGCCAGCGGGATGGCCTGGTCCTGCACGGCGGTGGGCTGGGTGAAGCCCAGGTCCTCCACGGCGCGGATCAGTTCGGGCGCGAGGCCCAGTTTCAGGAAGCCGTTGGGTGCCACGGGCGCATCGGTGCCCGCGGTGTCGGCGTCAAAGGATTGCGCAGGCGTAAAGTCGCCCTGCACTTCGAAAGTGTCGGTCATGAGGTCTCGCACGCGAACCCGTCCCAAGGCGGGACGGCCGTCGTCAATGGTTAAGGGACATCAACCATCAAACGACGCACGGACCCTCGAGGCGGGTCCGCTGGCCCATTCGTCGGGCCTGTGCATGAAGGCAGATGCAAGGATTGCGGCGCCGGCTGGCTGCCCGGCGCTGCGAAGCCCGCTATTGTCGCACAGGCCGGTTTTTCCTGCTCACCCGGGCAGGCGCAGGAAATGCTGCCGGTAGTGCGCCAGCTCGTCGATGGATTCGTGCACGTCCGCCAGCGCGGTGTGCTTCTGCTGCTTCCTGAAGCCGGTGTACACCTCGGGATGCCAGCGCTTGGCCAGCTCCTTGAGCGTGCTGACGTCGAGGTTTCGGTAGTGGAAGAAGGCCTCCAGCCTGGGCATGTAGCGCACCAGGAAGCGCCGGTCCTGGCTGATGCTGTTGCCGCACATCGGCGTGGCGTTCCGGGGCACGTAGCGCTCCAGGAAGGCCAGCACCTCAGCCTCGGCCTGCGCCTCGGCGACGGTGGACGCCTTCACCTTGTCGATCAGCCCGCTGCGGCCGTGCGTGCCCTTGTTCCAGGCATCCATCTTGTCCAGCTGCTGGTCGCTCTGGTGGATGGCGAACACCGGGCCCTCGATGCGCGGCTCGAGCTGCGGACCGGTGACGATGACGGCGATCTCGATGATGCGGTCGACCTCGGGATCCAGCCCGGTCATCTCGCAATCGAGCCAGACCAGGTTCTGGTCGCTCTTGGCCAAGGTCGGCGGGGGTGTGGGGACAGCGGTGTCGGCCATCTCGCGATTGTCGCCTATGGCCTAAACTGCTCCGCATGCCCGCCCCCCCGTTCCTGCTCACCCTGGCCTTCGCCGCCGCCCTGCTGGCCGGCCTGGGCCTGAAGTTCTGGCTGGCCACGCGCCAGGTGCGGCACGTGGTGCGGCACCGGGAGGCGGTCCCCGCCGCGTTCGCCGGCACCGTGTCGCTGGCCTCGCACCAGAAGGCGGCCGACTACACCATCGCCAAGGCCCGCGTCGGCCTGCTGGAGCTGGCTTTCGGCACCGCGGTGCTGCTGGGATGGACGCTGCTGGGCGGGCTGGATGCGCTCAACCGCGTGCTGGTCGAGGCGCTGGGCACCGGCATGGCGCAGCAGCTGGCGCTGCTGGCCTCGTTCGCCGTGATCGGCGGCCTGCTGGACCTGCCGTTCTCGCTGTACCAGACCTTCGTGGTCGAGGAGCGCTTCGGCTTCAACAAGATGACGCCGCACCTGTGGCTGGCCGACCTGGCCAAGTCCACGCTGCTGGGCGCGGCCATCGGCCTGCCCGTGGCTTGGCTGATCCTGTGGCTGATGGGCGCCGCGGGTGCCTGGTGGTGGCTGTGGGCCTGGGGCGTGTGGATGGGTTTCAACCTGCTGCTGCTGGTGGTCTACCCCAGCTTCATCGCGCCCCTGTTCAACAAGTTCCAGCCGCTGCAGGACGAGACCCTCAAGGCCCGCGTCACCGCCCTGATGCAGCGCTGCGGCTTCTCGGCCAAGGGGCTGTTCGTGATGGACGGCAGCCGCCGCAGTGCCCATGCCAACGCCTACTTCACCGGCTTCGGCGCCGCCAAGCGCGTGGTGTTCTACGACACGCTGCTGGCCAAGCTCTCGCCCGGCGAGGTGGACGCGGTGCTGGCGCACGAGCTGGGCCATTTCAAGCACAAGCACATCGTCAAGCGCATCGTCGGCCTGTTCGCGATCAGCCTGGCCGGCTTCGCCCTGCTGGGGTGGCTGTCCACCCAGCTTTGGTTCTACACGGGCCTGGGCGTGCGGCCCAACCTGGCCGGGCCGAACGACGCGCTGGCTTTGCTGCTGTTCCTGCTGGCGGTGCCGGTGTTCTCGTTCTTCCTCTCGCCGCTGTTCGCCCGGCTGTCGCGCAAGCACGAGTTCGAGGCCGACGCCTTCGCCGTGGCCCAGACCAGCGGCACCGACCTGGGCCGCGCCCTGCTCAAGCTGTACGAGGACAACGCGTCCACGCTGACGCCCGACCCGGTCTTCGTCAAGTTCTACTACTCGCACCCGCCGGCCTCCGAACGGCTGGCCCGACTCGGACTGGAGGCTGCCCCATGACGATGCTCAGGAAAAAGGACTGGTCCCTGCTGCCCCGGCGCGCCCTCACGCCCACCGAGGTGGTGACGCGGCTGACCACCGCGCCCGGCTGGAAGCTCGCCGGCGACGGCGCCGACGTGGCGATCGAAAAGACCTTCACCTTCGCCAACTACTACGAAACCATCTCGTTCGTGAATGCCGTGGCCTTCGTGGCCAACGCGCAGGACCACCACCCCGACCTGTCGGTGCATTACAGCCGCTGCGTGGTGCGCTTCAACACGCACGATGTCCAGGGGATCTCGGACACCGACTTCGAATGCGCGGCCCTGGTCGACGCGCTGCTGGCATGAAGGCGGGCCCGTTTGGCTGCTGACGCTGCCGGCCTGCGGCCGGGCCTGGTGGTGGCCGGCCACGGGCGCCACGTGCTGGTGGAAGCCGCCGGCGGCGAACGCCTGATCTGCCATCCCCGCGGCAAGAAGAACCAGGCGGTGGTCGGCGACCGGGTGCGCTGGAAGCTGAGCCACGACGAAGGCACCATCGAGCAGATCGAGCCGCGCCGCAACCTGTTCTACCGGCAGGACGAGATCCGCACCAAGTCGTTCGCCGCCAACCTCGACCAGGTGCTGGTGCTGATTGCCGCCGAGCCGGAGTTCTCCGAAAGCCAGCTGGCGCGCGCCCTGATCGCCGCAGAGGCCGAGCGCATCGCCCCGCTGATCGCGTTGAACAAGAGCGACCTGGGCGAGGCCTTCGAACGCGCCTGGCGCCGCCTGCAGCCCTACCGGGACATGGGCTACCCCATGCTGCGCCTGGCGCTGCGGCAGTCGGGCGCGGCCGACCGCGAGCAGCTGCTGCAGCGGCTGCAGGGCAAGACCACGCTGGTGCTGGGGCCCTCCGGCGCCGGCAAGAGCACGCTGATCAACCTGCTGGTGCCCGGCGCGGCGGCACAGACCGGCGAGATCTCTCAGGCGCTCAACTCCGGCAAGCACACCACCACCAGCACCACCTGGTACTGGATGGACCCGCAGCGCAGCACGGCGCTGATCGACTCGCCCGGCTTCCAGGAATTCGGCCTGCACCACATCGAGCCGGCGAGGCTGGCGCAGCTGATGCCCGACCTGCGGCCGCACCTGGGCCAGTGCCGCTTCTACAACTGCACCCACTTGCACGAACCAGGCTGCGCCGTGCTGGCAGCCGTCGACTCGGATGCCGGTTCCCATCCCATCACTGCCCACCGCCACCGGATCTACCGCGACCTGTTCGAGGAACTGTCGCAGCCGGCGCGCTACTGACGCGGGCCGAGGACAGGCCTATCCCAGCAGGCGGGCCAGCGTCAGCAGCGCCAGCAGCACCATCCACAGCACCACCGTGCGCCAGACCAGGCCGACGATGCTGCGCAGGTGCCCGATCTCGGCCTCCCGGCCGGGCGTGCTCTCGGTGGCCTCCAGCTCGGTGACGCCGCCGGCGGCCGCGGTGCTGAAAGCCTGCGCACTGCCCGGCGCCACCGCCGCCGAGCGCAGCGATTCGCCGCCCAGGCGCACGTTCACCGCGCCCGAGGTGGCGGCCAGGATCACGCCGTCGTTGTCGCTGGGAAAGCGCTGGGCATGGTGGCGCCAGCTGTCGATGGCCTCCTCGAAGCTGCCGACCACGGCGAACGACAGGGCCGTGACCCGTGCCGGCAGCCAGTCCACCGCTCCCCAGGCCCGGATGGCGGCCCAGTCCAGCGCCTCGCTGGCGGGCTGGTTGTGGGTGCGGCTGCGCCAGCGCCAGTAGCGGGTGACGAATTCGGCCATGCGGTAGAGCACCGCGCCGGCTGGCCCCAGGCCCAGCGCCGCCAGCACCGAGAACCAGGCCAGCACGCCGAACACGTGGCGGTGCGCCGCCAGCACCGAGTACTCGATGACGTGGCGCACGATCTCGCTGCGCGGCAGCGCCGCCGCCTCGACCTGCTGCCATTGGGCCAGCAGCTCGCGCGCGCGCGCCTCGTCGCCGGCCTCCAGCGCGTCGCGGATGCTGGTGAAGTGGTGGCTGAACTGCCGGAAGCCCAGCGTCACGTACAGCACCACCACGCTCCACAGCATGGCCACCGGCCAGCCCAGGAAGTAATCCAGCAGGCCGTGCACGGCGGCCGCGGCCAGCGCCGGGCCGAGCACCGCCAGGGACCAGGCGATCCAGCCGTGGTGCGGCTTGCCCGCGTCGAAGTTGCGGCTGGTCCAGCGCGCCCAGGCGCGCAGGCCGGCATGGATGGGGTTGTGGCGCGCCAAGGGCCGGACCTGCTCGATCAGCAGGGCGAGCAGGATGGCGAAAAAACTCATGCAGCCATGATAGTGCCGCGCCGGCGCGCGCAGGCCCTCAGGCCGCCAGCAGGCGATAGAAGTTGCGCAGCATGGCGGCGGTGGCGCCCCAGATGAAGCGCTCGGTGCCGCCGTCCGGGTACGGCATGGAGAACCATTCGCGCCGCAGCCCGTTGGCCTCGAACACGTGGCGGCGGTGATTGGCGGGGTCCATCAGGAAGGCCAGCGGCACCTCGAAGGCGTCGGCCACCTCGTCGGCGTTGAGCGTCAGGCGGTGGCCGGGATCGACCAGGGCCACCACCGGCGTGACGATGAACATGGTGCCGGTGGTGTAGGTGGGCAGCTGGCCGATCACCTCGACCTGCTCCTGCGCCAGGCCGATCTCCTCCTGCGCCTCGCGCAGCGCCGTGTGCGCCGCATCGCGGTCGGTGTCGTCGCGCTTGCCGCCGGGAAAGGCCACCTGGCCCGAGTGGGTGGACAGATGGGTGGTGCGCTCGGTCAGCAGCACCGTGGGCTGCTCGCGCAGCACGATGGGCACCAGCACCGAGGCCTCGGCCGGCTGGCGGTCGGCGAAGCGGCGCTCGACCTCCACCTCCGGCCGCCACGCCGGGGGCGCCGTGAAGCGCCGGCGCAGGGCCGGCGGCGTGAGCACGGCCGCCGGCACGGCGGGCAGGTGCGAATCGACGCCGGCCACCGGCACCGCGCGCGGGTCGAAGTTCGGCAGCTTGGACAGCGGCACGAAGGGGGTGGCGGCGGAAGGTGCGGGATCGATCGGCATGGGCAATGGGGGCGCTGGAAAAGCAAAGCCGCCGCGAGCAGGGCCGGCGGCGGCTTCGTGGCGGGCGGGCCGCTTACTCGGCGGCCGCTGCCGCCTTGCTCGGCAGCTTTTCCTTGATGCGCGCCGACTTGCCGCTGCGCTCGCGCAGGAAGTACAGCTTGGCGCGGCGCACGTCGCCGCGGCGCTTGACCTCGATGCCGGCGATCAGCGGGCTGTAGGTCTGGAAGGTGCGCTCCACGCCTTCGCCGCTGGCGATCTTGCGCACGGTGAAGCCGCTGTTCAGGCCGCGGTTGCGCTTGGCGATCACCACGCCTTCGTAGGCCTGCACGCGCTTGCGGTTGCCTTCGACGACGTTGACGCTCACGATCACCGTGTCGCCGGGGGCGAAGTCGGGGATCTTCTTGCCCGTGCGGGCGATTTCCTCTTGTTCGAGGGTCTGGATCAGGTTCATGGTGTCCTCGGAGATCGTGCCCGCGCCGTGTTGGAGAGGAAGCGCCGGTTTGACGGCGCCGGACCGACGCGGCCGCGTCGGTCCTTGGAATGCTGCCGGACAGAGGATCTGGAAAAGCCCGCGATTATAGCCGGGCGGCCAGGCGGGACAGGAAGGCCTCGTCGGCCCGGTCCAGCCGGCCCGCCGCCCGCGCCGCCTCGATCAGCTCGGGCCGGGCCCGGGCCGTGGTCTCCAGCCGCCGCTCGCGGCGCCAGCGCTCGATCTCGGCATGGTGGCCCGAGAGCAGCTCGGCCGGCACGCGGCGGCCACCCCATTCCTCGGGCCGGGTGTAGTGCGGGCAGTCCAGCAGGCCGTCCAGCGCGGGGTTGAAGCTGTCGGCCTCGTGGCTGCCGGCATCGTTCAGTACGCCGGGCTGCAGCCGGGCCACGGCGTCGAGCAGGGCCATGGCCGGGATCTCGCCGCCCGACAGCACGAAGTCGCCCAGGCTGAGCTGCATGTCGACGTGGGCGTCGATGAAGCGCTGGTCGATGCCTTCGTAGCGGCCGCACACCAGGATGGCGCCGGCGCCGGCCGACCACTGCGCCACGCCGGCATGGTCCAGGCGTCGCCCCGTGGGGGAGAACAGCACCACCGGCGCCGCGTCGGCGACGCGGGCCTCGCGGATCGCGGCCAGGCAGCGCGCCAGCGGCCCGGCCAGCATCACCATGCCGGGCCCGCCGCCGAACGGCCGGTCGTCCACGCGCCGGTAGTTGCCTTCGGCGAAATCGCGCGGGTTCCACAGCCGCACGTCGACCTGCCGGGACTCGAACGCCCGGCGCGTCACGCCCGCCTCGAGGAAGGGCGCGAACAGCTCGGGGAACAGGGTGATGACGTCGAAGCGCATGGCAGGTCGATTCTGCATGGATTGGCGAGCGTCACCTCTCGCGGGGCGGCAGGCGGTGCCCGGGCGGGGCGATTTCTGGGGCGGCGGGACGGCTCTTCGGCCTGGGGCTGCGCGCCGCAGGTGCGGCGCGCTTCGTGATCTGACTCGCGGCATCTGTTTGAGCGCAGCGGCCTTCGGGCGCGCAGCGAGTTATGCCGCGGCCCCAGGCTGAAGAGAACGGCCCGCGAAGTCCGTCCGTGCGCCAGCACGGACCGCCACAGTATGAGCCCCGCCCGGGCACCGCCTGCCGCGCCGCGCGGGGATAGCGTCTGCAGCCGCGCGGAGCGACAGCGCTCAGTAATCCGCCTGCCAGTCCACCGTGATGCGCCGGCCCGGCACGTCCACCGTGTCCACGTAGGCGGAAACGAAGGGGATCATGCGCTCGGCCGGCTTGCCCTCGGCCTCGTAGCCCACCACCAGCACGGTCTGCGGGCCGGTGGAGAGCAGCTCGCGCACCTCGCCCAGCGCCTCTCCCTGGCGGTTGACCACGGCCAGGCCGATCAGGTCGACCCAGTAGTACTCATCCTCGGCCGCGGTGGGGAAGCTGGAGCGGGGGATGAAGATGCGCGCGCCGCGCAGGGCCTCGGCGGCGTCGCGGCCGTCCACCTCGTGGGCGCTGGCGACGATGCTGTCCGAATGCTCCTTGGCCTCGCGGATGCGCAGCAGCACCGTGCCGGCGAACGCCTTGGCGCCGCGCTCGGACGGCTGCAGGAACCAGCGCTTGGAAGAAAAAAGCGCTTCCGGGGAAGCGCTGTGGGGCAGGACCTTGAACCAGCCCTTGACGCCCCAGGCGTCGTGGATGCGGCCGACTTCGACCGCATCGGCCGGCAGCTCCGCCGGCTCGAGCCCGGGGATCGACACGGCCTTAGGCCGCGGCGGCGGCCGGGGCCTTGTCGGCGGCCTGCTTGATCAGGCGCTCCACCGTGGGCGAGGCCTGGGCGCCGACGCCGCGCCAGTAGGTCAGGCGATCCTGGGCGATGCGGATGCTTTCCTCGTTGTCCTTGGCGATCGGGTTGTAGAAACCGATGCGCTCGATGAAGCGGCCGTCGCGGCGGATCCGCTTGTCGGCCACGACGATGTTGAAGAACGGACGGGCCTTGGCGCCGCCGCGGGAGAGTCGGATCACGACCATGATTTATCCTTCGGGTGGTGGGGAGCAGCCGCCACCGGCCACCCCGTCATTTCTTCCAGCGTTTGAGACACGCGACATAGCCACCCGGCCAGCGACACGCTGAAAAGCCCGCGATTATAACCTTCCTGCGCGTGATCCCATGACCCTCATCCGCCCCAGCCGCGACGGTGACCTCGCCGCCATCGCCGCCATCTACGGCCACCACGTGTCGCACGGCACCGGCACCTTCGAGACCACCCCGCCGACCGAGGCCGACATGGCCGCCCGCCGCGCCGACGTGCTGGCCAAGGGCCTGCCCTACCTGGTGGCCGAGGAGGACGGCCGGGTGCTGGGTTTTGCCTACTGCCAGTGGTTCAAGCCGCGGCCGGCCTACCGCTACTCGGCCGAGGACTCGATCTACCTGCACCCGGACGCCTGCGGCCGCGGGCTGGGCCGGCAACTGCTGGCGGCGCTGGCCGCCGCGGCCGAGGCCGCCGGCGTGCGCAAGCTGATCGCCGTGATCGGCGACTCGGCCAATGCCGGCTCCATCGGCCTGCACCGCGCACTGGGCTTCGAGCGGGTGGGCGTGATCCGCAGCTGCGGCTGGAAATTCGGCCGCTGGCTGGACATCGTGCTGATGGAAAAACCCCTGGGCGATGCCGATCGCAGCACGCCCGAAGGGAGCGGCGCATGACGAAGAACAAGACCTTGGCGGCCTGGCTGGCCTTCCTGGGCGGGCCGCTGGGCCTGCACCGCTTCTACCTGCGCGGCCTGGGCGACCTGCTGGGCTGGGCGCTGCCCATCCCCACGGCGCTGGGCATCTACGGTATCCAGCGGGTGCAGCAGTTCGGCCAGGACGACAAGCTGAGCTGGCTGCTGGTCCCGCTGCTGGGCTTCACCATCGCCGGCTGCGCCCTCACGGCCATCGTGTATGGCCTGATGGACAGGCAGAAGTGGAACGCCCGCTTCAACCCGGGGGCGGACGCCGAGGCGGCGCCGGGCGCCACCAGCTGGCTGACCATAGGCGCGATCGTGGTGTCCCTGATGGTGGGCACGGCGGTGCTGATGGCCAGCATCGCCTTCAGCTTCCAGCGCTACTTCGAGCTGCAGGTCGAGGAAGGCCGGCGCATCTCGCAGTGAGGAGCAGACGGTGCAGACTCCGAACATCCTGATCCGCCCCGCCGAGCCCGCGGATGCGGCGGCTGTTTCCGCCCTGCTCGGGCGCATCGGCACCGTGGAAGGCACGCTGCAGGTGCCTGATGCGGCCATTGCCTCGCGCATCGACATGCTGCAGCGCGTCGAGCCGCGCGACTGCAAGCTGGTGGCCGTGGCCGCCGGCGAGATCGTGGGCATGGCCGGCCTGCACACGGTGCACGCCAGCCTGCGCCGCGGCCATGTGCGGCTGCTGGGCATCGGCATGGCCACCGAATGGCAAGGCCGGGGGATCGGCCGCCAGCTGATGACGCGCCTGCTCGATTGGGCCGACCACTGGGCCGGCGTGCTGCGCATCGAACTGCACGTCCATGAGGACAACACGCGCGCCATAGCGCTCTACCGCAGCCTTGGCTTTGTCGAGGAGGGCCGCCACCGCGCCTATGCCCTGAAGAACGGCCGCTACGTGGACAGCTTGTCCATGGCGCGGCTACATCCCCGCCCGCCCACGCTGCCGGCGCAGCTCGCCTGACTGCCCACCACGACCGCAGGTCGAACCGTTCGCACGGACAGCGTGCAGTGCGAACACCTCATGGGATGGGCCGGGCTTCGCTCGGCTCGTCCCATCTGATCAAAACCACTCGCGAAACGCGCAGCGTTTTGCGAGTGCCTAGAAGATCTGCAGGCTGATCCAGTAGGCCACCGCCGCCACGAAGGCGCTGGCCGGGATGGTGAAGACCCAGGCCCAGACGATGTTGCCGGCCACGCCCCAGCGCACGGCGCTGGCGCGCTGGGTGGAGCCCACCCCTACGATGGCGCCGGTGATGGTGTGGGTGGTCGACACCGGGATCCCCAGTCCCGTGGCCAGGAACAGCGTCAGCGCGCCGCCGGTCTCGGCGCAGAAGCCGCCCACCGGCTTGAGCTTGGTGATCTTCTGGCCCATGGTCTTGACGATGCGCCAGCCGCCGAACATGGTGCCGGCCGCGATGGCGATGTAGCAGCTGACCACCACCCAGCTCGGCGGCGCCGCCGCGCCCGAGGCGGTGTAGCCGGTGGCGATCAGCAGCATCCAGATGATGCCGATGGTCTTCTGCGCGTCGTTGCCGCCGTGGCCCAGGCTGTAGGCGCCCGCCGAGACCAGTTGCAGCCGCCGGAACCAGCGGTCCACCCGCGAGGGGGCCGAGCGGCGGAAGCCCCAGGCCACGATCACCATCATCAGCGAGCCCAGCAAGAAGCCCAGCGTGGGCGAGACGAAGATGAACAGCACGGTCTTGAGGATGCCCGCGCCCACCAGCGAGCCGGTGCCGGCCTTGGCGATCACCGCGCCCACGATGCCGCCGATCAGCGCATGCGAGGAACTGCTGGGGATGCCGTAGTACCAGGTCAGCACGTTCCAGCTGATGGCGCCCACCAGGGCGCCGAACACCACGTGGGTGTCCACCACCCCCGGCTGGACGATGCCCTTGCCCACCGTGGCCGCCACGCTCAGGTGGAAGACGAAGATGGCGACGAAGTTGAAGAAGGCGGCGAACAGCACGGCCTGCCCCGGGCGCAGCACGCCGGTGGACACCACGGTGGCGATGGAATTCGCCGCGTCGTGGAAGCCGTTCATGAAGTCGAAGGCCAGGGCCAGCGCCACCAGCAGGATCACCACCCACAGGGCGGCCTGTGCGGTCTCCATCGAACCGTCCTTACGAGTTCTCGAGGACGATGCCCTCGATCACGTTGGCCACGTCCTCGCACTTGTCGGTGACGGTCTCCAGCAGCTCGTAGATGGCCTTGAGCTTGAGCACCTCGCGCACGTCCGGCTCCTCGCGGAACAGCTTGCTCATGGCGCTGCGCATGACGCGGTCGGCGTCCGACTCGAGCCGGTCGATCTCCTCGCAGGTCTTGAGCGCCGCCTCGGCCGTGGACGCGTCGGCCAGCCGGGCGATCAGGCCCACGGCGTCCTGCAGCCGCTCGCAGCACTTGACGCTCAGGTCGGTCAGGCGCGTGATCTCCTCGTTGACCTGGCGCAGGTCGTACAGCGACATGGTCTCGGCCGAGTCCTGGATCAGGTCGGCCACGTCGTCCATGGTGTTGATCAGCGTGTGGATCTGGTCCCGGTCGATGGGCGTGATGAAGGTCTTGTGGATCAGCCGGTTGACCTCGTGCGTGACGCGGTCGGCGGCGCGCTCGGCGGCGTCGACCTCGCGCGTGTAGCGCTCGCGCAGGCCGGCGTCGCTATAGTTGGCCACCAGCCGGGAAAACGCGTGCGCCGCCTCGACGATGCGGGCGGCGTGCTGGTTGAACATCTCGAAAAAGTTGCCTTCGCGCGGCAGCAGCTTGCCGAACAGCATGCAGTCTCCCTTCCGGAGCGTTTGGATGACAGTTTTGTGACGGCGGCGAGTGTACCGTCCGGGCCCGGCGCGGCCCCCGTGCTCATCCATGCAGATGCCGACTGCATCGTGGTGGACAAGCCGGCCGGGCTGCTCTGCGTGCCCGGCCGCGGTCCCGGCAAGCAGGAGTGCCTGGCCGCCCGGGTACAGCAGCGTTTCCCCGACGCGCGGGTGGTGCACCGGCTGGACATGGCGACCTCGGGCTTGTGGCTGATGGCGCGCGGCGCGGCCCTGCAGCGCGCGTTCGGCGACGCCTTCGCCCGGCGCGAGGTCGGCAAGCGTTACGTGGCAGTGGTGGCCGGCCTCCTGCTTCCGATGCCTGCCGACGCCGAGGGCTGGAGCCGCATAGCCCTGCCGCTGGCCGCCGACTGGCCCAACCGCCCGCGGCAGCAGGTGGACCCGCACGCCGGCAAGCCCAGCCTCACGCTCTGGCGCGTGCTGGGCCACGACGCGGCGGCCGGCAGCACCCGCCTGGAGCTGGCGCCGGTGACCGGCCGCACGCACCAGCTGCGGGTGCACCTGATGGCGCTGGGCCACCCCATACTGGGCGACGCGCTGTACGCGCCGCCCGAGGTGGCGGCCCGGGCGCCGAGGCTGCTGCTGCACGCCAGCGCCCTGGCGCTGCCGCACCCGGTGAGCGGGGCGCCCCTGGCCTTTGCCTCGCCGCCGCCCTTCTGAGCCGGAACTCCGCGTCGCCGCCCAGGCTCGAAACCGCATGGCCCCGCCCCGTCCCCCACTCCTGCCCCGCCGCACCGTCGCCGCCGCCCTGGTGGCCGCGCCCGCCGTGCTGCTGGGCGCCCGTGCCCAGTCACCCACGCGGCAGGCCACGCCGTCGCAGACCGAGGGGCCGTTCTACCCGGTGGAGCTGCCCGCCGACAGCGACTTCGACCTGCTGCGCAACGGTACCCGGACCTATGGCCGCGGCCAGCCGGCCTGGGTGGAAGGTCAGGTCACGGACCTGGCCGGGCGCCCGGTGGCCGGCGCGCAGGTGGAGATCTGGCAGTGCGACGAGGCCGGCCACTACCACCATCCGGGCGACGGCGGGCGGGCCGATCCGGCCTTCCAGGGCTTCGGCCGCGTGCAGGTGGGCAACGACGGCGCCTGGCGCTTCCGCACCATCCGCCCGGTGGCCTACAGCGGCCGCACGCCGCACATCCATGTCAAGGTCCGGCTGGGCCCGCGCGAGCTGCTGACCACCCAGCTCTACGTGCAGGGCGACCCCGGCAACCCGCGCGACGGCCTGTGGCGCCGGCTGGATACCGCCTCGCGCGAGGCCCTCACGGTGCCGTTCGCCGCCGGGCCGGACGGGCTGCGCGCCCGCTTCCCCCTCGTGGTCGCCGCCTGAGCCGCAGCGCCGCCGCTACGATGGCGGCATGACCGCTCCCCCCCTCACCCTCCTCACCGGCGCCTCGCGCGGCATGGGCCTGGCGATGGCCCGCCAGCTGCTGCGATCGGGCCACGAGCTGCTGTGCATCTCGCGCAAGCCCAACGGCGAGCTGACCGCGCAGGCCGCGGCCGCCGGCCTGCGTTGCGAGCAGTGGCCGGCCGACCTGGGCCGGCCCGACGCCGTCGCGGCCCGGCTGGAGACCTGGCTCAAGGAACGCGGCGCACGGGACGAGCCTGCCTCGGTCACCCTGATCAATAACGCCGGCGTGATCCCCGAGATCGCGCCGCTGGAGCAGATCGCCTACGGCCAGGTCGCCGACGCGATGCGGGTGGACCTGGAGGCGCCGATGCTGCTGTCCGGCGCCTTCCTGCGCGCCACCACGGGCTGGCGCTGCCCGCGCAGGCTGCTCAACATCTCCTCCGGCCTGGGGCGCCGCGCCATGGCCTCGCAGGCTGTCTATTGCGCGGCCAAGGCCGGCATGGACCATTTCAGCCGCTGCGTTGCGCTGGAGCAGGCTCAGCAGGCCAACGGCGCCCGCGTCTGCTCGCTGGCGCCCGGGGTGATCGACACCGACATGCAGGTGCAGCTGCGCAGCGCGGACGCCAGCCGCTTCCCCGACATCGGCGCCTTCCAGGGCATGAAGCAGCAGGGTGCGCTGAGCACGCCCGACGACGCCGCCGCCCGCGTGCTGGCTTTCCTGGCGCGGCCGGACTTCGGCAAGGAGCCGGTGGCCGACGTGCGGGGCTGAAGCCCTACTAGGCCGCCGCCGGCCCTTGGAAACCGCCGGCGCGCAGCGTCACCACCAGCGTGTCGCGGTGGCCGGCCTCGCCCACCGGCTGGATGGGCGTGGATTCGTGGATCACGCGCTCGTCATCCAGCAGCAGCACGCTCCAGGGCTCGGTGAGGGTGAAACGCATGCCGGCCGGCCCGTCGGCCTGGAACACCCGGGTCTCGCCGCCCTTGATGCCCTGGCGCGCCACCAGGAACACGGCCACCAGGTCGACGCCGTCGCGGTGCGCGCCCTCGGGCGTGGGCCGGCCGATGCCGTCCGTGGTGTCGATGCGGAACTGGTGCGCCTCGGCATACCAGGGCTGCGCGCCCTTGAGCGCCGAGGCGGTGCGGCCCAGCGCCGCCAGCAGCCGGCCCCAGGCGGGCGAGGCCGCGACGGCGGGTTCCATGGGCTCGAACCAGCGCTCCATGCCGCCGTGCAGGGCGTTGTACTCCACCGGCTGCCAGTGCGCGCGGTGCGGCACCGGCTGCACCGCCGCGCCCCCACCCTCGCTGCTGACCACGAAGCACGAATGCCGGCGCCGCCGGTAGCGCCCGCCGTCCTTGAGGTAGCCGTCCGGCGCCAGGCGGTCCCAGCTGGGCAGCCAGTCCTGCAGCTCGCGCGGCGTGCAGCCGGTCCAGCCGCGCACGCCCGCGGCATCGAGCACGGCGAAGCCATGCTCGCGCAGCTGCGCGTCGAGTTCGGCGGGCGGGGTGAGGACGGGCGCGAGCGCGAGGGTCATGCGCCGAGCTTAGCGCAGCGCCCCTGCCCGAGCCGGCGTCAGGGTTCGACCTTGACGCCCTTCCAGAACGCCACCCGGCCGCGCACCATCTCGGCCTCGGGCTTGGGATCCGCGTAGTACCAGGCCGCGTCCGGGTTCAGCTCGCCGTCCACCAGCAGCGAGTAGTAGCTGGCCTGGCCCTTCCAGGGGCAGGTGGTCCTGTGGTTGCTGAAGGTGACGTACTCGCGCCTGAGCGCCGACTCGGGGAAGTAGTGGTTGCCTTCCACCACCACGGTGTCGTCGCTCTGCGCGATCACCACGCCGTTCCAGCTTGCTTTCATCGCCGTTCCTTCTCGTCGTTGGAAGCGTCGGGCGCGTGCAGCCAGTGCACGCTGAACAGGCGCCGCGCATCGGCCCACGCCGCGCCCGGCCGGAAGCCCGCCTTCACCGCCAGCGCGCGCAGCCCCTCGACCGTGAACTTGTGCGAGTTCTCGGTGTGCAGCGTCTCGCCCTCGGCCATCTCGTGGCACTCGCCGCCCAGCGCGATGCGCTGCGCCCGGCGGCTGACCAGGTGCATCTCGATGCGCTGCAGCGGCGCGTTGTAGAAGGCGGCGTGCGCAAACTGGTCCAGTGCGAAGTCCGCGCCCAGCTCGCGGTTGGCGCGGGCCAGCAGGTTCAGGTTGAAGGCGGCCGTCACGCCCTGTGCGTCGTTGTACGCCGCATGCAGCAGCGCCGGGTCCTTCACCAGGTCGGCGCCCAGCAGCAGCGCGCCGCCGCGCAGCACGCGCGCCGCCATGCGCAGGAACTGCAGCGCCTCCTCGGGCGAGAAGTTGCCCAGGGTGGAACCCGGGAAGAAGCCGACCCGCCGGCCGGCGCCCGGCGTGGCGGCCGGCAGCAGCAGGCGCTGCGTGTAGTCGGCGGCCACGGGGTGCACCTCCAGCCCGGCGTAGTCGCGCCGCAGCACGGCGGCGGCCGCGGCCAAGTGCTCGGCCGAGATGTCGATGGGAAGGTAGCGGGCCGGACGCTCGAGCGCGTCCAGCAGCAGCCGCACCTTGGTGCACGAGCCGGCGCCGAACTCCACGATCTCGGCCCGCGGCCCGGCCAGGGCCGCGATCTCGCCGGCCCGCTCGCGCAGGATGGCTACTTCGGTGCGGGTCGGGTAGTACTCGGGCAGTTCGCAGATCCGGTCGAACAGGCGCGAGCCCTCGGCATCGTAGAAGTACTTGGGCGAGATGGCGCGCGGCCGCTGGACCAGGGCTTGGACCAGGTCGCGGCCGAACTCGCTGCCCTGTACGGCCGACGGCGCCGGGCCATGGGTGTCGGTGGCGCGCTTCAGGGCATTCGCATTCAGCATTCGGCATCCTTGGCCAGTCGCAGGCCGGAGAACTGCCAGCGCGCGGCCGGCGGGAAGAAGTTGCGGTAGCTGGGCCTGGTATGGCCCGGCGGCGTCGCGAGGCTGCCGCCGCGCAGCACGACCTGGCCGACCATGAACTTGCCGTTGTACTCGCCCACGGCGCCGGACAGCGGCCGGAAACCGGGATAGGGATCATAGGACGAGCGCGTCCACTGCCAGACATGGCCGGTGGCCTGGTCCAGCCCCGGCTGCACGCTGGCCGCCTCCCATTCGAATTCCGTGGGCAGCCGCGCGCCGGCCCACTCGGCGTACGCGGCCGCCTCGTACAAGCTCAGCTGCGATACCGGCGCCGACGCGTCCAGCGGCTGCACGCCGTGCAGGCCGAACACCTGCCAGTCCTCGGCCGGCGCGCGCGGATCGCCGGGCGCCAGCCAGTAGGCCGGCGCCCGCCAGCCCTGCGCCTGCACGGCGGCCCAGCCGTCCGACAGCCACAGGCTGGCGCGGCGGTAGCCGCCGTCGGCAATGAATTCCGCGTACTCGCCGCAGGTCACCAGCCGGCTGGCGATCTGGAAGGGCCGCAGCAGCACGGCGTGGCGCGGCGTCTCGCTGTCGAAGGCGAAACCCGGACCGGCATGGCCGACCTCGACCACCCCGCCAGGCAGGGCCAGCCACTGCGGCGCCGGCCCGCTGCCGGCCAGGCGCAGCACCGGCGGCTCGGGCCGGCGGTAGGCCGGCAGCAAGGGGTTGCACGAGAACGCGTGCAGGATGTCGGTGAGGATCAGCTCCTGGTGCTGCTGCTCGTGCTGCAGTCCCAGTTCCACCAGCGAGGCCGCGGCGTCGGCCGGGCCGTCACCGGCCAGCAGCGCCTGCATCGCCTCGTCCACGTGGCTGCGGTACGCCAGCACCTCGTCCAGGGACGGCCGGGTCAGCAGTCCACGCTGCGGCCTCGGATGGCGCGGGCCCAGCGATTCGTAGTACGAGTTGAACAGGTGGAAGAAGCGCCGGTCGTACGGCCGCCAGCCGGGCACATGCGCCGCCAGGACCACCGCCTCGAAGAACCAGCTGGTGTGCGCCAAGTGCCACTTGGTGGGACTGGCGTCCGGCATGGACTGGATGCACTGGTCCTCGGCCGACAGCGGCTGGGCCAGCGCCAGGCTGTGCGCACGCACGGCCTGGTAGCGCCGGAGAAGATCGTTGCGGTGGACGGCGACGTCCGGAGAAGAAAGGCGGCCGGGCAAAACGGGGTCAGCCCATCGTGCGCGCCAGCACGGCGCCCCAGGCGGCCACGGCGACGGCCATCACGACGGCATGAAAAATGAAGCTTTCGGACCAGCGCATGACAGGAACTCCCTTACAAATGGTTAAGTGGAAGTGCCCTCATTTGTAGCAAGACGTTACAGCCGAGCTTGTAGGAGACCGCCTTGTCTCGCCCGCCGAACCCTCTGGCGTGGAGCTAGGACTTTCCCTACGCCTCAGGCCGGATGTGTGGGATCGATCCAGCGCACGTGCTCGGGCTTTTCCACCGGCTCGATGTCCAGGTTGATCGCCACGGCCTGGCCGTCGCTGCGGCACAGCACGCACTCCAGCACCTCGGTGGCGCTGGCGTTGATCTCCTGGTGCGGCACATAGGGCGGCACGTAGATGAAGTCGCCCGGACCGGCCTCGGCGGTGAATTCCAGCCGCCCGCCCCAGCGCATGCGGGCCCGGCCGCGCACCACGTAGATCACGCTTTCCAGGTGGCCGTGGTGGTGCGCGCCGGTCTTGGCGTCCGGATGGATGGTGACCGTGCCCGCCCAGAGCTTCTGGGCGCCGACGCGGGCGAAGTTGATCGCCGCCTTGCGGTCCATGCCCGGCGTGGACGGCACGTTGCCGTCCAGCCGGTCGCCGGGGATCACCCGCACGCCGTCGTGCTTCCAGTCGGTCGGGTGCTCCCCCACGCTCAGGTCGCCTCTTCCAGCACCGCCTGGCGCAGCCAGCCCTGCACCGTCTGCAGGTGCTGGCGCTCGGTCTCCAGCGCCACGGTGAACTGCTGCGCCATCTCGGTGTGGCCCATGTCGTTGGCCAGCTCGATCAGCAGGTCCCAGCCGGCGTTGTCGCCCAGCTCGATCATGAGGATGGAGTTAAGCGCCTGGGCCACGGTGGTGCGCGGATCGGTCATCACCTGCAGGTGGCCCAGGGCCGCCACGCCCGAGATGTCGGCGCAGGGCGTCATGGCCGTCGGGTCCGCGCCCAGCTCGGCAATGCACTTGGCCACCATGTGGAAGTGAGACTCCTCGTCGTCGCGGATGCGCATCAGCGCGGCGGTGTCGACCATGGGGCCGCTGCTGGCCGCGCTCACCTTCAGGATCAGCGCCTCGTACAGCCGCACCCCGGTGCGCTCGTAGGCCGCGCGCTCGCCCAGCTTGTCCAGCAGCACCGACGGCTTGTTGCCCTTGAGGGTGTCCATCATGGTGCTGGCCATGCCCTTGAGCTTGGCCGGCACCGGCACCGAGCCGACGCGGTCGGCCTCCAGGGCGTAGGTCTTGCGCAGCTCGGCCATCGCCTCGGTGTCGGCCGGTGCGCGCTGGCCCTCCTGCTGCGCGAAGCTGACCATGGTGCCCTTGCTCAGGGGCGCCATGTCCAGCCCGGTGCGGTTCATGCCGGTGGAAATCGTGTTGTCCATGGTGTGCTCCTTCTTCAGGCGGTGGCGGGCTGGGTGGTGGGCAGCATGTTGCGGTTGAGCTCGGTGCCGGGCGTCCACTGGTAGCCGCCCGAGACGCTGTTGGACGGCGAGCCCTGCGAATTCATGTGGTTGCGGTAAGCCAGCGAGGAGACTGCTTCCGCGTCCTCGTCCACGAACTGCGTGCCGTCCTTGCGCAGGGGCACCTCGGCCAGGGTCTTGCGCACGAAGTCGCGCTGGCTCTTGTACTGGATGAAGGCCGGCAGCTTGCCGTCGCCCAGCACCTCGGCCGGGTCGCGCCGCTCGGTGTCCTTGAACAGCTGCATCGCCACCTGGAAGTGGCCGAGCTCGTAGTCCAGGAAGCGCTCCCACAGCGTCTTCAGGCGCGGGTTGGTCTCCTGCTCGGCGCAGGCGGCGTAGTTCCAGACCTCGGCGGCCTCGTGCAGCATCAGCTTCTCCAGCGGCGACTCGTCGGGGTTGAGCATGGAGCCGTAGTGCGTGATGTGCTGGCTTTCCACCGAGGCGATCTCGGCGTACAGCAGCCGCGCCACCGGGTCGGCGAACACCGGGCCGATGTTCATGTAGTAGTCGTGGGTCTGGTACTCGCCGCCCACCAGGGTGATCGCATGCAGCTTGGTCGCGAGCTGGGCGTCGCGCGGATAGGGCTCCATGAGCTCGTTCTCCGGCGCGCGGTGGTGGACCAGGGTGGGCCGGCCGGGCACGATGTCGGTATAGCCCTGGACGATGTTGTTGGCGTCCTTGCCCTCCAGCCGGTCCATCAGGGCCGAGTAGCGGTACAGGTGGTCGAAGTCCTCCAGCAGGCCGAAGCGGTAGCCCTGGGCCATGTAGGGATCGGGCTCCAGCTGGGCCACCGACGCCGTCACCTCGATGGCCACCTGCTCGTAGGCGATGGTGGTCTCCAGCGGCGAATGGTCGGCCGACAGCATCCAGTTGATGGCGGTGGCCTGGTGCTGCTCCACCCGCATCAGCTGGGCGATGGGCACGCGTGCCTCGCGGTTCATGCGCAGCAGCACCTGCTTGAGGCGCAGCGCATCCAGCTCCACGCCGTTCATGAGGATCACGCGGATGCGGGTGAACGCATCGTCGTCGAGCTTGCTGATGGGCTTTTGCACCAGCTCCTTCCAGGTGAAGCGCTGCTGGTCCAGCGCCGTGCCCCGGTCTTGCAAGAGATTGATGGCCATGTCGTTCCTTGTGTGGAGAAAAGGGGATCGAACCAGGCGGGGGGCAATCGGGGTGCCTTAAGGCAAATGGCAGCACCGGCGCGGTGCCGGCGGCTGCCCGGTAAAAGGAGCGGCAAGTTCTCCAGGCGCGCGGCCCGCCGGCGGCGGCTCAGCCCAGGCCGAACTCGCGCGCCAGCAGTTCGTAGGAGCGGCGCTGGGCCGCCGGGTCCCAGGTCCAGGTGATGATGACCAGCTCGCCCACGTCCAGCTCGGCGGCCAGCGCCGTGAGCTTGTCGCGCACCTGGGCGGCGCTGCCCACCAGCGCCTTGCGGCGCAGCTCCTCGCTGTGGAAGCGCTCGGAGCCGCCGTACGGCCGCAGCGCCTCCTCGGGCGGCAGCAGCGGGCCGAAGCGGCCGGCGTTGCGGTCGATGCGGGCCCGCTCGCGGCTGGCGAACAGGCGCCAGGCCTCCTCCTCGGTATCCGCCGCCAGCGCCCACACGCAGACCGTGGCGCAGGGCTCGGGCAGCAGCCCCGGGCGGAAGGTGGCGCGGTACAAGTCCAGCGCCTGAGAGCAGCCCTCGCCCTCGCTGATGAAGTGGGCGAAGGCGTAGGGCATGCCATGGTAGGCCGCCAGCTGGGCGCCGTAGCCCGAGCTGCCCAGCATCCACAGCTGCGGCGCCGTCGCGCCCATGGGCAGGGCCTGGATGCCGTGTCCGGCATGGCCCTCGGGCAAGCCCTGGCCGCTCACCCAGGCGTGCAGCTCCAGCACCTGCTGGGGAAAGTCCTCGGCCGAGCGCAGGTGGGGGTTGAGCAGGCGGGCGGTGCGCTGGTCGCTGCCCGGCGCGCGGCCCACGCCCAGGTCGATGCGGCCCGGCGCCAGCGCGTCCAGCACCCGGAACTGCTCGGCCACCTTGAAAGGCGAGTAGTGCGGCAGCATCACCCCGGCGCTGCCGATGCGGATGCGCGAGGTGCGCGCCGCCACGGCGGCCATCAGCACCTCTGGCGCGCTGCCCACGATGGTGGGCAGGCTGTGGTGCTCGCTCAGCCAGAACCGGTGGTAGCCCAGCGCCTCGCAGCGCTCGGCCAGCGCCAGGGTGTGGCGGATCGACTCGTCCTGGGGGCGGCCGGCGCGGGCCACGGACTGGTCGAGCACGGAAAGGCGCAGCGTGGGCATCATGGTGTGCAAGCTTGTCACAGGCGCGGCACGCCCGGAAGCGGGTTTGCATAATCACCCCATGGACACCACCACCCCCGCCCGCCCCCGTGTCCTGATCATCGGCTGCGGCTTCGGCGGGCTGGAGGCCGCCAAGGCGCTGCGCCGCGCGCCGGTGGACGTGACGGTGGTGGACCGCACCAACCACCACCTGTTCCAGCCCCTGCTCTACCAGGTGGCCACCGCCGGCCTGTCCGCGCCGGCGATCGCCGCGCCGGTGCGCCATGTGCTGCGCGACCAGGCCAACGTCACCACCTTGCTGGGCGAGGTCACCGCCATCGACCCGGCACTGCGCATCGTGCGCCTGGGCAGCGGCGAGGCCCTGCCCTACGACCACCTGGTCGTGGCGGCGGGCGCCACCCACAGCTATTTCGGCCGAGACGACTGGGCACGCTTCGCGCCCGGCCTCAAGACCCTGGACGACGCCTTCGAGATCCGCCGCCGCATCCTGCTGGCCTACGAGGCCGCGGAAAAGGAAAGCGACCCGCGGCGCCGCGCCGAGTGGCTGACCTTCGTGGTCATCGGCGGCGGCCCGACCGGCGTGGAGATGGCCGGCACGATGGCCGAGATCGCACGCCACACGCTGCGCGGCGAGTTCCGTCGCATCGACCCGGCGTCGGCCAGGGTGCTGCTGATCGAGGGCGGCTCGCGCGTGCTGCAGACCATGCCCGAGGACCTGAGCCAGCGCGCGCAGGAGCAGCTGCAGCGCCTGGGCGTGGAAGTGCGCACCGGCTCGCGCGTGGTCGGCATCGACGACACCGGCCTGCAGGTCCAGCCGGGCGCCGGGCCGGACGCCGCCTACCGGATCAGCAGCCGCTGCATCGTCTGGGCCGCCGGCGTGGCGGCGTCGCCGCTGGGCCGGCAGCTGGCCGAGGCCACCGGCATCGCCACCGACCGCGCCGGGCGCATGCCCGTGGAGCCCGACCTGAGCCTGCGCGGCCATCCCGACATCAGCGTGGTGGGCGACCTGGCTGCCGCCATGAGCCATCACCCCAGGCGCCCGGCACGGCCGGTGCCCGGCGTGTCACCCGCGGCCAAGCAGATGGGCCGCGCTGCCGCGGCCAACATCCTGCGGCGCCTGCGCGGCGAGCCGACCCGGCCCTTCCGCTACCGCGACTACGGCAGCCTGGCCACCATCGGCCGCAATTCGGCGGTGGTCGACCTGTGGACTCATTTCGGCCGCGTCAAGTTCAGCGGCTACCCGGCCTGGCTGTTCTGGCTGTTCGCCCACGTGTACTTCCTGATCGGCTTTCGCAACCGCATCGTGGTGCTGTTCGACTGGGCCACGGCGTACTGGAGCCGGCAGCGCTATGCGCGGGTGGTGACCAACATCGGCGGCACCGCCGCGGCGGACGGCTGAACCGCGGCGTTCACACCGGCTGGCGGTAGCGTTGCCAGGCGTCCCGGGTCGGCGTCGTGCCCGCCCCCGGCTGCTGCGGCAGGGCGAAGCAGCCGTCCTCCACTTCCGCCGGGTCGGTGAAGCAGTCCTTGATCCAGGGGATGTACTCCAGCACCTGGCAGGCCGGGTGGGCATAGCTCAGGTGCACGTGCACCTGGCTCATGTCGCCGGCATGCGGCGCCACCGGCAGCCGGTGGGCATGCGCCGCCTCGCACACGCGCAGCACCTCGGTCAGGCCGCCCATGCGCGTCACGTCGGGCTGCACCCAGTGGATGGCGTTCTGGTGGAAGAACTCGCTGAACGCGTCCTGCGTGTACAGCTGCTCGCCCAGCGCCACCGGGATGCGGGTGGCGCGCGCCAGCTCCGCGTGGCCCTTCACGTCGTCGTGCCACAGCGGCTCCTCGAACCAGTAGACGTCGAAGGCCTCGGCCCCGCGGCAAAAGCGCAGGCAGGTCGCCAGGTCCCACTTGCCGTTGCCGTCCACGGCCAGCGTCACGTCGGGACCGATGGCCCGGCGCACCGCCTCCAGGCGGCGCAGGTCGCGCTCCACGGTGGAACCCACCTTGATCTTGATGCCCGTGAAGCCCGCATCGACCGCGCGCCGCGCGCCGGCCACCAGCGCCTCGTCGGCGATGCTGAGCCAGCCGATGTCGGTGTTGTAGGCCCGCATGCGCGCGTGCACCTGGCCACCCAGCAGCTTCCACAGCGGCACGCCGGCCGCCTTGGCCTTGAGGTCCCACAGCGCGATGTCGATGGCGGCGTGCGACAGCGTGGTGATGCCGGCGCGGCCGATCCATTGCAGCGCGGGGTTGCGCGCCAGCCTGACCCACAGCCGCTGCACGTCGTGCGCGTCCTCGCCCAGCAGCAGAGGCGCGTGGCAGGTGGCGATGCACTGCGCGATCAGCCGGTCGCCCGGCAGGTGGGCATGGGTGCCGGTGAAGCCGTAGCCGGACAGGCCGTCGTCGGTGGCGATGCGGGCGCCCACCACGCCCCAGTGCGTGATGCTGTGCGTGCTGTCGGCGATGTGCGAGCCGGTGACCGGCACGTGGAGGATGAAGGGTTCGACGGCGGTGATCTTCATGGGAGCCTTGTCAGGTGGGTCGGTGTGCCCGCGCGGGCACGAACTTAGCACGCGCCTGCCAGCACGGAACGCACGAACTCGGATTTCGCCTCCGTGTAGGCCTCCCGGTCCGTCGCGTGCCTTAGCGCGAGCTGCGACTTCAGCGCCGCATAGCGGGACGCCAGCTCCGGGCGCGAGCGCAACGCGTCACGGAAATCCACGCGTTCGCGCCATGCCTGGCTGTCATGAACCACGACGTGGAGATGATGGGTGCGGCGGCCGTCAGCCCAGCGCATGAACCACCTGCGGTCGTGCAAGCTGGCGTTGAACTCGGCCGAGGTGGTGTAGCCCGACCTGCAGATCCGCTCCGCAAGCGACTCGGCCTCGGCCATGGATCTCACGCCGGCCAGGATGTCGATGATGGGCTTGGCCGGCAGGCCGGGGACGGCGGTGCTGCCGATGTGTTGGATCTCCACGAACGCCTCCGGGAGCGAGGACACCAACCGGTCGCGCTCGGCGGCAAACCGGGACGGCCACGCGGGGTCGTAGCCGTGCAGCCGTACTTCCTCATGGAGGGCGGCGAGAAGGGATTCCTGATCGTTCATCGCGGAGCAAACTCGAGGAGCATGACGGCTTGCGCGGCTGCGCTCAACGCCGGGTTTGCGTGCAAGAGGCTCACACGCCCATAGGCGGGCGGTGCGGCTGGAAGCAGAGCGGCGTGTCGTCGAATGCGACCCACCCATAGCGGTCGCAGAGGCGCTGCACCAGGGCTGTGTAGTCCGCTCTCAAGGAACAGCGCAGGGAGAGCGTTCGACTGGCTCCCTCGCCGGTCTGGGAAAACTCGATCCACCCTTCCTCCACCTCGCCAGATGCTTGGGTGGCGTTCTCCCACACCAGCTGGGGCACGGCCTCCTTGAGGCTGCGTTCGACCTCGCCGGGATCGATGGGACCGACGGAATCTGCCGACAGCTCGCTCGCCACAAGCGGGAGTGTGGCCGGCTTTAGAAAGAGGTATGACTTCGCCATGGTGCCTCCGGTGGTCTCTCGTCACCCGACCGGAGCGAATTCTGCCGGATTGGCTGAGAAGCGGGCATCGCCTCCGCCGCAGCAGGCCCGGTTCCAGATCAGGTCGAGCGTTGTCGGCACCGGGAGGCCTCTTCTCATGGCAGGGGACGACCAAGGGGAACCTCCCGCAATGGAGCACCCCCGTCGATGAAAAGGCGGCCGTCCTTCCGCAGGGCAGCCGCAACACGCAGAAGCGCCGCCTGCTCGATTTCGGGATGCCGCCCATCGAGCGCACCCACCCGCAGTGCGAAAGCCAGGTCATAGGCCTGCTCACCCGGCTCGAGCTCGAACTCCTCTATGGCCGCCACACGAAAGCTCAGGCGCCCGGAGGCGATCTCGGGCCTCGAACCGGCGATGGCCTGGCGGATGGCCGTTGCCGACCGGTCGATGCCGAGAACGTGGCCTTCGCCGATGCGCCCGGCGACCGCACGTGCGGCGGCACCCGGCCCGCAGCCGATCTCCAGGACGCGAAGCCCCGGCTTCAGCGGCAGCGCGTCGACAGCGGCGGCGAGTCTGGGCGAGAGTCCGTTGGGCATCGGGTGCGTATGGCAGCAAGCGCGAAGGGGTACTGAGCGAACGAGGGCACTTCTTCGCGCCTCAACTTCACTTCGGCGATGTACTGGCGCGAGATCATGGCGTGTGGTGCTGGAGGTACTCGTTGGGCTGCTCGATGCAGCGCTGCAGCTCATGCAATAAGGCGGCCGGAAGCTGCGGACATCGCGTCCGCCACGAGCGGAAATCCGGCTGGTCCAAGAAGAGTTATGACTTTGCCACATCACGTGGCGCGCGGGCGCGCCCCGTCCAGACGGTACCGGGCGAGTTCCCGCTCGTGCGCGGCGGTGTGGTACCAGTCGCCCAGCACCAACTCGAGCCCGTCCACCTCCGAGGCGCCGAAATCGGTCGCGCGCGCGGCGGCCACCGCGTCGACGAAGCGGGCAGCGTCGCGCAGCGGCGAAGCGAACCGCACCAGCGTCATGTGCGCGGTCTCGAGCCGATAGCGGCGGTCCAGCGCGCCCCCGAGGCCGCGTGCGCCGAGCGCCGCCCGCAGGCGCTCGCGGACTGCGGCCAGAGTTCCATCCTGCGGGAAGCCCTGGGCCAGGACCGCCCCGGGGGCGAGCGTGACCCCGCTCACGGCGATCGTGAACGGGGGCACCTCCGCAATGGCATCGGCAACGGCGGCGCGGTAGGCCGGCAGGTGCTCCAGGTGCGGCGCGTAGTCCGCCGTCGCGGTAAACAGCGACAGGACCGTGTGGTGGAGCTCCGCTTCCGGCTGGTAGTACTGCGCAGGCTCCAGAGCCCGAAGCCACCCCAGAAACGCGGTGAGCGCGGCGGCAACCGACCGCGCCGGTCGGGCGAGCAACGTGACCCCGCGACGCGCGTCCCCGGCCGGTCGGGCCAGCCAGGGATCGAGCGCGGCCCCGCCCGCGCGGACAAGGGGTGCTGCCTCGGCCCACATCGCGTCATAGCGCTCGGCGAGCGCGTCGGTGCCGGGTGCGCAGGTCACGCTACTTTGCCTTGTGCGGCCGCTCGAACTTGCGCCAGTACTGGAACGGCTCCTCGTGCACTTCGATGTCGAGCTCCTCGACGCGGGCTTGCAGCTCCTCCAGGCGCGCCTTCATGCGTTCCTGCACGTCGGCCACCGCCTGGTTGTAGACCACCGGGCCGATCTCCTCGAGGAAGAACGACAGCAGACCGGCCGCGGCGATATTGCCGATGGGCTCGTCCATCTTCTCGCGGAAGTAGCGCTCGATGGACGCGGCCGCCTCCTTGCGCACCTCTTTGTCCAGCTCGATTGTCATAAGAGCTTGCCTCAGTAAGGAGTGGACCGTCGGCCGGGCTGCACGCAGCCCTATGCGGAGCGGCAACGAAGTGCCACGTCAGGGTGCATTGGCCGACCGTCCTTAATGGAAACCGCCTCGTACAGGCGAAAGTGTCAACGAAAGCGAGGCAAGCTCCACGTCCGCATCCACTGCCATGTCAGACGTCATGGCGACTCTCACGATTTCGCTCCATTGCGTCTGACGAGGGCCGGAACCCAAGTCTTTCGAAGAACTCACGAGCACCCGGTCGCGATGCCCTGAGTACCCAGGTTACGCCAGGCTCACTAGGCAGCGTAGCCCTCCTCTTTCGCCCAAGATCGCAGAAGGGCGGTGGCGCTCAGCTCGCCACCCCCCGCCTGGAGGAGGCGGTCCTTGCTCCAAGCCGAGGTGTTTCGTGTCCCGTTGTACGCGAACTCGACAAACGGGGACGAAAAGAATGCCTCGTCCTGCTCCCCCGATGTCGCCACACACGAATGGGCGGTCGTCGGGTCCGTGATCGGGTTCTCAGCCTTGAGCCATTTGTCGAATGCCTGGATCCCTTGCTCGCTGTCCGGAAAGGCGCTCGCGCGTGCTTCCCCACCGGGAGATTGGATGGCGACTTGCACCGTTTTTCCGTCAAGCAGGAAAGCGAAAAGCAGTGAAGGGGTCATTCTTGGGTCCTCCTTGTTGCCTAACCCGTTGATTTATATCAACAGGCCACCACCGGCGCCACTGCCGACGACCCCATGAGACGGGCGCGAATTCCCGCAAAGCCGCGGGATGACACGGCGGTTGCCTTCTCGCCGAAGCCGTTCGCCCCTTGCCTGGCGCGGCCTTCCGCCGCAGTCCCCACTGACCACCCGGCGACAAACCCTGCAACCCGCCCCGCCCTACAAGCTGTTGTGAATCGCCGTCGCCGCGATCGCCGCCTGCCCCGCGGCCACGCTGATCTGGTTCAGCCCCTGCGCCACATCCCCCGCCGCGAACAAGCCCGGCACCGCGGTGCGCAGGTGCGAGTCGACCTCCAGCTGCCCGTCGTCCGCGCACCGGGCGCCCAGGCGTACCGCGAGCGCCGACGCATGCGTCTGCCCCAGCGCCGGGTACAGCGTGTCGAACACCAGCACCTGGCCGTCGTCCATCGTGACCCGCACCTCGGCGCCCGGCACGCAGGCGATGCCGTGCGGCTGCCCGTCGTGGACCTGCACGCCGCAGCCGCGCAGGCGCCCGGCCTGATCGGCGGATACCGCCTGCAGCGACCCCATGGACAGCCAGGTGACGCGGTTGTCGAAGCCGGAGACGAACAGCGATTCGCGCAAGCCGTGCAGGCCCGGGCCCATGACCGCCACGCGCTGGCCCTGCGTCTCGAAGCCGTCGCACACCGGGCAGTACCGCACCTGGCCATGCGCCAGGCCCTCGCGCAGGCCGGCGACCACGGGCTCGACGTCGCTGGCGCCGGTGGCCAGGAGCACCTTGCGCGCCAGCAGGCGCCGGCCGTCGACGCCCGCCTCGAACGCGCCGTCCTCGCGCAGCACCAGCGACTCCACGCGCCCGGGCTCGGGCTCGATGCCGTAGCGCGCCGCATGTTGGCGCAGCCGGTCCCACAGCACGCTGCCCGCCACGCCGTCCGGGAACCCCATGACGTTGCGCGTCTTGGGGATCCACTGCAGCCGGCTGCGGCCTTCGTCGATCACGCGCAGGGTGCGCCGGTAGCGCGCCAGGTACACGGCCGCCGTCAGGCCCGCCGCGCCGCCGCCGATGACCAGGCAATCGAGGATCGGCTCTCGTGCGTTCACCCGCGACGCCTCAGCCTTCCCACGGCAGCCGCTTGGCCACCATCAGCCAGAAGATCGCCAGGAAGGCGAAAAAGGCGATGAAGCCCAGCACCACCCAGGCCGTGAACAACCGCCAGTACGCCGGGGGCAGCGCCCTGCCCGCCGCGGCCGCCGCCACGGCGTGGTCGCGCAGCCTCATCTGGATCCACACCACCGGCAGCCAGCAGGCGATCGCGAACACGTACAGCCCCAGCGACCACGCCACCCAGGGCGTCGACAGCGGCAGGCGCAGCGTATGCACCAGCCACAGGCCGGTGAGCGGCTGCAGCACCGCGGTGGTGGCGGTGAACAGCCAGTCGGCCAGCACCACGGTGCGGCTGACGGCGGCCACCACCTTCACGTCGCGCTGCAGCGTGGCCGCCAGCAGGTAGAAGGCCGAACCGATGCCGGTGCCGAACAGCACCGTGGACGACAGGATGTGCACCCACTTGACGGCCAGGTACTCCATCAGCGGAGTCCTCCGTGCGCCGGGCGTGCCGGCTCCAGCGCCCACAGCAGGCCGATCGCCGCCAGAAGGGGCAGGTTCTTGCTGAGGGGGCCATAGGGGTGCAGCCAGTACTCCGGCAAAAAGAGGGTGATGAGCAGCGTGTAACCCCCAATCAGGAGCAATTGCGATGCCCAGACCCAGCGACGCCAGGCGGCGGGCGCGGCCAGCGTGAGCACGCCCAGCAGCAGGTCCAGCCCCGCCGCGCCGTACAGCGCCAGCGCGGCCAGACCGCCGGTCAGGCCGACGCGCGCCAGCAGCTCGTAGCTCTGCGCCACCGGGTACAGGCCCAGCGAGACGATGGCCGTCCAGATCCACAGCAAGGCCAGCGCGACGCGCAGCACCGGCAGCCACACGCCCAGCACGGCCTGCGTGCGCAGCGCCGGCGCCTCGGCGGCGTGGATGAACTGCGCCACCTCGCGCGGCGGACGGCCCAGCAGGCGCCGGAAGTCGGCGGCCGGCGCGGCATTGCCGCGCAGCAGCATGCCCGCCGTCTCCTCGTCCAGGATGCTGCCCGGCAGGCGCGCGGCGACGCGGGCGCCGGTCATGAACAGGAAAGTGGGCAAGGGCAGCACCGGCAGCGGACCGGCGATGCCCAGCGCCCGGCGCAGCTGGCGCAGGTAGTCGCGCAGGGGCATGGGCTGCGGCCCGACGAAGGCGATGGTGGAACCCGGCGCCGGTGGCTTGCGCAGCAGCGCCAGCACGCCCGCCACCACATCGGTCGCATGCACCGGCTGCACGGCCATGCCGCCACGCTGCGGCAGGGCCAGCAGGGGCGCGGCGGCCATCTGGTTGAACATCGCGGCACTGGCGCCTTCGCTGCCGTACACCAGCGAAGGCTGCACCACCGTGCCGGCCACCGGCAGCGCGCGCAGCACGTCATCGGCGGCCTTCTTGCTCAGGTGGTAGCGGCTGGTGGCCTGCGCATCGGCGCCCAGGGCCGAGACCTGCACCACCTGCCGCACGCCGGCCTGCGCGCAGGCATGGAAGAGCTCGCACGGCGCCCGGTCGTGCAGGGCCTCGAAAGTCTGGCCCGGCTGCTCGCGGATGATGCCCACCGCATTGATGACGGCGTCGATGCCCGCCAGGTGCGGCTTCCACCATTCGCTCATGGGGACCGTGGACAGGTCGACCCGCAGGCCGCGCCAGGCGCCGCTGCCGAGGCTCAGCCGCGCCGGGTCGCGCACCGCGCACACCAGCTCGTGGCCCTCTCGCAGCAGGGCCCGGGCCAGGGCCCTGCCGATGAAGCCCGTCGCGCCCGTCATCAAGATCCGCATCCCGTACCCCCGCCGTTGCTGGGCGACGAGTCTAGCCACAAGGCGGACCCGGCGGTTACGCCTTGCAATGACGACCCTGCGCCGCGCGGCGGCGCTCCTAGACTGCGGCCATGAAGAACACCACCGATCCCGATTGGGGCCAGGCATTGCGCGAAGGCGCGGTGTCCGGCAGCCTGGCCAGCCTGCTGTCGTTTGCGGCGCTGGCCTGGGCCGGCCGCCGCCAGGCCGGCAGCGCCACCGCGCCCATCAACGCCGCCAGCCAGTGGCTGTGGAAGGGCGAGGCCTTGCGGCAGGACGAGCCCACGCTGCGCCACACGCTGACCGGCTACGCCATCCACCACGGCGCGGCCACGATGTGGGGCGTGCTGCACGCGCGCTTCTGGGGCACGCAGCCCGAGAACAAGCGGCCGGTGCCGGCGCTCGCCGGCGCGGCGGCGGCCACCGCGGTGGCCGCCTTGGTGGATTTCAAGCTCACGCCCGAGCGCTTCACGCCCGGCTTCCAGCACCGCGTGTCCACCGGCGCGCTGGTGGGTGCCTACGCCTGCTTCGCGCTGGGCATCGCGCTGGGCAGCATGGCCATGCGCGAGCGCGCGCGGCGGCGCCAGGCCCAGGAAGAATTCGACGAAGCCGTCGGCCAGGGCGACGGCGCCGACATCCTCTAGCGCAGCCCGCGTCGCGCTAGTGCGCACGGGCCCGTGCGTGCGCCTTGCCGCCGCCGGCGCGCGGCGGCGTGGTGCCCTCTTGCGCGTCGTAGTCGCCGTGCAGCGAGCTGGGCGCGTCCAGGCCCGCGTCGTCGTACACGCCCACGCCCAGGCGCGAGACCAGCACGCCGCCCAGCCAGGCCGTGACCAGCGCCAGCGCGGTGCCGCCCAGCGACAGGGCCAGGGCCAGCGCCGGCACCTCGGCCTGCGGTTCGCGCAGCAGCCAGCTGCCGGCGAACAGCGCCGTCACTACCAGGTTGCCGGCGCCGTGCAGCGCGCCCACGCGCCGGGCCCGCGTGCCGCGCGGCACGTGCAGCCAGTCGATGAAGCCGAACGGCGCCGACACGAGGGCCCCGACCAGCCCCGCCGCCAGCGTCCAGTACGCCACCTCGTGGAAGGCGCCGGTTCCGGTGGCCAGGTCGATCAGGTCGAACACCACCGAGGTGGCGAGCAGCCCCAGCGGGAAGACGATCAACATCTGGTGGATGGGGTGCCCCAGCAGCCGCGCGCGGCTCCTCACGGCCGGTCTCCCGGGCTGGCCTCCTCGGCCACGCCGGCTTGCTCATCCTGGGGACCGGCAGCGGGATGCCCCTGGCCGGCCTGGGCATGCTCGCGCCTGGCTTCGTGCTCGGCGATGCTCTGCACGGCGACCGGGTCGCTGGCGGGAAAGGTGTACTCCACCGCGGTGTCGAGCACGTCGTCGTAGCTGGGATGCGGGCCCAGGGGTGCCTGGTCGTTGCGCTCCTGGGGTGGGTTGTCGGAGGTGGGAAAGGGCGAGTTCATCGAAGGTCTCCCGGCAGGATCTGGATGGCGCCGTGCGGCAAGCCACGTGCCCGCCCGCACCCGGTCAGCCCGCCGGCTCAGCTTCCTGCAGGGTGCGCCACATCACCTTGCCGCTGCCGCTCTTGGGCAGCGCATCCGCGAACTGCACGATGCGCGGCACCTTGTACACGGCCATGTTCGCGCGGCACCAGTCCACGATGTCCTGCTCGCTGACCTGGCCCTTGTGCGAGGGCCGCAGCACCACCACCGCCTTCACGGTCTCGCCGCGGTAGGCGTCCCTGGCCGAGATGACGCAGGCCTCCTGGATGGCGGGGTGCTTGAACATCAGCGCCTCCACCTCCGCCGGCCAGACCTTGAAGCCCGAGGCGTTGATCATGCGCTTGAGGCGGTCGGTGATGAAGAAATAGCCGTCCTCGTCCATGCGTCCCAGGTCGCCGGTGCGGAAGAAGCGCTTGCCCTCCAGCTCGAAGAAGGCCGCGGCCGTGGCGTCGGGCCGCTTCCAGTAGCCCTGGAACACCATGGGCCCGTGCACCACGATCTCGCCCTGCTCGCCGGGCGGCAGCTCCGCCAGCGTCTCGGGATCGACCACGCGCGCGTCGCAGCTGACGAAGGGCACGCCCAGGCATTGCTGCTTGGGCGCATCGGGCGGGTTGCTGTGCGAGGGCGCGGAGGTCTCGGTCAGGCCGTAGCCCTCGATGTAGCGCAGGCCGAACTGCTCCCACAGCCGCTGCGCCACCGCCTGGGGCATGGCGGCGCCGCCGCCGCCGATGTGGACCAGGCTGGACAGGTCGTACTGGTCGAAGCGGGGGCTGCCCAGCAGGTCGATGACCATGGTGGGGATGTTGGTCCAGGTGGTGACCTTCCAGCGCGAGATCAGGCGGCCGGCCAGGTCGCGGTCCCAGCGCGGCATCACCACCAGCGTGGCGCCCACGTAGATGCTGGCGTGCATCACGCTCACCATGCCGGTGATGTGGAACATGGGCACGACCAGCAGCGTCCGGTTCTCCGCCGTAGCGTTGCTCCAGGCGGCGCTGGCCACGGCGTTGTGCATCAGGCTGGCGTGCCGGTGCATGCAGCCCTTGGGCAGGCCGGTGGTGCCGCTGGTGTAGGGCAGCACCGCCATGTCCTGGGGGCCGGTGGTGGGCTCGGGCAGCGGCAGCGCGTTGTCCAGGGCGTCGGTCCAGGCCATCGCCGCGCCGCCCTCCAGCGCAGGCAGGGCATGGCGCGTCAGCAGCCAGTCGTGCCAGGCGGCCGGCAGGGGCTCGCCGGTGTCGGCGGGGTCGAAGGCGTCGGTGAAGTGGGTGACGATGAGGTGGGCCAGCCGCTCGCCGGCCGGCAGCGCGTTGCTGGCCCGGGCCAGCTCGGCCGCCAGGTCGGCGGTGGTGATGGCGACCTTGGCGTCCGGGTCGGTGATGTAGTGCTTGAGCTCCTCCGCCCGGTTCATCGGGTTGACCGGCACCACCACCGCGTTGGCGCGCAGGATGGCGAAGTGCGCGATCACCAGCTGCGGGCAGTTCTGCATGTCCAGCACCACCCGGTCGCCGCGCTGCACGCCCAGCGCCTGCAGCCGCGCGGCCAGGCGCTCGGCCTGGCGCTGTACCTGCGCATAGCTGAACACCCGTCCCAGGAACACCAGGGCGGCCTTGTCGGGGTAGCGCCGGGCGCTGATGGCCAGGTTGTCCCACAGCGAGGTCTGCGGCGGGGTCATGGCATGGGGCAGGCGCTTGGGCCAGAACGGGTGATGCGGTCGCTGCAAGGCGTGTGTCTCCGGGATGTCCTGGTCGCCAGCCTAACGGCGCGCGCGCCGCATGCCATCGGGACTGGCCCGGTGGGCGTCGCTTGGGCGACGCGCCTGCCCCCTATCATCCGGGCTCTCCCAAGGAACCCAATGCTGAGGAACGATTTCGAAACCGCCGGCCGGGCCCTCGCCGAGGCGCGCCGTGGCGGCGGCAAGGTGCCGCATGCGTCCATCCCCGCGGCACAGGCCACCGATGCCTATGCCATCCAGGACGCGACCCTGCGCGTGCTCGGGCCGCACGGCGGCTGGAAGGTCGGCGCCGCGTCGGCACAGGCCATGCCCAACTGCGCACCCCTGCCCTCGTCCGGCCTGCTGCCCGGCGGCGCCACCCTGGCCCGGCCGGGCGCGGCCCTGCGCGGCATCGAGCTGGAGGTCGCGGTGCGGCTGGGGCGCGACCTGCTGCCGGACGGGCGTGTGCTGCCTGCGGCCGAGATCGTGGCCGCGGTCGATGCGCTGCTGCCGGCCATCGAGGTGGTGGACACGCGGCTGGCCGAGGGCCGGCAAAGCCCGCCGCCGGTCCAGCTGGCCGACCTGCAAAGCCACGACGTGCTGGTCACCGGCGCGGCTTCGGCCCTGAAGCCGGCACGGCTGGACCTGGCCTCGCTGCGTTGCCGCCTCTGGTTCGACGGCAGCCCCGCCGCCGACACCGTGGGCGGCCATCCCACGCGCGACATCTGGTCGCTGCTGGCCTGGCTGGCCGTGCATTGCGAGGCGCGCGGCCTGCCGCTGCGCGCCGGGCAGGTGGTCACTACCGGCTCCTGCACCGGCCTGCTGTTCGCGCCCGCGAGCGCGCGGGTGCGCGGCGAGATCGACGGGCTGGGCGAGGTGGCGCTCTCGTTCTGAGGGCTCGCGCATGCCGGCCGTCCTCTACCTCTTCGCGCTGACCAACCTGGTCATCGGCACCGGCGCCTTCGTGCTGTCCGGCATCCTGCAGCCGCTGGCCGCCTCGCTGGGCGTGAGGGTGGCCGCGGCCGGCCAGGTCATGACGGCCTATGCGCTGGCCTCGGCACTGCTGGCCCCGCTGATCCTGCTGGCCACCGGCCGCTGGCCGCGCAAGCGGGCGGTGCTGCTGGCGCTGGCGCTGTTCGCCGCCGGCTGCGCCGCTTGCGCGTCGGCCGGTTCGCTCACCACCCTGCTGCTGGGCCGGGTGCTGATGGGCGCGGGCTCGGTGTTCACCGCGCTGGCGGCCGGCGTCGCGGTGGCCGTGGTGCCGCCCGAGCGGCGCGGCCGCGCGCTGTCGCTCACCTTCCTGGGCATGAGCCTGAGCTATGCCTTCGGCGTGCCGCTGGGCACCTGGCTGGGACTGGCCCACAGCTGGCAGGTGCCGGTGTGGGGCGTGGCCGGCGCCTGCGTGGCGGTGGGCGCCCTGCTGATGCTGCTGCTGCCGGCGCGCATCGGGGCGCCCGGCGCCAGCTTCCGCGGGCTGGGCCAGGCCGCGCGGGACCCGGCCATCCTGCGCGTGTGGCTGCGCACGCTGCTGTACTTCATCGCCATCTTCAGCGTGTTCGCCTATGCCGGCCCGGTGCTGCTGGCGCTCAACCCGCTGACGCCGGCGCAGCTGTCGCTCACCCTGGTGCTGTTCGGGCTGTCGGGCGTGGCGGGCACGCTGAGCGGGGGCTGGGCCGGGGACCGCTTCGGGCCCATCCGCACGCTGCGGGTGCAGCTGCTGGTGCTGGCCGCGATGATGGTGCTGGTGCCGCTGACGCGCGGCCATCCGGTGGCGACGGTGGTGGTGTTCGTCGTCTGGGGCGTCGCCGGCTTCGGGATGATGTCGCCGCAGCAGGTGCTGCTGGCGCAGCGCTGGCCGGAGCAGGCGCCCCTGCTGATGAGCCTGAACGGCTCCATGCTGTACGTGGGCACGGCGCTGGGCGCAGCCCTCAGCGGTGCCTTCGTCGACGTGCTGGGCTTCCACCGGCTGGCCTGGGTCGGGCTGCCGTTCGCGCTGCTGGCGCTGGTCACGCTGTGGTTCGACGCGGCGCAGCCGGCGCGGCGCCCGGCGTCAGCCGAGGCCTGAAGCTCGAGCCGGGGCGTGGCAGGCGCAGGCCTCGCCATGCGCCGCAGCCACCAGCTCCTGCAGGATGCCGCAGGGGTGGCGCGCATGGTCGGCGTCGCAGAGCGCCTGCAAGGCCACCAGCTGGTGCTCCAGCGCCTGCAGGCTCTGCAGCCGGGCGCGCACCCGCGCCAGCTGGGCCTGCACCAGCGCGTCCACGTCGTCGCCCTGGCCGTCCAGCGCCTGCAGCAGCCGCTTGATGTCGGCCAGCGGCATGTCCAGCGCCCGGCAGTGGCGCACGAAGGCCAGCCGCTCCAGCTGGGCCGGGCCGTAGTGGCGGTAGCCGTTGGCCTCGCGCGCGGGCTCGGGCAGCAGGCCGGCTTTCTCGTAATAGCGGATGGTGTCCACGTCCACGCCGGTGGCGCGGGCCAAGTCACTGATCTTCATGGGGCCATGCTAGCCGCTTGACCCTGGAGCGGCTCCAGGCTTTCCAATGCCCCTGAAGGAAAACACGATGTCCGCCCATTGCTGCCACCCCGAACCGCCCCGCAATCACATTCCCGCCGGTTACCGCCGCGCGCTGTGGATCGCGCTGGCCGTCAACGCGCTGATGTTCGCGGTGGAGATCGGCGCCGGCGTGCGCGCCGGCTCGGTGTCGCTGCTGGCCGACGCCATCGACTTCTTCGGCGACGCCGCCAACTACGCGCTGTCGCTGGCGGTGCTGTCCCTGGGACTGGCCTGGCGCTCGGGCGCGGCGCTGATCAAGGCCGCCAGCATGCTGGCCTTCGGCGTGCTGGTGCTGGGCCGGGCCGCCTGGTCGGCGCTGCAGGGCGTGCCGCCGGAGGCGGTGACCATGGGGGTGGTGGGCGCGCTGGCGCTGGCGGCCAACGTGGGGGTGGCGCTGCTGCTCTATGCCTACCGCGACGGCGACGCCAACATGCGCAGCGTATGGCTGTGCACGCGCAACGACGCCCTGGGCAACCTGGCCGTGCTGGCGGCCGCCCTGGGCGTGTTCGGAACGGGGACCGCCTGGCCCGATCTGGCCGTGGCGGCGGTGATGGCCGCGCTGGCGATCAGCGCAGGCTGGACGGTGGCCCGCCAGGCGCGGCGGGAACTGGCCACGCACGCCGCCGCGCAGCACTAGCGCGCGGGCGACGCGCCGGCCTCAGCGCATGAACAGCTTGCTGAACAGGATGCCGACGCCGAAAGCGATGCCGACCGCGGCCAGCGGGTTGGACTTGACCTGCTCGCGGGCCATCTCGCCGTACTCCTGCTGCCAGCCCATGACGGTCTCGCTGCCCGAGCCGATGGTCTGCTCGAGCTTGTCCACGGCCTCGTGCGCCTTCTGGGCCATGCGCTGGACGGTACCCGCATTGGCGCCGCCGTTCAGGCCGCCGCCCACGCCGTTGGCGCTGCTGCTGGTGGGGAAGGGAGACTCGGAGGTTTCGGTGTTCATGGTTGTCCTCTTGGCGTATGAAGGTGGGGCCGGCACTCCGGCGAGACCCCTACTCTAGGAAGCACAGCGTTCCGCGCCTGTCGGCCGAAGCAGGGCTTCAGCTGTAGGACGTTTCCTGCTGTGAGCCGGGCCCGAAGGCTTAGAGTGTCCTTTTGCCGCCTGGAGGCCCCATGATCGAATTCGAACTTCCCGCCATGAGCTGCGGCCACTGCGTGACCGCCGTCACCGAGGCGCTGCACGAGGTGGACCCGGCGGCCGGCGTGGAGGTGGACCTGGCGCGCAAGCGCGTGCAGGTGGAGTCGCTGCAGCAGCGCGAGCGCCTGGCCCGGGCGCTGTCCGAAGCCGGCTACGTGCCGGCCTGAATGCCCCTTGACGGGCACCAGCGCGCCGCCGCCGTATCATGGCGGCCATGCGTCCCTGGCTCCTCATCCTGATGGTCGCCCTGCTGCCCCTGCGCGGCTGGGTGGGCGACGCCATGGCCGGGGAAGCGCTGGCCCGCCAGGTGGTCGCCATGGCGGCGGACGCGCAGGCTTCGGCGCCCCATCCACCGGACTGCCATGGCCACGCCGCAGCGTCGTCCGACGCAGGCGATGTGTCCGCGCCCGACCTGCATGCCGGCGAAGTCTGCAGCCACTGCCAGCTGTGCATGCTGCTGGCGCTGCGCGCGCCCGAGGGAGGCTTCACGGCCGTTCGGCCGGTGCATGCCCTGCCCGCTTTCGGCGCTGACCGGTACGCCAGCGCGCCGCTGCCGCCGCTGCTCAAGCCGCCCATTTCCTGAGCCTTCCCACCCGAAGTGCGCCCGCCGTCCGGCGGGCGCGAGGCTTTGCCGCCGCACGGCGGCTTTCAGGAGATCACCTTTGTCGAGAGCTTTGATGCTGGCGCTGGCGCTGGGCGCCGGGGCCGCCGCCCACGCCGGCCCGATGGGCTTCAAGGGCAGCACCATGGCCATGGGCGACTTCGGGCCGAACTGGCGCGAAGGCTGGGTCAACTACGCGCTCACCGCGCGCGACGCGATCGGCGCGGGCGGCGTGTGGATGCGGTCGGACGACGAGCGCGTCACGCGCGAGTTCGCCGAGCTGACCTACACCCGCCTGGTGCGGCGCTGGAACGGGCCGCATTCGCAGGCCAACCTGTGGTTCGTCGCCGGCGCCGGCCCGGTGCGCGGCAACGACTTCGCCGGCACGCGCACCATGCTGGCGCCGGGCATCTCGGCCGACTGGGAGACCACCCGGCTGTACCTGTCGGCGGCCGCGCGGCTGTACCGGGCCGAGGGGCTGAAGCACGACTTCGCCTCGGTGCGCGCGGGCTTCTCCTTCTACGAAGTCGACTACGACCAGGTCCAGCCCTGGCTGATCGTCGAGGCGCGCCGCATGAAGGGGCTGTCCGACGAGACCGAGATCACGCCCATGCTGCGGCTGATCCACAGCCGCTACTTCGTCGAGGCGGGCGTCAACCAGATGAAGCAGGCCCGCTTCAATTTCATGTACATATTTTGAGTTCCAGGAGTTCGACATGATCCGTTTCGCATCCAAGACCATCGCCGCCTGCGTCCTGTCGGTGGGCGCCCTCGCAGGCGTTTCCTCCGCCGTCGCCGCCGAGACCGTGAAGGCCACCGTCAACGGCATGGTGTGCGCCTTCTGCGCCCAGGGCATCGAAAAGCGCCTGTCGGCGCTGCCGGCCACCAAGGCCGTGTTCGTGGACCTCAAGCGCAAGGTCGTCGCCGTCGAGGCCAAGGACGGCCAGAAGCTGGATGGCAAGCTCATCACGGCGGAGATCACCGACGCCGGCTACGACGTCACCCAGCTCGAGACCGTGCCCAAGACGGTGGCCGAGATCAAGGCCGAGACCCAGGCGGCCAAGGCCGCCAGGTGACCGGCGGCGATGGCGTGGCCCAGGCCCGCACCGGCTTCTGGGCCTCGCTGGCGACGCTGGTGGCCAGTTCCGGCACGCTGGTGTGCTGCGCACTGCCGGCGCTGCTGGTGGCGCTGGGCGCCGGTGCGGCGCTGTCCTCGCTGGTGTCGGCCGTGCCGCAGCTGGTGTGGCTGTCCGAGCACAAGGAGGCGCTGTTCATCGCCGCCGGCCTGATGCTGGCCGCCTCGGGCGGGTTGCAGTGGGCATACCGTACCGCGCCCTGCCCGACCGACCCCCGGCTGCGCGACGCCTGCCTGCGCACCCGCCGCAGCTCGCGGCGCGTCTATGCCGCCAGCGTCGCCGTCTACATTGTGGGCGGCTGGTTCGCCTTCGTGCAGCCCTGGCTGTCGGCCTGAGGCGGTCCGCGGGGGGAGCGTCCTGGGGATAATGCGCCCCACATGACGCATCCCCCGCCCAGCGCCGCCGGCGCCATCACCGACGTGGCCGGCATCGAGGTCGGCCATTTCACCGACACGCGCCGGCCCACCGGCTGCACCGTGGTGCTGGCGCGGCAGGGCGCGGTGGCCGGCGTGGACGTGCGCGGCGCGGCGCCGGGCACGCGCGAGACCGACCTTCTGGCGCCGGCCAACACCGTGGAACAGGTGCACGCGGTGCTGCTGGCCGGCGGCAGCGCCTTCGGCCTGGACGCGGCCTCGGGCGTGGTGCGCTGGCTGGAGGAACGCGGCATCGGCCTGCAGGTGGGCCCCGGACGCATCCCCATCGTGCCGGCGGCCGTGCTGTTCGACCTGTACCTGGGCGACACCCGCATCCGGCCCGATGCGCAGGCCGGCTACGCGGCCTGCGACGCGGCGTCGCGCCAGGCGCCCGCCGAAGGCAGCGTGGGCGCCGGCGCCGGCGCCGTGGTGGGCAAGGTCTTCGGCGCCGATCGCGCGATGAAAGGCGGCATAGGCACGGCCTGCGTCGAGGTCGGCGGCATCCGCCTGGGCGCGCTGGTCGCGTGCAACGCCATCGGCGACGTGGTGGACCCGGACAGCGGCCGCCTGGTCGCGGGCGCGCGCACCCTTGATGGGCGCGCCCTGCTGGACACGCGGCGCGCGCTGCTGCGCGGCGAGCCGCCCCGGCGGCTGGTGGCGGGCAGCAACACCAGCATCGGCATGATCGCCACCGACGCGGTGCTGACCAAGCCCCAGGCCGCGCGCCTGGCCACGGTGGCGCACGACGGCCTGGCGCGCAGCATCAACCCGGCCCACACGCAGTGGGACGGCGACGTGCTGTTCGCCCTGGGCACCGGCGCCTCGGGCCGGACGGCCGACATGATGGTGCTGGCCACCATGGCGGCCGAGGCCGTGGCCCAGGCCGTGCTGCGCGCGGTCCGCGCGGCCACGTCGGTCTCGGCCGGCGGGCTCGTGCTGCCGGCCGCACGCGACTTCGGCGCGTGAAGCCCATGCCCCAGGCCATCCGCCATACCCTCCTGTCGATCCGCGACCTGCTGGTGTCCGCCGGCCCGGTGGTCGCGCTGGCCATCGCCCTGCTGGTGCTGGCCTACTTCTGGCTCCAGCCCACGCCGCCGCGCCGCGTGGTGCTGGCCACCGGCCCGGCGCAGAGCGCCTACGACGAGTTCGGCAAGCGCTACCAGCAGGCGCTGGCCGCCGACGGCATCGAGGTGGTGCTGCTGCCCACCGAGGGCTCGTCGGCCAACCTGCGGCTGCTGCGCGAAGGCAAGGCCGACCTGGGCTTCGTGCAGGGCGGCACCACCGACCGGGGCGGGGCCAAGGACGACGGCGGCATCCTGTCGCTGGGCAGCCTGTTCGTCGAGCCGCTCTGGCTGTTCTACCGCGAGGACGCCGCGCGCAAGCGCCAGGCCGACGGGACGCTGCGCTCGCTGTCCCAGCTGCAGGGAATGCGGATCAACATCGGCAGCCGCGGCAGCGGCGTGCCCACGCTGATGCGCAAGCTGTTCCAGGCCAACGACATCGAACCCGAATCGATGACGCTGTCGCGCCTGACGCAGACGCCGGCCACCATGGCCTTCCTGGACGGCGAGATCGACGCGCTGGTGTTCGCCTCGGCGCCCGAGTCGCCCATGGTGCAGATGCTGCTGCAGACGCCCGGCGTCAAGCTGATGGACTTCGCGCAGAGCGAGGCCTACTCGCGCCGCTTCCCCTTCCTCACGCCGGTGACGCTGCCGCGCGGCATCGTGCACCTGGCGCGCGACCTGCCGCCGCAGGACGTGCGCCTGGTGGCCACCACCACCGCCCTGCTGGCGCGGGAGCAGACGCACCCGGCCCTGGTGCAGCTGTTCGCCCAGGAGGCGCGCGACCTGCACGGGCCGGCCGGCTGGTTCAACCGCGCCGGCGCCTTCCCCACCATCGAGCACAGCGAGTACCCGGTGTCCAAGGAGGCCGAACGCGCGATCCGCAGCGGCGCGCCGTTCCTGCAGCGCTACCTGACCTTCTGGTTCGCCAACCTGATCGAGCGCATGTGGCTGGCGCTGGGCATCATCATCGCGGTGCTGCTGCCGCTGTCGCGCATCGTGCCGCCGCTCTACCAGTTCCGCATCCGCTCGCGCGTGTTCCGCTGGTACGGCCAGCTGCGCGACATCGAGCAGCGCCTGCAGGCCGAGCCGGCTTCGGCGCCGCAGCTGGCCCGCGAGCTGGACGCCCTGGACCAGCGCGTGGGGCGCATCAACGTGCCGCTGTCCTACGCCGACGAGCTGTACGCGCTGCGCGGCAACATCCAGCTGGTCCGGCGGCGCCTGCCGCGCGAGGCCGCGGCCGCCGCCCACTGAGACGCCCATGTCCACCAACGACTCCGCCAGCCTCTTCACGCCCGACGCGCTGCGCCAGCTGGGCGAATCCGCCGGCGCCGGGCCCTGCCCTTCCTGCGCGGCCCTGGCCTGCCCGGGCTGGGAAGCGGTGCCGGGGACCTACGACACGCGGCGGCTGCGCTGCGTGGGCACGCTGCGCGACCCCGGCGTGGAGGATCCGACGCTGGAGGAGTACCGTCCCGGCGGCGGCACCCTGTGGGCGCCCGACGCGCCGATCGCGCCGGCGTACTTCCCGTACAACCGCTGCGACGTCTGGCAGTGCGCCTCCTGCGGCCGGCCCTTCCTGCGCTACACCGAGTACGGCGGCTACTACGTGGAGCACCGCATCCGCGAGCTGGACCCGCGCCGGGTCGTCGACGCCGCGCCCTGAGCCGGCGCAGGCCGCTACTTCGCGCCCGCGCGCGCGGCCTCGATCACCGCCGCCAGCGCGCCCAGCTGGGCCTGGTGCTGGACCGCCAGCCGGTCCAGGCAGCGGCGCCCCTTGGCCGTCAGGTGCACCTCCACCAGCCGGCGGTCCTCCTTGTTCTCCAGCCGGCGCACCAGGCCGGCCTGCTCGCAGCGCGTCACCAGGGCCACCACGCCGTGCGGCTGGGCCTGCAGGCGGTCGGCCAGCTCGCCGATGCTGGCCCACTCGCGCCCGGCGAAGCCCTGGGTGTGCAGCAGCACCTGGTACTGCAGCATGGTGATGCCCGCGCTGCGGGACGCGTCCTCGCTGAAGCGCAGGAAGCGCCTGAGCTGGTAGCGGAAAGTGGATATCCGCTCCAGCGCCGCCTTGTCCAGAGGCGTTGTCTTCTTCGGTTCCATCAGTGCAATCCCCCTGCGCCGCACGCGCCGCACTGTACACCGGCTCGCGGCTGAGCCCGCCATTCACGTCACATCATGACACTTTTAGATCATGCCGTGATATAAAAGCCGGGTTGCGCCCCGGTCGCAGGGCGCGTCAAGGAAACAGGAGACAGCCATGGCCTCGGGCCTCAAGATCCGCAACCAGAAAGACTTCGCCGCGGGGGTGATCTACATCGCGTTCGGCGCCGCCTTCAGCCTCGGCGCGCTCAACTACAGCCTGGGCGATCCGGCCCGCATGGGGCCCGGCTGGTTCCCGTTCTGGGTCGGCATCCTGCTGGCGCTGTCCGGCGTGGTGACGGCCCTGGCCGGCCTGCGGCGCGACGCTGCCGCCGAGAAGATCAAGCGGCCCGACCTGCGCACCATGGCCATCGTGCTGGGCTCGGTCGTGCTGTTCGGCCTGCTGCTCATCCCCATGGGCCTGGTCGCGGCGCTGTGCGTGCTCATCCTGGGCTCCAGCTTCGCCAGCCACGAGTTCACCTGGAAAGGCGCGCTGGCCAGCACCGTGCTGCTGACGCTGTTCTGCGTCGGCGTCTTCATCTACGGCATCAACCTGCAGATGCCGCTGTGGCCCTCCTTCCTGACGCGCTGAGGTCGACATGGAAGCACTCTTCGAGAACCTCAGCCTCGGCTTCGAGACCGCGCTCAGCCTGCAGAACCTCGCCTACGCGTTCATCGGCTGCCTGCTGGGCACGCTGATCGGCGTGCTGCCGGGCCTGGGCCCGTCCACCACGATCGCGATGCTGCTGCCCATCACCTACACGCTGCCGCCGGTGTCGGCGCTGATCATGCTGGCCGGCATCTACTACGGCGCGCAGTACGGCGGCTCGACCACCGCCATCCTGGTCAACCTGCCGGGCGAGTCGTCCTCGGTGGTCACCGCCATCGACGGCTACCAGATGGCGCGCCGGGGCCGGGCCGGCGCGGCGCTGGCCACCGCGGGCCTGAGCTCCTTCATGGCCGGCTGCTTCGCCACCCTGGTGCTGGCGGCGTTCGCCCAGCCGATGTCGGAGCTGGCCTTCGAGTTCGGGCCGGCCGAGTACTTCTCGCTCATGGTGCTGGGCCTGGTGGGCGCGGTGGTGCTGGCCTCGGGCTCGCTGATCAAGGCCATCGGCATGATCCTGCTGGGCCTGGCGCTGGGCATGGTGGGCACCGACGTCAACTCGGGCGTGGCGCGCTACTCCTTCGACATCCCCGAGCTGACCGACAGCATCAACTTCGTGGCGGTCGCCATGGGCCTGTTCGGCTTCGCCGAGATCCTCAACAACGTGGAGCAGCGCGAGCACCGCGAGACCTTCACCAACAAGGTCACCCACCTGTTCCCCAGCGGGGAGGACTTCCGCCGCTTCCTGCCGGCGGCGGTGCGCGGCACGGCGCTGGGCACGGCCCTGGGCATCCTGCCCGGCGGCGGCGCCACGCTGTCGGCCTTCGCTTCCTACACGCTGGAGAAGAAGATCTCGCGCCGCAGCGAGGAGTTCGGCAAGGGCGCCATCGAGGGCGTGGCCGGGCCGGAGGCGGCCAACAACGCCGGCGCGCAGACCTCGTTCATCCCGCTGCTGACGCTGGGCATCCCGTCCAACGTGGTGATGGCGCTGATGGTGGGCGCCATGACCATCCACAACATCCAGCCGGGGCCGCAGGTGATGACCAGCAACCCCGACCTGTTCTGGGGCCTGATCGCCAGCATGTGGCTGGGCAACGCCATGCTGATCGTGCTCAACCTGCCGCTGATCGGCCTGTGGGTCAAGCTGCTGAAGGTGCCCTACCGCTTCCTCTACCCGGCGATCCTGGCCTTCTGCTGCATCGGCGTCTACTCGATCAACAACAACACCTTCGACGTGTTCATGACCGTGGGCTTCGGCGTGGCCGGCTACGTGTTCGCGCGCTGCGGCATGGAGCCGGCGCCGCTGCTGCTGGGCTTCGTGCTGGGGCCGATGATGGAAGAGAACCTGCGCCGCGCCCTGCTGCTGTCGCGCGGCGACTTCTCCACCCTGGTCACGCGCCCGCTGTCGGCGGGCCTGCTGGTCGCCACCGTGCTCATGGTGCTGGTGGTGGCGCTGCCGGCCATCCGCAAGACGCGCGAGGACGCGTTCAAGGAAGCCTGAGCGCGGCTTCAGAGGAACCAGAACGCCGCCAGCGCCACCGCCGTCGGGAACAGCGCCCCCAGCAGCAGCCCGCCCGCGCCCACCGTCTGGTCGGCGAACCCGGCTTTGAGCAGGGCCACGCCGGCCGGGTTGGGCGCGTTGGCGATCACCGTCAGGCCGCCGCCGGCCACCGCACCGGCCACCAGGCTGTACTTGGCCTCTTCCGAGATGCCGCCGATCAGCGAACCCAGGTAGGTCAGCGCGGCGTTGTCGGTCACCGCCGTCAGCGCCGCGGCGCCGAAGAACAGGGCCCCGGGCTGCAGGGCCGAGACGATGGGCTGCAGCCACCATTGCTGCAGGCCGCCCAGCACCACCAGGCCTGCCAGGAAGAAGGCCACCAGCAAGGCCTCCCTCAGGATCAAGCGGCTCTGGTAGCGCTCGTAGGCCGTCGTGAAGCCCAGGAACATCAGGAAGACACCCGTGAAGGCCACGGGATGGTGGGCCAGCAGCACCACCGCCGCCAGGAAGGCCAGGTGGACGGCCACCACGCTGGCGGGCACGCGCGGGCCGGCTTCCGCGGCCAGCTCCAGCGGCGTGCCGGCCAGGTGCTTGCGCAGTACCCACGTGGCGACGCTGGCGTTGAGCACGACCGCGAGCGCGGCCTTCCAGCCAAACGTCTGCGCCATGAAGGCCGTGTCCCAGTTCCAGGTGGCCGCCACCATCAGCACCGGCGGCGCGGCGTACGAGGTGAGCGTGCCGCCGATGGACACGTTGACGAACAGCACGCCCAGGGCCAGGTACTTGGCGCCTTCGCGCACCTCGGAGCGGAAGATCTGCGGTGCCAGCATCAGCGCGGCGATGGTCATGGCCGCCGGCTCGGTGATCAGCGACCCCAGCAGCGGCACCGCCGCGAGTCCCAGCCAGGCGCGCGCCAGCGGCGTGGGCAGGGGCGCCCGCCGCGCCAGCACGTCGATGGCGCTGCGCACCCCCTGCAGCACCGGGCGCGAACCGGCCACCACCATCACCACGAACACGAACAGCGGCTCGGTGTAGTGGCGCGACTCGGCGTATTCCAGCGCCTGCGCGCCGCCGACGACCAGCGCCATGACCGCCACCAGCACGATGGCCCAGAAGCCGAACACCACCTCGACCTCGCCGAGCAGGTGGAACACGCCGGCGTGGCGCGGGAAGCGGTGCGACAGCCGCTCGAACTGCTTGGCGGCGAAGGTGTGGATCAGCGCGAGGGCGAACAGGGCGGCAGCGACGAGCTGCATGGGATCGGCGGCGGGCATGGGGCTCCAGGCGTGGGAACGCCGCGCGGCGGCCCGACCTGCGCGAGAACCTGCGGCGCCCGCACGGCGCCGCACCCGCAGGCAGTCTAGCGCATGCCGTCCTGCCGCGGGCCCGCTCAGGGGCGATTGGGCGTTTGCTGCTGCTGCGGTGCGTTGGGCGTGTTCGCGGGATTGGTGGCCGCGCCGCCCACGCCCTGCCCTTGCGCGCCGCCGGTCAGCGGCGCTCCCTGCTCCGTGCCTATGCCGAGATTCGGCGCAGTGGCCCCGGTCGGGCCGGACTGGGACGCAGTCCCAGCCGCGGAGCCTGGTGCCACTGCCACCGCCTGCGCATTGCGCGGCGCCGGCGCGGGCAGTGCCGCGTAGTAGGTGGCCAGCGCCTTCGCCTCGGTGTCGGTCAGCGCTTTGGCGATGGCCGGCATCTGCCGGCTGGGGTCGTTGTTGCGCGCGCCGCTCTTCCACTCGGCCAGCGCCGACAGCAGGTAGGCCGCGTGCTGGCCCGCCAGGTAGGGGTTGTAGGCCGCGTCGCCGATGCCTTGCGGGCCGTGGCAGTTGGCGCAGGCCTGCAGCTGGCGCGACTCGTCGCCCCGGCCGGCCAGCACCGGCTCGGGAGGCAGCCGCGGCGCGGCCGCCGGTGCCACTCCCGCCGGCGCACCGCCCAGGCTGGCGTAGTACGCCGCGGCGGCCAGCCGCTGCTCGGCATTCATGGCCGAGGCGATGGGACTCATCACCGGGTGCTTGCGGCTGCCGTTGGCGTAGCTGTCCAGCTGGTGCGCAAGGTACAGGCGGCCCTGCGCGGCCAGCCGGGGAAAACCGGTTTGTGGCTGGCCCTCGCCGTTGGCGCCATGGCAGGCCAGGCAGGCGGCGGCCGCGCCCGCGCCCTGCGTGGCCAGCTGGCGACCGGCCTCGATCTGCTCGGGCGTGCCGACGGCGGCCATGGCCACCTGAGCCGGCACCAGCGGCGGCGCCATGGCCGGCGCGGACGCAGGGGCCGAGGCCGGTGCGGCCGGGGCCGAGGCCGCGCCGGCGGCGGGCGCGGCGGCCTGCTCGCCCCGGTCGCAGCCGGCCAGCGCCACTGCGATCAGACAAGCCAGCAACAAGGCGAGGCTTGGGGGAACTTTCATGCCAGGGGCCCCGGCTGCTTGAGGTAGCGCCCGACGATGGCGTCGGCCGCCCAGTAGGCCAGCGCGCCCACCGTGTCGGTCGGGTTGTACGACGCGTTCTGCGGGAAGTTGGAGGCGCCGATCACGAACACGTTGGGCACGTCCCAGCTTTGCAGCCAGCGGTTCACCGTGCTGGTGGACGGGTCGGTGCCCATCACGGTGCCGCCGGTGTTGTGCGTGCTCTGGTACTGGGTGGCCGTGTAGGGGCCGCGGCGCGGCGTGCCGTTCACCTGCCGTCCGCCCATGGCGCGGGCGATGTCCACGGCGCGCGCCGTGATGTGGTTCGACAGGCGCAGGTCGTTCTCGGGGAAGTCGAAGGTCATGCGCAGCAGCGGCAGGCCCCAGGCGTCCTTGTACGTCGGGTCCAGGTCCAGGTAGTTCTGCGTCGCGGCGATGGAGCTGCCGTGGACCTGCAGCACCGAGGTGTGGTTGTAGTGGCGCGCGACCGCCCGTTTCCAGGCCGAGCCCCAGGCCGGCGTGCCTGGCGGCGTGGGGTGGAACTCGATGGGGCGGCCGTTGGTCATGATCTCGCCGATGAAGGCGCCGCCCAGGAAGCCCAGCGGCCCGTGGTCGAAGTTGTCGCTGGCGAAGTCGCCGATCACCGTGCCGCAGGCGCCCGAGCGCATGAAGGGGTTGATGTTCACCTTCTCGTCGAAGAACACCTGCACGCCGCTGGTGGTCTGGTAGGCGTAGTTGCGCCCGACCACGCCCTTGCCGGTGGCCGGGTCGTAGGGCTGGCCGATGCCCGACAGCAGCAGCATCCGGACATTGTTCAGCGCGTACATGCCCACGATCACCAGGCTGGCGGGCTGCTCGAACTCGCGGCCGGCGGCGTCGATGTAGGTGACTGAGGTGGCGCGCTTCTTGTCCTTGTCCAGGTTGATGCGCAGCACCTGGCACTGGGTGCGCAGGGTGAAGTTGCGGTCGCGCAGCAGCACCGGCAGCAGCGTGGTCTGCGGCGAGGACTTGGCGTAGTGCTCGCAGCCATAGCGCTCGCAGAAGCCGCAGAACATGCAGGTGCGCAGCTGCACGCCCTCGGTATTGGTATAGGGCTGGCTCAGGTTGGACGAGGGCTGCGGGAAGGGGTGGTAGCCCAGGCCCTGGGCCGCCTTGCGGAACAGCGCCGAGCCGTAGGGCTCCTTCTGCGGCGGCGTGGGGTACTCGCGCGAGCGCGAGTCCTCGAACGGGTTGCCGCCCTCGATCTTCTTGCCCTGCAGGTGGCCGGCCTTGCCGCTGGTGCCCAGCAGGTACTCGAAGCGGTCGTAGTAGGGCTCCAGCTCGGCGGCGTTGACGCCCCAGTCCTGCACCAGCAGGCCGGGGGCTATCATCTTCTCGCCATAGCGCTCCAGGGTGCGCGTGCGCATGCGGAAGTCGCTGTCCTGGAAACGGAAGGTCTGGCCGTTCCAGTGCACGGCCGAGCCGCCCACGCCGGTGCCCGGCAGGAAGCTTTCCCAGCGCCGCATGGGCAGCGCCGTCTCGCCGGCCTTGTTGCGGAAGGTGAGGGTCTCGCGCGCCGTGTCCTGCATCATGGCCTTGCGCACCGAGTAGCGCAGCTCGTCGTGCATCTGCGGGCCCTGGAAGTCGGGCACCGTGGCGCGCGGCTGGCCGCGTTCCAGGCCCACCACCTTCAGGCCGGCCTTGGTGAGCTCGCGCCCCAGCATGCTGCCCACCAGGCCCACGCCCAGCACGACGGCATCGACCGGCGGCAGCCGGGTGGCGGCCATCAGCGCTTCCCCTGCTGCGGTGGCGGCTGCGTGGCCTGCGGCCGGGTCGCGGGCATGGGGTGCACATGGCCGCCGCCGTCCTGGGCCAGGCTGCGCGGCGGCACGTTGAAGGCGATGCCGTGGCGGTCGACCAGCTCGTAGTAGTTGCCGTAAGCGCCGGGGAAACCGATCATGGACCAGCTGCCCATGCCGCGGTTGCCGCCATAGGCCGGGTCGCAGAAGTAGCCCTCGACGGTCATGGCCAGCAGCGACTCGAAGAACACCTTGGACGGCACGCCCTCAAGGTCGGTGCCGCCGTTCTGCAGCCGCGTAAGCCAGGCGTCCTGCTGCGGGCCGGGCAGCTTCTCGAACGGCGTGCCGCCGCCCTGCTGCCCTTGCTGCGCGATGCCGCGCAGCGCGTTGCGGAACAGCTCGGCCGGCGTGAAGGGCAGCTGGTAGCCCTGCGACGGCGTGCCCGGCTGCCAGGGCCCGCTGCGGTACAGGCGCTCGCCGGCGCCCCAGGCGCCGGCGAGCTGGCGGTCGATGAACTGCACCACGCCGGCCTGCCGGCCGCCGGGGCCCAGGTCGTCGGGCGGGATCAGCCGATCCACGGCCGCCTCCATGAAGGCGGCCTCGCCGGCGGTGAAGAAGAGGTAGGGCTGGGCCTCGGCGCCGGCCGCGGGGGCTGCGGCCGCAGACGCGTGTGCGCCCGGCCGCTGCGGCGCCGCGGCCTCGGCGACGACAGGCGTGACGGCGGTCGCGCTACTGACCTTGAGGAAGATGCGGCGTGAGACAGGTTCCATGGCGGGCTCGTGCAAGAGGAGCACGAACGCGGCAAGGGGTGTGCCTAGAACCACGGCACCGCACAGGTGCCTACCTAAGATACCTCTGGTATTTAGGAGCTTGGCACGCCGGCAGAGCGGAAACGCTCTTGCATATCAGCAGATAGCTCCTTTGAAAATACCTTTCCTGAGCGTCGAGGTCGGGTGACGGGGAGCGCCTGGGCGTACGCGGCAGCCGCGCAAGCGCAGGCCGCCGCTATGAAAACCCTTCTTCCTAAGCTCGTGGTACTTCTCATCAGTGACGGGCATGTTGCTCCGGGTACCAACGCAATTCCAGTGACAGATAACGGGGGTGTTAGTCCATATTTCTCATAACTTAGGCTCGCCTTTGCTCGTCAGTCCACGCCAAAGCTGTCAAGCACTGTCCCCATTCCCAGTCATTGGGGTTTGAGCTTCGAAGATATTTCGCGAAGTACTTCGATCACCTCGGCGGCATCTATTCGAAGCGCCGCTTTGCCTCGCGCCTCATCTTCATCAAGCCAACTCCTGACATCGTCGAGAAGTACTCGTTTTGCCTCTCGGCGGGCCTGCCGATCCTGTATGCCCAACACTGAGTCCACGCGCTCATGGAAATGCGAGGGGTAGTACCGCTCGAACTGCTGGGACGAAAACGTGCGAAACCGATCTGCGGGCCATGACCGGTACTTGTCTCGAAGTTTTCGCACAAGTTCATTTCCCGGCTCGTCGCCATCAACGCAAACCCACGTTGAACGTGAATAGACCTCCTGCAATTGTGAGAACAAGGTCAACCTGTGGAAATCATCAAAAGACGGCTCAACACGCGACACTCCATTAGCTGAAATGGTGCGCACGCGAGTCAGGGCCGGCGTAAACCACGGAATGAGGTAGTCGCGGATCACTCGCTCGGCAGAAGCTTCCTCAAGGAAAAGCCAGCCATCCCAAAGGTCAAAGTCCGACAGCGAGTAACCCAACGATCGGAGTACATCAAGGCGTGACTGCGGCGTCGCATCCACTGGTCGCACGGTTGCCTCAGTTGGAAGCCGGTTTCGGACGCTGCTTACTTCTAAGATTTTTGCTTCGGGAGACGCTCCGAGCGTGCTGACAACGATGTTCGAGTGTGTCGAGATGACAAACTGGTTCGTAGACGAGCTTTCCAGAATAAGCTCCAACAAAGCTTTCAACGCCGCCGGGTGCAGGTCATTCTCAGGTTCTTCAATGAGGAAAAGCTTGTCTTTCGAAAGTGCGAGATCAGCGAGCAGAGCTACGATATTGGGGACCCCTTCGCCCATTTGTTCGATAGGCAACACCTCTCGTGTTGGAAGGTAGGTTCCCGGACGTTGCCCGCCTTCCGAGGGTACGGCAGTCACAACAAAACCCAAGATCGCTCTGCAGGTGTCCCGGTATTTTTCGGAGCCCGGAAACTCCGGATTTCCTAGGCGGGATAGCTTCGCAGCCAAGTACGTCATGGTTTGAGTGATCGCCATCGCGTGCTGCTGTCGCACATCTTCTTGGAACGTCATCACCTTCCGTTTTGAAAGGTACGGGACGATAAAGTGATATGGCTCGATCGCTGGCAGCTGGGACACGGCCGAACTAGATCCATTCGGTTGGATAAAGTTGAGGGCGATGCTTCCACCACGCCTGTCTTCCGTGCTCAATGTAATTACGAGCGGAGCTGCGGGCAATCCGGTCCACGTTGGATTGTCGATGCCGGTCAAACCGATACGGATGCTTGCTGAAGGGTGCCCTATCCGAACGTCGGGATATGGTGGGCTGCCTTCCGAGGTTTGCATCAGACTCAGCGCTCGGAGAATCGAGGACTTCCCTGAATTGTTGGCCCCTATAAGGACGTTGATCGTCCCTAGTTCGATGGAATCCATGTTCGCGAACGACCGGAATCCTGCCATTTGGAGCGACGTGACTCGCATCTGCCTGCTTTCAAATGAGAGCTCGGATCCTACTCCGCACGCTTCCTACGGCTGAATCGGCAGTTCCCTCGGTTGCCGAAACTTGGCTAGCACGCCGAGCCTCAAGCATCACGGGCACCAGCTTTTTCAGAAAGTATGCGTCGCAGAATAGCTTTTCGACTGAGGCTTCCTTGACCGTCACCTTCGCATCCTGGCCTCGGTCTTCGTCAAACGCTTGCGCAATTCGTTCGAACCTCTCCGCCTCTTTCTCACCTAGCTAAGGCTCTGTTTTATTTCAAGGCCTTGAACCGCACCCGCTTGGGCTTGGCGCCCTCCTCGCCCAGGCGCTTCCTCTTGTCGGCCTCGTACTCCTGGTAGTTGCCGTCGAAGAACACCCACTGGCTGTCGCCCTCGGCGGCCAGGATGTGGGTGGCGATGCGGTCCAGGAACCAGCGGTCGTGGCTGATCACCATCACGCTGCCGGCGAACTCCAGCAGCGCGTCTTCCAGCGCGCGCAGGGTCTCGACGTCCAGGTCGTTGGACGGTTCGTCCAGCAGCAGCACGTTGCCGCCCTGCAGCAGCGTCTTGGCCAGGTGCAGGCGGCCGCGCTCGCCGCCCGAGAGCATCCCCACCTTCTTCTGCTGGTCGCTGCCGTTGAAGTTGAAGCGGCCGCAGTACGCGCGGCTGGCCATCTGGAACTTGCCGATGTTGATCATGTCCAGCCCGCCGGACACGTCCTCCCACACCGTCTTGTTGTTGGCCAGCTCGTCACGGTGCTGGTCGACGAAGGCCATCTGCACCGTCTTGCCGATCTTCACCTCGCCGCTGTCCGGCTTCTCCTTGCCGGAGATCAGCTTGAACAGCGTGGACTTGCCCGCGCCGTTGGGGCCGATGATGCCGACGATGGCGCCGGCCGGAACCTTGAAGCTCAGGTTGTCGATCAGCAGGCGGTCGCCGAACGACTTGCTCACGTTGACGAACTCGATCACCTCGTGGCCCAGCCGCTCGCCCACCGGGATGAAGATCTCGTTGGTCTCGTTGCGCTTCTGGTATTCGTAGTCGGACAGCTCCTCGAAGCGGGCCAGGCGCGCCTTGCTCTTGGACTGGCGGCCCTTGGCGTTCTGGCGCACCCACTCCAGTTCCTTCTTCATCGCCTTGGCATGGGCTTCCTCGCCCTTCTGCTCGGCTTCCAGGCGCGCTTCCTTCTGCTCCAGCCAGGTGCTGTAGTTGCCCTTCCAGGGGATGCCGCGGCCGCGGTCCAGCTCCAGGATCCACTCGGCGGCGTTGTCCAGGAAATAGCGGTCGTGCGTGATGCCCACCACGGTGCCGGAGAAGCGGGCCAGGAACTGCTCCAGCCACTCGACCGACTCGGCGTCCAGGTGGTTGGTGGGCTCGTCCAGCAGCAGCATGTCGGGCTTGGACAGCAGCAGCCGGCACAGCGCGACCCGGCGCTTCTCGCCGCCCGACAGGTGCTGGATGGTGGCGTCCCAGGGCGGCAGGCGCAGCGCGTCGGCGGCGATCTCCAGCTGGTGCTCCGAATCGCCCTCGGCCCCGGCGGCGGAGATGATGGCCTCCAGCCTGGCCTGCTCCTCCGACAGCTTGTCGAAGTCGGCGTCGGGCTCGGCATAGGCGGCGTAGACCTCCTCCAGCCGCTGCTTGGCCGCGGCCACCTCGCCCATGCCGCCCTCGACGGCCTCGCGCACCGTCTGCTGCGGATCGAGCTGCGGCTCCTGCGGCAGGTAGCCGATCTTCAGGCCGGGCATGGGCGTGGCCTCGCCCTCGATCTCGTGGTCGATGCCGGCCATGATCTTGAGCAGCGTCGACTTGCCCGAGCCGTTGAGGCCGAGCACGCCGATCTTGGCGCCGGGGAAGAACGAGAGGGAGATGTCCTTCAAGATCTGCCGCTTGGGCGGCACGATCTTGCTGACGCGGTTCATGGTGTAGACGTACTGGGCCATGGCTCTTGCTCTGGATAGGGTGGATGGCGGACCAAACCGCGCATTATCCCGCGCGGGCGGGCCGCCCGCCGCCGCATCGGCGGCCGCGGCTCAGGTCTTGCCGTCCAGGCTGTTGAGCAGAGCGGTCTTGGCGACCTGGTCCAGCGCCTCGTCGACCACGTTGCGGTCGGCGATGACCTTCATCAGGCCCTGGGCGCGCAGCCGGTCCAGCATGCGGCGCGACATGGAGTGCGCGGTGCCGGCGGGCGAGGTGAACATGAACAGCGTGTGGTGCGGGCTGGCCCAGGTCAGCTGCACGCGCAGCCACTCGCCCTTGACCATCAGCTCCACCCAGGCGCCGGTGCGCAGCTCGCCCGGCGCGGCCGGCGGCTGCTCCGGGCCTTGCGCCGGCGCGCCCTGGGCGCCGGCTTCGGGCTGCAGGTAGCCGGTGCCGGCCGCCTCGCCTTCGGCCAGCCAGATCGCGGCGTCGTCGAACACGCTGTCGGGCAGCTGCGAAGGCTGGGCCTCGGCGGCTTCGGCCGCCTCGCGCGCCTGTGCGTCACGGCCTTCCTGCAGCGCCGACTGGTGCACCACGGTCAGGTTCTCGAAGAAGCGGCCGGTGAGCTCGGGCGGGTAGTCGATGCGGTCCAGGCCCTCGCGCAGCCGCTCCAGCAGGCCCGGGATCATCTGCGCCAGGCGCGCCAGCCGGCTGCGCTGGGCAGTGCTCTTCTGCACGCTCCAGACCAGGTCGGCCACCAGTGCGCGGTAGCCGTAGGGATCGTCCGAGCCGTCGACACAGCTCAGCTTCGCCTCGGCCACCACCTGCGACCAGGAGCCCTTGAGGAAGTCGCCCACGAACTCCGGCACGCCCAGGCCTTCCGCCTCCTGCGCGAACTCGCCGGCCAGCTTCTGCGCCAGCAGGTGGCGCTGCTCGGCGTGCAGCAGGGCCCGGGCGCCGTCCTCGCGCCGCTGGCGGCCGTTCTGGTCCTGCTCGCCCCACTGCGCCTGCAGGGTCTCCAGCAGCTCGGCGAAGGTGTCGGCGTCGATGACCTTGCTGTCCAGCCACTTCACCGCGGCCTGTACGGTCGCCAGGAAGCGCTGCCAGCCGGGATCGGATTCGTTGGTGAAGGCCAGGCTGCGCTGGGTCATGCGGTCCAGCAGCTGGCGCGCCGGGTGGCTGCGGTCGCTGAAGAAGCGCGAGTCGTACTGCGCCAGTCGCAGCACCGCCGGCTCGATGGCCTTGAGCTGGTTCTTGTACTCCCTGACCAGGCGGCTGTCCTGCGTGAGGTTGTCGAACATCAGCCGCACCACCTCCTTGCCCAGCTGCCGGCCCAGGCGCGGCGAGCCTTCGGCCGGCGCGGGCTCGAGCAGGTCGCGCGGCGGCGCCGGCGGCTCGCCGCGCGAGCGCTCCTCCAGCTGCCTGACCAGGGCGTCGACCTGTTTCATGTCCTGCAGCAGGGCCATGGAAGCCGGCAACGTGTGCTGGTAGTCCTGGCGCGGCGGGGTGTCGAAATCGCCGGCCAGCAGCTTGCGCAGCCGGTCCAGCGTGAGCAGTGTCTTGGCCACCGAGCTGGCCACGGCCGTGCCGGTGGCCAGACCTTTCTTGGCCTTGCCGCCCACGGGCATGGCCGGCTCCACGCCCGAGGAGGCCAGCCAGTCGGTCAGTTCGCGGTAGAGCTGGCGCAGCTGGGCGCCCAGCAGGCCGGCGGCCGGCACGATCAACGCCTCACGCACCGCCGGGTCGGGCACGTGCGCGGCCAGGCAGGCCTGCAGCGCGCGCACGAACACGTCGGGCCTCAAGGGATTCAGGCCGGACTGGATGGTGCGCCAGCCCAGCAGCGTGCTGATCAGCGCGTCCAGTGCGGGCAGCACGTCGTCCACCGCCTGCGACACCTCCTGCTGGGCGCGTGCCACCTCGATGCTCTGGTCCAGTTCCTCGTCGCCGAACAGCTGCAGGTCCTCGAAGCGCAGCGCCTCGGTCTGGGCCTGCTCCTTGCCGCCACCCTCGTACACCAGGCGGCCGAGCTCGGCGGTGTAGCGGGCGCGCACCTCGGCGGACGCCTCGGCCAGGGCCTGCACCGCCCGCTGGATGCCCGGCTGCTGGAAGCCGGGGATGCGGCGCGGGCCGGCCGGAGCGGCCGCCAGCTGCAGCCCCTCGATCACCTGCGCCATCAGCGGCTCCGACTGCGACAGCAGGGCCTGCAGGCAGTCGGCCAGGGTCGGCTGCAAGGCGGTGGGATCGTCGGAGACGCCCAGTCGGAGTTTCAACAGCTTGGCCATGCGGCAGCCATTATGAAACGGCAGAGCTTGCCAGCCCCATGGAGCGACCCCGTTCGAGGCCGGCCTGTTGCGGCGGCGCCCGTTGTAAACAGCCGTAACCTCAGCCCGGCCTTCACCCATCGCCCAGGCATGAGACAATGGCGGCTCTTGCGCGAACCAGTTGTGCGCAAGCTCAGCGATTCGCTGGGGACGACGTGGCCCAATGCGCCGCCGGCTCCCACCTTAGCAACCTCATCTGCCTTTAACTGGCCCGGCCACCCGCCGGACAGGCCGATGCCCAGCGCCACGGACGGCGCTCATTTCATGACTTTTGACGAACTGAAACTGGCACCCGCCATCCTCAAGGCCGTGCGCGAGCAAGGCTACGAAACCCCCACCCCCATCCAGGCCCAGGCGATCCCCGCCGTGCTCGAAGGCCACGACCTGCTGGCCGGCGCGCAGACCGGCACCGGCAAGACCGCGGCCTTCACGCTGCCCATGCTGCACAAGCTCACCAAGGGCCAGGGCAAGACCAACAAGTTCGGCAAGGACGGCATCGCCGCCCTGGTGCTCACGCCGACGCGTGAACTCGCCGCCCAGGTGGAAGAGTCCATCCGCACCTACGGCAAGTACCTGCCGCTGACCTCCACGGTCATCTTCGGCGGTGTGGGGATGAACCCGCAGATCGACCGCATCAAGCGAGGGGTCGACATCCTGGTGGCCACTCCGGGCCGCCTCCTCGACCTGCAGCAGCAGGGCCATCTGGACCTGTCCACCGTCGAGGTCCTGGTGCTCGACGAGGCGGACCGCATGCTGGACATGGGCTTCCTGCCCGACGTCAAGAAGATCCTGGCCCTGGTGCCCAGGGACAAGCAGAGCCTGCTGTTCTCCGCCACCTTCAGCGACGAGATCCGCGATCTGGCCAACGGCCTGCTGAAGAACCCGCAGTCCATCCAGGTCACGCCGCGCAACACCACGGTGCAGCGCATCACCCAGGTCGTGCACCCGGTGGGCCGCGGCAAGAAGAAGCAGCTGCTGGCCCACATCATCCAGCAGCACGACTGGAGCCAGGTGCTGGTGTTCACCCGCACCAAGTTCGGCGCCAACAACGTGGCCGAGTTCCTGAACAAGAACGGCATCACCGCCATGGCGCTGCACGGCAACAAGAGCCAGGGCGCGCGCACCCAGGCGCTGGCCGGCTTCAAGAGCGGCGACATCCGCGCCCTGGTGGCCACCGACATCGCCGCGCGCGGCATCGACATCGACGACCTGCCGCACGTGGTGAACTACGAGATCCCCAACGTGCCGGAGGACTACGTGCACCGCATCGGCCGCACGGGGCGCGCCGGCAAGGAAGGCCAGGCCGTCAGCCTGGTCTGCCTGGACGAGGAAGGCTTCATGCAGGAGATCGAGCGCTTCACCAAGCAGCAGATCCCGGCGCAGGTGATCGAGGGCTTCGGCCCCGAGCCCGGTGAGCGTGCCGAGCCCATCGCCATGGGCCGCCAGACCCTGTGGGGCGGCGCCGGCAAGCCGCCCAGCCGCGAAGTGATGGTCCAGGCGGCCAAGGCGGCGCGCCAGGAGATGATGCAACGCATCCGCGACAACAAGGGCGGTGCGCCAGGCCAGGGCGCGCGCAATGCCCGCGGCGGCAATGGCGCGAACGGCAGCGGCAACGGCCAGGGTGGCGGCAACGGCCAGAACGGCCGCGCCAGGCCGGCCGGCGGCGGTCGTCCGGCGCAGGGCGCCAACGGCCACAACGGCTACAACGGCCAGGGCGGCCGGCACAACGGCGCGCCGAACGGCCAGCGCCCGCCGCAGCCCCAGCAGCCGCGCCTGGCGCAGCCCGAGCGCGCCCAGGACGACGATTTCGACCGCGACGACGACCGCATGCCGCGCAACGTGGACCCGCTGCGCACCAGCCTGCCCACCCGCCGCGACATGACCGGCGTCAAGCGCGTCAACGGCAACGGCCAGCCCGACCCCACCCGCACCAGCATCGACAGCATGGGCGGTGGTGGTGGTGGGGGCGGCGGCGGTGGCCGGCGCGGCGGCCGCTCCGGCGGCGGCGGTTTCGGTGCGCGCGGCGGCAACCCGGCGCGCAACTTCAACCGCTGACGCGGCGTCTAAGACCCAGCGGCGCGCAGCGTGCCGCCGGCGCGCACGAAGTGGCCGCCGCCCAGGTGGTGGATGGTCTGCAGGTCGGCGTTGTCCTCGCGGAAGGTCCAGTGCCCGCCGGCGAAGATGCGGCTGTCGGCCGCTGCGGCAACCACCTCGCCGAAGCAGGTGTCGTAGGCGTCCTCGGCGTGCGGCTCGCGGATCAGCCGGCACTCCAGCCAGGCCGCGCAGCCGGCCTCCAGCAGCGGCACGCCCAGCACCGGCCCGGGCCGGGTGCGGATGCCGAAGCGCTCGAACTTGTCCACCGAGCGCCCCGACAGGCTGCCCACCGCGTGGGTCAGGTCCACCAGCGCCGCGCCGGGCACGCAGATGCCGAAGGCGCCGCTGGCCGTCACCAGCTCCCGCGTCCAGGTGGTCTTGTCGATCACCACCGCGATGCGCGGCGGCGTGAACTCGACCGGCATGGACCAGGCCGCCGCCATGACATTGCCGCGCCCGCCATGGCTGCTCGTGACCAGCACGGTGGGGCCGTGGTTGATGAGGCGGCTGGCGTGCGCCAGCTTGACTTCGGTGAAATGGCTCATGGGGCGTTTTCCCCGGACGACATGCGCACGATCGCGTCCTTGCGCCGGTGCAGGTCGGGCAGCAGCTCCAGCCCCAGGCCGGGCTGGTCGCCCAGCGAGACCATCCCGTCCCTGACGCGCGGCAGCTCGGTGACCAGTTCCTTGTACCAGCCGCTGTAGAAGGCCCGCACGCTCTCCTGGACCAGGGCGTTGGGCGCGTGCAGCGACAAGTGGGTGGACGCTGTCCACACCACCGGCCCGGTGCAGTCGTGCGGCGCCACCGGCAGCTGCCAGGCGTCGGCCATGGCGGCGATCTTGCGCGCTTCGGTCAGGCCGCCGCACCAGGACAGGTCCAGCATGACCACGCCGGCCACGCCGGTCTGCAGGTAGTCCTTGAAGCCCCACTTGTAGCTCAGGGTCTCGCTGGCGCAGATCAGGGCCTGGCAGTCCTGCGCGTACTGCTGGAGCAGATCCAGCGAGTCCATGCGGATCGCGTCCTCGTGCCAGAAGGTGTTGAAGGGCTGCAGCGCGCGGGCGATCTTGCGGGCCATGGGCAGCCGCCACAGGCTGTGGAACTCGACCATGATGTCCATGCGCTCGCCCACCGCGCCGCGGATCTTGCGGAAGGGCTCCAGCGCGGCGTCGAGGTCGGCGTTGCTGATGTACTGGCCGTGGCTGGCCTCGGCCGCGGTGTCGAACGGCCAGATCTTCATCGCCGTGATGCCCTCGGACAGCAGCGACTGCACCAGCTCGTCGGCGTGGTGCAGGAAGCCCTGCAGGTCCTCGTACGGGCCGCTCGCGCTACCGGAGGGGCCTTGTCCGTTCGCCAACCCCCAGTTCGAGGAGGTCTGGTTGGCATTGCTGCGGATGTACTGGTAGCCCGCGCAGGTGTTGTAGACGCGGATGGCGTCGCGGCTCCTGCCGCCCAGCGCGGTGTGCAGCGGCAGGCCGGCCGCCTTGCCGAACAGGTCCCACAGGGCGATGTCCACGGCGGAATTGCCGCGCGTCTCCACCCCCGAGCCGCGCCAGCCCAGGTAGCCGGTGATGTCGCGGTTGCGCGCCTCAATGGCCAGCGGGTCGGTGCCGATCAGGCGCGGCGCCACCCACTCGTGCAGGTAGGCCTCGACCGCCGCCGCGCCCATGAAGGTCTCGCCCAGGCCGACCAGGCCTTGATCCGTGTGCAGCCGCACCCACAGGATGTTGGGGAACTCGCCCAGGCGGACGGTTTCCAGGCGGGCGATCTTCATGGGTGCGCTTTTATCCTCCGCGGGCCTTCTTCAACCCGTCCATCACCACGTTGACAGCCTCGGTGCCGATGGTGGGCACGTTCTTGTCGTACACCGGCTTCACTTTCTCGAACATGCGCTTCTGCTCGGCCGGCGAGACCTCGTTGACCTGCATGCCCTTGGTCTTCAGGCTGGCCAGCGACTTCTCGTTGAGCTGGCGGTTCGCCTGGCGCTGCACCTTCTGGCCCTCGGCGGCGGCCTCGCGCAGCACGGCCTGCTCCTGCGGGGAGAGGCCGTCCCACAGCTTCTTGGAATACAGCACCAGGAACGGCGTGTACGCATGGCGCGTGACCGACAGGTACTTCTGGACCTCGTTGAACTTGGAGGTCTCGATGGTCACGAAGGGGTTCTCCTGGCCGTCGATGGTGCGGGTCTCCAGCGCGGTGAAGACCTCGCCGAAGGACATGGGCACGGCGTTGGTGCCCAGGGTCTTGAAAGTGTCCAGGAAGATGTTGTTCTGCATCACCCGCACCTTGATGCCCTCGAAGTCCTCGGCCTTGGCCACCGGCTTCTTGCTGTTGGTGAGGTTGCGGAAGCCGTTCTCCCAGTAGGCCAGGTTCACCAGGCCGGCGTCTTCCAACTTCTTGTTGAAGTACTTGCCGGCTTCGCCGTCCAGCACCGCATCGGCCTCCTTCTCGCTGGCGAACAGGAAGGGCAGGTCGAACACGCCCAGCTCCTTGACGATGCCCACCAGCGGCGAGGACGAGGTGCACACCATCTCCTGCGTGCCGGCGCGCAGCGCCTGGGTGGCCTGCAGGTCGCCGCCGGCGGCGCCGCCCCAGAAGGCCTGGATCTTCATCTTGCCGCCGGTCTTGGCGTTCAGGACCTCCTGCATCTTCTTGACGCCCACGCCCACCGGGTGGTCCTCGTTCACGCCGTTGGTGAACTTGATGGTGCGCTCCTTGAACTGCGCGAAGGCGGGCGCGGCGGCCAAGACGGCGGTGGCGGCGAAGGCCACCAGGGTGCGTCGCTTGAACATGGCTTGTCTCCTTGGATGAACGACGGGATGGGAAAACGTCCTCACTGCATCAGCCACTTGAGAGGCACGAGCACGAGGTCGGGGAACAGCACCAGGGCGAACAGCACCGCCAGCTGGGCCAGGAAGAAGGGCATCACGCCCTTGAAGGCGTCGTCGAGCGTGATGCGCGCCACGCCGCAGACCACGTTGAGCACGGTGCCCACGGGCGGGGTGATCAGGCCGATGGCGTTGTTCATGATGAACAGCACGCCGAAGTACACCGGGTCGATGCCGGCCTGCTTGACCACCGGCATCAGCACCGGCGTGAGGATCAGCACCGTGGGCGTGAAGTCCAGCGCCGTGCCGACCGCGATGACGATCACCATCATCACCGCCATCAGCAGGATGCGGTTGTCCATGAAGGGTTCCAGCAGCTTCGCCACCTCGGTGGGGATGTTGGCCACCGTGATCAGCCAGGCGCTGACCATGGCGGCGGCCACCAGGAACATCACCACTGCCGTCGTCTTGCCGGCCGACAGGACCAGGCCGTACAGCGCCGACGGCTTGAGCTCGCGGTAGACGAACATGCCCACCGCGAAGCTGTAGACAGCGGCCACGACGGCGGCCTCGGTGGGCGTGAACACGCCGAACTTCATGCCGCCCAGGATCAGCACCGGCAGCGCCAGCGCCAGGCTGCCCTGCGCGGTGACCTTCAGGCGCTCGCCCAGGCCCACGCGCGGCGCCGGCTGCACGTTCTCGCGGCGCGCCAGCCACCACCAGGTCAGGCCGATGGCTACGCCCATCAGGATGCCCGGGACGATGCCGGCCAGGAACAGCTTGGTGATGGAGACGTTGCCCGCCACGCCGAAGATGATCATGCCGATGGACGGCGGGATCACCGGCGCGATGATGCCGCCCGAGGCGATCAGGCCGGCCGAGCGATTCACCTGGTAGCCGGCCTGCTTCATCATGGGGATCAGCAGCGCCGACAGCGCCGCGGTGTCGGCCACCGCCGAGCCCGACAGCGAGGCCATGATCACGGCCGCCAGCACCGCCACGTAGCCCAGGCCGCCGCGGAAGTGGCCGACCCAGGCCATGGCCAGGTTGACGATGCGCCGCGACAGGCCGCCGGCGTTCATGAACTCGCCGGCCAACAGGAAGAAGGGCACGGCCAGCAGCGGGAAGTTGTCGGCGCCGTCGACGAAGCGCTGCGCCAGGATCTGGCTGTCGAAGGCCGCCAGCGCGCCGGTGGCGGCCATGAAGCCCATCAGCGCCAGGCCGCACACCAGCAGCGCGTAGGCGATGGGCATGCCGATGGCCATGGCCCCCAGCAGGCTGAACAGGAAGACGCCGACCGTCATCGCGCCACCCCCGTCGCCACGGGAGCCGGTGCCTCGTGCGGCACGTCTTCGGAATCGACCACCTGCACCAGCTCGTCCTCGCGCAGCCGGCCGGTGACCAGGCGCCACAGCACGCTCAGGTTGAACAGGGCCATCACCGTGCCCACCACGTAGCCGACGCCGTAGACCCAGATCATGGACATGCCCACCACCGGCGAGACGTTGCTGACCTGCAGGCCGTGCATCTTCCAGGTGCCCAGGACGAACAGCCCGTTGACCAGCAGCATCAGCGACTCGCTGGCGAACAGGCAGACCTTCTTGCCGGTGGTGCCCAGGTGCCGCACCAGGGTGTCCACGCCCAGGTGGCCCTTCTCGCGCATGGCGATCATGGCGCCTATGTAGGTGAGCCAGACGAAGCAGTAGCGCGACATCTCGTCGGACACGGTGATGCCGGAGTTGAAGCCGTAGCGCAGCACCACGTTGCCGAACACCATGACCACCATGGCCACCAGGGCCAGCACCACCAGCAGCTCCAGCAGCTTGAAGAAAAGGTCCGTCGCCTTGCGCATCCGCACTCCGCTCAGGCCGCGCGCAGGCCCGCGGGCAGGTGCCGCGCGGGAACGTTCAGGCGCGGCAGGCGCTTGCGCGTCGCCAGCACCTCCTCGATGTCGTCGCGCGCGCCGTCGATCAGCACCAGGATGGCGCGCTCGGCCTGGACCGGGTTGCGCGCGATCACCGCGTCCAGCACCGCGCGGTGCAGCGGCAGCGAGTTGCGCGGGCCGTCCTTGCGCGTGGTGGAGATCTCGAAGCTGGTGCGCAGCAGCGCGCCCAGCGCCTTGCTCATCTGCACGATCATGCGGTTGCGGCAGGCGCGCAGCAGGCCCTGGTGGAAGCGCAGGTCGTGCGTGACGTAGTCGCCGCCCTCCTCCACCGCGCGCTTCATGCCGGCGAAGGCGGTCTCGATCTCGGCGATGTCCCCGGGCGTGGCGCGCTCGGCCGCCATGCGCACCGCGGCCGGCTCGACCACGCGGCGCAGCTCCTGCAGGTCTCGCAGGAACTCGCGCGTCAGGCCGGCCTTGGATTGCCAGACCACCACGTCCGGGTCGAACCAGTTCCACTGCTCCGAGGGCAGCACCTTGGTGCCCACCTTGGGGCCGGTGCTGAGCAGGCCCTTGGCCACCAGCGACTTGACCGCCTCGCGCACCACGGTGCGGCTGACGCCCAGCTCGACGCACAGCATGGGCTCGGGCGGGATGGCCAGCCCGGCGCCATAGCGCCCGGCGACGATGGCCTCGCCCAGGTGGTCTAGCGTGTTGCCGTGGACGTTCTTGATCATGGTTTGTACGAGGCGTCGCCGGCAATCGTATGACCATAATATGTTTGCAGTTTCAGGACTAACCCGCATGACCGACGAAAGCAAGCCACGCAAGAAACCCAGTGAACTGAGGAGCCAGCAATGGTTCGGCCGCCAGGACCGCGACGGCTTCGCCTACCGCAGCTGGGTCAAGGGCAAGGGCGTGCCGCACGACCAGTTCGACGGCCGGCCCGTCATCGGCATCTGCAACACCTTCAGCGAGCTCACGCCCTGCAACTCGCATTTCCGCACCCTGGCCGAGCAGGTCAAGATCGGCGTGTACGAGGCGGGCGGCTTCCCGCTGGAGTTCCCCGTCATGTCGCTGGGCGAGACGCTGCTGCGCCCCACCGCCATGCTCTACCGCAACCTGGCCAGCATGGACGTGGAGGAATCGATCCGCGGCAACCCGATCGACGGCGTGGTGCTGCTGATGGGCTGCGACAAGACCACGCCCTCGCTGGTGATGGGGGCCGGAAGCTGTGACCTGCCCACCATCGGCGTCTCGGGTGGCCCCATGCTCTCGGGCAAGTGGCGCGGCCAGGAGCTGGGCTCGGGCACCGGCGTGTGGAGCATGAGCGAGCAGGTGCGCGCGGGCACGCTCAAGCTGGCCGACTTCTTCGAGGCGGAATCCTGCATGCACCGCAGCCACGGCCACTGCATGACCATGGGCACGGCCTCCACCATGGCCAGCATGGTCGAGGCGCTGGGCCTGGGCCTGCCGGGCAACGCCGCCTACCCCGCGGTGGACGGCCGCCGCAACGTGCTGGCGCGCATGGCCGGCCGGCGCATCGTGGAGATGGTGCACACCGACCAGAAGCTCTCCAGCATCCTCACGCGCCAGGCCTTCGAGAACGCCATCAAGACGCTGGCGGCGATCGGCGGCTCCACCAACGCGGTGATCCACCTGATCGCCATCGCGCGGCGAATCGGCGTCGAGCTGTCGGTGGAGGACTTCGACCGCCTGGGCAGCGAGATGCCCTGCCTGGTCAACCTGCAGCCCTCGGGCAAGCACCTGATGGAGGACTTCTGCTACGCCGGCGGCCTGCCCGTGGTGATGAAGGAGATCCGCGAGCACCTGCACCTGGACGCCGTCACCGCCAGCGGCCGGACCGTGCGCGAGAACATCGCCGAGGCGCAGAACTACAACACCGAGGTGATCCAGCCGCTGGCCGCGCCGTTCAAGGACAAGGCGGGCATCGCCGTGCTGCGCGGCAACCTGGCGCCGCGCGGCGCCGTCATCAAGCCCAGCGCCGCCACGCCCGCGCTGATGGTGCACACCGGCCGTGCCGTGGTGTTCGAGGACATCGAGGACTTCCACGCCCGCATCGACGACGAGGACCTCGACATCGACGAGACCTGCGTCATGGTGCTGAAGAACTGCGGCCCCAAGGGCTACCCCGGCATGGCCGAGGTGGGCAACATGCCGCTGCCGCCCAAGATCCTGCGCAAGGGCATCACCGACATGGTCCGCATCAGCGACGCGCGCATGAGCGGCACGGCCTACGGCACGGTGGTGCTGCACACCGCGCCCGAGGCCGCCGCCGGCGGTCCGCTGGCGGTGGTGCGAAACGGCGACCTGATCGAGCTGGACGTGCCGAACCGGCGCATCCACCTGCACATCAGCGACGAGGAGCTGCAGCACCGCCTGGCCCGCTGGCAGCCCACCCCGCCGCCGCTGGCCTCGGGCTACTGGAAGCTGTACGTGGACCACGTGCTGCAGGCCGACGAGGGCGCGGACCTGGACTTCCTGGTCGGCAGGCGCGGCGCCTTCGTGCCTCGCGACAATCACTGAGGCATTCCGCGTGGGCGCGCCGCTGATCGCCGTCGACTGGGGCACCAGCTCGCTGCGCGCCGCGCTGCTGGACGCGGCCGGCCGGGTGCTGGAGGAGCGCAGCGCGCCCCAGGGCATCCTGGCGGTGCCGCCGGACGGGTTCCCCGCCGTGCTGGCCGCAGCCTGCCGCGGCTGGGAGGGCGCCGGGGCGCGCGGGGTCCTGATGTCCGGCATGGTGGGCAGCCGCCAGGGCTGGCAGGAGGCGGCCTACTGCCCCTGCCCCGCCGGCTTCGGCGACGTCGCCGCGCGGCTGCTGCGGCTGCCGGACCTGCCGCCGCTGGGCCGCGTCGCCATCGTGCCGGGGCTGCGCTGCGAGCACGACGGCCTGCCCGACGTGATGCGCGGCGAGGAGACCCAGGCCTTCGGCGCGCTGGAGCTGCTGGGCCTGCAGGACGGCCTGCTCCTGCTGCCCGGCACGCACAGCAAGTGGGTGCAGGTGCGCGGAGGGCGCATCGAATCCTTCAGCACCTTCATGACGGGCGAGGTGTACGGCCTGCTGCGCAGGCAGTCCATCCTGGCGCGCACGCTGCCGGAGTCTCATGATGACGAGCTCGACCGCGACGCCTTCCTGCGCGGCGTGGGGCAGGCGCGCGAGGCCGGCAGCCTGCTGCGCTCGGCCTTCGGCGTGCGCACGCTGGCGCTGTTCGAGTCGCTGCCCGCCGCGTTCCTGCCCAGCTACCTGTCGGGCCTGGTGATCGGCGATGAGCTGCGGCTGCTGCAGCCCGCGCCCGCCGGCGGTCCGGTGGTGCTGATCGGCGCCCCGGCGCTGACCCTGCGCTACGAGCTGGCGCTGCAATCGCGCGGCATCGCCTGCCGGCGCGTCGGGCCCGAGGCCACCTGGCGCGGGCTGTGGGCCATCGCCCGGACCGTCGAGGACTTCGCATGAACGAGGCCGCATCGCGTTTCCAGGCCGCGCTCCAGGCCTGCCCCCTGGTGGCCGTGCTGCGCGGCCTGGCGCCGGCCGAGGCTATTGCCGTGGGCGGCGCGCTGGCGCAGGCCGGCTTCAGCCTGATGGAAGTGCCGCTCAACTCGCCCGAGCCGCTGCAGAGCATCGCCGCGCTGGCGCGCGCCTTTCCGCAGGCCCTGGTCGGCGCGGGCACGGTGCTGCAGCCCGGCCAGGTCGAACCCATCGGCGCCGCCGGCGGCCGGCTGATCGTCGCGCCCAACTTCCACCCGGGCGTGGCACGTGAGGCCGCGCGGCTGGACATGGTGTACCTGCCGGGCGTGGTGACGCCGACCGAGGCCTTTGCCGCGCTGGAGGCGGGTGCCCACGCGCTCAAGCTGTTCCCGGCCGAGATGATCCCGCCGCCGGCGGTCAAGGCGATGCGCGCCGTGCTGCCGCGCGAGGCGGTGCTGCTGCCGGTGGGCGGCATCACCCCGCACAACATGGCGGCCTACCGGGCTGCGGGCGCCGACGGCTTCGGCATCGGCTCGGCGCTGTTCGCGCCGGGCGTGGACGCGGCCGAGGTGGGCCGGCGCGCGCAAACCTTCCGCGATGCCTGGGCCGGTACCATGCGCGCATGAACACCGCGCAGCCGCAGAACGACGACCCCATCTCCTTCGGCCTGCGCGGCCGCGTCTGCATCGTCACCGGCGGCGCCCAGGGCATCGGCGAGGCCTGCGCCCGGCGCTTCGCCCGCGAGGGCGCGCAGGTGCTGATCGCCGACATCGCGCAGGCGCGCGGCCAGGCCCTGGCAGCCGAGCTGGGCGCCCGCTACCTGCATTGCGACGTGGGCGACAAGGCACAGGTCGATACCGCCGTCGCCCAGGCCGTGGCGCTGCACGGCCGCATCGACGTGCTGGTCAACAACGCGGGCATCTTCAAGGCCGCCGATTTCCTGGACGTGAGCGAGGCCGATTTCGACGCCGTGCTGCGCGTCAACCTCAAGGGGGCCTTCCTCATGGGCCAGGCGGTGGCGCGCCAGATGGTCCGGCAGCCGGCACGGCAGGACGCAGCGGGCGGCGCCATGCGCGGCGCCATCGTCAACATGAGCTCGGTCAACGGCGTGCTGGCCATCCCCAGCATCGCCAGCTACAACGTCAGCAAGGGCGGCATCAACCAGCTCACCCGCGTGATGGCCCTGGCGCTGGCCGACCGGGGCATCCGCGTCAATGCCGTGGCGCCGGGCACCATCGCCACCGAGCTGGCGGCCCAGGCGGTGCTGACCAGCGAGGAAGCCCGTGCGCGCATCATGAGCCGCACGCCCATGAAGCGGCTGGGGCAGCCGTCCGAGATCGCCGACGCCGTGGCCTGGCTGGCCAGCGACGCCGCCAGCTACGTCACCGGCGAGATCGTGGTGGTGGACGGCGGGCGCATGACGCTCAACTACACGGTGCCGGCCTAGCGCCTGCGGCGCTGACGCGCATCGTCAGTGCGCGCCGACAGACGCCGGGGCGGCGCGCGGCACAGTGGGCTCCATGGCAAGCCCCACCAGCAGCCGGCGCAGGTTCTGCGCGCTCATCGCCGCGCTGCTGCCCGGCCTGCCGGCCACCGCGCAGGAGCGCCGCATGACCCTGTACACCTTCGGCGACTCCATCCTGGACTGCGGGCGCTACAACGAGCATGGCGTCCACCCCGGCCAGCTGCTGGTGCGCAACGACGACGCGCTGTTCCCCGGGTTCCGCGGGCGCGACCTGCAGACGATCGGACCGGCGCGGCTGGAGCATCGCGCGGTGGACGGCGCCACGGTGGACGACCTGCCCGACCAGGCACGGCGGCTGGCGGCCTCAGGCCCGGCGCTGGCCGTGCTGACGGTGGGCGGCAACGACCTGCTGCGCGGCCTGGCGGCGGACAGCGGGCCGGGCATCCGCGAGTTCGAATCCAGGCTGGAGCGCTTCCTGCGCGGGCTGAAGGTCCGGCCGGTGCTGATCGGCAACGTCTACGACCCGACCCTGGGCAACGACGCGAACAACTTCCTGGGCATCGACGCGCGCATCGCCCGCGCCAACCACCGCCGGGTCAACGAGGTGCTGGCCGCGGCCGCGGCGCGGCATGGCCAGCTGGTGGACCTGCACGCGCACTTCCTGCGGGGCGACGCCTCCTGGTTCACCCGCACCATCGAGCCCAGCCTGCGTGGTGCGTCAGAGGTACGGGCGGCCTTTCTGCCAGCCGTGCTGGCGTCGGTCAAACGCACCTGAACGTCTGCGCAGGGGTTCTGGACTTACTTCAGGTGGATGGTGCCCCGAATGGTTACACCAGGCTCGACGACCACTGCAGGCGCCGGCACGTACACCGGCTGGGGGGCCACCACCACCGGCTGCGGAACCACATAAACAGGAGCGGGCGCATGGACATGCTGGTGCCCCTTGCACTTGCGCTCCTCCTTGTAGTCGCCATTCTTCTTCTGCTTGATCTCAACCTTGCAGTTGCCGTCCCGGTACTCATGCTTGAATTCGGACCGGCCATGGCGGTACTTGCCGTGGCCGCTCTCGTCCTTGTCCGGGTCGGCGATGGCCGCGAACGGCAAGGTTGCCAGGGCAAACAGGATGGTGCTGACGCGAATCACTTTCATGAGGTGAGTTTGTAGGCTGCAGGCCCGCCTCGTGTGTGAAGAATTGCTCGGTGGTGCAAGCACGCAACAGGTCACCGACCCACGAGTACGCCGCCGGGCGGAACGCGATGCTGCAAGTCAGCGCACCGCCCAGGCGGGGACTGCTGCCCGGCGGGTACGCCAGGAATCCAGATCCGGCAGCTGCCAGGTGGCGGGTAGTGCCCCGGCGGAATGTCCACTGCCAGGGCGGGTGCCGGAGCGACAACGATGCGCGGCTGGGGCTGCACGATCACCGTCGGGGGCGCGACCGCGCAACTGGAGAGCACCAGGACGCTGGTACCGGCAATCAGCAGCGATATGTTCATCTGATCATCACCGTCGCAAAAACGTGCAGCGTCTTTGCGACGACCACTCAGACGTTCGCCACGCTGACCGCGCGGGTGTTGAGGTAGGCCTCCAGCGCCTCGGGGCCGCCTTCGGAGCCATAACCCGAGTCCTTGACGCCGCCGAAGGGCAGCTCGGCCGAGGGCATGGCCGGCATGTTGACCCACAGCATGCCGACCTCGACTCGCCGCGCCAGCAGGTCGGCGTTCTTCAGCGACTTGGTGAACGCATAGCCGGCCAGGCCGTAGGGCAGGCGGTTGGACTCGGCGATGGCCTCGTCCAGCGTGTTGAAGCTGCGGATGGCGGCCATGGGGCCGAAGGGCTCGTCGTTGAACACCTTGGCCTCCACCGGCACGTCGGCCAGGATGGTGGGCTGCCAGAAGTTGCCGGCATCGCCGATGCGCTCGCCGCCGGCCAGCACGGTGGCGCCCTTGGCCACGGCGTCCTTGGTGAACTCGGCCATGGCGGTCAGGCGGCGCGGGTTGGCCAGCGGGCCCATCTGCGTGCCCTCGGCCAGGCCGTCGCCCACCTTGAGCTTCTGGGCCTGCTGCGCCAGCGCGCTGGCGAACTCCTTCTTGACGCTCTCGTGCACCAGGAAGCGCGTGGGCGAGATGCACACCTGGCCGGCGTTGCGGAACTTGGCGCTGCCCGCGGACTTGGCCGCGAGCGCGATGTCGGCGTCCTCGCAGACGATCACCGGCGCATGGCCGCCCAGCTCCATGGTCACGCGCTTCATGTGCTGGCCAGCCATCGCGGCCAGCTGCTTGCCCACCGGCGTGGAGCCGGTGAAGGTGATCTTGCGGATCACGGGATGCGGGATCAGGTAGCTGGAGATCTCGGCCGGGTTGCCGTAGACCAGGCCCAGCACCCCGGGCGGCAGGCCGGCGTCCTGGAAGGCGCGGATCAGCTCGGCCGGGCCGGCGGGCGTCTCCTCCGGCGCCTTGACCAGCATGGAGCAGCCGGCGGCCAGGGCCGCGCCCACCTTGCGCACCACCTGGTTGATCGGGAAGTTCCAGGGCGTGAACGCGGCCACCGGGCCCACCGGGTCCTTCACCACCATCTGCCGCACCGACAGGTTCCAGCGCGAGGGCACGATGCGGCCGTAGACGCGGAAGCCCTCCTCGGCGAACCACTCGATGATGTCGGCCGCGGCCAGGGCCTCGCCCTTGGCCTCGGCCAGCGGCTTGCCCTGCTCCTGCGTCAGCAGGCGGCCGATGGCCTCGGCGCGCTCGCGCATGAAGCCGGCGGCCTTGCGCATGACCTTGCTGCGGTCGGCGGCGGTCATGTCGCGCCAGGTCTCGAAACCCTTCTGCGCGGCGGCCAGCGCCTGGTCCAGGTCGGCCTTGGACGCATGGGCCACGCGGCCGATCTCCTTGCCCGTCGCCGGGTTGAACACCGCCAGCGTGCGGCCGTCCGCCGCGTCCTGCCACTGGCCGTTGATGAAGAGCTGGGTGCTGGGATAGGTCATGCGCTGCCTCTCAGGGGTCGGTTGGTGCGAAGGGGAGCCTGCCATTGTGCGGCAAGAGCGCGGCCACCTTCTGGATCAGCTACGCAGTGCCCAGTAGGCCGGCGCGCGCGGCCGCCCGGGCCAGCCGAACCAGGCGCCGCCGGCGATCGCCAGCCCGTTCACCGCGCCGTACAGCAGCAGCGCCACGGCCTGCGCGGCAAAGATGCCGGCCAGCCCGGCGCCCGCGGCCAGCGCCAGCCAGCCCACGCCGCCCGCCACCGCCAGCCGGACCACGTTGCCCAGCAGCGGCCAGGCCAGGCGGCCGGCGCCCTGCGAGGCGAAGTACAGCGCCAGGCCGAAGCCGAAGAAGCCGTAGGCCGGCCCCACGATCTGCAGGTAGCGGCTGCCGGCCTCCAGCATGGCCGGGTCGGAACCGAACAGCGACAGCAGCGGCCGCGGGAAACAGGCGGCCGCCAGGCCCACGGCCTCGCACAGGACGCCCGCGATCAGGGCGCCCACCCAGGTGGCCTGCAGGGCGCGCTCGCGCCGCCCGGCACCGATGCAGGTGCCCACCATGGCCACCAGCGGCGCGCCCAGGCCGAACACCAGCGGCACCAGCAGGTACTCCAGCCGCGAGGCCGTGCCGTAGCCGGCGATGGCGGCCGGGCCGAGCCGGCCGACCAGGGCGGTGGCGATGCCGATGGTCAGGTTGGTGGCCAGCGCCGACACCGTGGCCACCAGGCCGACGCGCAGGATGTCGCGCGCCAGCGGCCAGCGCAGCCCGCCGCCGTGCAGCGAGGGCTTGATCAGGCTGCGCGGCGAGCGCAGGTACAGCGCCAGCGCCAGCATGCCGCCGGCGTAATAGACCAGCAGCGCGACGGCGCCGCCGGCGATGCCCAAGGCCGGCACCGGGCCCCAGCCGAAGATCAGCAGCGGCGACAGCGGGATCAGCACGAACAGCCCGCCGGAGGTGACGATGGCCGGGAGCGCCATGTTGCCGGTACCGCGCACCACGGCCGCCAGCGAATTGAACAGCCACACCACGAGGGCGCCGGCGAACACCCAGTTGGAATAGGTCAGCGCCGCCTGCAGCGAGGCGCCGCTGCCGCCCATCTGGCGGTACAAGGCCGGCCCGCCCAGCCACAGGCCGACGGTGAACAGCAGGGCGAAGCCCAGCGCCAGCACCAGCGCATGCACGGCCAGCGCGTCGGCGTCGGCGCGCCGCTGCGCCCCCAGCGCCCGCGCGATGGCCGAGGCAACGCCCCCGCCCATGGCGCCGGCCGACATCATCTGCATCATCACCAGCCAGAACGCCATGCGGCGCGCGGAAGCGCCCGGGGTGTCAGTCATCGCTCTCTCCTGCGGCTGGGGGGGCCAGTCGTTCCATGCACTCGTCGATCAGCGCGTGCAGCGCGACCACGCGCTCCGCGCCCAGCGCGGCATTGATGCCTTCCTGGGCCACGCGCCAGCGGCGCTGCGCCTCCTGCCGCTTGTCGCGGCCGGCATCGGTGGCGCTCACCAGGCGGCTGCGGCCGTCGGTCCCGGGCTCCAGGCTGAGCCAGCCCGCGGCCAGCAGCGGCTTGAGGTTGCGCGTGAGGGTGGAGGCGTCGAGCTTCATCTCGCGCGCCAGGTCGCCGGGCCGGATCGGGCCCAGCTTGCAGACATAGGACAGCAGCGAGTACTGCGTGCCCTTGAGGCCGGTCTTGCCGACCTCGGCGTCGTAGTGCTGCGCCACCCGGCGCATCAGCTGGCGCAGCTTGAGGTTGGTGCAGCCCTGGGGCTTGACGGCGGTGTCCATGGCGATTTATTGTAGCTGCAAGTTTTGCATATGCAACTTTCTGGAGGTGCCCATGGAAAAGAACCGGGACGAGCTGCAGGCCTGGCTGGCGCAGGAGGCCGAGGTGGTGCAACGGCTGGAGCGCGGCCCGGGCCCGGGCGTGGCGGCACCGGCCCAGGTGGCGGGCCGCAGCGGCCTGGCGCTGATGCAGGCCATGCTGCGCGGCGACTTCCCCTACCCTCCCATCGCCAGGACGCTGGACTTCATGCTGCTCGAGGTGGGCGAAGGGCGCGCGCTGTTCCAGGGCACGCCGGGACCCACCCACCTCAACCCGATGGGCACCGTCCATGGCGGCTGGTACGCCACCCTGCTGGATTCGGCCATGGGCTGCGCCGTGCACACCCTGATGCCGCCGGGCCGCGCGTACACGACCGCCGAGCTCAGCGTGAACCTGGTGCGCGGCATAGGCGCCAAGGCGCCGCGCGTGCGCGCGCAAGGCCAGGTGCTGCACTGCGGCGGCCAGCTGGCCACGGCCGAAGGCCGTCTGTACGGTCCCGACGGCACGCTGTACGCCCATGCCACCACCACCTGCCTGGTGTTCGAGCTGCCGCCCGCCAAAGCCGGTTGAGGCATCCGCGCGACGTTTGGCGGTCGCAGCAAAAGTAACTTCTGCTGCTGAATCCCCCGCTCGCAGACTGCCGCCGCCAAGTCGGAGCAACGCCGGTTCGTGCTGGCATCCGCGGCTGTTGAGCTTGTATTCCCGTGCATCTCAGCCAACGCGCACTGCCGCGCCGCATGCGAGCCTGTCGCCGGCTGCGGTGCCCGGCGCCGGTAAACGCTTACGTTTGCCGACCCGGCCTCACAGCCGCGCGGATCCCGCCCACTAGCATGCAGGACTGCTGCTGAGATGCTGTACCTCCGCAGCATTGCGCCACGCCATGAAAACCTGCCTTTCTGCCGCCTTCGAGCCATACGACACGCCATCCTGGTCGGAGCGGCTCGATCTCCCCGCCAACACCGGGCCGGCGCGCCCCGCCGTGCGCGCCATCCTGTCCCGCTACGCCGCCAGCAAATGGGAGATGGCCGACGGCCGCGCCCGCCTGGGCGACGAGGGGCCGGCCGCCGACGGCGAGTTCCTGCGCGCCATCCCCGACTCCGGCTTCGGCGCCTCCCTGGGTCACCCCATGCAGATGCTCAACTGGCTGGACCCGCAGCGCGCCGCGGCGCGTGCGCCGGTGGCGCGCACGCTGGAGGGACGGCGCTGCTCGGACCACACGGCGTCCGGGACCTGGGGCTTCTGGTGCAAGAAGGCCGCCATGTCCCCCGGCGTGCTGCCGCACCCGGGCAACCGCGTGCCCTACCACCTGCAGGACGCGCACTTCGCGCTGATCGCCCTGAGCGTGCCGTGCGCCGAGGCCAGCGGCGTGGCCTTCCAGGCCTCCAAGGCCGAGGAGACCCACGTCTCCGAGCTGCGGCTGGCCGGCGGCTGCCCGCAGGCACGCTGGGTGGACGCCAAGGGCCAGCAGGTCGTGCTGACCGGCGAGGCGCGCCTGCCGCTGCAGCGCCCGGTGGTGCTGGCGCTGACCTCGCGGCCGGGGCGGCAGACGCTGCGCTTCAATGGCGTGGAGATGGCCAGCGCGTCGGCGCGCTTCTCGCCCAGCCTGTTCGGACAGCTGCTGATCGGCTGGGGCTTCACCCGCTATTTCCCGGTGGACGGCTTCGGCGGCCATGTGTTCGCCGCCATCGCGGGCAAGGGCGCGATCGAGGAGGACGAGCTGTCGGCCCTGGAGGCGCACCTGGCCGACCTGGCGGGCGCCGCGGGCTGAGGGCGAGCCGCCGCGGACGTGGCGATAATCGTCCGCATGCGACTCCTCCACACCATGCTGCGGGTGGGCGACCTGCAGCGCTCCATCGACTTCTACACCCGCGTGCTCGGCATGAAGCTGCTGCGCACCACCGAGCGGCCCGAGCAGAAGTACTCGCTGGCCTTCGTCGGCTACGGTAGCAACCCCGAGCATGCCGAGATCGAGCTGACCTACAACCACGGCGTCCCCGGCTACGAGCTGGGCACGGCCTACGGCCACATCGCGCTGGGCGTGCCCGACGTGCATGCCGCCTGCGAGAAGATCCGCGTGTCCGGCGGCAACATCACGCGCGAGCCCGGCCCCGTGAAGGGCGGCAGCACCGTGATCGCCTTCGTGACCGACCCGGACGGCTACAAGATCGAGCTGATCGAGCGGCGGGGTTGATTTTTCGATTTCTGACGTACCATCAGAAATCAGACGACTCGCCCTTGTCCATGACCACAGCACGCCTGCGTGAACGCCGCCAGATCACCTTGCCCAGCGAGGTGGTCGAGGCTGCACGGCTGGAAGTGGACGACGCGCTGGACGTGCGCTTCGTCAATGGCGTGATCGAGCTGGTGCCGCTGCGTGCAGGCAAGGGTGTCTCGGACATGAGCCGCTTTCTCGGTGCGGCACGAGGCCACTACGGCAAGGACAGCCGGGCCATGGACAAGTACGTCCAAGACCTGCGCGATGGCTGGTAGGCGTGCGCAGCCGATGCTCTTGCGAGCGGACGCGCTGATCGAACGCCATGCCGGCCGACGCGTCTATTTCGACACCAACATCTTCATCTACGTGCTGGGTGCCAGCCAGCGCTACGCTGCGCTGTGCCTCGAATTGCTGCAAGCCTGCGCGCGCCAGCGGATCCTGGGCTGCACCGGTGACGTCACCCTGGCCGAATTGCTGGTCAAGCCGCTGCAGGCCAACGATGCGCAGGCAGTGGCTGCCGTGCGTGAGTTGCTGGTGGAAGATGGCAGCATTGCCTTGCACAGCCACAGTCGCAAGGCTTTCGAGCGCGCCGCTGCGCTGCGTGCCAGGCACGGACTCAAAATGGTGCATGCCTTGCAGCTGGCAACGGCGCTGGAGGCTGGAGCGACCTGCCTGGTGAGCAATGATCGACAGTTTCCGTCCTTGGCCGACATTGAATGCCTGAGCCTGGAAACGCAGGCTGGCCCGTGACCCCGCTCAGCGCAGGGCAGCCGCCTCGCGCGCCAGCTGCGTGATGCGGGCCCAGTCGCCCTGGCGCACCGCGTCCGCCGGCGTGAGCCAGGAGCCGCCCACGCACACCACGTTGGGCAGGGCCAGCAGCTCGCGGGCGTTGGCGGCGGTGACGCCGCCGGTGGGGCAGAAGCGCACGTCGCCGAACGGCCCGCTCCAGGCCTTGAGCATGGCCGCGCCGCCGGCCTGCAGCGCCGGGAAGAACTTGAGGTCGGTGTGGCCGTCCTCCTGCGCCAGCATGATCTCGCTGCCGGTGGCCACGCCGGGCAGCAGGGGCAGGCCCAGCTCGCGGCATGCGCGGCCGACCGCCGGCGTGTAGCCGGGGCTGACGGCGAAGCGCGCGCCCGCGCGCTGCGCGGCCTGCGCGTCGGCCTGGCTGCGCACCGTGCCGGCGCCGGCCACGGCCTCGGGCACGTGGCGCGCGATCGCCTCGATGCAGGCCAGCGCCGCCGGCGTGCGCAGCGTCACCTCCAGCATGCGGATGCCGCCCTCGACCAGCGCCCGCGCCAGCGGCACGGCCTGCGCCACCTCGTCCAGCACGATCACGGGGATCACCGGCGCGTCCTGCATCACGGCCAGCGCCGTCAGCTTCTCGTTTGCGTTCATAGCCACGTGCAGGCTCCCTCTTCTGCCGTCAGGGCATTGCGCCGGAAGCCGGCGAACAGGTCACGGCCCAGGCCGACCTGGTTGGCCGCGCGCAGGGTTTCCGGCAGGGCGGCGGGTTCGCGTGCGTCCCATTCGGCCTGGGCCACCCGGGCGGCCAGCGTGCCGGCCACCGCGTCCATGCGCACCACGTCGCCGTCACGCAGGCGCGCCAGCGGACCGCCCGCGGCGGCCTCGGGCGAGACGTGGATGGCGGCCGGCACCTTGCCGGAGGCGCCGCTCATGCGGCCGTCGGTCACCAGCGCCACGTGGTAGCCCTTGCCCTGCAGCACCGCCAGCGGCGGCGTCAGCTTGTGCAGCTCGGGCATGCCGTTGGCCTGCGGGCCCTGCCAGCGCACCACGCACACCAGTCCGTTGGCACCACTGGACCGGCAAGCCTGCTCCAGCTCGCCGTCGCCAAAGGCCTTGAGCAGGTCCTCCTGGCTGTCGAAGATGCGCGCCGGCGCCTCGACGACGTGGCGGTCTTGCGGCACCGCCGAGACCTTGATGACCGAACGGCCCAGGTTGCCGGTCAGCAGCCGCAGGCCGCCGGTGGGGCTGAACGGGTCGGCCGCCGGGCGTACCACGGCGGTGTCGCGCGAAGGGCCGATGTCGCGCCAGTGCAGGGCGTCCCCGCTGCCGGCGGGCGGCGCCAGGTGCAGTTCGGGCTCGCGCGTGTACTCGCGGATGCCGCCCTCACGCACCGTGAGCACGTCGCCGTGCATCAGCCCGGCGTCGACCAGCTCGCGGATGACGAATCCGGGACCGCCCGCGGCCTGGAAGTGGTTCACGTCGGCGCTGCCGTTCGGATAGACCCGCGCCAGCAGCGGTGTGACGGCCGAGAGCTCGTCGTAATCGTTCCAGTCGATGGTGATGCCCGCGGCGCGCGCCACCGCCACCCAGTGGATCAGGTGGTTGGTCGAGCCGCCGGTGGCCAGCAGGGCCACCAGGGCGTTGACGATGCAGGCCTCGTCGACCAGCTTGCCGACGGGCGTGAAGCGCCTGGCCTTGACGATGCCCAGCACCGTGCGCACCGCCTCGCGCGTGAGCTGCTCGCGCAGCTCGTTGCCCGGGTTGACGAAGGCCGTGCCCGGCACGTGCAGGCCCATGGCCTCCATCAGCATCTGGTTGCTGTTGGCCGTGCCGTAGAAGGTGCAGGTGCCGGGGCCGTGGTAGGCCTTCTGCTCGGCGTCCAGCAGGGCCTCGCGCCCCACCTGCCCCTGCGCCGCCTGCTCGCGCACCTTGGCCTTCTCGCTGTTGGACAGGCCGCTGGTCATGGGCCCGCCGGGCACGAACACGGTGGGCAGGTGGCCGAAGTGCAGCGCGCCGATCAGCAGGCCCGGCACGATCTTGTCGCAGATGCCCAGCATCAGCGCGCCGTCGAACACGTCGTGGCTGAGCGCCACCGCCGTGCCCTGCGCGATCACGTCGCGCGAGAACAGCGACAGCTCCATGGCCGCCGTGCCCTGGGTGACGCCGTCGCACATGGCGGGCACGCCGCCGGCCACCTGGGCGGTGGCGCCCTGGCGGCGCGCCTCGTCCTTGAGGATGTCGGGGAAGCCGGCGAACGGCGCGTGCGCCGACAGCATGTCGTTGTAGGAAGTGACGATGGCGATGTTGGGCGCGCGCTCGACCACCACCTTGAACTTGTCGTTGCCGGGCAAGGCGGCGAAGGCATGCGCGACGTTGGCGCAGCCCAGGCGGTCGCTGCCGCGGTCGCGGCTGGCATAGGCGTCGATGCGCCGCAGGTAGTCGCCGCGCGCGGCCTGGCTGCGCTCGCGGATGCGGTCGGTGACGGCCGCCACGACGGAGTGGAGTTGGGACATGCGTTTCATGGTACCGCCAAGCCCCGCCGGCGAGGGCCGCGTGGTTACGTCCGGGTTACCAAAACGCCGCCTCCGCTCCCGCCACCGGCCGCGCTACAGTTCCCGGCCATGAGGCCCCTCGTCCAACCCGTGCGCGACCCGGCACCGATGCTGGAGAAGGCGCTGCAGGAATGGGGCGGCCATGGCGACCTGTGGATCTTCGGCTACGGCTCGCTGATCTGGAAGCCCGACTTCGACTACGCCGAGCGGCGGCCGGCCCGGGTGCACGGCTGGCACCGGGCGCTGAAGATGTGGAGCCGCATCAACCGCGGCACGCCCGAGCGGCCGGGCCTGGTGTTCGGCCTGCTGTCGGGCGGCTGCTGCCAGGGCATGGTGTTCCGCATCCCCCAGGCCAGCGGGCGCGAGGTGCTGACGCGGCTGTGGCAGCGCGAGATGGTCACGGCGGTGTACGACCCGCGCTGGCTCACCTGCCACACCACGCACGGGCCGGTGACGGCGCTGGCCTTCACCCTGTCGCGCAGCAGCCCCAGCCACACCGGCACGCTGAGCGAGGAGGAATACCGGCGCATCTTCGACGGGGCCTGCGGCATCTACGGCACCACCCTGGACTACGCCGAGCGTACGCTGGAGGAGCTGCGGCGCATGAACATCCGGGACCGCCACCTGGAGCGGCTGCTCAGGCTGGTGCGCGGAAAAGGCTGAGCCACACGCAGCCCGGCCTTCGCCCTAGAGTGCGCTCTGGCCATCCCACCAACCAAGGAGAACAAGCGTGAACACCCCCCTCATCACACGGGCGGCGCTCGCCGCCGCGCTGCCCCTGGCCCTGGCGGCCTGCGCCGTCACCGGCGGCCCCGGGCCGCACGCGGTCGCCAACCTGGCGCCTACGGCCGGCAATTCCACCACCGGCACGGTGCACTTCACCTCCGTCGGCAGCGGCCGGGTCCGCGTCGCCGGCGAGGTGCGGGGCCTGAAGCCGGGCGCCGAGCACGGCTTCCACGTGCACGAGAAGGGCGACTGCTCCAGCCCCGACGCGATGAGCGCCGGCGGGCACTTCAATCCCGGCAACGCGCCGCACGGCCGGCATGGCGGCGCGGCGCAGCACGCGGGCGACCTGCCCAGCCTGCGCGCCAATGCGCAGGGCGTGGCCAGCTTCAGCTTCGAGTCGTCCAGCATCGCCCTGGGCGGGGGCCCCGCCGACGTGAGCGGCAAGGGCCTGATCGTGCACCGCGACCCCGACGACTACCAGACCCAGCCGACCGGCAATGCCGGGCCGCGGCTGGCCTGCGCGGTGATCCAGAAGGCCTGAGCTAGCCCAGCAGTCGCGGCAGGGCCGAGGCCAGCATCGCCAGGCCGGCCAGCGACAGCAGCCCCAGCACGAAGCGGCGGAACACCTCGGCGCTCATGCCGCGGTACAGGCGCGTCCCCAGCCAGGCCGCGGGCACCACGACGGCGGTCAGCAGAGGCGCCAGCGTGAGCACGCGGCCGGAGACGGCGCCGCTGGCGACGTAGCCGGCCAGCGTGAAGGCCAGCGTCGCCAGGTTGAAGTTCTGCACGATGGCGCGCTGGCGGTCCTTGTCCAGGCCGCGCAGCGTGCACCACAGGGTGGGCACCACGCCGGTGAAGCCGCCCAGCCCGCCCATGAAGCCGCCGCCCGCCCCGGCCAGCGCGTCGGCCCAGCGGCCGCCCACGGTGGTGTGCGGCAGGCGGCGCGAGAACAGCATCACCGGGCACCACACGGCCAGCACGCCGCCCAGGATCAGCTTGAACACCTCGGCGCCCAGCAGCGGCAGCACCGCCACGCCGATGGGCACCCCGACGCCGGCGCCGGCCAGGAAGGGCCAGAGGTCGTGCAGGTCCAGGCGCCGCCGCGCCGTGCCCACGGCCGTCAGCTGGCCGGTGAGCGAGCCCACCACGGCCAGCACCGCCGCCAGCTGCGGCTCCAGGCCCCAGACCCAGAAGCTCATGGCCACCATGGAGAAGGCGAAGCCGGAGATGCCCTGCACCACGCCCGCGACCAGGGCGCCTAGGAGCAGCAGGGGGATGTCGCTGGGCATGGCCCGGCGACGGTAGCACAGCGGGCGCGCGCCTCAGGCCCCGGCCAGCCGCCGCTGCGCCTCCGCCAGGTCGGCCACGGTGTCGATGTCGGTGACGCAGCCGATGTCGTCCACCGCCAGTTCCAGGGCGCCGCGCCTCTTCAGGACGGGCGCCGCGCCCTGCTGCCCTGTCAGGCCGGCCAGCTCGGCGCCGCAGGCGGCGGCAAAGCCGACCGGGTGGCCGCGCCGGCCCTGGAACACCGGCACCACCGCTTCGTGTCCGGCCAGGGCCCGCGCCACGGCCTGCAGGGTCGAGGGCTGCACCAGCGGCAGGTCCGCCGGCAACACCAGCCAGCCCGGCGCATCGCGCGTGGCACGCACGGCGGCCGCGATGGAATCGCCCATGCCCGGATGGCCCGCGTCCTCCAGGTGCCAGGGCAGGCCGCTGGCGCGCACGGCGGCCAGCGTGCGCTGCAGCACCGGCACGCCAGCCAGCAGCGCCCGCAGCTTGGGGACCTGCCCGCCCGAGGCCTGGAAGCGCTCGCCCCGGCCGGAGGCCAGCACCAGCACCACCGGCTGCGGCGCGGCGCCGGTGGAGGCCATCAGGCCAGCTTGAACGGCAGCTCGCGCGGAGCGGGCTTGCCGGTGACGCGGGCGATGGCGTTGGCGAAGGCCGGCGCCAGCGGTGGCAGGCCCGGCTCGCCGATGCCGGTGGGCGCGTCGGCGCTGGGCACGATGTGCACCGCGATGCGCGGCATGTCGGTGATGCGCGGCACGGCATAGTCGCCGAAGTTGCTCTGCTCGACCACGCCGTCCTTGAGCGTGACGGCCGCGCCGGGCAGGCACATGGCCAGGCCCATCAGCGCCGCGCCCTGCACCTGCGCCTCCACGCTCAGCGGGTTGACCGCCAGGTTGCAGTGCACGCCGGCCGTGACGTTATGCAGCCTGGGCGTGCCGTTGTCGACGGAGGCCTCGACCACGTAGGCCACCACCGAGCTGAACGACTCATGCAGCGCCACGCCCCAGGCCCGGCCCGCCGGAAGCTGGCGCTTGCCGTAGCCGGACTTGTCCACGGCCATCTGCAGCGCCGCCGCGTGGCGCGGGTGCTTGCCGCCCATCAGCTTCATGCGCATGGCCACCGGGTCCTGCTTGGTCGCGCGGGCCACCTCGTCCAGCAGGGTTTCCATGGCATAGGCGGTGTGGGTGGAGCCCACGCTGCGCCACCACAGCACCGGCACGTTGACCTGCGGGTGGTGCACCGACAGGCGCATGGGCAAGTCGTAGGGCTCCTTCATGCCCTCGACGGCCGTGGCGTCGATGCCGTCCTTGACCATGAAGTCCTCGAAGGGCGAGCCCTTGAGGATGGACTGGCCCACGATGACGTGGTCCCAGGCCAGGATGTTGCCCTGGGCGTCGTAGCCGATCTCGGCGCGGTGCACGTGCAGCGGGCGGTAGTAGCCGCCCTTGATGTCGTCCTCGCGGCTCCACAGCGTGCGCACGGGCGCGTTGACGCCGGCGGCGCGCGCCGCCTTGGCGACGTGGCAGGCCTCCACCACGTAGTCGCTGCTGGGGATGGCGCGCCGGCCGAAGCCGCCGCCGGCCATCTGCGTGTTCACCTTCACCGCCTCCGGCTTGACGCCCAGGGTGCGAGCGGCCGCGGCCGCGTCCAGGCCCGGCATCTGCGTGCCCATCCACAGCTGCGCGCCCTTGCCGTCGAAGGCCACGGTGCAGTTCAGCGGCTCCATGGGCGCATGCGCCAGGTAGGGGAAGACGAACTCGGCGCTGATCCTGTTCGGCGCTGCGCCCAAGCGCGAGACGTCTGCGTTGTATTTGACGGCGCCGGGCTGCCGGGCCAGCTCGCGGTACTTGGCCGTGAGCTGCGCCGTGTCCACGCGCTCGGCGCTGGCGGTGTCCCATTCCAGCTTGAGCGCGTCGCGTGCCTGCTTGGCCGGCCAGTAGCCGTCGGCGACGACGGCCACGCCCTCGCCGCCGCGGTCGGTGGGCACGCGCAGCACGGCCTTCACGCCCTTGACGGCCTTGGCCGCGCTGTCGTCCACCGCCTTGAGCTTGGCGCCGAACACCGGCGGCCGCGCCACCACGGCGGTGAGCATGCCGGGCAGCCGCACGTCGATGCCGTAGCCCTGCTGGCCGGTGGACTTAGGAACTGCGTCCAGCCGCCCGGTGGGCTTGCCGATGATCTTGAACTGCTTCGGGTCTTTCAGCTGCACCTTCTGCGGCACCGGCTGCTTCATCGCGGCCTCGGCCAGCTCGCCGTAGCCCAGGCGCTGGCCACCGGGGCCGATCACGGCGCCGTTCTCGGTACGCAGCTTGCCAGGCTCCACCTTCCACTGCTGCGCCGCCGCGGCCACCAGCATGGCCCGGGTGCGGGCGCCCAGCTCGCGGTACTGGGTGTAGGAGTTCTTGATGGAGTTGGAGCCGCCGGTCAGGTGGGTGCCGAAGGCCGGGTCGGCGTACGCGGGGTTGGCGTCGCCGTGGATGCTGCGCACCTTGGACCAGTCGGCGTCCAGTTCCTCGGCCAGGATCATGGGCAGGCCGGTCTGCACGCCCTGGCCGAAGTCCAGGCGGTTGATGGTGACGGTGGTGGTGCCGTCGCGGTCTATCCTGACGAAGGCGGACGGCTGTTCCTGGGGCTTGAGGCCGGCGCCCTGGGCGCAGGCGGCCACGGGGAACAGGCCCAGCGCGAAGCCGGAGGCGGCGCCCAGCTTGAGGAAGCTGCGGCGCTCCAGTCCGCCCGCGGCTTCGGGGTCGTCGGAGCGCAGGCGGGCCGCGAGCACCTTGTGCATGTCACGGGCGACGGCGGGATCGAAATGCATGGTGTGCTCCTTCTCGTTGAGCCCATCAGGCCAGGGTGGAGGCCGCATCCTTGATGGCGGCGCGGATGCGGACATAGGTGCCGCAGCGGCAGACGTTGCCGGCCATGGCGGCGTCGATGTCGGCGTCGCTGGGCTTGCGGTTGGTCTTGAGCAGCGCGGTGGCGCTCATCACCTGGCCGCTCTGGCAGTAGCCGCACTGGGCCACGTCGTGCTTGACCCAGGCGGCCTGCACGGCCCGGCCCACGCGGTCGGCGCCCACCGCCTCGATGGTGGTGATCTTCTGGCCGGCGGCCGCGGAGAGGGGCGTGACGCAGGAGCGGGTGGCGGCGCCGTTCAGGTGCACGGTGCAGGCGCCGCACAGCGCCTGGCCGCAGCCGAACTTGGTGCCCGTCATGCCCAGCGTGTCGCGCAGGGCCCAGAGGATGGGGGTGGACGGGTCGGCGTCGACCGCGACGTCCTTGCCGTTGATGTTGAGCGTGGTCATGGGCCCTCCTTTTCGCAGCCTGGGTGGAACGAGGGCGACTGTACCGCCGCCGCTTGCCCGACTCTCTTAGCTGGAAATGATGGCCCCACGGCCGGGGAACGCCCGGCTGCCGGTTCAACGGATGAACTGGTCCACGTAGCCGCCACCCAGCCCGCAGGCCTCGTAGTGGCGGCGGCACATCCCGATCTTGGTGAACACGTCCTCGTAAGCCGTGACCGCGCCCTGGGCGTCCACGTAGACCATGGCGCCGTGGATGTTGAAGAAGGTGACCATCTCCTGCGCGCCGGCCGCCTCGTCCACCACCAGGGTGTGGATCTCGCCCGGCGGCTCGTAGACGAAGGAACCCTCGCGCGCCACCCAGTCGTGCTCCAGGTAGCGCCAGGCGCCCTTGAGCACCAGGCCGGTGACCCAGGACGGGTGGATGTGGCGCGACAGCACGCCGGCCTTGCGCACCCGCAGCAGGTTGCACCAGCTGCCGGTGACGGTGTTGAGCAGCAGCGGGCGGAACCACACCTCGGGCGCCTGCGGGACCCAGACGCGCTCGTCGTCGGGAATGGCCTGCAGGGCGATCTCGGGCCGGATGCCGGGCAGTTGGGTGATCATGAGAGTGTCCTTCAGCTGATGAGGTAGCCGCCGTCCACCGGCAGCACCACGCCGGTGACGAAGGCGGCCGCGGGCGAGGCCAGGAACAGCGCCGCGCCGGCCACGTCCTCGGGCCGGCCCCAGCGCGCCAGCGGCGTGCGCGACAGGATGGCCTGGCTGCGCGCCGCGTCCTCCTGCAGCGCCCCGGTCAGGCGGGTGGCGATCCAGCCCGGCGCGACGGCGTTGACGCGGATGCCCTCGGCCGCGTAGGCGATGGCCAGCGACTTGGTCAGCTGCGCCACCCCGCCCTTGCTGGCCGCGTAGCCGGGCACCAGAGCGCCACCGAAGAAGCTGAGCATGGACGCCGTGTTGACGATGCAGCCGCCGTCCACGGCCAGCTTCTCCCGCGCCGCGGCGCAGGCGCGCATGGTGCCGTTCAGGTTGATGTCCAGGACTTCGGCGAACACCGCCGGGTCCAGCTCGGCACCGCGCCGGATGATGCCGGCGCAGTTGACCAGCACGTCCAGGCGCGCCAGAGCGCCCACGCAGGCCTTCACCGCGGCCTCGTCGCGCACGTCGAGCTGCGCGACCTGTGCGCCTTGCAGGCCGGCATCGGCCCGCGCGGCGTCGACCTCGCCGGCCGTCGCGCCGGTCACCTGCACGGCGGCGCCGCAGCCCAGGAAGGCGGCCGCGATCCCGGCGCCTATGCCCGAGCTGCCGCCCACCACCAGCACCTGGCGCCGCGCGAACAGGCCGGGCGCGAAGCTTTCGACAGCCCGGCTCATGGGGCGCTCCCCTGCAGGGCCGAGCGCACCTGCGCGGCGGTGGGAATGGGTTCGACCGCGCCATAACCCTGCGTGGACAGCGCCGCCGCCACCGCGGCGTAACGGGCGGCGGCTTCCAGCGCGTCGCCGGCCACCAGCCGGGCCAGCAGGGCGCCGCCGAAGGTGTCACCGGCGCCGGTCGCATCCACCGCGCGGCAGGGGTGCGGCGGGATGCGCCAGCGCGAGGTGCCGTCGGTGACCAGCGCCCCCTGCTCGCCCAGCTTGAGCGCCACCACCCGCGGGCCCAGCGCCAGGCACCAGTCCAGCAGCGCATCCGGCTCCTGCAAGCCGCTGATGGCGGCCACATCGTCGTGGCTGGGCAGGCAGATGTCGCACTGGCGGATCAGCTCGCGCATGACGGCGCGGGCGCGCGCCAGCGGCCAGAGCTTGCGGCGCAGGTTGGTGTCGAAGGACACCTGCACGCCGGCGGCGCGGGCCAGGTCCACCGCCGCGAAGCAGGTGTCGCAGGCGCTGTCCGAGAGGGCCGCCGAGATGCCCGACAGGTGCAGCACCTTGGCCTGCGCGATGCGTTCGGCCGGCAGGTCCTGCGGCCGCAGCCGGCTGGCGGCCGAGCCCTTGCGGAAGAAGCTGAAGTGGTGCCCCTGCGCGTCATGGTTGACGAAGTACACCGCGGTGAAGGCCTGGTCGTCGGTGCGCACGCCGCCATGGTCCACGCCCTCGCGCGACCACAGCCCGCGCAGCATGCGGCCGTAGACGTCGTCGCCTATGGCCGAGAGATAGCCCACGCGCGCGCCCTGCCGCGCGGCGGCGATGGCGGCGTTGGAGGTGTCGCCGCCGAAGCCCTGCAGGTAGGTCTGCCCGCCGTCGGCGCCGGTCTGGTTGAACTCCACCATGGCTTCGCCCAGCGCGAGGATGTCGGTCTGCACGGTCCCGCCCCTTTCGCGGCTGTGGCTCAGATGCGCCCGTACTTGGCCAGGCCCTTGCGCAGCGAACGCTCGGCGATGATCAGCTTGGCCTGCTCGAGCTCGCGCGCGTCGATCTCGCGCGACATCTCCAGCACCTCGCGCGCCCTGTCCTTGGGCACCACCACCACGCCGTCGATGTCGGCCACGATGATGTCGCCGGGATGCACCACCACGCCGCCCACCTCCACCGGCACCTGGGACGCCACGGTCTTGAAGCGGCCTAGCGTGGTGCCGGGGCTGACGTCGCGGGCGTACACCGGGAAGCCGTAGTCGCGCCGGATCTCGGACAGGTCGCGCACGCCGCCGTCCAGGATTGCGCCGGCATGCTCGTTGGCCACGGCGCCGGCGGTCATCAGGCCGCCCCACACCGCCACGTCGGGCTCGCCGCCCGCGACGGAGATCACGATGACGCTGCCGCGCGGCGCCTCGTCGATCAGGTCCAGCGCGTGCTGCGGCGGCAGGAACTCGTCCGTGGCCGCCTCCAGCACCGTGGCGGCCGGGCCGACCACGCGCTTGTCGTTGATGCGCGGCTTGATGCTCGCATCCATGTAGCCGCGCTTGCCGCACACCTTGTCCACCGCGTCGGCCACCGAGGCCACGGCGACGGACTGGAATCCATCGATCAGGTCTTTCATGAGGGTTTCTTCCTTCCAACTACCAGGGGTTCAACCAGTGCTGCGGCGTGCGGCCTTCCAGCACGCGCACCGCCTCCTGCGCCGCCTTGCGCTGCAGGTCGCGCATGGCCTCCTCGCTGTACCAGCCGATGTGGTTGGTCACCACCAGGTTGTCCAGCGCGAACAGCGGATGGGCGGGGTCGGGCGGCTCGGTCTCCAGCACGTCCAGGCCGGCGCCGAGGAGGCGCCCGGCCTGCAGCGCGGCGCACAGGGCGTCCATGTCGACCAGGCGGCCGCGGGCCGTGTTGACCAGGATGGCCGTGGGGCGCATCAGCGCCAGCCGGCGCGCGTCGATCAAATGCCGCGTCTGCGGCGTGAGCGGCGCGTGCAGCGAGATCACGTCGGCCTCGCGGCAGATCTCGTCCACCTCGGCCCGCTCGGCGCCGGGCGGCAGCTGCGCGTGGGGGTCGCTCACCAGCACCCGGCCGAAGCCGAAGCCGGCGAACTTCTCGTGCGTCATGCGGGCGATGCGGCCGTAGCCCACCAGCCCCAGGGTGCGGCCGCGCAGGCGGTACAGGGGCCGCAGCACGCCGGTGGACCAGCGGCCGGCGCGCACCTCGGCGTCGTGCAGGCGCAGCTGCCGCACCACGGCCAGGGCCAGCGCCACGGCCTGGGTGCTGACCTCGTCGGTGCCGTAGTCGGGCACGTTGCCCACCGCGATGCGCCGCCGGGCCGCCGCCGCCAGGTCGATGTTGTCCACGCCGATGCCGTAGCGGATCACCGCCTGGCACCGGTCCATGGCTTCGATCACCCGCTGCCTCACCGGCGACTCGCGCACCAGCACCACGTCGGCGCCGCGCACGGCGCGGGTGGCCGCCGCCTCGTCGCCGCGGCAGGGGCGCAGCTCGAAGCGCGCCCCCACCGTGGCCAGCAGCTCGGTCTCCTGGTCGTAGGTCGCGTAGCCGTCGTCCAGGGCGACGACCAGTCGCGGTGCGGTCACGGACATGGTGCGCGGGTCCCCCGACCTACTTGCTGCGGGTGCTGTCGGCGGCCTGGACCAGCTTGCCGGTCCATTCCTTGCTGACCTCGGCCTCCAGGTACTGGCGCACCGCCGGCTGCGCGGCCTTGCGGAAACGGTCCACCTCGGCGGCGCTGAGCTCGGTGACGGTCATGCCCTTGTCGGCCAGCACCTTCTTGGCCGACAGGTCCTGCTCGCGCGTCATGTCGCGGTGGATCTTCTTGGCCTTCTCCACGCCCTCGTCCACCGCCTTCTTCTCGGCGGCCGTGAGGCCGTTGTAGAAGCGGTCGCTGACCAGGTAGGCGTGCAGGCTGTAGACGTGGCCGTCCAGGGTCACGTGCTTCTGGTGCTGGAACAGGCTGGCGGCCAGGATGTTGGTGACGCCGTTCTCCTGGCCGTCGGCCGTGCCCTGGGCCAGGGCCGCGGGCAGCTCGCCCCAGTCGATGGCGGTGGGGCTGCCGCCCAGCGACTCGACCAGCTTGACGAACACCGGGCTGGGCTGCACCCGCATCTTCAGGCCCTTCATGTCCTCGGGCGCCTTGATCGGCCGCTTGGAGTTGGTGAAGTGGCGGATGCCGTTGTCGGCGTAGGCCATCAGTCGGATGCCGGTCTTCTTGCGCATGTCCTCGGCCAGTTCCTTGCCGAACGCGCCGTCCAGCACGGCGTAGGCATGGGCGTGGTCGTTGAACAGGTAGGGCAGGCCGAAGATGTTGAAGGTCTTGTACACGCCGGGGATGCCGCCGTCGTGCACCACGGCCAGTTCCACTGTGCCCAGGCGCAGGCCTTCCATCATCTGCTGCGCGGTGCCCAGCTGGCCGGCCGGGTAGATCTCGACCTTGAGCGAGCCGCCGGTGGCCTTCTCCACGTGCTCCTTGAAGGCCACCGCGGCCACGTGCTTGGGCTGGTCGTTCTTGGCCGGCTGGAAGTGCGCGTACTTCAGCACCTTCTGGGCGTGCGCGGGCAGCGCGCCCAGGCCGGCCAGCAGGGCCGCGGCCACGGTCAGCAAGGGAAAACGGCGTCGGATCATCGGTGTCTCCTAGTGAAGTGGGAAGGCTTCTAGTTCCTGTAGCCCAGCAGGCCCGGCAGCCAGGTCGACAGGGCCGGGATGAAGGTGAGCAGGGCCAGCACCGCAATCAGCGCCACCAGCATGGGGCGGGCCTCGCGGACCATGCGGCCCATGGGCACGCCCGAGACGATGGACGTGACGAACAGCAGGCCGCCCACCGGCGGGGTGATCATCCCCAGCGTGAGGTTGACGATCACCACGATGGCGAAGTGCAGCGGGTTCAGGCCCGCGGCGTCCGCCAGCGGCGCCAGGATGGGCACCATGATCATCACGCCCGGCAGCGGCTCGATGAAGATGCCCACCAGCAGCAGCAGGACGTTGATGGCCAGCAGCAGCACGGTGGGCGACAGCTCCATGCCGGCGATCCAGGCGGCCACGGTCTGCGGGATCTGGCCCACCGTGAGCACCCAGGCGAAGACGGCCGAGGTGGCGACGATGAACAGCACCGAGGACGTCATCAGCGCGGTGCGCAGCAGGATGGCCGGCAGCATGTGCATGCGCAGCGTGCCGTAGACGAAGCGCCCCACCACCAGGGCGTACAGCACGGCGGCGGCCGAGGCCTCGGTGGGCGTGAACACGCCGAAGTGGATGCCGCCCAGGATGATCACCGGCAGCATCAGGGCCGGCAGCGCGCGCACGAACAGGCGCGGCAGCGGCGAGGGGTCGAGCAGCTCGGGCGGGCTGCGGTAGCCGCGGCGCAGGCTCACGGCATGGTTGACGGCCGCCAGCGCGGCGGCGATCAGGAAGCCGGGCACCACGCCGGCCAGGAACAGGCCGGTGATGGTGACGCTGTTGTCCGTCAACGCGTACACGATCATGATGATCGAGGGCGGGATGATGGGGCCGACGATGGCGGTGGACGCGGTGAGCGCCGCGGCGTAGGCGTCGCTGTAGCCGGCCTTCTTCATCATCCTGATCAGCATCGCGCCGGGGCCGGCGGCGTCCGCCAGCGCCGAGCCGCTGATGCCGGAGAAGAAGGTCAGGGTCAGGATGTTGGCGTGGCCCAGTCCGCCGCGCCGGCGGCCCACCAGCCGCGCGGCGAACCGCAGCAGCACGTCGGTCAGCGCACCGCCCGACATCAGCTCGGCGGCCAGGATGAAGAAGGGGATGGCCATCAGCGGGAAGCTGTCCAGCCCGCTGAACATGTTCTGCATCACCACGAGGCCGGAGAGGCCCGGCTTCACCCACACCGCCACCAGGCCGGCGATCAGCATGGCAAAGGCGATCGGCGCGCCCAGCACCATCAGGCCCACGAAGGTGACGGCGAGGATGGTGCTCACAGCGCCTGCGGGTCGAAACCCTCGAGCCGTTCCCATTCGCCGCGGCCCACCCACTGGCGCGCGACCAGGGCCAGGTGGCACAGCATGAGCACGGCGCCCACGGGAATGGCCAGGTACACTTTGCCGAAGGACCAGCCCAGCACCGGCGTTTCCTGTTCCCAGGCGAACTGCGCGTAGTCCCAGCCCAGCCAGGCCACCACCAGCAGCGTGACCGCCAGCACGGCCACGATGACGCCCCGCACGACGCGCGCCGGCCCGGGCGGCAGCGAGGCATGCAGCGAGTCGATGGCGATGTGGCCACCCACCCGCAGCGCCAAGCCGGCGCCCAGGAAGGCGACCCAGACCATCATGTAGCGCGTGGCCTCCTCCACCCAGGTGAAGGAATAGAGGAACAGGTAGCGCGACACCACGTTGGCGATCACCAGCACCGCCATGGCCGCCAGCAGCCCGATCAGCGCCCAGCGGTTCAGCGCGACGAACGCCCGCTCCCAGGCGGCGGAAGGCTGCTGCTGCAGTAATGTCGCGCTTGTCTCCAAGGGATTCCTCTGGCTTGACCGCAGGATCAAGTGGCGGCATCGTATCTGATATCTCAGATTTGGCATCCGGTTTAACCCTATATACTTTCCCTCGACACACGCATCGCATCCCATGAACGCCCCCCTCCTCCTCGAGCGGCCGCAGCTGCTCACCGACCTGGCTTACGAACGGCTGCGCGAGGGCATCGTGGCCGGCGACCTCAAGCTGGGGGAGCAGGTCTCGGAGGCGCAGCTGGCCCAGCGCATGGGCATCAGCAAGACGCCGGTGCGCGAGGCGCTGGTGCGGCTGAAGATGGAGGGCCTGGTCGACATCCAGCCGCAGCGCGGCACCTTTGTCTTCCGGCTCACCCCCGAGCAGGTGGGCCAGCTGTGCCGCTACCGCGCGATGATCGAGACGGCGGCCCTGCGCGAGGCGGCGACCACGCAGCCGCAGGCGCTGATGGAGCGCATGCGCCGGCACATCGCCGAGATGACGGCGGCGCAGCGCTCCGGCGAGCTGCAGCGGCTGTCGCGCATCGACATGAACTTCCACTACGAGTTCCTGGCCTGCTGCACCAACCCTTACCTGCGCGGCGCCTACGAGCTGATCCGCTACCAGCTGATCGCGCTGCGCCACCGCTCGCCCATCAGCAACATGGTGGACAGCCACCAGGTGCTGCTGGACCTGCTGGAACGCGGCGACGTCGAGGGTGCCTGCGCGCAGCTGCACGAGCACGTGCTGGAGAACGAGGCGCGCTACAGCGCGGCCTGCGCCGTCGCCTGAACACCCGCGGTCCGCCGTGGGCGGCCCTGTCGGCCACAATCCGCGCATGGACACACCCGCCTCCCGCCTCGCCGACCTGCGCAAGAGTTATGAACGGGCCGAGCTCAGCGAGGACGCCTCCCACGCCGACCCGCTGCGGCAGTTCGAGCAGTGGCTGCAGGAAGCCATCGCCGCGCAGGTGCCCGAGCCCAACGCCATGACCCTGGCCACCGTGGCCGGCGACCTGCGTCCCAGCACGCGCGTGGTGCTGATCAAGGGCTGTGACGAGCGCGGCATCGTCTGGTACACCAACTACGACAGCCGCAAGGGCCGCGAGCTGGCCGGCAACCCGTGGGCGGCGTTGCAGTTCCACTGGGTGGAGCTGGAGCGCACGGTGCGCATCGAGGGGCGGGTGGAGAAGACCTCGGACCCCGAGAGCGACGCCTACTTCCACAGCCGCCCGCTGGACTCGCGCATCGGCGCCTGGGCCAGCCCGCAAAGCCAGGTGATCGCCGGGCGCAGCGTGCTGGTGGCCAACGCGGCGAAGTACGGCGCGCAGTTCCTGCTGAACCCGCCGCGCCCGCCGCACTGGGGCGGCTACCGGCTGGTGCCCGACCAATGGCAGTTCTGGCAGGGCCGCAAGAGCCGGCTGCACGACCGCCTGCGCTACCGGCTGGACGGCGGGGCCTGGGTGCGGGAGCGGCTGGCGCCCTAGCGCTCAGTTGCCGGCCGCGGGCTGCGTGGCCCGCGCCAGCATCTCCTCCAGCGTGTCCAGCGCCACCGGCTTGGTCAGGTGGGCGTCGAAGCCGGCCTGCGCCGTGCGCTGCCGGTCGCTGTCGGCGCCCCAGCCGGTCAGCGCCACGATGTAGGTGTCCTTGAGCGCGGGGTCCTCGCGCATCGCCCGGGCCACCTCGAAGCCGTCCATCACCGGCAGCCCCAGGTCCAGCAGCACCGCCTGTGGGCGGAAGTGCCGCGCCACCGCCAGGCCCTCGCGCCCGTCGGCCGCGCCCGCCACCTCGTAGCCCAGCACGTCCAGCAGGGCCAACAGGGTTTCCAGCCCGTCGCGGTTGTCCTCCACCACCAGCACCCGGGTCGGGCCCGGGGCGCTGGGAGTCGCGGCCGCCGGCGGTGTGGCGGGCACCACCGCAGCCTTGGCCAGGGGCAGCTCCACCGTGAAGCGGCTGCCCTCGTCCAGCCCCGCGCTGTCCACCCGCACCGAGCCGCCGTGCATCTCCACCAGCGTCTTGACCAGCGACAGGCCGATGCCCAGCCCGCCCTGCGCCCGGTTGGCCGTGTGGTGCAGCTGGGTGAACATCTGGAACAGCTTGCCCTGCTGGTCGGGCGGGATGCCGATGCCGTTGTCCGCCACCTCCAGCACTGCGTTGCGTCCGGCGGCCCAGGCCGCCAGCCGGATGTGGCCGCCGTCGGGCGTGTACTTGGCCGCGTTGTTGAGCAGGTTGCCGATGACCTGCACCACGCGCGCCGGGTCGGCATCGACCATCAGGCTGTCCGGCGGCAGCTGCAGCTCCAGGCGATGCCGCGCGGCCTCGATGCCGGGGCGGGCCGTCTCCACGGCGCGCTGCAGCAGCGTGGCCAGCCGCACCGGCTCGCGCTGCAGCTGGATCAGCCCGCGGTTGATGCGCGAGAGGTCCAGCAGGTCGTCGATCAGCCGGGCCATGTGGCTGACTTGGCGGTCGATCACCTCCTGTGCCTGCGGCAGCACGCTGCCATCCTTGGCCATGCGCATCATGGCCACGGCGTAGCGCATGGGCGCCAGCGGGTTGCGCAGCTCGTGCGCCAGCGTCGCCAGGAACTCGTCCTTGCGCCGGTCCTGCTCGCGCAGCATGGCGCTGTCGCGCACGCGCTCGATGTGGGCCCAGCAGCGGTCCACCACCTCCTCGACCAGGGCCAGCTCGGCCCGCGTCCAGTTGCGGGGCTGGGACTGGTGCACCGCCATCATGGCCACCAGCCGCCCGTCCTTGGCCAGGCCGGCGCAGATGATGGCCTTGATGCCGATGGCGTTGAACATGCGACCGCCGCCCTCGTCGCCCAGTTCGCGGTCCACGTCGCGCACCACCAGGTGCTGGCCGCGGCGCAGGTTGGAGGTGGCCTGCGGGCCGAACAGGTCCAGCGAGTAGACGCCCGCGCTGCTGGGCACACCCGGCACCGACCAGTCGCTGCGGATGGTGAAGCGGTTGCTGTCGGCCTCCACGTCGGCGTAGGCGCAGCGCGTCGCGCCCAGGTACTCGCCCAGCAGCCGGGCCGTGGTCGCCATGACGCGGTTGGCGTCGGTCAGCGGCCGCGCGGCCTGGCCCAGGCGGTCCAGGAAGCGCAGCCGCTCCTCGCTGGCCTTGAGCGCGCGCTCCGCCTGCAGGCTGTGGGTGATGTCCACGCAGATGCCGACCCACTCGGGCGGACGGCCGTCCTCCAGCAGCGGCGAGCCATGCGCGGTGACGTCGCGCCACTGGCCGTCGTGGCGGCGCAGCCGGTAGCGCAGCCGGTCGAGCGTGCCGTCGGCGACCGCGTCGCGCCAGGCCTGGGCCACGCGGTTGCGGTCGTCGGGGTGGATGGCGTCGAGCCAGCCCCAGCCGTGGTAGTCGGCATGGCTCTGGCCCGTGAATTGTTCCCAGGATGGGTTCCGGCGCCTCACCGCGCCATCGGCGCCGGTGTACCAGATCACGGAAGCGGTTTCGGGCATCGGGTCGATGATGCCATGCACGGCTGGCCCAGCAGGACGCTCGCCCGCGGGCGCGCAGTCCCGCGGGAACTCAGAGGATGGGAGTGCCGCCGGTCACGGCATAGCGCGCGCCGGTGACGTAGCTCGCGTCGTCCGACGCCAGGAAGACGAACAGCGTGGCCACCTCCTTGGGCTGGCCCGGCCGCTTCATCGGCACCTCCTGGCCGAAGCTCTCGACCTGCTGCGGCGGCATGGTGGCCGGGATCAGCGGGGTCCAGATCGGTCCGGGCGCGACGCAGTTCACCCGGATGCCCCTGTCCGCCAGCGACTGGCCGAGGCTGGCGGTGAAGTTCGCGATGGCCGCCTTGGTGGCCGAGTAGGCGATCAGCTTGGGCGGCGCCTTGTCCGAGTTCACCGAGGTCGTGTTGATGATCGACGAGCCCGGCTTCATGTGCTTCAGCGCCGCCTTGGCCAGGAAGAACTGCGGGTGGATGTTGACGTCGAAGGTGTAGATCCACTCCTCGTCCGGGATCTCCTCCAGGGACTCGCGCGTCATCTGGAAGGCGGCGTTGTTGACCAGGATGTCCACCCTGCCGAACTCGTCCACCGCGCGGTCGATGATGGCGCGGCAGTGCGCCGGATCGCGGATGTCCCCGGCGGCCAGCACGCACCTGCGCCCGGCCCGCTCCACCCAGCGCCGGGTTTCCTGCGCGTCCTCCTCCTCGTTGAGGTAGCTCACCAGCACGTCGGCGCCTTCGCGCGCGTAGGCGATCGCGACGGCCCGGCCGATGCCGCTGTCGCCGCCCGTGATCACCGCCGCCTTGCCCACCAGCCTGCCGCAGCCCTGGTAGCTCTGCTCGCCATGATCCGGCTTGGGCGCCATCTGCGTTTCGACGCCGGGTGGCTTTTGTTGCTGGGTCGGCTGGGGCATGGGGCTCTCCTCGGCGGCGCCCCTGCGGGAATCGCAGCAAGAGAAACGCCGGTGGGGAAGCCTAGAAGGGACACTTCCTCGGCCGGGGTGTCACCCCCGCAACATTGCTCTCAGTTGTCTCGCCGACAGGCGGCGCGACGGCCCGGACCTCAGGCGTGGGTGATCTTCAAGCCCACGATGCCCGCCAGGATCAGGCCGACGCAGGCCAGCCGGGCGACGGTGGCGGGCTCGCCGAACAGCACGATCCCCAGCACCACCGTGCCGACGGCGCCGATGCCGGTCCACACGGCATAGGCGGTGCCGACGGGCAGCGTGCGCATGGCCCAGCCCAGCAGGACCACGCTGACCACCATGGCTGCCACCGTGCCCACCGAGGGCCACAGGCGGGTGAAGCCCTCGGTGTACTTCAGGCCGATCGCCCAGCCCACTTCGAACAGGCCCGCGATCACGAGCACCAGCCATGCCATGGTTCGCCTTTCCTTGATGAAACTGATCTTCGTCACGGCAGCACTTGCAGCTCCTGTGCTGCCGGTCTACTATAACGACCGTTATAACAGGGGAAGCCTGATGCACATGCTCAAACTCACCCAGATCGGCAACTCCATCGGCGTGATCCTGCCAAAGGAAGCGCTGAACCGCATGCGGCTGGAAAAAGGTCAAACGGTTTTCCTGACGGAAACGCCCGAAGGTTATGCATTGACGCCCTATGACCCGACCTTGGAGGAGCAGATCCAGGCGGGGCGCGAGTTCATGCGCGAGTTCCGCGACACCTTCCACCAGCTCGCCAAGTGACTTGGCGCTGGGTCGACAAGCGCGCGCTGCTACTGCTGCATGGCGAAAGCCTGGCCGAGCATGGCGGAGCCGCTGGCCTGCGCGACGAGGGGCGGCTGGAGGCGGCGCTGGCCCGGCCCGAAAACCTTGACGCTTACGGCGACCCCGATGCCGCGGACCTGGCCGCCAGCTATGGCGTCGCCGTCGCCAAGAACCATCCCTTCGTAGACGGCAACAAACGCGCGGCCTTCCTGTCGGTCGGCCTGTTCCTGCACCTCAACGGCTGGCGCCTGGTCACCAGCCAGGCGGAAGCGACCATGGCCATGCTCGCCGTGGCGGCCGGCGACATGAACGATGCCGAGTTCGCGGCGTGGCTGCGCGAGCGGCTGGTGCGCCGCTGAAGCCCTCCTGCCGCAGCTCAGAAATTCGCCTGCACCCCCAGCCGCAGGCTGCGGCCGGCCAGTGGCGACCTGCCCGGCGCGGTCTGGGTGAGGATGGAGGTGGCGCTGTAGGCCAGCTTGTCGGTCGCGTTGTCCAGCCGGGCGTACCACAGCGCATCGGCCAAGCCGGCTTTCGTGCGGTAGGTCAGCGCGGCATGCCAGAGGGTGTAGCCGCCGGTCTCCCGCTCACCTTCGGGCACGCGGTCCTGCCGGGCCGCGGCATCGAAGCCGACGCGGGCGCTCCAGGGGCCGCGCGCGCCCACCAGCGTGGCGCCCGCGCGCGCGGGCGGGATGCGCGGCAGCGGCTCGCCGGTGCCGCGGTGGGTGGCGCGCACCAGGTCGCCGCGCCATTCCAGGTCCAGCGTGTGGCCGCGCTCCAGCAGCCGCGCCGTGCCGTCGGCCTCCAGCCCCTGGAAGCGCGCCGGCACCTGGCGGTAGGCGAACCCGGGCAGGAACTCGCCCTCCTCCGTCTCGACCTCGGCGCCGGTGGATTCCAGCGAGATGTAGTTGCGAAAGCGCGTGACGAAGGCGCCGAGGCGCGCGCTGCTCGGCCCCTGCTTCCATTGCAGCCCCAGGTCCAGGTTGTCGGAGCGCTCCTTGTCCAGCGTCGCATCGCCCAGCTCGTAAGCGCCGGTGGCCACGTGCGGCCCATTGGCGAACAGCTCGTAGTCGCGCGGCGCGCGTTCGGTATGCGCCAGGTTGCCGCTCAGCTGCCAGGCCGGCGCCAGCTGCCACAGCGCACCCAGCGCGTAGCTGTTGGCGCGGAAGCGCCGGCCGCCGGTGGCGAAGCGGTCGACCTCGGGATTGCCGAGCGACTCGACGCGGACCGACTCGGTGCGCCCGCCAAACGTGAGCTTGCCCCAGCCGGTGGCCAGCTCCTCGTAGACGAACAGCGCCTGCTGCCGCGTGCGGCTGTACGGCGCGAAGGCCTCCTCGCCGTCGGCGGCAAAGCGTGTGTGCTCGCCCTGCAGGCCGGCCACGCCTTCCAGAGGCCCGAGAGGCCGGTGCCGCAGCTCGATGCGCCAGTCGTTGCCGCGGTTCCTGAACAGCGTGCCGGCCTCGCCGGCGTCGAACTCGGTGTGGCGGTAATCGGTGTGGCCGAACTGGGCCTTGATGCTGTCCACCGGGCCGCCGGCCGCGCGCCACAGCCCCTCCAGGGCGTAGCGGTCGGACTTCATGTCGATCGTGACCTCGTCCTCGGCCACCGTGCCGTAGTCCTTGCGGAAGCTGGCCACGGAGGCGCCCAGGTAGCCCCCGCGGTCCAGGAACACCGAGCCGCCCAGCGCGCCGCCGTGCGATTCGGCGGCGGAGTTGCAGACGCGCCGAGCCAGGCGCGTCTCGTCGCCCCGGGTGCAGGGCAGCGTGACGGGCACGCGCACGTCGCGCGCGTCGCGTCCGAAGGCGTCCACGTGCAGCGCGAAGCGCTCGTTGCCGCCCTCGACCATCGCCGCGCCCGCCTTCTCGCGGGCGCCGGTGGCGTAGCTGGCATCGAGGCGGCCGGTCAGCCCCTGCACCGGCGCGCGCGGGATGCGGTTGTCGATGACGTTGACCACGCCGCCCACGGCGCTGCCGCCATAGAGCAGCGCACCGGGGCCGCGCAGCACCTCGATGCTGTCCACCGCGATGGGGTCCAGCGGCACCGCATGGTCGAAGCTCAGGCCGGAGGCATCGACGCTGGCGCCGCCGTTGTTCAGGATGCGGATGCGGTCGCCGTCCAGGCCGCGGATGACGGGCCGGCTGGCGTTGGGCCCGAACCCGGTGCTGGAAACGCCGGGGGTGTGGTTGAGCGTCTCGCCCAGGGTGGATTGCGAGCGCAGCAGCAGCCCGGTGCCGCCGTAGCGCTCGGCCGGCACGGCCAGGTCGGTCGCACCCAGCGGGTTGCCGGTCACGGTGACCTGAGGCAGCACCGCGGGCGAATCGGGTTGGGATTGCGCGTGGGCACCCAGGCCCAGGCAGGCGACGGCAGCGCTCATGGCGCTACGGGGAAAGAGGGTATTCAAGTGAAGCTCCGGTGATTGCGCAAGAAAAAAGCAGCTGCACCGGACACAAGCGCCCGGTGCAGCCCTGGTCAGCGGGAATCAGCGGAGCGCGGGCGGGCCGCGCGCGTCGAACAGCGCGGCCCAGCGGACGAGGAAGTCGCCCTGGAACCGGTCGAGGAAGAAGGTGCTCAAGGCCAGCGGCAGCGCCAGCATCGGCACGCCGGGCAGACCCTCGTGGCTCAGCGGGTCGAACAGCCGGCAGGTGGACTCGTCGTCATGGCCGGCGAACAGGGCAGCAGCCCAGCCGGTGCCGTCGTGATGGTGGTGACCCGCATGGTCATCGTCATGCTCATGGTCGTGTGCCTGTGGGTGCTCGTGCGCATGCCCGCCGCCGCCCTGCAGCGCATGCGCCAGGTGCGCCTGCGGCCCATGGACGAGGCGGTGCATCAGCCCCAACGCCTGCGCCCCGATGAGAGCGAACGCCAGCAGCAGGACAACCAAGAACCGCGAGGAGCGCACGAACGGCAGCCTCGGTCCTATTTCACGCCCACCGCGTCGGTGATGCGGTAGTACAGGCCGTAGGGATCGTCGTTCAGCACCGCGAACTGGCCCTCCACCGTCACCGGCTCCATCGTGTAGGCCACCGGCGACCTGGTCTTGACCTCGACCATGCTCTCCGGCCCGCCGGGCACGCAGAAGCCGCAGGTCAGCGGCACCGAGCTGAGCAGGAAATGGCGCTGCTTCTCGCCCGGCTCCAGCGGCATCATGAAGCCCTGCAGGCGCTGCGTCTTCTGGTTCAGCGCGAGCTGCTCGGGCTTGAAGGCCGGCAGCACCCGGTTCTTCTCGACCCGGGTCTTGACCGCCGTCAGCACCGACCAGGGCACCACGTCGCTGCGCTGGGGCAGCGGCTTGAACGGGCTGTCGGGGCTGTGCACGCCGGGGCCCGTCCCCTGCGGCAAGGGCGAGCCCAGGGGCGCCGCCGTTTGCGCCATGGCGGAGGCGGCCAGCAAGGCGGCGAGCAGGAAGGAAACGGAACAACGCAGTTTCATGGCAAGGCTCCCGGAGAAGTGGCGTGGCTCAGTGTTCGTGCCGCATGCCGCAGTATTTTCCGATGGCCAGGCCCTTGCAGGCGGCCTGCAGTTCCTTCTGGCAGGCGTCGTGGCCCTTGCCGGACTCCAGGCACCTGGCGGCCGCTTCGTGGGCCGCCGCCATCGCGCGGTGGCGCTGCACGTCCTTCTTGATGTCCTCGGCGCCGTGCTGGCCCTGGGCCAGGGCGGCCAGCGGAGCCAGCAGCAGCGCGATCAGCAGTCGGTTCATGTCTGGTTCACCTCGATTGCAACAGGCGGGCCACGTCGACCCGGTAGGCGCTGAGCGCGGGGATCAGCGCGGCGACCACGGCCACGGCCAGCGCCGCGGCAGGGATCCACAGTTCCCGCGCCAGCCAGACCGCGCCGGACAGCGGCAGCGATTGCTGCGCGGCCAGCACGTAGCCTACCAAAGCCGCCAGGGCGTGGCCGGCGGCCAGCCCCAGCACGCAGGCGATCAGGGCCAGCCACAGCGCCTCGCACACCACCAGGGCCGCCACCCGCGCCGGCGTGGCGCCCAGCATGCGCAGCATGGCGAGGTCGGCCCGCCGCTCGCGCACCGCGTTCCACAGGGCGATGAACACCGACAGGGCCGCCGTGGCCAGCAGCACCAGCCCCAGGCCGCGCAGCACGTCGCCGCCCACGCCCAGCATCCGCGCCAGCCGCGTCACCTCGACAGCCGGCGCGGCGGCCTGCATGGCGGTGGTGGCGTTGACCATGCGCGGGAAGCTCACGGCGGCCAGCGGGGTGCGGTAGGCGATCAGGGCCAGGGTCACCTCGCGCTCGGCCTGCAGCAGCCGGCGGTCCTCCTCGTCGGCCGTGGTGGCGTCCTCGTGCACCCGCCACACCGATTCCAGCGAGGTCAGCACCAGCCGGTCGGCCACGCAGCCGCAGGGCGCCAGCACGCCGGCCACGCGGTAGGGCGTGTCGCCGTGGGCGTGGCCGCCGCCGCCCAGGCCGTGGTTGCCGACGAAGGCCTCGCCGGGTGCCAGGCCGGTGGCCCGGGCCACGCCCGCGCCGAGCAGGGCTTCCATGGGGCCAAAGCCGCCCTGCCCCCGGGCCAGCGACAGGCCATAGTGCGCCAGGTAGTCGGGCGTGGTGCCCACGATGCGGTGGCCGCGCAGGCTGTCGCCCATGGACAGCGGGATCAGCCGGGCCACCTGCGGGTGCTTCTGCAGGGCCCGCACCTCGGCCAGCGGCACGTTGCCGGGCGGCACGTCGATCTGGAACACGCCGGCCAGGATCAGCTGCAGCGGGCTGCCCTTGGCGCCCACCACCAGGTCGATGCCCGCAAGGTCGCGCTCGAAGGCGCGGCCGGCCTGCTCGCCCACCAGCACCACGAAGGTGATGGCGGCCAGGCCCAGGGTCAGCAGCAGCAGGTTGAGCAGCGCCGTGAGCGGACGCGACCACAGGTAGCGCAAGGCGAGGGTCGCCGTGTTCATGGTGCCGCGGCCGACGCGACGGCCGACCCGGGTCCGATCTCATGCACCACGGCCCCGGGGAAGGCCTGCAGCACGCGCCGGTCGTGCGTGGCCACCGCCAGGGTGGCGCCGCAGCGGCTGGCGCTCTCGTCCAGCACGCGCAGCGCGGCGTCGGCAGCCGCGTCGTCCAGGCTGGCGGTCGGCTCGTCGGCCAGCAGCACCCGCGGCGACAGCAGCACGGCGCGTGCCAGCGCGACCCGCTGGGCCTGCCCGCCCGACAGATGCTGCGGCCGGCGCCCGGCCAGCGGGGCGACGCCCAGCGCGTCCAGGACCCGGGCGATGGCGGCCCGGTCCACCGGCAGGCCGGCGGCGTAGAAAGGCAGGGCCAGGTTCTCCTGCACCGTGAGCGCGTCGCTCAGGTGCAGCTTCTGCGGCAGGAAGCCCAGGTGCCGGCCGCGCCAGCGGTCACGCTCGGCGGGACGCAGGGCCTGCAGCGGCTGCCCGGCCACCGCGATGCTGCCCGCGCCGGGCGTGAGCAGGCCCGCCGCCAGCGCCAGCCAAGTCGACTTGCCCGCGCCCGAAGGCCCGCGCAGCACCAGCCGCCCACCCTGCGGCACCGCCAGGTCCGCGAAGGCCAGGTCGCCGCCCGCGGGGTAGCGAAAGCGCAGGCCCCGGGTCTCGATCACGTGCGCAGGCCCGCCGCCACCGCTCAGGCCGGGGCCCTGGTCAGTTCGGCAAAGGTCTTGCGGAACTTCGCGACCTTGGGCGCCGCCACTGCCATGCAGTAGCCCTGGTGGGGGTTCTTCTCGAAGAAGTCCTGGTGGTACTCCTCGGCCGGCCAGTAGTTGGACAGCGGCAGCACCTCGGTCACGATGGGCTTGCCGAACAGCTTCTCCTGGCCCATCTCGCGGATCATGGCGTCGGCCACGTCCTTCTGCTCGGGCGTGGTGGTGTAGATGCCGCTGCGGTACTGCGTGCCCACGTCGTTGCCCTGGCGGTTCAGCGTGGTCGGGTCGTGCACCACGAAGAAGATCTCCAGGATCTGCCGCAGGCTGATCTGCCCGGGGTCATAGGTCAGCTTCACCACCTCGTTGTGGCCGGTGGCGCCGGTGCACACCTGCTCGTAGCTGGGCCGCTGCACATGGCCGTTGCTGTAGCCGGATTCCACGTCGGTGATGCCGCGCACTTCCTTGAACACCGCCTCGGTGCACCAGAAGCAGCCGCCTCCCAGCACGATGGTTGATTGGTCGCTCATGCTCGCGTCTCCTTGACAGCCGTCCACTGTAGCCTGCCGGTGCGGTACCGGCCCGCCGCTACCATGGCGCCCCTATGCAAGCGGGTGAAATCAAGACTTTCCTGGCCGCCGTCGTGCTGCCGCCGTCCGGGCCCCTGTTGCTCGCGCTGCTGGGGCTGGCGCTGGCCTGGGCCCGGCGCCGCCTGGGCCTGCTGCTGGGCCTGGCTGGGCTGGCCCTGCTGTGGGCCCTGAGCAGCCACGCGGTGGCGGTGGCGCTGGCGCGGCAGCTGCTGCCGCCGGTGCGGCCGGTGACGGCGGCCGAGCTGCGCGCGGCCGGCGTGCAGGCCGTGGTGGTGCTGGGCGGCGGCGTGCTGCCGCAGGCGCCGGAATACGGGCAGGCCCAGCCCTCGGCCAACACCTGGTCGCGGCTGCGCTATGGCGTGCGCCTGGCGCGGGCCACCGGCCTGCCGCTGGGCTTCAGCGGCGGCGTGGCCTGGTCGGCGCTGGGCACGGCGGCGCCTTCCGAAGCCGAGGTGGCACGCCGCGCCGCCGGCGAGGACTTCGGCGCGGATCTGCGCTGGGTGGAGGGCCGCTCGCGCGACACCGCGGAGAACGCCCAGCAGATGCGCGCGCTGATGCGCCGGGACGGCGTGGACCGCATCGCCCTGGTCACCGACACCTGGCAGTTGCCGCGGGCCGTGGTCGAGTTCCGCCGCGCCGGCTTCGAGGTGCTGCCCGCGCCCACCGGCTTCGTCGTCCCGCGCGAGCGGCCGGCGCTGGAATGGCTGCCCTCGGGCCAGGGCCTGGCGGCCACGCGGCAGATCCTGCGCGAGTGGCTGGCGCTGCAGGCGGCGACCTGAGTGGAGGCGCGGGGAATGGTTGACGGGATGCGCCGGGCCTGGCTACATTACTAACCAGTCAGTCATTAACATGCCCTCCCTTTCCAAGCTCATCGGCCGGCAGGACAAGCCCGGCGGCGACCCCGGCGACGGGGTCCAGGCCAAGCGCGAGCGCCGCAAGGAGGCGCGGCCGGGTGAGCTGCTGGACGCCGCCCTGGACCTGTTCGTCGAAAAAGGCTTTGCCGCCACCCGCGCCGAGGAAGTCGCGGCCCGCGCCGGCGTCTCCAAGGGCACGCTGTTCCTGTACTTCCCCAGCAAGGAGGAGCTGTTCAAGGCCGTGGTGCGCGAGAACATCGCCGGCCGGTTCGCCGAATGGAACCAGGAGTTCGCGGCCTTCGAGGGCAGCAGCGCCGAGATGCTGGAATTCTTCATGCTGGCCTGGTGGGAGCGCATAGGCGCCACCCGCGCCTCGGGCATCACCAAGCTGATGGTCAGCGAGGCGCAGAACTTCCCCGAGGTGGCCGCCTACTACCAGCGCGAGGTGATCCTGCCCGGCCAGACGCTGCTGCGGCGCATCCTGCAGCGCGGGGTGGAGCGCGGCGAGTTCCAGGTCCCCGACATCGACCACGCGATCTACGCGGTGATCGCGCCCATGATCTTCCTGGTGATGAACAAGCACTCGCTGGGCGCCTGCGTGCCGTGCAGCGACCCCATCGACCCCCTGCGCTACGTGCGCGCCACCGCGCAGACGCTGCTGCAGGGCTTCTGCTCGGGCCGCTCCTAGGCAAGCTCTGAGCAAGTCCCGCCGTGCGCGCTCGAGCCCAAAACCGGATGGATTGGCCGCCAACGTTTCGCAGCCCGTGCTGCACGCACGGGCAAGAAACTTGGTGGGCAAGACACCGGTTTTGGGCCGAGACCCTCCGGGGACGGGCTTTTCCGGGCGATCCGCGGCGTTGCCGGACCAGGCAAGCCGTCCAGGCTTGCCCTGGGTCCGGCGCCTTGCGGCTCATCCCGGAAAAGTCCCGTCGCGCACGGCGCGACTTGTCCAGAGCTTCCCTAGAATCGTCCGTTTGTCCCGACCGCGAATCCCTTCCCAAGACATGAACTCCCTCGAACAAGCCCGCTTCAACATGATCGAGCAGCAGATCCGCCCCTGGGACGTGCTCGATCCCGACGTGCTGGAGCTGCTGGCCGAGGTGCGGCGCGAAGACTTCGTGCCGCCGGCGCACCGCGCCCTGGCCTTCGTCGACATGGAAATCCCGCTGGCCTCCCCGGCCGAGCAGGCCCTGGCCAGCGGCCGCTGCATGCTGGCGCCCAAGGTGGAAGCCCGGTTGCTGCAGGACGTGAACCCGCAGCGCCACGACAAGGTGCTGGAGGTCGGCGCCGGTTCGGGCTACATGGCCGCCCTGCTGGCCGGCCGCGCGCAGCGCGTCATCACGCTGGAGATCGACCCGCAGCTGGCCGCCATGGCGCGGACCAACCTGCAGCGCGCGGGCATCACCCAGGTGGACGTGCGCGAGGCCGATGGCTCGCGCGGCCTGGCCGCCGAGGGCCCGTTCGATGTCATCCTGCTCAGCGGCTCGGTGGCCGAGGTGCCGCAGGCCCTGCTGCTGCAGCTGAAGGTGGGCGGCCGCCTGGGTGCCATCGTCGGCAGCGAGCCGGTGATGCGCGCCACGCTGATCACGCGCACCGGCGAGACCACCTACACGACGGTGCAGCGCTGGGACACGGTGGCGCCGCGCCTGCTGAACTTCCCCGAGCCGTCGCGCTTCCATTTCTGATACGGCAGGCAACAGCATGATCGAACAGGTGCGCCCCGGCGAACTCGACGCCTGGCTGCAGCGGCACGCCGGGCAGGCCCCGGTGGTGCTGGACGTGCGCGAGGCGGGCGAGCTGCGCGCGGCGTCCGTGCGGCCCCAGGGCTTCGACCTGGTGACCATCCCCATGGGGCAGGTGCCGGCACGGCTGGGCGAGCTGGACCCGCAGCGGCCGGTCGCCTGCCTGTGCCACCACGGCGCGCGCAGCCAGCGGGTGGCGATGTTCCTGGCGCAGCAGGGCTTCGGCCAGGTCGCCAACATCGCCGGCGGCATCGACGCCTGGTCGGCCGAGCGCGACGCCGGCGTGCCGCGCTACTGACCCACCCCAAGGAGCACCATGACCCCGCTGCCGCGGCCCCTTCCCCGCTTCTCGCCGGTGCCGCTGGCGCTGCTGGGCGCGACCCTCCTCGCCGCCCCGGTCCGGGCGCAGACGCTGCTGGAGCTGTACGAAGCGGCCCGCGGCTACGACGCCACCTGGCAGTCGGCCCGTGCCCAGTACGACGCCAACCTGCACCGGGCCGAGCAGGCGCGCGCGGGCATCCTGCCGCAGGCCGGCCTGTCGGCCGGCGTCAACCGCACCCAGTTCGACAGCACCGTGGGCGGTGTCGAGACCGACCGCGGCTTCAACAACCGCAACGCGACGCTGTCGGCCTCGCAGCCGCTGTACCGCCCGGCCAACTTCGCCACCTGGGAGCAGGGCAAGCGCCAGGCCGAGCTGGCCGGCGCCCAGCTCACGGCGGCCAACCAGGACCTGATCATCCGCGTGAGCCAGGCCTACTTCGACGTGCTGGCGGCGCAGGACACGCTGGCCTTCGTGCGCGCGCAAAAGACCGCGGTGGCCGAGCAGCTGGCCTCGGCCCGGCGCAACTTCGAGGTCGGCACCGCCACCATCACCGACACCCGCGAGGCGCAGGCGCGCTTCGACCTGGTGACGGCGCAGGAGATCGCCGCCGAGAATGACCTGCGCGTGCACCGGCTGGCGCTGGACACCCTGGTCGGCAAGGACGACGCGCAGCCGGTGCCGCTGGCCACCCCGCTGGTGCTGCCGGCCCCGCAGCCCGACGACGTCAGCGCCTGGGTCCAGCAGTCCGAGCAGGCCAGCCCGCAGATCCAGCAGGCCCGCATCGCGCGCGAGATCGCCGAGCTGGAGACCGAGAAGGCCGAGGCCGGCCACAAGCCGACGGTGGACTTGCAGGCCAGCTACAACCTCAACCGCAACCCCAGCGGCAGCACCACCTTCGCGGGGGCCTCGCGCAGCAACACGGGGCAGGTCGGCATCGCCTTCAACCTGCCGCTGTTCGCCGGCTTCGCCACCCAGAACCGCATCCGCGAGACCCTGGCGCTGGAACAGCGCGCCCAGGCCGACCTGGAGGCCGCGCGGCGCAACGTGGCGCAGGCCACCCGCACCGCGTACTTCGGCGTGGTCTCGGGCCAGGGCCAGGTGCGCGCGCTGGAGGCAGCCGAGGCCTCCAGCCAGAGCGCGCTGGAGGCCAACCGCCTGGGCTACCAGGTGGGCGTGCGCATCAACATCGACGTGCTCAACGCCCAGAGCCAGCTGTTCCAGACCAAGCGCGACCTGGCCCAGGCCCGCTACAACGTGCTGCTGGGCACCTTGCGCCTGCGCCAGGCCAACGGCACGCTGACCGAGCAGGACCTGGCGCGGCTGAACGCTTTGGTGGTGCGCTGAGGCGCTGGCGCCGCGCGGCGGCTGGTGCGCCGCGCGGTGGGAGGCGCTACTGGCGCGTCAGGCGGATGTCCCAGCCGGTCGCGGCGTCATGCCACTGGCTCACGAGGAAAAAGTGGCCATTGCTGCTGGGTGCAGCGGCGCTGCACGGGCACCCCACCCGACCCGGCCCAAGGTTTTCCGAAGCGGTAGTGTACGAACCCAGCGGAAGGGTCTCGCCTGCTGCAGCGCCGCTGGCGTCGAAGCGCCTGGCGCTGAATCGGTAGGTGACGGCCGGATAGGCATCTTCTCGGATGTGCCATGCCACCACGAACCCTCCATTGCTCAGCGCCGCCAGCATCGGGTGGGCCATCGGGGGAGCGCTCCCGTATCCCGTCGGGGCAATCCGCGGCCCGAGAGGCTGCTTCGAGGTCGCCGCAGTCCCCGCGGCATTGAAGCGCTGCATCACCAGCGAATCGCCGCTCTGCCACGCCAGCACATAGCCGCCGTCTCGCAGGGTCGCTATGGCAGGGTTGTAGGCGGTACTCGCCACGTCAAAACCCCCGGTACCCGATCCATCCAGCGTCCTTGTGGGCCCTGTCAGCGTGGCCGTGGCATCGAACCGCGACAGGCGCACACCACTGGGTGCGTCGATACGGGAATACGACCTACCTTGCCAGAACACGATGAACCCTCCGTCGGCCATCGGTGCGGCCGAGAAGCGCACTGCAGTCCCGTCATATTGCGCGTCCACCGGCTGCTCCGGCGAGGCCGGATTGCCGGCTGCATCCACCTTGCGCAGGCGCAGCGATGGCCCGCCGTAGTAGGGCATGTCGGGAAATGCCACATCCCAGGCCCAGACGACGACATAGCCGCCGTCGGCGAGCGCGACAGGAACCACCTGCGAGAAGTAATAACTGCTCTCATTGCTCAGCTTGATCTGCGGACCGACGGGCTCGCCCGTGCTGTCGAACCGCTTGGCGTAGACGTTCATCAGCGGGTACTCGTGGGTGCCGGTGCGTGACGGAGTCGTGCCGTCCTGCGCCATCCAGGTGACCACGAAGCCCCCATTGGCCAGGGCGGCAACGCCGGCTGCCAAAGCCGGTGCGGTGCCGGTGTTGGCCACGATCTCGGCGCCCACGGTCGCGCCGGCGTCGTTGTAGCGGCGCGCGCGGATGGTGCGGTCGGCCGCCGTCCACACCACGACCGACTCGCCTGAACTCAGGCGCGCAATCCCCGGCGTGGTCTGGTCCCCCGCCTGATCGCCCACCATGACGGAGCCGACCCACTCAGCCGTGGGCGGCGTATCACTTCCGGTGCTGCCGCCGCCTCCGGTCTCGCCACCGCCGACGGTCACCACGCCGGTGCCGCTGGCACTGCCGCTGGCGGATTCGCCACCGCCACTACTACCGCCACCGCCGCAGGCAGCCAGCGCAAACAAAAAGCCGACAACAGGCATCCACTTCGTGGAAAGAACCATCACTTATCTCCCTGAATATTTAGAAACGGGAAGTACATTGTTGGGATTGCACATGTGAACAGGTTTCTCCATCTGCAACAGCAGTAATAAGGCGCTTGCAAGCTCAGCGTCTGGCGCGCAGTACTGGTCGGCAAAGGTTGTCCGCCTCAGATTGATGAGCAAGGCGGTGCTCCGCCGCCGCTGGAAGAGGCATCCACTTCGTCGCCGGACCGTGACTTTCTTCTCTGAATAAGGAAAAACAGAAAGTACATGGCCGGCCGCATGCGGGAGAAGGTTTTCCAAACTTGCGGCGGCGTAGTCCATCGTTTTCAAGCTCAGCTTTGACGGCATAGGATTCCTGAAGCATGCTTGGCTCGTCCGTAGGGAGGAGCTCATGCTGATCCATCTGCCGCGCGCGCCGCCGCGCGGGTGCTGACACGTCTTCGGGAAACCGTGCCCGACGCCGCCGAGCCCTCGATGTCGCATGCAGCCGAGGCTCGTGAAACCCCCTGGGGCCCGGGAGGCCCAGGGACCAGAAGAACCACCACAACCTTTCACGAAGGACTCTTATGAATCCGCTTTGCAAGACAGCGGCATTGCTGTCGCTCGCCCTGGCCCTGGCCGGTGCATCGGTGCACGCCGCACCGCCGTCCTATCCCTTCGGCGCCCGTCTCGATCCCTATCCGCATGGCGTGAAGGTGAACAACCAGACCGCCGCGCAGATGGACCAGACCATCCGCGACAAGTACCAGATGTGGAAGACGCAGCGCCTGGCGCGCAGCATCCCCACCATCCCGGGCGGCATGGCCGTCAAGTTCAGCGACTCGCCCACGCCCGAGCGGCTCACGGTGTCCGAAGGCATCGGCTACGGCATGCTGATCGCCGTGCTGATGGCCGGCGCGGATACCGAAGCGCAGCAGATCTTCGACGGCCTGCTGACCACCGCCCGGGCCCGCCCGGCCGACGGACTGGCCAACTACCACGACGACGGCTACAACCGCTACGCCTCGCATTGGCCCTACCTGATGGAATGGACGCTGATGCCGGACGGCTCGCACACCGGCCCCCAGTACGGCCGGTGGCCCGCCACCGACGGCGACCTGGACATCGCCATGGCGCTGCTGATGGCCGACCGCCAGTGGGGCTCCGCCGGCGCATGGAACTACCGGCAGGAGGCGATCAGGACCATCAACGCGCTCAAGGCCTGGAGCACCTATTCCGACGGGCGCCTGCGCGGGCGGCCCACGGAAAACACCTCGCGTACTTCCGACTTCATGTTCGGCCACTTCCGCGCTTTCCGGCAGGCCACGGGCGATGCGTTCTGGGACCTGGTGGTCGACAAGCAGTTGCTGCTGCTGGAGCAGGTCATCGCCGGCTACTCACCGGCGGCGGGCTTGCAGCCCGATTTCATCAAGTACACCGACAGCTCGCCGGCGCCCAGCCCCGGGTCCGTGGCCTGCACGCAGGCCATGGGAGACGGCACCGCCACCGACGGTGACTACTTCGCGAATGCGCAGCGCAACCCGTGGCGCTTCGGCACGGACTACGTCTTCTCCGGCGACAACCGCGTTCGCGCCATCGTGCTGAAGATGATGAACTTCTTCGTCGCCGACACCGGCGGCGATCCGGGCAAGACGGCCATCGGCTACACCCTGGCCGGCCAGCTCGGCACCTGCTACTACCGGCCCTACCTGAACAACTGGTACCCCAAGGGCACCATCGGCCCCATGCTGGCCGGCGCCATCGTCGACAGCAGCCTGCAGCCTTTCCTCAACAGCCTGTGGACGTTCTCGGCGCAGCAGTTCCAGGCCACCTACTACGAGGCGGAGCTGATGCTGATCCCCATGATCGTGGCATCGGGCAACTGGTGGAACCCGACGGCGCCCGCCGCCGTGCCGTCCGGCAGCAAGATCCAGGCAGAGAACGGGACGCTGACAGGGAACGTGACGGTGAACGCCAACCATGCGGGTTACGAGGGCTCCGGCTTCGTCGGTCCCTTTGCGAATGACGGCGACTCCGTGCAGGTCGCTTTCACGAACGTGGCCGCCGGCACCTACGACCTGCGCATCCGCTACAACTCCGGCGGCCTGCAGTACAACGAGGTGCTTGTGAACGGCAGGCCGCAGAGCCACAGCTTCCCCGGCACCGGCAGCCCGTGGGGCTACAAGACCCTCAGCGGCGTGCCCCTGGCCGCCGGCACCAACACGGTTGGTTTCCGCAAGGAGTGGGGGTGGATGGCCGTTGACGCTTTCGAGATCGTCCCCTCCGGCGGCACGCCCGCCAGCCTGCCGGTCACCAAGCGGATCCAGGCGGAGAACGCCGCGGTCAGCGGCACGGGCGCATCCGTCAGGACGGACGTGCCAGGCTACGACGGCACCGGCTACGTGGGCCCCTTCACCACGGGCAGCAACCGGCTTACGGCGACTTTCCCCAACGTGGCTGCAGGCACCTACGCCATCCGTATCGGCTACCGCGCCCAGGTGCCGCAGAACCTGACCATGGTGCTCAACGGTGTTTCGCACACCGTGGCCCATGGCGGCACGTCAGGCAACTGGCATTGGCTCAAGCTGCTCACCACGGCGCTGCCCAGCGGGACCAACGTCATCACCCTGAGCAAGGACGGCGAGCCGCTCGATATCGACTGGATTGAGCTGGCGCCGCAGGACGCGCAGTTCAACTGAAGAAAAGCCCCGTACCGTGGGCGGCGCAGGCGGGGCCTGCGCCGCCTTTTTTCATGGCCTGGGTGCCGCCAGTTCCAGCAACGCCCGCGCGGTCCGCTCGGCCGCACCGCGGTGGGCCCCGGCGAAGGCCAGCGCGGCCTGTGCGCTGGCCGCGGGGCGCCCGGTGCCGGCCAGCAGGTCGGCGGCCTGGCGCACGCCGTCGTCCATCGAGCCCACCCGCACGGCCGCGCCGGCGGCTTCGGCCAGCTGCGCCGCCTCGGCGAAGTTGAAGGTGTGCGGGCCCATGACCACGGGGCAGCCGCAGGCCGCGGCCTCGATCAGGTTCTGCCCGCCCAGCGGCGCGAAGCTGCCGCCCAGCAGGGCGACATCGGCCAGGCCGTAGTACAGCGGCATCTCGCCCAGCGAGTCGCCGATCCAGATCTCGGCAGCGTCGGCGGGGCCCGCCAGGTCGGACCAGCCGCTGCGCCGCGAGACGCGAAAGCCGGCCTGTGCCGCCAGCGCCGCCACCTCGTCGAAGCGCTGGGGATGGCGCGGCACCACCAGCCAGCGCACCCCGGGCGCCGTGGCGTCGATGGCGCCCCGCGCCCGGCCGGCGTGGGCCAGCTCCCGATCCGCCTGCAGGACGCGGAAGAACTCCGCCTCCTCGCCCTCGCGCGAGCTGGCGAACATCACCACCGGCTGTCCCAGGGCCTGGCGCCAGGCCCGGCCCCGGTCCAGCAGGGCGGCATCGGGCTGGGCGTCGAACTTCAGGTTGCCGAAGACGCCGCTCACGCGCGCGCCGACCTGCGCCAGGCGCTGGGCGTCGGCTTCGGTCTGCGCCCACACCGCCGCCAGGGCGCCGTACGCGGGTCGGGCCAGCGCCGCGATGCGCAGGGCCTGGCCCAGCGACTTGGCCGACAGCCGCGCGTTGGCCAGCGCCAGCGGGACGCCGCGCCGGGCGCAGGCGGCGGTGAGGTTGGGCCAGACCTCGGTCTCCATCAGCGCGCCGGCGCAGGGCCGGAAGTGGTCGAGGAAGCGCGCCACCGCCCCCGGCGTGTCCCAGGGCAGCCAGGCCTGGGTGTCGCCCTCGCGCAGCAGGCGCGCGCCCTCGGCCCGGCCGGTGGCGGTGCCGTGCGTCAGCAGCAGGCGCAGGCCCGGCTCGCGCCGGCGCAGCGCGCCGACCAGGATGGCGGCGGCGCGCGTCTCGCCCAGGGACACGGCATGGATCCACAGCGCTCCGGGCCGGGCCGGGCCGCTGTAACGGCCGAAGCGCTCGTCGACGGCCTCCAGGTAGCCCGGCTCGGCCTCGCCGCGCCGGCGCAGCTTGCGCCGCAGCAGGGGCTGCGCGCCGCTCATCACCAGCGAGTACAGCGCGCGGATCACAGGGCTTGCGCGCCGCCCACCCCGGCGCCTGCGGCGCCGTGGACGGTCTGCCAGGCCTGCCACACCGCGTCCACCGCCGGCGTGGGCGCGGCGTAGACGGCGACCTGCCGGGGGCGGCCCACCGGGCCGGTGCGCCAGGCGGTGTCGAAGTTGTAGACCTGCACGTGCGGCCGGTCCAGCGCGGTGGCCACGTGCGACAGGCCGCTGTCCACGCCGACCACGCCGGCGCAGCCGGCCAGCCGGTCGGCGAGCAGGCCCAGGTCCAGCCGCGGCCAGACGCGGGCGGCGGCGCCCAGCGCGGCGGCCAGCCGCTCGCTGCGCGCGCGCTCCGCCTCGCTGCCATGCGGCAGGCCGAGGGCGAAGCCGGCGCTCGCCAGGCGGCGCCCCAGGGCGACCCAGTGGGCCTCGGGCCAGAGCTTGTCGTCGCGCGAGGTGCCGTGGACCAGCGCGACCTCCTGCCCCGCGGCACTGCCGGCAGCGCCGCGGGCCAGCAGCCCGAAGTGCTCGGCCGGCCCGGGCGTGTAGCCCAGGGCCCGCGCGCACAGCTGGCGCGAACGGTCCACCGCATGGATGCGCGTTTCGACGCGCACCGCCACGTCGGCCACCCAGCGGGTGGGCGCCTCGTAGCCCGAGCCCTCGGTCTGGTTGGCCAGCGCGTAGCGCTTGCCGCCGGGCGCGAGCCGCGCGGTGTGCGCCACCAGGGCCGACTTGGTCAGGCCCTGCAGGTCGATGACGGCGTCATAGGCCTCGTGCTGCAGCGCCTCGCGGAAAGCGCGCCATTCGTGCCGAGTCTGGCGCGACAGGGCCGACTTGCGCCAGCGCCGCAGCTCGCAGGGAATGACCCGCGCAACGCCCTCGCAGCGCTGCACCAGCGGCGCGAAACCCTGCTCCACCACCCAGTCGATCACCGCGTCGGGCCGCGCGCGGCGGATGTCCTGCACCGCCGGCATGGCATGGACCACGTCGCCAAGCGATGACAGTTTGACGATCAGGACGCGCATGCGGACTTGGGCGCCGCCGGGCCGCCCTAAGGCGCCCACGGCCCCCTCGGGGGGCAGCGCAGTACACGCAGTGACAAGGGTGGGGGCGTCATTCGTTCAATGAGCCGCCTCGGCGAACGACGCGTCCGGCTTGACGCTGCGCAGCAAGGCCAGCATCTCGGCCTCGATGCGGTGCAGCGCCTCGGGCGTGTGGCCCTCGAAGCGCAGCACCAGCACCGGCGTGGTGTTGGAGGCACGGATCAGGCCGAAGCCGTCGGGCCAGTCCACGCGCACGCCGTCGATGGTGGAGACCTCGGCCGGCGCGGCGAACTTCGCCTTCTGGGTCAGCTGCGCCACCAGGGCGTGCGGCTCGCCTTCCTGGCACTTGACGTTCAGCTCGGGCGTGGAGTGGCTGGTGGGCAGCTGGTCCAGCACGGCGCTCGGGTCCTGCGAGCGCGAGAGGATCTCCAGCAGCCGGGCGCCGGCATAGGTGCCGTCGTCGAAGCCGAACCAGCGCTCCTTGAAGAAGATGTGGCCGCTCATCTCGCCGCCCAGCGGGGAATCCACCTCCTTCATCCTGGCCTTGATCAGCGAGTGCCCGGTCTTGTACATCAGCGGCTGGCCGCCGGCCTCGCGGATGGCGGGCGCCAGGCGCTGCGTGCACTTGACGTCGAACAGGATGGTGCCGCCCGGCACGCGGGTGAGCACGTCGCGGGCGAACAGCATCATCTGCCGGTCGGGGTAGATGTTGTTGCCGCCGCGGGTGATGATGCCCAGCCGGTCGCCGTCGCCGTCGAAGGCCAGGCCCAGCTCGGCGCCGCTAGTCCTAAGGGCGGCGATCAGGTCCTTCAGGTTCTCCGGCTTGCTGGGGTCGGGGTGGTGGTTGGGGAAGTTGCCGTCCACCTCGCTGTACAGCTCCACCACCTCGCAGCCCAGCGCGCGGAGGATGGCCGGGGCCGAGGCGCCGGCCACGCCGTTGCCGGAATCGACCACGATCTTCATGGGCCGCGCCAGCCTGACGTCGGACACGATGCGGTCGCGGTAGGGGCCGAACACGTTGACGTTGCGAACCTTGCCGGGCGCCGGGGCGTCGGGCTGCGGGCCTTCCATGGCCCGGCGCAGGGCCTGGATCTCCTCGCCGTAGATGGCGCGCCCGGCCAGCACCATCTTGAAGCCGTTGTAGTCCTTGGGGTTGTGGCTGCCGGTGACCTGGATGCCCGAGGTGCACAGCGTGCTGGCGGCGAAGTACAGCATGGGCGTGGTGACCATGCCGACGTCGATCACGTCGATGCCCGAGGCCACCAGGCCGCGCACCAGGGCCGCCGACAGGGCCGGGCCGCTCAAGCGGCCGTCGCGGCCCACGGCCACGGCTTTCTCGCCCTCGCGCAGGGCGGCCGCGCCGAAGGCGCGGCCCATGGCCTGCGCCACCTCCTCGTCCAGCGTGGACGGCACGATGCCGCGGATGTCGTAGGCCTTGAAGATGGATGGCGACAGTTGCATGGTGTTCGTGTTCCCCGGAAGCCAAAAACAACGCGAGATTGTGGCAGGGATGGCCAGCCCATCCGTCCCGCGCCGGCCCGAAAAGACCAGCCACGGCCAGGCAGGCACGTGTCCGGAAACGGCCAGTCGCCGTGCATGCGCTGGCTATGATGCCCCGCATGACGCCCGACCACGAAGCACCCCTGCACGCCGACACGTGCTACCTGGCGCTCAAGTCGCGGGACGCGCGCTTCGACGGCTGCTTCTTCACCGGCGTCACCTCCACCGGCATCTACTGCCGGCCGGTGTGCAGCGTGCGCACGCCCAAGCGCGAGAACTGCCGCTTCTTCGGCCATGCGGCCGCGGCCGAGCGCGCCGGCTTCCGGCCCTGCCTGCGCTGCCGGCCCGAGCTGGCGCCGCACTCGCTGGCCTGGTCGGTGCAGGACGCCAGCGCCATCCTGGCGCGGCAGGCGGCCCGGCTGCTGGACGAGCCGGACGCATGGCCCGGCGGCCCTCCCTCCATGGACCAGCTGGCCGCGCGGCTGGGCGTGAGCGACCGCCACCTGCGCCGCATCTTCGAGGCCCAGCTGGGCGTCTCGCCGGTGCAGTACCTGCAGACGCGGCGGCTGCTGATGGCCAAGCAGCTGCTGGCCGACACCGACCTGCCCGTCACCCAGGTCGCGCTCATCAGCGGCTATGCCAGCGTGCGCCGCTTCAATGCCGCCTTCCTCGAGCACTACGGCCTCAACCCCAGCGGCCTGCGCCGTGCAGGCGGCCCGGCACGCGGCGCGGGCGGCCTGGGCATACGCCTGGGTTACCGGCCGCCTTACGACGTGGCGGCCATGCTGGGATTTTTCGCCAGGCGGGTGATCGCGGGCGTCGAGTTCGTCGACGAAGCGCAGCGCCGCCTGGGACGCACGCTGGCCATCGAGGCCGGCGGCCGCGTGCACCGCGGCTGGCTGGTGGGCACCTTCGACGAGGACCGGCACCAGCTGGTGCTGCAGGTCGCCGATTCGCTGCTGGAGGCGCTGCCGCTGGTGATCCGGCGGCTGCGCGCCGCGCTCGACCTGGACGCCGACCCCAAGGCCGTCAACGCAGTGCTGCACGCGAGCTTCCCGCAGGGCGACGGCCTGCGCGTGCCGGGCACGCTCAGCGGCTGGGAGCTGGCGGTGCGGGCGGTGTTGGGCCAGCAGATCACGGTGGCCGCCGCCCGCACGCTGGCGCAGCGCCTGGTGGACCGCTTCGGCGAGCCCGTGGAGACGCCGCTGGCGGGGCTGACGCGCCTGTTCCCCGCCCCGTCGGTGCTGGCGCAGGCCGGGGGCGACGCGCTGGGGCAGCTGGGCATCGTGCGCCAGCGCCAGGCCGCCATCGTGGCGCTGGCCCGCGCCGTGGCCGGTGGCGGCCTGCAGCTGCACGGCGGTGCCGACGTGCACGCCACCATCGCCGCGCTGCGCGAGCTGCCGGGCATAGGCGACTGGACGGCCCAGTACATCGCGATGCGCGCGCTGCGCTGGCCCGACGCCTTCCCGGCCGGCGACGTGGCGCTGCAAAAGGCGCTGGGCGTGCTCGGCGCGAAGAACCCGGCCCGCGAGGCCGAGGCCGCGTCCCAGGCCTGGAAACCCTGGCGCAGCTATGCCGTGGTGCGCGCCTGGGCGGCACCGTCGCCCGGCGCCGTGACGCTCCCTGAAACCAGAGCCGTGCGCCGGGAACCGGCGGCGGCTGGAGGCTGACCGTATGAGATTCCATCCTTCCCTGGCGACCGCCGGCTATGCCAGCCCCCTGGGTCCCATGCTGGTCGCGGCCAGCCCGCGCGGCCTGGCCGGCCTGTGGTTCGAGGGCCAGCGCCACTGGCCGGCGGGCAGCGCCGGCTGGGCCCCGGATCCCGCCCATGCGGTGCTGCGCGAGACGCTGGCGCAGCTCGATGCCTACTTCGGCGGGCGACTGGTCCGCTTCGACCTGCCGCTGGACCTGCAGGCCGGCACGCCGTTCCAGCAGGCCGTGTGGCAGGCGCTGTGCGGCATCCCGCGCGGCGCCACCCTGAGCTATGGCGCCGTGGGCGAGCGCATCGGCCAGCCGGCCGCGGTGCGCGCCGTGGGCGCGGCCGTGGGCCGCAACCCGGTGAGCATCGTGGTGCCCTGCCACCGCGTGCTGGGCAAGGCCGGCGCCCTGACCGGCTATGCCGGCGGGCTGGAGCGCAAGACCGCCCTGCTGCGGCTCGAGGGCGTCGCATGACCCCCGCGGCCATCGTCGACTTCGTCCTGCTGGCCGCCATCTGGGGCGCCTCGTTCCTGTTCATGCAGCTGGCGGTGGTGGAGTTCGGCGCCCTGCCCACGGCGGCGGTGCGGGTGGCCATCGCCGCGGCCTTCCTGCTGCCTTTGGTGCTGGTGCGCGGCCTCGGACCCCAGCTGCGCCGGCACTGGAAGGCCACCTTCCTGATCGGCGTGGTGAACTCGGGCATCCCGTTCGCGCTGTACGCGTTCGCCCTGCTGTCCATCACCACCGGGCTGTCGGCCATCCTCAACGCCACCGCGCCGATGTTCGGCGCGCTGGTCGCCTGGCTGTGGCTGCAGGACCGGCCGGCCGGCTCGCGCATCCTGGGCCTGCTGGTGGGGTTCGCGGGGGTGGCCCTGCTGGCCGGCCAGCGGGCCAGCTTCACGGCAGGCGCCTCGGGCGCGGCCGCCGGCTGGGCCGTGCTGGCCTGCCTGGGCGCCTGCCTGTGCTATGGCATCGCCGCCAGCGCCACCAAGCGCTACCTGGCCGGCGTCCCGGCCCTGGTGACCGCCACCGGCAGCCAGCTCGGCGCGACCTTGGGCCTGGCCCTGCCGGCGCTGTGGCTGTGGCCGGCGCGGATGCCCGGCAGCCGCGCCTGGCTGGCGATGCTGGTCGTGGGCGTGGTGTGCACCGGCCTGGCCTATGTGCTGTTCTTCCGCCTGATCGAGCGGGCCGGCCCGGCCCGGGCGCTGGCCGTGACCTTCGTCCTGCCGGTGTTCGCCGTGGTCTACGGCGTGCTGTTCCTGGGGGAGGCGCTCACGGCCTGGATGCTGCTGTGCGGCGCCGTGATCGTCACCGGCACCGCCCTGTCCACCGGCCTGCTCAGGCTGGGCACGCGCGTCGCGCAGCCGGCGCCCTGACGGCCGACCCCCGGCCCCCGGCCCTCAGGCGGTGCGGGCCGCCAGGCGCGCCTGCCAGGTACGCGCCGCAACCCAGCCCATCAGCGTGCCCGCCAGGTCCTGCAGCACGCCGGCCAGATTGGGATGGCGGCCCGGCACGAAGGACTGCAGCCCTTCCGTCAGCAGTGCCAGGCCCAGGCCGATCGCCGGCACGTGCCACCAGGCCATGGCCCACCAGCGCGTGAACGGCAGCTGCAGGCACAGCCCGGCGAACAGCACCACATGGGCCACCAGTCCCAGGTCCAGGGTCAGCTCGAACGGCCGTGCTGCGGCATCGCGCCAGGGGCCCGGCATCAGCGTGCCGAGCAGGATGGCCGCGCAGAAAAGCGCGGAGCCCGCGCGGGCGATGGAAGGCTGCATGCCGGGATTGTGGCCAGACACGCCCTGCGAGCCCGACCGCATAGCCTGAAAGAGCCATCGCATGAAGGACTTTTCCGACGTGTGCGCGCTGAGCCCTGGCCCAGAATTTCCCTTGGACTCACTGCCAGGACCCATTCCTTATGAAGGCCCCCATTCTCGCGATGGTGCTTTGTATTTTCGCCCCGTTGGCAGCGGCTCAGTGCGCCGCCGCGTCCACGCCTGCCGCGGCCGGTCCGCTGCGCGGCGGCGCGGACCTGATCAAGACGTCCACCGCGGTGGTGCGCGAACCCGCCGTGCTGCGCACCGCTGCCGTCCAGCGCGAAGTCGCGCCGGTGCAGCGCGAAACCGCCGCTGCGCAGGAGGAGCGCAACGACCCCGCGCTGCTGTGGGTGGCGCTCGCGCTGATGTCCGGCATCGCCCTGCGGCGCCACGGCGCAGGGAACCGATGACGGCAACTCCACTCTCCAACCTGGCCGAGCGGGCGCTCAAGTGGAGCGCCCTCACCACGCTGGTCCGCTTCGGCCTGCAGCTGGTCGCGCAGGTGGCACTGGCCCGCATGCTGGGCCCGGGCAACTACGGCGTGTATGGCATCGGCATCGCGATGCTCACCTTCGCCACCTTCCTGGCCGGCAACGGCTTCAGCTACAGCCTGATGCTGCAGCCGCGTGTCGATGACAATGACATCCGCTTCGCCTTCACTTGGCAGACCCTGGCCGGCGCGGTCACGGCGCTGGCCATGCTGCTGGCGGCCCCGGCCCTGGCCGTCTTCTTCGACGACCCGCGCGTCGAGACCATGATGCAGTGGCTGTCGCTGGCCTGCCTGCTGACGGCCATGAGCGCGACGGCGCAGTGCCTGCTGCAGCGCGAGCTGAACTTCCGCGCCATCGGGCTGGTGCAGCTGCTCGCCTACGCCGCCGGCTACCTGGCGGTGGGCGTGCCGCTGGCACTGGCCGGCTGGGGCGCCGACGCGCTGGCCGTGGCCTGCGTGGTGCAGGCGGCAGTGACGCTGGCCGGCGGCCTGTGGGTGCGACGCCATCCGATGCGGCCGCTGCTGCGGCATGCCGGCGGCGCGGATGCGCTGGGCACGGGCAAGACCGTCTTCGTCACCAACATCGTCAACTGGCTGCTGGGCAACATCGACCGCGTGATCATCGGCCGCGTGCTCAACGCCCAGGCGGTGGGCCTGTACACCCTGGCCTACAACCTGTCGACCATTCCCAACACGCTGCTGGTCAGCGCCGTGCAGCCGGCCTTCCTGTCCTCGGGCGCGAAGATGAGCGGCGAACCGCAGCGGCTGGCCCAGGCCTGGCTGATGGTGCTGGCCTGCGTGCTGGTGCTGGTCACGCCGGTGGCGGTGGTGCTGGCCCTGCTGGCGTCCGACTTGGTGCAGATGCTGTACGGCCCGGCCTGGGCCGAGTCGGCCTGGGTGCTCGCCCTGATGTTCCTGTGCCTGCCCGCCTGGGCCTGCTGGGGCCTGTCCACGCCGGTGCTGTGGAACACCGGTCGCCGGCACTACGAGGCCCTGCTTCAGCTTCCGTTGCTGGCCCTGGCGCTGCCGGCCTGGTGGCTGCTGACGCCGGGCGGCCTGCGCTCGGCCGCCGCCGTCTCGGCCGTCGTCATCGTGGCCCGCGCCGTCATGATCGTCGCGGCCGGCCTGCGCGCCCTGGACCTGCGCTGGGTGCAACTGCTGCCGTTCGCCGCCCGCGGCCTGCTGCTGAGCCTCCTGTGCGCCGGCGCAGTGTGGGCCGGGCAATGGGCTGTGGCCCCGCACACCCTGCCGGCGGCGTCGCTGTCGGCCGGCAGCGCGGCGGCCCTGGCGGCCGGCCTGCTGGTGCTGCTGGGCGTGCCGCAGCTGCTGGGCAGCCATGCCCGCGGCGCATTGGCCCGCGTGCTGCCCTTCATGCGCCCGGTGCCGCCCCAGCCGGAGGGACAGCCATGATGAAGAAGCCGGCCGCACACAAGCCCTCGTCGGGGCTGCTGCCCCTGGTCTTCCAGGCCATCATTTTCTTCGTCGCGGTCAGCATCTTGGCATCCGGGCGCGACCTGACCCAGCTGTATGTCCAGCTGGAGTCCGTGGCCGAGCCGACCCGCCCCACGGTGATCGCCTGGGTGCAGCGCGGCATCTCGCTGCTGCTGCTGCTGGCGTCGGCCGAGCAGATCGCCAACCACTTCTCGCTGGGCCGCCGCACCCCCTCGGTGATCCTGCTGCTGTCCTTCCTGCTGTACTGGCTGGGTACGGTCGGCATCCCGGCCGTGTTCGGAACGCATCCCGCCATCAGCCACGACCTGATCTACAGCCTGGCCATCGGCACGGCCGCCTGCCTGGTGGGCATTCAGGAGCGTGACCGCATCCTCGACGGCGCGCGCAATGCGCTGTTCGTGCTGATGCTGGCCGGTGTGCTGTTCATCCCCATCAACATCCGCCTGGTGCTGGACGTCGGCTACTCGCAGGGACTCATCCCCGGCCTGCCCCGTTTCGGCGGCCTCACGCCGCATCCGGTGACCCAGGGAATGCTGGCCCAGATCGCGCTGCTGCTGCTGTGGTGCCGGCCGTTCCAGCGGCGCTGGCTCAACCGCTGCGCCTGGGCGCTCGGGCTGGGTGTGCTGTTCCTGGCACAGTCCAAGACCGCTTGGCTGGCGTTCCTGGTGTGCGCGTCCTGCATGCTGGCGGTGCGCCAGGGCGGCGGCTTCTGGCAGCGCATGAGCGATCCGCGCCGCGGCGGCGGCCTGGGCGTGCTGGTCTGCCTGGGCGTCATCGCCGTGGTGCTGGCCGCGGGCACCTGGATCCTCGTGGGCAACGCCTCGGGGCAGCTGGATGACTTCCTCGGCAGCCGCGAAGGCGCCGAGCTGATGTCCATGACCGGACGCGACCGCATCTGGGAGGCCGCGCTGGAAGAGTGGCGCAACAACCCGATGTTCGGCTATGGCCTGACCATCTGGGACAACGTGTACCGCGCCAGCATCGGCATGCCCCAGGCCACCCATGCGCACAACCAGTTCATGGACGACCTCGCGCGCTCGGGCAGCGTGGGCGCCGGCGCACTGGTCATCTACGCGAGCGTGCTGCTGGTGCTGTCGCTGCGCTATGCCCGTGCTACCGGTGGCCTGAGCCTGGTGTTGTGGGTGGCGATCGCCCTGCAGTCGATCGCCGAAGTGCCGCTGAGGCTGATCGGCTACGGCACCGAACTGTTCAACCATCTGCTGCTGCTGGTCACGCTGGCCTCGGCTGCGAGCGCCGAGCGGCGCGCCGCGCCGGCAGGCAGGACCATGCGCTACGGAGTCGCCTCATGAAATTCTCGATCGTCATCCCTCTGTACAACAAGTCGCGCTTCGTCGCCGGCGCCGTCCATTCCGCCCTGACCCAGAGCCTGGCGCCGCACGAGGTGATCGTGATCGACGACGGCTCCACCGACGGCGGCGCCGACGCGCTGGCCCACGTGACGGACCCGCGGGTGCGCATCGTGCGCCAGGACAATGCCGGTGTCTCGGCCACGCGCAACCGCGGCATCGCCATGGCCACCGGCGACTGGGTCGCCTTCCTGGATGCCGATGACGCCTACCACCCGGAGTTCCTGGCCGCGCTGGCGCGCGCCCATGCCGCTTGCCCGGAGGCCGACGTGCTGGCCACGCGCTACCGCACGGTGTACGAGCCCACCGGCCTGCCGCTGGAGCCCTGGCCGACCCCGTTTTGCAAGGTCGAGCTGGTCGAGGACCTGCGGCTGCGCTGGATGAAGAACTCGCCCCTGTGCAGCAGCAGCGTGGCGGTGCGCAAGGCCCGGCTGATGCAGATGACCACCTGGTTCGTCGAAGGCGAGTCCTACGGCGAGGACCTGGACATGTGGTTCCGCCTGGGCGACCAGGCGCCGGTGGCCGTGGTCAACGGCCCGTTCGCCACGGTGCGCAGCGCGGTGCCCGGCAGCCTCTCGTCCATCCGGCCCAACACCATGCCGCCCTTCCTGGTGCGCATGCACCAGCAGGCGCTGGACGGCAGCATCCCGGCGCGGCACCGCGCATCCGCGCTGTGGTTCGTGGCGCAGCATCAGGTCTCGCTGGCGCGCGAGGCGCTGTCCATGGGCCAGCGCCTGCGCGCCCTGCACTGGCTGCTCATGGCGGCGCCCCGTGGCCTGCTCAACCGCCGCTGGCAGATGACGCTGGCGATGGCGCTGTTCATGCCGGTGGGCGTGGCCGACCGGTGGCAGCGCTGGCGCCTGCGCAGCGCCGAGGTGTTCGCCCAGGAGCCGGTGCAATGAATCAGTCATCCATGACCAGCAGCTCCTGTCTTGTTTCGGTGGTCATCAAGACGCTGAACGAGGAGGCCAACATCTGCGGCTGCATCGAGAGCGCGCTCCAGGCGGTGGAGCCGTATGGCGGCGAGGTGGTGCTGGCCGACTCCTGCTCGACCGACCGCACGGTGGAACTGGCCTCGCGCTACCCGATCCGCATCGTACAGCTGGCCGATGCGCAGGAGCGCTGCTGCGGCATCGGACCGCAGCTGGGCTTCCAGCATTCGCTGGGGGAGTACGTCTACATCCTGGATGGCGACATGAAGCTGGTACCCAGCTTCCTCGAGCACGGGCTGACCTTCCTGGCGCAGCATCCCGAGGTGGCGGGCGTGGGCGGCCACATCCGCGAGCTCAACCTCGAGAACCTGGAGTTCCGCGAGCGGGCCCTGCGCCAGGTGCAGGAGCCGCACCACATGCCCGGCCAGGTCGACCGGCTGGACAGCGGCGGCCTGTACCGCCGCCGCGCCATCCTGGAGGCCGGTTACTTTTCCGACCGCAACCTGCACAGCTACGAGGAGTTCGAACTGGGGATCCGGCTGCGCTCGCGGGGCTGGAAGCTGTGGCGCCTGCCGGTCGACTCGGCCACGCACTACGGCCACGAAACCCCGCCGTACCAGCTGCTGAAGCGGCGCTGGAACTCGGGCTACATCTGCGGGCTGGGCGAACTGGTGCGCAGCGCGATCGGCAAACCCCAGATGCGGCTGGTGCTGCGCGACCAGCGCGAGCTGCGGCTGTACACGGCCGTGTGGGTGTGGTGGGCCCTGCTGCTGACCGCGGGCCTGTGGCCGATTCCGGAAAGCGTGGGCGCCGCGCTGTTCGCCGCGCTGCTGCTGCTGCCGTTGCTGGCGATGGCGTTGCGCAAGCGCTCCATGGAGCGAGGGCTGTACTCCGTGGTGTCATGGTGCTTCAATGCCGTCGGCCTGCTGCGTGGCCTGTTCCGACCGCGCCGGGATGCTCGCGCGCCCATCGCCAGCCGCGTCCTGCAGGAACCCGGCCAGGTGGCGGCGAGGAACGCCTCCATCGGCGCGGCCGGTTCTTCCCTTTCCGCTTCGTGACCGGAAAAATGCCTGAAACACCGCTGTACGGCGAGGTGCCGACGGCTGCCCAGGCAGCCGCGGCCGAGGATTGCCGCCTGTCCATGAGGTTCTCCGTCGTCATCCCCCTCTACAACAAGGCCCGCTTCGTGCAAAGCGGCGTCCAGTCGGTCTTGGCGCAGACCTTGCCGCCGCACGAGGTGATCGTGATCGACGACGGCTCCACCGACGGCGGCGCCGACGCGCTGGCCCACGTGACGGACCCGCGGGTGCGCATCGTGCGCCAGGACAATGCCGGTGTCTCGGCCACGCGCAACCGCGGCATCGCCATGGCCACCGGCGACTGGGTCGCCTTCCTGGATGCCGACGACGCCTACCACCCGGAGTTCCTGGCCGCGCTGGCGCGCGCCCATGCCGCCTGCCCGGAGGCGGACGTGCTGGCCACGCGCCATCGCACGGTGTACGAGCCCACCGGCCTGCCGCTGGAGCCCTGGGCGGTTCCGGAGCCGTTCTGCGAGGTCGAGCTGGTCGAGGACCTGCGGCTGCGCTGGATGAAGAACACGCCCCTGTGCAGCAGCAGCGTGGCGGTGCGCAAGGCCCGGCTGATGCAGATGACCACCTGGTTCGTCGAGGGCGAGTCCTACGGCGAGGACTTGGACATGTGGTTCCGCCTGGGCGACCAGGCGCCGGTGGCCGTGGTCAACGGCTGCTACGCCACGGTGCGCGCATCCGTTCCGGGCAGCCTGTCGTCTTTCGGGTGCAGACAGGTGCCGCCGCCGTTCGTGCTGCGCATGCGCGAGCAGGCACTGGACGGGACCATCCCCTCGCGCTACCACGACTCTGCGCTGTGGTTCGTGGCGCAGTACCACATCACGCTGGCGCGCGAGGCGCTGGCCGCGGGCGACCGCAAGCGCGCATTGCAGCGGCTGATCGAGGCGCGCTATTGCTCCTGGAGCGTGCGTTGGCAGCTGACCGCGCTGATGGCCCTCTTCATGCCCGGAAGCTGGGCCGCCAAGTGGCAGAGCTGGCGCGTGCGCAGCGCCGACAGCTTCGCGCAGGAACCGGTGTGATGGACGAATGAATGCTTAGGAAATCAAAATACCAAGGTGATGACGGTGCGCAAACGTTCGATGCAACGCGGCTTCCATGCGGCGTATTCCTGGTGCTTCAACACCGCCGGCCTGGTGCGAGGCTTGCTGCGCCAAGGGCAGCCGGCCCAGGCGGGCGGCCCGTCGGTGGCCGACATGTCGCCGCTGGCGCCGCACCCTCCTGGGGCGATGCCTGAGGTGCCCGTGTCCACTCCGGCACCGACGGCCACCGCAGCCGGCGCCCGTCGCTTCATCTACATCGCCTGTCCCTGGACGCCGATCGGCGGGGGCATGTTCAAGGTGGCGGACTACCTGATCCAGTCGCAGGCCCGCCTGCCCGGCGACAACCCGCGGCTGCGGCCGCTGGACACGCGCGGCAGCGGCAGCCCCGCGCGTTCGCTGCTGGTGCTGCTGTCCGCGCTGGTCAAACTGGTGCGCGGGCGTGCCAGCGGCCAGCTGGCCGGCGTGCACGTGAACATGGCCGAGCGCCTGAGCCTGTTCCGCAAGAGCTCGGTGCTGGTGGCCTGCAAGGCCCTGGGCCTGCCGTCGGTGCTGCACCTGCACGCCGCGCAGCTGCACCACAGCTATCGCGCCTTCCCGGCCCCGGCGCAGGCGCTGGTGCGCTGGGCGTTCTCGCTGCCGGACAGCGTGGTGGTGCTGGGCAAGACCTCGGCCGAGTTCGTGATGAACGAGCTGAAGGTGCCGCCGCAGCGGGTGGAGATCGTGATCAACGGCGTTCCCGAGCCGCGCGCGGCTCGGCGCACCCCCCAGGCGGTGCAGCGCGTGCTGTTCGTGGGCAACCTGTCCGAGCGCAAGGGCGTGTCGGACCTGCTGCGCGCCCTGGCCCAGCCGGCGCTGGCCGACGTGCCGCTGGTGGCCACCTTCGCCGGCGGCGGCGACGTGGCCGGTTACCGCTCCATGGCCGACCGCCTGGGCCTGGGCGAGCGCGTGCGCTTCGAGGGCTGGGCCGACCAGGACCAGGTGGCCGCCCTGCTGGCCCAGGCCGACGTGCTGGTGCTGCCCTCCTACGACGAGGGCCTGCCCCTGGCCATCCTGGAGGCCCTGGCCCACGGCGTGGCCGTGGTCTGCACGCCGGTGGGCGAGATCCCGCACGTGCTGAGCGACGGCCTGAACGCGCGCTTCGTCAAGCCCGGCGACGCGCCGGCGATCGCGCAGGGGCTGGCCGACGTGCTGCGTGACACGCAGCTGCGCGAGCGGCTGGAACGCAACGGGCGCGCGCTGTACGAGCAACGCTTCTCGATGTCGCGCTTCTTCGCCAGCATCGCCAGCGTGCACAGGCGCCACTTCGGCCTGTGCGGCGGCGCGGCGCAGCCCCGGGCTGCGCAGGAGCGGCAGCCATGATCGAAGACGCGAACCAGGTCCCCGCCGGCACGGTGCTGGAAGCCGACGTCTGCGTGGTCGGCGGCGGCGCCGCCGGCATTTCGCTGGCGCTGGCATTGTCGGGCAAGGGCCTGTCCATCGTGCTGCTGGAGGCCGGCAAGCATTCGCAGGACGCGCCGGCGCAGGCGCTGTACGAAGGCGAGGTGGCCGACGAGCAGATGCACAGCCCGACGCACCGTTATCGCCTGCGAGGCCTGGGCGGATCCACCTCGCTGTGGGGCGGGCGCTGCATGCCCTACGACCCCATCGATTTCGAGGAGCGGTCCTGGGTGCCGCACAGCGGCTGGCCCGTCGCCTACGAGGAACTGGTGCCCTACTACGTGGCGGCCAACAACCTGGCCGAGGCCGGCCGCTACGCCTACGACGCGCGCGAGGCTTTCCCGTTCTCGCCGCCCATGATCGCGGGCTTCACCAGCGACATCGTGCGCACCACCGGGCTGGAGCGCTTCTCCTGTCCCACGCATTTCGGCAAGCGCTACGCGCGCCGGCTGCAGCTGGCGCCGGACATCCGCGTGCTGCGCGGCGCCGTGTGCACCGGCATCCGGCTGCAGGCCGACGGATCGGCGGTGCGCGCGCTGGACATCGCCACGCTGGAGGGCAACCGCTTCGGCGTGCGCGCGCGCGCCAGCGTGCTGGCCACCGGCGGGTTGGAGACCGCGCGCCTGCTGCTGTGCTCCAACGACGTGACGCCCGCCGGCGTGGGCAACCAGTTCGACGTGGTCGGGCGCTACTACCAGTGCCACATCGCGGGCAACGTCGGCACCCTCACGGTGAATGGTCCGCCGTCGGACGTGCGCCACGGCTACGAGGTGGCGCCTGACGGCGTGTACTGCCGCCGCCGGCTGTCGATCGCGCCGGCGCGCCAGCGCCAGCACCAGCTGCTCAATGCGGTGGCGCGGCTGCACTTCCCCAAGATCACCGACCCGTCGCACGGCAGCGGCGTGCTGTCCGGCCTGTTCCTGGCGCGCAAGATGATCAGTTACGAGTACGGCAAGCGCCTGGCGGACCGCAAGCCGCCGACGCTGGCCGACTACGCGCGCCACCTCTTCAACGTCGCTTCCGACCCGCTGGACACGGCGGCCTTCCTGGCGCACTGGGTCAGCCGCCGCACGCTGGCCCAGCGCAAGTTCCCCTCGGTGATCCTGCGCAACCGCATCAACCGCTTCAGCCTGGAGGTGCAGAGCGAGCAGCAGCCGCTGGCCACCAGCCGGGTGCAGCTGTGCGACCGCACCGACCCGCTGGGCATGCGGCGCATCCGCGTCGACTGGCGCTACAGCCGCGACGACATCGACTCGGTGGCGCAGACGCTGGACCTGATGGCTGCCGAGCTGGCGCGCAGCGGCGCCGGCCGCTTCAGCTACCAGCGCGCCACGCTGGAAGAGGACCTGCTGCGCTATGGCGCCTATGGCGGCCACCACATCGGCACCGCCCGCATGGGCCCGGACCCGCGCACCAGCGTGGTGGACCGCGACTGCAAGCTGCATGCGGTGAGCGGCCTGTACGTGGCGGGCAGCGCGGCCTTCCCGACCTCGAGCCAAGCCAATCCCACGCTGACCATCATCGCGCTGTCCCTGCGGCTGGCCGACCATCTGGCGCAGCGCCTCAAACCGGCCACCGCGCCGGCGCTGGAGGTGGTGGCATGAGCCGCCCGGCCGTTCCAAAGGCTCATGGCACCGCAGCCCGCAGGGCGGAGGTTTTCCAATGAAAGTTCTGGTGCTTGGCGGCTCCGGCTACATCGGCTCGCGGCTGTGCCAGATGCTGCAGGCCACGGGCTGGGCCATCCCCATCAGCGCGTCCTCCCGCGCCCCGCTGTCCGTGCCCGGCCATCTGCGGCTGGACACGCGCGACGAGCCGGCCCTGACGCGCGCGCTGCAGGAAGCCGACGCCGTGGTCAACTGCGTGGCCGGCAGTGCCGCGGCCATCGCCGAAGGCGCCGCCGTGCTGGCCCGCGCCGTGGTGGCGGCCGACTTCCCGCGGCTGGTGCATTTCAGCAGCATGGCCGTGTACGGCGACCGGGAAGGCCTGCTGGCCGAACAGGCCGCCGCCGGGGCGGCGCAGGGCTGGTACGCACGGGCCAAGTGCGATTCGGAACGCCACATCGCCACCGTGGCCGCGGCGGGCGGCAGCGCCACCGTGCTGCGGCCCGGCTGCGTCTGGGGGCCCGGCAGCCATCTGTGGGTCGGCCGCATCGCCCGCTGGCTGGCGGCCGGGCGCCTGGGTGACCTGGGCGAGGACGGCGACGGCTGGTCCAACCTGGTCCACGTGGACGACGTGTGCTCGGCGGTGGTGGCCGCGCTGCGCAAGCCGGTGCCGGCGGGGCAGGTGCGCACGCTGAACCTGGCGGGGCCGGACAGCCCGCGCTGGAACGACTACTTCGCCGACGTGGCCCTCGCCATCGGCGCGGAGCCCATGCGGCGGATGCGCCGTCAGCAGATGCGCGCCGACGCGTACCTGGCGGGCCCGCCGCTGCATGTCATACGGCGCGTGCTGGGCCGCCTCGGCCGGCCGGTCGCGGCCCTGCCCGATCCGCTGACACCGGGACTGCTGGGGCTGTGGCAGCGCCAGCAAAAGCTGGACGCCACCGCGGCCGAGCAGGTGCTGGGCCTGCGCTGGACGCCTTATGCCACCGGCCTGCGCCAGTCCATGGCCTGGCTGCTGACCGACGACAGCCTGCCGCTGCGCCGGCGGCCGGTGCTGCTGGGCGGCGATCGCTCCGGCCCGCGCCGCCACGGCCGGGTCGGCTTCTGATACGGGGGAACACAACAGCCGGAGGCATCCGGCTGTCCCCTTACCCGCCTTTCAGGCAGCGCTCCGGCAGACGGTCTTGCCTTCCTGGCGGAGCAGGTGGGCGGCCAGGTTGAGGGCCCGGGCCACGAACAGCGGGTTGCCGATGACGTAGCGCTGGAACAGGCGCCGCGGCTCCAGCGCCAGGCGGTAGGCCCACTCCAGGCCGGTGCGGCGCATCCAGGCCGGCGCGCGCGAAGTCTTGTTGCCCAGGAAATCGATGATGGCGCCGCCACAGATGATGAGGCAGGGAAAGCCCAGCGCGGCGCGCAGCACCTGCGCCACCTCCTCCTGCTTGGGCATGCCCATGCCCAGCACGATCAGGCGCGGCCGGTGCGCGGCGGCCACCCGCACGTAGACCGTGGTCTCGTGGAAGCCGTGCGCCAGCACGATGCGGCTGTCCGGCGCCAGCCGGGCCAGCACCGTGTCGCGGGCGGCCGAGAGCCAGGGCTCCTGGGTGCCGAACAGCGCGATCCCGCTGCCCCGGTAGCGCTGGAGGATCTTGGGGATCAGGTCCGTCCCGTTCAGGTTCAGCCCGGGGCGCTGGTTCAGCAGGCCCATGAGGATGGCCATGCCGATGCCGTCGCGCAGCACCACATTGGCCGACATGATGGCCCGGAAGAACCGGTCGGACACCGCCGCCGAGTTCATCGCGTGCGCGTTGACGAAGGCCAGCACCGTCGGCTCCTCCACCCGGGTCAGCCAGTCCAGCAGCTGCTGCTCGCCACGGCCGGAATGGACCCGGACCACGGCGCGCACCAGCTGCTTCCACCGGGGCTCCCAGGGGGCCGGCCGGGCGGCGCGTCCCATCATGCCTTGCCTGCGCCGTTGAGAACCGCCCCGACCACGGTCACGCCGAACTGGCGCAGCTCGTCGGTCAGGTCGGCGATGCGCGGCACCGAGCTGCTGTCGCGGCAGGCCACGATCAGCGCCGCGCCGGCGCGCGCCGCCACCGTGCTCGCGTCGGCGCAATCGGCGGCCGCGGGCGTATCCACCAGGATCACGTCGTAGGTGGAGCGCAGCGAGGACAGCAGCTTGGAGAAACCGCTGCGCGCCAGCAGCTCCTGCGGGTTGGGCGGGGTGGTGCCGGCGGGCAGCACCGACAGGCCGGGCACGGCCTTGATGTCGACCACCGCGTCGGCGCCCACGCGCCCGGCCAGGATGCCCGACAGGCCGACCCGCCCCGGCACGCCGAAGATGCGGTGCTGGCGCGGGCTGCGCAGATCGGCGTCGATCACCAGCGTGCGCTTGCCCAGCTGCGAGAACAGCACCGCCAGGTTGGCGGTGATGTAGCTGCGGCCCTCGGCCTTGCCGGGGCTGACCACCGCCAGCGCCGCATGGCGGGCGTCGTTCTCGAACCAGCGCAGCATCAGCTGGCTGCGCAGCGAGCGCAGGTGCTCGACGGCCGCGCTCTCCGGCTGCCAGGCGGCGACCAGCTCGCTGGACAGGCCGGCGTCGCGCGGCAGCGCGATGTGGCCGAACTGCAGCGACAGCGCCAGCCGCACGTCCTGCGGACTGATCAGGCCCATCTCGACCCCGGCCTCGCCGTACAGCTGGCCGGTCTTCTGCTGGTAGTCGTGGATGCGCTCGGCATCGTCGAACGAGAGCCGGCCGCTGTCGACCAGCAGCGCGCCGATCGGCAGCGCCGCCTGCCGCGGCAGGCCCACGCTGTACTCGGACTCGCGGGGCATCGCGAGGACACGGCTGTTCATAGTGAAATCTCCGTCTTGCACACTGCGGTATTCGGCTTGGAAGCGGCGGCGCTCATGCTGTACCCCCGTTGGACAGCGCCAGGCGGCGGCGCGAGGCCGGCAGGGCGGCGAACGCGGGCGTCGAGGCCGGCAGGCTGGCCAGCACCGGCAGCTGGGTGGCCATGGTGATGTCGTCGATGGAGCGCACGCGGCGGTTGGCCAGTTCCATCATCAGCGCGCCGGCGACGGCCAGCAGCAGGCCGGCGAGCGTGGCGACGATCAGGGCCTGCTTGGCGCTCGGGCCGCTGGGCTCCAGAGGCTCGACGGCGGACGCCAGCAGCATCAGGTTGGTCTGGGTGGTCAGCGCCTGCAGCCGCGACTTGGAAGCGTTGTTGGTGATGGCCTCGAAGTTGCGCTGCGCGGCCTCGACGTCCTTGTTCAGCAGGCCGAGCTGGCCCCGGTCCTTGTTGACGGCCAGCACCCGCGCCTTCTGGGCGGCCACCGCGGCCTGCAGCTCGCGCTCGCGGGCGCGGCCGGTTTCGTAGCTGGTGCTGATCGAGCTCGAGATGCGCGAGGTCTCCTGCCCCAGCCGGCTGCGCAGGGCAGCCAGCTCGGCCTGCATGCGCTGCATGGTGGGGTGCTGCGGGCCCAGGCTGGCCGAGCTGTCCTGCAGCTTGCCTTCCAGGCGGGCGATGTCGGTGCGCAGGCTGAGGACCAGCGGGCTCGCCATGGCCTCGGCGACGGTGTCACCGGCGGCGCCGCGCTTGCTCTGCGCGTCCGTGGTCTGGGCCTGCACCAGGGCCAGCTGGTTGGACAGCTCATTGAGCCGGGAGGTTTCGAAATCGACCTGCGCCGTCTCGTTGGCGCCGACGATCCCCTGGCGCTGCTGGAACTCGGACAGCTTCATCTGCGCCTGCTCGAGCTTGGCGCGCGCGGCCTTGACCTGCTCGTCGAACCAGGAGGCGTCGGCCTTGTGCGGTGCGGTCTTGATGTCCAGCGCGACATCCACGTAGGCCCGGGCGAAGGCGTTGGCGACCTTGGCGGCATCGGCGGCGGTGTTGGCGGTGTAGGAGATGTTGATGATGTTGCTCTCACGGGCCGGCTTGACCTCCAGGTTCTCCTGGATCGTCTTCATGCGCTCGCGACGCTCGGCCTGCGGATCGGCGGCGGCGCTGGTGCGCCGCAGCGGCGAGGTCGAGGCCGGCAGGTCGTCCTTGAGGATCTCCATGACACGCTCGGCGACGCGGTCGCTCTTGGCGATGTCGATCTGGGTCGCCATGTAGCTGGCGATCAGGCTCGGCGAGTAGCCGCCGCCGACGTTCTCGGACTGCACGTCGACCAGCACCGGCGCGCGCGCCGTGTAGTGGGTGGGGCGCAGCAGCACCCAGGCCAGGGCGGCGCCGATGGTGGCCAGCAGGATCAGGCCGGCGACCGGCCAGCGGGCGCGCAGGATGGAAAAGAATTGTTGAATACTCATGGCATCCGCCTCAGAACAGGCTCTCGCGAACGAACAGCACGTCGTTCGGCTGGATCGGGTCGGTCAGCTTGGGCACGGTCTGCACCACCTGTCCGTTGGGGCCGGCACGATGCAGGTGCAGGCGGTTCTGGCTGCCGCGCGGGGTCGGGCCGCCGCCGGCCGCCAGGGCCTGCATCACGGTCATGTTGCGCTCGACCTTGTACGGGCCGGGCTTCTGGGCCTCGCCGTAGATGTAGAACACCGGGGCCTTGGCCACGTACAGCGTGTCGCCGCCGGTCAGCTGGATGTCGTCTTCCGGCCGGGCGTTGGAGAACAGCTGCGGGATGTCGATGACCTTGCGGAACGGCTTGCCGGCGCGCGTGCCGGTCACCACCAGGGTGTCATCGCCGTCGGGCGTCACGCCGCCGGCGGCGGCCAGCATCTCGCTGGCCCGCACGTTGGCCGTCTCCAGCGGGAAACGGCCGGGTTTCTGGACCTGCCCGAGCACGGCGACCTGGTTGCCGCGCACCTGGAGCAGGTTGATGTTGACCTGGGGCTGCTTGAGGTAGCCGCCCTGCTGCAGGGCGGAGGCGATGCGCTTCTCGGCCTCGCCGATCGACAGCCCGCCCAGCCGCATGTTGCCCACCAGGGGGTAGCTGATGGTGCCGTTCTCCGACACACGCGCCTCCACCGTCAGGTCCGGGTTCTGGAATACCTGGACCCGGATCGAATCGCCCGGGCCCAGCTTGTACTCGGGCCCGACCGACGCCGCGGCGGCGGACGGCGCGGACGGTGCGGACTGTGCCCGTGCGCCCTGGGCCGACGCGAGCGCGGCCCACAGCGCGACGGCGACTGACAGCAAGAGGCGTAGTGTGTTGGACATGGCAAATCTCCCTGGATTGACAATGAAGCTAACCGGTCATGGCGAGCTCATCTCCTTTTTCAGAAGGTGAGCTTGGCGCCGACGCCGACGATGGTGGCGTCGTAATCGAAGAAGGCGATGCTGGAGTTGCGGCGCTCGGCGCGCAGCGACGCCTGGAGCGTCAGGAAGCGCCGCGGCGTCCACTCCACCATGGCCGAGCTGTAGTGCGTCGTGTCGCTGCGGGCGGCGTCCGGCGAGGCGGGGCCGACGTTCCAGTCCCGCTCCTCGCGCTCGTAGCGCAGGCTGACGGTGACCAGCTCGGTGGGCATCCACATCGGCCCGACGTACAGGCGGTTGGTGCGCACATTGCCGCCGCCGATGAACTCGTAGCTGCCGATCTCGCGCGCGAAGCCGCCCGTCAGGCGGGTCTTGGCGGTGATGTCCCAGTACGCGTTGGCGTTGAAGACGCCGCCGCTGAAGTCGCGGAATCCCCCGCCGTCGTCGTGCTCGCGCCGCAGGTAGCCCACGCGCGCGTCCACCGTGGTCTTGGCCGTGACGGGCCAGCGCACGACGATGTCGGGCTCGGTCTCCTTGAAGTCCTGGCCGACCACCACGTTGTCGTACTCGCCCGTGCCGTAGCGGTAGCGCACGTACACCGAGGCGCCGGAGCCGAACTCGTAGCCGCCGCCGACGCGCGCGCTGCGCACCGTGGGGCTGGACTCGAAGGCACGCGGCTCGTCGCTCCTGCTGCGCGTCTGCAGCAGCCCGCCCACCGCGCGCCAGCCGCCGCCGATCTCGTACAGGCCCTGCACCTGCTCGGTGCGCTCGGTGCGCAGGTCGACGGCGCTGCCGCCGCCCAGCGCGTCCACGACATCGCGGAACTGGCGCCGGTCGGCCGACACCGTGCCGCGCAGGCGCGGGGTCAGCGAGAAGTTCCAGGCGGCGTTGTAGTTCAGGGTCTCGTAGTTCAGCTCCGAGAAATCCCGGTGGCGGTAGGCATTGGCCTCGGCATCGATGGTGATGCGCTGCAGGCTGATCTGCTTGTCGAACCTGATGCCGGCGCCCAGCACCCCAACCTGGTCCGACTCGCCGTCGCGCGTGCGCAGCACGTTGGAGTCGTGCTGCAGGCCGGCCAGCGCCCGGAACTGCAGCGTGTCGCCCGCATAGGGCTCCTGGTACTGCAACTGTGCTTGGACGGCAGCCGGCAGCACGCACAGCGCGGCCAGGCCGATGAGGGATTGCTTAGGCAGTTTCTTCACTTTTTTTCCTTGTCTGGGATACGCATCCGGCGCTCTCCTTGCGAATGCGCGGAGCAGACGTATCCGGTTTTCGATGGTGGGCGATGCACATACGCTCCAGCAATGGCTCATTTGGACTACCGCCCCGCTAGTAGGCCGCGCTGTCCCTGAAGACCAATCGCACGGTCCGGAAAATTATGTACAAGTCCAGCCGGATAGACCAGTTGCGCAGGTAGTCCAGGTCATAGCGGACGCGCCCTTCCATCTTCTCGAGCGAGTCGGTCTCGCCCCTGTAGCCGTTCACCTGGGCCCAGCCGGTAATGCCGGGTTTGACCTTATGGCGAATCATGTAGCTCTTGATCAGCGAGCGGTAGAACTCGTTGTGGGCCACCGCGTGCGGCCGCGGCCCGACGATGCTCATGCGCCCCTGCAGCACGTTGATGAACTGAGGCAGCTCATCCATGGAGGTACGGCGCAAGAAGGCGCCCAGCCGCGTGACACGCTGGTCGTTGCGGCGCGCCTGCTGGATGCTGCTGCCGTCCTCGGTGACGGTCATGGAGCGGAACTTGTAGACCACGATCTCCTGGCCGTCCAGGCCGTAGCGGCGCTGACGGAAGATCACCGGGCCGGGCGAGCCGAGCTTGACGGCAGCGGCGATCGCCAGCAGCAGCGGCGACAGCAGCAGCAGGATCAGCGCCGACAGCACGATGTCGCTGGCGCGCTTCATCAGGCCGGCGTGCCCGCGGAACGGGGTCTCGCACACCGAGATCACCGGCATGCCGCAGACCGAGTCGGTGCGGCCCTGGATCAGGTCGGTCACGAACATGTCGGGCACGAAGTACACCGAAGCCGTGGTGTCCTTCAGCGCATCCAGCAGTTCCTTGATGCGCGGCTGCGAAGCCATCGGCAGCGACAGGTAGATCAGCTGGACGCGGTGCGTCTTGACGAAGGCCGCCACGTCGGTCAGGCGGCCCAGCAGCTTGTAGCGCCCGCTGCGATGGTGGCGGCCGTCGCCCCGGTCGTCGAAGTAGCCGACCAGCTCGATGCCGGCGTACGCCGAGGAGGTCAGCCGGTCGGCCAGCGAGGCGCCCTGCTCGTTCAGGCCGACCACCACGGCGCGCAGCGGCGGGCCTTGCAGGCGGACCAGGTGCGGGGCCGCCTTGCGCAGCGCCCAGTGGCCCAGCAGCTGGGAAGCCGGCGCGAACCACAGCCAGTTCATGATCACCGGCCGGGGCAGCTCGCCCAGGTGCCCGGTCGCCAGCCCGGTCGCCAGCAACAGCGCGGCGATCCAGCTCCAGCCCAGCAGGGTGTTGGCGACCACCTTGTGCGCCGGCGCGCGCAACTGCGGGCGGCCCGGGTAGGCCAGCGCGAAGGCCAGCACCGAGGTGACCAGCCAGACCGGCGTGAGCGCACCCTGGAACAGCCACACCAGCAGCCACAGCGACAGCACCGCCAGCAGCGGCTCGAGCACGGCCTCCACGGCCAGCAGCAGGCGGCTCTCGTTGGCCGCCGTCGCGCCTCGCCTCAACTCGGCGATGCTGCCCAGGCCCGGGAAGGACTCGGCTTCACGCATGGGTCGCCATCCGCGTCAGCTTGGCCACGGCCTGGGCCCGGTTGGTCACGTCCAGCTTGCTGAAGATGCTCTTCATGTGGTTCTTCACCGTGAACTCGCTGATCCGCAGGATGCAGCCGATCTCGGGATTGGTCTTGCCCATGGCGACCCAGGCCATGATCTGCCGTTCGCGCTCGCTCAGCGACGCCACCGGCAATGTCAGCTTCTCGCCCGACAGGGAGGCGCGTTCGCCGTGCACCGGCCGGGCCGGCACGGGCGGCATGCAGCGCAGCGACAGGTCGACGAAAGGCACCAGCAGCCGCAGCATGGAGGCCGCCGCCGCGTCGTAGCGCGGCCGTCGGCTGAGCATGGCGAAGATGCGCTCGGTGCCGTCGCCGGCCTCCTGCATGCCGTGGACCAGCGCCGACTGCATGCCGGCGATCGGGTGACCGGCCGGCCAGCCGGTGCCGGAATCGCCCAGCAGATCGGCGCACCCGGCCACGTCTACCTGGCAGGGCAGGTTCTGCGCGGCAACCCAGCAGTCGCGCAGGTAGCTGGCCAGCGGCGCGACCATGGAAGCCTGGCACTCGCTGGTGCGCAAGCCCGGCAGGCTGGACACCAGGTCGAACCGCAGATTGCGCGAACGGAAGTCGCCCCAGCACACCAGCAGGACATCGTGCGGCAGCAGCTTCTGCACGCCGCCCTGCAGCCATTGCCACAGGTCGGCATGGCTGGAAAGGCTGGCGCCCTGAGCCGCGAGTTGCATGAATTGGGCCGGGTCGGCCTGAAGAGTGGTTACTGCCGCGCTCATGCCCCTGCTCCTGCGATACACAAAAATACGGTTACTGCGTTACTGCCGGTTGAAGCGATGTTGCTGGCTTCACCGAAGTGCAACGCGGCGTGAATGGCATCTACATGCCTGCCGTCGCTGCCTGCGCCCTTCCCCCGCCTCGAAAAACTTCTTTGAACCATGGCTTGGAGTCCCATTCCGCTTGTTGTCTGCCGAGTCAAATCTAGGCGCGATGTTGGGGCACAGACCCGCGACGGGCTTGTAGGTTGCGGACGGACACGGTTGTCGGCATCTATGCCGCTTGTGCCTCAGCCTTAATGCACGTCCTTGGCGTAAATGCATGTGACGATGAGGCACAGGACGTCACTACTGCAGAGACTGCCTGGTTTCCCGGCAATCCGGCCATGCCAAACCGGCCCGGGCAGCAAGCAACGGGGCGGTCAAGGCAGGGGAATTCCTGCCCCCATGGCAAGCTGCACTGGCAGAGGCGGCAACGCCGCTTTCAGAAGCGCGGCAGGTCGTGCAGCCGCCGGCCGGGCGACTCCTCGGCCAGGGCCAGGGTTTCGACGCCCTCCGCCAGGACGTCGACCTTGACCTCCGGCCCCGGCGCCCAGCCGCCGTCCTCGTCGGGGAAGAGCGTGATGACGGTGTCGCCTTCGACCAGGTGGTCCACCACCTCGTTCACCCGCGTGGGGGCCGGCAGGACGTCCCACCTGGCGTGGGCGGCGTCCACCAGTCCCATCATGGCTTCGACGATATGGGCCCCCGCGTAGCGCAACGCAGTGATGCCAAAGGTCGCTCTTTCGGTCATGCGCGCATTGTGGTGACCGCCCCCACCCTGCGGATCAGGCAAACACGATAACCCGCGTGGGAAGGTGCCTACGGTTGCGCCTTACACTGCGCCGCCGTGAGCCCTCCCGCGCCCCTCCCCTCGTCCGAGCCGCCGCTGGGCAAGGCCCATGCGCGCCGGCTGCGCCAGATCTACGGCTCGGCCGGCTGGCCGTGCCACGACGCGATCGAGATCGACCTGCTGGCCGCGGGCATGCTGCAGCGGGTGCTGGCCGCCTCGGGGCACGAATCGCTGCGTGTCACGGACGACGGCATGCGCCTGGTGGCCGCCATGCTCCAGGGCAACCGGGCCTCGCGATCGCAGCACGAGGCCCTGGTGGAGGAGGTCGCCCTGGAGATGCAGCGCTGCGGCCGCATCGCCTGGCGCGGCCTGGGCCTGCGGGCCCAGGTGCCCGCCGAAGGCGGCACGCGCTGGTGCATGGCCCGGCCCGACGTGTTCTCCATCCGCAACACCTCGGTGGCCGAGTACGTCGAGCCCGTCGTGCACGAGATCAAGGTGCGGCGCTCCGACCTGCTGGCCGACCTGGGCCGGATCGACAAGCGCCGCGCCTACCTCGACCTGGGCCAGTGCTGGTACGTGCTGGGGCACGACGCCCGCGGCCGGCCGATCGGCGACGCGGGCGAGGTGCCGCCGGAGTGCGGCGTCATGCTGTGGGAACAGGGCCGGCTGCGGGTGGTCCGGCTGGCGCCTCGCCGGGAGCGCGCGGCGCTGCCTTTCGGCGTGTGGATGGCGCTGGCCAAGGCCACGCCGGTGGCGGGGCTGGACGAGGAGACGCAGCCGCTGCTGGCCATCACCCAGGAGTGCCAGGGCGGCCACTGAGCGGGCCGCCGCCGGCCTCACATCGGCGGCGGCTTGGCGCCAGGGCGGGGATCTTCCGGTTCCGCGGGCGAGCCCATGGGACCGAACTCCGGCTCCACCGGCAGGCGGGTGGGATTGGGCGCGGCCGGCTCGGGCCCCGGCGGCAGCGGCTCGGGCTCGACGGGATGGGTGGACACGGCAGCCTCAGAAATCGCTTTTGGCCGCCAGCGCCAGCTGCGGCGGCGCTGGCTCGGGCGCGACACCCTCATCCTGAGCGGCAGGTGGCGCGAAGCCGTCGTCCAGCCGTTCGGGCGCGGGCTCGGCGGCGTGGAGGCTCGGATCGATGTCGTAGGGGATCATTCAACATCCTTTCCGGGCCATGCTCGCACCGGCACCGCGGCCGCCCCTGTAGTCGCAAGCCGCCTGGGCGCGTCAGCTGCTTTCTTCGCTTTCCTCGGTCGTCCGGCGGGCTTCGCGGCGCACCACGGTACTGGGCTCGTGGGTGAACGGAAGCTTGGGCAGGCCGATGAGGGTCTGGAGATGGGCATGCGCCCGGTCCATGTCGGCGCCGATCATGGCGAGCGCGACCTCGTGACCGGGCTCGTTCTTGGCGATCTCCAGGTAGGCGGCGCGGAACCGCTGGTAGTCCGCCTCGGCACGCGCCACTTCCTGCTGCGCGGCCACGATCTTCGCGTACTCGGACCGGCTATAGCGCATGGCGAATTCCCGCTGCTCCTGTGCAAGTCATGGGCCCATGCTAGGCAGGGCCCTGCGCGGCGTGTGTAGGCGAAGTGAAACAAAGGTGGCGCGGAGCTAACAGAGGCGCCATCGCCTGGCACAGGCTCGGCCCCGACCATGGCGAAGGAGAAAGCGGGAACGGAAATGAAAAGGCGCCATGCGGTGGAACCTGCATAGCGCCTCGTGTCTGTGGCGGAGTGGACGGGACTCGAACCCGCGACCCCCGGCGTGACAGGCCGGTATTCTAACCAACTGAACTACCACTCCGCGTCGTGCAGCGTCCGCTCTTGCGAGCCAAGTGCTGCGGCTTGAAAAAACCGGCCGGCTTGCGCCGGCCGGTGTGCCCAATCAACTTGCGTCAACTTGGCGACCCTACGGGGATTCGAACCCCGGTACTTACCGTGAAAGGGTAATGTCCTAGGCCTCTAGACGATAGGGTCAAAACCTTGGAACTCCGTCCCGACGCACTTTGGTGGAGGTAAGCGGGATCGAACCGCTGACCTCTTGCATGCCATGCAAGCGCTCTCCCAGCTGAGCTATACCCCCCGTCTGGCGTCGAGCCTTGAATTATAGACCGAATTTCAGCCGTTCGACAGCCGGCGCACGACTTCGTCGCGCAGGCTCAATTCCAGCACCGCATCCAGCGACGGCGTCTGCGGCGTGCCCAGCACCAGCACACGCACCGGCATGGCCAGTTGCGGCATCTTCAGCCCGGTGGCGCGCAGCACCTCCCTGATCGCCTCGGCGATGGCGCCCTTTTCCCAGGGTACGCCTTCGAGCATCTTGGCCAGCATGCTCAGGGCCGGGCGCACGCCTTCGGTGATGTGCCTGTCCAGGTCTTGCGCGGCCGGCTGCACCGGCGAGTAGAAACGCACGGCCCAGTCGGCCAGCGCCACGGTGGTGTCGCAGCGGTCCTTGAACAGGCCGCAGATCGGCGCCAGCCTCGCATCGGGCTGGATGCCGCGCTCGCGCAGCCGCGGCGCGACCAGGTCGGCCAGCTGCGTATCGGGCATGGCCTTCATGTGCTGGGCGTTGACCCAGCGCAGCTTGGCCTCGTCGAACTGCGCGGCGCTCCTGCCCAGGTGGTCCAGGTCGAACCACTGCAGGAACTGCTCGCGGCTGAAGATCTCGTCGTCGCCATGCGACCAGCCCAGGCGCGCCAGGTAGTTGACGACGGCGTCGGCCAGGAAGCCCTCGTCGCGGAACTGCGTCACCGGCTTGGCGCCGTTGCGCTTGCTCATCTTCTCGCCCTGCTCGTTCAGCACGGTGGGCAGGTGCGCGTACACCGGCGGCTCCTGGCCCAGGGCACGGAAGATGTTGATCTGGCGCGGCGTGTTGTTCACGTGGTCGTCGCCGCGGATCACGTGCGTGATGCGCATGTCGATGTCGTCCACCACCACGCAGAAGTTGTACGTGGGCGTGCCGTCGGGCCGGGCGATCACCAGGTCGTCCAGCTCCTCGTTGCTGATCTCGATGCGGCCCTTGACCTTGTCGTCCCACACCACCGGGCCGCCGGCCGGGTTCCTGAAGCGCCACACCGGCTGCACGCCCTCGGGCACGGGCGGCAGCGCCTTGCCCGGCTCGGGCCGCCAGGTGCCGTCGTAGCGCGGCTTCTCCTTGTTGGCCATCTGCCGCTCGCGCAGCTGGTCCAGCTCCTGCACGCTCATGTAGCAGGGGTAGACCAGGCCCTTGGCGCGCATCTGCGCCACCACCTCCTTGTAGCGGTCCATGCGCTGCATCTGGTAGTAGGGGCCCTCGTCCGGGTCCAGCCCCAGCCAGGCCATGCCCTCGAGGATGACGTCGACGGCCGCCTGCGAGGAGCGCTCCACGTCGGTGTCCTCGATGCGCAGGATGAAGGTGCCGCCCTGCGAGCGGGCGAAGGCCCAGGGGTACAGGGCCGAGCGGATGTTGCCCAGGTGGATGAAGCCGGTGGGCGACGGCGCGAAACGGGTGCGAACTTTCACAGCAGGTCCAGGCCGCGTGCGAGGTCGGCCTTCAAGTCGTCGAGGTGTTCCAGGCCCACGGCCACGCGGATCAGGTTCTGGCGGATGCCCGCCTCCAGCCGCTGCTGCTCCGTCAACCGCCCATGGGAGGTGCTGGCCGGCTGGGTGATGATGGACTTCACGTCGCCCAGGTTGGCGGTGATGGACAGCAGCTGCGTGGCGTCGATGACGCGGAAGGCGTTGCGCCGCCCCTCGTCTGCGCCCTGGCCCTTCACGTCGAAGGACAGCACGGCGCCGCCGCGGCCGGACTGCTGCGCCATCGCCAGCCCGTGCTGGGGGTGGCTGGCCAGGCCCGGGTAGTACACCCGCTCCACCTTGGGATGGGCCTCCAGCCAGCGCGCCAGCTCCAGCGCGCGCAGCGACTGCGCCTCCATGCGGATGCCCAGCGTCTCCAGCCCCTTGAGCACCACCCAGGCATTGAACGGCGACAGCGTGATGCCGGCACTGCGCATCACCGGGATGAACTTCTCCTTGACCAGCGACTGGCTGGCGCACAGCGCCCCGGCGATCACGCGGCCCTGGCCGTCCAGGTACTTGGTGCCCGAATGCACCACGATGTCGGCACCCAGCTTGACGGGCTGCTGCAGCGCGGGCGTGCAGAAGCAGTTGTCCACGGCCAGCAGCGCGCCGGCCTCGTGCGCCAGGTCGGCCAGCGCGCGGATGTCGCACACCTCGGTCAGCGGGTTGGTGGGCGTCTCGGCGAACAGCAGCCGGGTGCCGGGACGGATCGCAGCCTTCCACTCGCCGATGTCGGTCTGCGACACGAAGCTGGTCTGCACCCCGAACTTGCCGAACTCGCCGGCCAGCAGCTTGATGGTGGAGCCGAACACCGAGCGCGAGCACACCACGTGGTCGCCGGCCTTGAGCAGGCCCATGCACAGCAGCAGGATGGCGCCCATGCCGCTGGCCGCGGCGATGCAGGACTCCATGCCCTCCAGCGCGGCCAGGCGCTTTTCCATGCTGGCCACCGTGGGGTTGGTAAAGCGCGAGTAGATGTAGCCCTCTTCCTCGCCCGCGAAGCGCCGCGCCGAGGTTTCGCTGTCGGGCTGGGTGAAGCTGGAGCTGAGGTACAAGGCCTCGGAGTTCTCGCCGTACTGGCTCTTGTCCACGGCGGCGCGCACCGCCAGCGTGTCCAGGTGCAGCCCCTCGGGCAATGGCTTGCTGCGGCTCATGGTCATGCGTCCTGCGCGTTGGGCAGGGCCAGGCGCGAGGTGTCCTCGTCCAGCGGATCCTCCTGGCCGATGCGCGCCTCGTTGATGCGGGCGATGTCGTCGGGGTTGATGTCGCCGGTGACGTACACGCCGTCGAAGCAGGAAGCGTCGAAACCGCTGATCGGCACCGCGCCCGCCGCGCCCGGTGCGGCCTTCATGACCGCGCGCTTCATGCCTTCCACGTCCTGGTAGATCAGCGCGTCGCAGCCGATGATCTGGCGCACCTCCTCGACCGTGCGGCCGTAGGCCACGAGCTCGCCGGCAGTGGGCATGTCGATGCCGTAGACGTTGGGGAAGCGCACCGGCGGCGCGGCGCTGGCCAGGTACACCTTCCTGGCGCCGGCGTCGCGCGCCATCTGCACGATCTCGCGGCTGGTGGTGCCGCGCACGATGGAGTCGTCCACCAGCAGCACGTTGCGGTCCTTGAACTCGCTGGCGATCACGTTGAGCTTCTGGCGCACCGACTTCTTGCGCACGCTCTGGCCCGGCATGATGAAGGTGCGGCCCACGTAGCGGTTCTTCACGAAGCCTTCGCGGTAGGGCACGCCCAGCAGGTGCGCCAGCTGCGTGGCGCTGGGCCGGCTCGATTCGGGGATGGGGATGATGACGTCGATCTCGCTGGGCGGCACGGTGGAGACCACGCGCTTGGCCAGGGTCTCGCCCAGGTTGAGCCGCGCCTGGTACACCGAGATGCCGTCCAGCACGGAATCGGGCCGGGCCAGGTAGATGTACTCGAAGATGCAGGGGTTGAGCCTGGGTTCCTGCGCGCACTGGCGCGCATGCAGCCGGCCCTCCAGGTCGATGAAGACCGCCTCGCCCGGCGCCACGTGCCGCTCGAAGGCATGGCCGGTGCCCTCCAGCGCCACCGACTCGCTGGCCACCATCACCGTGCCGTCCTTGCCGCGGCCCAGGGACAGCGGCCGGATGCCGTACGGGTCGCGGAAGGCCAGCACGCCATGGCCGGCGATCAGCGCGATCACGGCATAGGAGCCGCGCACGCGGCGGTGCACGTTGCGCACCGCGGTGAACACGTCCTCCGGCTGCAGCGGAACGCCCCGGGTGGAACGCTCCAGCTCGTGCGCGAACACGTTGAGCAGGACCTCCGAATCGCTTTCGGTGTTGATGTGGCGGTGGTCGGTGGAGAACAGCTCGGCCTTGAGCGCGTGGGCATTGGTCAGGTTGCCGTTGTGCACCAGCACGATGCCGAAGGGCGCGTTGACGTAGAACGGCTGCGCCTCCTCCTCGCTGTAGGCATTGCCGGCGGTGGGATAGCGCACCTGCCCCAGGCCGGCGCTGCCCGGCAGCGCGCGCATGTTGCGCGTGCGGAACACGTCGCGCACCATGCCCTTGGCCTTGTGCATGAAGAACTTGCGCTCCTGCTGCGTGACGATGCCCGCCGCATCCTGGCCACGGTGCTGCAGCAGCAGCAGCGCGTCATAGATCAGCTGGTTGACTGGGGCGCTGCTGACAACGCCGACGATTCCACACATGCGTCTATCCCGGAAGGTACTGGCCCAGCGGCTGGGGCAATACCGGTTTCAAACCCTGCAGCGCCACGGTCGCAACCGCGGCGCCCACCGACTCCGTCCACCACCCCGCGGCCTTCAGCGGCGTGAGCAGCACCACCAGCGCCACCGCCAGCGCCAGCACCGCGCCGCGCACCAGGCCGAACATGGCGCCCAGCGCACGGTCCGCCGGCCGCAGGCCCGCCACCTCGACCAGCTTTCTGGCCGCCCAGGCCAGCAGGCCGGCCGCGAACACGGTGCCGGCGAAGGCCAGCGCGAACCCGGCGCCGTAGCGCAGCGCCTCGCCCGCGCGTCCCATCGGCAGCCAGCCGCCCACCTGGGGCGCCAGCCATTGTGCAAGCACGAAGGCGCCTATCCAGCCCAGCACCGACAGCAGCTCGTACATCAGGCCGCGCCAGGCGCCCAGCAGCACCGAGGCCACCAGCGCGGTTGCGAACACCCAGTCGAGCGCGGCCATCGGCGAGCGCCGCCCGCCTACAAGGTGAGGACGGTGGCCGGCATATCCAGTCCCTTGATCTTGTCGGCGGCCTTGTCGGCCTCGTTGCGGCTGGAAAACGGCCCCACCCGCACCCGGATGCGCCGGCCGTCCTTGGTGTCGGCCACATGGGTGTAGGTCTTCAGGCCCATCTTCTCGACCTTCAGGCGCGCCTCGCGCGCCTTGGCGGCGTTGGCGAAAGCGCCGACCTGCACCACGAAGCGGCCGTCGGCGGCGGCTTCGGCCGCCTTGCCGTCCGGCACGGCGCGCGCCTTGGAAGTCTCTTCGACCGATGGCGCCTTGGCCACGGCGGCCGCGGGTGCCGCCGGCTTGGGCGGCTCCGTCTCCTTGGCGGCGCCCGGTCCCGGGTCCGCCTGGGCGGTCGCCGGCTTGCGGCCGGTGTCCGCCTCGGACGAAGGCATGGCGGCCGAAGCGCTGGCCGTCGGCGCCAGGGGCGCCACAGGCGCCGCCGGCAAGGGCGGGGTCTTGCCGCGGTCGGGGATCTCGATCGGGATGTCCACGGCCACAGGCCGCGGCCGGGTGTCGAACAAAAGGGGGAAGCCGATCACGCCCGCCAGCACCAGCACCGCGGCGCCGATCAGGCGGTGCCGGGCGCGCCGGCGCATCGCCTCGACGCTTTCGGGCTGGTGGTGGGCCACCGGCTCGTCGCCACCCTTGCGGAACTTGAAGAAGGCCATGAAAGCGCGTGCCCGTAGGGATTCAGGTCCGCAGGTGCTGGGCCTGCAACCGGGGCAGCCCGGCCTCCAGAACGCCACCCACCGTGAAGAAGGAACCGAAGACCAGGATTCTATCAGCGGGGTCCGCCGCGGCCATCGCCGCCGCCAGTGCCGCCGGCGGGCTGTCGTGCGTGCGGGCGGCGGCATCCCGGCGCGTGTTCAGCGCCTGCCAGCGCGAGTGCAGCTGCACCGCGCGCTCGGCCCGCGGCGTGGGCAGGTCGGTGAAGTACCAGCGGTCCACCAGCGGCAGCATCTTGCCCAGCATGGGGTCCAGGTCCTTGTCGGCCATGGCGCCGAACACCGCATGGGTGGTGGGATAGAAGCCCATGGCGTCGAGGTTGGCCGCCAGCGCCGCGACCGAGTGCGGATTGTGGGCCACGTCCAGCACCAGCACCGGCTGGCCGGGCACGATCTGGAAGCGCCCGGGCAGCTCCACCATCGCCAGCCCGTTGCGCACCGCCTGGGCCGTGACCGGCAGGCGCTCGCGCAGGGCCGCCAGGGCGGCCAGCACGCCCGAGGCGTTGATCAACTGGTTGGCGCCGCGCAGCGCCGGATAGGCCAGGCCGGGATAGCGCCGGCCGCGGCCGGCCCAGCCCCACTGCAGCTTGTCGCCGGAAAAATTGAAGTCGCGCCCCAGCAGCCACAGGTCGGCCCCCAGCTCGGTCGCCCGGTCGATCACGCTGCGCGGCGGCACTGGGTCGCTCACCACGGCCGGACGGCCGGCGCGCAGGATGCCGGCCTTCTCGCGGCCTATGCTCTCGCGGTCGTCGCCCAGCCAGGCCTGGTGGTCCAGGTCGATGCTGGTGATGACGGCGCAGTCGGGGTCGATCACGTTGACCGCGTCCAGCCGGCCGCCCAGCCCCACCTCCAGGATGGCCACGTCCAGGTCCGATTCGGCCATCAGGCCGAGGATGGCCAGGGTGGTGAACTCGAAGTAGGTGAGCGAGGTGCCCTGGCGCGCGGCCTCGACCCGGGCGAAGTGCGGCACCAGCCGCTCCGCCTGCGCCGCCTCGCCGCCCAGGCGGCAGCGCTCCTCGAAGCGCACCAGGTGCGGCGAGGTGTAGGCGCCGGTGCGCCAGCCGGCCTGCAGCGCGATCGCTTCCAGCATCGCGCAGGTCGAGCCCTTGCCGTTGGTGCCGGCCACCGTGATCACCGGGCAGGAAAAGCGCAGCCCCATGCGCCCGGCCACCGCGCCCACCCGCTCCAGCCCCATCTCGATGGCTGCGGGATGCAGTCGCTCGCAGTGCGCGAGCCAGTCTTGCAAGGTCTCCATGGGCGGCATTGTCCCCGGGAACTATGATGAGCCGCCATGAGCATCGTGGTCTATGGCATCCCGAACTGCGACACCGTGAAGAAGGCGCGCCAGTGGCTGGCCGGGCGCGGCGTCGAGCACCGCTTCCACGACTTCAGGAAGGACGGCGTGCCGGGCGAGCGGCTGGCCGCCTGGGTGGTCGAGCTCGGCTGGGAGGCCCTGGTCAACCGCCGAGGCACCACCTGGCGCAAGCTGGACGCGGCCGACCAGCAGCGGGTGGCCGACGCGGCGTCGGCGCGGGCCCTGATGGCGCGCGAGCCCAGCGTCATCAAGCGCCCGGTGGTCGAGTGGGGCGCGGCCACCACGGTCGGCTTCGACCCGGCGGCCTGGGACGCGCTGGCGCCCCGCTGAACGCCAACTTTTACCCATCCTTTACCCGTCGAGCTACCTTGATCGGCCCGGCTTGCCTAAAATTTGGCCATCCAGCCATGCAGTGGAGCGCGCCATGAAAAAGTCCGTGTACTTACTCGCCCTGGGCGGCCTGGCCGCCACGGCCGCCGGCGCCCAGGAGGTGGGCCGGGTGATCTCCAGCATTCCCGTGATCCAGCAGGTCGCCGTGCCGCGCCAGGTCTGCTCGCAGCAGCCGGTCGTGGTGCAGCAGCAGCCCTCCGGCGCCGGCGCGCTGATGGGCGCCATCGCCGGCGGTGCCATGGGCAATGCGATCGGCGACGGCACGGGCCGCGCCGTGGCCACCGCCATCGGCGTGCTGGGCGGCGCCGTGCTGGGCAACCGCGTCGAAGGCACCGGCTCGGAGGTGCACAACTACCAGCAGTGCAGCACTCAGACCTACTACGAGAACCGCGCGGTGGCCTACAACGTCACCTACGAGTACGCGGGCAGGCAGTACACGGTGCAGATGCCGCAGGACCCGGGCCCGACGGTGCAGCTGCAGGTCACGCCGGTGGGCGCCGCCGCGCCCCAGCAGCCGGCCTACTCCGCGCCCGCGCCGCTGACGCAGGCCCCGCCGGCGCCGGCCACCATCATCCGCGAGGTGGTCACGGTGCCGGCGCCGGTGGTCTACCAGCACGCCTACTACCCGCGGCCGTACTACTACCCGCCCGTGGGCATCTCGCTCAATTTGGGCTACCACCGCGGCCACCGCCACCATCGCCACTGGCGCCATTGAGGCCCCCGCCACAGACGGGGTCCCGGCGCACTTACACCTGCGGCGTCTGAAGCAGCGGTCCCTTGAACAGGATGGGGCCGGTCGGCCCGCTTCCCGGCGGCACCCCGCCCCTGGGCTCCAGCGAGACGGCCAGCGCCGGCACCTCGCGCACCTGGTTCTCGGCGGCCGGCAGGCGGACCACCGCTCCCCCGTCCAGCACGCCCAGCGAGCGCGGCCCGCCCGAGGGCGGCAGCGCCCACAGCTCCAGCGACTTGTCGGCGCCGACCTGGATCGGCGCGACGTGCTTGAGGGTGAGTGCGTTGTGGCGCGGATCGAAGGTCACCAGGATGGACGCCGAGGCCTTGTCGTCGGCCAGCACGGCCACGTACTGGATGTGGGGCGTGGCCCGCAGCTGGGCGTTCTCGCGCACCAGCTGCTCGGCGCGGCCGCCGGCCTGTGCCAGCTGCGCATCCTGCACCTGCACCTGCCGGCCCAGGTTGAGCCCCACGGCCACGGCGACCACGGTGGCGGCAACGCCGGCCAGCGCCGCGCCGCGCCACCAGCCGAGGCCGCGCCTGAGCTTGTCCAGCATGGCGGTCTCCTGTAATACGGATGCGGTGCCCCGGGCCTGGGCCGCGACCAGGTTCTCGATGCGCTTCCAGACGTTGGGGCTGGGGGCCTCCACGTGCTGCAGCTCGGTCATGGAGGCGAAGCGCTCCTGCCACAGCAGCGCGGCGGCACGCACCGTGACGCTCTGGCGCGCCAGGGATTCGAATCGCCGGCGCGCCCCGCCGCGCAGCGTGCCCAGGGCATAGGCCGCCGCCAGGCGGTCCAGCAGTTCGGGATGGTCGATCAGGTTCATCGCGGTCCCTTCAGGCGAAACGGCCCATGCAACCGCGCAGCTGGTCCAGCCCGCGGCGGATCCAGGTCTTTACCGTGCCCAGCGGCAGCTTGAGCTGCTGCGCCAGCTCGCTGTGGCTGAGGTCGCGCAGGTAGGCCAGGCTGACCACCTCGCGCTGGCGGCTCTCCAGCTTGCGCAGGCACTCGTGCAGGGCCCAGGCCTGCTCGCTGGCCTGGCTGGTGTCCATCGGGTTGGGCGAGTCGCCGGCCACGGTCTCGGCGATCACGTCGTCCAGCTCCAGCGCGGCGTCGGCCCGCTCGCTGGCGCGGCGGCGCAGGAAATCCAGGGCCCGGCTGCGCACGATCACGCCCATCCAGGCCATCGGCGGGCTGAGCGCCGCCCGGTAGTCGCCGGCGATGCGCCAGATGTTCAGGTAGGTCTCCTGCAGCACGTCCTCGGCCCATTCGCGGTTGCCCACCACCCGCAGTGCCACGCCGTACAGCTTGGATGAGGTGCTGTCGTACAGGGCCCGCAGCGCGGCCTCGCTGTCCGCGGCGCGGCCGGCCGCCGCCGCGCGGGCGGCGATGCGGTCGATCAGTGCGATCAGCTGTTGGTCTTGAAGGTCGTATGCCATGGCGGCGGATTGTCGGGCTTGCTGGTCTTTACGCAAACCGCGGGCCTTTGGATTCGTTGGTCCCGGGAGACTGTCGGGCCAGCGCCTAAAATCGCCGGCTTTCCTTCTTCACGGCGCGAGCAGCGGCAGCCCATGACCACCGACAAGATCGACGGCGCGACCGTCACCACCCAGGCCAACGTGTATTTCGACGGCAGATGCGTGAGCCACGGCCTGGTGCTGGCCGACGGCAGCCGCAAGTCGGTGGGCGTGATCCTTCCCTCCACCCTCACCTTCACCACCGGCGCGCCCGAGGTGATGGAATGCGTGGCCGGCAGCTGCGAGTGGCGGCTGGCGGGCACCGAAGCCTGGGCATCCAGCCGGGCCGGCGAGAAGTTCAGCGTGCCGGGCAACGCCAGGTTCGAGATCCGGGTGGCGCAGGCCTACCACTACATCTGCCATTTCGGCTGAACGCAAGGACCGCCATGGCCACCATCCTGCAGAACCTCCCCATCGGCCAGAAGGTCGGCATCGCCTTCTCCGGCGGCCTGGACACCAGCGCCGCCCTGTTGTGGATGAAGAAGAAGGGCGCCGAGCCCTACGCCTACACCGCCAACCTGGGCCAGCCCGACGAGCCCGACTACGACGCGATCCCGCGCAAGGCGCTGCAGTACGGGGCGAAGATCGCCCGCCTGGTCGATTGCCGCCGCCAGCTGGCGCAGGAGGGCATCGCCGCGCTGCAGGCCGGCGCCTTCCACATCTCCACGGCCGGCGCCACCTACTTCAACACCACGCCGCTGGGCCGCGCCGTGACCGGCACCATGCTGGTGGCCGCGATGAAGCAGGACGACGTCCACATCTGGGGCGACGGCTCGACCTTCAAGGGCAACGACATCGAGCGCTTCTACCGCTACGGCCTGCTCACCAACCCCTCGCTCAAGATCTACAAGCCCTGGCTGGACCAGGCCTTCATCGACGAGCTGGGCGGGCGCAAGGAGATGAGCGAGTTCCTGATCGCCAACGGCTTCGACTACAAGATGTCGGTGGAGAAGGCGTATTCCACCGACTCCAACATGCTGGGCGCCACCCACGAGGCCAAGGACCTGGAGCACCTCCATTCCGGCATCCGCATCGTCAACCCGATCATGGGCGTGGCCTTCTGGAAGGATGCCGTCGCGGTCAAGGCCGAGGAGGTCAGCGTGCGCTTCGAGGACGGCCAGCCCGTCGCTCTCAACGGCAAGGCCTTCGACGACCCGGTGGCGCTGATCCTGGAGGCCAACCGCATCGGCGGCCGGCATGGCCTGGGCATGAGCGACCAGATCGAGAACCGCATCATCGAGGCCAAGAGCCGCGGAATCTACGAGGCGCCCGGCCTGGCGCTGCTGCACATCGCCTACGAGCGGCTGGTCACCGGCATCCACAACGAGGACACCATCGAGCAGTACCGCGACAACGGCCGCAAGCTGGGCCGCCTGCTGTACCAGGGCCGCTGGTTCGACCCGCAGGCCATCATGCTGCGCGAGGCCGCCCAGCGCTGGGTGGCGCGCGCGGTCACCGGCGAGGTGACGCTGGAGCTGCGCCGCGGCAACGACTACTCGATCCTCAACACCGAAAGCCCCAACCTCACCTACGCGCCGGAACGCCTGTCGATGGAGAAGGTCGAGGATGCGCCCTTCTCGCCGCTGGACCGCATCGGCCAGCTCACATTGCGCAACCTCGACATCGTGGACACGCGCGGCAAGCTGGGCATCTACAGCCAGGCCGGGCTGCTGTCGCTGGGCGGCGGCGCGGCCCTGCCCACGCTGCAGGACGGCGAGGGCGACAAGCGCTGAGCCAGGGTGTAGGCCTGCACTGACCGCAGGCGTGGCCGCCGGCCGCTGGCGCTGCGGCCCGCCCTCTCCTAACTTCGAGCTTGTTCGAAATAAGGAGAACACCATGTTCCGCAAGCTCGTGCTTTTCGCCATCACGTCCGGCCTGGCCAAGAAGGCCTGGGACGCCTACCAGCAGAAAAACGCCATGGCCTCGAGCGGCTCGTCGCCGTCCGGCGGCCGCATGAGCGCCGGCGGCGCCAGCCGCAGGACCGCGATGCGCGCGCCGCGCGCCGAATCCAAGCCGGATGCCAGCTGAGGCGGCGCCTAAACGACCACCGGCTCGGGCTCCAGCCGGATGCCGAAACGCTCGTAGACGCTGGTCTGGATGGCGCGCGCCAGGGTGACGACCTCGCCCCCGGTGGCGCCGCCCCGGTTGACCAGCACCAGCGCCTGCTTCTCGTAGACGCCGGCATTGCCCACCGACTTGCCCTTCCAGCCGCAGGCGTCGATCAGCCAGCCGGCCGCCAGCTTCACGCTGCCGTCGGGCATGGGGTAGTGGACGATGCCCGGCTCGCGGGCGATGATGTCGGTGCACTGCTCGGGCGTGACCGTCGGGTTCTTGAAGAAGCTGCCGGCGTTGCCCAGCACCCGCGGGTCGGGCAGCTTGCCGGCGCGGATGGCGCACACCCAGTCGAAGATCTGCCGCGGCGTGGGCTCGCGCACACCCGCCTCGGCCCGCTTGCGTTCCAGGTCCAGGTAGCCGAGCACCGGCTTCCAGGGTTTGGGCAGCCGGAAGCGCACGCGCAGGATCAGCGCCCGGCCGGCCAGGCCCATGCCGCGAGGCATGCCGCCGGACGCTTCGCCGTCCTTCGGCGGCGCGTGCTTGAACACCGAGTCGCGGTAGCCGAAGGCGCACTGGGCGGCGTCCAGCGTGAAAACCCGGCCGGTGGCCAGGTCGATGGCGTCCAGCGACTCGAAGCGGTCTTGGGTCTCGACGCCGTAGGCGCCCACGTTCTGCACCGGGGAGGCGCCCACCGTGCCCGGGATCAGGGCCAGGTTCTCCAGGCCGGGGAAGCCCTGGTCCAGCGTCCAGCGGACGAACTCGTGCCAGTTCTCGCCGGCGCCGGCCTCGATGATGGTGGCGCGCGGTCCGTCGTCGACCACGCGCCGGCCGGTCACCTCCACTTTCAGCACCAGCGGCCTCACGTCGCCGGTCAGCACGATGTTGCTGCCGCCGCCCAGGACGAACTTGGGTTGCGCCGCCCGCCCGGCGTCCGCCAGCAGGGCGAGCACGTCCGCTTCGGAGCGCACGCGCACCAGCTCGCGGGCCTTGGCCACGATGCCGAAGCTGTTGTACGCCTGCAGGGGTACGTTTTGCTCGACGATCATGGGAGAATTGTCGCTCAGCGAACAGGGACCGGGAGCTTTCCAATGCCGTCTTTCGACACCGTCTGCGAACCCAACATGGTGGAGGTCAAGAACGCCGTCGACAACACCGCCAAGGAGATCGCCACGCGCTTCGACTTCAAGGGCACTTCTGCGGCCATCGAGATCAAGGACAAGGACATCACCCTGCTCGGCGACGCCGACTTCCAGCTGCAGCAGGTCGAGGACATCCTGACCGGCAAGCTGGCCAAGCGCAACGTGGACGTGCGCTTCCTGGACAAGGGCAAGGTCGAGAAGATCGGCGGCGACAAGGTCAAGCAGGTGGTCAAGGTGCGCAGCGGCATCGAGTCCGAGGCCGCCAAGAAGATCCAGAGGCTGATCAAGGACAGCAAGCTCAAGCTGCAGGCCGCCATCCAGGGCGACGCGGTGCGGGTCACCGGCGCCAAGCGCGACGACCTGCAGGCCGCCATGGCGCTGATCCGAAAGGACGTGGCCGACCTGCCGCTCTCCTTCAACAACTTCCGCGATTGATGCGGGCCGCCCTTTCCTGGCTCCTGCTGCTGCTGGCACCCGCCGGCGCTGCCTGGGCGCAGCCGGTGGCCCTGCAAGGCATGCTGGGCAGCAAGGCCCTGCTGATCGTGGATGGCGGGACGCCCAAGAGCGTCGCGCCCGGCCAGGAGCACCAGGGCGTCAAGGTGGTGTCCACCTCCGGCGACCAGGCGGTGGTGGAGATAGCCGGCAAGCGCCACCTGCTGCGCGTGGGCGACGCGCCGGCCAGCGTGGGCGCGGGCGGCGGCGGTGCGCGCGGCAACCGGATCGTGCTGACGGCCGGCAGCAACGGCCATTTCCTGAGCCAGGGCACCATCAACGGCCGCGCGGTGCAGTTCATGGTGGATACCGGGGCCTCGGCCGTCAGCCTCAGCGCCGCCGATGCCGAGCGCGTGGGCCTGAACTACCGGGCCGGGCGGCCGGTGCAAATGAGCACGGCCAACGGCACGTCCCAGGGCTACCTGCTCAAGCTGTCCTCGGTGCGCCTCGGCGACGTGGAGCTGTACGAGGTCGACGCGGTGGTGTCGCCCCAGCCCATGCCCTACGTGCTGCTGGGCAACAGTTTCCTGAGCCGCTTCCAGATGAAGCGCGACAACGACCAGATGGTGCTGGAACGCCGGTTCTGATGCCCGAGCCTTCCGACCAGGACAGCGCGGCATCCGCTGCCGGGGCGCCGGCCGACACCTCGGCCCTGGGCCCGCTGCGCGCGCCGGTGTTCCGCATGCTCTGGTTCACCTGGCTGGCGGCCAACACCACGATGTGGATGAACGACGTGGCCGCCGCCTGGCTGATGACCTCGCTGGCGCCCTCGCCGCTGTGGGTGGCCTTGGTGCAGTCGGCTTCCACCCTGCCGGTGTTCCTGCTGGGCCTGCCCAGCGGCGCGCTGGCCGACATCCTGGACCGGCGCCGCTACTTCATGGTGACCCAGTTCTGGGTCGCCGGCATCGCTTCGGTGCTGTGCATCGCCGTGCTGCTGGGCTGGATGAACGCGCCGCTGCTGCTGGCGCTGACCTTCGCCAACGGCGTCGGCCTGGCCATGCGCTGGCCGGTGTTCGCCGCCATCATCCCCGAGGTGGTGCCGCGGCCCCAGCTGCCGCAGGCGCTGGCGCTCAACGGCGTGGCGATGAACGGCTCGCGCATCATCGGCCCGCTGGTGGCCGGCGCCATCATCGCCGCCGCCGGCAGCGCCTGGGTGTTCGTGCTCAACGCGGTGCTGTCGCTGGTGGCCGGCTTCGTCATCATGCGTTGGCGCCGCGAGCACCGCATCGACCCGCTGGGCCGCGAGCGCCTGGGCAGCGCCATGCGCGTGGGGGTGCAGTTCGTGCGCCAGTCGGCGCGCATGCGCGCCATCCTGCTGCGCATCTCGCTGTTCTTCCTGCATTCCACCGCCCTGCTGGCGCTGCTGCCCCTGGTGGCGCGCGCGCTGCCGGGCGGCGCTGCCGGCACCTTCACGGTGCTGCTGGCGTCCATGGGCGCCGGGGCCATCCTGGCCGCGCTGCTGATGCCGCGCATCCGCAAGCTGATGGCCCTGCAGCGCCTGGTGCTCACCGGCACGGCGATGCAGGCCGCCTGCGCGGTGGCAACGGCCTACGCGCCCAGCGTCGGGATGGCGGTGCCGGCCATGTTCCTCTCCGGCATGGCCTGGATCACGGTGGCCAACTCGCTCACGGTGGCGGCGCAGATGGCGCTGCCCGACTGGGTGCGCGCGCGCGGTATGTCCATTTACCAGATGGCGCTGATGGGAGCGACCGCGCTGGGCGCCGCGCTCTGGGGCCAGCTCGCCACCTGGACCAGCATCCACCACAGCCTGGCGGTCTCGGCCGCCTCGGGCGTGGTGCTGATGGCGCTGGTGCAGTGGCGCGTGGCCGACCGCGGCACCGAGGAGGACCTGACGCCCGCCCACGTGTTCCAGGTCCCGCAGATCCCGGTGCCGCCGGGTGCCGGCCGCATCCAGATCTGGATCGAGTACCGGATCGACCCGGCGCGCGCCGCCGACTTCGCGGCATTGATGCAGGAAAGCCGCCGCAGCCGGCTGCGCCAGGGCGCGCTCGACTGGCAGCTGCTGCACGACCTGTCCGAGCCCGGCCGCTACGTCGAGCAGATCACCGACGAGTCCTGGACCGAGCACCTGCGCCGCTTCGACCGCGTCACCGCGGCCGACGCGCAGCTGCGCGACCGGCGGCTGTCGTTCCACCTGCCCCAGGAGCCGCCGCGCGTCACGCGTTTCCGCGTGGAGCGCTGAAGGCGCTCAGCCCGCCGTGGCCCGGGACCGGATGTCCTGCAGCAGCCGGTCCAGGCGCCCGATCTCGACCGGCTTGGTGAGGTGATGGTCGAAGCCGGCCTGCGCCGAGCGCCGCTGGTCGCCTTCGCTGCCCCAGCCGGTCAGCGCCACCAGGACGCATTCGCCGCCGGCCGGGCCGGCGCGCAGCCGCTGCGCCAGCTCGTAGCCGCTCATGCCGGGCAGCCCGATGTCGAGCAGCGCGCAGTCGGGAGCGAAACCGCCCAGGACTTCCAGCGCCCGCTCGCCGGAGTGCGCCGTCCGCGTCGAGTGGCCCTGGATCTCCAGCAGGCTGGCCAGGGATTCCGCGGCATCGACGTTGTCGTCCACCACCAGGATGCGCAGGCCGGCGGCGCTGCCGGCGCCACTGCCGGCGCCGCTCCAGGCAGCGGCGTCGGCTTCCTGCGGCCCGGCCAGCTCCACCCCGGTCGCGGCCGCGGGCAGCGCCAGGGTGAAGGTGCTGCCGTGGCCCAGGCCGGCGCTGTGCGCCACCACCGTGCCGCCGTGCATCTCCACCAGCTGCTTGACCAGGGCCAGGCCGATGCCCAGCCCGCCCTGCGCCCGCTGAAGGTTGCGGCTTTCCTGGGAGAACATGTCGAACACCTTGGGCAGCATGTCCGGCGCGATGCCGGCGCCGTTGTCGCTGACGCTGACCACGACCTGGCCGTCGCGCGAGGACGCCGCCAGCTCGATGCGCCCGCCCTCCGGTGTGTACTTGGCCGCGTTGTTGATCAGGTTGCCGATGACCTGGGACAGCCGGGTGCGGTCGGCCTCGACGCAAAGCGGCTCCGGGGACAGCGACACCTGCAGGCCATGGCCGCTTGCCTCGATCAAGGGACGGCAGCTCTCCAGCGCAGTCTCGACGGCGTCGCGTACATCCGTGCGCTCCGTGCGCAGCTGGACCTTGCCGGTGCTGATGCGCGAGATGTCCATCAGGTCGTCGACCAGCCGCACCATGTGCCCGAGCTGGCGCTCCATCATGTGCAAGGTCTTGTCCTGCGCCTCGGGTGGCCCCGGCCGGTGCAGCAGGCTCAGTCCCGTGCGGATCGGGGCCAGCGGGTTGCGCAGCTCGTGCGCGAGCACCGCCAGGAACTCGTCCTTGTGCCGGTCCTGCTCGCGCAGGCGCTCCTCCGAGGCCTTCATCTCGGTGACGTCGCGGGTGGTGCCGGCCACCGCCTCGACGCGCCCGTCCGGGCCGAAGACCGGGACGAAGATGTAGTCGTAGATGCGGCGGCCGAAGCTGCCCGAGAACGGGACCTGGCCGCGCACCGGCTGGCCGGTGGCCTTGACCTGCTCGATCTCGCGATCGTGCAGCTGCGCGTGCCAGGGCTCATAGCCCAGCTCCAGGCAGGTCTTGCCGATGGCCTCGTCCCAGCTGCGGCCCCACATCCTGAGCAGCACCTCGTTGGCGTAGATGAACCGGTGCTCCAGGTCGAACACATAGGCCAGGTCGGGCGTGTTGGACAGGATGGTCTCGTACAGGCGCTTGCGCTGTTCGGACGCGGCCGTGACCTGGTCCAGCTCGTGGCGCGAGCGCCGTGCCTCGGCCAGCGCCGCCTCGGTGGCCCGTATGCGGTCCTGCGTGTCCAGGTGCATGCCGATCAGCTGGGCGAACAGCTTGAACATGCCGACCACGCCGGGCGCCTGCACGCGGGCCGGACGCGGGTCGATGGCGCACAGGTGCCGAAGAACTCGCCGTTGCGCCGGTAGATGGGCATGGAGATGTAGCTGCGGAACCCGTACCTCTGCGGCGTGGGATGACCGCCGTACCGGGCATCCTGCGGCACGTCGTCGATGACGATGGCCTCGCCGTGGCAGCGGATTTCGTTGCACAGGGTGGTTTCCACCTGCAGTTCGCCGCCGACCTTCAGCCCGAACTCGATCTCGTCGCCCACGGCGCAGCACACCCACCGCTCGTCCGTCACCCGTGCCACGGCCACGAAGCCCATGCCGGTGGTCCGTGCCGCGACCTCCAGGATCAGCGGTACCGCATCCAGGCGGGCCACGGCTTCCAGGTCGTGCTGCAGCGGGTCATGTGCCATGGCACGAGTTTATCGGCCCAAGTGCCGGGACAATCCTGACCGAGCCATGCAGACCCGCCACTTCCTCCAGCTCATCTTCCTGTCGGCGCTGTGGGGAGGTTCCTTCCCGCTGATCCGGATCGCCAGCCCCGCGTTCGGCCCGCTCGGCCTGGCCGGCATCCGCTGCGCCCTGGCCGCCGTGGTGCTCGCCCTGCTGATGCGCCTGCTGCGCCAGCGCTGGCCCGCAGGCGGCGCCGGAAGCTGGTGGCGCCTGGCCCTGCTGGGCCTGCTGACCGTGGTCTCGCCCTTCGTGCTGTTCAACTGGGCGGGCCTGGTGCTGCCGGCCGGCTATTCGGCCGTGCTCAACGCCACCGCGCCGCTGTTCGGCATCCTGGCGGCCGCGGCCCTGGGCGAGGAGCGCCTGACGGCGCGCCGGCTGGCGGGCTGCGCGGTGGGTTTCGCCGGCGTGGCGCTGCTGGTGCGGCTGGGGCCGGTCGCGCCCGACGCCCGCGTGGTGCTGGCCGCGCTGGCCTGCACCGTCGCCGCGGCCAGCTACGGCGTGGGCGCGATCTTCATGAAGCGCGCCACGCTGGCGCACCAGCCCTTGCCCGCCTCGGCCGCCGTGCACCTGGCCGCGGCGCTGGTGCTGCTGCTGCCCGCGGCGGCGGGTGCCGGGCGCATGCAGCCCACGCCCGGCGCGCTGCTCGCAGTGGCGGTGCTGGGCACCATCACGTCCGGCTTCATGTACTGGGTCAGCATGCGCCTGATGCGCGAGATCCCGGCCAGCGCGGCCACCTCCTCGGCCTTCATGATCCCGCTGTTCGGCGTGACCTGGGGCGCGCTGTTCCTGGGCGAGCCGGTCACGGCCGGCATGCTGCCGGGGTGCGTGCTGGTGCTGGCGGCCACCGCGCTGGTGACGGGGTTCAATCCGTTTCGGCGGTCCTCGCTCAGTGCAATGCCCGCCCCAGCGCCCGCAGGGCCGCCTCCTGCACCGCCTCCCCCAGCGTCGGATGCGCATGGACGATCCCAGCCACGTCCTCCAGCCGCGCCCCCATCTCGATCGCATAGCTGAACGCCGCCGCCAGCTCCGACACGCCCCGGCCCACCGCCTGCCAGCCCAGGACCATGTGGTTGTCGCGGCGCGCGAGCACGCGCACGAACCCCTCGCCGCCTTCCATGCTCAGCGAACGGCCGTTGGCCGCGAACGGGAACGTCGCCGACAGCGTCTCGATGCCGGCCTCGGCCGCCTGCGCAGCCGTCCGGCCCACGGCCACCACCTCGGGATCGGTGAAGCAGACGGCAGGGATGGCCAGCGGCTCGAAGCGGCGCTTGTGGCCGGCGATGGCCTCGGCCACCACCTCGCCCTGTGCCATGGCCCGGTGCGCCAGCATGGGCTCGCCGGTCAGGTCGCCGATGGCCCAGACGTTGCGCATGGAAGTGCGGCACTGCGCATCCACCCGGACCGCGCGCCCGGCCATGTCCAGCCGCAGCGATTCCAGGCCGAAGCCCTCGGCGCGGGGACGGCGGCCCACCGCGGCGAGGACGCGGTCCGCCGGCAGCACGAACTCGTCGGCCTGGGCGCTGCGCACGCGCAAGGCCCGGCCGTCCTGCGCCAGACCCTCGGCCTTGCAGCCCAGGTGCAGCGTCACGCCCATGCGCCTGAGCGAGGCCTGCAGCACCTGGCCCAGCGCCTCGTCGTAGGTCGGCAGCACGCGGTCCGCAACCTCGACGATGGCCACCTCGGCCCCCAGCTTGCGCCACGCCATGCCCAGCTCCAGGCCGATGTAGCCCGCGCCCACCACCACCAGGTGGCGCGGCACCTCGGGCAGGGCCAGGGCCTCGGTGGAGGACAGCACCGGGCCGCCGAACGGCAGCTGTGGCAGCGCCACCGGCACCGAGCCGGTGGCCAGCAGCAGGTGCTCGCAGCGGATGCGCAGCGGCTCCTCGTCCGGCACTTCCACCGTGGCGGTCTTGCCGTCCTCAAGGCGCGCCCAGCCGCGCACCACCTGCACGCCGGCCTTCTTCAGCAGCGCGCCCACGCCGCCGGTGAGCCTGGCAACCACCGAGTCCTTCCAGCGATGCGTCTGGCCCAGGTCCAGCCGGGGCGGCTGCAGTTGGATGCCGATGCGGCCGCCGGCGGCCGAGCGGCGTGCGCTGTCGAACTCCTCGGCCACGTGGATCAGGGCCTTGGACGGGATGCAGCCGATGTTCAGGCAGGTGCCGCCCAGCCGGTCGCCCTCGACCAGGGTGGTGGCGATGCCCAGCTGCGCCGCGCGCAGCGCCGCCACATAGCCGCCGGGACCGCCGCCGACCACCAGCAGCGTCGTGCTCCTGCTCTTCATGTCTCCCTCACTCCACGAACAGCAGCGCCGGTGTTTCCAGCAGCGCGCGGATGGCCTGGATGAACTGCGCCGCCTCCATGCCGTCCACCACGCGGTGGTCGAACGAGGACGACAGGTTCATCAGCTGGCGCGCGACCACCGCGCCGCCGCGCAGCACCGGCCGCTCGACGATGCGGTTGACGCCGATGATGGCCACCTCGGGATGGTTGATCACCGGGGTGGTGACGATGCCGCCCAGCGGGCCCAGGCTGCTGATGGTGAGGGTGGAACCGCCCAGCTCGTCACGGCTCGCCTTGCCGTCGCGGGCCGCCTGGGCCAGGCGCGCGATCTCGCGCGCGCAGGCCCAGGGATCCAGGGCTTCGGCATGGCGGATCACCGGCACCAGCAGGCCGGCGTCGGTCTGGGTCGCCATGCCCAGGTGCACCGGCGCATGGCGCGTGACCACGCCGGCGTCGTCGTCGAAGCGCGCGTTCATCTGCGGGAAGTCGGCGACGGCCAGCACCACGGCGCGGGCCAGCAGCGGCAGCAGGGTGAGCTTGCCGCGCCCGGCGGCATACCGCTTGTTGAGCGCGGCGCGCAGCGCCTCCAGCTCGGTGACGTCCACCTCCTCCACGTAGCTGAAGTGCGGGATGCGGCGCTTGGCCTCCTGCATCTTCTGCGCGATCCTGCGGCGCAGGCCGATGACGGGGATGGCCTCCTCGCCGTGGCGCTGCGCCCAGGCCGATTCCGGGCGGGACGCGACCGACGACTGCCCGCGCGAAGCCAGGTAGACGTCCAGGTCCTCGTGCGTGATCCGGCCGGCCGGGCCGCTGCCGTGCACGAAGCGCAGCTCGATGCCCAGCTCCCAGGCCCGGCTGCGCACCGCCGGCGAGGCGATGGGGCGCTCGCCGGGGGCGCGCTGGATGGGCTGGGCCGTGGCGGCGGGCACAGGATTCGCAGGCTGCACAGACCTGGGCGCTCCACTGCCCTTGTCAGCAGGAGGAAGCGCCGGAGCTCCCTCCCTACTGACCATGGCCTCACGCGCGCCGGCCGCGCTGGCCGCAGCCACTGCCTGAGCCTTCACGTTGCCCTCGCCTTGCACCTCCAGCCGGATCAGCTCCGCGCCCACGGCCATCAGCTCGCCGGGCTGGCCGCCCAGTTCCAGCACCGTGCCGGCCACCGGGGAGGGGATCTCCACCGTGGCCTTGTCCGTCATCACGTCGGCCAGGACCTGGTCCTCGGCCACCGCGTCGCCGGGCCGGACGCGCCATTCCACCAGCTCCACCTCGGCGATGCCCTCGCCGATGTCGGGCATCTTGATCGTGTACTGCCCCATGTCAGGCCCTTCCCTCTTGTTCCAGCACGCGCCGCAAGGCCGCGCCCACCCGGTCCGGTCCCGGGAAGTAGGCCCATTCCTGGGCGTGCGGGTAGGGCGTGTCCCAGCCGGCGACGCGCTCGATCGGCGCCTCCAGGTGGTAGAAGCAGTGCTCCTGCACCAGCGCCGCCAGCTCGGCGCCGAAGCCGCTGGTGCGCGTCGCTTCATGCACGATGACGCAGCGGCCAGTCTTCTTCACCGAGGCGACCACGGTGTCCAGGTCCATGGGCCAGATCGAGCGCAGGTCGATGATCTCGGCGTCGATGCCGGTCTCGCGGGCCGCGCATTCCGACACCCAGACCATGGTGCCGTAGGCCAGCACCGTGACCTGGCTGCCGGGGCGGAACACCGCGGCCGATTCCAGCGGCACGCGGTAGTGGCCGGCCGGCACGTTGCCCATCGGGTGCCTGGACCAGGGCACCACCGGGCGGTCGTGGTGGCCGTCGAACGGCCCGTTGTACAGCCGCTTGGGCTCCAGGAAGATCACCGGGTCCTCGCTCTCGATGGCCGAGATCAGCAGGCCCTTGGCGTCGTAGGGATTGCTGGGCATCACGGTGCGCAGGCCGCACACGTGGGTGAACAGCGCCTCGGGGCTCTGGCTGTGGGTCTGGCCGCCGTAGATGCCACCGCCGCAGGGCATGCGCACCGTCAGCGGGCAGGTGAAGTCGGCCGCCGAGCGAAAGCGCAGGCGGGCCGCCTCCGAGACGAGCTGGTCGGCCGCCGGGTAGAAGTAGTCGGCGAACTGGATCTCCGCCACCGGCCGCAGGCCGTAGGCGGCCATGCCCACCGCCACCCCGACGATGCCACCCTCGCTGATGGGGGTGTCGAAGCAGCGGGTCTTGCCGTACTTGGCCTGCAGGCCCTCGGTCACGCGGAACACGCCGCCGAAGTAGCCCACGTCCTGGCCGAACACCACCACCTGGGGGTCGCGTTCCATCATCACGTCCATGGCCGAGCGCAGGGCCTGGATCATGGTCATGGGCTGGGGGGCCGTGTCCGCGGCCTCGATGCGGGCGTCCTGGGTCTTGGTCAGCATGTCAGCCTCCGTAGAGCCGCCTCAAGGAGGCTGAAGCCCCCTTGGGGGCAGCGAGATTCATCGAGCGTGGGGGCATCATTCCTACACCCCCAGTTCCTGGCGCTGGCGGCGCAGGTGCTCCGGCAGCTGCGCGTACACGTCCTCGAACATGGTGGCCGCGCTGGGGATGTGGCCGTCCAGCAGCGTGCCGTGGCGCTCGGCCTCCCGTTGGGCGGCGGCGACCTCGGCCTCCAGTTCCTTGTGCACCTGCTCGTGCTCCTGCTCGGACCAGGCACCCAGGCCGATCAGGTGGCGCTTGAGGCGCAGGATGGGGTCGCCCAGGGGGAAGCGCTCCCAGTCGTCGGCCGGGCGGTACTTGGACGGGTCGTCCGAGGTGGAATGCGCCCCGGCCCGGTAGGTCACCCATTCGATCAGCGTGGGGCCCAGGTTGGCGCGCGCCCGCTCGGCAGCCCAGGCCGACGCGGCGTACACCGCCAGGAAGTCGTTGCCGTCCACCCGCAGCGAGGCGATGCCGCAGCCCACGCCGCGCGCGGCGAAGGTGGTGGACTCGCCGCCGGCGATGGCCTGGAAGCTGGAGATCGCCCACTGGTTGTTGACCACGTTGAGCACCACCGGCGCGCGGTACACGTGGGCGAAGGTGAGCGCGGTGTGGAAGTCGGCCTCGGCGGTGGAGCCGTCGCCGATCCAGCCCGAGGCGATGCGGGTGTCGCCCTGGATCGCCGAGGCCATGGCCCAGCCCACCGCCTGCGGGAACTGCGTGGCCAGGTTGCCCGAGATGGAGAAGAAGCCGGCGCGCTTGAACGAGTACATCACCGGCAGCTGGCGGCCCTTCATCGGGTCGCGCTCGTTGCTCATGAGCTGGCACATCAGCTCCACCATGGACACGTCGTCCCGGCACAGCAGCAGGCCCTGCTGGCGGTAGGTGGGAAAGCACATGTCGCCCGGCTGCAGCGCCAGGGCGTGGGCGATGGCGATCGCCTCCTCGCCCAGGCACTGCATGTAGAACGAGATCTTCTTCTGCCGCTGCGCCACCAGCATGCGGGCGTCGAAGATGCGGGTCTTCATCATGGCGCGCAGCCCGCGGCGCAGCCGGGCCGTGTCCAGGTCCGGCGCCCAGGGCCCGACGGCGCGGTCGTCGTGGTCCAGCACGCGGATCAGGCCATAGGCCAGGTCCTGCGTCTCGAAGTGGGTGGTGTCTATGGGCGGCCGGCGCACCTGGCCGGCGGCGGAGACGTGGAGGTAGGAGAAATCCGTGGCGCAGCCGGGCCGCCCCGAGGGCTCCGGCACGTGCAGGCGCAGGGCCTGGTGCGGGTCGTTCATGCAGTCGCTCCGCGCGATCGTGTCGCGCCTGGTTGCGGAACATGGGACGCGCAGCGGGTGGCCGGCGGTCCCGGTTGCCGGGCGCGGTGGCGCCCGGTGCCGTCCAGTCTACGGGAGCGGGGTGTTTTTGGGGGGCCTGTTGTTCAGGCCTTCTTGGCGCCCAAGCGCGACTCGGTGCCGCGCAGCAGGCGCGAGATGTTCTCGCGATGCCGCCAGGCCAGCAGCACGGCCATGGCCGCCAGGGCCGCCGCGACCGGCGTGTGCGCGTCCCAGGCCACGCGGTGGCCCAGCAGGTAGTAGGCGGGCGCGAACACCGCCGCCACCAGCGAGGCCAGCGAGGAGTAGCGGAAGAAGAAGGCGATGATCAGCCAGGTGGCGCCGGTGGCCAGCCCCAGGCCCCAGTGGATGCCGAACACCACGCCGATGAAGGTGGCCACGCCCTTGCCGCCCTGGAAGCGGAAGAACACCGGGAACAGGTGGCCGGCGAAAGCCGCCAGCGCCACCAGGGCCACCGTGCCCTCCCCCAGGCCCCAACGCGCGCCCAGGTGCCGCACCAGCAGCACCGGCACCACGCCCTTCAGCGCGTCCAGCAGCAGGGTGACGATGGCGGCGGGCTTGCTGCCCGAGCGCAGCACGTTGGTCGCGCCCGGGTTCTTGCTGCCGAAGGTGCGCGGGTCGGCCAGGCCCATGGCGCGGCTGACGATCACGGCGAAGGCCAGCGAACCCAGCAGGTAGGCGGCGACGGTGGCGAGCAGGGGGTAGAGGCTTTGCACGGCCGGTATTCTGCCTTCACTCTTCCAGGGCGCAGCGCACCGGCCGGGCGGCCAGCAGCCGCACGCAGACCTGCGGGGCTATGCCCACCAGGTAGCCGCGCCGGCCGCCGTTGATGAGGATCCTGGGCAGGCCCAGGATGGTCTCCTCGATGTACACCGGCATCGCCTTGCGGGTGCCGAAGGGCGAGGTGCCGCCCACCAGGTAGCCGCTGTGGCGGTGGGCCACCTCGGGCTTGCAGGGCTCCACCGACTTGGCGCCGATCTGCCGCGCCAGGTTCTTGGTCGAGACCTTGCGGTTGCCGTGCATCAGCACGATCAGCGGCCGCGCCTTCTCGTCCTCCATCACCAGCGTCTTGACCACGGCGAACGGGTCGAACCCCAGCACCTGCGCGCTGTGCTGCGCGCCGCCGTGCTCCAGCCATTCGTAGGGATGCTCGGTGAAGGCCACGCCCTGGGCCCTGAGCAAGGCGGTGGCCGGGGTTTCGCTGACGTGCTCCTTCTTGGCCATGGGGGCTTCCTCAGTTCGCCGGGTCGCGCATCTCCCAGCGGATCCTGTCGATCTCGGCCAGCAGCTCGGGCGGCAGCCGGGTGCCCCAGGCATCGAGGTCCTCGTCCAGCTGGGCCAGCGAGGTCACGCCGACGATGGTGCTGGCCACCTGCCACTTGGTGTAGCAGAAGGCCAGGGCCATGCGCGCCGGGCTCAGGCCATGGTCACGCGCCAGCTGGTTGTAGCGCCGCGCCGCGGCCAGGGCCTCGGGCCGGCCCCAGCGCTGCTTGCGCACCGACTCGTAGCGGGCGATGCGCGCCTGCCTGGGCGCGTCCGGCCCCTCGGTGCCGGCGGCGTCGTACTTGCCCGTCAGCAGGCCGAAGCCCAGCGGCGAGTACGCCAGCAGCGACACGCCCAGCCGGTGCAGGGTCTCGTCCAGGCCGTTCTCCAGCGCGCGGCTGAGCAGGCAGTACACGTTCTGCACGGTGGCGATGCGCGGCAGGCCGTGCTGCTCGGCCAGCCGCACGAACTCGTGCACGCCGTAGGGCGTCTCGTTGGACAGGCCGATGTGGCGCACCTTGCCCTGGCGCACCAGGGTGGCCAGCGCCTCCAGCTGCTGCAGGATGGAGGTCTGGGTGCGCTCCTGGGCCGGGTCGTAGTACAGGCCGCCGAACATGGGCACGTTGCGCTCGGGCCAGTGGATCTGGTAGAGGTCGATCACGTCGGTTCGCAGGCGCCTGAGCGAGCCCTCGCACGAGGCGATGATGTCGGCCGCCGTCATGCCCGCGCCTTCGCGCACCCAGGGCATGCCGCGCGAGGGCCCGGCGACCTTGGTGGCCAGCACCAGCTGGCCCCGGGCCGACGGGTTCCTGGCCAACCAGTTGCCGATGATGGTTTCGGTGGCGCCGTAGGTCTCGGCGCGCGCCGGCACCGAGTACATCTCCGCCGTGTCGATGAAGTTGACGCCGCGCTCCAGGGCGCGGTCCAGGATGCGGTGCGCCAGCGGTTCGGCCACCTGCTCGCCGAAGGTCATGGTGCCCAGGCAGACGGGGGTGACGCGCAGGTCGCTGGCGCCCAGGGCGACAGGGTTCATGACGTGGTTCATGGATAGGGGACTACAGCCGGGGTGGGAGGGCGGCAAGAATAATCCAAGCCATGCCCGAAGGCCCGTCACTGGTCATCCTGCGTGAGCACGCCAGCGTGTTCCAGGGCCGCCGCATCCTGCGCGTGGAGGGCGACAGCAAGCTCGATTTCGACCGGCTGCGCGGCCGCACCGTCACGGACATCCGCACCTGGGGCAAGCATTTCCTGGTCCAGGTGCCGGGGGTGGCGCTGCGCATCCACCTGCTGATGTTCGGCAGCTGGTGCATCGACCAGCGCAAGGACAAGCCGCTACGCATCGGCCTGGGCTTCGCGCAGGGCCGCGAGCTGAACTTCTACAGCTGCGCGGCGCGCTACATCGACGAGCCGCTGGACCAGGTGTACGACTGGCGCGGCGACGTGATGTCCGAGGCGTTCGATCCGGCCCTGGCCCGCCGGCGCCTGCGCGCGCTGCCCGAACAGCTGGCCTGCGACGCCCTGCTGAACCAGGAGATCCTGGCCGGCGTGGGCAACATCATCAAGAACGAGGTGCTGTTCCGCATCCGGCTGCATCCGCTGTCCCCCATCGGCGCCCTGCCCGCGCCCAAGCTGCGCGAACTGGTGGACCAAGCCCGGCAATACAGCTTCGAGTTCTACGAATGGAAGAAGGCGGGCGTGCTGCGCGCGCACTGGCTGGCCCACACCAAGAGCATCTGCCCGCGCTGCAATATCCCCTTCCACAAGGGCCACCTCGGCCTGACGCAGCGCCGCAGCTTCTGGTGCGAGCGCTGCCAGGTGCGCTACGGCTGAGCGGCCTGCGCCCGGGCGCGTTCCTCCTCCTGCAGCCGCAGCACCCGCCGCTGCACCTTGCCGGTGGTGGTCATGGGCAGCTGCTCGATGAACTCGATCTCCTTGGGGTACTCGTAGGGCGCGAGCTTGCCCTTGACGTGCTGCTGCAACTCGGCCACCAGCGAGTCGCCGCCGGCGTGGCCGGGCGCCAGCACCACATAGGCCTTGACCACCGCGCCGCGCTCGCGGTCCGGCTTGGGCACCACGGCGGCATTGGCCACCGCCGGATGCTTGACCAGGCAGTTCTCGATCTCGCCGGGGCCGATGCGGTAGCCCGCCGCCTTGAACACGTCGTCGGCGCGGCCCTGGTACCAGAGGTAGCCGTCCTCGTCGCGCACCGCCAGGTCGCCGGTGCGGCACCAGTCGCCGGTGAACTTGCGGCGGGTGGCGTCCTCCTGGTTCCAGTAGCCCAGGAAGAAGATGGGGTCAAGGTCGCCGTGCACGTCGCAGCGGTGCACCGCCACGTCGCCCGGCTCGCCGGGCGGGCATTCGTTGCCTGCATCGTCGATGACCGCGACACGATGCCCCGGGTACGGGCGGCCCATGCTGCCCGGCCTGGCCGGCCAGCCCACCACGGCACGGCCGGCCGTCAACCCGCCGCCGGGCCGCCCCAAGGCGGGTTGGGCCCCCTCGGGGGGCAGCGAACCACGCGAAGCGGGGAGCGTGGGGGCCCATTCCATGGAGCAGTTGCCGACCACGTAGTTGATCTCGGTCTGGCCGAACATCTCGTTCACGGTGACGCCCAGCTGCTCGCGGCAATAGGCGAACACCGCGTCGCCCACCGCCTCGCCCGCGCTCATGACGGCCTGCAGCCGCAGCGGGAAGCGCTCGCGCGGCCGCGGGAAGGCCTTCATCATGGCCTTGAGCGCGGTGGGGAACAGGAAGGTGTGCGTCACGCCGTGCTGCTGCATCAGGGTGAACGCCAGCTCCGGGCTGAAGCGGCCGTTGAAGGCAACGATGGGCCGGCCGAAGTACAGGCTGGGCAACAAAGCATCCATGAGGCCGCCCGTCCACGCCCAGTCCGCCGGGGACCAGAACACGGCCTGCGAGTCGCCGCCGCGCGCCGGGTCGAAGCCGAACCAGTTCTGGCTGCAGACGAACCCCGGCAGGTTGCCGATCAGGGCGCGGTGCGGGATCAGCGCGCCCTTGGGCGGGCCGGTGGTGCCGCTGGTGTAGATCAGCACGGCGGCCTCGTCGGCCGCCGTGTCGACAGGATCGAAGGCGCCGGACCGGTCGCGCATCCAGTCCAGCCAATCGGCATCGCATTGCGCGGCGGCCGCGCCCACGCCCGCCACGGTGCGCAGCGCCGGGCAGCGCTCGCGCACCTGCGCGATGTTGGCCATCGAGCTGTCGTCGCAGATGGCCACCACGGCCCCGCTGTCGCACAGCCGGAACTCCAGCGCCTCGGGGCCGAACAGCATGGACAGCGGCATGGCCACCGCCCCCAGCTGGAACACCGCCATGTAGGCGACGGCGGTCTCGAAACGCTGCGGCATCACGATGGCGACCCGGTCACCGCGCTGCACGCCCAGCGCGCGCAGGGCCCGGCTGACGGCGTCGGCCTGCGCCTGCAGCTCGGAATACGAGAGAACAGCGGGCACGCCCCGCTCCGAATGGGCGCGCACGGCGATCCTGCGCGAAGCGCCGGGCGAGCGCGCCCAGCGCGTGCAGCACGCCTGGGCGATGTTGAAGCGCTGCGGAACCTGCCAGCGGAACGACGCGTGCAGGGCCGCGTGGTTGTCCCGGTTTTGACTGGGGGCCATGGGCTGTCTCCTTATGATGCGGCGCAATGTACCAACCGCGCCAGGCCTCGCGCAGCGAGTTCGTCCCGCTACGCAATCTCACCTACCACGTGCGCGTCTGGGGCGAGCCGGGTCCCGGCAAGGTGCCGCTGGTGATGGTGCACGGCTGGATGGACGTGTCGGCCTCCTGGCAGTTCGTGGTCGACGCCCTGCGCCACGATCACTACGTCCTCGCGCCCGACTGGCGCGGCTACGGCCTGACCGAATCACCGCAAGCCGACAGCTACTGGTTCCCCGACTACCTGGCCGACCTGGACTTCCTGCTGGACCACTACAGCCCCGATGCGCCGGTGCACCTGGTGGGCCACAGCATGGGCGGCAACGTCGCCATGCTGTACGCCGGCGTGCGGCCGGCGCGCATCCGCCGGCTGGTCAACCTGGAGGGCTTCGGCATGCCGGCCAGCCGTCCGCAACAGGCGCCGCGCCGCTACGCGCAGTGGATGGACGAGCTCAAGGCCCTGCACCGCGGCGAGCTGGAACTCAAGCCCTACCCCTCGGCCGACGGCGTGGCCCAGCGGCTGACGAAGACCAACCGGCGCCTGGCGCCCGACAAGGCGCAGTGGCTGGCAACGCACTGGGCGAGGCCGGGCGCCGACGGGCAGTGGCGCATCCTGGGCGACGCGGCCCACAAGATCGTCAATGCCCAGCTTTACCGTGTGGACGAGGTGCTGGAGCTCTACCGGTGCATCACGGCGCCCACGCTGTGCCTGGAAGCCGGCGACGACAGCCTCTCGCTGTGGTGGAAAGGCCGCTACACGCTGGCGCAATACCACGAGCGCATCCGCGCCGTGCCACAGCTGCGACAGGGGCGCATCGAGGACGCCGGCCACATGCTGCACCACGACCAGCCGGCCGCCGTGGCTCAGCACATTGAGAATTTCTTGGCATAAATCTGAAGAGCTCAGCGTAAGAACGTAACAGAACTTGCCGTAGGAGCCGTCCTACTCCTAGACTGTCACTGCAAATTGCTGAGGTGACTTTCAGATGAGCAGGATGTCCCGGACGCTGCTGCTGCTGGCAGCGCTTCTCTCCTCACCGCTGGCCGCGACGGCGGGCGACGATGTCGAGCAGGGCCTGGCCACCTTGTGGGAGGTGCTGTGGCACCAGAGCGGCACGCCCACCCGCGTGGTGCGCTGGGAAAACGAGATCCGCGTGCGTTTCTCCGGCCTGGGCGTCGCCGCCCACCGGGAGCACAGCCTGGGCGCGCTGCGCGCCGTCACCCAGGAGGCGGGCGTCAAGCTCGTCGACGTGACCGATCACGCGCCGCAGACCGCCAACCTCAGCGTCGAGTTCACCTCCGACAGCGCCCTGGACGACAACCAGCCCTGCGCCACCTCTCTGGATTTCCGCACCGAGACGCGCATCGATTCGGCCACGGTGCAGATGCGCGGACGCGACGCCTGGCGCTGCGCTTACCACGAGGCCATGCACGTGATGGGCGTGCGCGGCCACCCGGCCGGCAAGACGGTGCTGAGCTACTTCCCCTGGAAGGTCGATGCCCTCATGCCGCTGGACAAGGTGATGCTGCGCGCATGGTACTCGCCGGCCATGCGCGGCGGCATGACGCCGTTCGAGGCGCTGCCGGTGCTGGCCGACGAGCTGGTCGCGACCCAGCCCGACAAGGCCCTCGCCAGCCAGGCACGCGACCGCTTCTTCGCCACCACGGTCGAGCAGATGCAGGCCTACGCCAACGGCACGGGCGACGTGCCGGTGATCGTCAAGCGCTCGGGCAAGTCCACCGAGGAAGGCATCCGCTACGGTCGCACCGAGATGAGCTACTTCCTGGGCGTGGCCTACCAGGAAGGCGTCACCGTGCGCGCCGACCCGAACCAGGCCATCCGCTGGTACGAGCTGGCCGCCAGCGCCGGCAACCGCCGGGCACAGGCGCGGCTGGGTTCGTTCCGCTGACGGGCTCTGCCGGCCGGCCACCCCGCGCCCAGGTGGCGCATGCGAAAATCCGCGGTTCTCAAGAAAGCGCAGAACCATGGACGCAGAACGCATCAACCTCATCGGCACCCGCCTGACCGACCTGCAGGCCAGGACGGAAGACCTACGGAGGTATCTTTGACTTCGATGCCAAGTCGGAGCGCCTGAGGACGGTCAACGCCTCGCTGGAAGACCCGGCGGTCTGGAACGATCCCAAGAAGGCCCAGGCCCTGGGCAGGGAGAAGAAGGAGCTGGACAGCGTGGTCGTCACGCTCACCAGCCTCAGCCGCGACCTGGCCGACAACCTCGAGCTCTACGAGATGAGCAAGGAGGAAGGCGACCAGGCCGGCCTGGCCACCATCGAGGCCGACACCGCCCGGCTGGCCCAGGACGTGGAGGCGCTGGAGTTCCGCCGCATGTTCGACCGGCCGGCCGACCCGATGAACGCCTTCCTGGACATCCAGGCCGGCGCCGGCGGCACCGAGGCCTGCGACTGGGCCGGCATGCTGCTGCGCCAGTACCTGCGCTATGCCGAGCGCAAGGGTTTCAAGGCCAACGTCGAGGACGAGTCGGCCGGCGACATCGCCGGCATCAAGAGCGCCACCATCAAGGTCGAGGGCGAGTACGCCTACGGCCTGCTGCGCACCGAGACCGGCGTGCACCGGCTGGTGCGCAAGTCGCCGTTCGACTCCGCGGGCGGGCGCCACACCAGCTTTGCCAGCGTGTTCGTCTATCCCGAGGTCGACGACTCGGTGGAGATCAACATCAACCCGGCCGACGTGCGGGTGGACACCTTCCGCGCCTCGGGCGCCGGCGGCCAGCACATCAACAAGACCGACTCGGCGGTCCGCCTGACCCACGTGCCCACAGGCATCGTGGTGCAGTGCCAGGACAGCCGCAGCCAGCACAGCAACCGCGACGTCGCCTGGCAACGCCTACGCTCCCGCCTGTACGACCATGAGATGCGCAAGCGCATGGAAGAGCAGCAGAAGCTGGAGGACACCAAGACCGACGTCGGCTGGGGCCACCAGATCCGCAGCTACGTGCTGGACCAGAGCCGCATCAAGGACCTGCGCACCAACGTCGAGATCTCCAACACCCAGAAGGTGCTGGACGGCGACCTCGACCCGTTCATCGAAGCCTCGCTCAAGCAGGGCGTCTAGGAAACCAACATGCGTGAAGGACAAGCCGCGGTCATCCACCGCGCCGACTACCAGCCCCCGGCCTTCTGGATCGATACGGTGGAGCTGTGCTTCGACCTGGATCCGGCCAAGACGCGGGTGCTCAACCGCATGCGTCTGCGGCGCAACCCCGACGTGCCGGTCCAGCCGCTGCGCCTGGATGGCGAGGAGCTGAACCTGGCACGGGTGCTGGTGGGCGGCCAGGGCACCTCGTTCAAGCTGGAGGGCGGCCAGCTGGTGCTGGAGAACCTGCCGGAGGGCCACGAGCCCTTCGAGCTGGAGATCTTCACCACCTGCGCCCCGGCCAAGAACACCAAGCTGATGGGGCTGTACGTCAGCAACGACTCCTTCTTCACGCAGTGCGAGGCGGAAGGCTTCCGACGCATCACCTACTTCCTGGACCGGCCGGACGTGATGGCCAGCTACACCGTGCTGCTGCGCGCCGACAGGCGAAGGTACCCGGTGCTGCTGTCCAACGGCAACCTGGTGGACCAGGGCGAGCTGGAGGACGGCCGCCACTACGCCAAGTGGGTGGACCCGCACCGCAAGCCCTGCTACCTGTTCGCGCTGGTGGCCGGCCAGCTGGTGTGCCGCGAGCAGCGCATCGCCTCGCGCTCGGGCCAGGAGCACCTGCTGCAGGTCTACGTGCGGCCCGGCGACCTGGACAAGACCGAGCACGCGATGAACTCGCTGATCGACTCGGTGGCCTGGGACGAGGCGCGCTTCGGCCTGCCGCTGGACCTGGAGCGCTTCATGATCGTCGCCACCAGCGACTTCAACATGGGCGCGATGGAGAACAAGGGCCTGAACATCTTCAACACGAAGTACGTCCTGGCCAGCCAGTCCACCGCCACCGACACCGACTACGCCAACATCGAGTCGGTGGTCGGCCACGAGTACTTCCACAACTGGACCGGCAACCGCGTCACCTGCCGCGACTGGTTCCAGCTCTCGCTCAAGGAGGGCCTGACGGTCTTTCGCGACCAGGAGTTCAGCCAGGACCTGGCGGGCGAGGCCAGTGCGCGGGCCGTCAAGCGCATCGAGGACGTGCGCGTGCTGCGCACCGCGCAGTTCCCCGAGGACGCCGGCCCGATGGCGCACCCGGTGCGGCCCGACCAGTACCTGGAGATCAACAACTTCTACACCGTCACGGTGTACGAGAAGGGCGCCGAGGTCGTGCGCATGATGTACACGCTGGTCGGCCGCGACGGCTTCCGGCGCGGCATGCAGCTGTACTTCCAGCGGCACGACGGCCAGGCCGTCACCTGCGACGACTTCGCCCAGGCCATCGCCGACGCCAACCCCGGCTCCAAGCTGGCCGAGCTGCTGCCGCAGTTCAAGCGCTGGTACAGCCAGGCCGGCACGCCGCGGGTCCAGGCCTCGGCCCGCTGGGACGCGGCGGCCGGCACCTACACGCTGACCCTGGGCCAGACCTGCCCGCCCACGCCGGGCCAGCCGGTCAAGGAGCCGGTGGTCATCCCGGTGGCCTACGGCCTGCTGGACGACCAGGGCCGCGAGCTCGCCAGCGGCCTGCACGTGCTGACGCAGGCCAGCGAGACCCTGAGCTTCCAGGGTTTGCAAGCGGAACCCGTGCCCTCGCTGCTGCGCGGCTTCTCGGCGCCGGTGGTGCTGGAATTCGACTACGGCGACGCCCAGCTGCTGGCCCTGCTGGCGCACGACACCGACCCGTTCAACCGCTGGGAGGCGGCGCAGCGCCTGGCGCTGGCCCGCGCCCTGCGCTTCGTCGCCCAGCCGCACGAGCCGGTGGCGCTGGACGCGCCCTTCGTCGACGCCATGCGCGGCATCCTGCGCCATCCCACGCTGGATGCGGCCTTCAAGGAGCTGGTGCTGACCCTGCCCTCGGAGACCTACATCGCCGAGCAGCTGGAGGTGGTGGACCCACCGCGCATCCACGCCGTGCGCGAGGCCATGCGCCAGCAGCTGGCGCAGGCGCTGCAGGCCGACTGGGAATGGGCCTGGGAGGCCCACCAGGTCGGCGGCGCCTACCGGCCCGACCCGGTGTCCTCGGGCCGGCGCGCCCTGGCCGGCCTGGCCCTCACCCACCTGTGCCTGGCGGCGCGCGCCAGCGCCGACCCGGTGTGGCCCGGCAAGGCCTACCAGCGCTTCAAGGACGCCAGCAACATGACCGACCGCTTCAACGCGCTGTCGGCCCTGGTGGTCAGCGGCCACGAGCTGGCGCGGCCGGCGCTGCAGCGCTTCCACGCCATGTTCAAGGACGAGGCGCTGGTGCTGGACAAGTGGTTCGCGCTGCAGGCCGGCGCGCCCGACCGCGGCGGCAACGTCCTGCCGGCGGTGCGCCAGCTGATGCAGCACCCCGACTTCAACATCCGCAACCCGAACCGCGCGCGCAGCCTGATCTTCAGCTACTGCAGCGCCAACCCCGGCGCCTTCCACCGGCCCGACGCGGCGGGCTACGTGTTCTGGAGCGAGCGCGTGATGGAGCTCGACGCGATCAATCCGCAGGTGGCCGCGCGCCTGGCCCGCGCGCTGGACCGCTGGAACAAGCTGGCCGAGCCGCTGCGCGGCGCGGCGCGCGAGGCCATCGCCCGCGTGGCCGCCAAGCCCGACCTGTCCAACGACGTGCGCGAGATCGTCACCCGCGCATTGGCCGACTGACCGAAGGACCCTCATGCCACAGAAGATCTCACTTACCCGCTACCTCGTCGAGCAGCAGCGCGTCGACGGCCACATCCCCTCGCAGCTGCGGCTGCTGCTGGAGGTGGTGGCGCGCGCCTGCAAGAGCATCAGCCAGGCCGTCAACAAGGGCGCGCTGGGCGGCGTGCTGGGCACGGCCGGCAGCGAGAACGTGCAGGGCGAGGTGCAGAAGAAGCTGGACATCATCGCCAACGAGGTGCTGATCGAGGCCAACGAGTGGGGCGGCCACCTGGCCGCCATGGCCAGCGAGGAGATGGACGGCATCTACGTGGTGCCCAACCGCTACCCGCAGGGCGAGTACCTGCTGCTGTTCGACCCGCTGGACGGCTCGTCCAACATCGACGTCAACGTCAGCATCGGCACCATCTTCAGCGTGCTCAAGAAGCCCGAGGGCGCGGGCGCGGGTGTGAGCGAGCAGGACTTCCTGCAGCCTGGCCACAGGCAGGTGGCCGCCGGCTACTGCATCTACGGGCCGCAGACCACGCTGGTGCTGACGGTGGGCGACGGCGTGGCCATGTTCACGCTGGACCGCGAGATGGGCTCCTTCGTGCTGACCCAGGAGAACGTGCAGATCCCGCCGGACACCAAGGAATTCGCCATCAACATGTCGAACATGCGGCACTGGGATGCGCCCGTCAGGCGCTACATCGACGAGTGCCTGGCCGGCAAGGACGGCCCGCGCGGCAAGGACTTCAACATGCGCTGGGTCGCCTCCATGGTGGCCGACGTGCACCGCATCCTCAGCCGCGGCGGCGTGTTCCTCTACCCCTGGGACAAGCGCGAGCCGGACAAGCCCGGCAAGCTGCGCCTGATGTACGAGGCCAACCCGATGGGCTGGCTGGTCGAGCAGGCCGGCGGCGCGGCCACCAGCGGGCGCCAGCGCATCCTGGACATCCAGCCGGGCAAGCTGCACGAGCGCGTCAGCGTGATCCTGGGTTCGAAGAACGAGGTCGAGCGGGTGACCGGCTACCACGCGGGCGCCGCGGGCTGAGCGGTGCGTCCGCTATGGCTGAGCGGTGCGCCCGCTATAATCGCGGGCTTCGGTTTGCCGGAGTAGCTCAGTCGGTAGAGCAGCGCATTCGTAATGCGAAGGTCGGGGGTTCGATTCCTCTCTCCGGCACCAGTCAGTCAAGAAAAAGGCCGCTGCCATAAGCCAGCGGCCTTTTCCTTTTCTGGTTTACCGCGTCGGCAGCGGCATGGGCACCGTGGGGCTGAAGTCCTCGCGCTTGCCGGCCCTGCCGCCGAACAGGCCCTCCCCCGACCCCAGCAGTTTCTCCAGCGTGTCCTTGGAGCTGGTGCTCGCGCCCTTGGCCGCGGAGGCCGGCGCGGGGCTGGCCTGGCTGGCGGCCGGCAGCTGCGGCCATTGGCGTGCGTCGGTGGGCTCGAAGCGCCAGGACACCCCCGTGACCCAGGCCTGCGACAGCGGATCGAGCCGCAGCAGCCTGGCTCGCACAGTGCTCTCGATGGCGACGACGTAAGCCAGGAGCTCGGGCTGCCATTCGCGGAACACCAGCTGCAGGTGCACGCCGCGGGGCCGGCCGGCCACCATGCCGGGGCGGGCCTCGGCCGTGATGCAGGTGGGCGGGATGCCGTGCTTCTTGAGCGTGTCGCGCACCGCCATCGCGATCAATTCCTTGCGCGTCTGCTCGCGGGTAGCGTCCGCCAGGCGGGAAGTCCTGCCTTCGCGCGCCGCCTTGTCCGCCTCGCCGAAGATGCGTGATAGCAATCCCATTTTTGTCTTCTTTCAGTACTTGCCACTCGGGCGCCTTGGGAGGCGCCTCTTGTCAGCCCCTGAAGACGGGTGCGGAGCGCCGGTAGATCGCGCGACAATCCCGCTCGCCTTGCGCATTGGACGGCCGAACCACCGCAATGCCCTAGGGAAAGGGCGAGCCCCGGACAGGTGAGGTCCGTTAACACCAAGCTCCTACAACCCTGGACCGTCGCGCTTGAACGCTGCCCCGTCACCCCTCGGACCCGATGCCGGACCCGCCCGGACCATGCTGCTGGCCCTGGTGTCGCTGGTGGGCCTGTTCGGTGCGCCACTGGATCGCGGCGTTCACCGTGCTGCCTGCTGCCCAGGTAGCGTAGGACTGCGCCTCATGCACGAGGCAGAACGGACCCGATTTTCAGTTTGTTTCGGCATACGCACAGGCACGGCCGCGGCTTTGGCTCCAACAATGGCGCAGACATCAACGCTCCAGGGACCATGCTTTGAACAACAAGACCATCGCGCTGGCCGTCGCCGTCCTGGCCGCCTGCCTGTCGCTGCTGCTGTCCACCGCCTCGCCCGGCCTGGCTTCGCCTGCCGGCGCTTCCGCGCCCGCAGCCCGATCGGCTGCGCCGACCCGGCCGCAACAGAACTGCCGGGCGGTGACCGAGCGCACCTGCGCCGTGGCCCATGCGCTGGGACGCGGCATCAACCTCGGCAACATGCTCGAGGCGCCGCGCGAGGGCGACTGGGGCATCCGCCTGGAGCCCGGCTTCATCGACATCGCCGCCCGTCATTTCCAGACCGTGCGCCTGCCGGTGCGCTGGACCAACCATGCCGCGCCGACCGCGGATGCCACCATCGATGAGGCGTTCGCGCGGCGCGTGGACGGTGTGGTGGACGCGCTGCTGGCCAAGGGCGTGTACGTGATCCTCAACGTGCACCACTACAGCCAGATCCACGGCGACCAGCCGCACCAACACGAGTTCACCGTGGATCCGGCGCTGCTGGAGACACGGCTGGTCAACATCTGGCGGCAGCTGGGCCAGCGTTACCAGAACCGCTCGCCGCGCCTGCTGTTCGAGCTGCTCAACGAGCCGCACGGCCGTCTCGACGGCGAGCCCTGGAACCAGCTCATCCCCCAGGCGCTGGCGGCGGTGCGGGCCACCAATCCGGAACGGCCGGTGCTGGTGGGGCCCAGCTACTGGAACAACGTGCGCGACCTGCCCAAGCTGCGGCTGCCGCGCGACCGCAACCTGATCGTGGCCATCCACACCTACGAGCCCTTCAACTTCACGCACCAGGGCGTGTCCTGGCGCCCGGATTTGCGCACCGGCCAGACCTGCTGCGACAGCCGCCAGCGGCGCGAGATGGCCGACCCCTTCGAAAAGGCCGAGCGCTGGAACCGCGAGCAGGGCTACCCGTTGCACCTGGGCGAGTTCGGCGCGCACAGCGCCGGCGAAATGGGTTCGCGGGCGGAATACACCCGCCTGGTGCGCGACGAGGCCGAGCGGCGCGGCATCGGCTGGACGTACTGGGAGTTCGGCTCCGAATTCGCCGGCGTGTGGTCGCCCGAGACGCGCGGCTGGGTCGAGCCGATCCGCCGGGCGCTGCTGGACTAACCCGGCCGGCCTCAGGCGGCGGCCGGCCCGATGGCCAGCACCTTGTCGATGCGCTTGCCGTCCAGGTCCACCACCTCGAACACCCAGTCCTCGCAATCGATGCGCTCGCCGACGGCCGGCAGGTGGCCGCAGACGGCCATCAGCAGGCCGGCCAGCGTGTTGTAGCGGCCGCGTTCCTCCTCCGGCAGTTCGCGGATGTCCAGCCGCGCCTTGAGTTCGGCCACCGGCATCAGGCCGTCCAGCAGCCAGGAGCCGTCCTCGCGCTGCGTGGCCCAGGCCTCGGTCTGGGCGCTGGGCTGCAGCTCGCCGGTGATCGCCTCCAGCAGGTCGTGCGGCGTCATCAGGCCCTGCACCACGCCGTACTCGTCGACCACGAACACCATGCGGGCCGACTGCGCACGGAACTGGTCCAGCAGCTCGCGGCCGGTGAGCGTCTCGGGCAGGAAGGCCGCCGGCACGGCATGCGGCTCCACCGTGCCGGGGTGCTGCGGCCCCAGGCCCAGCAGCGTGGCCACGCTCACCACGCCCACCACGTCGTCCAGCGAGCCGCGGCACACCGGGTACCAGGAGTGCGCGCCGCCGCGGCCGGCCTGGGCCAGGCATTCGGCGACGCTCAGGCTGGCGTCCAGCCATTCGATGTCCGAGCGCGGCAGCATCATGGAGGTGAGCGGCCGGTCGTCCAGGTGGAACACGTTCTGCACCATCTGCCGCTCGTGCTGCGCGATCACGCCGGCGTCCACGCTCTCCTCCAGGCTGTGCGTGAGCTCCTCCTCGGTCATGCCGCGCGGCTGGTCGGTGTCGATGCGCAGCAGCTTGAGCACGGCCTGGGTCGAGGCCGACAGCAGGAAGACGAAGGGCCGGGCCGCGCGTGCCAGCCAGTCCATGGGCCGTGCCATCCACGTGGCCACGGCCTCGGGGTACAGCTGGCCGATGCGCTTGGGCACCAGCTCGCCGAAGATGATGGTGACGAAGGTGATGACCGCCACCACGATGGCCGTGGCGGTGATGGCCGCCGGCCGCGGTCCGATGCCGAAACCGGCCAGCCAGGCCGCCAGGTCGCCGCTGAACGCCGCCTCGCCCACGATGCCGTTGAGCACGCCGATGGAGGTGATGCCCACCTGCACCGTCGACAGGAACTGGGTGGGCTGCTCCATCAGCTTGAGCGCCGCCTGCGCGCCGCGGTCACCGCCCTCCGCCAATGCGGCCAGCCGGGCCTTGCGGCTGGAGGCCAGCGCCAGCTCCGACATCGCGAACACGCCGTTGATCAGCGTCAGCAGCGCGATCAGCAGGACGTCCATGGACAGAGGCGAGAATCCGACACCATGGCACTCTACCTGATCGGCGACGTGCAGGGCTGCGACGAGGCGCTCGGCCGGCTGCTGGAGAAGATCGCGTTCTCGCCCAGCCGCGACACGCTGTACCTGCTGGGCGACCTGGTCAACCGCGGGCCCTCGTCGGCCGCCGTGCTGCGCCGGCTCATGGGCTACGGCGACGCGGCCCAGTGCCTGCTGGGCAACCACGACCTGAGCCTGCTGGCCCTGGCGCACGGCCACCGCGCGCCGCACCGCAACGACACGCTGGACCAGGTGCTTGCCGCAGCCGACCGCGGGGCCATGCTGGACTGGCTGCGCCACCGCCGCATGGCGCTGGGCGTCCAGGGCTGGCTGCTGGTGCACGGGGGCGTGCTGCCGCAGTGGGACGTGGCGCAGACCCTGGCCCTGGCCGCCGAAGTCGAGGCCGTGCTGCGCGGCCCGGCACTGGCCGACTTCCTGGCGCAGATGTACGGCAACGAGCCGGCGCGCTGGGACGATGCGCTGACCGGCGCGGCGCGGCTGCGCGTGGTCGTGAACGCGCTGACGCGGCTGCGCTTTTGCACGCCCGACGGCTGCATGCACCTGAAGGCCTCGGGCGGGCTGGACCAGGCGCCGCCCGGCCACCGGGCCTGGTTCGACGTGCCGGGCCGGCGCACCGCCGGCCAGCCCATCGCCTTCGGGCATTGGTCGACCCTGGGCTTCCTGAGGCGGCCCGACCTGCTGTCACTGGACACCGGCTGCGTCTGGGGCGGCTGCCTGAGCGCCTGGCGGCTGGATGCCGCGCCCGGGCAGGAGGGGCTGGTCCAGGTCGGGTGCGAGCAGGCGCAGGCGCCCGGGGTCACTGCGCCTTGAACAGCGCCGGGACCTTGCGCTTGGACTTGATGTTGGCCGAGACCCGGCTGGGGGCCGGCTTGGCGCCCTGCTCCCAGGCCGGCGGCTGCTCGGTGGCCGGTGCCTGGTAGGGCTGGTCGAAGAAGGGATCGCGCGGGGCGGCGGCCGGTCGCGAGGGACGCGCCTCGCGCTCCCGTTCCCGCTCGCGCGGGCGCGGCGCGTCCAGCGCGTCGCGCGGGTCGCCCAGCTCGCCGGCCTCGCGCCAGGCGCGGCGGCCGTCGTTGATGCGGCCGCGCGGCCGATCGTCCTCGTACTCGATGGCCTCGAGGTCGACCTTCTTCTTCAGCAACTTCTCCAGGTCGGCCACCAGCCGGCCGTCGCTGCCGGAGACGAAGGTGACGGCCAGGCCCGACGCGCCGGCGCGGCCGGTGCGGCCGATGCGGTGCACGTAGTCCTCGGCGTTGAACGGCACGTCGAAGTTGAACACCGCCGGCACGTCCTTGATGTCCAGGCCGCGCGCCGCCACGTCGGTGGCCACCAGCAGGTCGACCTCGCCGGCCTTGAAGGCGGCCAGGGCCTTGAGCCGCTCGTCCTGGCTCTTGTCGCCGTGCAGCGCCGTGGTCTTGAGGCCCTCGCGCTCCAGCGAGCGCGCCAGCCGGGCGCAGCCCAGCTTGCTGTTGACGAACACGAAGGCCTGGGTGATGCCGCGCTGCCGCACGATCTGCTTGAGCGCCCGGCGCTTGTCGTCGTCGGTCACGCTGTAGAAATGCTGCTCGACGGTGGAGGCGGTCTCGTTGGGCCGCGCCACCTCGATGGTGACCGGGTCCTTGAGGTAGCTGTTGGCCAGCCGCTTGATCTCGGGCGAGAAGGTGGCCGAGAACAGCAGCGTGGTGCGCTGCTTGGGCAGGTAGGACAGGATGCGCTGCAGGTCCGGCAGGAAGCCGATGTCCAGCATGCGGTCGGCCTCGTCCAGCACCACGTACTCGACCTGGCCCAGCACCGCGTTCTTGGCCTCGATGTGGTCCAAGAGGCGCCCCGGGGTGGCCACCAGCACCTCGACGCCGCGCTTGAGCTCCAGCGTCTGCGGCTTCATGTCCATGCCGCCGAACACCACCGCGCTGCGCAGGTTGGTGTACTTGGCGTAGAGCTTGACCTGCTGCGCCACCTGGTCGGCCAGCTCGCGCGTGGGCAGCAGCACCAGCGCGCGCACCGGGTGGCGCGCCGGTGACGTGGACGAGTTCTCGTGCTTGAGCAGGCGCTGCAGCAGCGGCAGCGAGAACGCCGCCGTCTTGCCGGTGCCGGTCTGGGCGGCGCCCATCACGTCGCGGCCGGTGAGGACCACCGGGATGGCCTGGGCCTGGATCGGCGTCATCGTCTCGTAGCCCATTTCGGCCACGGCGCGCGCCAGCGGCTCGGCCAGCGAAAGATTGGAGAAGGAGTCGGTCATGACAACCGGCGATTGTTGCATGCGCCCCATCCCCTCACCCGCGGCGCAGTAAAGTGAAACAAAACGGCCCCGGCCGGGGCCGCTACAGGCTGCGCGCGCCGAAGGTGTCGCAGGCCTTGACGCTGCCGGTCTTGAGCCCCGTGGCGAACCAGCGCTGGCGCTGCGCGCTGGTGCCGTGGGTGAAGCTCTCGGGCACCACGGCGCGGCCGGCCGAGGCCTGCAGCGCGTCGTCGCCGATGCGCGCAGCCGCGTTCATGGCCTCCTCGACGTCGCCCTGCTCCAGGATCTGCCGCGCGTTCTGCGCATGGTGGGCCCAGACGCCGGCGAAGCAGTCGGCCTGCAGCTCCAGCCGCACGCTCATGCCGTTGTACTCGGCCTGGCTGACCCGCCCGCGCATGCGCTCCATCTGCGCCGTGATGCCCAGCTGGTGCTGCACGTGGTGGCCAACCTCGTGCGCGATCACGTAGGCCTGGGCGAAGTCACCCGGCGCGCCCAGGCGGCTGCGCAGGGTCTCGTAGAAGTTCAGGTCGATGTAGACCTTCTGGTCGGCCGGACAGTAGAACGGCCCCATCGCCGACTGGCCCTGGCCGCAGGCCGTGGCGATGCTGCCGCGGAACAGCGCCAGCCGCGGCTCGCGGTAGTCGGCGCCGCCCTGGCGGAACAGCTGGTTCCAGACGTCCTCGGTGTCGGCCAGCACGGTGGAGACGAAGCGGGCCATGCGGTCGTCGGCCGGCGGCGGCTGCGCGGGGCCCTGCTGCACCTGGGCCGGCGGTCCGCCGCCGTTGAGGATGCCCAGCAGCGTCAGCGGGTTGATGCCGAAGATGGCGCCGCCCACCAGCGCGATCACGATGGTGCCTATGCCGATGCTGCGGCCGCCCAGGCCGAAGCCGCCGCCACCGCCGCCCGCACGGTGGTCCTCGACGTTGCCGGACTCGCGATTGCCTTCCCAGCGCATGACGGTCTCCCGGCTCCCGGCCGCTGTACAGTACTTTGCATGCTAAGCACTCCACCCGGTGCCAGGGGTGGCTTTCCCACCGTTCTGGTAACCGGATTTGACCCCTTCGGCGGCGAGGCGCTGAACCCCAGCGCGCTGGCCGCGCGGGCGCTGCACGGCCGCCTCATCGATGGCCATGCCGTCGTCGGCGCCGAGCTGCCCACCGTGTTCGGGCGCAGCGTGGTGGCGCTGCTGGCCCTGCTGCGCCTGCATCGCCCCGCCCTGGTGCTGGGCTGCGGCCAGGCCGGCGGGCGGGCCGCGATCTCGCTGGAGCGGGTGGCGATCAATGTGGACGACGCGCGCATCGCGGACAACGCGGGCGCGCAGCCGGTGGACGCGCCGGTGGTCGCGGGCGGGCCGGCGGCCTACTTCAGCACGCTGCCCATCAAGGCCATGCGGGCGGCCCTGCAGCGCGAGGGCCTGCCGGCCGAGGTGTCGCAGACCGCCGGCACCTTCGTTTGCAACCACGTGTTCTACGGCCTGATGCACGCGCTGGCGACGCAGGCCGATCTGGGAGGCGTGCGCGGCGGCTTCGTGCACGTGCCCTGGCTGCCGGGCCAGGGCCAGCCCAGCCTGCCGCTGGCGGACATCGTGCGCGGCCTGGAACTGGCGATCGCCTGCGCGCTGCGCACCCGGCAGGACATCCGCAGCGAAGCCGGCGCCCTGGACTGAGCGCACCTAAAATCAGGGCGTGTCCATCCTCAACGCCGACCTGCACTGCCACTCCGTGGTCTCCGACGGCACGCTGACGCCGGAAGAGCTGGCCGCGCGCGCCGCCGCCAATGGCGTCGAGCTGTGGGCCCTGACCGACCATGACGAGATCAGCGGCCAGCACCGTGCCATGGCCGCCGCGCATGGGCGCGGCATGAAGTACCTGACGGGCACCGAGATCTCGGTCACCTTCGCCGGCCACACGGTGCACATCGTCGGCCTGGGCTTCGATCCCGACGACCCGCAGATGCAGCAAGGCCTGGTGCGCACCCGCGGCGGCCGCGGCGAACGCGCCCAGGAGATGTCGGCGCAGCTGGCGCAGGTGGGCATCAAGGGCGCCTACGAGGGCGCGCTCAGGTACGTGGGCAACCCCGAGCTGATCTCGCGCACGCATTTCGCCCGCTTCCTGGTCGAGGCCGGGGTGTGCAAGGACACCGGCGAGGTGTTCCGCCGCTTCCTGACGGAAGGCAAGCCCGGCTACGTGGCGCACCGCTGGGCCTCGCTGAAGGACGCGGTGCAGTGGATCACCCGGGCCGGCGGCCTGGCCGTGATCGCCCATCCCGCGCGCTACCGCTTCACGGCCAACGAGGAGTACGCGCTGTTCTCCGAGTTCAAGGCGCACGGCGGCCAGGGCGTGGAGGTGGTCACCGGCAGCCACACCGCGGCCGAGTACGTCAAGTACGCCGAGACCGCCCAGGAGTTCGGCCTGGCCGCCTCGCGCGGCAGCGACTTCCACAGCCCCGACGAAAGCCACACCGACCTGGGCCAGCTGCCCTACCTGCCCGGCGGGCTGACGCCGGTGTGGGAGCTGCTGGAAGCGCGCATCCGGTGACCGCGGCGGCGGCGCTTCCCGCCGGTTCCCGGCGCGTGCTGGCCGGCATTGCGCTGGTGGTGGGCGCCGCCGCCTGCTTCTCGGCCCTGGACACCACCACCAAGGCGGTCAGCCACGCCGTGCCCCTGCTGATGGCGCTGTGGTTCCGCTATGCCTTCCAGGCCGTGGCCACCACCGCGCTGGTGCTGCCGCTGCGCGGCGTGCGCGTGCTGCGCACCCGCCACCCGCTGTTCCAGCTGCTGCGCGGCGCGCTGCTCCTGGGCAGCAGCCTGTTCGCCTTCGCCAGCCTGCGCTACATGCCGGTGGGCGAGTTCACCGCCATCGTGATGATCGCGCCGCTGGCGGTGACGCTGCTGGCCGCCACGGTGCTCAAGGAGCATGTGTCGCCCCTGCGCTGGGCGCTGGTGATCGGCGGCTTCCTGGGCACCCTGGTGATCATCCGGCCCGGCGGCGAGGGCTTCACCTGGGCCGCGCTGCTGCCGCTGGGCCTGGTGGGCACCAATGCCTGCTTCCAGATCCTCACCAGCAAGCTGGCGCGCACCGAGAACCCGGAGACCATGCACCTGTACACCGGCTGGGTGGGCACGGCCGTGGCCACCCTGCTGCTGCCCCTGGGCTGGGCCGAGCTGCCCCCGGGCGGCCTGTGGGCGGCGCTGTGCTTCATGGGCCTGATGGCGACGGTGGGCCACTTCATGCTGATCCTGGCCTTCCAGCGCGCCCCGGCCAGCACGCTGACGCCCTACCTCTACACCCAGATCGGCTTCGCCATGCTGGGCGGCTGGCTGGTGTTCAACCACCTGCCCGACGGGTGGTCGCTGGCGGGGATGGCCTTGATCGCCCTCTGCGGCGCGGGCGGTGCCTGGCTGACGATGCGGGAGTTTTCCCCCCCTTCTCCCCCCCGCCCCTCTTCGCCCCCGCCGGGGCGAAGAGGGGAGCCTTGATTTGGTTCGTCGCGCCGGCTACGAAACTACAGGCCACCGTCGCCACCTCCGCGGTGAACCACGGCCCCGGACGCTGCAGTCCTAGGGATGGCTGGCCGACCAGATCGGAGCCGCGAGCCAGCGCGCAAGCGCGGCTGGCTCGTAAGGTGAGCGCGACCTCCCGCCTCCTTGTCTCGTCCTGGCCTGCGCTGTGCGCGGCCAGCGGCTCCGAGCCTGCGCGCGCCGAAGCGCGTCCAGCAGCAGGTTCGCGCCGTGGCGTGCTGATCGGCACCGCGACCTTACCCCTGTAGATCCGTATTCGGCGCGCGCGGACAAATCCAGGCTCCCCTCTTCGCCCCGGCGGGGGGCGAAGAGGGGCGGGGGGGAGAAGGGGGGGAAGGCGAGGAGCTTCTACAGCCTTGATGCATGCCGGAAGCCAGGTGTCCCGTGCGGGCGCCCCTGGAACAACGCTTGCCCCGACCTTCAGCAAGAATCACAACCCATGGCCCAGTACTTCGAAGTCCACCCCGACAACCCGCAACAACGCCTGCTCAAGCAGGCCGCGGCGCTGCTCAGCAGCGGCGGCATCGTGGCCGTGCCCACCGACTCCAGCTACGCCCTGGCTTGCCACCTCGACGACAAGGCGGCGGCCGACCGGCTGCGCCAGATCCGCGGCGTGGACGACAAGCACCACCTCACCCTGCTGTGCCGCGACCTGGCCGAACTCGCCAGCTACGCCCGGGTGGACAACCGTGCGTTCCGCCTGCTCAAGTCGGGCACGCCCGGCCCCTACACCTTCATCCTGGAGGCCACGCGCGAGGTGCCGCGCCGCGTGAGCCACCCGCAGCGCAAGACCATCGGCCTGCGCGTGCCCGACCATCGCGCGCTGCAGGAGCTGCTGGCGCTGCACGGCGCACCGCTGCTGGCCACCACCCTGATCCCGCCCGGCGAGACCCTGCCGATGAACGACGCGGCGGCCATCCGCGCCCGCTTCGAGCGCGTGCTGGCGGCGGTGGTCGACGCCGGTGCCTGCCCGCTGGAGCCCACCACCGTGCTGGACCTCACGCCCATGGGCCAGGGCGGCGAGCCGGTGCTGGTGCGCCAGGGCCGCGGCGATCCCGCCGCCCTGGGCGTGTCCCTCTGACACAATCGGCCGGTGAACATCGACAATCTGGTCCAGACCGTCCTCATCTTCGCCCTGCCGGTGCTGTTCGCCATCACCGTGCACGAGGCGGCGCACGGCTACGTGGCGCGGTACCTGGGCGACAACACCGCCTACATGATGGGCCGTGTCACGCTCAACCCGGTCAAGCACATCGACCCCATCGGCACCATCCTGATGCCGCTGATGCTGTACTTCGCCACGTCGGGCGCCTTCCTGTTCGGATACGCCAAGCCGGTGCCGGTGAACTTCGGCCAGCTGCGCCGGCCCAGGCGCGACATGGTCTGGGTGGCGCTGGCCGGGCCGGCGTCCAACTTCATCCAGGCGATCTTCTGGGCCGTGCTGTTCGCGCTGCTCACCGGCTCCGGCGTGAACGAGCGCTTCTTCCTGGAGATGTGCAAGGCCGGCGTGCTGGTCAACCTGGTGATGTGGGCCTTCAACCTGTTCCCGCTGCCCCCGCTGGACGGCGGGCGCATCCTCATGGGCCTGCTGCCCTGGCGCCAGGCGCAGCTGCTGTCCCGCGTCGAGCCCTGGGGCTTCTTCATCGTCCTGGGCCTGGTGCTGGTGGGCCTGGTCGGCACCTTCTGGCTGCGCCCGCTGATCCGCCTTGGCTACGACACTCTGGGCCTGCTGCTGGCCCCGCTGAACGCGCTGCTGCGCTGAATCCTCCCCTCTCCCGCATGACCGCCGCTCCCGTCCGCTACCTCACCGGCATCACCACCACCGGCACGCCGCACCTGGGCAACTACGTGGGGGCCATCCGCCCCGCCGTGCAGGCCAGCCGCCGGCCCGGCACCGAGAACTTTTATTTCCTGGCCGACTACCACGCGCTGATCAAGTGCGACGAGCCGGCGCGCATCCAGCGCTCCACGATGGAGATCGCCGCCTGCTGGCTGGCCGCGGGGCTGGACCCGCAGCAGGTGTTCTTCTACCGCCAGTCCGACATCCCCGAGATCCCCGAGCTGACCTGGCTGCTGACCTGCGTCACCGGCAAGGGGCTGCTCAATCGCGCCCATGCCTACAAGGCGCAGGTCGACAAGAACCTGGCCGCCGGCAGCGACCCGGACACGGACGTGACGGCGGGCCTGTTCATGTACCCGGTGCTGATGGCGGCCGACATCGTCCTGTTCAACGCCCACAAGGTCCCGGTGGGCCGCGACCAGGTGCAGCACATCGAGATGGCGCGCGACATGGCCTCCAGCTTCAACCACCTGTACGGCGAGAACTTCGTGCTGCCCGAAGCGGCGGTCGACGAGTCGGTGGCCCTCCTGCCGGGCCTGGACGGCCGCAAGATGAGCAAGAGCTACGACAACGTGATCCCGCTGTTCGCGCCCCCCGAGCAGATGCGCAGGCAGATCGCCGCCATCGTCACCGACTCGCGCGCGCCCGGCGAGCCCAAGCAGGTCGAGGGCTCGGCTTTGTTCCAGATCTACCAGGCGTTCGCCAGCGAGGCCGAGACGCAGGCGCTGCGCCAGGCCTACGCGCAGGGCATCGCCTGGGGCGAGGCCAAGCAGCTGCTGTTCGAGCGCATCGACCGCGAGGTCGCGCCCATGCGCGAGCGCTACCGGCACCTGATGGAGCACCCGCAGGAGCTGGAGGCCATCCTGCGCCGCGGTGCCGAGAAGGCGCGCGAGCGGGCCACGCCGTTCATGGCGCGGCTGCGCGCGGCGGTGGGCCTGCGCCACCTGGCCATGGGAGCGGCCGCCGCGCCGGCGAAGAAACAGGACAAGGCGGCCCTGCCCAGCTTCAAGCAGTACCGCGAGGCCGACGGCCGGCACTACTTCAAGCTGGTCGACGCGGGCGGCCGGCTGCTGCTGCAAAGCGCGGGCTTCGACTCGCCGCGCGAGGCCGGCCAGAGCATCGCGCAGCTGCGGCAGGGCCGGCTGGACGGGCTCGAGGCGCTCCTGGAGCGGCCGGCGGGCGTGGCCGAGGCCGAGGTGATGGCGGCGCTGCAACAGCTGGCCCAGGCCGGCTAGGGACCCCCGCGGCGGCGGCGGCGTCACCAGTTATCCTCGGCGGTTCCATGGTCCCACAAAAACCTTCCTCTCCCTCGAACCTGTACGTCGTCGACGACCACCCGCTGATGCGCGAGGCCGTGGTCATGCTGCTGCGGCGGCTGCGGCCCGGCGCCAACGTCGTCGAGCTGGACCGGCTGGGCGGCATCGAGGCCGCGGTGCGCCAGCACGGCGCGCCCGACCTGGTCTGCCTGGACCTGAAGCTGCCGGACACCACCGGCACCTCGGGCGTGCACGAGATCAAGAACCGCTTCCCCGGCGTGCCGCTGGCCGTGCTCTCGGCCTCGCCCGCGGCCGACGCCGAGGAGCTGTGCATCGAGGCCGGCGCCGACATCTACATCGAGAAGTCCTCCGGCGCCGGGGAGATCGGCAACGCGCTGCGCGCGCTGATGACGGCAGACGGCGGGTTCGAGGAGCTGGCGCCCACCGACAACAAGCTGTCCAAGCGCCAGAAGCAGCTGATCGTGATGCTGGACCGGGGCCTGTCCAACCGCGAGATCGCCGACGAGCTGGGCATCAGCGAGCACACCGTCAAGGTGCACCTGTGGCGGCTGTTCCGCCGCCTGGGCGTCAAGAGCCGCACCCAGACCATCCACTACGCCCGGGTTCACGGCCTCCTGGCCAGCTGACTGACCGCGCGGGCGGCGCGCTCGGCCGCCAGCCGCGCGTCCGTGGGGCGCAGCATCAGCCGGAACAGGGTGCCGCGGCCCGGCCGCGAGGCCAGCACCAGCGGGTGCCCCAGGATGTGCGACAGGCGCGCGACGATGTTCAGGCCCAGGCCGAAGCCGTCCTCGGTGCCGCCATGCGAGGGCACCTTGTAGAACTCCCGGAATACCTCGCGCTGGTGCGCCGGCGCGATGCCCACGCCGGTGTCCCAGACCTCGATGCGCCGGCCCGCCGCGCCGCCGCGGACGGCCACCAGCACGCCGCCGCGCTCGGTGTACTTGATGGCGTTGGAGATCAGGTTGCCCACGATGCGCTGCAGCAGGATGGGGTCGGACACCACCGAGCCCGGCGCCACGTGCATGCGCAGCCGCAGGCCCTTGGCTTCGGCCAGCGGCCGGTACTGCAGCTCCAGGTCGCGCAGCAGCTTGTCCAGCGGCACCTGGTCGATGTTCAGCCGCACCTTGCCCGAGTCCAGCCGCACCAGGTCGAACAGCGAATCGAACAGCGCGTTCACCGCCTTGGTCGACTCCACGATCTTGGGCGCGATGTCGTGCACCAGCTCCGGCTCGCCGGCCAGCCAGTCGGCGTACAGCCCGAGCGCGTGCACCGGCTGGCGGATGTCGTGGGCGGCGCTGGCCAGGAAGCGGTTCTTGACCTCCACCGCGTCCAGCGCCGCCTGGGTCTGGCGCGTCAGCGAATCGATCAGCTGGTTGTTGCGGTACTGCAGCTCGAAGTTGCGCCGGTGCGTCTGGTGCAGCCGCAGCCCGGCCTGCCGCAGCGCGTACCAGAAGACCAGCAGCAGCGCTATCAGCCAGAAATGGTAGAAGGGCCCGCGCAGCTGCAGCTCGACGACGATGCGCCAGCCCATGACGGCCAGCGCCGTCAGCGCCAGCGTGTTCAGGTAGGCGCGCATGGTGGCCAGGTGGGCGGACATGCTGTTGATCGAGAACATGGCCAGGCCGGCCATGATCAGCCAGCAGATGAACTGGTCGGCCAGCGGCGCGCTGTCGAAATACAGCCAGGTCGAGGCGCCCCAGGCTCCGGCGCTCAGCGTCCACACGTGCCGCGCCCGCGCGAAGAACGCCAGGTGCTCGGCCGCGCTCGCATGCGGCAATCTGTGCGTGTAGTGGCGGATGAGGGCCAGGCGCAGCAGCGCCACGGCCAGGGCGATCCCGGCCCACACCATCAGCGCCGCCACGTCGGTGTCGGTCCACAGCACGCCGAGGTAGACCGGGATCAGCAGGAAGGCGGCGACCTGCGTGGTGCGGGCGGTGCGCATCAGGCTGCGCACCAGCTCGCCCTCCACCCAGAGCGCCTCGGGCGCGGCCGCCGGGGGCGCGATGTCGGATCTCATGGGCGCAGTCTAGCCAACGGCCGGGCTGCCCCCGCGCCGGGCCCGGCCGCACCCGCGGCGCCCTGGTGTCAGGCGCAGGCCACCGGCCGCCGGCGCTCGGCCGGCTCGATCTTCATCAGCTGGCGGTACTTGGTGACCGTGCGGCGCGCCACGTTCAGGCCCTGCTGCGCCAGCTGGCGCGCGATCTCCACGTCCGACAACGGCCGCTGCGGCGCCTCGGCCGCGATCATCTCGCCGATCAGGCTGCGGATGGCGGTGGGCGAGCACTCGCCGCCGCTGGCGGTGGCCAGGCCGCGCGAGAAGAAGTACTTGAGCTCGAACACGCCGCAGGGCGTGGCCATGAACTTGTTGTTGGTCACGCGCGAGACGGTGGACTCGTGCACCCCCACCTCGTCGGCGATCTCGCGCAGCGCCATCGGCTTCATCGCCATCGCGCCGTAGGCCAGGAAGTGGTGCTGGCGCTTGAGGATGGCGCGCGAGACGCTCAGGATGGTGGAGAAGCGCTGCTCCACGTTGCGCACCGTCCACTTGGCCTCCTGCAGGTGCGCGCCCAGCTCCGCGTGCTGCGGGCTGCGGTGCCGCGTGAACAGGTCGGCGTAGCTGCGGTTGACGCGCACCTTGGGCACCACGGCCGGATTGAGCGAGGCGGTCCACTGGCCGCGCTGCTTGCGCACGATGACGTCGGGCGTGACGTACTGCACCGAGGGCGCGCCGAACTTCCAGCCCGGGCGCGGGTCGAGCCGGCGGATGGCGGCGCAGGCCGCCTCGACCGCGGAGCGGCTGGCGCCCAGGCGGCGCGCCAGCACGCCCAGGTCGCGGCCCGCCAGCACCTCCAGGTGGTCGGCCAGGATGACGGCGGCCAGCTCGCGCACCGGCGCATCGGGCAGCGCCGGCAGCTGCAGCAGCAGGCATTCGGCCACGCTGCGCGCGCCCACGCCGGCCGGGTCCAGGGCCTGCACCCGGCGCAGCGCGATCACCAGTTCCTGCGGCTGCGCCTGCGGCAGCAGCTGCAGCACGGCGGCGACTTCCTCCAGCGGCGTGCGCAGGTAGCCGTCCTCGTCCAGCGACTCGGCGACCGCCGCCGCCAGCGCCCAGTCGCGCTCGGGCAGGGGCATGACGTTGAGCTGGCCGATCAGGTGGTCGGCCAGCGAGGTGGGGGCCATCAGGGTGTCGAACACGCCGCCGTCGCCGTCGACCATGCGCGAGCGCCCCACCGGGTCGGCGCCCCAGCCCAGGCCCTCCGGCGGTTCGGTCTCGGCCACGTCCGCCACCGCCGTGTCGGCCGGCGGGGCCGAATCGTCGGTTTCGAGGAACGGGTTGGTGTCCAGCGCGTCGCGCACCACCTGCGAGAAGTCGATCGACGACATCTGCAGCAGCCGCACCGCGCGCTGCAGGCGCGGCGACAGCGCGGGCTGGAGGGTCTGGCTGGCGCGCAGGCCCAAGGAATTCATCATCATCGTCTGGCATCCCCCTGCTTGAAGAAAGAAGCCGCGCAGGCGCAGGCAGTGGCTTGCTCGGCGATGACTTTACGCAAAGCCCATGCCTCGCGAAGCGGCTGGACAAAGATGCTCACACAAGCCGGACATTGCTAACCATTGCGCGGCGAAAACACGGCCGAAAGCAGCAAACGAAGCTCACCTACCGCGCTGCCGCGGCGACCGGGAGAGCCGCTCTGGGCGCGGCCGGCGAGCCCGGCCGGTAGCCGTTACGCGCAAGAACTGCAGGCTTACATGCCGTTGCGCCGATGCCGGCCGGGCAGCGACCATGGAATACTCGGGCCCCGCGGCGGCCCGTCCGCGAAGCGGTCCACCATGTCGCCCGGAACACCCTCGCCCCCACGGCTCGAACGCCATTGGCCGGCGGCCTCGCTGCGCACCTACCTGGTGGCGGTGATCCTGCTGGCCACCTTCCCGCTGTCGGCCCTCATGAGCTGGCAAATCCTGATGGACGCCCGCGCGCAGCAGGACCAGGTGGAGGACGGCCTGGCGCGCTCGGCGGCCTCGTTCGCGCAGGCGGTGGACAGCGAGTTGCTGGCCTCGCTCGATGCCCTCACCGCGCTGTCCCATTCCGAGGTGCTGCAGGAGGGCGGGCCGGGGCGGCTGCAGCAGCTGTGGCGCTGGCGGCCGCGGCCGCGCCGCGACTGGGACAGCGTGTTCCTGCTGGACCCGGCGGGCGGCGTGCTGTTCGACACCGCCTCCGGGGGGGCCGAGGGTCCGGCGCCCGAGCTGGACGGCGTGCGCCGGCTGGTAACCCAGCGGCTGCAGCCGGCCGTCTCGGGCCTGCTGCCCCGCGACGGAACCGACGGGCCAGCCGTGATCCTGGCGGTTCCGCTGGTGCGCGAAGGCGAGCCGGGCCACGTGCTGGGCGCCCGCATCGGCCCCGCGGTGTGGCAGCGGCTGGCCAGCGGCGCCAGCCGCCCCCAGGGCGGCTATGCCGCGCTGCTCGACGCCCAGTACCGGACCATCAGCCACACCGCCGGGCCCGAGGTGGCGGCTGCCGGTGATGCCCTGCCCCCGGCGACCGCGCAGACGCTGCGCGGCCAGCCGTTCGGCGTGCACCGCGCGCTGAACTCCGAGGGCCGGGCGGTGTACGCGGCCTGGCAGGCGGTGCCGGTGGCCGGATGGACCGTGCGGGTCGGCACGCCGGCCCAGCCGATCGACGCGGGCCACCGGCGCGCCATCCTGGGTGCGCTGGCGACCAGCGGTGCCAGCCTGCTGCTGGGCGTGCTGCTGGCCGCGCTGGCGGCCCGCCGCGTCACCCGCCCGCTGCACCAGCTGGCCACCGGCGGGCCGGCGCGGCTGGCCGGCCCGGCGCCGGTCAAGGAGGTCGCCCTGCTGCGCCATGCGCTGCTGCGGTCCGCGCAGCGCGATGCGGCCGCGCGGGCCCGGCTGGAGGCCACGGCCGAGGAACTGCGCGAGAGCCACCAGCTGATGGCCCTGGCGCAGGAGGCCGGCCAGGTCGGCTTCTTCCACTACCGCTTCGGCGCCGACCAGCTGGACTGGACCCCGGGCCAGCACCGGCTGTTCGGCACGCGCCCGGACACGCCCATGGCCGGCCTGGCCGGGTGGTTCGCGCGGATCGACGGGGACGACCGCGACCGCGTCGAGCGCGAGTTCTGGACCGCATGCGCCCTGCGCCGGGAGGGCTGGACGCTGGAATACTGCATCACCGCCCCCGACGGCCGCTCGCGCTGGCTCTCCAGCCGCGTCACGCTGCACTACGACGCCGACGGCCGGGCCGTGCAGATGGTGGGCGTCACGGTGGACATGACGGCCCACCGCGAGGCGCAGCTGCAGCGCGAGCAGCTGACCGAGCGCGCCATCGCCGCCCGCCGGCAGGCCGAGGCCGCCAGCCGGGCCAAGGACGAGTTCCTGGCCATGCTCAGCCACGAGCTGCGCAACCCGCTGGGCGCGGTCTCGGCCGCGGTCGAGGTGCTGGAGATCGCGCCGGCGGACAGCCCCAGTGCCACGGAAGCGCGCGGCATCATCGCGCGCCAGACCCGCAACCTGGCCCACATGATGGACGACCTGCTGGACGTGGGCCGCGCCCTGGCCGGCAAGGTGCGTCTGCTGCGGCAGCCGGTCGACCTGGCCGCCGTGGCGATCCGGGTGCGGCAGACGCTGTCGCTGACCGGCGAGGCCGGCGGCCACGAGCTGCGGCTGCACCTGGACGAGGCCTGGGTGGAGGGCGACGCGGTGCGGCTGGAGCAGGTGGTGACCCAGCTGGTGACCAACGCCTTCAAGTACACGCCGGCCGGCTCGCCGGTGGACGTCAGCACCGGGCTGCAGGACGGCATGGCGCAGCTGGAGGTGCGGGACTGCGGCGCCGGCATTCCGCCGGAACTGCTGCCGCGCGTGTTCGACCTGTTCGTGCAGGGCGAGCGGCCGCTGGACCGGCGCGCCGGCGGCCTGGGGCTGGGCCTGACCCTGGTGCGCAGCCTGGTCGAGCTGCACGGCGGCACCGTCAGCGCCGCCAACCTGGCACGCGGCAGCTCCTTCACGGTGCGGCTGCCAGCGGTGGCCCCGCCCGTGCGCCAGGCAGGCGATACGCTGCCGCCCTCGCGGCGCCGCCACGTGCTGGTGGTCGAGGACAACCAGGACGTGCTGGCGGCCTTGCGCTCCAAGCTCGAGCTGGACGGCCACGACGTGAGCACGGCCAGCGACGGCATCGATGGGCTGCACTGCGTGTTGCAGCTGCGTCCGGAAGTATCCATCGTCGACATCGGACTGCCCGGCCTGACCGGCTACGAGCTGGCGCGCCACGCCCGCGCGGCCGGCTACGCGGGCCGCATGATCGCGCTCTCGGGTTATGGTCGGGACCGCGACGCGGACGACGCCTACACGGCCGGCTTCGATGCCTACCTGGTCAAGCCGGTGGACCGCCGGCAGCTGCGTGCCAGCCTGGAGGAGCGCTGAGCTTGCCGCTTCTCCCCCGCTCTTCCATGTTGTTACACCGCGTCTGTAGCCGCGCGCAACAATCGGTTCGTTTTGAGGGAGTACCCCACGGATGGGACACGCACTGATCGTCGAGGATGACGCCGATTCGGCCCGCATGATGGCCGCGCTGGTGGCCAGCGAGGGCTACTCGGCGGCCACCGCGCCGTCGCTGCGCGACGCGCGCCGGCAGATGGCGATGCAGCCGCCCGACCTGGTGCTGCTGGACCTGCAGCTGCCCGACGGCAACGGCATGGCGCTGCTGGATGAGCAGGAGCTCATCGGCAATTCCGAGGTGGTGCTGATGACGGGCCATGCCAGCCTGGAAACCTCGATCCAGGCGCTGCGCTACGGCGCGGCCGACTACCTGGTCAAGCCGGTGAGCGCGCGCCAGCTGCAGGGCATCCTGTCCCGGGTGATGAAGCCCTCGGTGCTGCAAGCCGAGGTGCGCACGCTCAATGACGACCTGCAGCGCACCGGCCGCTTCGGCCACCTGGTGGGCACCTCGGCGCCCATGCGCCTGGTGTACGAGCAGATCGCACGGGTGGCCGGCACCTCGGTGACGGTCTTCGTCACCGGCGAGAGCGGCACCGGCAAGGAGCTGGTGGCGCGCACCGTGCACGACCTCAGCCGGCGGCGCGCCCGGCCGTTCCTGGCGGTGAACTGCGGCGCGATCTCGCCCCATCTGATCGAGAGCGAGATCTTCGGCCACGAGAAGGGCAGCTTCACCGGCGCCGAACGCCAGCACCAAGGCTTCTTCGAGCGCGCCCATGGCGGCACGCTGTTCCTGGACGAGATCACCGAGATGCCGCTGGAGCTGCAGGTCAAGCTGCTGCGGGTGCTGGAGACCGGCACCTTCATGCGGGTGGGCTCCACCGTGCCGCAGGAGACCGACGTGCGCGTGGTCGCCGCCGCCAACCGCGACCTGGGCCACGCCGTGGCCACCGGCGCGCTGCGCGAGGACCTGATGTACCGCCTGAACGTGTTCCCCATCGAGCTGCCGCCGCTGCGCGACCGCAAGGAGGACCTGCCCCTGCTGGTGCGGCACTTCCTGCAGCAGATCGGCGAGCGCGAGGGGCAGCAGAAGCAGGCGAGCGAGGCCGCGCTCGAGCGGCTGGCGCGCTACCGCTGGCCGGGCAACGTGCGCGAGCTGCGCAACGTGCTGCAGCGCGCCTGGGTGATGACGGCCGGCGCCCAGATCACCGACCAATGGCTGCCGCGCGACGTGCCGACCGCCGCCCCGGCGGCGCTGGCACCCCTGCCCGCCGCCACGGCCGCGGGCACCGGCGGCCGTCCGTCCGGCATCCTGGAAGTCGCGGTGGGCACGCCGCTGGCGACGGTGGAACGGCAGGTGATCCTGGCCACGCTGGAACACTTCGGGCACCACAAGGAGCGCACCGCCGCGGCCCTGGGCGTGAGCCTGAAGACCCTGTACAACCGGCTGAAGGAATACGGCGTCTAGGCAGTTCAGCCATTTGCCGCAAGTTTTGCAGCAGAGCCCCGGCGGCGCGCCGCCCGGCACGCCGGATTCGCGGGCATGCCCGTTGCCACGAGTCGGACTCCCTTTCCCTTATTCGAAGGAAACCCCATGTCTTTGCAAGATTCCTCCAACCAGTCCAACGGCAACACCCCCAAGCGCAGCCTGCGCGGCTTCGCGGCGATGGACCCGCAGCGCCAGCGCGAGATCGCCAGCCTGGGAGGGCGCGCCGCCCACCAGAGCGGCCACGCGCATGAATTCACCAGCGAGGAAGCGCGTGCCGCCGGCAAGAAGCGGCATGCGCGGCCCAGCGCCGGCGACAGCCGCTGACCATGGGCGGGCGGCCGCTGTAGGACTCAGCGGTCCGCGGGCGCGACCTGCGCCGACACCGGGGGCGCGGCCCGGCCCCTAGCATGGATGGAGACCCACACCATCCGTCCAGGGAGCAAGCCGTGACCCCCCGATCCGATGCGCAAGGCGGCGCCGATGCGAAGGCGCTGGCCGATGCCTGCCGCGCGCTGTGGCTGGCCACGCTGTCGCTGATGACCGCCTTCATGCAGACGCGGGCGCCGGCCCACCGCTACCTGCTGGCGCGCCGCATCGCCGGCAACTTCGGCACGCTGCACCGCGAGCACGCCGCCTTCGCCCCCGATAGCGGCGAGGCGTTCTCGCGCCTGGCCGCCCGCTGGCAGCGCACGGCTGACGAACACGCGCCCGGCGCCCCGGCGCCGCGGCGCGGGCTCAGCCTGGCCTCCCTGCTCAAGCTGCACTGACGGCGCCCGAGCCAAGCCGGTACGGCATAGCAGGGAGCCGGGGCCGGCTGTGCGCGCCCGCCTACACGGCGCCCTGCAGGTGTCCCACAGGCCGGGCACGGATACGTTTGCAAACTCAGGAAGTTTTTCCCAACAAGAATTTCCATCCATGGCCGATCAGAAAGGAATGGCGAAAACCTCCACGCGCACGCTGTGGAAGGGCGCCATCACGTTCGGGCTGGTGCACATCCCGATCGGGCTGTACTCGGCCACCGCCGAGAGCGACCTCAACTTCGACTGGCTCGACAGGCGCACCATGGACCCGGTGGGCTACAAGCGGGTCAACAAGAAGACCGGCAAGGAGATCGACAAGGACGACATCGTCAAGGGCATCGAGTGGCAGGATGGCCAGTACGTGATCCTGTCGCCCGAGGAGATCGCCGCAGCCTACCCGCGCACCACCCAGACCATCGAGATCGAGGCCTTCGTCGACGCGGATGAGGTGCCCTTCGTCTACCTGGAGCGGCCCTACTACGTCGGCCCCGTCAACAAGGGCGACAAGGTGTATGCGCTGCTGCGCGAGGCGCTCAAGCAGACCGGCAAGGTCGGCATCGCCAAGGTGGTGATCCAGACCAAGCAGCACTTGGCCGTGCTCATCCCCTGCGGTCCGGCACTGATCCTCAACCTGCTGCGCTGGGGCGGCGAGATCCGCTCGTGGGAGGAGCTGAAGCTGCCGCCTTCGGACGCCAAGGCCGCGGGCGTGCGGGAAGCCGAGCTGAACATGGCCAAGCAGCTGATCGAGGGCATGACCGCCCACTGGAGCGCCGACCAGTTCCGCGACTCGTTCAAGGAAGAGGTCATGAAGCTGGTGGAGGCCAAGGCAGAAGCCGGCGACACGGCCCATGTCGACAAGGTGGAATCGCAGCCCGCGGCGCCCGCCGGCGCCGACGTGATCGACCTGACGGAGCTGCTCAAGCGCAGCCTGCAGCGCGGTGGCGGTGGCAAGGCGGCCGCGCCGGCCCCCGCACCCGCGTCGAAGAAGGCGGCCGGCAAGCAGGCGCCCGCCAAGAAGCCCGCGCCGGCCAAGGCCCGCAACCGGCGCGCCGCATAAGGCGGTGGCCGTGTCCGACCTTTCCTCCCTCGCTTTGTGGCTGCTCTCCGGCGTGGCGCTGGCCGCCGTGATCAGCGCGCTCATCACCCGCCACCTGCGGTTGCGCGAGGCGCGGCGCGAGCAGGGCCTGCGCCTGCTGCACGCGCTGGCGCGCTACTCGGCCTGGGTGGCTTCGCAGCGGCGCAACGCCGCCTTCGTTCTGCACGACGACGTGGCCGAGACAGCCCTGCAGGAAGCCGCCAGGGCCCAGGCCCTGGGCTTTCCACGCCTGTCGCGCCAGTGGTCGGCGCTGATGGATGTGCATACCCGCCTGGCGGCCTTCCTGGCCGCCCAGCAGCGCCTGCGGCTGGCCGACCCGGAGGCCTGGCTGGAGTCCGACCACGACGGCCGCTTCATGCAGCTGTGGCGCGAGCACGAGGCGGCGCTGCACGCCCTGACCGACCGCCTCGAGCTGGCCACCGGCGCCTCGTTCGCCGGCCCGGAGCCGGGCTCGGCCTGAGGTCCGGCGACGGCCATCGTCAGGCCGCGAAGTGCGTGGCGCCCCGGTGGCCGCGCTCTGCCGCGAACCAGTCCAGCACCGGCACCGTGCCCGGCAGCACCGGGCGCACCTGCACCGGCAGGCCCTCCCAGGCGCAGGCCTGGCCCTCGCGCATCTGCAGCTGCCCCGTCCAGTCGAACACCTTGCAGAAGTTCAGCCGCACCAGGGCATGCGGGTAGTCGACACGCTCGACCTTCCAGGGATGGGCCGTGGCTATGGTGATGCCCAGCTCCTCGTGCAGTTCGCGGCGCAGGGCGGCTTCCACCGTCTCGCCCGGCTCCAGCTTGCCGCCCGGGAACTCCCAGTAGCCGGCGTACACCTTGCCGGCCGGCCGCGAGGTCAGCAGGAAGCGGCCGTCCGGCCGCACCAGCACGCCCACGGCCACCAGGACTTCCCGGCGATCGGGCCCGCCTTCGCGCGGCCGCTCGCCGTCGGCGACCAGAACGCTCACAGGTCGCCGCCGCGCCTGCCGGCCCAGTCGCGCGCGAACTGGTAGGCCACGCGGCCGCTGCGCGAGCCGCGTTCCAGCGCCCAGACCAGGGCTTCGGCGCGGGCGGCCTCGACTTGCGCGGCGGGGATGCCCAGCGAGGACAGCCACTGCGCCACGATGGCCAGGTACTCGTCCTGGCTGAACGGGTAGAAGCTCACCCACAGGCCGAAGCGCTCGGACAGGGAGATCTTCTCCTCCACCACCTCGCCGGGATGGACCTCGCCGTCCTCGGTGTGGGTGTAGCTGAGGTTCTCCTTCATGTACTCGGGCAGCAGGTGGCGCCGGTTGCTGGTGGCGTAGATCAGCAGGTTGGGCGTGGCCGCGGCCACCGAGCCGTCCAGGATGGACTTGAGCGCCTTGTAGCCCGCTTCGCCCTCCTCGAAGCTCAGGTCGTCGCAGAAGACGATGAACTTCTCGGGCCGCGGCGCCACCACCTCCACGATGTCGGGCAGGTCGGTGAGGTCGGCCTTGTCCACCTCGATCAGCCGCAGGCCCCGGGGCGCGTACTCGTTGAGGCAGGCCTTGATCAGCGAGCTCTTGCCGGTGCCGCGCGCGCCGGTGAGCAGCACGTTGTTGGCCGTCTGGCCGCGCACGAACTGCTCGGTGTTGCGCTGGATCTTCTCCTTCTGCGGATCGATCTCCTTCAGCTCGGCCAGGCGGATCGCCGCCACGTGCCGCACCGGCTCCAGCGAGCCGTGGCCGGTGGAGCGCTTGCGCAAGCGCCAGGCCACCGAGGCCGACCAGTCGGGCGCCGACAGCGGCTGCGGCAGCACGGCCTCGATGCGGGCCAGCAGCTGCTCGGCGCGGGCGATGAGGTGGTCGAACTTCTCGGCCATCGGATCAGGAACGGTAGTCGGCGTTGATCTTCACGTAGTCGTAGCTGAAGTCGCAGGTCCACACCGTGTCGGCCGCCTGGCCCCGGCCCAGCACCACGCGCACCGTGATCTCGCTCTGCTTCATCACGCGCTGGCCGTCCTCCTCGCGGTAGGACGGGTTGCGCCCGCCGCCCACGGCGACGTGCACGTCGTCCAGGAACAGGTCGATGCGGCCGGGGTCGAGGTCGGCAATGCCGGCGTAGCCCACCGCCGCCAGGATGCGGCCCAGATTGGGATCGCTGGCGAAGAACGCGGTCTTGACCAGCGGCGAGTGGGCGATGGCGTAGGCCACCTGCCGGCACTCGCCCGCGTCGCGGCCGCCCTCCACCCGCACGGTGATGAACTTGGTGGCGCCTTCGCCGTCGCGCACGATGGCCTGGGCCAGCTGGCGCGCCACCTGCAGCATGGCGGCCTTGAGCGCGCGGCCGTCGGCGCTGTCCAGGGAGGCGATGGGCGCGTGCGCGGCCTTCTGGGTGGCGATGACGACGAAGGAGTCGTTGGTCGAGGTGTCGCCGTCCACGGTGACGCGGTTGAACGAGGCCTCGGCCAGCTCCAGCGCCAGCGCCGGCAGCAGCCCGGGGGCGATGCGGGCGTCGGTGGCCAGGAAGCCCAGCATGGTGGCCATGTTGGGCCGGATCATGCCGGCGCCCTTGCTGATGCCGGTGACCGTCACCTGCGCGCCGCCGACGACGGCCGTCGCGCTGAAGGCCTTGGCCACCGTGTCGGTGGTCATGATGCCCTCGGCGGCGCGCAGCCAGTGGGCCGGCTGCGCGTCGGCCAGCGCCGCGGGCAGGCCGGCCTCGATGCGCTCCAGCGGCAGCGGCTCCATGATCACGCCGGTGGAGAACGGCAGCACCTGCTCGGGCGCCACCTCGAGCTGGCGCGCCAGGGCGATGCAGGTGGCGCGCGCGCGCACCAGGCCGTCCTGGCCGGTGCCGGCGTTCGCGTTGCCGGTGTTGATCACCAGGGCGCGGATGTCCCCCTGCTTCAGGTGCTCGCGGCACACCTGCACCGGCGCCGCGCAGAAGCGGTTCTGCGTGAAGACGCCGGCCACCGCCGCGCCGGGCTCGAGCAGCATCACGGTCAGGTCCTTGCGCCCGGCCTTGCGCACGCCCGCCTCGGCCACGCCGATGCGCACGCCCGGCACGGGCAGCAGGTCAGCCGCGCGGGGCGCGCTCAGGTTCACAGCCATCGGTTCTCCTCTCAGTTCTGGCGCCAGGGCAGGCCCCGTAGCCGCCAGCCGCCCTTGCGGCCGCGGTGGCCCTCGGCGTCGGCATCGCCCTCGAAGCCTTCCAGGATGTTGTAGGCCTCGATGCCCAGCTCGGTGGCGCGGCGGGCCGCGGCGATCGAGCGCACGCCGCTGCGGCACAGCATCACCGCCTTCTTGCCCGGCGGCACCTGGGAACGGACCGCTTCGTCGAAGCCGGGGTTGGGCGCCATGCCCGGCCACTGCTTCCAGGGCGCCGAGACGGCGCCGGGCACGTAGCCCACCCATTCGCGTTCGGCATCGCTGCGCACGTCGACCAGCACGGCGTCGCCCGAGCGCCACCATTCGTAGGCGAGCTGCGGCGGCACGTCGCCGGCATAACCTTCGGCGGGCTGGACGGTGGGCGGCGGGGCGGGCATGGCGCGATTCTGCCAGCGCGCGGCGCGCGCCCCGCCGGCCCTGAGGCTGACACCGGCGTCAGCTTCAGGGATTTAGGCGCCCTTCATCACCTGAGCTCGGTGAAAACCCTGTTTCGGGTGCCGGCCACTGGCGCAAAAGATCGCCTGTTGACCACCCCAACCCTCAAAGGAGACCTCATGACCGAATCCAAGTCCCCGCGCCGCCGCAGCCTGCTCAAGGGCGCCGCCGTCGCCGCCGGCGCGAGCATGAGCGCGCCCATGGTGATGGCCCAGGCCGCACCGGTGTCGTTCCGCTTCCAGAGCACCTGGCCGGCCAAGGACATCTTCCACGAGTACGCCAACGACTTCGCCAAGAAGGTGAACGACATGGCCGGCGGCCGCATGAAGATCGAGGTGCTGCCCTCCGGCGCCGTGGTCCCGGCGTTCCAGCTGCTGGAAGCCGTGAACAAGGGCACGCTGGACGGCGGCCATGGCGTGGTGGCCTACCACTACGGCAAGAACTCCGCCCTGGCCCTGTGGGGCTCGGGCCCGGCCTTCGGCATGGACCCCAACATGGTCCTGTCGTGGCACTACTACGGCGGCGGCAAGGCCCTGCTGGAGGAGATCTACAAGTCCATCAACATGGACGTGGTCTCTTACCTGTACGGCCCCATGCCCACCCAGCCGCTGGGCTGGTTCAAGAAGCCGGTGTCCAACGTGGCACAGCTCAAGGGCCTCAAGTTCCGCACCGTGGGCCTGGCCGTCGACCTGTTCACCGACCTCGGCGTCGCCGTCAACCCGCTGCCCGGCGGCGAGATCGTGCCCGCGCTGGATCGCGGCCTGATCGACGCGGCCGAGTTCAACAACGCCTCGTCCGACCGCGTGCTGGGTTTCCCCGACGTGGCCAAGAACTGCATGCTGCAAAGCTTCCACCAGAGCGGCGAGCAGTTCGAGATCCTGTTCAACAGGACCAAGTACAACTCCCTGCCGCAGGAACTCAAGGCCATGATCGACTACGCCGTGCAGGCCGCCAGCGCCGACATGAGCTGGAAGGCGATCGACCGCAACTCCAAGGACTACATCGAGCTCAAGACCAAGGACAAGGTCAACTTCTACAAGACGCCCGACGCGATCCTGCGTGCCCAGCTCGACTCCTGGGACAAGGTCACCGCGAAGAAGGGATCCGAGAACCCGATGTTCAAGAAGGTGCTGGATTCGCAGCGCGAGTTTGCCTCGCGTGCCGGCCAGTGGCAGAACGACTACATGGTCGACTTCAAGATGGCCTACAACCGCTACTTCGCCAAGTCCGGCACGGGCGGCGCAGCCCCCAAGAAGTCCTGATTCACCGGCTTGGTGCAGAGGGCGGCTGTGCGCACAGCCGCCCTTTGTTCGTCTGAGGCCCGCCTCCGGCAAAAAGGTATAAAAGATGCAGAAACTGTTGTTGGCGGTTGATCGCCTATCAACCTGGCTGGGAAAAACGTTCGCCTGGTGCGTCGTCCTGCTGACGGTGGCGATCTCCTGGGAAGTGTTCTCGCGCTACGTGCTGGGCAAGCCGCATTCCTGGATGCTCGACGTGCAGATCATGCTGTACGGCGTGCTGTTCATGATGGCCGGCGCCTACACCCTGTCCAAGAACGGCCACGTGCGCGGCGACGTGCTGTACGGCTTCTTCCGGCCGCGCACCCAGGCCACGCTGGACCTGATCCTCTACATCCTGTTCTTCCTGCCGGGCGTGTTCGCCATGACCTGGGCCGGCTGGACCTACTTCCAGGAGTCGCTCGCGATCCGCGAGCAGACCTTCAACGCGGACCCGATTCCCGTGTACCCCTTCAAGTTCTTCATCCCGTTCGCGGGCGCCATCCTGCTGCTGCAGGGCTTCGTCGAGATCGCCCGCTGCATCATCTGCATCCGTGAAGGGCAGTGGCCGTCGCGCGAGCAGGACGTGGAGGAAGTGGACGTGGACAAGCTCAAGAAGATGGTCCATGCCGACGACAACCCGGGACTGGCTGCGGCGCCCGCCGAGAAGGGGAGCCCGCTGTGAAGATCCGCAAGGAACTCTGGTTCGGCTTCGGCCTGATGGCCATCATCGTGGCCGCGGCGCTGATCATGCTGGTGAGCGTGGAGCGCATCGAGCGCGGCCACATCGGCCTTTTGATGCTGTCGCTGGTCGTCGTGGCCATCATGCTCGGCTTCCCCACCGCCTTCACGCTGATGGGCATGGGCATGATCTTCACCTGGCTCGCCTACGACCGGGACACCACGCGGACGCTCGATCTGATGGTGCAGGCCGCGTTCAAGACGATGGGCAACGACGTCCTGATCGCGATCCCGCTGTTCGTGTTCATGGGCTACATCGTCGAACGCGCCAACCTCATCGAACGCCTGTTTCGAAGCATCCACCTGGCTCTGGCGCGCCTGCCGGGCGCGTTGGCCGTGGCCACCCTCGTCACGTGCGCAATCTTCGCCACCGCCACCGGGATCGTCGGCGCGGTCGTGACGCTGATGGGGCTGCTGGCGATGCCGGCCATGCTCAAGGCCGGCTATAGCGTGCGGCTGACGGCAGGCTCCATCACCGCCGGCGGTTGCCTGGGCATCCTGATCCCGCCGTCGGTGCTGCTCATCGTGTACGGCGCGACGGCCGGTGTGTCGGTGGTCCAGCTGTATGCCGGCGCCTTCTTCCCCGGATTGATGCTGACCGGCCTGTACATCCTGTACGTCGTCCTGGTGGCGAAGATCAAGCCATCGCTGGCGCCGCCGCTGTCCGCGGCCGACCGCTTCGTGCCGCTGCCGCCGCTCACGCAGAAGATCACCAACCCCGACGGCACGCAGCATGCGGTCGTGGGCCTGCTCGCGGCGCTGAAGGGTCGGCGCAACCAGGACGTGTCGACCGGTTACCTGCTGCGTCAGCTGCTGGTGGTCGTCGCGCCGCTGCTGCTGTTCGTCTTCGCCTCCTTGTGGAGCTACCGCGCGGTGACCGAGCCGCTGGCCGCCGAAGCGACCTACGAGAACCTGACCCGGATGGGCGAGACGAGCGGCGGCGGGACAGACCGCGATGCCAGGACGGGCCTCGCCGAGCCACCGTCGGCCGGCGGCCTCGCGGAACCGCCGGCGGCGGGCACGGGCCTGTCGGAACCGCCGTCCGGTGGTGGACTGGCCGAACCGCCCGCAGCGGGCGCAAGCCTCGCAGAGCCGCCGGCAGCCGGTGGCGTGGCCGAGCCTCCCGCAGCCGGCGGCAGCCTTGCGGAGCCACCCGCAGCCGGTGGCGTGGCCGAACCGCCCGCAGCGGGTGGCGTCGCGGAGCCTCCAGGCGCCGGCGGCACGCCCGCAGCGATGGGGGCCGAACGCGAGGCTTCAAGAACCTGGTGGACCACCTTCGCCGTCTTCGCAGCGCTCTTCGCGATCTTCTACGCCCTGCTGACCTTCGCGCGGCTCGAAGTCTTCAAGATGCTGCTGACGAGCTTCTTCCCGCTGATGGTGCTGATCCTGGCGGTGCTGGGCTCCATCGTGATGGGCCTGGCGACGCCCACGGAGGCCGCGGCGGTGGGCGCGCTCGGGGGCTTCGTGCTCGCGATCGCCTACCGGCAGCTCACCTTCGAGGTGGTCAAGGAAAGCGTGTTCCTGACGGCCAAGACGTCTGCCATGGTCTGCTGGCTGTTCGTCGGTTCGGCCATCTTCTCGGCAGCCTTCGCACTGCTGGGGGGGCAGGAGCTGGTGGAGCGCTGGGTGCTCGGCATGAACCTGACCCAGACGCAGTTCCTGATCCTGTCCCAGGTGATCATCTTCGTGCTGGGCTGGCCGCTGGAGTGGACCGAGATCATCGTGATCTTCATGCCGATCTTCGTGCCCCTGCTCGACAACTTCGGCGTGGACCCGCTGCTGTTCGGCTTGCTGGTCGCGCTGAACCTGCAGACCGCCTTCCTGTCGCCGCCGGTGGCGATGTCGGCCTTCTACCTGAAGGGGGTGAGTCCGCCGCACGTGACGCTCAACCAGATCTTCGTGGGGATGCTCCCGTTCATGGGGATCCAGATCGTGGCCATCGTGCTGCTGTACATCTGGCCGCAGATCGGGCTGTGGCTGCCGTCCGTGCTCTACGCGCGGTAGACCCCTGCGCCGAACGCGAAAGGCCGCCTCCGGGCGGCCTTTTTCCTGCAGCGTTCGCGACATTGACGTTGACGTAAACGTCAATTAAGGTAGTGGCCTGGAGACACCCCCCATGACCGACCTGTCCGCTGAATTCAAGGCGCTCGCGAGCTACCGCCCTACCCACAAGGTGCGCTTCGTCACGGCCGCCAGCCTGTTCGACGGGCACGACGCGGCCATCAACATCATGCGGCGCATCCTGCAGGGCATGGGCGCCGAGGTCATCCACCTGGGGCACAACCGCAGCGTCGACGAGGTGGTCACCGCCGCCCTGCAGGAGGACGTGCAGGGCATCGCCGTGAGCTCCTACCAGGGCGGCCACGTCGAGTACTTCAAGTACATGGTGGACCTCTTGCGCCAGCGCGGCGGCGAGCACATCCAGGTGTTCGGCGGCGGCGGCGGCGTGATCGTGCCGGCGGAGATCCGCGAGCTGCAGGCCTACGGCGTGACGCGCATCTACAGCCCCGAGGACGGCCAGCGCATGGGGCTGCAGGGCATGATCGGCGAGATGGTGATGCGCTGCGACAAGGACCTCACCGCGCTCGCGCCCAGGGACCTGGCGGCCATCCAGGGCCACGGCGAGATGGCCTGGCGGGCCCTGGCCCAGCTGATCACCGCGATCGAGAATTCCAGCGCCGACGCGGCCCTGGCGCAGGAAATGCGCCGGCAGGCCGCGGCCCGCCAGGTGCCGGTGATCGGCATCACCGGCACCGGCGGCGCCGGCAAGTCCTCGCTCACCGACGAACTCATCCGCCGCCTGCGGCTGGATCAGGACGACCGCCTGCGCGTGGCGGTCATCTCCATCGACCCCTCGCGGCGCAAGAGCGGCGGCGCGCTGCTGGGCGACCGCATCCGCATGAACGCCATCGGCCCGTGGAAGAACGGTTCGCGCGTGTTCATGCGCAGCCTGGCCACGCGCGACTTCGGCAGCGAGATCTCCGCCGCCCTGCCCGACGTGGTCGCCGCCTGCAAGGCCGCCGGCTTCGACCTGGTGGTGGTCGAGACCTCGGGCATCGGCCAGGGCGACGCGGCCATCGTGCCGCACGTGGACATCCCGCTGTACGTGATGACGCCGGAATTCGGCGCCGCCAGCCAGCTGGAGAAGATCGACATGCTGGACTTCGCCGAGTTCGTGGCGATCAACAAGTTCGACCGCAAGGGCGCGCAGGACGCACTGCGCGACGTGGCCAAGCAGGTGCAGCGCAACCAGGAGGCCTGGGGCAGCAGGCCCGAGGACATGCCGGTGTTCGGCACCATGGCGGCGCGCTTCAACGACGACGGCGTCACCGCCCTGTACCAGGCGCTGAAGGCCCGTCTGCAGGCCCTGGGCGTGGCGCTGCAGGACGGCCGCCTGCCGGCCGTGACGGTGCGCCACAGCACCAACCAGGCGTCCATCGTGCCGGCGGCGCGCTCGCGCTACCTGGCCGAGATCGCCGACACGGTGCGCGGCTACAAGAAGCGCGCCCGCGAACAGGCCGTGCTGGCGCGCGAGGTCCAGCAGCTGCAGGAAGCCGCCCGCATGCTCAAGGTCGAAAAGCCCGGGCGCGCCCCGGCGGCGGAGGCGGCCCTGGACCTGGCGGGCAAGCGCAAGGCGCGCATGGACAGGGACGCCCTGCACCTGCTGCAGCAGTGGCCGGACATGCGCAAGGCCTATGCCGGCGACGAGTACGTGGTGAAGATCCGCGACAAGGAGATCCGCACCCAGCTCACGACCCGGTCGATCTCGGGCACCCCGGTGCGCAAGGTGAGCCTGCCCCGCTACGAGGACCACGGCGAGATCCTGCAGTGGCTGATGCTGGACAACGTGCCCGGCAGCTTCCCCTACACCGCCGGCACCTTCGCCTTCAAGCGCGAGAACGAGGACCCCACGCGCATGTTCGCCGGCGAGGGCGATGCGTTCCGCACCAACCGCCGCTTCAAGCTTCTGTCCGAAGGCATGCCGGCCAAGCGGCTGTCCACCGCCTTCGACTCGGTCACCCTGTACGGCAACGATCCCGACCCGCGGCCGGACATCTACGGCAAGGTGGGCAATTCCGGCGTGTCCATCGCCACCCTGGACGACATGAAGGAACTGTACTCGGGCTTCGACCTGTGCAGCCCCGGCACCTCGGTCTCCATGACCATCAACGGCCCGGCGCCGGCCATCCTGGCGATGTTCATGAACACCGCCATCGACCAGAACCTGGAGAAGTTCAAGGCCGACAACGGCCGCGAGCCCACCGAGACCGAGGCCGCCAAGATCCGGGAGTGGGTGCTCGCCAATGTGCGCGGCACGGTGCAGGCCGACATCCTCAAGGAGGACCAGGGCCAGAACACCTGCATCTTCTCCACCGAGTTCAGCCTCAAGGTGATGGGGGACATCGCCGAATATTTCGTGCACCACGACGTGCGCAACTTCTACTCCGTCTCCATCAGCGGCTACCACATCGCCGAGGCCGGCGCCAACCCGATCAGCCAGCTGGCCTTCACGCTGTCCAACGGCTTCACCTTCGTCGAGGCGTACCTGGCCCGCGGCATGCACGTCGACGACTTCGCGCCCAACCTGTCGTTCTTCTTCTCCAACGGCATGGACCCGGAGTACACGGTGATGGGCCGGGTGGCGCGCCGCATCTGGGCAGTGGCCCTGAAGCACAAGTACGGCGCCAACGAGCGGTCCCAGAAGCTCAAGTACCACATCCAGACCTCGGGCCGCAGCCTGCACGCGCAGGAGATCAACTTCAACGACATCCGCACCACGCTGCAGGCGCTGATCGCGATCTACGACAACTGCAACTCGCTGCACACCAACGCCTTCGACGAGGCCATCACCACGCCCACCGAGGACAGCGTGCGCCGGGCCATGGCCATCCAGCTGATCATCAACCGCGAGTGGGGCCTGGCCAGGAACGAGAACCCCAACCAGGGCTCGTTCATCGTCGACGAGCTGACCGAGCTGGTCGAGGAGGCGGTGCTGGCCGAATTCGAGCGCATCGCCGAGCGCGGCGGCGTGCTGGGCGCGATGGAGACCGGCTACCAGCGCGGGCGCATCCAGGACGAGAGCATGCACTACGAGATGCTCAAGCACACCGGCGAGCTGCCCATCATCGGCGTCAACACCTTCCGCAACCCGCACGGCGACCCCACCCCGGAGAAGCTGGAGCTGGCCCGCTCCACCGAGGAGGAGAAGCAAGGCCAGCTGCGGCGGCTGCGCGACTTCCACGACCGGCACGCGGGCGAGGCGCCGGCCCTGCTGCAGCGCCTGCAGCAGGCCGTGATCGACAACCGCAACGTGTTCGAGGTGCTGATGGACGCGGTGCGCGTGTGCTCGCTGGGCCAGATCACCAGCGCCCTGTTCGAGGTGGGCGGCCAGTACCGGCGCAACATGTAGCGGCGGCTGAGGACCGGAGGCGAATGATCAGCCTCGCACCGCGCTTCGGAAAGCAGCCGAAAGCGCGGTGAGCGCATCCCGTGGGCGGCCGCTCTTGACCCTCGTGTGAAGCAGCACCGGCAGTTTCGGCAAGGCGGGCAGGCCGAGCTTTGAGCGCACGTCCACCGCACCGAACGGCAGCATGCGAGGAGCCAGCGCGGCCACACCCAATCCTGCCACCACCGCGGCAGCGACCGCAGGAACCCCTCCGCCGACGAAGACTTCCCGCCAAGGCACGCCCGCTGAATCGAGAAGCCGCGCGGCCAGCGCACGCACGCCGCACGGCTCAGCCATGGTCGCAACCGGCAAGGGTTCTTCGGCGCGATGCCGCCAGGTCGGCGCTGCGAACCACCCGAGTTTTTCTTCCGTCAGCACCTCCCCGTCGCTGCGCCCGGCATGCAGACGAACGATCACGGTGTCGAGCTCGCGCCGGTCGAAGCTTTGGAGCAGGTCGCCCGACGAGGCAATCCGGATTTCGATGACCAGCTGCGGGTCCTGCGCGTTCATGCGCGCGATCAACGCCGACAGCTCGGGACCCGCAACGTGATCGCTGATGCCGATGGTCAACCGCTGTCGCGCTTCGCCGAACGTGGCGAGCGCGCGGTCGTGTGCCGCCAGCATTTCACGCGCGTGTTCTAGGAAGGCGGCGCCTCGCGCGGACAGCTCCACGTATCGAGGTGTCCGCTCAAGGAGCCGGCACCCGACCCTGTCTTCGAGACGCTTCAGTTTCAGGCTCACTGCGGCTTGCGTGGCTTGCATCACTTCGGCGGCGCGGGTGAAGCTGCCAAGTTCCGCAACGCGGACGAAGGCCTGAACGGCGTCGAGATCGAGTGGTCGATTCATTTCAAATGCTTATCTCAAATATAGGCAGCGATATCTTGTCGAAATGCCTGCCACATCCTAATGTTCTGCCCGCAACTTTGAAAGACCGGCAATGCCCTTCGTCAGGATCTCGATGCGCTCCGGAAAGCCGGAGGCTTATCGGCAGGGAGTCATCGACGGCGTCTACCAGGCCATGCGAGACGCGCTGGGCGTGCCGCAAGACGATCAGTTCATCGTTCTTACCGAGCACGATGCTGTCAACTTTCGCTACGGAGCCTCGTATCTCGGCATCTCGCGCAGCGATGATCTCGTGTACCTCCAGGTCACCGTGTTCAACACGCGCACGGCCGAACAGAAGAAGGCGCTCTATGCGCGCCTTGTGCAGCTGCTCGGTGATCGACCAGGCATCCGGCGGGAGGACGTGTTCGTGAACGTCCTCGAGGCTGCCAAGGAGAACTGGTCCCTAGGCAACGGCGTGGCGTCGTTCGTTTGAGAGAAATAATGACTTACCCGGCATGCGGCCACCGCATTCACGTCAGGAATTCACAATGAGCGGAAAAGTCGTCCTGACCTGCGCAGTCACCGGAGGAGCGCCGTTCAACCCCAAGCACCCGGCAATGCCGGTCACGCCCCCCCAGATCGCGCAGGCCTGTCGGGAAGCGGCTCGCGCCGGGGCGGGCGTCGTACATATTGGCCTGCACCGGTGAACTGGCCCGCGCGCATGCGCAGCGGCCATGGCCCGAGCGTCTGTCAGCCTGCTGACAGCTGACAACCACACCCATGACCCTGGTGGGGTCCAACAAGCTCGGCGCCAGGAGCGTGGCGAGACTGGCCGCCGAGGCGAATCCGCCATTGATCGCGAAGAACAACGGCGGCTGATTAGCCCGTAGCGCAGGCACGCAAAAATACTTAGGGTCTAACCCCCTGGCGCGGCCTTGCCGCGCTTTCTAGCATTCGCAGTCTTTGCGCGGCCGCGTGCCACCGCAGCCGAACCACCGCAGGAGTGCGATTTGCCAGCTGAGTTCATCCTGGAGACACAGGGCCTGACCAAGGAGTTCAAGGGCTTCGTCGCCGTCAACCACGTGGACCTGAAGGTCCGCCGGGGCCATATCCATGCGCTGATCGGCCCCAACGGCGCCGGCAAGACCACCTTCTTCAACCTGCTGACCAAGTTCCTGCCGCCCACCCGCGGCACCATCACCTACAACGGCGTGGACATCACGCACGAGAAGCCGGCCCAGACGGCGCGGCGCGGCATCGTGCGCTCGTTCCAGATCTCGGCGGTGTTCCCGCACATGACCGTGCTGGAGAACGTGCGCGCCGCCCTGCAGCGCAACCTGGGCACCTCCTTCCATTTCTGGAAGCCGGAATCCAGCCTGTCCCACCTGCACGACCGGGCGCGCCAGCTGCTGGCGACGGTGGGCCTGCAGGAATTCGCCGACGAGCTGACCGTCAACCTCCCCTACGGCCGCAAGCGCGCGCTGGAGCTGGCCACCACCATGGCCCTGGAGCCGGAGCTGATGCTGCTGGACGAGCCCACCCAGGGCATGGGCCACGAGGACGTCAGCCGCGTGACCGAGCTGATCAAGAAGGTGTCGGCGGGCCGCACCATCCTCATGGTCGAGCACAACATGAACGTCGTCTCCTCCATCGCCGACCGCATCACCGTGCTGCAGCGCGGCGCCATCATCGCCGACGGCCCGTACGCCGAGGTCTCCGCCAACCCGCAGGTGATCGAGGCCTACATGGGCAGCACCGACACCGCCCTCCAGGGAGCCCACTGAATGGCCCCCACGCTTCTCACTTCGTGTAGTGCGCTGCCCCCCGAGGGGGCCCAGGCCTGCCTAGGGGCGGCCCGTCGGAGGCCTGAATGACCAAAGAGCTCCTGCGCATCGAGGACCTGCACGCCTGGTACGGCGAGTCGCACATCCTGCACGGCGTCAACCTCGCCGTGCAGCAGGGCGAGGTGGTGTGCCTGCTGGGCCGCAACGGCGCCGGCCGCACCACCACGCTGCGCGCCATCGTGGGCCTGACCGGCACCCGCAAGGGGTCGGTGCGCATCAACGGCGAGGAGGCCATCCGCCTGCCGCCGCACAAGGTGGCCCGGCTGGGCGTGGGCTACTGCCCGGAGGAGCGCGGCATCTTTGCCAGCCTGTCCGCCGAGGAGAACCTGATGCTGCCGCCGGTCATCGCCGCAGGCGGCATGAGCGTCGACGACATCTACGCCATGTTCCCCAACCTCAAGGAGCGCGCCGCCAGCCCGGGCACCCGCCTGTCCGGCGGCGAGCAGCAGATGCTGGCCGTGGCGCGCATCCTGCGCACCGGCGCGCGGCTGCTGCTGTTGGACGAGATCTCCGAGGGCCTGGCCCCGGTGATCGTGCAGAAGCTGGCCGAGATGATCCGCGCGCTCAAGGCGCGCGGCTACACCATCGTGCTGGTCGAGCAGAACTTCCGCTTCGCTGCGCCGCTGGCCGACCGCTTCTACGTCATGGAGCATGGCCGCATCGTGCAGCAGTTCGCGCAAGCCGAGCTGCAGGGCAACACCGCCATGCTGCAGGAATACCTCGGCGTCTAGTGCGCCGGCCCATCGTTTTCATCCCCAGGAGGCATCCCATGAAACTCAAGACCCTCGTCGCATCCCTGGCCATCGGCCTGGGCACCACCGCGGCCCTCGCCCAGCCCGCCAACAACGGGCCGGTGCGCATCGGCTTCATCACCGACATGTCCAGCCTGTACGCCGACATCGACGGCCCGGCCGGCGCCGAGATGATCAAGTGGGCGGTGCAGGACTTCGGCGGCTCCGTGCTGGGCCGCCCGGTCGAGGTGCTGACGGCCGACCACCAGAACAAGGCCGACGTGGCCAGCTCCAAGGCCCGCGAGTGGATGGACAACCAGAACCTGTCCATGCTGGTCGGCGGCACCAGCTCCGGCACGGCGCTGGCCATGGCCAAGGTGGCGGCCGAGAAGAAGCGTCCCTTCATCTCCATCGGCGCCGGCTCGTCCCGCCTGACCAACGAGGACTGCACGCCCTACACCGTGCACTACGCCTACGACACCGTGGCCCTGGCCAAGGTGGCCGGCAGCGCGCTGGTCAAGGCCGGCAGCAAGAACTGGTACTTCCTGACCGCCGACTACGCCTTCGGCCACTCGCTGGAGAACGATGCCGCGACCGTGGTCAAGGCCAACGGCGGCACCGTCGCCGGCTCCGTGCGCCACCCGCTCAACGCGTCGGACTTCTCGTCCTTCCTGCTGCAGGCCCAGGGCTCCAAGGCCCAGATCCTGGCGCTGGCCAACGCCGGCGGCGACTTCACCAACGCGATGAAGGCGGCCAAGGAATTCGGCATCACCAAGAACATGAAGGTCGCCGGCCTGCTGGTGTTCATCAACGACGTGCACAGCCTGGGCCTGGCCAACACCGAGGGCCTGCAGCTGGCCGACAGCTGGTACTGGAACCAGGACGACGCGTCACGCAAGTTCGCCAAGCGCTTCTTCGACAAGTACAAGCGCATGCCCTCCAGCCTGCAGGCGGCCGACTACTCGGCCACCACGGCCTACCTGAACGCCGTCAAGGCCGTGGGCTCGACCGATTCCGACAAGATCATGGCCCACCTCAAGAGCGTCCAGCAGAACGACTTCTACACCAAGGGCAAGGTGCGCGCCGACGGCCGCATGGTGCACGACATGTACCTGTTCCAGGTCAAGGGCACCAAGGAGTCCACCACGCCCTGGGACTACTACAAGACCGTGGCCAAGGTGCCCGGCGAGCAGGCCTTCACCTCGCTGGCCGACTCCAAGTGCTCGCTGGTCAAGAAATAATCCACCACCCCTAGGAGCCGGCCCTTCGGGGCCGGTTTGTCATCCGTAATGGAAATCTTCGGCATCCCCCACCAGGCCTTCCTCGGCCAGCTCATGCTCGGGCTGGTCAACGGGGCCTTCTATGCCATGCTCAGCCTGGGCCTGGCGGTCATCTTCGGCCTGCTGGACATCGTGAACTTCGCCCATGGGGCGCTGTACATGGTGGGCGCCTTCGCCGCCTGGATCATGCTCGAGCGATGGGGCGTGAACTACTGGCTGGCGCTGGTGCTGGCGCCGCTGGTGGTGGGCGTGCTGGGCGTCGCCATCGAGCGCCTGTTCCTCAAGCACCTGTACGGGCTGGACCCGCTGTACGGACTGCTGCTCACCTTCGGCCTGGCCCTGATCCTGGAAGGCGCGTTCCGCCAGCAGTACGGCGTCTCGGGCCAGTCCTACCCGGTGCCCGAGCTGCTCTCGGGCGCCACCAACCTGGGCTTCATGATCCTGCCCAACTACCGCGCCTGGGTCGTGCTGGCCTCCATCGCCGTGTGCCTGGGCACCTGGTTCCTGATCGAGCGCACCCGGCTGGGCGCCTACCTGCGCGCCGGCACCGAGAACGCCAAGCTGGTGCAGGCCTTCGGCGTCAACGTGCCGCTGATGGTGATGCTGACCTACGGCGCCGGCGCCGCCCTGGCCGGCCTGGCCGGCGTGCTGGCCGCCCCCATCATCCAGGTCACCCCCCTGATGGGCTCCAACCTGATCATCGTGGTGTTCGCCGTGGTGGTGATCGGCGGCATGGGCTCCATCCTGGGCTCGGTCGTCACCGGCCTGGGCCTGGGCGTGGTGGAAGGCCTGACGCGGGTGTTCTACCCCGAGGCCTCCAACGTCGTGGTGTTCGTGGTGATGGTCATCGTGCTGATGCTGCGCCCCGCCGGCCTGTTCGGAAAGTCCGCCTGATATGCGCCACTCCAAATTGACCACCGTCACCTACCTGGCCATCCTGGCGCTGCTGCTGGCCGCGCCGCTGCTGGGCCTGTACCCGGTGTTCGTGATGAAGCTGCTGTGCTTCGCGCTGTTCGCCTGCGCCTTCAACCTGCTGCTGGGGTTCACCGGCCTGCTGTCGTTCGGCCACGCCGCCTTCTTCGGCTTCGCCGCCTACGTCACCGGCTGGTTCATCCGGTCGCAGGGCTGGACGCCCGAGCTGGGCATCCTGGCCGGCGTGGTGGTCGCCGCGCTGCTGGGCCTGCTGTTCGGCGCCGTCGCCATCCGCCGCCAGGGGATCTACTTCGCAATGATCACGCTGGCGCTGGCGCAGATGGTGTTCTTCATCTGCCTGCAGGCGCCCTTCACCGGCGGCGAGGACGGCCTGCAGGGCGTGCCGCGCGGCAGCCTGTTCGGCGTGCTGTCGCTGGCTTCGGACACCGCCATGTACTACGTGGTGGTGGCGGTGTTCATCGCCTGCTTCCTGGGCATCTCGCGCATCGTCACCTCGCCCTTCGGCCAGGTGCTCAAGATGATCCGCGAGAACGAACCGCGCGCCGTCTCGCTGGGCTACGAGGTCGACCGCTACAAGCTGCTGGCCTTCGTGCTGTCGGCGGCGCTGGCCGGCCTGGCCGGCGCGCTCAAGACCGTGGTGATGGGCTTCGCCACGCTGTCCGACGTGCACTGGTCCATGTCCGGCGAGGTCATCCTGATGAGCCTGCTGGGCGGCGTCGGCACCTTCTTCGGCCCGGTGTTCGGCGCCGGCATCGTGATCTCGCTGCAGAACCTGCTGGCCGACAAGGTGGGCGAGTGGGTGACGGTGATCATCGGCGTCATCTTCGTGGTGTGCGTGCTGGCCTTCCGCAAGGGCGTGGTGGGCGAGCTGCTGGCCTGGATGGACCGGCGCAAGGCGCGCACCCAGCAGGCCTGAGCCGCCGCCCATGAACGAGCTTTTCTCCCTGCAAGGCCGCACGGCCCTGGTCACCGGCGGCTCGCGCGGCATCGGCCGCATGATCGCCGCCGGCTTCCTGCGCCAGGGCGCCAAGGTCTACCTCACGGCCCGCAAGGCCGCCGCCTGCGACGCCGCCGCGGCCGAGCTGTCGGCGCTGGGGCCCTGCATCTCGCTGCCGGCCGACGTGTCCTCTGTGGCGGCGGCGCAGGCCCTGGCGGCCGAGATGGCGCGGCGCGAACCGGCCCTGGACATCCTGGTCAACAACGCCGGCGCGGCCTGGGGCGAGGCCTTCGAGACCTTTCCCGAAAAAGGCTGGGACAAGGTGATGGACCTGAACGTGAAGACCCCGTTCTTCCTGACCCAGGCCCTGCACGCGCTGCTGAAGGCCGCCGCCGCGCGGCACCCGGCCAAGGTGATCAACGTCGCGTCGATCGACGGCGTCTCGGTCAATCCGCTGGAGACGTACTCCTACGCCGCGAGCAAGGCCGGCCTGATCCACCTGACCAAGCGCCTGGCGCTGCGGCTGGCGCGCGACAACATCGTGGTCAGCGGCATCGCGCCGGGGGCCTTCCCTTCCGAGATGAACAAGGACGCGCGCGACCACGGCGAGCAGGTGGCGCGGCGCATCCCGGCCGGCCGCATCGGCACCGACGAGGACATGGCCGGCGCCGCGATCTACCTGGCGTCCCGCGCCGGCGACTACGTGCTGGGCGAGACCATCGTTGTGGACGGGGGCGTCACCCACGCCCGGGGGTGAGGCGCCCGCCGGGCTACAGCCCGGCCAGCGTGTAGTTCTGCGGCCCGCGGCTGGCGATCTTGATCGAGCCGACCTTGTTGCCCAGCTCGGCGCAGCGCGCCAGCGGCCAGCCCTGCTCCAGCCCGTACAGCAGCGCGCCGCGCCAGGCGTCGCCGCAGCCCGTGGGGTCCACCACCTGGGCGGCTTTCACCGCCGGGACCCGCGTGCGCTCGCCGCCGACCCACACCTCGCAGCCTTCGCCGCCCAGGGTGACCACCAGGCCCTGCACCCGGCGCGAGATCTCGGCCTCGCTCCAGCCGGTGCGCTCGCCGAGCATCTTGCCCTCGTAGTCGTTGACCGTGACCCAGCTGGCCTGCTCGATGAAGCCGGCGAGCTCCCGGCCATCGAACATCGGCAGGCCCTGGCCCGGATCGAACACGAAGGGGATGCCGGCGGCGTGCATCTGCTGGGCGTGCTGCAGCATGGCGTCGCGCCCGTCGGGCGAGATGATCCCGAGCTTGATGTCCGGCCGCGCCTGAATGCGGGTGACATGGGCCTGCATCATCGCCCCGGGGTGGAAGGCGGTGATCTGGTTGTTGTCGCGGTCGGTCATGATCATGGCCTGCGCGGTGTAGCTGTCCTGCACCTCGCGCACGAACTCGGTGCTGATGCCGAGTTCCCGCAGCCGGGCCAGGTAGCCGGCGCCGTCGCTGCCCACCGTCGCCATGGGCAGCGGCGTGCCGCCCAGCAGCCTGAGGCTGTAGGCGATGTTGCCGGCGCAGCCGCCGAAGTCGCGCCGCAGCGCCGGCACCAGGAACGACACGTTCAGGATGTGCAGCTGGTCGGGCAGGATCTGCTGGGCGAAGCGCCCTTCGAAGCCCATGATGGTGTCGAACGCGAGGGAGCCACAGATCACTGCTGCCATAGGAGGTATGCCGGTCGAGGGAAGTGGGAAGGGTTCAGGGATAGAAGGCGAGCAGGCGGTAGCCGGCGATGCGGCTGGCGCTGCCGCTGGCCACCACCGACACGCCCAGCGAGGTGGACCACTCGCCCCCCGCAGGGAGGGTGGCCGGCACCGAGGGGCCCAGCTCGGAAGGCGGCAGCACCCGCCGCACCACGGGCTGGTCCCGGGTGTCGGTGAGCGTGAGCTCCAGAGCTGGCATCGCCACCTCGGTGGCCGCCCGGTTCTTCAGCGTCACGCTCAGGCGGTAGGCATCCGGGCGCAGGCGGTTGAAGGCCGAGCTGTCGATGACCACCGACTCGATGCGCCGCGGTGGGCCGATGCGGCACTGCAGGGGCTGGCACAACGCCTCCAGCACCGGCCGCAGCGCCGGCCGTGCCGCCGCCAGCCGGTCGCGCTGGCGCACCGCGACCTGGGCGGCCAGCAGCGCGGCCAGGGTCAGCGCGAGCAGCCCCAGCACCGCACGCACGCCGCCGCGCCGCCAGAAGGCGCGGCGGCGCGCCTGCCGCACGAAGGAGACGTCCTCCAGCGCCGGCTCGGTGTCGGCCTCCCCGCTTTCGTCCTCGTCTGCGTCGATCTGCGAGGCCGGCTGCGTGGGGGCCATGGACAGCTGCGAACTGCGCCAGGACTCGTGCCAGCCCGAGTCGACCTCGGGTGCGGGGCTGGTCGTGTCCTGGCGGACCAGGACGAAGGGAGCGGCCGGCGGCTTGGGCGTCGGGGCGCGGCTGGGCTGCAAGGGCGCCGGCTCGGTCGGCGGCAAGGGCGCGGGCTCGGTGGGCTGCAGCGGCGCCGGCTCGGTCGGCGCCAGGGACACCGGCTCGGTCAGCGGGAAGTCGGGCGGCACCGCCGGGGCGATGGGCGCCGCCGGCGCCTCATCCTGCGTCGGTCGCCGCAGATGGGCCGATGCGTCGAACACCTCCGAGCAATGGCCGCAGCGCACCCAGCCCTCGGAAATCCTGAGCTGGTCCGGCACCACCTTGAACAGGGTGGCGCAGGCCGGGCAGCAGGTGACGAGACTCATGAGCGCCCGATTGTAGAGAGCGCCGCCGGCGGTCAGCGCCGGGCGGTCATCAGGATCCAGCCGTCCTCGGTATCCGCCACGCGCAGTTCGCCCTGCGGCGCATAGGCGGCGGTGAGCTCCTGCGCCTGCCGCTCCAGGATGCCCGCCAGCACCAGCGAACCGCCGGGCGCGACATGCGACCACAGCAGCGGCGCCAGCACCTTGAGCGGCGTCGCCAGGATGTTGGCCAGCACCAGGCCGTAGGCGCCGCGGGCCTGGTCGGGCAGCCCGGCGCGCAGCCGCACGCCGTTGGCCTGGGCGTTGTCCAGGGTCGAGCGCACCGCAGCCTCGTCGATGTCCACCGCGTCGACCTCGGCCGCGCCGAACCGGGCGGCGGCCATGGCCAGGATGCCCGAGCCGCAGCCATAGTCCAGGACACGCCGGCCCTGCGGCGGATGGGCCGCGATCCAGCGCAGGCACATGCGGGTGGTGGGGTGCGTTCCGGTGCCGAAGGCCAGGCCCGGGTCCAGCCGAATCACCTGGCGCGCCTGCGCCGGCGGCTCGTGCCAGGTCGGCACGATCCAGAACTCGGGCGTGATCTCCACCGGCGCGAACTGCGACTGCGTCAGGCGCACCCAGTCCTGCTGCGGCACCGCGGCCAGGCCCAGCACGCTGCAGCCCTCGAAGAAGTCCTGCACCTGCAGCAGCCGGGCGGCGTCCCGGGCGGCGGCTTCGCCCTGGAACAGCGCCAGCACGCGCGAGCGCTGCCAGCCCTCCTTGGGCGCGGGCATGCCCGGCTCGCCGAACAGCGCCTGCTCGGCCTCGGTGTGCGCGTCGGCGTCCTCGACCGAGACGCTGAGCGCATCCAGCGCGTCCAGCGCCTCGCCCAGCATCTCGACCTTGTCCTCGGGGCAGAGCAGGCGCAGCTCGAACATAGGCGGCCGGCTAGCGCTTATGGTGCGACAGCCACTCCTCCAGGTAGTGGATGTTGGTGCCGCCGGCCAGGAACTTGGCGTCCACCATCAGCTCGCGGTGCAGCGGGATGTTGGTGTTGATGCCCTCGACCACCGTCTCCAGCAGCGCCGTGCGCATGCGCGCCAGCGCCTGCTCGCGTGTGTCGCCGTGCACGATGATCTTGCCGATCATGGAGTCGTAGTTGGGCGGCACGAAGTAGTTGTTGTAGACATGCGAGTCCACCCGCACGCCCGGGCCGCCCGGCGCATGCCACAGGCTGATGCGGCCGGGCGAAGGGATGAACTTGTACGGGTCCTCGGCGTTGACGCGGCATTCGATCGCGTGGCCGCGGATCTGCACGTCGCGCTGCAGGAAGGGCAGCTTCTCGCCGGCCGCCACCATGATCTGCGTCTTGACGATGTCGATGCCGGTGATGAGCTCGGTCACCGGGTGCTCCACCTGGACCCGGGTGTTCATCTCGATGAAGTAGAACTCGCCGTTCTCGTACAGGAACTCGAAGGTGCCCGCGCCGCGGTAGCCGATCTTCTTGCAGGCGGCGACGCAGCGCTCGCCGATGCGCTCGATCAGCTTGCGGGCGATGCCCGGCGCCGGCGCCTCCTCCAGGATCTTCTGGTGGCGCCGCTGCATGGAGCAGTCGCGCTCGCCCAGGTAGACCGCGTTGCGGTGCTTGTCGGCCAGGATCTGGATCTCGATGTGGCGTGGGTTCTGGAGGAACTTCTCCATGTACACGGCCGGATTGCCGAAGGCGGCCCCGGCCTCGGCCTTGGTCATCTGCACCGCGTTGATCAGCGCGGCCTCGGTGTGCACCACGCGCATGCCGCGGCCGCCGCCGCCGCCGGCGGCCTTGATGATCACGGGGTAGCCCACGGTGCGGGCGATGCGGCGGATCTGCACCGGGTCGTCCGGCAGTTCGCCGTCCGAGCCGGGCACGCAGGGCACGCCGGCCTTGATCATGGCCTGCTTGGCCGACACCTTGTCGCCCATGATGCGGATGGACTCGGGCGTGGGGCCGATGAACTGGAAGCCGCTCTTTTCCACCCGTTCGGCGAAGTCGGCGTTCTCGGACAGGAAGCCGTAGCCCGGATGGATGGCCTCGGCGTCCGTGACCTCGGCGGCCGAGATGATGGCCGGCATGTTGAGGTAGCTCTGGGGCGAGGGCGCCGGGCCGATGCAGACCGCCTCCTCGGCCAGCTTCACGTACTTGGCGTCGCGGTCGGCCTCCGAATACACCATGACGGCCTTGATGCCCAGTTCGCGGCAGGCCCGCTGGACTCTCAGCGCGATTTCGCCGCGGTTGGCGACCAGGATTTTCTTGAACATGGAACCGGACCCGTCACGCGATCACGAACAGCGGCTGGCCGTATTCCACGGCCTGGCCGTTCTCGCACAGGATCTGGGTGATGGTGCCGGCCTTGTCGGTCTCGATCTCGTTGAGGATCTTCATCGCCTCGATGATGCAGATGGTCTCGCCGGCCTTGACCTGGCTGCCCACCTCGACGAAGGCCTTGGCGCCCGGGCTGGAGGCACGGTAGAAGGTGCCGACCATGGGCGATTTCACGATGTGGCCAGCTGGTGGCTCCGGCGCCGCCGGCGCGGGCGCAGTGGCGGCGGCCACGGGTGCGGGGGCTGCCGGCATGGGCGCAGAAACCGGGGCGGCCTGCACCACCACTGGCTGGCCCTTGACGATCCGGACCTTCCCTTCCGCTTCCGTGATCTCAAGTTCCGAGACGTTCGACTCCGATACGAGATCGATCAACGTCTTGAGTTTGCGCAAATCCATGGCCTCTCCGGGGACAACAAAAGCGGCGAATGTACCTTAAATTCCGCTAAGTTTTACTTTTTGAGCGGTATTTTCGCTATCTGTCGTCAACGACGGACACTGCAATCGCGTTTGGCGGATCGGCTCTCAGCGTGCCGTGGTGGCTGCCCAGCGCGCCAAGTCTTCGGCCGTGAGCTTGCCCATTCTACGCTGCACAACCGCGCCCTTCGGGTCCAGAACGACCGTGAACGGCAGCCCCCCTGTCAGATTCCCCAGCGCCTTGCCCAGTTCGGTGCCGCCCAGGCCGGCCAATCCGATCGGAAAGCCCACCGGGGTGCGGGCCAGGAACTTGCGCACCGCACTGGGCTGGTCGATGGCCAAGCCCACCACTTGCCAGCCTTTTGCCCTGTGTTCGCGGTAGAACCCGTCCAGAAGCGGCAGCTCTTCCACACAGGGCGGGCACCAGGTCGCCCAGAAGTTCACCAGCACCGGCCGGCCCTTCAGGCCGGCCATCGCCAGGCTGCCGCCCTCGGGCCGGTCGAAACTTTGGGCGTACAAGGCTGAAGCGCCGTCGGCGGGCGCCGATTCACGCAGGCGCCACCAGCCCAAGCCGCCGCCGGCCAGCGCCGCCGCCGCGCCCACCCCCGCCAGCACCCAGCCGCGCCGGCTTGTACCCTTGGAGCCCCGGGGCCCCGCACCGCTGACGCTCATACCCCCTCCTGGGCCAACAGGGCTTGCACATCCGCGAAATCGCCGCGGGGACGGCGTCCCCGGCCATCCGGCCGCAGGGCTCCGCGCAGGTCGTCGTGGTCATGGATCATGAGATGCACGCCGATGGGCTCACCCAGCTCGGCGCTGTGGCTGGACAGGCTAAGCGCCTCCACCAGTTCGCCGTTGAAGCCGGTGACGCTGCGCGCTTGGTAATCCACCCCGTGCTCGATCAGGGCGATCTCGGCGGATTTCGGGTCGTCGCAGAAGAGCTGGAGGTAGATGTCCGACAGCCGGGTGGCCGTGCCGTTCCACACGGCCCCCGCCAGATGGGGCCGGAACTGCGCCAGTCGCTCCATCCAGACCAGGGCCAGTCGTCGCAGCGCGGTCAGCTCGGCCGGCTGGGTATCGGAACAGAACACCTGGAGGTACTCGCGCACGGCCTCCTCCAGCGTGTCGTTGTCGGGCAAGGCCGTCCGCGCGGCCAGGCCGAGCTGCTTGGCGGCCCTGCGCTTGGCGGGACCGTACTCCAGTCCTTCCTCCACCACCAGGCGGGCGGCCGTGGCCGCGATCTCGGACTTGAGGCTTTCCATGCGGCCGATTCTGCATGGATTGGCTTGCACCTACTTGGCTGTAGCTTGCCTGGTCGCTTGGTCGTTGTGCTCGCGAGTGTTGCCTTGCGCGGCGCGGCAGGCGGTGCCCGGCCGGGGCTCATACTGTGGCGGTCCGTGCTGGCGCACGGACTTCGCGGGCCGTTCTCTTCGGCCTGGGGCCGCGGTATAACTCGCTACGCGCCCGAAGGCCGCTGCGCTCAGACAGATGCCGCGAGTCAGATCACGAAGCGCGCCGCACCGGCGGCGCGCAGCCCCAGGCCGAAGAGCCGTCCCGCCGCCCCAGAAATCGCCCCGCCCGGGCACCGCCTGCCGCGCTGGGGCGTTACTTCTCCACACCGCAGCGCGCCAACCTGGTTTGTGAGCACCTGGCGCCCCGCGAGAGCCACCGCCTGCCGCGCCCAGCGGAGCAACCGCTTGCGCACGTCTGCGGCCAGGGTGCAACACCGCTGCCACACCATGCAGCAACAGCGTCTGGCCAACCCAGAGTGCCTCCACACCGCGTCGATAATCCCGCCCCATGCACATCCACATCCTCGGCATCTGCGGCACGTTCATGGGAGGCGTCGCCGCACTGGCCCGCGAGGCCGGGCACAAGGTCACCGGCTGCGACGCGGGCGTCTACCCCCCGATGAGCGACCAGCTGCGCGCCCTCGGTATCGACCTGATCGAAGGCTTTGGCGCCGACCAGCTGCAGCTCAAGCCCGACATGTGGGTGATCGGCAACGTGGTCTCGCGCGCGCGCCAGCCGGACGGCACGCCGCGCTACCCCCTGATGGAAGCCATCCTGGACGCCGGCCTGCCCTACACCAGCGGGCCGCAGTGGCTGGCCGAGCACGTGCTGCAGGGCCGGCACGTGCTGGCGGTGGCCGGCACGCACGGCAAGACCACCACCACCTCCATGCTGGCGTGGGTGCTGGAGCAGGCGGGCCTGCAGCCCGGCTTCCTGGTGGGCGGCGTGCCGATGAACTTTGGCGTTTCGGCAAGATTGGGCGCCGGCCGTCACTTCGTGATCGAAGCCGATGAATACGACACGGCCTTCTTCGACAAGCGCAGCAAGTTCGTGCACTACCGGCCGCGCACGGCCATCCTGAACAACCTGGAGTTCGACCACGCTGACATCTTCGACGACCTGGCGGCCATCGAGCGCCAGTTCCACCACCTGGTGCGCACCGTGCCGTCCACCGGCCGGGTCGTGGTCAACGGGCTGGAGGAAAGCCTGGCCCGGGTGCTGCATGCCGGCTGCTGGAGCGAGGTGCGCAGCTTCGGCGCGGCGGACGGCGACTTCACCGCCGAGGGCGAGCCGCATGCCTTCGACGTGCTGCGCCGGGGCGAGCGCGTGGGACAGGTGGAATGGTCGCTGGGCGGGGTGCACAACCAGCTCAACGCCCTGGCGGCCATCGCCGCGGCCGACCACGTGGGCGTGGCGCCCGCGCAGGCCGCCCAGGCGCTGGCCCGCTTCGAGAACGTCAAGCGCCGCATGGAGCTGCGCGGCACGGTCCGCGGCATCTCGGTCTACGACGACTTCGCCCACCACCCCACGGCGATCCGCACCACGGTGGACGGCCTGCGCCGCCGCCTGCCGCCGGGCCAGCGCATCCTGGCGGTGTTCGAGCCGCGCAGCAACACCATGAAGCTGGGCACCATGAAGTCGCAGCTGCCCTGGAGCCTGGAGCAGGCCGACCTGGCCTTCTGCCACAGCGGCGGCCTGGGCTGGGACCCGCGCGAGGCGCTGGCGCCCATGGGCGGCCGGGCGCAGGTGGCCGACTCCATCGACGAGCTGGTGCGCCAGGTGGTGCAGGCCGCCCGCAGCGGCGACCAGGTGCTGTGCATGAGCAACGGCGGATTCGGCGGCATCCATGGCCGCCTGCTGCAGGCGCTGCAGAACGCCTGAGCGTCAGCCCCGGGGAATGGGGGCCGGGGCCGTCATGTCGGGCGGGTGCTCCGGTTTCCACTGCGGCGCCACGCCCTGCACGTCCAGGGCCCCCTCCTGCGTATCCTGGCCGTTCGGCAGCCCCGAATCGGGGCCCTCGCGCCGGCCGGACGATGGCGACCACACCACGCGCCGGGCATTGGAGGTGACGGAGCCCACCAGGTACAGCGCGCCCAGGTCGCGTTCCAGCAGACGCGGTGCCAGCCCGGTGCGGCGCTGCAGCTGCTCCAGCGTGGCCGGCTCCACCGCCAGCTCGCGCATCAGCAGCAGGTGCGAATCCAGCAGCAGGCGCTGGGGCAGCCGCGGCGGCCGGCGGAAGTACAGGGTGCAGTTGCGGTAGCGCGCCGGCAGCACGTCGCGGCCGGTGCGCAGCGCGTACTGCCACATCAGGTGCGACAGCGTGGTGCGCACGAAGCCGCGGGGCAGCGGCTCGTCGGAGGTGGGGCGGGGCTCCCACACCGACTTCTCGAAGTCCGCCGCCCTCACCGTGGCCAGCACCGAGGCGTCGCCCTGCAGGTTGACGATGGCCAGCAGGCGGCCGCTGGCCACCACCCGGTGGCTGCCGCGCCCCAGGGCGGTCTCCCGCTCGAGGATCTGCGAGGCCAGCAGGAACTGGGCCGACAGCGGCCGCAGCAGGGTCTCGAACTGGGCCAGCACCGCGGCCACGCTGGGCGGCGATTCGGGATCGAACGAGCGCTCGGGCGTCAGCCCGCGCGGCGCCAGCGGCAGGCCGAAGGCGATGGGCCGGTCGATCCCCGACAGGTCCAGCTGCAGCGAACGGCCGCCGGGGGCCCCGGAGGCGACCCGCAGCGTGCCGTCGGCCAGTTGCTGGGTGCGCGCGCCGTTGATCCACCAGGCATCGGCCTCCTCCAGGGGCACGATCTCCCAGCGCACGGCGGCACCCGGCAGGCGGCCCAGCAGCTGCTGGAACCGCTCCTGGGCGGCTTCCGCAAAGCCGGCCAGGCCGAGGCGCAGGACAGGGAGTTCAGGCGTCATGGAGGGCGCGTGGCATGGATCGCGCCCAATATAGTTGAGGCTTCAACGTATGTAAATCGATGGTCTCCCCGGCCGTCAGCGCCGGCGCGCCCGCACCGCCGAGGACAGCAGCTCCAGCGCCTGCATCGAATCGTCCCAGCCCAGGCAGGCGTCGGTGATGCTCTTGCCGTACTCCAGCTGCGCGGCATCGTCCCGGCCGGGCGTGAATTTCTGGGCGCCCGCGCACAGGTGGCTCTCGACCATCACGCCGAAGATGCTGCGCGAGCCGCCGGCGATCTGGCCGCCGATGTCGCGCGCCACCTCCAGCTGCTTCTCGTGCTGCTTGCTGCTGTTGGCATGGCTGCAGTCCACCATCAGCGTCGCCAGCAATCCCGCCGACGCCAGGTCCTTGCAGGCCGCCGCCACGCTGGCCGCGTCGTAGTTGGGCGCCTTGCCGCCGCGCAGGATGACGTGGCAGTCCTTGTTGCCCTGGGTCTGCACGATGGCCACCTGCCCGTTCTTGTGCACAGACAGGAAGTGGTGGCCGCGCGCGGCCGCCTGGATGGCGTCGGTGGCGATGCGGATGTTGCCGTCGGTGCCGTTCTTGAAGCCGATCGGCGCCGACAAGCCCGAAGCCAGCTCGCGGTGCACCTGGCTCTCGGTGGTGCGCGCGCCGATGGCGCCCCAGGCGATCAGGTCGCCGATGTACTGCGGCGAGATCACGTCCAGGAACTCGCTGCCGGCCGGCAGCCCGAGGCGGCTGATCTCGATCAGCAGCTGGCGCGCGATGCGCAGGCCTTCGTCGATGCGGTAGCTCTCGTCCAGGTAGGGATCGTTGATCAGGCCCTTCCAGCCCACCGTGGTGCGCGGCTTCTCGAAGTACACCCGCATCACGACCTCCAGCGTGTCGGCGTACCGGGCGCGCGCCTGCTTCAGCCGGCGGGCGTAGTCCAGCGCGGCGTTGGGGTCGTGGATGGAGCACGGGCCGATCACCACCAGCAGCCGGTCGTCCTGGCCGGCCATGATGCGGTGGATGCTGCGGCGGGTCTCGGTGATCAGCTGCTCCACGGCCGTGCCGCGGATCGGGAAGAAGCGGATCAGGTGTTCGGGCGGAGGCAGCACGGTGATGTCCTTGATGCGTTCGTCGTCGGTCTGGCTGGTCTTGTCGACGGGGCGCGCATACCAGGCATCGCTGGCGTTCGGGGTCATCGCGGTCATCGTGTGCTCCTGGAACGTGGAAGGTGGAGGCAAAAAAAAACCGCCGGGCTTGCCGGCGGTTTGGGGAGTTCTGTTTCGCGTCTGCTTCAGGTGCGCTCAGAGCTCTCGACCGCCGAAGGGCCAGAGAACCAAAAGTAGCCGAAGAAGAAGACGCTGTGCTTGCGCATGGGGCTGGAATCTACCACAGGCCCGTGGCCCGCCGTCAAGCGGTTCCCCCGACCGTCAGGCCGTCGATGCGCAGCGTGGGCTGGCCCACGCCCACCGGCACGCTCTGGCCTTCCTTGCCGCAGGTGCCCACGCCGCTGTCGAGCTTCATGTCGTCGCCGATCATGGTCACCCGCGTCAGCGCGTCGGGTCCGTTGCCCACGATGGTGGCGCCCTTGACCGGGTACAGGATCTTGCCGTTCTCGACCCAGAACGCCTCGCTGGCCGAGAACACGAACTTGCCCGAGGTGATGTCCACCTGCCCGCCGCCGAAGTTGGTGGCGTACAGGCCCTTCTTGATGCTGGCCACGATCTCCTGCGGCGCCTTGTCGCCGCCCAGCATGTAGGTGTTGGTCATGCGCGGCATCGGGATGTGGGCGTAGCTCTCGCGCCGGCCGTTGCCGGTGGGCTTGACGCCCATCAGCCGGGCGTTGAGCGAATCCTGGATGTAGCCGCGCAGGATGCCGTCCTCGATCAGCACGTTGCGCTGGCTGGCGTTGCCCTCGTCGTCCACGTTGAGCGAGCCGCGGCGGTCGGCGATGGTGCCGTCGTCCAGCACCGTCACGCCCTTGGCAGCCACCCGCTTGCCGATGCGGCCGGAGAAGGCGCTGGAGCCCTTGCGGTTGAAGTCCCCCTCCAGGCCGTGGCCGATGGCCTCGTGCAGCAGGATGCCGGGCCAGCCCGGGCCCAGCACCACGGTCATCTCGCCGGCCGGGGCCGGGCGCGACTCCAGGTTGGTCAGGGCGGCGCGCACCGCGTCGTTCACGTAGGTGTTGATGCGCTCGTCGTCGAAGTAGGCCAGGCCGAAGCGGCCGCCGCCGCCGCTGGAGCCGACCTCGCGCCGCCCGTTCTGCTCGGCGATCACCGTGACCGACAGGCGCACCAGCGGCCGCACGTCGGCGGCCAGCGTGCCGTCGGCGCGCGCCACCATCACCACGTCCCACTCGCTGGCCAGGCCCGCCATCACCTGGGCGATGCGCGGGTCCCTGGCGCGGGCCAGCTTCTCGGCCTTTTCCAGCAGCTTCACCTTGGCCGTGCTGTCCAGCGTGGCGATCGGGTCCAGGCCTTCGTAGAGCGTGCGGCTGGAGGCCACCTTCCTGGGCGCCACCCGCGCCCGGCCGGAGCGGGCCGCGGCCGAGATCGACCGCACGGTGCGGGCCGCGTCCAGCAGCGAGGCCTCGGAGATGTCGTCGGAGTAGGCGAAGGCCGTCTTCTCGCCGCTGACGGCGCGCACGCCCACGCCCTGGTCGATGCTGAAGCTGCCGGTCTTGACGATGCCCTCCTCCAGGCTCCAGCCTTCGCTGCGGGTGTACTGGAAGTACAGGTCGGCGTCGTCGACCTGGTGGGCCGTGATCTCGGCCAGGGCGCGCGACAGGTGGGTTTCGTCCAGGCCGAAGGGCTCCAGCAGGAGCCGCTGGGCCGTGGCCAGGCGTTCGAGGGTGGGTTCGCGGGAAATCATCGGGTCATTCTAGGACCCGCAGGATTGTCGGGTTGCCCGTCAGGTCTGCACCAGCCGCTTGGCCTTGGCGATGGACATCAGGATGCCCAGCCCCATGCCCAGCGTCACCATGGCGGTGCCGCCATAGCTGATGAAGGGCAGCGGCACGCCCACCACCGGCAGGATGCCGCTGACCATGCCCATGTTCACGAAGGCGTAGGTGAAGAAGATCATGGTCACCGCGCCGGCCAGCAGGCGCGAGAACAAGGTGGAGGCTTCCAGCGCGATGGCCAGGCCGCGGAAGATCAGGAAGATGAAGGCGGCGATCAGGCACAGGTTGCCCACCAGCCCGAACTCCTCGGAGAACGCCGCGAAGATGAAGTCCGTGGTGCGCTCCGGGATAAACTCCAGGTGCGTCTGGGTGCCCTGCATGAAACCCTTGCCGACCAGGCCGCCCGAGCCGATGGCGATCATGCCCTGGAGGATGTGGAAGCCCTTGCCCAGCGGGTCCTTGGCCGGGTCCAGCAGGGTGCAGACGCGCTGGCGCTGGTACTCGTGCAGCACCTTCCAGTCCACCCCGTCGGCGCACAGCCGCGATTCGAACCCGATCAGCAGCGCGATGCCCAGCACGCCCACCACCGCCGGCGGCACGATCAGCCTCCAGGGCAGGCCGGCGAAGAAGATCACCGACAGGCCGGCGGCCATGACCAGCAGCGCGGTCCCCAGGTCCGGCTGCTTCATGATCAGGCCCACCGGCAGCAGCAGCAGGCCGCCGGCCACGATGAAGTCCAGCGGCCGCAGGTGGCCCTCGCGTTTCTGGAACCACCAGGCCAGCATCAGCGGAGTGGCGATCTTCAGCATCTCGGAAGGCTGGATGACGATGCCCACGTTGATCCAGCGCCGGGCGCCCTTCTTGGCGATGCCGAACATCGCCACTGCGATCAGCAGCGACACCCCGATGATGTACAGCGGCACGGCGAAGCTCATGAGCCGCTGCGGGGGCACCTGGGCGATGACGAACATCACGAAGCCGGCGATCAGCATGTTGCGGCTGTGGTCCATGAAGCGCGTGCCATGGTCGAAGCCGGAGGAGTACATCGTCAACAGCCCGGCGCACACCAGCAGGAAGATGGCGAACGCCAGCGGCCCGTCGAAGCCTTGCAGCGAGGGGGCAGCGCGCTGCCACAGGGGGGGTTTGTCGAACACGGCCTGCATGGGCCGGGATTATCACGCTGGCATGATGAAACCATGCCAGAAAACCCCCTACCCGCCCCTGTTACACACCTGCTGTACCTGCATGGCTTCCGCTCCTCGCCGCGCTCGGCCAAGGCGGTCCAGGTGGAGGCGCGGGTGCGCGGACGGCATCCGGGGGTGGCCTGGTGGTGCCCGCAGCTGCCGCCCTCCCCGCGCGCCGCCATGGCGCTGGTGCTGGACGGCATCGCCGCCTGGCCGCGCGAGGGCATGGGCGTGATCGGCTCCTCGCTCGGCGGCTTCTACGCCAGCTGCGTGGCCGAGGCCACGGGCTGCCGCGCCGTGCTGCTCAATCCCGCGGTGCATCCGGCGCGCGACCTGGCCCGGCACATCGGCGAGCAGGCCGCCTGGCACGCGCCCGGGGAGCGCTTTTTCTTCGAACCGCGCTTCGTCGACGAGCTGCGGGTCCTGGAGCCCGGGCCGCCGGCGCGGCCCGCGAACTATTTCGCGGTGGTCGCCAAGGGCGACGAGGTGCTCGACTGGCGCGAGATGACGGGCCGCTACCCCGGCGCGCGCATCAAGCTGCTGGAAGGCGGCGACCACGCGCTGTCCGACTTCCCCGACCACATCGACGACGTGCTGGGCTTCCTCGGCCTGTGAGGGACAATCCCGCGATGTTCGTCCTATTTGAAGAGGCCGGGAAGTTCCAGGCCGGCCGGGTGCTGTCCGAGGCCGAGGCTTCGGCCCAGGTGGAGCTGGACAGCGGCAAGCGCGTCAAGGTCAAGGCCGCGCACGTCCTGCTGAAGTTCGACAAGCCCCAGCCGGCGGAACTGATCGCCCGGGCCCAGGCCCTGGCGCCTTCCATCGAGCTGGAGCTGGCCTGGGAGTTCGCGCCCGAGGAGGAGTTCGGCTTCGCCGACCTGGCGCGCGACTACTTCAACGACGACGCCAGCCTGGAGCAGCAGGCCGCCGCCCTGTTCCGCCTGTTCGAGGCGCCGCACTACTTCCGCCGCGCCGGCAAGGGCCGTTTCCGCAAGGCGCCGGCCGAGATCGTCCAGCAGGCGCTGGCCGGCATCGAGAAGAAGCAGCAGCAGCAGGCCCAGATCGGCGCCTGGGCCGCGGAGCTGGCGGCCGGCAGCTGCCCGCCCGCCATCCGCGAGCAGCTTTATCGCATCCTGTTCAAGCCGGACAAGAACGGGCCCGAGTACAAGGCCGTGGTCGAGGCCTCGCGCAGCACGCAGCTGCCGCCGCTGGCGCTGCTGCAGAAGGCCGGGGCCATCACCTCGCCCTACCAGTTCCACTGGAAGCGCTTCCTGTTCGACAACTTCCCCAAGGGCACGGGTTTCCCGCCGCTGGCCGCGCCGGCCATCCGGGACGAGCTGCCGCTGGCGCCGGTGCGGGCGTTCTCCATCGACGACTCCAGCACCACCGAGATCGACGACGCGCTGTCGGTGCAGGGCCTGGGCAGCGGCACGGTAACGGTGGGCATCCACATCGCGGCGCCCGGCCTGGCCCTGCAGCCGTCCACGCCCATCGACCAGGTGGCGCGCTCGCGCCTGTCCACCGTCTACATGCCGGGCTACAAGATCACCATGCTGCCCGACGAGGTGGTGCAGGCCTACACGCTGCAGGAAGGGCGCGACTGCCCGGCGGTGTCGCTGTACCTCAGCCTCGACGAGGCCACCCTGGTGGTGAAGGACAGCCAGACCCGGCTGGAGCGGGTGCCCATCGCGCACAACCTGCGCCACGACCAGCTCGACGCCTTCGTCACGGAGGCATGGCTGGCGGACGCCGACTCCCCGGGCGGGAACGTGCCCGAGCCGGCGTCCAGCCTGCGCGGCGCGCTCTCCTTCCTGTACCGCCTGGCGCGGCACCTCAAGGGCCTGCGCGAGCTGGTGCGCGGCAGGCCCGAGACCTTCAACCGGCCGGACTACAGCTTCAAGCTGGTCGGCGCCGGCGATGCCGAGCCCACCGGCGGCGAGGAGGTGCAGATCACCGTGCGCCGCCGCGGCGCGCCGCTGGACCTGATCGTGGCCGAGGCCATGATCCTGGCCAACAGCAGCTGGGGCCAGTGGCTGGCCGACCTGGGCGTGCCGGCCATCTACCGCAGCCAGGCCAGCCTGGCGCCCGGCGTCAAGGTGCGCATGGGCACCAAGGCCGCGCCGCATGCCGGCATCGGCGTCAAGTGCTATGCCTGGAGCACCTCGCCGCTGCGCCGCTACACCGACCTGGTGAACCAGTGGCAGATCATCGCCGCGGCCCGCCATGGCCGCACCGCCGCCCTGGCCGCGCCTTTCAAGCCCAAGGACGCGGAGCTGTTCTCCATCATCTCGGCCTTCGACGCCGCCTATTCGGCCTACAACGGCTACCAGGCCGCCATGGAGCGGTTCTGGACGCTGAAGTACCTGCGCCAGCAGGGCCTGGGCGAACTGACCGCGACGGTGTTCAAGGAAGGCCTGGTGCGCGCCGACGAGCTGCCGCTGGTGCTGCCGGTGCTGGGCGCCGGCGACCTGCCGCGGGGCGCGCGGGTGCGCGTGAGGCTGGGCGAGATCGACGAGATCGGCCTGGACGTGCACGGCACGGTGGTCGAGCGGCTGGATGCCGAGCGGGCGCCGGTGTCGGCGGAAGACGACACCGGCGAAGAAGAAGCGGTGGCCGGCCCCATCGCCATCGCGGTCGATGTGAGCGAACCGGAAGCGCCCGACCATAATCCTGCTCCGTGAACCTGAAGTCCTTCAGCACCCTGCAGATCGCGCTGGGCATCTCATTTGCGGTCCATGCAGGACTGCTGACGGTGCGCTTCGTGGACCCGGAACGCTTCAACCGGGTGTTCCAGGACACCCCGCTGGAAGTGGTGCTGGTCAACGCCCGCACCAGCGAGCGGCCCGACAAGGCGCAGGCCATCGCCCAGGCGGCGCTGGCCGGCGGCGGCGATGCAGAGCAGGGCCGCGCCACTTCGCCGCTGCCGCCCTCGGCGCTGACCGAGATGGGCGACGCCGCCGAGGAAGCGCAAAAGAGGATCGAGGCCATGCAGGAACAGCAGATGCTGCTGCTGGCCCAGCTGAAGAAGCAGCTGGCCGCCCTGCCCCCGCCCCAGCCCAAGCAGCCCACCCGCAACCCGGAGACCCGGGCCCAGGAGGAAAAGCGCCGCCAGCTGGTCAAGGCGCTGGCGGAGATCGAGCGGCGCATCCACCAGGAGAACGCGCGTCCCAAGAAGCGCTACATCAGTCCCGCCACCCGCGAGGAGGTGTACGCCGTCTACTACGACGGGCTGCGCCGCAGGATCGAGGACCGCGGCACGCAGAACTTCCCCCACCTGGCCGGCCGCAAGCTGTACGGCGAGCTGACCATGGTGGTGACCGTCAACCACGACGGCCGGGTGCTGGACACCGAGGTGGTCCAGACCTCGGGCAACCTCACCCTGGACCGCCGCGCCCAGAGCATCGCCAAGGCCGCCGGCCCGTTCGGCCGCTTCAGCCAGGCCATGCGGCGCCGCGCCGACCAGATCGTGGTCGTCTCCCGCTTCAAGTTCACGCGCGACGAGACCCTGGAAACCAAGCTCACCAGCCGATAGCCGATGGACCGTTACGGGGTGATGGGCAACCCGGTGGCGCACAGCCAGTCGCCGTGGATCCACGCGCGCTTCGCCGAGCTGACCGGGCAGGTCCTGGGCTACGAGCGCCTGCTGGTGCCGCCGGGCGGCCTGGCCCAGGCGGTGCGCGAGTTCCGCGCCGGCGGCGGGCGCGGCTGCAACATCACCGTGCCGTTCAAGTTCGAGGCCGCACCGCTGGCCACCCGCCTGAGCGCCCGCGCCGAGCTGGCCGGCGCCTGCAACACGCTGCGCTTCGACGGTGAGGAGGTCTTCGCCGACAACACCGACGGCATCGGCCTGGTGCACGACATCACGCGCAACGCCGGCGTGGCGATCGCCGGCCGGCGGGTGCTGCTGGTGGGTGCGGGCGGGGCGGCGGCAGGCGTGCTGGGACCGCTGGTCGAGGCCGGCCCGCAGGCGGTGGTGGTCGCCAACCGCACCGAGGACAAGGCCCGGGCCCTGGTGGACCGTCACGCGGCGCTGGCCGCCCGCCATGGCGTGCGCCTGCAGGCCGCCGGCCTGCAGCAGCCCGGCCAGGCGTTCGACCTGGTGGTCAACGCCAGCGCCAGCAGCCTGGCCGGCGGCGCGGTGCCGGTGCCGGACGCGGTGCTGCGGCCCGGCACCCTGGCCTGCGACCTGATGTACGGGCCGGCCGCCCAACCTTTCATGGACTGGGCGCGGCGCCTGGGCGCGGTGCCGCGCGACGGCCTGGGCATGCTGGTGGAGCAGGCGGCCGAGGCTTTCCAGGTCTGGCGCGGCGTGCGCCCGCCTTCGGCCGCCGTGCTGGACGGGCTGCGCGAGCGCCTGGCGCGGCAGTGAGGGCCCTGGGTCGCTGGCTGCTGCTGGCCCTGGTGGCCGCCCTGGGCCTGCAGCTGTTCTTCATCGGCCGCATCGCGCTGATGGCGGTGGTGGACCCGCAGTCCACGGCCTTCCAGCGTTCGGAGGCCTGGCGCGTGGCCACCGAGAAGGAACGGTTCCGCTGGCGGCAGCAGTGGGTGCCGTACGACCGCATCTCCGATCACCTCAAGCGGGCGGTGATCGCCGCCGAGGACGACGGCTTCGCCAGCCACGAGGGCGTGGACTGGGAGGCCATCGAGAAGGCCTGGCAGCGCAATGCCAAGGCCGAGGAACAGGCCGCGCGCCGCGCCCAGCTGCGCCGCCAGGCCCGGCCGCCCAGGATCGTGGGCGGCTCCACCATCACCCAGCAGCTGGCCAAGAACCTGCTCCTGTCGGGCGAGCGCACCTTGCTGCGCAAAGGCCAGGAGATCGTGCTCACCTTCGCGCTGGAGCAGCTGCTGACCAAGGAACGCATCCTGGAGATCTACCTCAACAGCGTCGAATGGGGCGAGGGGGTGTTCGGCGCCGAGGCCGCGGCCCAGCACTATTGGCGCAAGAGCGCCGCCCGCCTCAGCGCTTACGAGGCGGCGCGCCTGGCGGTGATGCTGCCGCGGCCGCGGTTCTTCGAGAAGGTGCCCAATTCCGGCTACCTGGCCAGCCGTGCCTACACCATCGTGGCTCGCATGCGCGAGGCCGAGCTCCCGTAGCCGTCCTACATCCGGGCCCGGGAGCCGGTGCCAACCTGGATGTCGCCATGACGGAGTGGATCATCCAGTTCATCGAGCGCTTCAGCTACCTGGGGATCGCGGTCCTCATGCTGCTGGAGAACATCTTCCCGCCCGTCCCCTCGGAGCTGATCATGCCCTTCGCCGGCTTCGTGGCGGCGCGCGGCGACCTGAACCCGGTGGGCGTGGTCGCAGCCGGCCTGGTGGGATCCCTGCTGGGCACCCTGCCCTGGTACTGGGCCGGGCGCCGCCTGGGCAGCGCCCGGCTCAAGCGCTTCGCCGAACGGCACGGCCGCTGGCTCACCCTGGACCCCGAGGACCTGGAGCAGGCGGAGGACCGTTTCCGGCGCCACGGCGCGCGCTCGGTGATGATCGGCCGGCTGATCCCCGCCATCCGCAGCGTGATCTCCATGCCCGCCGGGATCGAGCGCATGCCCCTGGGTGCCTTCCTGTTGTGGTCGGCGGCCGGCAGCCTGCTGTGGACGGGCGCGCTGGCGGCCCTGGGCTTCGCGCTGGAAACCCGCTGGGACAAGGTGAAGGACGTGGTGGAGATCGCGACCCGCGTCGTGGTGGGCGGCCTGCTGGCCTGGTACGCGTGGCGGGTGCTGACCTTCGGCCGCAAGCCGCGGCGCACCTGACGGCGGCGCGGCGGCGCCTTCAGTGCAATTCGGCCGGCCGGGTCAGGCTGGCGGGCGCGCTTTCCAGGTAACGCTCGATGCGCAGGCGCCGCTCCTGGACACGCGACAGGCCGGCGCGCAGGCGGTGGAACAGCGCTTCGAAGCCGCCGCCCTGGATCTGGGCGACCAGGAAGTCGGCGACCAGCACCAGCTCGTCGCCGCCGGCGTCGAGCTCGACGCAAGGCACCTTGCCGAGCACGCGCTGCACCTGGGCCCGGGCCTGCGCCTGCGTCAGGCGCGGCAGGGCCAGGGCGAACTGGGTAGGGCCGGTGCGGCCTGCCAGGCCCGAGCGCCCCGCCGCCCGCCACAGCGAGCGGCCCAGCCGGTCCAGCAGCTGGCTGCTGATGCGGCTGCCGTACATCCGGTGCACCTCCAGCAGGTCGGGGAAGTCGAACACCGCCGCTGACAGCGGCAGGCCCTGCTCGCGGCAGTCCTGCGCCAGTGCGGTCGCCTGCTGCAGGAAGCCCTCTTTCTGCAGCAGCCCGCTGGACGGGTCCCGGTGGCCGCGCCCGGCCGGAGCGCGCCAGCGCAGGGCGGTGCCCCAGGCCCAATCGGCCAGCAAAGCCGACCAGCGGCGTTGCAGGGGTGCATGCGCCGGCTGCCCACCCGCAGGCCGGCTGGGCTGCCAGAGGTGATCGGCCGGGGCCGCTGCGGGATCGAGGGACATGTCTGGGTTCGGGCTGGAAACGAAGCGCGTTTGTCCCACGGCCGAGCCAGGCTCGTCTGTAGGAGGACAGCGCATAGGCGGATGAGCTTTCAGCTCATCCGTGACCGACCACCGGTTGCTGATCCGTTGGCAATGCGCGCCGCGCCTCACGACGGCGGAGGATCAGTGATGGCTCATGGGATCGGGGCGGTTGCCGGCATCGTCGCCGCTGCCGGTCGCGGAACCGCCGACCGCCGCGTGCTGCGCCCCGGCGCCCGCCTGGATCTCGATGCGGCGGCTGCGCTCCTGCTGGGCCTGCCTCGGTACGTGGACCGTGAGCACCCCATCCTCGAAGCTGGCCCGCACCTGCCCGGGATCGGGCTGGAAGGGCAGCTGCAGCGATCGCTGGAAGCGGCCGTAGCTGCGCTCCATCAGGTGGTAGTCCTGCTGCTGCTGCTGCTGCTCGGCCTCGTTCTTCTTCTCGCCCCGGATGGTCAGCAGGTTGCCTTCCACGCGCACGTCGACGTCGGCCGGCTTCACGCCGGGCAGCTCGGCGCTGATGCAGATCTCCTGGTCCGTCTCGCGCACGTCCAGCCGCGGCATGGGAGCCAGGGTGGCGGTGCCCGGCGTGGGTGCGCCGAAGGAAAAAAAGTCGTCGAACAGCCGGTTCATCTCGCGGTGCAGGTCGCTGAACGGGTCGGGGGCGCGCAGGTTGCGCGAGGGCGCCTGGAAAGGCGTCGGAAAACGCGATGCCATGGGAAACTCCTTCGTCGGAAATGCCAAGGGCCTGCCACTGTGCCGCGCGCGCAAGGCAATGCTGTCGTCCGCGCCTGCAAGCGCGGGTAGGAAGCACCTGCCGATGGCCTGGCACTGGTACTTCGGTGCCTGGTGGATTAGTATATACATCGATATATACTCACTGGCATAGAAGGAGAAGCCATGGCCGAGACACGTACCGCCAAGCTGTTCAAGAACGGTGCCAGCCAGGCCGTGCGGCTGCCTGCCGAGTTCCGCTTCGAAGGCGACGAGGTGTACGTCACGCGTGACGAAGCGACCGGGGACGTCATCCTGTCCGATCGGCCGGGCGCCCAGGCCTGGGCCGGATTTTTCGAGCTGCTGCATTCGGCGCAAGCGCCGGCCGACTTCATGACGGAACGTCCCATGAACCGCGTGCCCGCCTCCGGCGGATTGTTCGACGAGGCACCGGCGGGGTCGGTGCGCGGGCCCAGGTTCTGATGCTCCACCTGCTGGACACCGATACGGTGAGCTACCTGGTCAAGGGCACCTCGCCGGAGGTCGAGGCGCGCATCGCCACCCATGCGCCGGCAGACATCTGCATCTCGGCGATGACGCGCGCGGAGCTTCAATACGGCCTGAAGCGGCTGCCCGCCACGCACAGGCTGCATCTGGCGGTGCAGCGGATGTTCAAGATCATCCGCGTCCTGTCCTGGGACGCCGACTGCGCGGATTGGTATGCCGCCATCCGCCACCAGCTGACGCAGGCCGGGCAGCCCATCGGAGAGGTGGACATGATGATCGCTGCCCATGCCCTGGCCGCAGGCGCCGTGCTGGTCACCAACAACGAACGGCACTACCGGCGCATCCAGGCGCCGCTGATGCTGGAGAACTGGACCCGCGCGCCGTCCTGACCATGCGCATCCTCGGCATCGACCCCGGCCTGCAGACCACCGGCTTCGGCGTGGTGGACCTGGACGGCCACGCACTGCGGTACGTGGCCAGCGGCACCATCAGCACCACGCACCTGGCGCGCGGCGACCTGCCGGCGCGGCTGAAGGTGCTGTTCGAGGGCATCGCCGAGGTGCGCTCGCGCTACACGCCGGACGCCGCGGCGGTGGAGATCGTGTTCGTCAACGCGAATCCGCAGTCCACGCTGCTGCTGGGCCAGGCGCGCGGCGCCTGCGTCACGGCGCTGGTGGCGGGGGCGCTGCCGGTGGCCGAGTACACCGCGCTGCAGATGAAGCAGGCGGTGGCCGGTTACGGCAGGGCCGGCAAGGCCGAGGTGCAGGAGATGGTCAAGCGGCTGCTCCAGCTGCCCGGCCTGCCGGGCAAGGACGCGGCCGACGCGCTGGGCCTGGCCATCACCCACGCCCATGCCGGCAGCTCCATGGCGCGCCTGGCGCGGGCCGCCGGCACGGCGCGCAGGAGCACCGGCATGTACAAGGCCGGGCGCACCTACTAGGCAGGCAGCTCCCGGGTCTCTGGAAGCTTCGCGATCACCTTGATTTCGAAGTCGAAGCCATAGAGCCAGGTCACGCCGATGCCGGTCAGCGTCGGGTGCGGCGCCTTGCCCCAATACGGCGGCACCAGCTTCCAGATCGTGTCGAACTTCGATTCGGGATCGACGATGAAGACGGTGACGTCGACCACGTCGTCGAAGGTGCAGCCTGCAGCGGCGAGGACGGCGTTCAGGTTGTCGAACGCGAGCCGGACCTGCGCTTCCAGCTCGGGCTCGGGCGAGCCGTCCTCGCGACTGCCTACTTGTCCGGAAACGAACAGGAAGCCATTGGAGCGGATCGCAGGCGAATAGCGGTTCCTTTCATAAAGGGCCTGGCGTCCAGGCGGAAAAACGACGTCGCGCTTTGTCATTGGTTGCTCCTCGATGGGGGTGTCGGTATTGACGGTCAGCGCAATCTAGGGCCTCGTGCCTCGCGCATAAACGAGCAAGCCTGGCCATCACTGTCCGTAAACTCCAAACAATCTTCGAAGCTTCTGGAGCAGCGATGGACCGGTTCGATGCGATGCAGGCATTCGCCCGCGTGGTGGAGGCAGGCAGCTTCACCAAGGCGGCCGAGACGCTCCACATGAGCAAGACCAGCGTGACCCAGCTGGTGCAGCAGATGGAGGCACGGCTGCGCGTCAAGCTGCTCAACCGCACCACGCGCAGGGTCCATGTCACGGCCGACGGTGCCGCCTTCTATGACCGCGTTCTGCGCCTGCTGGCCGACCTGGACGATGCGGAGGCCAGCCTGTCCGGCGCCTCGGCATCGCCCAGTGGGCGGCTGCGGGTGGATGTGCCCAGCCCGCTGGCCCGCATGATCCTGGTGCCGGCCTTGCCGGCGTTCCATGCACGCTATCCCGACATCCAGATCGACATGGGCGTGAGCGATCGCCTGGTGGACATGATCGGCGAGAACGTGGACTGTGTCGTGCGCGGCGGCGAACTCACCGACCAGTCGCTGATGGCCCGCCGCGTGGGGGACCTGCAGCTCAGGGCTTGCGCGGCGCCCAGCTACCTGGAACGCGCCGGCACTCCCTCACACCCGCGGCAGCTGGAAGACACGCATCACCGCGTCGTGGGTTTCCTGTGGTCGCGCAACGGCAAGACCTACCCCTATGCGATGCGCCGCGGCGGCGAAAGCATCGATGTGCAAGGCCGCTACGTGCTCGCAGTGGACGACGGCAATGCCTACCTCGCAGCCGGGTTGGCCGGCCTGGGGGTCCTTTGGCTGCCGGATTACATGTGCCGGGCGCACCTGGCAAGCGGCGAGCTGGTGTCCCTGTTCGAGGACTGGCGCTTCGAGCCGATGCCGCTGTACGTGGCGTATCGGCCGAACCGGCATGTCAGCACCAAGCTGCGTGTGTTCATCGACTGGATCGCCGAGCTGATGGCGCGGCATGCGCCCGTCGCCGATAAACGTGGTTCGTGACCTCAGGCCAGCCGCTCCACCGCCAGCACCGCGAAGAAGCCGAAGGCGGCGATCAGGGTCCACTTCAGGATCACCAGGCCCCGGCGCTTGAAGCGCGGCTGGCCGGTGCCGGCGTAGAACGCGAAGCACACGGCCGCCGCCAGCAACGACAGCAGCAGGATCCAGCGGAACAGCAGCACGGTGGAATCGCGGCAGCCGCCGCTACCAGGCGCGCGCCGGCTGCGCGAAGCCGATCGGGGCCAGCTTCTCGTCCTGGAAGGTCACGACCTCGAAGGCCGAGGGCTTGGCCAGCAGCGCGCGCAGCAGCTTGTTGTTCAGCGCATGGCCGGAGCGGAACGCGCGGTAGGAAGCCAGCAGCGGCTTGCCGACCAGGTACAGGTCGCCCATGGCGTCCAGGATCTTGTGCTTGACCAGCTCGTCGTCGTAGCGCAGGCCGTCGGGATTGAGCACCCGGTAGTCGTCCATCACCACCGCGTTGTCCAGCCCGCCGCCCAGGCTCAGGCCGTTGGCGCGCATCATCTCCACGTCCTTGGTGAAGCCGAAGGTGCGGGCCCGCGCGATGTCGCGGCTGTAGTTGCCGCGGCTCAGGTCGAACTCGTAGCGCTGGCCGGTGGCTGCCACCACGCGGTGGGCGAAGTCGATCTCGAAGCCCAGCCTGAAGCCGTGGTAGGGCTCCAGCTTGGCCCACTTCAGCGTCTCGCCCTCGCCTTCGCGCACCTCGACCGGCTCGCGCACCCGGATGAAGCGGCGCGGCGCCTTCTGGTGCTCGATGCCCGCGCTTTGCAGCAGGAACACGAACGAGGCGGACGAGCCGTCCAGGATGGGCACCTCCTCGGCCGTGATGTCCACGTAGAGGTTGTCCAGGCCCAGGCCGCAGCACGCCGACATGAGGTGCTCCACCGTGTGCACCTTGGCGCCGCCGTTGGACACGGTGGAGGCCAGGCGGGTGTCGGTCACGCTCTGCGCCGACACCGGGATGTCGACCGGCTGGGGCAGGTCGACCCGGCGGAACACGATGCCGGTGTCCGGCGGCGCGGGGCGCAGCGTCAGCTCCACACGCTGGCCGCTGTGCAGGCCCACGCCCACCGCGCGGGTGAGGGTCTTGAGGGTGCGTTGTTGGAGCATGCGCATGATTTTACGTTTCGGGTTACAGGCGCGGGGCGGCCCGTGCCTATCTCCCCGATAGGCACGGGCTCGGCAGCGGCGGGGTCAGTCGGCCTGCTTGCGCAGGAAGGCCGGGATCTCGAAGTCGTCCATGCCGCCCGAGGACAGCGCGTCGACCTTGGCAGCCGCCTGGGTTCGGTTGGTGCGCCAGACGCTGGGCACCGCCATGCCGCCGTAGTCCGGCTGCTGGGCCTGTGACGCCACGCCCAGCGCGGCGCCTGCGCCGTGGAGGGTGGGCACGTTGAAAGGCACGTTGTCGGTGCCGGTGCGCAGCACCTGCAGCGGCGGGGCGGTGCGGCGCTGCTGGCCATGGCGCGACAGGCCGGTGGCCACCACCGTCACACGCACCTCGTCGCCCAGGTTGTCGTCGTAGGCCGTGCCGTAGATCACGTGCGCGTCGGCCGAGGCGTAGGCGCGGATGGTGTTCATCGCCAGCTTGGACTCCGACAGCTTGAGGCTGCCCTTGGCCGCGGTGATCAGCACCAGCACGCCCTTGGCGCCCGACAGGTCGATGCCCTCCAGCAGCGGGCAGGCCACGGCCTGCTCCGCCGCGATGCGCGCGCGGTCCGGGCCCGCGGCCACCGCCGTGCCCATCATCGCCTTGCCGGGCTCGCCCATCACGGTGCGCACGTCCTCGAAGTCCACGTTCACGTGGCCGGGCACGTTGATGATCTCCGCGATGCCGCCGACGGCGTTCTTCAGCACGTCGTTGGCATGCGCGAAGGCCTCGTCCTGGGTGACGTCGTCGCCCAGCACGTCCAGCAGCTTCTCGTTCAGGATCACGATCAGCGAGTCCACGTTGGCCTCCAGCTCGGCCAGGCCCTGGTCGGCGTTGGTCATGCGGCGGCCGCCTTCCCAGTCGAAGGGCTTGGTCACCACGCCCACGGTGAGGATGCCCATCTCCTTGGCGATGCGGGCGATCACCGGCGCCGCGCCGGTGCCGGTGCCGCCGCCCATGCCGGCGGTGATGAACAGCATGTGCGCGCCGTCGATGGCCTCGCGGATGTCCTCGGACGCGGCCTCGGCCGCCTCGCGGCCCTTCTCGGGCTTGCTGCCGGCGCCCAGGCCGCTGTGGCCCAGCTGGATGGTCTTGTGCGCGGCGCTGCGGCACAGCGCCTGCGCGTCCGTGTTGGCGCAGATGAACTCCACGCCCTGCACCGACCGCCCGATCATGTGCTCGACGGCGTTGCCGCCGCCGCCGCCCACGCCGATCACCTTGATCTGGGTGCCCAGGTTGAACTCTTCGACCTCGATCATTTCGATGCTCATTGCTCTACTCCTAATGCTGTGTGCAGTTGCCTGCTGTAAGACTGTTTTTGGGACCATGAACGTTCACGTCGGCGGGCCGGTGCACCGCCATCGCTCCTTTCTGGGTCTGCTGCAGGGGAACATGCTCAGAAGTTCCCCACGATGAAATCCTTGAAGCGGCCGAAGGCCGTCTTCATCGATCCGTTCTTCTGCGCCACCTTGAAGCCGCGCAGGCGCGCCAGGCGCGCTTCCTCCAGCAGCCCCATCACGGTGGCGGCCCGGGGCTGGGCCACCATGTCGGACAGGGCGCTCGAATACTTGGGCACGCCGCGGCGCACCGGCTTGAGGAAGATGTCCTCGCCCAGTTCCACCATGCCGGGCATGACGGCGCTGCCGCCGGTGATGACGATGCCCGAGGACAGCACCTCCTCGTAGCCCGACTCGCGCACCACCTGCTGCACCAGCGAGAAGATCTCCTCGATGCGCGGCTCGATCACGCCGGCCAGGGCCTGCTTGCTCAGCAGGCGCGGGCCGCGGTCGCCCAGGCCCGGCACCTCGACCTGCTGCTCCGGGTCGGCCAGCAGCTGCTTGGCGTAGCCGCTCTCGACCTTGATGTCCTCGGCGTCCTTGGTGGGCGTGCGCAGCGCCATCGCGATGTCGCTGGTGATCAGGTCGCCGGCGATGGGGATCACGGCGGTGTGCCGGATGGCGCCGCCGGTGAAGATGGCCACGTCGGTGGTGCCGGCGCCGATGTCCACCAGGGCCACGCCCAGCTCGCGCTCGTCCTCGGTCAGCACGGCGGCGCTGGAGGCCAGCGGGTTCAGCAGCAGCTGGTCGACCTCCAGGCCGCAGCGGCGCACGCACTTGACGATGTTCTCGGCCGCGCTCTGCGCGCCGGTGACGATGTGGACCTTGGCCTCCAGCCGGATGCCGCTCATGCCGATCGGCTCCTTGACGTCCTGGCCGTCGATCACGAACTCCTGCGGCTCCACCAGCAGCAGGCGCTGGTCCGTCGAGATGTTGATGGCGCGCGCCGTCTCGACCACGCGCGCCACGTCGGCCGGCGTGACCTCCTTGTCCTTGACGGCCACCATGCCGCTGGAGTTGATGCCGCGGATGTGGCTGCCGGTGATGCCGGTGTAGACCCGCGTGATCTTGCAGTCGGCCATCAGCTCGGCCTCCTTCAGGGCCTGCTGGATGCTCTGCACCGTGGCGTCGATGTTCACCACCACGCCGCGCTTGAGGCCATTGGACGGCGCCACGCCCAGCCCTGCCAGCTTGAGCTCGCCGCCCGGCAGGACCTCGGCCACCACCGCCATCACCTTGGCGGTGCCGATGTCCAGGCCGACGACCAGGTCCTTGTATTCCTTTGCCATCGCTTCCTCTAGTCGGTGAGCACAGAGCTGAAGGTCTGTCCCCAAGTCATTTCTTTTTCTGCGCCTCTGCGCCCGTGGCGGTGGTGACGCCCCGCAGACGGATCGCGTAACCGTCCCCGTGGCGCAGGTCGGCGGAAACCAGGGCCTCGGGCCGGCGGCCCAGCTTGGAAGCCGCCTGCGCCAGCGTCTGCGCGAACCTCCGGGTCCGGGCCGCCACCTCCTGCACCGGGCCGCGGCCCAGTTCCACGGACGCGCCGGTGTCCATCGTGGCCTGCCAGCTGCCCCGGCTGGTGAGCACCAGCTGCACCAGCTCGAGCCCCAGCGGCTGGAACAGCGGCGCCAGCGCGCGGTACATGGCCAGCACCTGGGCGGCCTGTCCGTCGGGGCCGGCCAGCCGCGGCAGCCCCTCCGGCTCGATGTCGCCGGGATCGGCCTCGAACACCTCGCCGTGGCTGTTGACCAGGGCCGATTCGCCCTCGGTGCCCCACAGGGCCACCGGCCGGTGCTCCTGCAGCAGCACGCGCAGCCGGTTGGGGAACTCGCGACGCACCACGGCCTGCCGGACCCAGGGCGCGGCCTCGAATGCCTGCCGCACCGCGACCAGGTCCACCGTGAAGAAGTTGCCCGCCATGCGCGGGGCCACGTTGGCCCGCAGCGTGGCCGGGCTGTTGTGCGCCACGTCGCCCTGCACCGTGATGCGCCCCAGCGCGAACGCCGGGTGCCGCACCAGCCACCACGCCAGCGCCGCCAGCAGCAGCACGCCGCAGGCCGCGAACAGCACCGTGGCGGTGATGTTCATCAGCCTGACGTCGGCCGGCAGGGTCAGCGCGGCGGAAGCCTTCATGGGATGGCCGCCTCCTTGGCATGGTCCAGCGTGGCCGAGGCCAGCAGCTGGACGCACAGGTCCTCGTAGCTGATGCCGGCGGCACGCGCCGACATGGGCACCAGCGAGTGCCCGGTCATGCCCGGCGAGGTGTTGATCTCCAGCAGCGAGGGCTGGCGCGTCCTGCCGTCGATCATCACGTCGATGCGGCCCCAGCCGCGGCAGCCCAGCACGCGGTAGGCCTTGAGCACCAGCGCCTGGATGGCCGCCTCCTCGCCCGCCGGCAGGCCGCAGGGCACCAGGTACTGGGTGTCGTCGGTGAAGTACTTGTTCTGGTAGTCGTAGTTGCCCGCCGGCGCGACGATGCGGATGACGGGCAGCGCGCGCGCCGCGTCGCCCGTTCCCAGGATCGGGCAGGTCACCTCGTCGCCCGAGACGAACTGCTCGCACAGCACGTCGGCATCCAGCGCGGCGGCCGCGTCCACGGCCCCCTGCATCTCGGAATAGCCCTGGACCTTGGCGACGCCGATGGACGAGCCCTCGCGCGCCGGCTTGACGATCAGCGGCAGGCCCAGCTCGTCGGGGATGCGGACCACCTGCCCGCGCTGGTAGGCGCCGCGCCGCAGCAGCCGGTACTTCGGCGTCGGGATGCCCTCGGCCAGCCAGACCCGCTTGGTCATGACCTTGTCGATGGCGATGGACGAGGCCATCACGCCCGAGCCGGTGTAGGGGATGCCCAGCAGCTCCAGCGCGCCCTGCACCGTGCCGTCCTCGCCGAAGCGGCCGTGCAGGGCGATGAAGCAGCGCCCGAAGCCCTCGCGCTTGAGCTCGGACAGGTCGCGCTGCGCCGGATCGAAGGCGTGCGCGTCCACGCCCTTGGCTTGCAGCGCCTTGAGCACGCCGCTGCCGGACATGAGCGACACCTCGCGCTCGGCCGACTGGCCGCCCATCAGGACAGCCACCTTTCCAAAGTTGAAGGTACCGCTCATGCCCCGCCTCCCATCTCGACCAGCTTCGAAGGCACGCCCCCGATGGAGCCCGCGCCCATGCACATCACCACGTCGCCGTCGCGGGCCATCTCCAGGATGGCCTCCGGCATGCCGGCGATGTCGTCCACGAACACCGGCTCGACCTTGCCGGCCACGCGCACCGCGCGCGCCAGCGAGCGGCCGTCGGCGGCCACGATGGGCAACTCGCCGGCGGCATACACCTCGGCCAGCAGCACCGCGTCGGCCTGACCCATCACCTTGACGAAGTCCTCGAAGCAGTCGCGCGTGCGGGTGTAGCGGTGCGGCTGGAAGGCCAGCACCAGGCGCCGGCCCGGGTAGGCGCCGCGCGCCGCGGCCAGCGTGGCGGCGATCTCCACCGGGTGGTGGCCGTAGTCCTCGATCACGATGAAGCGGCCGCCGCCGTTGGCCGCGCGCACCGGCAGCTCGCCGTAGCCCTGGAAGCGCCGGCCGACGCCGCGGAATTCGGCCAGCGCCTTCTGCACGGCGGCATCCGGCACGTTCAGCTCCACGGCGACGGCGATCGCCGACAGCGCGTTCAGCACGTTGTGGTGGCCGGCCAGGTTGAGCCTGATGTCCAGGTCGGGCAGCACGACGCCGTTGCGCCGCTGCGCCGTGAAGTGCATCTGCGGGCCGACGGCACGGATGCCGACGGCGCGCACCTGGGCGTCCTCGCCCTCGCCGTAGGTCGTGACCGGGCACTGGACGTCCGGCAGGATCTCGCGGATGGCCGCGTCGTCGGTGCACAGGATGGCCGTGCCGTAGAACGGCATGCGGTGCAGGAAGTCCAGGAACGCGCCCTTGAGCCGGCCGAAGTCGTGGCCGTAGGTTTCCATGTGGTCGGCGTCGATGTTGGTCACCACCGCCATCACCGGCATCAGGTTCAGGAACGAGGCGTCGGACTCGTCGGCCTCGACCACGATGTAGTCGCCGGCGCCCAGCTTGGCGTTGGCGCCGGCGCTGTTGAGCTTGCCGCCGATCACGAAGGTCGGGTCCAGCCCGCCCTCGGCCAGGATGCTGGCCACCAGGCTGGTGGTGGTGGTCTTGCCGTGGGTGCCGGCGATGGCGATGCCCTGCTTCAGGCGCATCAGCTCGGCCAGCATCATGGCGCGCGGCACCACCGGGATCTTGCGCCGGCGCGCCGCCACCACCTCGGGGTTGTCCGCCTGCACCGCGGTGGAGGTGACCACCGCGTCGGCGCCGGCGATGTGCTCCTCGGCATGGCCCACGCAGGTGCGGATGCCCAGGTCCTTCAGCCGGCGCAGCGTGGGGCTGTCGTGCAGGTCGGAGCCGGAGATCCGGTAGCCCAGGTTGCGCAGCACCTCGGCGATGCCGGACATGCCGGCGCCGCCGATGCCCACGAAGTGGATGTGACGGACGGCGTGTTTCATGCGGCCACCAAGCTCTCGATCTGGTCCGCCACGCGGGCGGCGGCCTGCGGCCGGGCCAGCGCCCGGGCCCGCGTGGCCATGTCCAACAAAGTCCCGCGGTCCAGGCCCGACAGCAGCTGCGCCAGCCGGGGCGGCGTCAGCTCGGCCTGCGGCAGGTGCAGCGCGGCGCCCTGCCCGGCCATCCACTGCGCGTTGTCCCGCTGGTGCGAGGTGGTGCTGACGATCAGCGGCACCAGGACGGCCGGCACGCCGGCCGCGCACAGCTCGCTGACGGTGACGGCGCCGGCGCGGCAGACGATCAGGTCGCATTCCGCGAGCTGCCGCGCCATGTCGTCGATGAAGGGCAGCACCTGGGCCTGGATGCCGGCGCCCGCGTAGGCCGCCTGCACCCCGGCCAGCTCGGCCTGTCCGGTCTGGTGCACCACCTGGGGCCGCTGCCCGGGCGCCAGCGCCGCGATGGCCTGCGGGACGATGGTGTTGAGCACGCGCGCCCCCAGGCTGCCGCCCACCACCAGCAGGCGCAGCGGCCCGCCGCGGCCGGTGAAGCGCTGGGCCGGCGGCGCGATGGCCTCGATCTCCGCGCGCACCGGGTTGCCGGTGACCACGGCGTTGCGGGTCCTGCGGGCGGCATCGCCGTCGAAGCCGAAGGCGACGCGGTCGGCCACCGGCAGCAGCGCCTTGTTGCTCATCAGCAGCGAGGCGTCGGCGTTGACCAGCACCAGCGGCCGGTCCAGCCAGGACGCCATCAGGCCGCCCGGGAAGCACACGTAGCCGCCCATGCCCAGCACCGCGTCGGCGCGGCGCGCCTTCAGGATGCGGCGGCTGCTCCAGAAGGCGGCCAGCAGGCGCACCCCGCCGGTCAGCGTGTGCACCAGCCCCTTGCCGCGCAGGCCGCTGAAGGCCAGCGTGTCCATCGGGATGCCGCTGGGCGGCACCAGCCGGTTCTCCATGCCCGAGGGCGTGCCCATCCAGCTCACGCTCCAGCCGCGCGAGTGCATCTCGCGCGCCACGGCCAGCCCGGGGATCACGTGCCCGCCGGTGCCTGCCGCCATGACCACCAGGTGCTTCATGCGCGGCCTCCGCGCATGAGGGTTCTGTTCTCGTAATCGATGCGCAGCACCACCGCCAGCGCGACCATGTTCATCAGGATGGCCGAGCCGCCGTAGCTCATGAGCGGCAGGGTCAGACCCTTGGTGGGCAGCGCGCCCAGGTTCACGCCCATGTTGATGAAGGCCTGGAAGCCGATCCAGATGCCCACGCCCTGCGCCACCAGGCCGGCGAACACGCGGTCCAGCGCGATCGCCTGGCGGCCGATGTGCATGATGCGGCGGGTCATCCACAGGAAGGTGGTGATCACCGCCAGCAGGCCGGCGAAGCCGAACTCCTCGCCGATCACGGCCAGCAGGAAGTCGGTGTGCGCCTCGGGCAGCCAATGCAGCTTCTCCACGCTGCCGCCCAGGCCCACGCCGAAGATCTCGCCGCGGCCGATGGCGATCAGCGAGTGCGACAGCTGGTAGCCCTTGCCCAGCGCATGCTTCTCGTCCCAGGGGTCGAGGTAGGCGAAGATGCGCTCGCGCCGCCACTCCGACAGGGCGATCATCAGCACGAAGGCCACCACCATCACGGCGGCGATCAGGAAGAACATGCGCGCGTTGACGCCGCCCAGGAACAGGATGCCCATGGCGATGACGGCGATCACCAGGAAGGCCCCCATGTCGGGCTCGGCCAGCAGCAGCAGGCCCACCCCGGCGACCGCGACGGCCATGGGCAGCACGGCGCGGAAGAAACGCTCCTTCACGTCCATCTTGCGCACCATGTAGTCGGCCGCGTACAGCAGCACCGTGAACTTCGCCAGCTCCGACGGCTGGAAGCTGATGAAGCCCAGCGAGATCCAGCGACGCGCGCCGTTGACCATGCTGCCCACGCCCGGCACCAGCACCGCGATCAGCAGCAGCAGCGACAGCACGAACAGCCAGGGGGCGTATTTCTCCCAGGTGGCCATCGGTACCTGGAAGGCCAGCAGCGCCGCCACGAAGGCCAGCACCAGCGACAGGCTGTGGCGCGCCAGGAAATAGGTGTGGGCGTAGCGGGCGAACTTGGGGTTGTCCGGCATCGCGATGGAAGCCGAATACACCATCACCAGGCCGAAGGCCGCCAGGCCCAGCGCGGCCCACAGCAGGGCCTGGTCGAACACCACCATCCGGGCCGGCGCGGACGCGCGGGCGTAACCGGTGCCGCGCACCGGCAGCGGCAGGTCGCCGCGGGGCGACCGGGCGACCCAGCGGCTGAGGCGATCCAGGACGGCGCTCATTGGACAACCTCCAGCGAGGTCCCGGCCTCGGCCGCGAGCCGGGCCACGGCCTCGCGGAACACCTCGGCGCGGTGCTCGTAGTTGCGGAACATGTCGAAGCTGGCGCAGGCCGGCGACATCAGCACGGCGTCGCCGGGCTGGCTGCGCTGCGTGGCCAGCGAGACCGCCTCCTCCATCGAGGCGGCGTCCAGCAGCGCCACCCCCGCGCCTTCCAGCGCGGCGCGGATCTGCGGCGCGTCGCGGCCGATCAGCACAGCCGCCCGGCAGAAGCGCGCCACCGGCGCGGCCAGCGGGGAGAAGTCCTGCCCCTTGCCCTCGCCCCCCAGGATCACGACCAGCTTGCGCTCGGCACCGAGACCATTCAGCGCCGCCGCGGTGGCGCCGACGTTGGTGCCCTTGCTGTCGTCGAAAAACTCGACCTCGCCCACCATGCCCACCGGCTCGACCCGGTGCGGCTCGCCGCGGTACTCGCGCAGGCCGTACAGCATGGGCGCCAGCGGGCAGCCGGCCGCCGTCGCCAGGGCCAGCGCGGCCAGCGCGTTCACCGCGTTGTGGCGGCCGCGGATGCGCAGCGCGTCGGCCGGCATCAGGCGCTGGATGTGGATCTCTTCGTCGGCATCGCGCCGGCGCTTTTGCGTCTCGTCGGCTTCCAGCGCGCGCACCAGCCATGCCATGCCGTTGACCACCTCGATGCCGTAGTCGCCGGGACGCTGCGGCATGTCGGCGCCGAAGCCCACATGCTCGCGCTGCTCGGTCTTGCCGCCCTTGAGCTTGGCCGGCGCCGGCAGCATGGCCATCACCGCGGGGTCTTCCCGGTTCAGGACCATGAGGCCGCGGGTGCCGAAGATGCGGGCCTTGGCCGCCGCGTAGGCCCGCATGCCGCCGTGCCAGTCCAGATGGTCCTGGGTGAGGTTGAGCACCGTGGCCGCGGTGGGCTCGAAGCCTTCCATGCCCTCGAGCTGGAAGCTGGACAGCTCCAGCACCCAGACCTGCGGCAGCGCCTGCGCGTCCATCTTCGCGGCCAGCGTGTCCAGCAGCGTAGGGCCGATGTTGCCGGCCACCGCCACCGTGCGGCCGCTGCGTTCCACCAGCTGGCCGGCCAGCGAGGTGACCGTGGTCTTGCCGTTGGTGCCGGTGACGGCCAGCACCGCCGGCGCGTAACCCTGTTCGGCCTGCAGCTGGGCCAGCCCGCCGCAGAACAGGCTCAGCTCGCCGCCGACCCGCAGGCCGGCCGCGCGGGCGGCGTCCCACACCGGGGCCACCTGCGCCGGCGCCAGCCCGGGGCTGCGGAACACGGCCTGCACGCCCTCCAGCAGCGCCCCGGTGAAGGGGCCGGCGACGAACGAGGCCTGCGGCAGCTGCTCGCGCAGCGCGGCCACCTGCGGCGGCGCCTCGCGCGTGTCCGCCACGGTCACGCGCGCGCCGCCGCGCGCGCACCAGCGCGCCATCGCCAGCCCGGACGCGCCGAGGCCGAGGACGAGGACGTGCTGGTCCTGGAGGGCGGACCAGCCTTCGCCGGGCCGCCCCAAGGAGGCTGCGGCCCCCTCGGGGGGCAGCGACGACACGGAGTGCGGAGCGTGGGGGCTCATATTCACCGCAGCTTCAGCGTGGACAGGCCGATCAGGCACAGCAGCATCGTGATGATCCAGAAACGCACCACGACCTGCGTCTCCTTCCAGCCGCTTTTCTCGAAGTGGTGGTGCAGCGGCGCCATCTTCAGGATGCGCCGGCCCTCCCCGTAGCGGCGCTTGGTGTACTTGAAGTACATCACCTGCGCCATCACGGAGATCGCCTCCACCACGAACACGCCGCCCATGATGGCCAGCACGATCTCCTGGCGCACGATCACGGCGATGGTGCCCAGCGCGCCGCCCAGGGCCAGCGCGCCCACGTCGCCCATGAACACCTGCGCCGGGTGGGCGTTGAACCACAGGAAGGCCAGGCCCGCGCCGGCCATCGCGGCGCAGAAGATCAGCAGCTCGCCCGAACCCGGGATGTATGGGAACAGCAGGTACTTGGAGTACACCGCGCTGCCCGTGACGTAGGCGAACACGCCCAGCGCCGAGCCCACCATCACCACCGGCATGATGGCCAGGCCGTCCAGGCCGTCGGTGAGGTTGACGGCGTTGCTCGCGCCCACGATCACCAGGTAGGTGAGGAACACGAAGCCGAACACGCCCAGCGGGTAGCTCACCTCCTTGAAGAAGGGCACCAGCAGGCCGGCCTTGGGCGGCAGGTCCACGTCGAAGCCGGAGCGCACCCAGCCGACGAACAGCTCCACCACCCGGTAGTTGTTGCTCTCGGAGATGGTGAACACCAGGTACATGGCGGCCAGCAGCCCGATCACCGACTGCCAGAAGTACTTCTCGCGCGAGCGCATGCCCTCGGGATCCTTCTGCACCACCTTGCGCCAGTCGTCGGCCCAGCCGATCATGCCGAAGCCCAGGGTCACGATCAGCACGATCCAGACGAAGCGGTTGGCCAGGTCGAACCACAGGAGCGTGGCGATGGCGATGGACAGCAGCACCAGCACGCCGCCCATGGTGGGCGTGCCGCTCTTGGACAGATGGGTCTGCATGCCGTAGCCGCGCACCGGCTGGCCGATCTTCAGCTCGGTCAGGCGGCGGATCACCCAGGGTCCGGCCAGCAGGCCGATCAGCAGCGCCGTCATCGCCGCCATCACGGCGCGGAACGTCAGGTACTGGAACACCCGCAGGAAGCCGAATTCAGGCGACAGGGTCTGCAGCCACACGGCCAGGCTAAGCAGCATCGGGTTTCTCCTCGTCCTTCTTGTTGTCTTGCTGTTGTTGTCGCTGCGCGTGTGCGGTGATGCCCTCCACCACCCGCTCCATCTTCATGAAGCGCGAGCCCTTGACCAGAACGCTGCGCACCGCGCCCAGCCGCGCGGCCACCTCTGCCTGCAGCGGCTCGATGGCATCGAAGTGCCGCCCGCCCATGGCGCGCGCCTGCTCGCCCAGCGTGAGCAGGGCGTCGATGCCGCGCTCGCGCGCGTACCCGCCGACCTCGGCGTGGAAACTGCGGCCCCTGCTCGCCCACCTCGCCCATGTCGCCCAGCACCAGCAGGCGCGGGCCCGGCAGCTCGGCCAGCACGTCGATGGCGGCGCGCACGGAATCGGGGTTGGCGTTGTAGGTGTCGTCCACCAGCGTGAGCACGCGCCCGGCCAGCGGCACGGCCAGCGCGCGCGAGCGGCCCTTGACCGGCTCGAAGGCCTCCAGGCCCCGGGCGATGGCCGCCGGCGGCGCGCCGGCGGCCAGCGTGCAGGCCACCGCGGCCAGGGCATTGCCCACGTTGTGGCGGCCGGCGATATGGAGTCGGAATTCCACTGGTCCCGCGGGCGTGTCCGCCCGCACCTGCCAGTGGCCCTCTTGCCATTCAGACCCGGCCAGAACGATGTCGGCGCCGCGGGCCGAGCCCGCCGAACCGGAAGAAGAGAAAGTCATGCAGGCACGGCTGCCCGCCAGCTCGCGCCACAGCGCGCTGAATTCGTCGCCCGCCGGGAAGACCGCGGTGCCGCCGATTGCCAGCGAATCGAACACCGAGCCGTTCTCGCGCGCCACCGCCTCCACCGTGGCCATGAACTCCTGGTGCTCGCGCTGGGCGTTGTTGACCAGGGCCACGGTGGGCCGGGCGATGCCCGCCAGGTAGGCGATCTCGCCCGGATGGTTCATGCCCAGCTCCAGCACCGCGACGCGGTGCTGCGCGCGCAGCCGCAGCAGGGTCAGGGGCAGGCCGATGTCGTTGTTGAAGTTGCCCTGCGTGGCCAGGGCCGCCTCGCCCTGCCAGGCGCGCAGGATGGCGGCGACCATCTGCGTCACCGTGGTCTTGCCGTTGCTGCCGGTGACCGCGACGAGCGGAAGCCTGAACTGCGCGCGCCAGCCTGCCGCCAGCTGGCCCAGGGCGAGCTTGCTGTCGTCCACCTCCAGGCCGCAGAAGCCGGCCGGGATGCGGCCGCGGTGCGCCAGCGCGGCCACGGCACCCTGGGCCCGGGCCTGGCCCACCAGGTCGTTGGCATCGAAGCGCTCGCCGCGCAGCGCCACGAACAGGTCGCCGGGCTGCAGCGTGCGGGTGTCGCTGTGCACGCGGGTCACGGCGGCGGCGCCGTCGCCGACGAGCCGGGCCCCGGTGACCCAGGGCAGCGCCTGCCGCAGGGTGAACATGCCGCTCACGGGGCGGGCCTCCGGGCCAGCGCGGCCTGCGCATGCAGGCGGTCGTCGAACGGATGCCTGGCGCCGGCGATCTCCTGGTAGTCCTCGTGGCCCTTGCCGGCCAGCAGGACCACGTCCTGCGGCGCCGCCTGCGCCACCGCGTCGGCGATGGCGCGGGCCCGGTCGGCCTGCACCTGCGCCGCCTCGGGGCGCGCCAGGCCGCGCAGGATCTGGCCGATGATGGCCTGGGGCTCCTCGCGGCGCGGGTTGTCGCTGGTCACGACGACGCGGTCGGCGCTCTTCTCGGCCACCGCCGCCATCAGCGGGCGCTTGCCGGCGTCGCGGTCGCCGCCGCAGCCGAACACGCACCACAGCCGGCCGCCGCGCTGCGCCGCCAGCGGGCGCAGCGCCTGCAAGGCCTTGTCCAGCGCGTCGGGCGTGTGCGCGTAGTCCACGGCCACCAATGGCTGGCCGGGCGCATCGAAGCGTTCCATCCGGCCCGGCACCGGCAGCAGGCCGCGGCAGGCCTGCACGGCGTCGGCCAGCGGCACGCCCAGCGCGCGCATGGCGCCGACCACGCCCAGCAGGTTGGAGACGTTGTACTGGCCGACCAGCCGGGTGGGCAGCGGCTCGCGCCGGTCGCCCTCGGCCACCGTGAAGCGCAGGCCCTCGGCCGCGTGCACGATGTCGGTCGCCCGCAGGCGCGCCGGCCCCTCGCACGAGACCGTCCAGAGGTCCAGGCCGCCGCCCTCCAGTCCGGCCGCCAGGGGGCGGCCGCGGGCGTCGTCGATGTTGATCACGGCCGCCTGCAGGCCGGGCCAGCGGAACAGCTCGGCCTTGGCCGCCCAGTAGGCGTCCATGCTGGCGTGGTAGTCCAGGTGGTCCTGGCTGAAATTGGTGAACACGGCCACTCGGATGCGCGTGCCGTCCAGGCGCCGTTCGGCGATGCCGACCGACGAGGCCTCGATGGCGCAGGCCGCCAGGCCCTGGTCGGCGAAGCGGCGGAACCAGCGCTGCAGCAGCACCGGGTCGGGCGTGGTCAGGCCGTTGAACTCCACCTGCGGCGGCTGGCCTATGCCCAGGGTCCCTACCAGGCCGCACGGCATCGGGCCCGGCTGCTTCAGGTTCGACAGCGCCAGGGCCAGCCACCAGGCGGTGGAGGTCTTGCCGTTGGTGCCGGTGACGGCGAGCACGTCCAGGCGCCCGGTCGGCTGCTCGTAGTACGCGGCCGCGATCGGCCCGGTGGCGGCCTTCAGGCCGGCGTAGCTGGCAACGGATTCGCCGTGGAAGTCGTAGGCCTGCAGGCCCTGCGCCTCCACCAGGCAGGCCGCGGCGCCCTGCGCCAGGGCGGCGCCGACGTAGCGCCGGCCGTCCGTGGCCGCGCCGGGCCAGGCGATGAAGCCGTCGCCCGCGCGCACCTGGCGGCTGTCGGCCGACAGGTCGCCGCGCACGCGCGAGCGCAGCCACTGCGCGGCCTGGCCGGGGCTGTGCAACGCCTGCATCAGAACGACTCCTCCACGCCGTTGACCACGATCTGCGGCTTGACGCTCATGTCCGGCTGCACGTTCATCAGGCGCAGGGTCTGCTGCACCACCTCGCTGAACACGGGCCCGGCCACCGTGCCGCCGTAGTAGTGGCCGGCATTGGGCTCGTCGATCATCACCGCCACGATGATGCGCGGCTTGTCGATGGGCGCCATGCCGGTGAACCAGGAGCGGTACTTGCCCGCGGCGTAGCCCTTGCCCACCTGCTTGCGCGCGGTGCCGGACTTTCCGCCCACCGAGTAGCCCAGGGTCTGCGCCTTCTGGCCCGTTCCGCCGGGGCCGGCGGCCAGCCACAGCATGTGGCGCACCCGCGCCGCGTTCTCGGCCGAGAACACCGACACGCCGGCGGCAGGCTCACCGCTCTTGAGCATGGTGGCCGGGATGATCTGGCCGTCGTGCGCGAAGGCGGTGTACGAGCGCGCCATCTGGAACAGCGAGGCCGACAGGCCATAGCCGTACGACATGGTGGCCTGCTCGACCGGCTTCCAGGTCTTCCAGGGCCGCAGCTTGCCGGTGGCGGCGCCGGGAAAGTCGATCTGCGGCTTCTGGCCGTAGCCCAGCGCGGTGTACGTGTCCCACATCTCGCTCGGGCTCATCTTCTGCGCGATCTTCAGCGCGCCCACGTTGCTGGACTTCTGGATCACGCCGTCGACGTCGAGCACGCCGTAGTTGTGCGTGTCGTTGATGGTGAAGCCGCCGATGCTGTAGCGTCCCGGCGTGGTGTCGACCACCGTGTCGTGCCGCACGCGGCCCAGCTCCATCGCCGCGGCCACGGTGATGGGCTTCATGGTCGAGCCAGGCTCGAAGGTGTCGGTCAGCGCCCGGTTGCGCAGCTGCTCGCCGCTCAGGTTCTGGCGGCGGTTGGGGTTGTAGCTGGGGTAGTTGGCCAGCGCCAGCACCTCGCCGGTGACGGCGTCCAGCACCACCACGCTGCCGGCCTTGGCCTTGTTCGCGACCACCGCGTCGCGCAGCTTCTGGTAGGCGAAGAACTGCACCTTGCTGTCGACGGACAGCTGCAGGTCCCGCCCGTCCACCGGCCGCACCTGCTCGCGCACGTCCTCCACGATGCGGCCCAGCCGGTCCTTGATCACGCGGCGCGAGCCGGGCCGGCCGGCCAGCTGCCGGTTGAACGCCAGCTCCATGCCTTCCTGGCCCTCGTCCTCCACGTTGGTGAAGCCCACCACGTGCGCGGCCGCCTCGCCCTCGGGGTAGCGGCGCTTGTACTCCTTGCGCTGGTAGACCCCCTTGAGGCCCAGCGCGGCGATCTGCTGCGCCACCGGCTCGTCGACCTGGCGCTTGAGCCAGACAAAGGTCCGGTCCTCGTCGTCCAGCTTCTTCATCAGCTCGGGCAGCGGCATCTCCAGCAGCCGGGCCAGCTGGGCCAGCTTGGGCTTGTCGCGCTCCACGTCCTCGGGGATGGCCCAGATGCTGGGCGAGGGCACGCTGGTGGCCAGCAGCAGGCCGTTGCGGTCCAGGATGCGGCCGCGGTTGGCCGGCAGCTCCAGCGTGCGGGCGAAGCGCACCTCGCCCTGCTTCTGGAAGAAATCGTTGCTGAACACCTGCACCCAGGCGGCGCGGCCGGCCAGGCCCAGGAAGCCGGCGGCGATGCCGGCCACGATCAGCTTGCTGCGCCAGACCGGGGTCTTGCTGGCCAGCAGCGGGCTGGAGGTGTAGAGGACGCTGCGGCTGCTCATGGCGCGGCTCCCGACGCGGGCAGCGTCACGTATTGGGTGATCGCCGGCGTCGCCGGGCGCATCTGCAGCTGCTCCTTGGCCAGCTTCTCCACCCGCAGCGGGGTGGCCTGGGCGCGCCTTTCCACCTGCAGCCGCTCGTGCTCGATCTCCAGGCGGCGCGTCTCGCCCTGCGCCTTCTCGATCTCGGCGTACAGGCGGCGTGACTCGTACTGCACCCGCACCAGGTACAGCGCGCTGGCCAGCACGGCCAGCAGCAGGACGAGGTTGAGGCGGGTCATGCCTGTGTCCTTTCCGCCACCCGCATCACCGCGCTGCGCGCGCGCGGGTTGGCGGCGACCTCGGCGGCCGAGGGCTTGACGCGGCCCTGCGCGCGCAGCTTCAGCGGCGCCGGCTGCGCGAACGGCGCGCGCCGGTCCACCACCTCGCGCGAATGGCGGGCGATGAACTGCTTGACGATGCGGTCCTCCAGCGAATGGAAGCTGATCGCCACGAGCCGTCCTTGGGGTTGCAGGATGTCCAAGCTGGCCTCTAGCGCCTGTTGCAGTTCTTCAAGCTCGGCGTTGACGAAAATCCGAAGAGCCTGAAATGTGCGCGTTGCAGGATCCTGGCCCGGCTCGCGGGTTTTGACCGCGCCAGCCACGAGCTGGGCCAGTTCGGCGGTGGATGCAACAGGGCCCCGTTCCTGTCGGCGAGCTGCAATCGCCTTTGCGATCGGGACAGCAAACCGTTCTTCGCCGTAGTCACGAATCACCTCCGCGATCTGGCCGATCTCGGCCGTTGCGAGCCAGTCGGCCGCGCTCTGTCCGCGCGTGGGGTCCATGCGCATGTCCAGCGGGCCGTCGTGGCGAAAAGAAAAACCCCGTGCGGGGTTGTCGATCTGCGGCGAGCTCACGCCCAGGTCCAGCAGCACGCCGGACGCGCTGGCCGGCTCCAGCTCGCCCAGCCGGGCGAACCCCTGGTGCCGGATGGAAAAACGCGGATCCTGGATGCGGCCCGCCTCGGCCACCGCCTCCGGGTCCTTGTCGAAGGCCAGCAGCCGGCCCTGCGGGGACAGGCGCTGCAGCAGCCGCCGCGAATGCCCGCCCCGGCCGAAGGTCGCGTCCACGTACAGCCCGTCGGGCTGGGTGACCAACGCCGAAACCGCTTCGTCCAACAGGACCGTGGTGTGTTGCCATGGGGTGTCCACCGCCTGCGCCGTCAGAAAGAGAAGTCTTTGAACACATCGGGCATCTGGCCCTGCATGGCCTCGGCTTCCTTGGCTTCGTAGGTCGCCTTGTCCCACAGTTCGAAGTGGTTGCCCATGCCCAGCAGCATGGTGTCGCGCTCGATGCCGGCGGCGGCGCGCAACTCCGGCGAGACCAGGACGCGGCCGGTGCCGTCGAGCTCCACGTCCATGGCATTGCCGAGGAAGATTCTCTTCCACCACTGGGCAGACATCGGTAACGCTCCGATACGGTCGCGGAACCGCTCCCACTCGGGTCGCGGAAAGACCATCAGGCAGCCGTGCGGGTGCTTGGTGATCGTCAGCTGGTTGCCGGCGGCCGCGAGCGCGTCACGGTGCCGGGTCGGCATGGAGAGCCGACCCTTGGCATCGAGACTGAGCGACGACGCACCTTGAAACACCGAGTTGAGCCCCTGCTGTGAAAGAGGGTGCAATGGTGGGCCTGAATGGCACGTTTCCCCACTTCATTGCACTTTTTTGCACTGTAGCAGGAAAACTCAACCACGCAAGCCAGGGCGCGTGGGGAATTTGCAATGAAATCAATGACTTAGAACGGCTTCTGCCAGCAAGCTGCGAGCAGAAAACCGTTCTAAAAGAAGCACTTAGCCGGTGCTGTGAAGGTAAAGCGTGAGACTCAGCCGTTGTTTGTCAGAGGATGTAGCGCGAAAGGTCCTCATCGCGGCTCAGCTCGCCCAGGCGCGCGTCCACATAGGCGGCGTCGATGGTCACCGTCTGGCCGTCCAGCCGGGCGGCGTCGAAGCTGATCTCGTCCAGCAGGCGCTCCATCACGGTGGACAGCCGGCGCGCGCCGATGTTCTCGGTGCGCTCGTTCACCTCGTAGGCGATGTGCGCCAGCCGGGTGATGCCGTCCGGCGCGAACGCCAGCGTCACGCCCTCGGTGGCCAGCAGCGCCTGGTACTGCTTGACCAGGGAGGCGTGGGTCTGGGTCAGGATGGCCTCGAAATCCTGCACCGACAGGGACGTGAGCTCCACCCGGATCGGCAGGCGGCCCTGCAGCTCGGGGATCAGGTCGCTGGGCTTGGCCAGGTGGAAGGCGCCGCTGGCGATGAACAGGATGTGGTCGGTCCTGATCGGGCCGTACTTGGTGGACACGGTGGTGCCCTCCACCAGCGGCAGCAGGTCGCGCTGCACGCCCTGGCGCGAGACGTCGGCGCCGCTGGTCTCGCTACGCGAGGCCACCTTGTCGATCTCGTCGATGAAGACGATGCCGTTCTGCTCGGCGTTGTGGATGGCCTGGGCCCGGATCTCGTCCTCATTGACCAGCTTGGCCGCCTCCTCGTCCACCAACAGCCTGAGGCCCTCGCGGATCTTGAGCTTGCGGGTGCGGCGCCTGCCGCCGCCGAACTGGCTGAACATGCCGCGCAGCTGCTCGGCCATCTCCTCCATGCCGGCCGGCCCCATGATCTCCAGCTGCTGGCGCGGCTCGGCCAGGTCGAGCTCGATGTCCTTCTCGTCGAGCTGGCCCTCGCGCAGCTTCTTGCGGAAGGCCTGGCGCGTGGGGTTGTCGTCGCCGCCGTGCGTGCCGGGCAGCAGGGCGTCCAGGATGCGCTCCTCGGCCGCGTCCTCCGCGCGGGTGCGCACTTTTCGCATCTCGGCGACGCGGGTCTGCTTGACGGCCATCTCGGCCAGGTCGCGGATGATGGCGTCCACGTCCTTGCCGACGTAACCCACCTCGGTGAACTTGGTGGCCTCCACCTTGATGAAGGGCGCGTCGGCCAGCCGGGCCAGGCGGCGCGCGATCTCCGTCTTGCCCACGCCGGTGGGGCCGATCATCAGGATGTTCTTGGGCGTGATCTCGGGGCGCAGCTTCTCATCGACCTGCTGGCGGCGCCAGCGGTTGCGCAGCGCGATCGCCACCGCGCGCTTGGCCTCGTGCTGGCCGACGATGTGGCGGTCCAGCTCGGAGACGATTTCCTGAGGGGTCATGGCCGAACTCATTCCAGCACCTCGATGGTGTGGTGCATGTTGGTGTAGATGCACAGCTCGCCGGCGATCTCCAGCGACTTCTTGACGATGTCGCGGGCGCCGAGGCCGGTGTTGTCCAGCAGCGCCCTGGCCGCCGCCTGGGCGTAGGCCCCGCCCGAGCCGATGGCGATGATGCCGTGCTCGGGCTCCAGCACGTCGCCGTTGCCGGTGATGATCAGCGAGGCCTCCTTGTCGGCCACCGCCAGCATGGCTTCCAGCCGGCGCAGCACGCGGTCGGTGCGCCAGTCCTTGGTCAGCTCGATGGCCGAGCGCACCAGGTGGCCCTGGTGCTTCTCCAGCTTGGCCTCGAAGCGCTCGAACAGGGTGAAGGCGTCGGCCGTGGCGCCGGCGAAACCGGCGACCACCCTGTCGTGGTAGAGCTTGCGCACCTTGCGTGCCGATCCCTTGACGACGACATTGCCCAGGGTGACCTGGCCGTCGCCGCCGATCGCCACCTGCCAGCGGCCGTCGGCGTCCTTGCGCCGCACGCTGACGATGGTCGTGCCGTGAAATTGTTCCATCGGCGCCATGTTGGGGCCGCCAAGGCAGATTGCAAGCAGCGCGTTAGTTCGGGGGACACCGCGGAACCGGCTCTGCCGGGCCGCTTCGGGGTGGGCTTAATCCCGCCGAGTGCCGACCCGGGCGTACTGGCTGATGCCGATCACGTCGAAGAAGGCGGCCACCAGCCGGTGCACCTCGACGAACTGCACCTGCCGGCCTTCGGCCTGGCGTGCCGTGACCCAGTTGAGCAGCGTTCCGGCCGCCGAGAAGTCGATGCGGATCAGCTGGGCGCAGGAGATGACCATCACGTCGGCCCCGGCCATCCGGCCTTCCAGCGTGCCCAGCACATCGGCCGGATCGCCCAGGATGGAGCCGGACAGCTCCACCATGGCGATGTTGGACATCAGCGAGCTCGGGCCGGCGGTGCCCGTGTCGCCGAAGTTGCTCATCCCGGACATCACCGAGTCGTGGTGCGCCTCGCCGATGATGGTGTTGCCGCCGGCAAAGCTGCCGTCGGCTTGCAAGGACACGCAGGCGCAGCGCGCGGCGTCCCAGGACGGCGGCGAGACCTCGTAGGTGACGCAGTAGTCCAGCGCCGCGAGCTCGAACTCGTCCGGCCGGTGCATCACCCGCAGCGCCTCCATGCGCAGCTTCCACCAGGCGGGGTTGACGGCCTTGTCGCCGGAAGGCGCGGCGGCCTGGAGCACCCGCTCCAGGTTGTCGGCGGCGATGAAGCGAAGCTGCAACGGCTGCGTGGCCCACTGGTTGAACAGCCGCGTCAGGCCCTCCACCGCGGCCTCTTCGATGGTGACCAGCTTGGCCCAGGACAGGCGCCATGGCTGCTGCGCCCGTGCCAGGGTGGCCTGCAGCACCACCAGCGTCTGGGTGCCCAGGGTGGAGGGGCAGGTCCAGTCCGCGGCCGAAGAATTGGCCGGCGGCGCCGAGGCGGACGACTGGATGCGGCTCACCGCCTCGGGCAGCGACAGCCACTGCGGCGACGAACGGCCGAACCGGTTGGCGAACTCGATGGCCGCCTCGTCGAAGGGCGCCTGCCGCCCGGTGGCGCGGTACAGGTCGAACAGCGCCAGCCAGGTGTCCTCGTGGCCGATGCGGCTGCCCCCAGGCTTGAGCACCTCCTGCAGGCCGGCCTCCGCGCCGGCGTCGTCGCCATTGGCGAAGCGGATCGCGGCCTCCTCCAGCTCGGGATCGTGGGCCAGTTCCTCCACGTCGACGGCGAATGCCCGGGAGACCGAGAAGTTGCTGCTGGCGGGCCCGGGCGTGGACTCGGCGCCCCCCTTCTTGGCCGCGGGGGCAGCCGCGGGCGGCTGCGGCACCGCGGGCCGAGCCGCTGCCGGCGCGGGCGCGGGCGCCGCGGCACGCGGTTGCATCGGCTGCGGCGGCTGCACAGCTTGCGGCGCGGTGACGCGCGGCTGCGCCGGCGGGACGGGCTGCGGCCCGGCGGGGCGCGGCGGCACGGGCTGGGGCGCGGCGGCACGTGGCGGCTGCGGCTGCGGCTGCGTCGCCGCGGCGCGCGGTGCCGCCGGCTGCGGCATGGTGGGGGACCGCAGGGGATCCATGGGCACCGGCGGGAGCCGGCCGCCGGCCGCCAGGGGCGGCGGCTGGACAGGGGGGGTGCGCTGCAGCGCTGGGCCGGCCGCCTGGCCGGGTACCGGCGCGGCCGGCCGGCCCAGCGCGTCGGGCGGCACATGGGCCGACGCCGGGAAATTGGTCGGGATGCCGGTGCGCGTGGAGGTCTCGCCATGCTTGGTCTTCCACCACTGCATGGACATCTGCGCCTCGATCTCGTCGATCTTCTTGAGCGTGCTGGCCCGGTCGTCGGGCCGCGACGGCATGGAGCTCTGGAAGAAAGAAGGACGGGCCGTCGGGTCGTTGCCCGCCATGACCTCGCTGCGGCGCATCTTGCGCAGCATGTCGAACTCGCGCTTACGCACAAAGTCGTTGCGCCGCTTGCGCTCGATCATCTCCTTGAGCATCTGCTTGGAGTAGCTGCTCTCCCGGTCCGACTCGGCCGTGTCCAGGTCGGACCAGTTCGTCGTCGGGTTGCGGACGAACTTCACCACCTTGGACAGCAGTCCGTTGTTGTCGTCCTTGGTGGGGGGCATCAGCTCGGGGGCGGTACGCGCAAGGCCGGCGGCGTCAGTCGCCGAACATCTTCTGCTTGAGCTCGCGGCGCTGCTGCGCCTCCAGCGACAGCGTGGCGGTGGGGCGCGCCAGCAAGCGGCCCACGCCGATCGGCTCGCCGGTCTCGTCGCAGTAGCCGTAGTCGCCGGCATCGATGCGGGCGATCGACTGCTCGATCTTCTTGAGCAGCTTGCGCTCGCGGTCGCGCGTGCGCAGCTCCAGCGCGTGCTCCTCCTCGATGGTGGCGCGGTCGGCCGGGTCGGGCACGATCACGGTGTCCTCGCGCAGGTGCTCGGTGGTCTCGCCGGCGTTGTTCAGGATGTCCTGCTTGAGCTGCACCAGCTTGAGCCGGAAGAACGCCATCTGCTTGTCGTTCATGTACTCCGAGTCCGGCATGGCCAGCACTTCGGCGTCGCTCAGCTGTTCGGCGGGCTTGCTCTTCCAGTTGTTGGCGAGCTTGGGGTCTTTCTTGACCGCGACGAGGGGAGGAGGTGTCAGCACGGGAGGTGTGGGGGTTTGCGTGTAGCTGGCCTTGGCCGCGGTGGACGCGACGGACTGGGCCATCGAGGGCACCGTGATCTGCGCCAGTCGCGCCGAAGGCTTGGCCGAACGCGCCGGGCTGGCGGCCACGGTGGCCGCGTCGGGACGCGGCGGCATGGCACGGGCGGGCGCGGGCTGGGCCGGGGCCGCAGCTACGGGGGTGGACGGGGTGCTCGCCTTGGCGGGGGCCTTGGCGGCGGCGGGGGGATGGGAGCGGGCCGGCACGGCTTTGGCGGGCGCGGCCGGCTTGGCGGGAACGGGGGCGGCCTTGACGCTGGCCTTGGCGGCGGGCTTGGCGGCGCCGGTCTTGGCGGCGGGCGCGGCCTTCTTGGCGGCGGGGGCGGAGGATTTCGCCGCGGGCTTGGCGGCCGGCTTGCCTGCCTTGGCCGCGGCCTTCTTGGCGGGCGCCTTGGCCAGCGGCTTGGCGGCGGCGGCTTTCGCCGCCTTGCCCGCAGGCGCCTTGACGCCCGTCTTGGCCTTGGCAGGCGGCTTGGGTTGCGGTTTCACGTCCTGTCTCCTCCCGGCTGCGGCGGCATGCTCTGGCCGCGCAGCTGCGTCCGATCTGTTCTTATTGGCTTTGCTCGGGCCTTCATCGGTGCGAGTTATACCCCGATTGCCGTGCTCCACGGGTGCGGAAACACCCCCTCCCAGGGGGAACCCCATCATCTGAAGAATCGAAACGATCATGGCCCCTCGCCGCCTGGGAAAAACGCGCTAGCCTAACTCAAACCCAGCCGTTTCCCACGCGTCCCGGCCCTGTTTTTCGGGCGGGCGGCAGCGGCGGGCTCAGGACAGGCATTGCTGCAGGCCCTGCATGAAGATGTCCCGGGGCAGGTCGATGCCGATGAACACCATCTTGCTGGTGCGCGCCTCGCCCTCGGCCCAGGCCGGCCCCAGGTCGCTGCCCATCAGCTGGTGCACGCCCTGGAAGATCACCTTGCGGTCCGTGCCCTTCATGTTCAGCACGCCCTTGTAACGCAGCATCCGCGGGCCGTAGATGTTGACGACCGCGCCCAGGAAGTCCTCCAGCTTGGCCGGATCGAAGGGCCGGTCGGACCTGAAGACGAAGCTCTTGACGTCGTCGTCGTGATGGTGGTGGTGCGGGTGGTCGCAATGCTCCCCGTGCTCGTGGTCGTGGTCGTGACCCTGGTGCTGGTGGTCGTGGCCGTCCTCCTTGAGGAAGTCCGGGTCGATGTCCAGCTTGGCGTTGAGGTTGAAGCCTCGCAGGTCGAACACCTCGCTGACCGCCACCTCCCCGAAGTGCACCGCCTTCTGCGGCGCGCGCGGGTTCATGTGCCGCAGGCGGTGCATCAGCGCCTGGGCCTCGTCGCCGGCCACCAGGTCGGTCTTGCTGACGAAGATCTGGTCGGCGAAACCCACCTGGCGCCGTGCCTCCTGGCGCTCGTCCAGCTGCCTGGGCGCGTGCTTGGCATCCACCAGGGTCAGGATGGAATCGAGCAGGTAGGTTTCGGCGATCTCGTCGTCCATGAAGAAGGTCTGCGCCACCGGGCCCGGGTCGGCCAGGCCGGTGGTCTCGATCACCACGCGCTCGAAGTCCAGCAGGCCCTTGCGGCGCTTGGCCGCCAGCAGCTGCAGCGTGGAACGCAGGTCCTCGCGGATGGTGCAGCAGATGCAGCCGTTGCTCATCTGCACGATCTGCTCGTTGGTCTCGCTGACCAGGATGTCCGAATCGATGTTCTCCTCGCCGAACTCGTTCTCGATGACGGCGATCTTCTGGCCGTGCGCCTCGCTGAGCACGCGCTTGAGCAGCGTGGTCTTGCCCGAGCCGAGGAAGCCGGTGAGGATGGTGGCGGGGATGAGGCTCATGGTCGCGCTCCCGGTGTGCAGGTCGGAGAAAACGAAAGGCGGCGAGTGTAGCGGGCAATTCACACCGGTGTGGACGCGATGCGACAGCCCACCCGGCGGCTCAGGGCTTGCGCATCACCACCAGACCCTTGAGGTACTCGCCCTCCGGGAACACCAGGGTCATGGGGTGGTCGGGCGCGCCGCCCAGCCGCTCGGCCACGTAGCCGTCGACACCCGCGTCGATGCCAGCCGAGGCCACGATCTTGTGGAACAGGTCGGCGCTGATGCCGCCCGAGCACGAGTAGGTGAACAGCACGCCGCCGGGCTCCAGCAGCTGCAGCGCCAGCCGGTTGATGTCCTTGTAGGCGCGCGCCGCCCGCTCGGCGTGCGCGGCCGTGGGGGCCAGCTTGGGCGGGTCCAGCACGATGGCGTCGAAGCGCCGGCCTTCGGCGATGAAGCGGCGCAGGCTGGCGTTGACGTCGGCATCCAGGAATTCGGCGCGTCCGGCTTCGAAACCATTGAGCGCGACATGGGCCCGGGCGCGCTCCAGCGCCGGCGCCGAAGAGTCGATGGAAACGACCTGCCCCGCCCCGCCGGCCAGCGCGGCCACGGTGAAGCCGCCGGTGTAGCAGTAGCAGTTGAGCACCCGCTGTGAGCCCAGCCGGCGGACGTACTGGCTGAACTTGTGGCGGCTGTCGCGCTGGTCCAGGTAGAAGCCGGTCTTGTGGCCGGTGGCCACGTCCAGGGTCAGCCGCCAGCCGTGCTCGCGGATCGTCAGCTCCGTCGCGCCCTCGCCACGCAGCCAGCCGGTGGCCAGCGCCAGCCCTTCCAGCGAGCGGGCGCTGGTGTCGGAACGCTCGTACAGCCGCGCCAGGCCGGTCTCGGCCAGCAGCGCGTCGGCCAGCACGGCCTTCCAGCGCTCGGCGCCGGCCGCCAGGAACTGGGCCGCCAGGGTGTCGCCGTAGCGGTCCACGATCAGCCCGGGCAGCCCGTCGGACTCGCCGTGCACCAGCCGCATGCCGTCGCTGTCGATGCCGAAGCGGGCCCGGGCCCGCACCGCCTGCGTCACCAGCGTGCCGAAGAAGGCCGCATCGATGCGCTGGCGCTCGTCGAAGCTCCAGGCCCGCGCGCGGATCCTGGAGGCCGGGCTGAAGGCCGCCCAAGCCAGGAACCGGCCGTCGTGCGCCTCGATGCGCACCGTCTCGCCGGCGTCGCCGCCGCCCTTGGCGATGGCCGAATCGAACACCCAGGGATGGCGCCGCAGCAGCGAACGCTCCTTGCCCTCCTTCAGACGGATGGTTTTCATGGGCGCCGATTGTCCGTGCAGCGCTGCCCGGCCGGCTGACCGCAAAAGCAAAAGGCCCGCTGCATTTGCCGGGCCTTTGCGGGTATGCCCGGGGTGCCCGGGCATGGTTTGGACAGGACGTCCTTACTTCGATCGGAAAGCCATGCGATCGAACTTCCAATCGCCATCTTCCCAGATGAATTTCATCGTGCCCTTGGCCTTTTCATTGTTTGCAAACACACCCTCCACGTTCCACTCGATCTGGTTCTTGTCTTCTTTCCTGCTGAGGATGGAATAGGTGGTGGGGAAAAAGACGCCCATGTTCTTGAAGATGCTCGCCCGCTGCGCCGGGGTGTACGACTTCTCGAAATCCGCCTTGGCTTTGGCGGTGGAGTACTTAAAGTACGTCGACATGTCACTCGTCGCTGCCGCAGTCTTCACCCGTTCATAGACGACCTGCGGATCGGTCGCGGCAGATGCGGATGCGGAAACCAACAGCAGCAAAAAAGCAAAGATGCCGTTGACGATTCGGTGGTTCATGCAAGTTCTCTAGTGAAGGCGGCCAGGAATTTGGCGGGGGTATGCTGGCATAGGCTGATGAGCTTGACAATACCGAAGCGGTCAGCCCTTGCGCTTGGCGCGAGGGTGTGCCGCGTCGTAGGCCTGTGCCAGGTGCTGGAAGTCGAGCCGGGTATAGACCTGGGTGGTGGCGATGCTGGCATGGCCCAGCAGTTCCTGCACGGCGCGCAGGTCGCCGCTGGACTGCAGCAGGTGGCTGGCGAAAGAGTGGCGCAGCATGTGCGGATGCACCGGCGTTGCCAAACCGGCGCGCAGGCTGCGCCGGCGCAGGCGCTGCCACAGGGCGGCCGAGGACAGGCGGGTACCGTGCCGGCCGACGAACAGCGCGGCCTGCTGCGGCCAGGCGCCGGCGGTGTCGCGCAGCGCCAGCCAGTGCCGCAGGGCCTCCAGTGCCTTGCCGCCCACCGGCACGCTGCGCCGTTTGCCGCCCTTGCCCAGCACGTGGGCCTCGCCGGCCTGCAGGTCGACCCAGCCGCGGGCGGCCGCGCTGGCCGTCACGTCCAGGCCCACCAGCTCGCCCACCCGCAGCCCGCAGCCGTACAGCAGCTCGACCGCGGCGGCATCGCGGGCCTCCAGCCAGGGATCGGCCTCGCCGTCCTCGAACTCGGCCAGCTGCACCGAGTCGTCCACGCTCAGCGCCTTGGGCAGCGGCTTGGGCGACCGGGGCGCGCGCACGTCCACCACGGGATTGCTGGCGATGCGGCCCTCGCGGCCGAGCCAGGCATAGAACCCGCGCCAGCCCGACAGGATCAGCGCGATGCCGCGGCCGCTGCGCCCGGCGCCGTGCATCTGCGCGACCCAGCGGCGCACGTGGTGGCTCTGCACCTGGGTGAGCGCCACGCCCGCTTCGCGGGCCCGGGCCTGCAACTTCTCCAGGTCCAGCGCGTACAGGGTGACGGTGCGGTCGGCCAGGCGCTTTCCGACGCGGACGTGCTCGAGGTAGCGCTCGACCAGTCCGGCATCCGTGTCCATGCGCCGCTACTCTTGCCGCAGCCGCGACAGCGCCGCGCTGGCCAGCTCGGCGATGCGCTCCAGGAAATCCGTGCCCATGCCGCTGGCGAAGCGCTGCGGGTCGGGCGAGGCCAGCACCAGCATGCCGAAGGCCGGCGCCGGCTCGGCGATGGGCCCGGCGCGCAGCGGCAGCAGCGCCACCGACATGGCCATGGCCGTGTCGTCCAGCCAGCCCACCGCCTCGAAGCCGGAGTTGACGCCGCAGTAAGGCTGGGTGAGCGACGAGGCGAAGGTGCGCGCATCCTGGCTCACGCCTTCGGCGAAGGGGTCGCCGCGGTAGCGGCTGTCCACGTCCCAGACCTTGATGGCCACCTGGGGCACCATGAACTGGCTGCGGATCTCGGCGGCGATGGTGGCCGGCAGGTCCTGCGAGGAGCGCGCCAGCAGCAGCTGGCGCGCCCAGCGCTGCAGCCGGTCGGCGATGACCATGTTCTCGTTGCCGTGGCGCACCATGTCCATGACCCGGTGCTCCAGGGCCTTGATCTTCTCGCGCAGCATCTCGGCCTGGCGCTCCTGCAGGCTGACCGCCCGATTGCCGTGCGGGCTGGTCAGCTGCACGCTGGCCAGCAGCTGGGCATGGCGCTGGAAGAAGGCGGGGTTGTTCGCCAGGTAGTTGGCGATGTCGTCTTCGGTGATGGGGTTCATGGGGCTGCTCATTCGGGTACGTCGATCTCGCCTTCGAACACGGTGGTGGCCGGGCCGGTCATCAGGACAGGCTGGCCCTCGCCCGCCCACTCGATGGTGAGCACGCCGCCGCGGGTGTGCACGTCCACCCGGCGGTCCAGCCGGCCCAGCCGGATGCCGGCCACGACGGCCGCGCAGGCGCCGGTGCCGCAGGCCAGGGTCTCGCCGGCGCCGCGCTCCCAGACGCGCAGGCGGATGGCCCCGCGCGAGAGCACCTGCATGAAGCCGGCGTTGACGCGCCGCGGGAAGCGCGCGTGGCCTTCGATCAGCGGGCCCAGGGTGGCCACGGAGGCCGTGTCCACGTCCTCCACCTCGGCCACGGCGTGCGGGTTGCCCATGGACAGCACCGCCACGCGCACCGCGGCGCGGTCGCCGGCCCCGGGCAGGGTGAGCGGCCAGGCCTGCCACGCGCCCACGGGCTCGGGCCGCAGGCCGGCGGCGTCGAAGGGCACGGCCGGCAGGTCGAACACCGGCGCGCCCATGTCCACCGTGACGCGGCCGTCCGGCAGCATGCGCAGCTCCAGCACCTGGTTGACGGTCTGCACCTTGACCGTGGCCTTGTCGGTCAGCCCGCGCTCGCGCACGAAGCGCACGAAGCAGCGCGCGCCGTTGCCGCAGTGCTCGACCTCGCCGCCGTCGGCGTTGTGGATGGCGTAGGCGAAGTCGATGCCCGGCGCCGGCGAGGGCCGCACCGACAGGATCTGGTCGGCGCCGATGCCGAAGTGCCGGTCGGCCAGCCACCGGTACTGCGCCGGGGTCAGCGCCAGCGGCGCGCGGGTCTCGTCGAGCACCACGAAATCGTTGCCCGCGCCCTGCATCTTGGTGAAGCGGATCCGCATGGGGCGCGATTATCCGGCACGGGTAAGCTCAGGCCACCGTCCGGCCGTCGCCGGACCCGGCGAAAGCAAGCCCATGCGCATCCCTGACTGGACCCCCGAAGCCCATCCCCAGCCGCAGGACCTGGTGGACGCCATCCTGGCGCGCCGCGGCGGGCAGCTGATCAACCTCGACCGGGCGCTGCTGTGGAGCGAGCCGCTGGCGCGCGGCTGGAACGTGTACCTGAAGAACGTGCGCACCGGCCTGCCCACCAGCCGCAAGCTGCGCGAGCTGGGCATCTGTACCGTCGCCCTGCTGACCGGCGCGCACTACGAGTACCAGCACCACGCGCCCGATTTCCTGGCCGCCGGCGGCACCCAGGCCGAACTGGACGCGCTGGGCGCGTTCTGCCGGGCGCCCGAGGCCCCGCCGCCGCCCGGCCTGGGCGCCGACGAGGCGCTGGTCGCGCGCTACGCCGCGCAGATGACGCAGCGCGTGCAGGTGGACGAGGCGCTGTTCGAGCAGCTGCGCCGGCGTTTTTCCACCACCGAGATCGTGGAGATCACCGCGGCCATTGCCACCTACAACATGGTGGCGCGGTTCCTGGTGGCGCTGGGGGTGACGCCCGAGGAACACTAGCTGGCGACCGGCTCAGTCGGCCTTGATGCCGTTGTCCCTGACCACCTGGGACCAGGTCCCGACCTGTCTGTCGATGAAGGTTCGCGCCGTCTCGGGCGTGCCGCCGATCACGCTGATGCCCTGGCCGGCCAGGCGGGCCGCCACGTCGGGGTTCTTCAGCGCCTTGTTCAGCTCCTCGTTCATGCGCTGCACGATCTCCGGCGGCGTCTTGGCAGGGGCCAGCAGCGCCCACCAGGCCGGCGCGTCGAAGCCGGGATAGCCGCTCTCGGCCACCGTGGGCACCTCGGGCAGCTCGGCCACCCGCTTGCTGGTGGTCACCGCCAGCGGGCGCAGGCGCTTGCTGTCGATGTGCGGCTTGGTCACGAACACCGAGCCGATGGACAGCGGCACGTGGCCGGCCACCGCGTCCTGCATCAGCGGGCCGCCGCCCTTGTAGGGCACGTGGGTCCATTCCAGGCCGCCGTTGCGGCCCAGCAGCGCCATCGCCAGGTGGCCCAGGCTGCCGGAACCGATGGAGCCGTAGGTCACGTTCTTCTTGGCCTTGGCGGCGGCCACCACGTCGGCGAAGGTCTTGTACTCCGAGCCGGCATGGGTGGCCAGCACCATGGCCGAGGTGCCCACCAGCACCAGCGGCACCAGGTCGCGCCGGGTGTCGAACGGCAGGTTGGGGATCAGGCTGGGGTTGACCGCATGCGTGTCGAACACCACGGCGAAGGTGTAGCCGTCGGGGGCGGCGGACGCGACCTGCGCCGTGCCTATGCTGCCCGAGGCGCCGCCGCGGTTCTCCACCACCACGCTCTGGCCCAGCTGCTGCGACAGCGGCTGCGCCAGGATGCGCGCCACCTGGTCGACCGAGCCGCCGGGCGGGAACACCGCCACCAGCCTGATGGGCTGGCGGCGCGGCCAGTCGCCGGCGGCGGTAGGGACGCCTTGCTGGGCGACGGCCCCGCCGGCCAGCAGCAGGGACGCGGCGGCCGCCAGCAGGCGGCGCCGGGGGTGGAAGGCCAGGGTCATCGCGGTGTCTCCATGATGTAATGACTGCATGGTACGAGCCAGCCAGCTGCTGCATCCCCAGCGAGAACCCGTAGCCACCCGCCCCGCCGCCACCGTCCTGCTGCTGCGTGACACGCCGCGCGGGGTGGAGATCCTGATGACGCGGCGCTCGCCCACCGCCAGCTTCGCGCCCGGCGCCAATGTCTTCCCGGGCGGCGGCATCGACGCCGCCGATGCCCAGGCCCACGGCATCGCCGCACGGCGCAGCACGCAGGGCGAGCTGCACCTCACCCAGGCCATCGCCGCCATCCGCGAGAGCTTCGAGGAGCTGGGCGTGCTGCTGGCGCGCCATGCCGACGGCCGGCCGGCCGATGCGTCCGACATCGCCGCGCTGGACCGGCGCCGGCCGCTGGCCGCCCAGTGCGCCGCGCGCGGCCTGCTGCTGGCCGCCGACCAGGTGTTCGTGCTGGCCCACTGGGTCACCGACCGCGACCTGCCGCGGCGCTTCGACGTGCCCTTCCTGGTCGCGCGCATGCCCGAAGGCCAGCAGCCCGTGGCCGACGAAGCCGAGCAGTTCGAGCCGGTGTGGGTGCGGCCGGCCGACGCGCTGGAGCGGCACCGGGCCGGCGGCTTCTTCATGATCTTCCCGACCATCCGCACGCTGGAGCGGCTGCAGCGGTTCGCCACCGTGCGGGAGGTGCTGGACGCCTGCGCGTCCGAGCGGCCGCTGTGGACCAGCTGCCCGCGCGCCGGCCTGCTGGCCGGCGCCGAGGCGCGCTACATGGAGCACGAGCCGCCCTACGGCGAGCTGGCCCTGGTCTGCCCCGACGGCCAGATCCTGCACCCGCTGGACTGGCAGTCCGAGCGGCCGGTGGCGCTGTTGCGGCACCTGATGCGGCTCACGGCGCCCAACGGCGGGACGATGACCGGCCCGGGCACCAACAGCTACCTGGTGGGCGACCGCGATACCGGCTACCTGGTGGTCGACCCCGGCCCCGACGACCCGGCCCACGTCGAGCGGCTGCTGCAGGCCACCGGCGGCGACGTGCGCCTGATCGTGTGCACGCACTCCCACGCCGACCACTCGCCGGCGGCGCGCCCGCTGCAGGCGCGCTGCGCCGGCCGGCCGGCCATCCTGGGCCTGTCCTCGCTGCCCACGGCGCGCCCCGGCAGCAGCTTCACGCCCGACCGGGCGCTGGCCGACGGGGAGCAGCTGGTGCTGGCCGGCGGCGGGCGCGAGCACCACCTGATGGTGATCCACACCCCCGGCCATGCCGCCAACCACCTGTGCCTGGCGCTGCTGGAGGATGGGCTGCTGTTCTCCGGCGACCACATCCTCAACGGCAGCACCACCGTGGTCGACCCGCCGGACGGCGACATGAGCGCCTACCTCGATTCGCTGGACCGCCTGGCCGTGGCCTGCACGGAGCATGGCCTGGGCTTCATCCTCCCGGCGCACGGCCACGTGCTGGGCGACGCGCCGGGCGCCATCGCCCGGCTCAAGGCGCACCGGCTGCAGCGCGAGGCCAAGGTGCTGGCCGCCATGAAGGCCCGCCCCGGCGGCGGCGCCGACGCCTGGGTGCCGCTGGCATATGACGACACGCCGCCGCGGCTGTGGCCCGTGGCCCGGCGCTCGCTGCTGGCGCACGTGCAGCGCATCGAGGCGCTGGGGCTGGCGGCCTAGCCGCCAGCCGGAAAAAGTGTGAAGTCCGCCGGTACGCCGGATTCTGTGCGCCGCGCCCCGTTGCCGGAGCGCGGCGTGACCGCCATTCCTCTGGGCCGGGGGTCGCCCCACCGGCTCGGTGCTACCTACCCGCCAGCTCCCCGGGACACAGGTCGACGCTGGCCTACTTGGTATTGCTGCGCGTAGAGATTGCCCGTTTCACCCGCCCCGGAACCTTGCGGCCCCGAGGCGACTCGTCTCTGTTGCTCTGATCCTCACCTCGCGGTGGACAGGTGTTGCCTGCTACGCTGCCCTGTGCAGTCCGGACGTTCCTCCAGTGCGGCCTTTCGGCACTTGCACCAGCGGCGGTCTGGCGGGCTTCACGCCGGTATTATCGGCGCCCTCGCCTGCTTGATAGACCCAAGCCCGAGACTCCATGATCCGCATCTCCGAACTCAAGCTCCCGCTCGCCCAGGCCGAGCAGCCCGAAGCGCCGCTGCGCACCGCCGTCCTGGCCGCCCTGCAGCTGCCCGACGCCGCCGTGGCGCGCGTCGACATCTTCAAGCGCAGCTTCGACGCGCGCAAGGCCGACCTCACGGCCGTGTACATCGTGGACGTGGCGCTGGCCGATGCGTCGCAGGAGGCCGCGGTGCTGGCCCGCCTGGCCGGCCACCCCCATGTGATGCCCGCGCCCGACATGGCCTGGCGCCCGCCGGTCCTGGCGCAGACCCCGCCCGCCGTGCGGCCGGTGGTCATCGGCTTCGGCCCCTGCGGCATCTTCGCCGCCCTGGTGCTGGCCCAGATGGGCCTGCGGCCCATCGTCCTGGAGCGCGGCAGGACGGTGCGCCAGCGCACCCAGGACACCTGGGGCCTGTGGCGCCGGCGCGAGCTGCAGCCCGAGAGCAACGTGCAGTTCGGCGAGGGCGGCGCCGGCACCTTCTCCGACGGCAAGCTGTGGAGCCAGATCCGCGACCCGCGCCACCTCGGCCGCAAGGTCATGGGCGAGTTCGTCAAGGCCGGCGCGCCCGGGGAGATCCTGGTGGCGGCCCATCCGCACATCGGCACCTTCAAGCTGGTGAAGGTGGTGGAGAACATGCGCGAGCAGATCATCGCCCTGGGCGGCGAGGTGCGCTTCCAGCAGCGCGTGACCGACTTCCACATCGAGGACGGGCCGGACGGCCGGCACCTGCGCGGCCTGACGGTGCTGGACCAGGCCACCGGCGCCACCGGCGAGCTGGCTGCCTCCCACGTGGTGCTGGCCCTGGGCCACAGCTCGCGCGACACCTTCGCGGTGCTGCACCAGCGCGGCGTGCACCTGGAGGCCAAGCCCTTCTCCATCGGCTTTCGCATCGAGCACCCGCAAGGCCTGATCGACCGCGCCCGCTGGGGCCGGCACGCCGGCCACCCGCTGCTGGGCGCGGCCGACTACAAGCTGGTGCACCACGCGAGCAACGGCCGGGCCGTCTACAGCTTCTGCATGTGCCCGGGCGGCACCGTGGTGGCCGCCACCTCCGAGCCGAACCGGGTGGTGACCAACGGCATGAGCCAGTACTCGCGCAACGAGCGCAATGCCAACGCCGGCATGGTGGTGGCGATCGATCCGCGCGACTTCCCGGGCGGCCCGCTGGCCGGCATCGCGCTGCAGCGCGAGCTGGAGTCGCGCGCCTTCGTGCTGGGCGGCGGCACCTACGAGGCGCCGGGCCAGCTGGTGGGCGACTTCATCGCCGGCCGTCCGTCCACGCAGCTGGGCGAGGTCGAGCCCTCGTACAAGCCGGGCGTGAAGCTGGGTGACCTGCACCAGGCGCTGCCGCCCTACGCCATCGAGGCGCTGCGCGAGGCGCTGCCGGCCTTCGGCCGCAAGATCCGCGGCTTCGACCGGCACGACGCGGTGCTGACCGGCGTGGAGACCCGCACCTCCTCGCCGGTGAAGATCACCCGGGGCGAGGATTTCCAGAGCCTGAACGTGCGCGGCCTGTACCCCGCCGGCGAAGGCGCCAGCTACGCCGGCGGCATCCTGTCGGCCGGCGTGGACGGCATCAAGGTGGGCGAGGCGGTGGCCCGCGGCCTGCTGGCACACTGAGCGCGCCGCCGCCGGGGCGGCCCTGAGGAGAAGACCATGCGACACAAGAACCCGATCTGGCTGCTGCCGGCCCTGGGCATGCTGGCGGCCATCGCCGCCTGGCTGGCGCTGCCGGCGCCGCGGCTGGCGCTGCTGCTCGAGGAAGGCCAGCTGCTGGAGAACCTGACCGTCTGGGCCTGGGGCGCGGCGGTGCTGGTGCTCCTGGCGCTGGCCGTGCTGCGGCCCGGCGGCCGCGCCACGGCGCTGGCGCTGGCCCTGGTGTCGCTGCTGTTCGCCGCGCGCGAGCTGGACCTGCACAAGGACCTCACCGGCACCAGCGTGCTGCGCGTGTCCTGGTACCTCAAGGGGCCGTTCACGGCGGCCCATGCCCTGTCCCTGGCGGTGCTGGCCGCGTTCGCGGCCGCCCTGCTCTACCTGGTGTGGCGGCACGGCCGGACGCTGTGGCGGCGCTGGCGGCAGGGTGAACCGGCCGCGGCGGCCACGGTGGCCTTCCTGGCGACGCTGGTGCTGTCCAAGCTGCTGGACCGCACGGCCAGCGTGCTGGCGGAGGACTTCGGCCTGCCCCTGTCCTTGTCGGCCGCGGTGCTGGTGCAGGGCTGGGAAGAGGTGCTGGAGCTGGTGCTGCCGCTGGTGGCCGCCGTCGCCGCCGCGCAGCAGCTGTGGCGTCCGCACAAGCAAACGCCCGGCGCGCGGGCCGGGCGTTCTTCGGCTTAGTCAGCCGCCGGTCTGACCGACCGGGGGGCGGGCGCCTCAGGTGCCCTGCAGCGCCGCGATGCGCTCCTCGATCGGCGGGTGGGTGGAGAACAGCTTGCCCACGCCCGAGGTGATGCCGGCGGTCTGCAGCCCCTTGGGCAGGTCGCCCGGCACCATGCCGCCCAGGCGCGCCAGGGCGTTGATCATGGGCTGCTTGCGGCCCATCAGCTGGGCGGCGCCGCGGTCGGCGCGGAACTCGCGCTGGCGCGAGAACCAGGCCACGATGATGGCCGCCAGGAAGCCCAGCAGGATGTCCAGCACGATGGTGGTCACGAAGTAGCCGATGCCGGGGCCCGAGCGCTGCTCGCCGCGGCTGAGCCAGCTGTCCACCAGGTAGCCGACCACCCGCGAGAGGAACACGACGAAGGTGTTCATCACGCCCTGGATCAGCGTCATGGTGACCATGTCGCCGTTGGCGATGTGGGCGACCTCGTGGCCGATCACGGCTTCCACCTCGTCGCGCGTCATGCCCTGCAGCAGGCCGGTGGACACCGCGACCAGCGCGCTGTTCTTGAAGGCGCCGGTGGCGAAGGCATTGGGCTCGCCCGGGAAGATGCCGACCTCGGGCATGCCGATGCCGGCCTTGTCGGCGAAGCGGCGCACGGTCTCGACGATCCAGCGCTCGTCCGGGCCCTCGCTGCCGTCGATCACCTGCACGCCGGAGCTCCACTTGGCCACGGGCTTGGAGATCAGCAGCGAGATGATGGCGCCGCCGAAGCCCATGATGAGCGCGAAGCCCAGCAGGGCGCCCAGGTTCAGGCCGTTGGCGGTGAGGTAGCGGTTGACGCCCAGCAGGCTGGCGACGATGCCCAGCACCACCACCACGGCCAGGTTGGTCGCGACGAACAGAAGAATGCGTTTCACGTTGGAAGCTCCGAGGGTGGGGATGACGGCCACCCGGCGCGAAAGATAAGGCCGAGCCGGGCGAAATCAAGCCAAGACCGACCGGCCGTACGGGCATTCCTGCGCATCAGGGACCCCGGCGCGGCCGGAAGACAAGGGAGTCGTCGTAGAAGGAAAAGTTCTCGTTGGGCGCCCACCAGCCCGGCACGCCCAGCACCGGCAGCGGCGTGAACGGCTTGGCCGCCAGCGCCTGCGCGGTGCAGCGCCCGGCCAGCCAGGCGTCGGCCTGCGCCGGCTCCGCCGCCGGGCAGGGCTCGCGCCAGACATGGGCCGTGAGGTCCTTGCGCGGCGCCGCCAGCTTTTCCAGCAGCGCGTGGCCCACCACCAGCAGCCGCGCCTGTGCCCAGCGCGGCCGCAGCTCGACGAACAGGCGCCGCCAGTCGCGCGCCAGCAGCGCGTCCCACAGCGGCGGCGGGGCCTGCAGCAGCGCGCCGTTCTCGTCCAGCACGGTGATGGCGTCGCGTACCGGCCCGCGGGCGCCGCCCACGCCGTGCGCCGCGATCTGCTGCGCCTGGAGCTGGTTCAGCCGCCGCTTGGTGCGCGGCAGGCCCAGCCAGACGATCCCGTTGAAGAAGTCGTGCAGGCCGGGGCGCACCGGGCAGCAGCCGGTCTCGTGCACGAAGCGCTCGTACGGCGTGCCCGCGGGCAGCGCCTCCTGCGGGACGAAGCGCACCGGCGCGGGCCCGGCCGCGGCGAGCGCCTCGGCCGTCGATCGCCCAGCGGCCAGGGCCGCCTCCGCCAGGCGGCCGGGGCCCGCCCAGGGCACGAACCAGGGCTGCGCCCAATCGACCCCTGCGGTCACTTGCGCCGCGCCCCCCCGGGCGGCTTGTCGCGCTTCTCGCGCACCGATACGTTGGAGGTGCCTTCGTCCGCGAAGTCGAACAGGTCGATCGCCGCCAGCAGCTTGGTCAGCGTGGAGTAGCCGTAGTTGCGCTGGTCGAACGAGGCCTGGTTGCCGATCTGCTGGCGCACGTCGTTCACGTAGGCCCAACCGTCGTCATCGGCGGCCGACTGCACCGCGTTGCGCAGCAGCGCCACCAGCTTACGGTCCTGCCGCAGCTCGGCCGGCGGCATGCGCAGGCGCGGGCCCCGGTCGGCGTCGGCCGCGTCACCCTCGTCGCTGCCGCTGGCGGCGCGCAGGTCGTCCAGGAACAGGAAGCGCGAGCAGGCGTTGACGAAGGGCTCGGGCGTCTTGCGCGCGCCGAAGCCGTAGACGGCGGCGCCCTTGGCGCGCAGGTGCATCACCAGCGGCGTGAAGTCGGAGTCGGACGACACGATGCCGAACGCATCCGGCCGGTCGGTGTAGAGCAGGTCCAGCGCGTCGATCACCATCGCCATGTCGCTCGCGTTCTTGCCCTTGCTGTAGTCGAACTGCTGCATCGGCCGGATCGCGTGCTCGTGCAGCTGCTCCTCCCAGCCCTTGAGCTCGGTCTTCTTCCAGTTGCCGTAGGCGCGCCGGATGTTGGTCTCGCCCTGGGTCGAGAGCTCGTTGAGGATCAGCCCGATCTTGGACGCCGGCGAATTATCGGCATCGATCAGGAGCGCGACGCGGGGCTTGCCGGTCATGCCGCCACCTGCCACGCCAGCGCTTCGCCGCCGCGCAGCGGCTTGAGCTCGGCCTCGCCGAAGGGGTAGCTGGCCGGCGCGGTCCAGGCCTGGCGGCGCAGGGTGAGCCGGCCGGCGTTGCGCGGCAGGCCGTAGAAGTCCGCGCCGTGGAAGCTGGCGAAGCCCTCCAGCCTGTCCAGCGCGCCGGCGGCGTCGAAAGCCTCGGCGTACAGCTCGATCGCCGCATGCGCCGTGTAGCAGCCGGCGCAGCCGGTGGCGTGCTCCTTCAGGTGCGCCGGGTGCGGCGCGCTGTCCGTGCCCAGGAAGAACCGCGGACTGCCGGAGGTGGCGGCCTGCACCAGCGCCAGGCGGTGGGTCTCGCGCTTGAGCACCGGCAGGCAGTAGTAGTGCGGCCGGATGCCGCCGGTGAAGATGGCGTTGCGGTTGTACAGCAGGTGGTGGGCGGTGATGGTGGCCGCCGTCAGCGCATCGGCCTCGCCGACGTACTGCGCGGCCTCGCGGGTGGTGATGTGCTCCATCACGATCTTCAGGCCGGGGAAGTCGCGGCGCAGCGGGATGAGCTGCTGGTCGATGAACACCGCCTCGCGGTCGAACAGGTCGACCTCGGGCGAGGTGACCTCGCCGTGCACCAGCAGCGGCAGGCCTTCGCGCTGCATGGCCTCCAGCGTGCGGTACGTCTTGCGGATGTCGGTCACGCCGGCGTCGCTGTTGGTGGTGGCGCCGGCCGGGTAGAGCTTGAGCGCCACCACGCCGGCCTCTCGCGCGCGGCGGATCTCGTCGGGCGGCAGGTTGTCGGTGAGGTACAGCGTCATCAGCGGCTGGAAGTCCAGGCCCTGCGGCACCACGGCGAGGATGCGTTCGCGGTACGCGGCCGCCTGCGCCGCGGTGGTCACCGGCGGGCGCAGGTTGGGCATGATGACGGCCCGCGCGAACTGCGCCGCCGTGTGCGGCACCACGGCCGCCATGGCCGCGCCGTCACGCACGTGCAGGTGCCAGTCGTCGGGACGGGTGAGGGTGAGCTGCTGCGTCATGGGCGCATTGTCCCAAACCCCGCAGGGGCGTCGGTCGGCCGCAGCAGCGCGCAGGACGACCACCTCATGAAAGAGGCCGGGCTTGCCCGGCCTCTTTCATCTGATCAGGAAAAACCACTGAAAAAACGCGCAGCGTTTTCTTCAGTGACTCAAGATCTTGTTGAGGAAGTCCTTGGTCCGCGCCTGCCGGTTCTCGGGGTGGCCGAAGAACTCCTCCTTGCCGCAGTCCTCCAGGATGCGGCCGCCCACGTCGATGAAGATCACCCGGTTGGCGACCTTGCGGGCGAAGCCCATCTCGTGCGTGACCACCATCATGGTCATGCCCTCGCCCGCCAGCTTGACCATCACGTCCAGCACCTCGCCCACCATCTCCGGGTCCAGCGCCGAGGTCGGCTCGTCGAACAGCATGACGATGGGGTCCATGGACAGGGCGCGGGCGATGGCCACCCGCTGCTGCTGCCCGCCCGAGAGTTGGCCGGGGAACTTGTCCTTGTGCGCCATCAGGCCCACGCGGTCCAGCATCTTCAGGCCGCGGGCCTGGGCCTCGTCCTGGCTGCGGCCCAGCACCTTGATCTGGGCGATGGTCAGGTTCTCGGTCACCGACAGGTGCGGGAACAGCTCGAAGTGCTGGAACACCATGCCCACCCGGCTGCGCAGCTTGGGCAGGTTGGTCCGGGGGTCGTTGACCGGCACGCCGTCCACCGTGATCGTGCCCTTCTGGATCGGCTCCAGGCCGTTGACGGCCTTGATCAGCGTGGACTTGCCCGAGCCGGAGGGGCCGCACACGACCACCACGTCGCCCTTGCTGATCTGCACCGAGCAGTCGGTCAGCACCTGAACCGGCCCGTACCACTTGGAAACGTTGTTGATCTCGATCATGACTTGCCTCGCGTTCAGCGGATGATGGCGATGCGCGCCTGCAGGCGCTTGACCAGGTAGGACAGGCTGTAGCAGACGACGAAATAGACCACGGCGGCCAGCAGGTAGGCCTCCTCGGGCCGGCCGTAGATCTTGCCGGCCGTGGAAAAGCCCTTGAGCAGGTCGTAGGCGCCGATGGCGTAGACCAGCGAGGTGTCCTGGAACAGGATGATGGTCTGGGTCAGCAGCACCGGCAGCATGTTGCGGAAGGCCTGGGGCAGCACCACCAGCCGCATGTTCTGCCCGTAGGTCATGCCCAGCGCCTGGCCGGCGTACACCTGCCCGCGCGGGATGGACTGGATGCCGGCGCGCATGATCTCGCTGAAGTACGCCGCCTCGAAGGCGACGAAGGTGATGATGGCCGAATACTCCGCCCCCACCGGCCGGCCGATGATCACCGGCACCAGCAGGAAGAACCACAGGATCACCATCACCAGAGGGATGGAGCGCATGCCGTTGACGTAGATGGTGGCCGGCAGCATCAGGACCTTCTTGCCCGACAGGCGCATCAGCGCCAGCACGGTGCCGAAGACGATGCCGCCCAGGGTGGCGATGATGGTCAGCTGGACGCTGAACCAGAAGCCCTTGAGCACGAAGTTGCGGATCAGTTCCCAGTTCAGGAACGTCAGGTCCAGGCCGCCCATCAGTGGCCTCCCGTGCCGCCGGCCACGATGAAGCCGGGGATCTGCACGCGCCGCTCGATGAAGGCGAACACGCGGTTGACGGCGAAGGCGGACACGGCGTACAGCGCCGTGACGGCCAGGTAGATCTCGATGCCGCGCGAGGTCTCCTCCTGCGCCTGCATGGCGAACATGGTGAGCTCGGCGATGGACACGGCGAACGCCACCGACGAGTTCTTCAGCAGGTTCATGGACTCGCTGGTCAGGGGCGGCAGGATGATGCGGAAGGCCATCGGCAGGATGACGTAGCGGTAGGTCTGGGCCGTGGTGAAGCCCATGGCCAGGCCGGCGTAGCGCTGGCCGCGCGGCAGCGCCTGGATGCCGGCGCGCACCTGCTCGGCGATGCGCGCCGAGGTGAAGAAGCCCAGCGCGAACACCACCAGCAGGAAGCCCGGCACCTGCTGGAAGAACGGGAACACCCGGGGCACGACGAAGTACCAGATGAACAGCTGGACCAGGATGGGGATGTTGCGGAACAGCTCCACCCAGGCGTTGGCGATGCGCACCACCCAGGGGCTGTTGGGCAGGGTGCGCACCGTGCCGACCAGGGCGCCGGTCAGGACCGCGATCACCCAGGAAGCGCCCGCCACGGCCAGCGTCCAGCGCCAGGCCTCGAACATCCACTGGAGGTAGGTGCGCCCGCTCCCGTCGTCGTTGAGGAATACCGTCCAGTCCCAGGTCATTGCGTCTCCCGTGCGGGATGATGTCTCTCTGCTTGTTCAAAAGAATCCCCGCCGGGCCATGCCGGGCGGGGATCCGTTGGTCGCTGCGGCGCCGCTTACTTCTTGGCGTACTCTTCCATCGGCTTGTCGTTCGGGTTGGCCCAGGCCGCCTTGGTGCTCTCGCTGACGGCGTAGCCCACCTTGGTGTTCTTCGGCGGGATGGGCTGCTGGAACCACTTGTCCCACAGCTTGGCCAGCTCGCCCGACTTGGCCAGCTCGCGGACGGTGTCGTCGCCGATCTTCTTGAGCGCGGCATCGTCCTTGCGGACCATGATGGCGATGGGCTCGACGGAGAGCACCTCGCCCACCAGCTTGAAGTCGGCCGGGTTCTTGGAAGTGGCGATGTTGCCGGCCAGGATGGCGCCGTCCATCACGAAGGCGTCGGCGCGGCCCGACTCCAGCAGCAGGAAGCTCTCGGCGTGGTCCTTGCCGTAGATCTCGTTGAACTGGATGCCCGCGCCGCGCTCGTGCTTGCGCAGGTGCTGCACGGAGGTGGTGCCGGTGGTGGTGGCCACGTTCTTGCCGGCCAGCTGGGCGATGGAGTTGATGCCCGAGTTGGCCTTGACGGCGATGCGCACCTCCTCGACGAAGGTGGTGGGCAGGAAGGCCACGTCCTTCTGGCGCGTGGCGTTGTTGGTGGTGGAGCCGCACTCGATGTCCACGGTGCCGTTCTGCACCAGCGGGATGCGGTTCTGCGAGGTCACGGGCTGGTACTTGACTTCCAGCTTGCGGCCGGCGGCCTTCTCCAGGTTGGCGATCACGCGCTGGCAGATCTCCACGTGGTAGCCGGCGTACTTGCCGTCGCCCAGGGTGTAGGACAGGGCGCCCGACGAGTCGCGCACGCCCATGGTGACGACGCCCGACGCCTTGGCCTTGGCCACGGTGTCGTTCGCCTGGGCGGAGGCGCCACCGGCGACGGCCGCGATGGCGAGGGCCAACAAATGCTTTTTCATGGAGATCTCCTGTGGTGAAGCTGGGATGGCCAAATTCTAGGGACTCGGCCTTGCGGGATTACCCTCAAGCAAACCCTAAGCAGGCTTTGTGCCTGCCGCGCGCCTCAATTCGCCAGCCGCAAGGGCTCCGTCAGCTTTTCGGGCACCAGCAGCGCCTCCATCTGCTCGCGCGTCAGGATGCCCAGCGCCTGCGCCACCTCGTCGATGGGCGCTCCCGTGGCGATGGCGGTCTTGGCGATCATGGCGGCCTTCTCGTAGCCGATGATGGGATTGAGGGCCGTGACCAGCGTCACCGACTCGCGCACGCGCCGCGCCAGCAGGTCGTGGTTGGCCTCGATGCCGGTCACGCAGTGGTCGTGCAGCGTCAGGCAGGCGTTGGACAGGTGCTTGATGCTCTTGAACAGGCTCCAGCCCATGATGGGCTCGAAGGCGTTGAGCTGCAGCTGGCCGGCCTCGGAGGCCAGGGTCACGGTCACGTCGTTGCCGATGACCTCGAAGGCCACCTGGTTCATCACCTCGGGGATCACCGGGTTGACCTTGCCCGGCATGATGGACGAGCCGGCCTGGCGCGCCGGCAGCTTGATGTCGCCGAAGCCGGCCTGCGGGCCGCTGGACAGCAGCCGCAGGTCGTTGCACGTTTTCGACAGCTTGGTGGCCACCCGCTTGAGCACGCCCGACAGCTGCACGAAGGCGCCGGTGTCCTGGGTCGCCTCCACCAGGTTCTTGGACTTGACCACCGGGATGCCGCTGATCCCCGCCAGCTCCTGGCAGGCCAGGTCGGCGTAGCCGGCCGGCGCGTTGATGCCGGTGCCGATGGCCGTGGCGCCCAGGTTGATCTCCTGGATCAGGGCGCGCGCCTCGCGCAGCCGGGCCTCGTCCTCCTCCAGCATCACCGCGTAGGTGGAGAACTCCTGCCCCAGCGTCATGGGCACGGCGTCCTGCAGCTGGGTGCGGCCGATCTTGAGCACGCCCTTGAATTCCTCGGCCTTGGCCTCGAAGCCGGCGCGCAGCCGCGCCATGGAGGCGAGCAGCCGGTCGATGCCGGTCCACAGGGACAGCCGCACGGCCGTGGGGTAGACGTCGTTGGTGCTCTGCGAGGCGTTGACGTGGTCGTTGGGGTGCAGCACGTCGTAGCGGCCCTTCTCGAAACCCAGCTTCTCCAGCGCCAGATTGGCGATCACCTCGTTGGCGTTCATGTTGGTCGAGGTGCCGGCGCCGCCCTGGATCACGTCGACCACGAACTGATCGTGGTACTCGCCCGCGACCAGCCGTTCGCAGGCGAACATGATGGCCCGGGCGCGCTTGTCGTCCAGCGCGCCCAGCTGCAGGTTGGCCCGGGCGGCGGCCTTCTTGACATGGCCGAAGGCGCGGATGAGGTCCGGCATGGCCGACACCGGCGTGCCGCTGATGGGGAAGTTCTCGATCGCCCGCGCCGTGTGGACCCCCCAGTAGGCCTGCGCCGGTATCTGTTTCTCGCCTAGGAAATCTCGTTCGACGCGGTACGGGCTGGACATGGGCGATGTGTTCTTGAGGTGGCGCGAACTGTAGATGGCGGCCCAGCAGCAAGCCAATGCCGTTTGCGGGCGCCGTTATGCAAATTATTTATGAGGCACCTGGCCCGCCAGGAAGGCCCACAGCGCCTGCGCCGTGCCCTTGGGCGCCTCGCGCCCCTGCGGCTTCTCGCGGTAGGCGCGCACGTCCATGGGCATCTCCAGGCCGAGGTCGGCCGGGGCGGCGGCGACCAGGCGCCGGGCCCGCAGCTCCTTCTTCACGGCGCTGTGCGGCAGGAAGGCCAGGCCATGCCCCTCCACCGCCATCACCTTCAGGCCTTCGGCCATGTCGGTCTCGTACACGCGGTCCAGGTGGATGGCGGTGCCCGACTGCTTGAGGATGAGCTCGGTCACGCGACCCAGGTAGGCGCCCGGCGCGTAGCCCAGGTAGGGCAGCGGCTGGCCGGGACGCCCCGGCAGCCTGAACAGCGGCTCGCCGCGCGCGTCGGGCTTGCAGTACGGGGCCAGCATCTCCTCGCCCAGGTCCACCATCTCGTAGCGGTCGGCGTCCAGCTGGAACGGCTGCGAGGCATGGTGGTAGGCGATCAGCAGGTCGCAGCCGCCCTCGACCAGGCGCATCACCGCGTCGTGCACGTTCAGCGCGATCAGCCGGCTCTTGATGGGGCCGAACTTCTCGCGCAGGCTGGACACCCAGGCCGGGAAGAAGGTGAAGGCCAGGGTGTGCGGCACCGCGAACTCGATCACGTCCTGCCCGGCCGCCGAGTGCCCGCGCAGCATGGCCCGCGTGCTCTGCAGCGCCTGCAGCATCTCCAGCGACTGGGCATACAGGGTCTGGCCGGCCGGCGTCAGCCGCGTGGGGTAGGAGCTGCGGTCCACCAGGTCGGTGCCGGCCCAGGCTTCCAGCGCCTGGATGCGGCGGGAGAAGGCGGGCTGGGTGACGTGGCGCAGCTGCGCCGAGCGGCTGAAGCTGCGCGTCTCGGCCAGGCTCACGAAGTCTTCCAGCCACTTGGTCTCCATGGCCGGCGATTATCGGCGCGGGCGCGGCGCGACCTCCAGCGTCACCGTGCGCGCCCTCACCCCGCCATCCTCGATCAGCAGTTCGCCCACCGAGACCGGCAGCGAGAAGCGCCGCGGCCCGGCGCTGCCGGGGTTGATGTACAGCACGCCACCCTGCTCCTGCACCAGCGGCTTGTGCGAATGCCCGGCCACGACCACGCGCACGCCGCTGGCCGGCGGATCAATGGCCAGCTCATGGCGGTCGTGCAGCAGGTGGATGCCCACGCCGGCCAGGCGCAGCTGCTCCACCTCCTTGAGCTGCCGCGCCCAGGGCCCCGTGTCGTTGTTGCCGCGCACCGCGGTCAGCGGCGCGATGCCCGCCAGGGCTTCCAGGATGGCCGCATCGCCGATGTCGCCGGCATGCAGGATGTGGTCGCTGCCGGCCAGGAACGCCAGCGCCTCGGGCCGCAGCAGCCCGTGGGTATCGGAGATCAGGCCGATGCGCACGGGCGGGCGGCCGGCCTCAGCGGGCCGGGGAGGCATTGAGCGTGAAGACCAGGCCGAAGGCCCCGATGGTGGCGATGCGGTCGCCCACCGTGGTGTAGGAAGCCACGCCCAGCGTGTGGTACCTCGAGGCGAAGGCCGCCACGGCACCGATGCCCAGCGCGCCGGCCAGCGGGCTGCGCTCGGCCACCGACTGGCGCAGCCCGGCCCGGTGCCTGTCGGGCGAGGGATTGAGCAGCGCGGCCGCTGCCAGCAGGACGCCGGCGACGGCGAGACGGCGGACGGTGCGCAGTGCCATGAGGGACTCCTCGTTGTTCAGGCTGTCAGCGGCTGCAGGCCGCGCGGGCCCGGGGCAGGAACAGCAGGATCAGGAAAGCCACCAGCAACCCCAGAACCAGCAGTGTGCCGGGCGAGGGCAGCTGCGGGTAGCCCGGCCGCGCGATGATCGCGCTCACGATGCGCCACAGCTGGAACAGCGCCGCCGCCAGGCCCAGCCACCAGCCCCAGGCATAGCGGCTCCACAGCGCCCAGGCGATCAGCAGCGACAGCAGGGCCATCAGCCAGGTCACCGGCTGGGCCAGGCTGACGCTCAGGCTGAGGCGGCTGCCGCCGCCGGCCACCCCGATCAGCCCGCCACTGAGCAGCAACAGGGCATAGGCGACAGCGACGAGGGCGGCAAGGCGGATGGCAGTAAGACCGATCATGGAATGGGGTTGTACCTCAGCTTTAACCCGGAAGCGACTGGATCGCTGCTTGCGGCTCGATCTTGTCGCCCCGGCGTTGTTGCAATGCCCACATCCGCGCGTAGCGGCCGCCCGACGCCAGCAAGGCCTCGTGCGTGCCGCGCTCGATGATGCGGCCGGCCTCCATGACCAGGATCTCGTGGGCATGGACCACGGTGGACAGCCGGTGGGCGATCACCAGGGTGGTCTTGTTGCGCGCCGCGCTTTCCAGCTCGGCCTGGATGGCGCGCTCGTTGGCCGAATCCAGCGCCGAGGTGGCCTCGTCGAAGATCAGGATGGGCGGGTCCTTCAGCAGGGTGCGGGCGATCGCCACGCGCTGCTTCTCCCCGCCCGACAGCTTGAGGCCGCGCTCGCCCACCATGGTGTCGTAGCCCTTGGGGGTGGAGCGGATGAAGTCGTGGATGTGCGCCGCCCGGGCCGCCGCCTCCACCTCGGCGCGGCTGGCGCCGGCGCGGCCGTAGGCGATGTTGTATTCCACCGTGTCGTTGAACAGCACCGTGTCCTGCGGCACGATGCCGATGGCCCGGCGCACGCTGGCCTGGGTGACCTCGCGGATATCCTGGCCGGCGATGGTGATGCCCCCGGCCACCGAAGGGCTGCCCGGGATGCCGACGTCGTAGAAGCGGTACAGCAGCCGCGCCAGCGTCGACTTGCCCGAGCCCGAGGGCCCGACCACCGCCACCGTCTTGCCGGCCGGGATCTCGAAGCTCACGTCGTGCAGGATGGGCCGGCTGGGCTCGTAGGCGAAGTGCACGTGCTCGAAGCGCACCGTGGGCCGCTCCAGTCCCGCCAGCGCCGGCGCGCCAGCCTTGTCCGCCACCTCGCGCTCGCGCTCCATCAGCACGAACATCTTGTCCAGGTCCGTCAGGCTCTGCTTGATCTCCCGGTACAGCACGCCCAGGAAATTGAGCGGGATGTACAGCTGGATCATGAAGGCGTTGATCATCACCAGGTCGCCCAGCGTCATGCGCCCCTGCGCCACGCCCTCGGTGGCGCGCCACAGCATGGCCACCAGGCCGATGGCGATGATCAGCTGCTGCCCGGTGTTGAGCATGGACAGCGTGGTCTGCGACTTCAGGCGCGACTTGCGCAGCCGCTCCAGGCTCTCGTCGTAGCGCCGCGCTTCGAAGCCCTCGTTGTTGAAGTACTTGACGGTCTCGTAGTTCAGCAGCGAGTCGATGGCCCGGGTGTGGGCCGCCGAGTCGAACTCGTTGGCCTCGCGGCGGAACTTGGTGCGCCACTCGGTCACCGTGACGGTGAAGAGGATGTACACGCCCAGCGCCGCCAGCGTGATCCAGGCGAAGCCGGCGTCGAACTTCACCGCCAGGATGCCCAGCACCAGCGCCACCTCGGTCAGCGTGGGCACCACACTGTAGAGCGAGTACGAGATCAGCGACTCGATGCCGCGCACGCCGCGCTCGATGTCGCGCGTCATGCCGCCGGTCTGCCGCTCCAGGTGGAAGCGCAGCGACAGGGAATGCAGGTGCTGGAAGGTCTCCAGCGCGATGCTGCGCGCCGCGCCCTGGGTGGCCTTGGCGAACACCAGTTCGCGCAGCTCGGTGAACAGGGATGTCGACAGCCGCAGCAGGCCGTAGCCCACCAGCAGGCCGATCGGCACCACCAGCACCGCCGCCGGGTCGCCCGGCTTGAAGCTCATCGTGTCGACCAGGTTCTTGAGCAGCAACGGCACGCTGACGTTGGCCAGCTTGGCGCCGACCATGAACGCCAGCGCCGCCAGCACGCGCCACTTGTACTGCCACAGGTAGGGCAGCAGCCGGCGCAGCGTGGCCCAGTCGCGGCCGCGGGTGGGCGCCTGGGCGGGGGAGGAGGAGGCCTGGGGGGGAGCGGCAAGTTCGCCGGCGCGGCGCATCGGGGACAATCGGTGTTGGAGTGAGCCAGAGGAGATTGTGACCATGTCCGCGAATGCAAGCGCCGCCGCCTACGTGCAGCTGCCCACCGACCGGGAGCTGGTGCTCAAGGTCATCCCGATGCCGGCCGACACCAACGGCAACGGCGACATCTTCGGCGGCTGGGTCATGGCCCAGGTGGACCTGGCCGGCGCGGTGGTGCCGGCGCGCCATGCCAAGGGGCGCATGGCGACGGTGGCGGTCAACCAGTTCGTCTTCAAGCAGCCGGTGCGGGTGGGCGACATCCTGTCCTTCTACGCCCACGTCACGCGCATCGGCCGCACCTCGATCACGGTGCAGGTGGAGGTCTTCGCCGAGCGCTTCGGCTCGCAGGGCAACTACATCAAGGTGACCGAAGCCTCGCTCACCTACGTGGCCATCGACGACAACGGCAAACCGCGGCCCATCCCTCGCTAGCGGGGTGATAACCTTGCGCCCCCATTCACCTGCCCGCCCATGACGCCGCCCGATCCCCTGCAGTCGCCCACCCTGGAGCACAAGACCCTGCTGTGGCTGGTGGCCGTCGTCACGGTGGCGTTCGTGCTCATCCTGCTGCCCTTCGTCGGCGCGGTTCTGTGGGCGATCTTCATCGCCATCGTGTTCGCCCCGGTGCACCGCCGCGTGCAGCGGCAGGCCAACCGGCGGCCGACGCTGGCGGCGCTGCTGACGCTGCTGCTCATCCTGCTCATCGTGATCCTGCCGCTGATCATGGTGGGCTTCTCGGTGGTGCAGGAGGCCTCGGTGGTGGTGCAGAAGGTGCGCTCGGGCGAGCTGCAGTTCGGCCAGTACCTGCAGCGCATGCTGGATGCGCTGCCGCCCTGGGGGCGCGCCGTGCTGGAACGCTTCGACCTGGTGAACGTGGGCGCGCTGCAGCAGCGCCTGACGGGCCTGCTCACCAGCAGCGGCCAGATCATCACCACCCGGCTGCTGGGCATCGGCCAGATCACGCTCGATTTCGTGATCGCCTTCTTCGTCATGCTGTACCTGCTGTTCTTCCTGCTGCGCGACGGCGCCCGGCTGAGCGAGCGCATCGCCGAGGCCATCCCGCTGCAGGAACAGCAGACGCACCGGCTGCTCGGCCAGTTCGTCACCGTGGTGCGGGCCACCGTCAAGGGCAACATCGTGATCGCGCTGATCCAGGGCGTGCTGGGCGGCCTGGCCTTCTGGGTGCTGGGCCTGCCGGGGCCGCTGCTGTGGGGCGCGCTGATGGCGCTGCTGTCCCTGCTGCCGGCCGTGGGCGCGGCCCTGGTCTGGGGCCCGGTGGCCCTGTACTTCCTGTTCACCGGCGAAATCGTGGCCGGGCTGGGCCTGACGGCCTGGGGCGTGCTGGTGATCGGCCTGGTCGACAACCTGCTGCGGCCCATCCTGGTGGGCAAGGACACCCGCATGCCCGACTACCTGGTGCTGATCGCCACCCTGGGCGGCATCGCGGTGTTCGGCCTGAACGGCTTCGTCATCGGCCCGGTCATCGCCGCCATGTTCCTGGTGGCCTGGAACCTGTTCACCACCATCCGCAAGCAGCCCAATGGCGGGGTGCAGGGCTAGGCCCGACGCTCCATAGCCCTCTGCAGCAGGGTCAGTCCCTGGCGCAGCTCGGCGATGGGCATCTGCCCCGGCGCCGAGGCCGCCTGCCCCGCCCCGAAACTCAGGGCCGAGCCGAAGGCGCCGCCGGCCAGCCGCGTGACCGCGCCCAGCGGCCCCATGGCCATGCTGATGAGCGGGATGGGCAGCGATTGGCTGGCCTGCCAGGTGGCCGACAGCAGGTTCAGCACGTCGCCCATGTCGCGCGGCATCACCGCCAGCTTGGCCACGTCGGCGCCCAGTGCGGCCGCCTGCCGCAAGCGCCCCAGCAAGGCCTCGACCGGCGGCGTGCCCTGGAAGTCGTGGAACGACAGCACCAGCCCCACGCCATGCGTCCGCGCGGCCTCGCGCACCGCCGCCACGTGGGCGGGGTCGTGGTCCATCTCGTAGTCGACCAGGTCCACGCCGCCGCCGGCGCACACCGCGCGGCACAGCGCGGCCACCGCGGCCTCGTCCAGCGCGATGGGCTGGCCGCCCTCGCGCGCCGAACGCCGCGTGAACAGCAGCGGCAGGCCGCCCGCCGCCCGTTTGATCGCCGAGGCCAGCTCCACCACCTCGCCGGTGCGGGCGATGCCTTCAAAGAAATCGACCCGCCATTCCAGCAGGTCGGGGCCCAGCGCCGCCACGGCGGCGGCCTCGGCCAGCAGGCCTGGCGCGTCATGGGCCACCAGCGGCGCGCACACGGCGGGGGTGGTGCCGCCGGCCAGGGCACGGCCTCGAACCAGGAGGGGCTTCATGGCGGCGATTGTAGGAAGCGCCGCGCGGGCGCCGCCGCTTCAGGAAACGATGTAGGCGCCGGCGCCGGTGGACAGCAGCTTGCCGTCCGGGCCCAGGAATTCCATGCGGGTGGAGGCCACCCGCGAGCCCAGGCGCAGCACCTGCGCCTGCAGCTCGAAATGCTCGCCGATCGCCGGGCGCAGGTAGTCGATGCGCAGGTCGATGGTGCCCAGCTTGGCAAAGCGGTGCAGGCGCTGCGCCGGCGCCTCGTCCATGTGGCGCGCGCCGATCGCCGCCATCACCGCCAGCCCGCCCATCGCGTCCAGCCCCGCGCTGACCACGCCGCCGTGCAGCCGGTTGTGGCCGTAGTGGCCGATCAGGTCGCGCCTCATGGCGATGCGGCCCACGACGCCATCGGGCTGCAAGGCGGTGATCTTCAGGCCCAGCACCTGGTTGAAGACGATCTTCTCCTCGAAGATGGCGCGCAGGCCGTCGACGAACTCGGGTTCGAAGTCGCCGGGGGCGGCGGATGGGTGGCGGGTCATGGGGCTATTGTCGCGTTGGCGGGCCTTCGTACGCTTGTGTTTATGATCCCCACCTCTCTCTCTCGACGTCCTTGGAACCAGAAGACGATGCCAAATATCGCAGCGGTCCTGAAAAGCGAGATCGCCCGTGTCGCCCGCAAGGAGCTTCGCGGCGAGACGCAGCAACTCAAGAAACTCAACGCCCACTACCGGGGCCAGATCGCCACCCTGCGCCGTCGCATCGACACGCTGGAAAAGCAGGTGAACCGGCTGGGCAAGGCAGGCGGCCGGGCCACCGCACGCGCGCAGGAGACCGAGGCGGATGACGACAGCCCGTCGCTGCGTTTCTCGGCCAAGGGACTGGCGGCGCAGCGCAAGCGCCTGGGCCTGTCGGCCGCCGCCCTGGCCTCGCTGCTGGGCGTGTCGGCGCAGTCGGTGTACAAGTGGGAAGACGGCCGCGCGCGGCCGCGGGCCCGCCAGCTGCAGGCCATCGCCTCGCTGCGCGGCATGGGCAAGCGCGCCGCGCAGGCCAAGCTGGAGGAACTGGGCGGCGGCTGACCCTCCGCGGCTCAGTCCGCCACCAGGTCCTGGTACTGCGGATGGCGGCGCACGTAGGCCGCGATGAAGGAACACGAGGGCACGACCTTCAGCCCGCGCCGCCGGGCGTCGTCCAGGGCATGGCGGGCCAGCTGCGTGCCCAGCCCGCCGCCTTCGTGTTCGGGCTGCACCTCGGTGTGCAGCAGCGCGATGCGCTGGCCGCGCAGCCGGTAGTCGATGATGGCCGCCACTGCCCCGCCGGCGTCGAGTTCGTAGCGTTCCCGCTCGGGCCGGTCGTGGATGGCGATGGGTCGTGCGTCCTGGTCCTGGTCCTGGTCCTGGCTCATGGTTTCGTTCCTCGTGCCCGCTGCAGTAGCAATTCGCGTTCCCGGGCGTTGGAGGCGAGCGCGGCCGCCCGCTCGAACTCGGCCCGCGCCTCTTCATGGCGGCCCAGCCGGGCCAGCAGGTCGCCGCGCACGCTGGGCAGCCACTGGTAATTCTGCAGCGCCTTCTCGCCGCGCAGGGGCTCCAGCACGGCCAGGCCCGCTTCGGGGCCGAAGGCCATGGCCACGGCCACGGCGCGGTTGAGCTCCACCACGGGGGACGGCGCGGTGTGCGCCAGCGCGCCGTACAGGTCGGCGATCCGCGGCCAGTCGGTCTCGGCCGCCGAGGGCGCGCGCGCATGGCAGGCCGCGATGGCCGCCTGCAGGGCATAGGGGCCGGGCGCCTGGCCGCGCTGCCGGGCCAGCGCCTCGGCGCGTTCCAGGGAGGCCAGGCCACGGCGGATCAGCAACCGGTCCCAGCGGCCGCGGTCCTGCTCGGCCAGCAGGATGGGGCGGCCGGCCGCGTCGGTGCGCGCCTTCATGCGCGAGGCCTGCAGCTCCATCAGCGCGGCCAGGCCCTGCACCTCGGGCTCGTCGCGCGCCAGCTCGGCCAGCATGCGCCCCAGGCGCATCGCCTCCTCGGCCAGCGCCGGGCGCATCCAGTCCTCGCCGGCCGTGGCGGTGTAGCCTTCGTTGAACACCAGGTAGACCACCTCCAGCACCGAGGCCAGGCGTTCGCCCAGCTGCGCGCCGCGCGGCACCTCGTAGGGCACCCGGGCTTCGCGCAGGCTGCGCTTGGCGCGCACGATGCGCTGGGCGATGGTCGGCTCGGGCACCAGGAAGGCGCGCGCGATCTCGTGCGTGGTCAGGCCGCCCAGCAGCCGCAGCGTGAGCGCGACGCGCGCCTCGGTGGGCAGCACCGGGTGGCAGGCGGTGAAGATCAGCCGCAGCAGGTCGTCGCCGATCTCGTCCTGCCGCGCGGCGTCCAGCGCATCGACGAAGTCCGGCACGATCAGCGCCTCCTGGGCCTCGAGGTCATGGCCGATCTCGTCCAGCTTCTCGCCGCTCATCTTGGCGTGCCGCAGGTGGTCCAGCGCCTTGCGCTTGGCCGCCGTCATCAGCCAGGCGCCGGGCTTGTCGGGAACGCCCTTGGCCGGCCAGCTTTCCAAGGCGGCGATCAGCGCGTCCTGCGCCAGCTCCTCGGCCACGCCGACGTCGCGCACCATGCGGGCCACGACGGCGACGATCTTGGCCGATTCGATGCGCCAGACCGCGGAGATCGCCTGGTGGGTGGCGGAATGCATCCGGCCTCAGGCCTGCGGCGGTGCCGCATTCGGATCCATCCACATCAGCTCCCAGACGTGGCCGTCCAGGTCGGTGAAGCCGTGGGCGTACATGAAGCCGTGGTCCTGCGGCGGGTTGGGCGCGGTGCCGCCGGCGGCCAGGGCTTTTTTCACCAGCTCGTCGACCTCGGCGCGGCTGGCGCAGGACAGGCAGACCAGCACCTCGGTGGTCTTGGTAGCGTCGGCGATCGGCTTCTTGGTGAAGCCCTGGAAGAACGATTCCACCAGCAGCATGGCGTAGCTGTGGTTCTCGCTGATCACCATGCAGGCGCCCTGCTCGTTGGTGAACTGCGGGTTGAAGGCGAAGCCCAGGCCTTTGAAGAAAGCCTGGCTGCGGGCCATGTTCTTGATGGGCAGGTTGATGAAGACTTGGCGGCTCATGGCGGGGGTTCCTGGCTGGATGTTGAAGGACTACTTCTGGCTGGGCGTGTTCATCTCGCGGAAGCGGTCCAGCTGTTCGCTGGGCGCGAAGTCGTCCAGCTCGTACAGCTGGCGCACCTCGATCACCGCGCGCGCGTCCTCCCCCACCGGGTTGGGAAAGCGGCGCGACCATTCCAGGGCCTCCTCGCGCGAGCGCACCTGGATGATGGTGAAGCCGGCGATCAGCTCCTTGGCCTCGGCGAACGGGCCGTCGATGACGGTGCGCCTCTGGCCGTCGTACTCGATGCGCCAGCCCGTGCGGCTGGGCTGCAGCCCGCTGGCGTCCAGCAGCACGCCGGCCCGGCCCAGTTGCTCGTGGTAGTCGGCCATCGCGGCCATCAGTTTCTCGTCCGGTGCCTGCGGCGTGGTCTCGGCCTCGAACTCGGGCGTGGACTTGACGATGATCATGAATCGCATGGTGTTCCCTTTTTCGAGAGGTCAGGACGCGTCGAACGCCCGCTGCAGGCCGGCGACGTCGAGCTTCTTCATCGCCAGCAGCGCGGCGGTCACGCGCCGGCGCCGCGCGCCGTCCGGGTGCTGCAGCATCTCCATCAGCACCGTGGGCACGACCTGCCAGGACAGGCCATAGCGGTCCACCAGCCAGCCGCACTGCTCGCACTCGGTATCGGCCGACAGGCGCTGCCAGTAATGGTCCACCTCGTCCTGGCTGGCGCAGTGGATCACCAGCGAGACGGCCGGCGAAAAGCGGAAGTGCGTCCCGCCGTTGAGCGCGGTGTAGGAGCGGCCGTCCAGCTCGAAGTCGACGGTGAGCACCGTGCCCTCGGGCATGTGGCCGCCCGGTCCGTAGTGCGTGACGGTCTTGATGCGTGAGCGGGGGAAGACCGAGACATAGAACTCGGCGGCTTGCTGGGCCTGGCGGTCGAACCACAGGCAGGGACTGGTCATGGGCATTCGCGGCTCCTGGGCTGGCGGGCCGGAAGGCCCGTCTGGATGCACGACGTGGCAGGCCGGCCCGGATCGACAACCGCCTCCTGGGACAAACCCTAGGTCTGCGCCCCGGAAAGCGCTAGCGGTAGCAGGGTGCGACCGCCCGCACCTCGACGGTGGCCCAGGCGGCGGCCGGGCATTCGGCCGCCACCGCCAGCGCCTGCTCGCGGCTTTCGCAGTTCAGCAGGAAGAAGCCGCCCACCATCTCCTTGGCCTCGGCGAAGGGGCCGTCCAGCACCCGCGCCTTGCCGTCCTGCACCCGCACCTGCGCCGCCTGGGCGTCCTGCGAAGCCAGCGACTCGCCCACCACCAGCAGGCCGCGCTGGCGCAGGCCGTCGCGAAAGCGCAGCATGCGCTCGTACAGCGCGTGCCCCTCGGCTTCGCTGCGCAGGGCGCGCTGGCCGACGGGTTCGTGGATCAGGAGCATGTAGGCCATGGGCAGAACCGTTCAGGCAGCAGGAGCGGCAATGATAGACAGACCTCAGAGCCTGGAGAAGTCCGGCTTGCGCTTGTCCAGGAAGGCGCCGAAGGCCTCCTTGGCCGCCGGCTCGGTGAGCATGCGGCCGAAGCTGGCGCCCTCCTCCTGCATCTGCGCCAGCACCTGGGGCTGCTGGCCCTTCTTCATCAGCCGCTTGGTTTCCACCAGCGAGGACAGCGGCTTGGCTGCCAGCTTGCGCGCCTGCGCCTGCGCATAGGCATTGGCCTCGGTGGGCGGCAGCACGCGGTTGACCAGGCCGACCTCCAGTGCCGCCTCGGCCATGAAGGGCTCGCCCAGCAGCAACGCCTCGGCCGCGCGGTGGTAGCCCATCATCTGCGGCACCAGCAGGCTGGAAGCCGCTTCCGGGCACAGGCCCAGGTTGACGAAGGGCATGGAGAAGGCGGCGTTGTCGCCGGCATAGACCAGGTCGCAGTGGAACAGCATCGTGGTGCCCACCCCCACGGCCGGGCCGCACACGGCGGCCAGCAGCGGTTTGGGGAAGGTGGCGATGCCGCGCAGGAAGCGGAACACCGGCGAATCGAGCCCCGCCGGCGGCTTGTGCAGGAAGTCGCCGATGTCGTTGCCGGCGGAGAAGATGGTCTCGTGGCCTTGCAGGACCACCACCCGCACTGCGGGGTCGGCCTCGGCCGAGGCCACCGCGCCGGCCAGCGCCTCGTACATGGCGGCGGTCAGGGAGTTCTTGCGTTCCAGGCGGTTGAGGGTAAGGGTCATCACGCCGGCTTCGGCGTGCACCAGGATGTCGGTCATAGCAAAGCCTCCTTGACGAAATCGATGCGGTCCTGGCCCCAGAACATCTGGCCGTCCACGAAGAAGGTGGGCGCGCCGAAGACGCCGCGCGCCACGGCCTCCTGGGTGGCCGTCTTGAGCCGCTCCTTGACCTCGGGCTGCTGGGTCAGGGCCAGCAGCACCTCGGGCTGGAAGCCGGCGGCGGCCAGCGCCTGGCCGACCACGGCGGGATCGTTCATGTCGCGTCCCTCGACCCAGATGGCGCGGAACACCGCGTCCACGTAGGCGGCCAGGCGCGCCGGCTCGCGCAGCTGCACGCCGGTGGCGCCGCGCATCAGCGTCAGCGTGTTGATGGGAAAGAACGGATTGTGGCGGAACGGCACGCCGTAGCGCCGCGCGAAGCGCTCCAGGTCCGCCTGCATGTAGTGGCCCTTGGCCGGCACGTTCATGGGCGACTGGTTGCCGGTGGCCTGGAACACGCCGCCCAGCAGCATGGGCTGGTGGCGCACCGCCGCGCCGGTCTCGGCCGCCAGCCGAGGCAGCTGCGTCCACGCCAGGTAGGCGGCCGGGCTGCCGACGTCGAAGTAGAAATCGACCTGCTTCATCAGAATTTCTCCATCCAGGGCCGCAGGTCCAGCTCGTGCGTCCAGGCGTCGCGCGGCTGGCAATGCAGCATCCAGTAGCTGTCGGCGATGTGCTCGGGGTTGACGATGCCGTCCTGGTCCTTCAGGGCGTAGCGCTCGGGGAAATTGTCGCGGATGAAGGCGGTGTCGATGGCGCCGTCCACCACCACGTGCGCCACGTGGATGCCGCGCGGGCCCAGCTCGCGCGCCATGCTCTGCGCCAGGGCGCGCAGCGCGTGCTTGGCGCCGGCGAAGGCGGCGAAGTTGGCGCCGCCGCGCAGCGACGCCGTGGCGCCGGTGAACAGGATGGTGCCGCGGCCGCGCGGCACCATGCGGCGCGCCGCCTCGCGCCCGGCCAGGAAACCGCCCAGGCAGGCCATCTCCCAGACCTTGAAGTACTTGCGCGCGGTCTCGTCCAGGATGCTGCAGGGCACGTTGGCGCCGATGTTGAACACCAGCACCTCGATGGGCCCGAGGGTGGACTCGATCCGTTCGACCAGCCGAACCACCTCTTCCTCCTGGCGGGCGTCGCTGGCGAAGCCATGGGCCTGGCCGCCCGCCGCGCGGATCTGCTCGACCAGCGGCTGCAGCTTGTCGGCGCTGCGCCGGGTGACGCAGGCGGTGTAGCCCTCGCGCGCGAAGCGCCGGGCGATGGCGCCGCCGGTGGCGTCGCCGGCACCCACGACCAGGGCAACTTTCTGCATGGTCACTCCTTGTAGTAGACGACCTGCTGCGTGGTGGCCAGCAGCTGGCCGGCCTGGTTCCACAGCTGGGCGCTGTGGTCGAAGTAGCCATTGTGGAACGCCTGGGCCCGCGCCTGGCCCAGCAGCCAGCCGGTGCCGGTGGCCGCCAGCAGCGCCGCGTCGGCATGGAAGTAGATGGTCAGGGTCACCGTGCCCAGCGGCACGAAGCTGGCGCGGCGCAGCCAGATGCGCGGGAAGAACACGTCGCACAGCGCCGCCAGCGAGGCGAAGTCCAGCGGCCGCGGCGGCGCGTCGCGCATCCACAGCCGGGTGCGGCTGGCGCCGCTGTCGCGGCCGTCCCAGGCCGTGGGGTAGCCGCCCTCGGCGAAGCGCAGCTCGTAGCGGTGGATCCATTCGACCCGGCCGCGGCCCGGCGGCGGCTGCAGCGCCTCGGGCGCCGGCACCTCGGGCATGGGCGTCTCCCTGGCATCGCCCCAGGTCTCGCGGCGCAGCGCGGTGAACACCGTGCCGGTCAGCACCGCCTGGCCCTGCTGCTGGATCTCCACCGTCCAGTGCTGGGTGGAGCGGTTGGTGCGCGCCGGCCGCGCCAGCACGGTGAACGGGCCGTCGGCCACCGCGGCCGCGAAGTTCACGGTCATCGCCACCGGCTCGCCCAGCCGCTGCGGGTGCCGGAGCACCGCCGACAGCGCCTGCGCGGCGGTGATGCCGCCGAACGGTCCCACCATGTTGGCCCAGGCCGGGTGGGTGGCGCCGGCAAAGCTGCCGTCCGGCTGGGGCTGCAGCGCGACGGCCGCGTCGAAGGGGTGGAGCTCGGCCATCACGCGGCGCAGGCGCCCAGCCCCGGCAGGCGCTGCAGGTCTTCCACGATCTTGGCCCGGCAGGCGCTGCAGGTCTTCCACGATCTTGGGCCAGAGGCTGCCGGCGAACTGCTCGCGGAACAGGCCGAAGTGGCCGATGCGCAGGGCCCGCACCTGGGCCGGCTCGATGCGCTCCACCTGCCGGGGCGCGTTGGCGTACAGGCTCACCAGGGTCTGCGTGCCGCGCCAGGTCATCAGCTCGTCGTCGCTGATGGACAGCGCCAGCACCGGGAAGCGCACCTGGTGGTAGCGCCGGCGGGCGGGTTCTCCCTCGGCGCCCAGGCTGTACAGCGGGTTCAGGCACCACCGGCGCCACTGCATCACCACGCCGGCCGGCAGGTCGCCCACCTTGCGCAGCCTGCGACCGGGAAAGTAGCCGCACAGGCGCGTGGCCAGCGGCACCAGCACCCACCAGAAGTACGGCACCATGCGCCGCAGCCGCGGAGCGTTGTCGCGCCAGTAGCCGCTGCCGGCGGCCACGCTCAGCAGCCCGTCCACCTGGTGCGGATGCTCGAACAGGCCCGGCAGCTGCGCGCCCAGGCTGTGGCCCAGCAAGTACAGCGGCGCCTGGGGCAGTGCGGCCTTGGCGCTGGCGATCACCGCCTCGTAGTCGCGCGTCCAGTCGCTCAGGTCGGCGCAAAAGCCGCGCAGGCTGCGGCCTGGCGGCAGCGAATCGCCGCTGCCGCGGTAGTCGAAGCTGGTGACCCGGAAGCCCTGGCCGGCCAGCCAGACAGCGAAGGGTTCATAGAACGCCTGGCGCACGCCCATGGCGCCGCCGATGACGATGCTGGCGCGCGGCGCGCCGGTCGGCTCGTAGGTGCGCACCGCCAGGCGCGTGCCGTCGGCGGTGGTCAGCTGGGAGGGCTGGTAAGCCATGCGTTCATACGCGCTCGAAGATGCCGGCGGCGCCCTGCCCCATGCCCACGCACATGGTCACCATGCCGTACTTCAGGTTCTTGCGCCGCAGGGCGTGCACCACTGTCGCCGAGCGGATGGCGCCGGTGGCGCCCAGCGGATGGCCCAGGGCGATGGCGCCGCCCATGGGGTTGACCTTGCCGGCGTCCAGGCCCAGTGTGTTGATCACGGCCAGCGACTGCGCGGCGAACGCCTCGTTGAGCTCGATCCAGTCAATGTCCTGGTGCTTGAGCCCGGCCGACTTGAGCGCGGCCGGGATGGCTTCGACCGGGCCGATGCCCATGATGTGCGGCGGCACGCCGCGGCTGGCGTAGCTGACGAAGCGCGCCAGCGGCGTGAGGTTGTAGCGCTTGAGCGCGGCCTCGCTCACCAGGATCAGCGCGCCGGCGCCGTCGGAGGTCTGCGAGCTGTTGCCGGCGGTGACGCTGCCGCGCGCGGCGAACACCGTCTTGAGCTTGGCCAGGCCTTCGACGGTGGTGTCGGGCCGTGCGCCCTCGTCGAGGTTGACGGTGCGGGTCTTGACGCTGACCTCGGCCGATTCGAGGTCCACCGACCGGTCGGCGACCTCCACCGGCGTGATCTCGTCGCTGAACTCGCCGGCCTGCATTGCGGCGATGGCCTTCATGTGCGAGCGCCAGGCGAACTCGTCCTGCGCGTCCCGGCCGACCTTCCACTGCTGCGCCACCTTCTCGGCCGTCAGGCCCATGCCGTAGGCGATGCCGTAGCTGTCGAGGTCTTCCGGATTGGAGAAGATGGTGGGCGACAGCGAGGGCGAATTGCCCATCATGGGCACCATGCTCATGCTCTCGGTGCCGGCGGCGATCATCACGTCGGCCTCGCCCACGCGGATGCGGTCGGCCGCCATCTGCACGGCGGACAGGCCGGAGGCGCAGAAGCGATTGACGGTGATGCCGCCCACGCTCTTGGGCAGCCCGGCCAGCACCGCGCCGATGCGCGCCACGTTCAGCCCCTGCTGCGCCTCCGGGATGGCGCAGCCGCAGACCACGTCCTCGATGGCCTGCGGGTCCAGGCCCGGCACCTGGGCCAGCGCCGAGCGCAGCGCCGTGGCCAGCAGGTCGTCCGGCCGCGTGTTCCTGAAAAAGCCGCGATGCGACCGCCCGATGGGCGTGCGGGTGGCGGCGACGATGTAGGCGTCTTGGATCTGTTTCATCACGGGCTCCTGGTATTGGCTCCCTCCCCCTCCGGGGGAGGGCTGGGGTGGGGGCGATCAGCCGCCTCCCTGAGTTGTTCAACGATGACCGTCAGCACGCCTTCGATGTTCCTCAGGGGTTCGTCACTGGCGAACCGGAGGACCTGGAATCCATGCTCCCGGAAGAATGCCTCGCGCCGCCGGTCGTAGTCGACCTGCTCGGCATGTTGGGAGCCGTCTAGCTCCACAATCAGCCTCGGCGCGAGACACGCGAAGTCGGCAACGTAGTTGCCAAGAGGATGCTGGCGCCGGAACTTCGCTCCCAACTGCTCCATTCGCAACCGTAACCAGAGCTTGCGCTCGGAGTCAGTCATGCTCGCACGCAAGGCGCGGGCATTGGCATGGACTTTTGAAGTGGCCTGTTGTCGCATCGGAGCGCCCCCATCCCGACCTTCCCCCGGAGGGGGAAGGAGGAAAACCGAGTTCAGTTCCTCACGGGCTTGCCCGTGCTCAGCATCCCCAGGATCCGCTCCTGCGTCTTGGGGTACTGCACCAGCTCGCAGAAGGCCTGGCGCTCCAGGGTCATCAGGTACTCCTCGGTCACCAGCGTGCCGGCGTCCACGTCGCCGCCGGTCACCACGTGGGCGATCAGCGAGGCGATGCGGAAGTCGTGCGCGCTGATGAAGCCGCCGTCGCGCATGTTGACCAGCTGCCCCTGGATGGTGGCCTTGCCGCTGCGGCCCGCCACCGGGAACATGCGGCGGTGCGGCGGCCGCCAGCCGGCGTCGGCCATCGCCTTGGCCTCGTTGATCGCCACGTAGAGCAGCTCGTCCTTGTTGGGCACGATGAGGTCGCTGTCCAGCAGGTAGCCCAGCTTGCGCGACTCGAGGGCGCTGGTGCCGACCTTGGCCATGGCGGCCGCGGTGAAGCCCTCGGTCAGGAACTTCAGGATGTCCTTGTCGGTGGACAGCTGCGAGTTCTCGGCCGCGCGGCGCGCGATGTAGGTCAGGCCGCCGGCGCCGGGCACCAGGCCCACGCCGACCTCGACCAGGCCGATGTAGCTTTCCATCGCGGCGACCCGGCGCGACGAGTACACCGCCAGCTCGCAGCCGCCGCCCAGGGCCATGCCGCGGATGGCCGAGACCACAGGCACGGCGGCATAGCGCAGCTTCAGCATGGTCTGCTGCATGAAGCCTTCGGCATCCTCGATCGCGCTCACGCCCACCGCCATGAAGGCCGGCAGCATGGCCTGCAGGTCGGCGCCCACCGAGAACGGCTCGTCGCCGGACCAGACCACCAGGCCCTGGTAGGCCTTCTCGGCCAGTTCGACCGCCTGCGTCAGCCCTTCGCACACCTCGGGGCTGATGGCATGCATCTTGGTCTTGATGCTGGCGATGAGCACCTGGCCACCGAAGGGCCCATCCTGGTCCGCGTCCAGCGTCCACAGCCGGATGCTGGCGTCCTCGTGCAGCGTCTTGCCCGCGGTCTCGTATCGCGGCGCGTTGCTGCCCAGCACGGACTCGGGGAAGTGCTGGCGCCGGTACACCGGCAGCAGCCGGCGCGGCTCGAAGCGGCCGGTGGTCGGGTTCCACGATCCTTCGGGCGTGTGCACGCCGCCCGCCTCGGCCACCGGCCCCTGGAACACCCAGTCCGGCAGCGGCGCCTTGGACAGCGCTTCGCCGGCATCGATATCCTCCTGGATCCAGGCCGCCACCTGCGCCCAGCCGGCTTCCTGCCACAGCTCGAACGGGCCCTGCTTCATGCCGAAGCCCCAGCGCATGGCGAAGTCCAAGTCGCGCGCGGTGTCGGCGATGGAGGCCAGGTGCACCGCCGCGTAGTGGAAGCTGTTGCGCAGGATGGCCCACAGGAAGCGCCCCTGCGGCCCCTCGCTGTGACGCAGCAGCTTCAGGCGCTCGGCGGCGGGCTTCCTGAGCATGCGGCCATAGACCTCGTCGGCCTTCTGGCCGGCGGGCACGTACTCCTCGCTGTCCAGCTCGAAGCGCAGCACGTCGCGGCCCACCTTCTTGTAGAAGCCGGCCTTGGCCTTCTGCCCCAGGTGGCCCAGCTCCAGCAGCTTCTTGAGCACCGGCGGCGTGCCGAAGCTGCCGTAGAAGGGATCGGTGTCGGCCGACAGCGTGTCCTGCAGCGTCTTGATGACGTGCGCCATGGTGTCCAGGCCCACCACGTCCGCCGTGCGGAAGGTGCCGCTGGAGGCACGGCCCAGCTTCTTGCCGGTGAGGTCGTCCACCACGTCGTAGCTGAGGCCGAACTTCTCCACCTCCTTCATGGTGGCCAGCATGCCGGCGATGCCGACGCGGTTGGCGATGAAGTTGGGCGTGTCCTTGGCCCGCACCACGCCCTTGCCGAGCCCGGAGGTCACGAACGTTTCCAGGTCGTCCAGGATCTCGGCTCTCGTGGACGGCGTGGCGATCAGCTCCACCAGATACATGTACCGCGGCGGGTTGAAGAAGTGGATGCCGCAAAAGCGCGGCTTGAGCGCCTCGGGCAGCGCCTCGGAGAGCCGGGTGATGGACAGCCCCGAGGTGTTGGACGCGACGATGGCGTGCGGCGCCACGTGGGGCGCGATCTTCCTGTACAGGTCCAGCTTCCAGTCCATGCGCTCGGCGATCGCCTCGATCACCAGGTCGCATTCGCTCAAGCGAGCCAAGTGCTCCTCGTAGTTGGCCGGCTGGATCAGCGCGGCGTCCTCGGCCACGCCCAGCGGCGCGGGCTTGAGCTTCTTCAGGCCTTCGACGGCCTTCGTGACGATCCCGTTCTTCGGGCCTTCCTTGGCCGGCAGGTCGAACAGCACCACCGGCACCTTGACGTTCACCAGGTGCGCGGCGATCTGCGCGCCCATGACGCCGGCGCCCAGCACGGCGACCTTCTTCACGTTGAAGCGGCTCATGACGGTCGGCCTTTCGTCGGTGGTGGCAGCGCCGGCGGCGCGCTCGTTGCGGTCCTTGTACACGCTCATCTCTCCTGTGTCTCTTCCAAAAAAGCCAGCACGGCGGGCAGCCAGCGTTCGGGCTCGTCGCGCAGGCCATGGGTGTGGTCGGCCCGCGCCAGCACCAGCCGCTTCAGCGGCGTGGCAGGCGAAGCGGCACGCTCGAGCTCGTCGCCGAAGGCCACCGGCGTCCAGCGGTCCGCGCGGCTGTGGATCAGCAGCAGCGGGACGCCGGGCTTGGCCTGCGGCAGGTGGGCCGAGGGGCGCAGGCGCCGCTCGCTGGCCGGGGCGATGCGCCGGGCCAGCTGCAGCACGGCATGGGCAAAGGGATAAGCCTTCCAGAACTGCGCCAGCGAGGGCGCGCAGCCTTCGGCCACCACGCTGTCGAACGGAAAGCGAGGATCGTCGATGGCGTCCAGCGTGTTCATCGCGCCGAACGAGGCCGCCAGCGCATGCACCGGCAGCCCGGGGAAGCGCTGGCGCGCCCATTGGCCGGCTGCCATCACGTCCTGCGGGTAGCCGAAGTTGGTGGACGGGCTCTCGCCGAAGCCGTTGAAGTCGAACGCCAGCACGTGGTAGCCGGCGCCATGCAATGCCTGGGCGTGGCCATAACGCAGCCAGAAGCCCTTGGCGGCCAGCCCCATCGGGTGCGCGCAGACCACGACGCCGCGCGCCTGGGGAGCGGGCTTGAGCACGGCGGCCAGGCTGCAATGGCTGGGGCTGGCGATGCGCACGCGCTCCCAGCCGTCCTGCGGCACGTCCGCCGGCCAGCGCCAGGCCTTCATGAAGCGCCCGAAGAACGGCCGCTTCAGCTGGTGGTGCCAGAACCAGCGCGGCGCCGCCGGCCCGTTGGGCTGGCCGATGGCCAGCGACGTGCGGATCGCTTCACCCATGCCGGTGCGCCTTGCCGCGGTTCACTGCACCCGCACCCAGGTCTGGGTGCGTCCGAAGGGCCCGATGGAGCCGCGCACTTCCAGCCGCTTGCCGCCCTCGACGGGCGTCAGGCGCAGCGTGTACTCGCGCCCGTTCTCCGGGTCCAGGATCTTCCCGCCCTCCCACACCTCGCGGCCCTCGGCCTGGCGGGCGCCGCGGATGATCTCCAGGCCGGCCAGGGGCTGGCCCTTGCGCTCGTCCTTGCACTCGGTGCACACGTCACCCGGCCGGGCGTCCTTGGACAGGCGCTTCTCGATGCGGCCGCTCAGCGCGCCGGCCGACTCGGTGATGCGGATCTCGGCCCTGGCCTCGCCGGTCTTGTCGTCGACGCTGCGCCACAAGCCCACCGGCGTGGCCTGGGCCCAGGCACCGCCCCACATCCCTGCGAGCGCCAGCACCAAGGCGCGGGCCACCGCGGAACCGGCTTTGTCAGGCCGCTGGTGGCGCCCCCTTGAGGGGGAGGCGCCGAAGGCGCTTCGGGGGTGGGCCAATCTTTTCACGCCAGGGCCTCGTCGGTGTCCATCAGCACCTTGCTGCCGGAACGGGCCGCGCGCATCAGCGTCGCGGTCTCGGGGAACAGCTTGGCGAAGTAGAAGCGCGCGGTCTGCAGCTTGGCCTTGTAGAACGGATCCTGGTTGCCGGCGGCGATCTCGCGCAGCGCCACCTGGGCCATGCGCGCCCAGAAGTAGCCGAACACCAGGTGGCCCGCCACGCGCAGGTAGTCCACCGCCGCGGCGCCCACCTCGTCGGGGTTCTGGAACGCCTTGAAGCCGATCTCGGTGGTGAACTTGGTCATCTGCTCGCCCAGGTAGGCCACCGGGTTGATGAACTCGGCCATCTTCTCGTTGACGCCCTCCTCCTCCACCAGCTGGGCCACCAGCTTGCCGAACTTCTTGAGCGTGGCGCCCTGGTTGCCCAGCACCTTGCGTCCCAGCAGGTCCAGCGACTGCACCGTGTTCGTGCCCTCGTAGATCATGTTGATGCGGTTGTCCCGCGCGAACTGCTCCATCCCCCATTCCTGGATGTAGCCGTGGCCGCCGAACACCTGCATGCAGGCATTGGTGGCGATGTGGCCGTTGTCGGTGATGAAGGCCTTGACGATGGGCGTGAGCAGGGCCACCAGCTCGGCGGCGTCCTTGCGCACCTTGGCGTCGGGGTGGTGCAGCTCGCGGTCGATCAGCAGCGAGCAGAACATGGTCAGCGCCCGGCCGCCCTCGGCGTAGGCCTTGGCGGTCAGCAGCATCTTGCGCACGTCGGGGTGCACGATGATGGGGTCGGCCGGCTTGTCCTTGGCCTTGGTGCCCGACAGGCTGCGCATCTGCAGGCGGTCCTTGGCGTAGGCCAGCGCGTTCTGGAAGGCCACCTCGGTCAGGCCCAGCGACTGCATGCCCACGCCGATGCGGGCGGCGTTCATCATCACGAACATGGCCTGCAGGCCCTTGTGGGGCTCGCCCACCAGCGTGCCGACGGCGCCGTCCAGCACCAGCTGCGCGGTGGCGTTGCCATGGATGCCCATCTTGTGCTCCAGGCCGCCGCAGAAGATGCCGTTGCGCCCGCCCAGGGAGCCGTCGGCCTTGACGTTGTACTTGGGCACGATGAACAGGCTGATGCCCTTGCTGCCCTTGGGCGCGTCGGGCAGGCGGGCCAGCACCAGGTGCACGATGTTCGGCACGAAGTCGTGCTCGCCGGCGGAGATGAAGATCTTGTTGCCGGTGATCCGGTAGGTGCCGTCGGACTGCGGTTCGGCCTTGGTGCGCAGCAGGCCCAGGTCGGTGCCGCAGTGCGGCTCGGTCAGGCACATGGTGCCGGTCCACTCGCCGCTCACCAGCTTGGGCAGGTACAGCTTTTTCTGCTCGTCGGTGCCATGCTCGTGGATCGCCTCGTAGGCGCCGTGCGACAGGCCCGGGTACATGGTCCAGGCCTGGTTGGCGCTGTTGAGCATCTCGTAGAAGGCCTGGTTCAGCACCACCGGCAGGCCCTGGCCCCCGTACTCGGGGTCGCAGGAGAGCGCGGGCCAGCCGCCCTCGATGTACCGGGCGTAGGCCGCCTTGAAGCCGGTGGGCGTGGTGACCTCGTGGGTCTCCTTGTCGAGCTTGCAGCCCTCCTGGTCGCCGGTGATGTTGAGCGGGAAGACCACCTCGCTGGCGAACTTGCCGCCCTCCTCCAGGATGGCGTTGACGGTGTCCACGTCCACCTCGGCATGGCGCGGCATCGCCTTGTACTCGTCGGTGATCTTGAGCAGCTCGTGCATCACGAACTGCATGTCGCGCAGGGGCGGGGTGTAGCTGGGCATGGCTGCTCCTTGGGTCTTTGGGGGGATCAGTGGGCGGGGCTGTCGGTGCCGTAGCGCCGCAGGATGTTGTCGAAGCCCGCGTTGGCGCGGGCGATGGAACCGGGGTTCTTCAGGAAGCGCGCCTCGTAGTGCAGCGCCAGGATCAGGCCGTGGATCTCGAACAGCATCTGCTCCTCGTCCACCTCGGCCCGCAGGTGGCCTTCCTCCTTGGCCCCCGCGATGGCGCGCTTCATGGCGGCGTGCCAGGCCATCACCGAACTGGCCAGCGCATCGCGCACCGGGCCTGCCCGGTCGTCGAACTCGACGGCGCCGCTGATGTAGATGCAGCCCGAGTCCAGCTCCACCGAAGTGCGCTTCATCCAGTTGGCGAACATGGCGCGCAGCCGGGGCAGGCCGCGCGGCTCGGCCAGCGCCGGGTAGAACACCTCTTCCTCGAAGCGGGTGTGGTACTCGCGGATCACCGAGATCTGCAGCTCCTCGCGCGAGCCGAAATGGGCGAACACGCCCGACTTGCTCATCTGCGCGACCTCGGCCAGCGCGCCGATGGACAGGCCCTCCAGGCCGATCTGCGTGGCCAGGCCCAGGGCCGCGTCGACGATGGCGGCCTTGGTCTGCTGGCCTTTCTGCAGGGCCCGACCGTCGCGTGGCATGCGCGTGGGCCGAAGGGGGAACTCGCTGACGGACATTGTCTCGGGCGGAAAATAAAACGAACGGTCGTTCTATTTTGCAGGAAATCGGCCGATGCCTCCAGACCGTACCCGGTCCTGGCATCAGGGATCTGTACAAATTGCGGGTTTACCCTGAGGCGCAGGTCCCACCTACGGGAAGGCGCCGGGGCGTGGCACATTCATCCCTCTCATGTCCAGCCTTCCAGCCGATCCCGGCCTCATCGATTCGCGCTATGCCGCGATGCGGCTGCTCACCACGCTGGCGCTGGTGACGCTGGGCAACAGCGGCATGTACGTGGTGGCCGTGGTGCTGCCGGCCGTGCAGGCCGAGTTCGGCGTGGACCGCGCCGACGCCTCGCTGCCCTACACGTTGATGATGGTGGGCCTGGGCATCGGCGGGCTGTTCACCGGCAAGTGGGCCGACCGCTACGGCATCGCGCGGGTGCTGGCCATCGGCGCCGCGGCCGTCTTCGGCGGCTTCGCCTGGGCCGGCATGGCCGACAGCCTGTGGAGCTTCGCGCTGGCGCACGGCCTGCTGCTGGGCCTGCTGGGCAGCTCGTCCACCTTCGCGCCGTTGCTGGCCGACACCTCGCTGTGGTGGAACAGGCGGCGCGGCATCGCCGTGGCCGTGTGCGCCAGCGGCAATTACGTCGCGGGCGCCGTCTGGCCGCCGCTGGTGCAGTGGGGCGTGGAGGAAATCGGCTGGCGCCAGACCTACCTGCTGCTCGGCCTGGTGTGCGGCGTGGGCATGGCGCTGCTGTCGCTGCGCATGCGCCAGCGGCCTCCGCTGGTGGTGGCCGCGCCGGCGGCCAAGGGCCTGGCCGCGGCGGCCGATGCGACACGCCCGTTCGGCCTGCGCCCCGGCCACGCGCAGCTGCTGCTGTGCATCGCCGGCGTGGCCTGCTGCGTCGCCATGTCCATGCCCCAGGTCCACATCGTGGCCTACTGCGCCGACCTGGGCTTCGGCGCCGCGCGCGGGGCCGAGATGCTGTCGCTGATGCTGGCCTGCGGCATCGTCAGCCGGCTGGTCTCGGGCCTGATCTGCGACCGCATCGGCGGCATCCGCACGCTGCTGCTGGGCTCGGCGCTGCAGGGCATCGCCCTGCTGATGTTCCTGCCCTTCGACGGGCTGGTGTCGCTGTACCTGGTGTCGGCCCTGTTCGGCCTGTTCCAGGGCGGCATCGTGCCCGCGTACGCCATCATCGTGCGCGAGCACTTCCCGCCCCAGGAGGCGGGCGCCCGGGTCGGCGCGGTGATCATGGCCACGCTGCTGGGCATGGCGCTGGGCGGCTGGCTGTCCGGGCTGGTGTTCGACCTGACCGGCAGCTACGACGCGGCCTTCCTCAACGGCATCGCCTGGAACCTGCTGAACCTGGCGATCGTCGGCAGCCTGTACTGGCGCGTGAGGAAGAGGGGACCGCCGCCGACCCGCGGGCCCAAGCCGCTGGCGGCGGCGGGCTGACTCGGCACCGGCCTCATCTCCGGGTTTTCCCGGGGGCCGGCAATCCGCTCCTCTGCCACAGTCCTGCAGTCATCTAGAGGACCGCATCATCAACCGACGCCCACCCCTCGCCCTGGTCCAGGCCGAGCCCGGCCAGAGCCGGTACGCCGCCGTCGCGGCCGCGCTGCGGGCCCGGGTGTTGGCCGGCGAATGGGCCCCCGGCACGGCACTGCCGTCGGAACAGGCGCTCGCGGCCGAACACGGCGTGGCGTTGAACACCCTGCGCCGCGCGCTGGAGCTGCTGGCCGAACAGGGGCTGGTGGAGCGCGTCCACGGCCGGGGCACCTTCGTGCGGGCCTCGCTCAGCGGCGCCACCATGCTGCGCTTCTTCCGCTTCGGCAATGCCTCGGGCGAAGTGCCGACCTCGCGCATCGTCGCGCGCCGCCCGTTGGCCGCCTCGGGCGAGGTGGCCATGCGCCTGGGCATCGCCCCCGGCGAGGCGGTGCTGCAGCTGCTGCGGGTGCGCGCGCTGGCCGGCACGCCCTGCCTGCTGGAGGAGATCCACCTGCCGCTGCCGCTGTTCCAGGCCCTGGCCAGTGGGCCCACCGACGCCTGGGACGACCTGTTCTACCCGATGTACGCGCAGCGCTGCGGCGTGCACGTGCAGCGCGCCTGCGACGAGATCGGCTTCGGCACCTTCGGCGCCGCCCAGGCCGCCCACCTGGACCTGCCGCCCGGCCATCCCTGCGCGCGCGTGACCCGGCGCGCCTGGGACATCACGGGCCGCTGCGTGGAGGCGCGCACCACCTACGGCGACGCGCACGCCTTCCACTACAGCCTGACCATCACCTGAGGAGCATCATGACCGCACCCGCCGCATCCCGCCGTACCCTGCTGCGCCTGGCCGGCGCCACCCTGGCCGCGCCCTGGCTGGCCCACGCCCAGGACACCGTGGCCGGGGGCGGCACCGTCACCCTGGTGGTGTCCTACCCGGCCGGCGGCGGCGCCGACCTGATGGCGCGGCTGATCGCGCCGCACCTGTCCCGGGCCCTGGGCCAGAACGTGGTGGTGGACAACAAGCCCGGCGCCAGCGGCCAGATCGCCGCCAGCCAGGTGGCGCGCGCCACGCCCGACGGCAGCCAGCTGCTGCTGGATGCGTCCTCCTTCGCCGTCAATCCCTCGCTGTTCCCCAAGCTGCCCTATGACAGCGACAAGGCCTTCACCCCGCTGGCCGTGCTGGCCCTGTTCCCCAACGTGCTGGTGAGCCATCCCGGGCATGAATCGAAGAACGTGCGCGACCTGATCAAGGCGGCCAAGGCGCGGCCCGGGCAGATCGCCTACGCCTCCTCCGGCAACGGCTCGGCCCAGCACCTGGCGGGGGCGCTGTTCGAGGACCGCGCCGGCGTCAGCCTGACCCACGTGCCCTACAAGGGCGGCGGGCCGGCGATGAACGACGTGATCGGCGGCCAGGTGCCGCTGTTCTTCGCCAACGTGGCCTCGTCGCTGGGCCATATCCAGGCCGGCAAGCTGCGCCCGCTGGCGGTCACCAGCCGCCGCCGGGCCCGCGTCCTGCCCGAGGTCCCCACCATGGAAGAGGCGGGCGTGCCGGGCTACGAGGTGCTGGAATGGAACCCGGTGCTGGCGCCGGCCGGCATCTCGCCGGCGGTCAAGACGCGCCTGGGCACGGCGCTGCGCCGGGCGATGAGCGACCCCGAGGTGCTGGGCCGGGTGCGCAGCCTGAGCGGCGAGGTCTTCCCCGACGGTCCCGAGGGCCTGGTGCCCGCCTTCATCAAGGCGCAGCAGGCGCAGTGGGCCCGGGTGGTGCGCGATCGCAAGATCGCCGTCGGCTGAGCTTGTCGACGCCGCCGCCTCCGCAGCGCGTCGCCGCGACCGGCTGGGACTGCCACGTCCACGTGTTCGACGACGCCCCCGCCGCGCCGGGCGCGCACTACGCGCCGGTGCGCCGGCCGCTGGCCGACATCGAGGCCCTGGCGGCTGCGCACGGCTTCGGCCACCTGGTCCTGGTGCAGCCCAGCGTGTACGGCACCGACAACTCGGTGCTGCTGCGGGCGCTGCGCGCCGGCGCCGGGCGGCATCGCGGCGTCGCCGTGCTGGATGCCTTGGCGCTGCCTTCGCTGCTGGACGAGATGCACGAGGCCGGGGTGCGAGGCGTCCGCTTCAACCTGGTCTCTCCGGTCGGCAGCCAGCGCCAGGCCGCGCTGGCGCAGCTGCGCTCGCTGGCGCCGCGGCTGCGAGCGCGCGGCTGGCACGTGCAGTGGTATGCGCGGGCCGAGGACCTGCCGGTCATCCAGCGGTGCCAGGACGAGACCGGCCTGTGCTTCGTGCTGGACCACCTGGCCGGCATGACGCCCGCCGCCCCGGCGCACGACCCGGCCTGGGAAGCGCTCTCCAGGCTGGCCGCGGCCGGCTGCTGGGTGAAGCTGTCGGGCTGGTACCGGCTCCATGCTGCGCCGCCCTACGACGCCCTGGCGCCCACGCTGTGCCACGTCGCCGCGCTGTTCGACGACCGTCTGGTCTGGGGCTCGGACTGGCCGCACACCAGCTTCGAGCCGCAGGCGCTGCCCGTCTACGAGAGCCTGTGGACGCCGGTGGTGCGGGTGCTGGGCGAGGCGCGCGCCGCGGCGCTGCGCGTCGCGGGCCAGCGGCTGTACGCCTGAGCGCGCGGGCGGCGGCCTCAGCCGGCCTTGAACGCCACCACTTCCTGCCGCTGCTCGCCCAGCCCCTGGATGCCCAGGGTCATGACGTCGCCCTTCTTCAGGTACCTGGGTGGCTTCATGCCCAGGCCCACGCCGGGCGGCGTGCCGGTGGTGATCACGTCGCCCGGCATGAGCGTCATGAAGTGGCTGACGTAGCTCACCAGCTTGGCCGCGTCGAAGATCATGGTGCGGGTGTTGCCGGTCTGCATGCGCTGGCCGTTCACGTCCAGCCACATGTCCAGGCGCTGCACGTTCTCGAGCTCGTCGGGCGTGACCAGCCAGGGGCCGATGGGGCCGAAGGTGTCGCAACCCTTGCCCTTGTCCCACTGGGGGCCGCGCTCGAGCTGGTACTCGCGCTCGCTGACGTCGTTGACCACGCAGTAGCCGGCCACGTGGGCCAGCGCGTCCTTCTTGGCGACGTAGCGGGCGGTGGTGCCGATCACCACGCCCAGCTCGACCTCCCAGTCGGTCTTGGTCGAGCCGCGCGGCAGCATCACGGCGTCATTCGGGCCCTGGATGCAGGTGGTGGCCTTCATGAAGACGATGGGTTCCTTGGGGATGGGCGCGCCCGACTCCGCGGCATGGTCGGCGAAGTTCAGGCCGATGGCGACGAACTTGCCCACGCCCGTGACCGGGCAGCCGAAGCGCGGCTTGCCGCGCACCAGGGGCAGCTTGGCCGGGTTGACCTTGTGCAGCCGGGCCATGCCGATGCTGCCCAGCTGGGCGGGGCCGATGTCCGGCACCACCGAGGACAGGTCGCGCAGCTTGCCGTCCAGGTCGATCAGGCCGGGTTTCTCGCGCCCGGGATTGCCATAGCGAACCAGTTTCATCGTCTTGCCTTTCTTGTTGCGTGATCAGTAGGTGGAGCGGCCGCCCGAGAGGTCGAACACGGCGCCGGTGGAGAACGAGCATTCTTCCGTGCACAGCCAGGCGACCAGGGCCGCCACCTCCTGCGGCGTGCCGAAGCGCCCCATCGGGATCTTGCCCAGCATGAACTGGATGTGCTCGGGGCTCATCTGCTCGAAGATGGCCGTCCTCACGGCCGCGGGCGTCACGCAGTTGACGCGCACGTCCACGTCGGCCAGCTCCTTGCCCAGCGACTTGGTCAGGGCGATCACCGCCGCCTTGCTGGCGCTGTAGGCGCTGGCGTTGGGGTTGCCGTCCTTGCCGGCCACCGAGGCGATGTTCACGATGCGGCCCCAGCCCTGGGCGCGCATCAGCGGCGCCACCTCGCGGCAGCAGTAGAACAGGCCGTTCAGGTTGACGTCCATCACCTGGCGCCAGGCATCCAGGGGATAGTCCCAGACCTTGGCGTTGGGCCCGGTGATGCCGGCGCCGTTGACCAGGGCGTCGATGCGCGCCGACTGCCGCACGGTGCGCTTGACCGCCGCCTGCACCGACAGGTAGTCGCTGACGTCCACCTCCACGGCCGCGGCCTTGGCACCCAGCACCAGCGCGGCCTGCTGCGCGGCCGAGGCGTCGCGGTCCCACAGCGTGACGCTGCCGCCCGACTGGACCAGCCGCTCGGCGATCGCATACCCCAGGCCGGCGGCGCCGCCCGTGACCACCGCATGGCGGCCCTGGAAATCCAGCTGGTTCATATCGAGATGCCGCCGTCCACCGCGTAGGCCTGGCCGGTGACGAAGGCCGATTCGTCGCTGGCCAGGAACACCACCAGCGGCGCGATCTCCTCGGCCCGCGCCAGCCGGCCCATGGGCTGGCGGGCGACGAAGGCGCGCCGGGCCGCCTGCGGGTCGGCGTTGGCATCGATGCGGCCCTGCAGCGAGGGCGTGTCCACCGTGCCCGGGCAGATGGCGTTGCAGCGGATGCCGTGGGCCACGTAGTCGGCCGCCACGCTCTTGGTCAGGCCGATCACCGCCGCCTTGGTGGTGCCGTAGATGAACCGGTTGGGCAGGCCCTTGATGCTGCTGCACACGCTGGCCATGTTGATGATGCTGCCGCGCCCGCGGCCCTCGTCGTTGCCCAGCATGCGCGGCAGCGCCGCCTGGATGGCCCAGAACTGGGAGCGCACGTTCAGGTTCAGCGCGAAGTTCCATTCCTCGTCGCTGGCCTGCTGGATGGTGCCGTTGTGGACGAAGCCGGCGCAGTTGAAGAGCACGTCGATGGCCGGCATGGCGGCGATCACGCGTTTCAGCGCCTCCTTGTCCAGCACATCCAGGCGCAGGGCGCGCACGCCCGCCACGCCTTCGTAGGCGGCCAGCAGCGCCTCGTTCACGTCGGTGGCCCACACCTGGGCGCCTTGCGCGGCCAGCGCCAGCGCGCTGGCGCGGCCTATGCCCTGCCCGGCTGCGGTGACCAGGGCGGTCTTGCCTTGCAGTCTCATGAAGCTGTCTCCTGAAAAGGGCGCCTGCGGGTTTTGCCCGATGCCCGGCGCGGGTTTTCGGCGCATCTTAATTGGTCAGACCACTTGGCCACTTGCGGTCAACCCTGACACCGTCGCCACACGCCACACCCCCACCCATGCCGCTGCAGACCGTCGAGTCGAATCGCCTGTACCGCCAGATCGCCGAGCAGCTGCGCTCGCTGATCGCGGCCGGCGAGTTCGCGCCGGCCAGCCGCCTGCCGGCCGAGCGCGACCTGGCGCGCCAGCTGGGCGTGAGCCGCCCCTCGGTGCGCGAGGCGCTGATCGCCCTGGAGGTGGAAGGCTGGGTCGAGGTGCGCACGGGCTCGGGCATCTACGTGCGCCAGCCGCTGCCGCGCGGCGCCGCCGCCGGGCACGACTCGGCCGAGTGGGGCCCGCTGGAGCTGATGCGCGCGCGCGAGCTGGTGGAGGGCGAGGTCGCCGCGCTGGCGGCGCGCCATGCCAAGCGCGCCCAGGTCGCGGCCATGGCCGGCGCCCTGGCCCGCATGCAGGAGCAGGCCGACGCAGGCATCGTGCCGCGCGAGGGCGACGAGGCCTTCCACGCCGCCGTGGCGGGTGCCTGCGGCAACGAGGTGCTGCGCGACACCGTCATGGGCTACTGGCAGGCGCGCAGCGGCCCGCTGTTCGAGCGGTTGGGCGACTACTTCGAGAACCCCGCCTCCTGGAGCGCCGCGCTGGTCGAGCACGCGCAGGTGCTGGAGGCCATCCGCGGGCGCGACCCGCAGGCCGCGCGCGAGGCGATGCACCTGCACCTGCAGCGCGCCTGCAAGAGATACGGCGCGAGCTGGCGCCGCGCCAACGCATCCCACACCCCGCCAGCACCTCTACAACTCAGGAGACGAGCATGATGACCCACCGGTTCACCCTTCGATCGATAGCCGCCTGCGCCCTGCTGGCCGGCGCCCTGGCACCGTTCGGCGCCGCCAACGCGCAGACCAAGCTGAAGTGGGCCCACGTGTACGAGGCCTCCGAGCCCTTCCACAAGTGGTCGGTCTGGGCCGGCGAGGAGTTCAAGAAGCGCACCAACGGCAAGTACGAGATCCAGGTGTTCCCGGCCTCCAGCCTGGGCAAGGAAAGCGACATCAACCAGGGCCTGCAGCTGGGCACGGTGGACATCATCCTGACCGGCGCCTCCTTCGCCGCGCGCTCGTTCCCGCGGCTGGCCGTGAGCTACTACCCCTTCACCTTCCGCGACGCCGACCACGTGCTCAAGTACGCCAAGAGCGACGTGTTCAAGGAGCTGGCCGAAGGCTACAAGAAGGCCAGCGGCGGTAACACCGTGACGGCCATGACCTACTACGGCGTGCGCCACGCCACCAGCAACAAGGCCTTCAAGACCTGCGACGAGATGAAGGGCCTGAAGATGCGCGTGCCCGACGCGCCCGCCTACACCGCGCTGCCGCGCGCTTGCGGCGCCAACCCGACGCCCATCGCCTTCGCCGAGGTGTACCTGGCGCTGCAGAACGGCACCGTCGACGCGCAGGAGAACCCGCTGCCCACCATCGAGGCCAAGAAGTTCTACGAGGTGCAGAAGAACATCATCCTGACCGGCCACATCGCCGACTCGCTGCTGACCATCGTCTCGCCCACCACCATGGGCCGCCTCACGCCGGCCGAGCAGAAGACGCTGCTGGAGGTGACGCAGGAGGCGGCCGAGAAGGCCAGCCAGGACGTGCGCAAGCGCGAGGGCGAGCTGGTCGACGAGTTCAAGAAGAAGGGCCTGAACATCATCACCGTGGACCGCAACGACTTCCAGCAGCGCGTGCTCAAGGCCATCGAGTTCGGCTCCATGCAGCTGGACAAGAAGGACTGGGACCGCGTCATCGCCATCAAGTAAGGGTGCCGCGATGTCTTCGGTCCTGGACGACATGCCCCGGGTGATGGGGGAGGATGGCGAGTTCCATGCGCAGGACGAGGCGGTCCAGCTCGCCGGCACGCCGGTGGAGGCCTGGGTCGCCCTGGGCTTCTTCTGGCTGCTGGGGATCACCGTCTTCTACCAGTTCTTCACCCGCTACGTGCTCAACGACTCGGCCGCCTGGACCGAGGAGATCGCCCGCTACCTGCTGATCGCGACGGTGTTCACCGGCGCGGTCATCGGCGTCATCAAGAACAACCACATCCACGTGGACATCGTCTACCGCTACCTGCCGCGCCGCGCGGGCCGCGTCCTGGCGACGCTGGTGGACCTGCTGCGCATCACCTTCTTCGCGGCGGCCGCCGTGCTCACCGTGATGATGATGCTCAAGCTGGGCAGCAACTCGCGCATGACCATGATCGACCTGCCGATGAACTGGGTCTACGGCGTGTGCCTGGCCGGCTTCGTCGCCATGGCCGTGCGCTCGGTGCAACTCGCGCTGGTGCACCGCCGGCGTGGCTGGACGGTGCTGGAACGGCCTGAAGGGTCGGACGCCCTCACCGAGTGAATCCATGCTGAAGATCATCTTCCTGTTCCTCATGACCGGCGGGCTGCCGGTGGCCCTGGCCATGGCCGGCTCGGCCCTGCTGTACATCTGGTGGACGGGCAACCTGCCGGCCTTCGTGGTCATCCACCGCATGGTCAGCGGCATCGACAGCTTCCCGTTGCTGGCCGTGCCCTTCTTCATCCTGGCCGGCAACCTGATGAACAACGCCGGCATCACCAACCGCATCTACAACTACGCGCTGGCGCTGGTGGGCTGGCTCAAGGGCGGCCTGGGCCATGTCAACGTGGTGGGCTCGGTGGTGTTCGCCGGCATGAGCGGCACCGCCATCGCCGACGCCGCCGGCCTGGGCACCATCGAGATCAAGGCCATGAAGGACCATGGCTACGACACCGAGTTCGCGGTCGGCGTCACCGCCGCCTCGGCCACGCTGGGACCCATCATCCCGCCCTCGCTGCCGTTCGTGATCTACGGGATGATGGCCAACGTCAGCGTGGGCGCGCTGTTCCTGGCCGGCATCCTGCCCGGCGTGCTGATGGCCGTGGCCATGATGTTCACCGTGGCCTACTTCGCCCACAAGAACGGCTGGGGCGGCGACATCAGGTTCGAATGGCCGCGCGTGGCCAAGGCGCTGATGGAAACCGCCGTAGTGATCGGCTGGCCGGTGGCGGTGTGGCTGCTGGTCAACAAGGCCGGCCTGCCGGCGCAGATCACCGTCACCGCCGCGCTGGGGGTGCTGTTCGTCGCCGACCGGGTGTTCCGGTTCCAGGCGGTGCTGCCCATCATGACGCCGGTGCTGCTGATCGGCGGCATGACCACCGGCATCTTCACGCCCACCGAGGGCGCGATCGCCGCCTGCCTGTGGGCCATGGTGCTGGGCTTCGCCTGGTACCGCACGCTGAACTGGAAGATGTTCGTCAAGGTCTGCCTGGACACGGTGGAGACCACGGCCACGGTGCTGTTCATCGTGGCGGCCGCCAGCATCTTCGGCTGGATGCTCACGGCCACCGGCGTCACCGCCGCCATCTCGCAGTGGGTGCTGGCCTTCACCAAGGATCCCTGGGTGTTCCTGCTGCTGGCCAACCTGCTGATGCTGTTCGTCGGCTGCTTCCTGGAGCCCACGGCGGCCATCACCATCCTGGTGCCCATCCTGGTGCCGATCTGCCAGCAGTTGGGCATCGACCTGGTGCACTTCGGGCTGGTGATGGTGCTGAACCTGATGATCGGGCTGCTGCATCCGCCCATGGGGATGGTGCTGTTCGTCCTGGCCCGGGTGGCCAAGCTGTCGGTGGAGCGGACCACGATGGCGATCCTGCCGTGGCTGGTGCCGCTGCTCGGATCGCTGGTGTTGATCACGTACTTCCCGAAGGCGGTCTTGTGGCTGCCGAAGATGTTCTATTGATTTTGTTCTTCGTTTTTGGTTGGTTGTTGTGACTCCTCGTCTTCCCCCTCTTCTCCCCCCCGCCCCTGAGCACGCGCCTTGGCGCGTGCGGGCGTTTGCCCTGCCATGGGCGCGCAACGGCAAGGCCGTTGCTCAGCGCCCCCCGCCGGGGCGAAGAGGGGGGCCTGGATTTGGTTACCTCGCGCCGGCTACGGAACTACAGGCCACCGTCGCCAACTCCACGGTGAACCACGGCCCGGGCGCTGCCGTCCTAGGAATAAGCTGCCGCAACGGCGCGGAGCCGCGAGCCAGCGCGCAAGCGCGGCTGTCTCGTGCCGAAGCAGGGAGATCGAGGATCAACTCCAGCCACTCCGCAGGAGAACAAACATGAATCTTTTCATCCGCCTGCACCCGCAGGACGACGTCCTGATCGCCCGTTCCCAGCTGGTCGGCGGCACGCAAATCGAAGGTGTGGCCGTCAAGGGCCTGGTGCCGCCCGGCCACAAGGTCGCCGCGCGCGACATCGGGCAGGGCCAGCCGGTGCGCCGCTACAACCAGATCATCGGCTTCGCCAGCAAGCCCATCGCCGCCGGCGAGCACGTGCACACCCACAACCTGGCGATGGGCGACTTCGAGCGCGACTACGCCTTCGGCGCCGACCTCAAGCCCGAACCGGCGCGGCGCGAGGCCACCTTCATGGGGATCAAGCGCTCCGACGGCCGCGTCGCCACCCGCAACTACATCGGCATCCTGTCCAGCGTGAACTGCTCGGCCACCGCCGCCCGCGCGATCGCCGACCACTTCTCGCGCCAGACGAACCCGGCGGCGCTGGCGGACTACCCCATGGTCGACGGCGTGGTCGCCCTCACCCACGGCACCGGCTGCGGCATGGATACCGAGGGCATGGGCATGCAGATCCTGGAGCGCACGCTGGCCGGCTACGCCACCCATGCCAACTTCTGGGGCGTGCTGGTGGTGGGCCTGGGCTGCGAAGCCAACCAGATCAATGCCTGGCTGGCCCACAGCAGCCTGCGCGAGGGCGACACGCTGAAGGTCTTCAACATCCAGGACACCGGCGGCACCCGCAGGACGGTGGAAAAGGGCATCGCGCTCGTCAAGGACATGCTGCCCCGCGCCAACGCGGTCAAACGCGAGCCCTGCAGCGCGTCGCACATCACCATCGGCCTGCAGTGCGGCGGGTCCGACGGCTACTCCGGCATCAGCGCCAACCCGGCGCTGGGCGCGGCGGTGGACCTGCTGGTGGCGCACGGCGGCACGGCCATCCTGTCGGAGACGCCCGAGGTCTACGGCGCCGAGCACCTGCTGACGCGCCGCGCCGTCCGCCGCGAGGTCGGCGAGAAGCTGATCTCGCGCATCCGCTGGTGGGAGCACTACACCAGGGTCAACGAAGGCGAGATGAACAACAACCCCTCGCCGGGCAACAAGGCCGGCGGGCTCACCACCATCCTGGAGAAATCGCTGGGCGCGGTGGCCAAGGGCGGCACCACCAGCCTGCAGGCCGTCTACGAGTACGCCGAGCCCGTCACGGCCCAGGGCTTCGTCTACATGGACACGCCGGGCTACGACCCGGTCAGCGCCACCGGCCAGGTGGCCGGCGGCGCCAACATGATCTGCTTCACCACCGGCCGCGGCTCGGCCTACGGCTGCGCCCCCTCGCCCTCGCTCAAGCTGGCCACCAACACGGCGCTGTGGCAGCGCCAGGAGGAGGACATGGACATCAACTGCGGCGAGATCATCGACGGCCGGGCCTCGATCCAGGAGATGGGCGAGCGCATCTTCCGCCTGGTGCTGGCCACCGCCTCCGGCGAGGCCAGCAAGAGCGAGCGCCACGGCTACGGGCAGAACGAGTTCGTGCCCTGGCAGGTCGGCGCCGTGATGTAAGGACGCGCATGACCAAGACATTCTTCGCGCCCGAGCTGCGGGCTCGCGCGGCGGCCGTCCTGCAGGCCGCAGGCAGCGACCCCGACGAGGCGCGCCAAGTGGCGGCCAATCTGGTGCTGGCCAATCTGAGCGGGCACGATTCGCATGGCGTGGGCATGCTGCCGCGCTACGTCGACGCCGTGCTGGAGGGCGGCCTGCAGCCCAACGCCTCAGCCGAAGTGACGCTGGACGCCGGCGCCCTGCTGGCGCTGGACGGGCGGCGCGGCTATGGCCAGGTGGTGGGCGAGCAGGCGATGCGCCTGGCCATGGACCGCGCCCTGGCCCAGGGCAGCTGCGTGATGGCATTGGCGAACGCGCACCACCTGGGCCGCATCGGCCACTTCGCCGAGATGGCGGTGGCGCAGGGCTTGGTGTCGCTCCATTTCGTCAACGTGCTGTCGCGCCCCGTAGTGGCGCCCTGGGCCGGTGGCGACGGCCGCTTCGGCACCAATCCCTTCTGCGCTGGCATCCCGCTGGCCGGGCGCGAGCCCTTCATCCTGGACTTCGCCACCAGCCGGGTGGCGCAAGGCAAGATGCGCGTGGCGCACAACGAAGGCCGCCCCGCCGAACCAGGTTACCTGATTGACCGCCAGGGCCAGCCCACCACCGACCCGGGCGTGGTAGTGGTGCCCGATGCGGCCGGCCGCCTGGGCGCGCTGCTGCCCTTCGGCGAGCACAAGGGTTCCGGCCTGGCGATCGCCTGCGAGTTGCTGGGCGGGGCGCTCACCGGCGGCGGCACCTGGCACCGCGAACCGGACGCGCGCCGGGCGGTGGTCAACGGCATGCTTAGCATCGTGATCAATCCGCGCAAACTGGGTACGCAAGACAGCTTCGCACGCGAGGCCACGGCCTTCGTCGACTGGCTGCGCCGCAGCCCCGCCGCGCCAGGCACGGACGGCGTGCGCCTGGCCGGCGAGCCCGAGCGCGAAGCTCGCGCGCGGCGCGAGCGGGAGGGCATCGCGATCGACAACCAGACCTGGGCGGAGATCGTGGCGGCGAGCGTGAAGGTCGGAGCGGGAGAACCCCACCAAAGCTAGAGCGAGTGCCATCTGGCTCCCTCTCCTTCAATCTAAGTTCAAAACTTCGATTTGTAAGACGTTGCCGTCCTCGCTCCTAAAAACGGAGAGGCTGCATACCAGTCAGGCAATCATCGCCGCGACACAACTGCTGCCACTGGGAGAAGTGGAGTTGCGACGGCCCATGTCAGCCAGCATGGCTACTCTTAACCGAGCCCACCACGCCACTCCTAAGCAAGTGCCTTCCTGTACTTCGATTAATTATGTAGGGCTAATTAATTATGTAGGGCTAATCAGCCCTCCTTGAGACGAGTTCAATCGCACCGCACCGCAAAGGTAGCTCGCTACAATTCGGACGACTTGATCGCATCTTGCTGTCGATTCCATATTGTTTACGATCAAGCGTTTAATTTCACTATGACTGAAGAAGCAAAAAGAAAAGCAGAAAGGCTTGCGAATGCAGGGCAGAGAAGGAGGGTCGTCGATACATGGCAACTGCACGTTTTGCTGGTGTCCTGTGTATTCGCCGCCGCCGTTTATAGCAGTCGACTGGCGAGTGGCCATGATTGGGGAGACGACTTCGGGGCCTACTTGCATTTGGCCCAAAATATCCGGCTGGGTCGACCGTATGACTATTTAACACCCGAAATGGGTGCGATGACCCCGCCCGGATTTCCCCTCCTTCTAGTCTTCTGGTCTCATTTAACTAGCTGGGACTTGGCTAAATTGAAGACGGTGAACGTCTTTTCATGGTGCCTGCTTGCAATCGCCACCTACCGGTTGGCACGCTACTACGTATCAGCCTCTAACTCTCTCGCCGTAGCCATTGCGGTACTGTGCTGCCCGTTTTTCATATTCGCCCAACAGGACCTAATAAGCGACATGCCATACGCCGCACTAAACACCACATGCCTTTGTTTAGCGTCAGCGGCCTCTGTCAGACAACCACACTGGCGTCAAATAGGTTGGCTCTGCTTACTCTGCATAGGGGTGTTCACTGCATTTTTGTTTCGACCCGCAACCGTTGGCCTGGTCGCCGCACTCGTCGGCTATCAGAGTTATTTGCTAGTGCACACCTACGTACGCACTCGCTCCTACAACTGGTTGGCATTGACAGCTGCAACACTTCTCGTGCTGACCACCTTACTCTTCATCGCCCTCTTTCCAGGTCCATTTAATGCACATGGGACAAACGCGGTAGCGAGCGGACAGTTCTACTCATTTACCACTCGCAGCTCAGAAGAGTTCAAGAACTTCTCCAACCTTTTCTTTGGGTTTGTGGCACCGCCATGGGCTCCAAAAGTCTTTTTGATCTTTGCGTTTGTCGGTTCTCTGTTGGGAGCCATCAATCGGCGGGAATTAACACCAATCCATTTTTTCGCGCTTGCATACCCGGCGATGATCATGCTAACTCCGTGGAACGGCGGACCTCGTTACCTGTTTCCGATGGTTCCAGTTATATTTATCTTCGTTGCAATGCTAGGTGAATCCTCACGTCGGACAGCGTCTGCCTGGATAGGGAAAGTAGGGGCCTTGATCATCTTGCTTTACGTAGCCGTCAACGGCGCGCGACAAGTTAACGCTGCTCAAGGCTACTCGACTGATGAGATCGAGAAACCTAAGGCAATGGAGCTGTTCGGGTGGCTCAAGGCAAATACGCGTGCGGATGAAACTCTATGCGCATTCAAGCCACGCGCCTTTTTATATCTCACACAAAGACGGACGCAAGATATCGGTTTTACGGCGTATCCAAGTACGGGGGAGGAATATCTGAGAGCGCTGCACTGCGCGTATGCGGTAGTCCCAAACCCCAACGCTCTCGGAGGCCTATACGACGCTGTTTCCGTAAAGCTCGAAGTCGACCCGACCATGCTAAAAATCTACGACAACACTGAGTATTCAGTGTTTATCCCGGCGCGGGCTAAGCGATAACAACTAAGTCCGATGAGTTTCACACAAGACGAAGATCAGTTGCTAGCGCAGGAGAGACTTCTAAACGAAGTGTTTCCAGAAGGAGCTTTGACTTTTGAATATCTCGACTGGCTATATCGAAAATCACCCGATGGTCTGAATATCAGCAGTGACTACACGGAGGCAGGCAAGCTCCTCGGGCACTACACGATGGTTCCGCAGAGATGGATCATCGGGGGAGAGTCGAAGTTGATGGCGCTTTCTTTGAACACAGCGGTGCATGAGGAAGCTCGTGGAAAAGGGCTTTTTGTCCGCTTGGCTGAAGAAACCTACTCCATCGCGGCAAGGCACGGTATTAGAGGCATCGTCGGAGTCGCGAATGCAAACTCGACGCCTGGGTTCGTAAAGCGTCTTGGGTTCACGCTAGTGTCCCCGTTGCCTGTCGTCGCCGGCGTGGCATTGCCAGTCCCGCTGCATGCGGCTTCGAATCACACGGTAAACGCGGCCTTCTTAAATAGCAAGCAATTCACCTTGCTCACTGCTCGCTTGCACTTTAATCGACCGGGAGGTGCCGCGCAGGAATGGTCAATCGACAAGTTGCGTTGGCGCTTGTCTTCTCCAAAATGTCAGTACGCATTGCATGCCCATAAGTCCGGCGTCCTGGTAACCACAACCGCCACTGGACCACTTGGCGCTCGGGTGGTGATTGCTCTCAAGTTTTTTCCAAGTAATGAAGTCGATCAGGTTGATACGGCCGCCCTAATTCGGCAAGCTGCCGCATACCATAAGGCTTGGTTTTTTATCTACTCCGGTTTTAACAACAGCGCCTCCCTCAAGGGCATACCATTGCCGCGTAGATTGCTACCATCACCCTTAAATTTGATCTATCGGAAGCTTGACAGCACCTTGCCTGATGCAATTTCCATCCAGTTCAGTTCGTTCGAGTTCCTTGATTTTGATGCTTACTAAATAGGGCCGCTTAAGCCAACCAGGAGATTCTGATTTGTCTAAAGTGAAAAGCGCAATATTTACGCTTGACTTAGAAGATCATGTGGGTCGGTACGATACATCGAGCCGGTATCCGTCCATTTCCCGCCAAGTACTTCAGACCTTGGCGCAGAACGGCATTGTCGGGACCGTGTTTGTAGTCGGCAAGATCGCAAAAGCAGAACCGGCGCTTCTACGTGAAATATCGGATTTGGGGCACGAACTTGCGTGCCACAGCTTGGACCATACGCCCCTGGACAAACAAGCGCCAGCCGCTTTTAGAGAAGACACAGCGCGGGCCAAGCACCTGATCGAGAATTGCATTGGCAAGGCGGTAGTTGGGTTCAGAGCCCCGGTCTTTTCGCTCACGAAGAGCACCCTTTGGGCTGTCGACGTTTTGGCGGAGCTGGGATTTCAGTATTCGTCGAGCGTGATGCCGACACACAACCCACTTTACGGTTTCCCCCAGGCACCCACAAAACCATTTCTCTGGAAAAACGGTTTGGTCGAGATTCCATGCCCTGTCGGAAAACTCGGACCAATCACTCTCCCGTATCTGGGAGGTTTCTACCTTCGATATCTTCCTCAAATCCTGGTTCGGTCACTCATCACTCAAGCCGATCCTGAGTCTTGTTTATGGACGTACTGTCACCCGTACGACTTTGATACCGCAGAGCCGTTCAACAGGATTCAAGGTGCGCCCTTATGGACCAGCATTCTTCTTTGGTTCAATCGACGAGACACATTGCCAAAAATCTTGGCGGTGGTTCGTGAGAACTCGAGTTCGACACTGCGCGGTTGGGTTGAAGCAAACTCTGCCTGTCTGCCAAGATACCTGCCCTGAGTTCGAGCGCCTTACGAGCAGCAGCGCCTATCGTTCCTAGCCTGCGTAACACTCATCAACTCGATGGGTGCTTGGCGATCAGACTCACAAGTCGCTAGACCAGTGCTGCGGGCAGCTCCCGCACCACCTGGTCCGCGATGGGGAAGACGCGGTCGCCGGCGCGCGGCTCGATGCGGTGCATGCCGGTGAACTCGCCGAAGGCCGGCAGCACGCCGACCGCCTGATCCGGCGCCGCGCCCGAGTCGTCGCCGAACCAGAAGCACGGCAGGCGCAGCCGCTCGAACGCCCGGCCCCGCACGCTGACGCAGGGATGCCAGTGGCCGGCCAGCACGTAGCGGCCCGCCACTGGCTCGGGGTGGTGGCTCAGCGCGAAAGGCCCGCAGGCCAGCGGCCCGTCCACCACCTCGATGCCCAGGCGCGGCGGCGGGTCGCCGGCGCGCTCGTCGTGGTTGCCGCGCACCAGCACCATCTCCAGGCCGGTATGCCGCAGCCGCCAGCGCTCCAGCGCGTCCAGGGTTTGCGCCGCATGGGAGCGCGCGGAATGCAGGAAGTCGCCCAGGAACACCAGGCGCTGGGCGCCGCTCGCCGCCAGGGCGTCGGACAGCGTGTCCAGCGTGGCCTGGGTGGTGGCCTCGGGCACGGGCACGCCCAGGCGGCGGAAGCTCACCGCCTTGCCGAAATGGGCATCGGCCACCAGCAGCGTGCGCCGGGCCGGCAGGTAGAGCGCGCCGCTGGGATGCAGGGCGGCTTCGGTGCCTGAGAGGGGGATGCTGAGCACTTACAGCATGCAGGCCAGGCTGGCCTCCAGGTGCTCGGACGGGGCGCGGCGGAAGCCCGAGCGGGCGAAGCGCTGCAGGCGGCCGACCACGAAAGCGGTGAGCAGCGAGGCGCGCACCTGGGCGTCCACGGTGGGCGTGGCCGAGCCGTTGGCCTCGGACACGCTGCGCAGGCTCTGCTTGAGCGTGGCCTCGATCTTGTCGAAGAACTGGTTCATGCGCTGCTGCAACCGCTCATTCTCGTACACCAGGGCGTCGCCCACCATGACGCGGGTCATGCCGGGGTTGCGCTCGGCGAACTGCAGCAGCATGGATACGATGCGCGCGGCCTGGCGCACGCCGGCCTCGGCCGCGCTGCCGTTGACGGCCGGGTCGCGCTCGACGATCTGGCCCACCAGGGTGAACACGCTCTGCTCGATGAACTCGATCAGGCCCTCGAACATCTGGGCCTTGCTCGCGAAATGGCGGTACAGGGCCGCTTCGCTCACCTCCAGCTTGGCCGCCAGCGCGGCCGTGGTGATCCGCTCGGCGCCCGGCTGCTCCAGCATGGTGGCCAGGGCCTGCAGGATCTGCACCCGCCGCTCGCCCGGCTTGGGCCGCTTGCGGGCCGGCGCGGCGGCCTCGGCCTGGACGTTGGGTTCAGGGGGGCTGAGCGGCTCGGCGTCGGTCATCGATGGCACGGCTAGTGGGGTCCGGCGCATTCTCGCACAGTCGCGCTAGCCTTCCGAAGGCCCCACAGTTGCGGGCCCCAAGCCAAGTGCGCACTTACCCCGGCAGGTGCACGGTGACCTTCAGCCCGCGCCCGCGCGCGCCCGGCGCTAGCTGCAGGTGGCTGTGGTGCACGCGCGCGATCTCTTCCGCGATGGCCAGCCCCAGGCCGTTGCCCTCGCCCTGCGTGCCCTGCACCCGGTAGAAGCGCTCCAGCACCCGGCCCCGCTCGGCCTCGGGCACGCCCGGGCCGTCGTCCTCCACCTCCAGCAGGGCGCCGGTGCCGCGCGGGCCGCAGCGGATGGTGACGGCGCCGCCCGCGGGCGTGTAGCGCACGGCGTTGTCCACCAGGTTGGCCAGCAGCTCGCGCAGCAGCCATCCGTGGCCCATCACCTGGGCCGGCCGCGCGTCCAGCCCCAGGTCGATGCGCTTGGCGCTGGCGGCATCCAGCTGCGACTCCAGCGCCTCCTCGCACAGGGCCTTGAGCTGAACCGGCTGCAGCGGCTGGGCCTGCATGCTGCGGGCGTCGGCCCGCGACAACGCCAGCAGCTGGTTGGCCAGCTGCGAGGTGCGCCGGGTGGCGCCGCGCAGCTTCTCGACCTGCTCCACCGGCAGCTTCAGCGTGCCGCCGTCCGGCCCGGCGCGGCCGGCCGCCTGGGCCCAGGCCTCCACCTGGGCCTGCAGCCCGGCCAGCGGCGTGCGCAGCTGGTGCGCCGCGTCGGCGATGAAGCGGCGCTGGCTCTCGGCCTGGTCGTTCACCAGGCCGAACAGCCGGTTGAGCGACTCCACCAGCGGCCGCACCTCCTCCGGCGAAGCCTGTCCGTCGATGGCGCTCAGGTCGCGCGGCGAGCGGCGCTCCACCGCCTCGCGCAGCTGCAGCAGCGGCCGCAGCGCCCGCTCCACCGCCCAGCGCACCGCGAACGCGGCCGCCAGGATGAGCACCAGGTTGGGCAGCAGCACCTGGAACACGATCGAGCGGGCCCACTGCTGGCGCGGGTCGGAGCCGTCGGCGATGGCGATGGCCACCTCGCCCAGCACCGTCTGCTGGCGCTGGCGCACGATGCGCCAGGTGACGCCGCCCTGCTCCTCGCTGTGGTACTCGGGCTCCGGCGTGGCCGGCGGCAGGCGCGCCAGCCAGGGCTCGCCGTGCAGCAGGCTGCCGTCGGCGTCGACCACCGCGTAGGCGGCGTAGCCGGGGCTGGCCTCCAGGAACTGTTCGAACGGCGGGGCCAGCAGCAGCAGCGAGGGCGGGCCGCCCTCGTCCGGGCCGGGCAGCAGCGAATCGGCCAGCAGGGGCACCAGGGCCAGCAGCTGCTGGTCCTGCCGGGTGGCCACGTTGTCGGCGGAGCGGTAGTCGAACCAGGCGTTCAGACAGGCCAGCAGCACCAGCGGCACGATCAGCATCACCAGCAGGCGCCGGCGCAGGCCCGACAGCATCTGGCCGCCACCGCCGGCCGCGGCGCCGCGCGGTGCGGCCGGGACGGCAGGCGCGAACTTCACGCGGGGGCGGCGGCGCCCTGCAGCTCCAGCCGGTAGCCGAAGCCGCGGATCGACCGCAGGGCCACGCCGTGCGGCTCGAGCTTGCCGCGCAGACGCGAGATGTAGACCTCCACCGCGTTGGGCGTGATCTCCTTGTCCCAGCCGGTCAGGGCCTGGAGCAGCTTGTCCTTGCTGGCCGGCTTGGGCACGTGCATCAGCAAATACTCCAGCACCGTCCATTCGCGCGGGCCGAGCTCGATGGGCGTGATGGCGCCGCCCTCCTGCCGCGCGCCGGCGCGCCGGGTGGACGTGTCCAGCTCGATCGGCCCGAAGCTCAGCACCGCCGAGGTGGCGGCCTGGGAGCGGCGCAGCAGCGCCCGCAGCCGCGCCAGCAGCTCGGGCAGCTCGAAGGGCTTGACCATGTAGTCGTCGGCGCCCAGGTCCAGGCCCTGCACCCGGTCGTGCAGCGCGTCGCGCGCGGTGAGGATCAGCACCGGCAGCTTCTGGCTGGGCATCTCCGGCCGGCGCAGGCGGCGGGTGAGCTCCAGCCCGTCCATCTGCGGCAGGCCGATGTCGATGATGGCGGCGTCGAAGACCTCGGTGCGCAGCACCTCCACCGCCCTCTCGCCGCTGCCGACCCAGTCGACCGCGTAGCCGGCGTCGGACAGTCCCAGCTTGATGCCGCTGGCGACCATGACGTCGTCTTCGACGAGCAGCAGCCGCATGGGGGATCAGCGCCTGGGCCCGCGCTCAGTGGCTGCGGATCATGGTGCCGTAGGCCTGCTCGGTCAGGATCTCCAGCAGCATGGAATGGGGCACGCGCCCGTCGATGATGTGGACCGAGTTGACGCCGCTCTTGGCCGCGTTCAGCGCGCCGCTGATCTTGGGCAGCATGCCGCCGGAGATGGTGCCGTCGGCGAACAGCGCGTCGATCTCGCGCGCCGTCAGGTCGGTGAGCAGCTTGCCGTCCTTGTCCAGCACCCCGGGGGTGTTGGTCAGCAGCACCAGCTTCTCGGCCCGCAGCACCTCGGCCAGCTTGCTGGCCACCACGTCGGCGTTGATGTTGTAGCTCTCGTTCTCGTCGCCGAAGCCGATGGGGCTGACCACGGGGATGAAGTTGTCCTCCAGCAGCGCCCGCACCACGCCCGGGTCGATCTCGACGATGTCGCCCACCTGCCCGACGTCGTGCTCCTTGCTGGGGTCCTTGTTGTCCATCATCTTGAGCTTCTTGGCGCGGATCAGGCCGCCGTCGCGGCCGGTCAGGCCCACGGCCCGGCCGCCGGCCTTGTGGATGAAGCCCACGATGTCCTGCTGCACCTCGCCGGCCAGCACCCACTCGACCACCTCCATGGTCTCGGCGTCGGTCACGCGCATGCCCTGCACGAACTCGCCCTTCTTGCCCAGGCGGTTGAGGGCCTGCTCGATCTGCGGCCCGCCGCCGTGCACCACCACCGGGTTCATGCCCACCAGCTTGAGCAGCACCACGTCCTCGGCGAAATCGGCCTGCAGCTCCGGGTCGGTCATGGCGTTGCCGCCGTACTTGATGACCATGGTCTTGCCGTGGAACTTGCGGATGTACGGCAGGGCCTGGGCCAGGATTTCGGCCTTGTCGCGGGGGGCGATCTGGGGGAGGTCGGGCATGGCGGGCGAGGAGGTCGACGGGATGTAACCCGGATTCTGCCGCAATACACCCGCGCGACCTTGTAGGTGGCCGACCTCCAGGAGTTGCCTAGGAAGGCGTGCAGATCAAGTTTTCCGGTTCAGCGATGTCGTCGAAGCGGTGCGCGTCCGCAGAAGTCACCGGTTCGCCTGCACCATCCTCGGAAAACAGGGTCATCGAATACCCCAACTCTTCGAGCTGCCTGACGTACTGACGTCCTGAAGACCCACCAATGAGGCGCAGCGAGCGCGGAAAGAACTCGGTGAGGATCATCGGCCTGTGTCGACGGATCGTCGCCGTCGCACCGGCTACCACGTGGGGCTCGAATCCCTCCACGTCCATCTTCAGGAAGCGGATCGGCCGGTCGTAAGCCATGACGTCGATAGGCACGATCGAGATCTGATCGCCGCCCGACTCCATGGACACGTATGAACTGCCCGGGTTGGTGGCGTGCTCGCTCAGGTGAAAAGAGCCGATGCCCCGGGTCGAGCCAAGCCCGACGTTGTGGATGACGCACCGGTCCTCGAGACCGTTTGCTTTCACGCTGCGGGCAAGCATGTCGTAGGTCTTGTTCATGGGCTCGAATGCGTAGACCCGGCCACGAGATCCCACCTTGGCCGCAGCCTGCAACGTGAAGACCCCGATGTTCGCGCCCGCGTCGATCATTCCGTCGCCGGGTTGCAGGCACGAGAGCATGAATTCGACTTCGTGCTCCTCCCAGCGATCATGCAACACGCCAAAGGAGATGTAGCTGTCAGCCAGGTTGACCCAGATGTTGAAGCCCTTGAACTCCGCCATTACCCATTTGTCTTTCGGCCACAGGCCCACCTTCCCACGCACTTCCCAGCGGTAGCGATCACTTCGGAGAATCTTTACCGTCGCCTCGTGCATGTCCTTGCTTGCAAGGTATACGGTCACTGGCGTCAAGTGATCGCAAGGCCAACCAAAAAGCGCGGCGTGAACCAGGTTGAGGCGGTCAAAAGTGGGGCGGAGCAATTCAGCGGCCCTGAATCTCGAGCTGTTGACGATCCGCTCCGTCACCTGCTGAATGCTGTCGCACTCCAAATACTCCTCCAGCGGAGTGAGATGGTCGCAGGGCCAGCCGAAAAAAGCGACATGGACCGCATTGATTTGATCGATGGTCAGGCTTCGATTTGCTCGCATTGCCGTGATTTCTCCAAGCGCTTCCAGGAATGATAGTCACGACAGGAGCAGGCCAAGAGCAAGAGACGCGCCTGATTGCCGACGAGTCGCCGCTCAGGCATAGCGCGACAAATGGCATCAAATGGAAACACGGGAAATACTGAATGCTGAGTGATGCGCACTGCCGGCAACTCCTCATCTGCTCCGATGGGCCAGCCAAACTGCAAGGTGGTTGGTGAGCTTCCAGCCCAGGACTCAAGCACGAGCACGTCGACCTGTGCACGATGTGCACTTGCATACCTCTTGCTGAGGGCAAATGCCCGGTCGCATTTAGCCTCGGTTGATGCACTTCGTTCCGCTTTCCCCTGCCCGCCGATGGTCACCAACGGCGGCACCAGCGGCTGTTGCGTCCAGCGACCTTCCTGACGCGGGTCATCAAGCGACCGTTGCTGTCATCGTCGTTACCCACGACCGGCCGCAGCTTCTGGCGGAGTTGTTATTGGCATTGAAGCAGCAGAGGGGACTTCGGTACCAAGCTGTGATCGTTGACAACGCAAGCGGCCAGGCAACGCAGGAAATCCTGGCCCAGGCGTCAGCCGTGATCGTGCGCTCGGATGTGAACCTCGGTGGTGCGGGCGGCTTCGCCCTTGGCATCCAGCATGCGCTCGAGCTAGGCGTCGACTGGCTCTGGCTGATGGACGACGACGCCATACCGGAAGCTGGTGCGCTCGAGGAACTCGCGTCACAGTTGCCCCACCTGCCTGCGAACGCCGCCGTCGCATGCAGCCGTGTCATGGAATTCGGTGACATCGCCACTACGCACCGGCGGCGTTTCAATATGCTCCTGGGTTACGAACGTCCAGTTCCGTCCGGCGCGTACACCGCGAGCGTGGTGGCCGTCGATACGGCCTCCTTCGTCGGCTTCATGGTGTCAGCTGCCGCCGTGCGCGCCGTCGGCCTGCCTAGGACCGAGTTCTTCGTCTCCTACGATGACACCGAGTATTCGCTTCGTCTGAAGAAACATGGCTACAGCCTCTGGCTGATGCCGGCGAGCGGCATCGTGCACAAGCGAAAGAAGCAAGAACGCCTGCGGTCCACCGAGTTCGGGCCCAGGCACTACTTCAACGTCCGCAACCGGATCGTCGTCAAGCGCGCCTATTGCAAGGCCGGCTACGCCGGCGCGGGACTCGGCGCATTGTTCGGGTTGGGGTTGTGGCTGTGTACGCCGGGGCGCTTCCGTCCCCGTCCATGGCGCATGGTGCTGTGCGCCATCAAGGATGGCTTCTCCGGACGGCTCGGGCCCCTGCCCGAGCACTTCACGTCCCGCCCGGCCCCATGAGAGTGCTCACCCGCAACGCAGGCCTCCATGACATTGCCCAGGCTGGCCGCGCCCTGCCGCTGATCTTCTACCTGGCATGGAGCGATTTGCAGGCGCGCTACCGTCGCAGCGCCTTGGGCCCCTGGTGGCTGACGCTCGGCACGGCGGCGGGCACGGCCGGCCTGGGCCTGGTCTGGAGCGAGCTGTTCAAGCTCGACCGGGCGGTCTTCGTTCCCGCGCTCACGGCGGGCCTGATCATGTGGCAGCTGCTGAGCGGCTGCATCGTCGAGGCGACCACGACCTACTGGCGGCAGGGAACCCTGATCCGCAACGTCCGCCTTCCCCTGACCTTGTACCCGCTGCAGATGGTGGTCAAGCACGCCATCAACTTCCTGCATGTGCTCCCGGTCTTCGTTGCCGTCGTCTTCATCTTCGACGTCCCTGTCAATCGAAACACACTGCTGGTGATTCCGTGCCTGGCGGTCACCCTTGCCAACCTGGTCTGGATCAGCATGCTCTTCAGCATGCTGGGCGCGCGATTTCGCGACCTCGAGTACTTGCTCGCAGCCGCGATGCCCATCCTCATGTTCCTGAGCCCGGTGTTCTACCGGCCCAGTTACCTGCCGATCAGCGGATGGCTGATCTGGCTCAATCCTTTTAGCCACTTCATCGAGCTGGTGCGCCACCCCTTGCTGGGCACCCCACCGCCCGGCCATGTGGTGCTCACCAGCCTGGCCATGCTGGCGATCGGCACGGCCTCCACGCTGGCGCTGTTCAATGCCAAGCGCAACCGGATCGCGTACTGGGTATGAGGGGAGCCAGGGTGTCCTTCGACAATGTGACTGTCCAATACCCGGTCTACAGCAACCGCAGCAAGTCGCTGCGCAACCATCTGGTGCGGCTGTCCACTGGCGGCCTGGTCGAACAGGAGGCGGCGGGCGTGCAATTGGTGACGGCGCTTCACAAGGTGTCGTTTGAATTGCGCGAAGGCGACCGAGTGGGCCTGAGCGGTCACAACGGCGCGGGCAAAAGCACGCTGCTGCGAACCATCGCCGGCGTCTACGTTCCGGTATCCGGCGTGGTAGCCACCTCGGGCCGCATCGCCACCGTGCTGGAGCTGGGCGCCGGGTTAGACGGCGAGCTCTCGGGTTATGAAAACATCCATCGCATGTCGCGGCTGCTGGGCCGATCGGCCGCAGAGGTGAAGAAGGCCTTGCCCGACATCGAGCAGTTCACCCAGCTGGGCCATTTCCTCAACCTTCCCGTGCGCACCTACTCCGCGGGCATGACGACGCGGCTGATGTTCGCCGTCGCCACCTCGACCGAGCCGGACATCCTTCTGCTGGACGAGATCTTCGACGCCGGCGACGCGGAGTTCCAAGTCCAGGCGCGCCAGCGCATGGAGGCGCTGATCGCCAGCGTGGGGATCTTCGTATTCGCCTCGCATGAACACGACAAGCTCAGGCGCTACTGCAGCCGCTTCTTCCGGCTGTCGCACGGCACCTTGACCGAGATCGGCGCGAGCGAGCTTTAGCGAGCAAAATGATGAGCCGCCTGATCATCGACCTGGACCAGACCATCACCTTGCACGCGGGCGAGGGATACGCCAATGCCGTGCCGAACCTGCCGCTCATCGCCCGCCTGCGCGAGTACAAGAAGGCCGGCTTCGAGCTCGTGATCCACACCAGCCGGAACATGCGCACGTACGAGGGCAACGTGGGGAAGATCAACGCGCACACCCTGCCCGTCATCCTGGAATGGCTCAAACGCCATGACGTGCCTTTCGACGAGGTGTACGTGGGCAAGCCCTGGTGCGGTGACGGCGGCTTCTACGTGGACGACAAGGCCATCCGTCCGTCGGAGTTCGTCCGCCACTCGATCGAGGAAATTCGCGATATTCTTCGCGCGGAAAGCGGTGGAGATTGACATGCTGCTCATCATTTCGGGCCAGTACGTCGAGAGCGAGCTGCGTGCCGAATTCGGCAAGATTCCGCCCACCTTCCTGCCGCTGGGCAACCAGCGCCTGTACACCCACCAGATCGCGCAGGTGTCCCGGTCGTACGGGAGCGTTGTCCTGACGCTGCCCAGCGACTTCCATCTCGAGGACGCGGATGGCAATGCCATGGCCAGGCTGGGAGTGCGGGTCATCCGCACCGCGGTCGGCCAGACGCTGGGCGGGGCGGTCCAGGAGGCGCTCGGTCAGGTCGACGCGAGCGACCGGATCGACATCCTTTATGGGGACACGCTGGTCTTCGAGGACGAGCTCGGCGGCACGGACTGGATCGCGGTGGGCAACTCGGACGAGTTCTACCCATGGCACTACGAGGCGTCCCCGGAAGACGCGGAGAACGAAGAGGCCTGGGCGGGAATGTTCTCGTTTTCCAATGCCGACGCGCTGCGCCGGCTGCTGCGGGAATCCGGCGACTTCATCCAGACGGTGACCCGCTACGGGCGGGAGTACAAGAGCCTGGAGCGCAGGTCCCTCAAGCGATGGCTGGACTTCGGCCACGTCCACACCTACTTCCACTCGCGGCTGGCGATGACGACTCAGCGCCACTTCAACCGCCTGAACGTGGTGGAGGGCGTCCTCACCAAGTCCAGCGATGACGTCCGCAAGATGTGCGCCGAAGCCACGTGGTTCGAAACGGCTCCCCAGGCCATCAGGCCGTTCCTGCCCAACCTGATCTGCGGCGAATCAGCCGAGCACGGCGCGTACTCGATCGAGTACCTGCCGCTCACATCGCTGAGCGAGCTCTACGTCTTCGGGCGCCTTCCGGTGAAGGTCTGGAAGAAGGTGATGGCGGCATGCAACCGCTACCTTTGCGCCGAGCGCGGCGTCCCGGTCGCCGGTGCCGGCGACAGCGAACTGACCAGACGCACCTACCTGGACAAAACCCTTGTGCGGCTCGAGGCCTTCTCGCGCCAGACCGGCGTGGATATTCACAAAGCCTGGCAGTTCAACGGGTCGGCGCTGCCGTCGCTGAGCGAGATGACGCAGCAGGCCTACGCTGCCGTCAGCGCCAGGCCGCCCGTGCCTTCGTTCGTGCATGGGGACTTGTGCTTCAGCAACATCCTCTATGACTTTCGGGCTGACCGCATCAAGGTGATCGACCCGCGGGGGTTGGACGCCAGCGGGAGGATCACCTCGTTCGGGGACTTCCGCTACGACATGGCCAAGCTCGCACATTCGGTGCTGGGCTTGTACGACGCCATCGTCGCGGGCCGCTTCGAGCTGATGGTCGACGACCACGACGTCCGCTTCGATGTGTCGTGCCAGAGCTGGGAATCGGTCCAACGCGCCTTCAAGGGAACCTCGTTCGCCGGCCGCACCCCCGATGCCTGGGATTGCGAGCCGATCATGGTGCTGCTGTTCCTGTCGATGCTGCCGCTGCACGCCGACCAGCCGCGGCGGCAGACAGCCCTGATGGCCAACTGCATGAGGATCTTCCAGGAGTGGCGTGCATGATCGTCATACCGATGGCCGGCGACAGCCGGCGCTTCAGGGAGGCTGGCTACGCCCGCCCCAAGTACGAGCTGCCCGTGGGCAGGCAATCGCTGTTCGCGCTGACAGTGCTGTCTTTCGAGCATTACTTCCCGAGCGAGCGATTCGTGTTCGTGTGCCGCAGCGACCTGGGTGCGGAGGGCTTCGTCCAGATGGAATGCGGCCGGCTTGGCATCCGCTGGGCCGATGTGGTCGCCCTGCCGGCGGCCACCCGTGGGCAGGCGGAAACGGTTCTGATCGGCCTGGAACGCAGCGGCTACGAGCCTGCGGAATCGCTGTTGATCTTCAACATCGACACCATCCGGCCGGGGTACCGCTTTCCGGCGGAGTGCGAATTCGCCGATGGCTACCTGGAGGTCTTTTCCGGCTCCGGCGACCACTGGTCGTTCGTCGAGCCGGCGGCATCGTTCACGCGGCGGGTGGCGCGGACGACCGAGAAGGAACGCATCTCCGACCTCTGCTCGACAGGTCTCTACCACTTTGCGCGCTGCAGCGACTTCGCGGCCGCCTGCACGCATGCGCTGTCGAACGTGGACGCTTACCGCGAGCGCTGGACGGAGGTGTACGTCGCCCCTCTCTACAACCAGCTCATCGCCAAAGGCAAGGTGGTGGCCTACCACCAGGTGGCCGCCGAGCAGATCGGTTTCTCGGGAACGCCCTCCGAATACGAGGAACTCCTCAGGCGTGGCACATGAAAACAAGCGACATCACCATCGTCTTCCAAGGAAGCATGAAGCCCTACGCCCAGCGCGATACGGTGCCTTTTGCCAACGCCCTCAAGCTCACGCGGCGGAGCATTCCTGGCGCGAGGATCCTGCTGTCGACCTGGGAGGGAGCCGACATACCCGCAGGCTTGCCCATCGATGAAGTGGTCCTCTCCAAGGACCCCGGCCCGCTCGCCCCGTTGAAGCTGACCGACCAGAAGGCCAACAACATCAACCGTCAGATCGTCTGCACCCAGGCGGGACTGAGTGCCGTGAAGACGCCGTATGCGGTCAAGCTGAGGACCGACTGCTACCTGGAGCACGCCAGCTTCATCGACTTTTACGAAACGCAGCTGCGCCGCGACCAGCGCGCCCGGCGCATCGTCGCCAACTCGTTCTTCACGCTCGACATGGCCGTCTTCGAACGCATCCCCTACCACGTGAGTGACTGGTTCCAGTTCGCCGCGACGGACGTGCTGCAGGCGTACTGGGATGTGCCGCTGATGTCGGAGGCGGCCGGGCGCTTCTACGAGAGGCGTCCGCATGCCAAAGGATCGAATGTCTTCGAGAAGCGGTTCCGGGCGGAGTTCGCGGTGGAGCAGCACATGGGGATGCACTACGCACGCCGGCTGGGCTATGCGCCTCCGCGCTACCTGAACGACACGTCGGACGAGGTGCTGCGCGACTACCGCCGCTTCCTGGCCAACGAGGTGCTCGTGCTGGACCCCTGGCAGATCGGCCTGGTGTTTCCCAAGTACCAGTGGGTCAATGCTTCGCTCATGCAGGGGATCAACAATTTCATGCACCTCGATTGGCTGGCCCTCACCGGCCAGCCATCCTTCGACGAGGCCGACGTCCCCGGCCAGCTGGAGCAGGCCATCGCCCGCCGCCACCGGCTGAAGAAGATCGCAGGCATGCTGTTCGACGCCAGCCAGCCTTTCCATGGCCCCATGTTCGAACCTTCCCTGCGTGGCCGTGTGGTGAGGCGGCTGCTGATGCGGGCATTCCGGCTGCTGCGGGGGGTGGCGCGTGCCTGAACAACGTGGCGCGGTTCAGAAAAGCCCTAGCGCTTGACCCAGCGCGGCACCTTGAACCGCACGATGCTGACGTATGCGTAGATGTAGCTGATGACGAACAGCAGGCAAAAGGCCATCAGAACGTAGGTGTTCTGCCAGAACAGCACGGCCGGCACCACGGTCAGGATCGTGAAGCCCCACAGATAGGGTGAGGTGCGATTGTTGCGCATCAGCATGCGCCGGGCCTCGTTGTCTTCATCGAACACGCCGCGGACGATGCGTCGGTAGATCAGCTGGTGGAAGTGCAGCGCGTCCGCCACGCCGGGCGACTGTCCGCGTATCAGCTTGCGGTAAATGGAGAACACCGTCTCCCACACCGGGTAGATCAGCAGCAGCATGGGGAACCAGGGGGAGACCTGCGGGTGGCGCTGCACCAGCAGGATGGCGGTTACTGCGATGACCACGCCCCAGAGGTAGGCGCCGCCGTCACCGGCGAAGATGAGGCCGCGCGGGTAATTCCAGACCAGGAAACCCGCGGTGGCGCCGGCGAGGACCAGGACCACGGCGGCTAGTTGGCGGTCGCCGACTTGCAGGGCCACATAAGCCAGAGCCAGGCAGCAGATGGTGGCCACGATCCCGGCCAGGCCGTTGTAGCCGTCGATCAGGTTGAAGGCATGGGGCAGTCCGGCCACGGCAAAGACGGCGAGCACCAGGGGCGCCCAGCGGCTGTTGTCCCACACCCGGTCCACCGCAGCCAAGCCCAAGCCGTCGATTCTCAGGCCCAGGAGCCAGGCAGCCGCGACACCCGCGACCAAGGTGAAACCTAGCCGCCAGCGTGCGCCCAGGCGGTGGCTGACATCCTCGGCGACCCCCCCGACCGCGGCGACGGTGGCAACGATCCACAAGGAAAATGCAAACATCGGCTCGTAAGGGATGCCGGTCGGCACGCCGAACCATTGCTGCGCGATGACCATCCACACCCAGCCAACCGTGCACGCGACGATCATGGCGGCACCGCCCAGGCGCGGCACATGGCCGGCATGAAAACGCTGGGGCATGTGGAGGCTGTAGCGCCGGGCACTGCGCCGTCCGTAGCGCAAAAGCACGGCGCAGCCCACGGCCGACAGCAATCCGCAAAGAACAAGAAGAATCAGCATGCCCTACCACCCGCAATCGTCGGGGGCGATTGTCGCACCTGCGCTTGGCCGTGAATAAGTCGAGACTCTAAAATGCGCGGGCTGCCATGCAAGACCTTTCTTCCAGACCTGTTACCGTCTCCGTCGTGAGTCATGGGCAGTGGCCGCTGGTGCAGCCGTTATTGAAACAGTTGCAGCAGTGGTGCGCAGGCACCGTATCCCAGGTGCTTCTCACAGTTAACAAGCCAGAGGCAGCAATAGACACTGGCGCTCTGAGTCTGCCGATCAAACTGATTCATAACGTGCAGCCGCGCGGCTTCGGTGCCAACCACAATGCCGCCTTCAAGCATTGCCACACACCCTGGTTCTTGGTGCTAAACCCCGACATCCGCATGGAGCGCGACTCCATTGCGGATTTGCTGCACGTCGCTGGTCCACGCACTGGCTTATTAGCCCCGCGTATTCAGGAGCCGGGCAAATCCGCGTTGGAGCCATACCGCGAACTGCCCACCCCGGCGGAGCTGCTGCGGCGGCGCTTGCCTGGCCATCGGCCGCCTACCCAGCCTGCCTGGATTGCCGGAATGTTCATGCTGCTGCGCGCCGAGGCGTTTGCAGCCGTCAAGGGTTTTGACGAGCGATTCTTCATGTACTGCGAGGACGTTGACCTGTGCGCCCGCCTGCGCCTAGCCGGCTGGTCGCTGCAGCTTGAAGAATCGGTCACAGCACGACACGACGCGCAGCGCGCCAGTCAGGCTTCGCTACAGCCGCTGCTGTGGCACTTGGCCAGTCTGGGACGGCTGTGGACCTCGCCTGCATTCAGCGCCTATCGCCGGCTATTGCGTGAGGAGCGGTTCCCCGATGCGATGCGCTGAGCTGCACACCTCATTCGGGCTGCAGCAGGTCACGAAGCACCCCCTGAATCCCTCGCCCAAAACGTCGATACCGCCCGGTACGCCACTCCCGCAGGACCGGTAGCAGCCGGGCGATGCGAGTTGCGGGCAAAGACGCGCGAACGGCTTGATGTAGCACCTTCTCCTCGATCTCGGCAAGCGCCTCAGCAGGTCCTGCTCCAGGCAACTGTGCAGCTCGTTGGTGCAGTTCCCGTGCCCGATGCAGCTTCTGCGCATGCCACTGTTCGCGCCTACCGAGCGCGCGGCTTGCAAGGTCGGCCAAGCTAGCGCGACGAGCGCCGATCTGATTGCCGCTGTGCTGCCGGTAAGCCAGTAGGCAGCGCCGCTCCACTGCTAAGCCGCCCAGCAGCGCTGCCACAATGCCCAGCCACTCGTCGTGCAGCCAATGGTCAGGAATGGGAATAGCGGCATCACACAATGATCGGCGAAGCAGCACAGTGGCGCCAGTCACCAGATTGCGACCGAGCAGCGGCTGCCAGCCTTGCCCCTCGCTGATGGCCTCCAATTCCATCGACGTGACGTTCAGAGCCTGGAACAATGTGCTGCCTAAATCCTGCCCCTGACCGTCGACGAGGCGCGCATCACCGTGAAGCAGCAGCAGGCGCGCGTCGGCCTCGAACCGGGGTAGCAAGATGGCGAGGCGCTGCGGGTCCCAAACATCGTCCTGATCGCAAAGCGCGATCAGATCGCCTCGACAGTCTCTTAACGCGGCTTCGAAGTTGCGTGCCACGCCCAAGCGCCGCGGGTTGCGGGTGATGCGAAGCGGCGGTGGCTCGGCGGTTACGGCCCACCGGTGAGCCTCCCAAGAGGCTTGCAGCTCGGCCAGGGTGGCGTCGTCTGAGGCATCGTCGCGCACCACGATCTCGGCCACCCGACGTGTCTGCGCAAGTATGCTGCGCAGCTGCTCGCCGATGTACGCAGCTCCGTTGCAGGTACACAGGGCGACTGAGACCCTCAGGTCGCCCATCAGCGCGCGATCAACAGGTCGTGCAGCATCGACACAGGGCCATTCGACCAAGCGTGGTAATGCCCGGCGCGCCGCTCGGTCCAGATGCGTGCCAGCCGCACAACGGGATTGCGCGGCAGCTCGGCGCGAAACCGCGCATGGGCTGCGGCTCGTTCAAGGTGCTGCAGCACTTGTGGGGCTGCGCCGATCTGGCGGGCAAGGGCCCTAATCTCCTCCAGCCGTTCGGCACGCGCTAGCTGCCTGGGCGATGTGGGCTCCGTAAAAGCCTTCACTGTGCTGCGCACGCGCCAGCCTAGCGTTGGGACCGGCAGTCCAACGGTGTTACCACCATGCAGTCGGTAGGCCATCGTGGGCAAGTCCAGCATGGCCACACGGCCTGCGAGCGCCGCGACAAACGCTAGCCACTCGTCATGCACCCAGCGCGGAGAAAAGGGAGTCGCTCGCGCAAGCAGCTCGCGCCGGCAGGCAGCCGCAGCACCAGTGACCAGATTACGTTTGGCGTACACGCGCCAGGCCTCACCCGCGGCCACCAACGCACGCTCCTGAGCCGTGACCAACAATGTGTCGAACAGACGGCGGCCGAGTGGGCGTCCGTCGCCGTCGATAAGGTCGGCTTCGCTGTGCAGCAGCCACAGCCCCGGATTGGCTGTAAATGCCTGTAGGAAGGTGCGCACCTTCTCCGGGTACCACAGGTCATCCTGGTCGGCGAGGAACACGATATCGGTGTCCAACCGAGTGGCGGCGCGCTCGAAATTGCGCACCACACCCAGCTTCTCCTGGTTGCGTTCCACGTCCACGGGGAACGGTGCTGCAGCCGCCCAAGCCTGCAACAGCTCCCAGCTGCCGTCGGTAGAGCCGTCGTCGAGCACCACCATGCGCGTCGGCAGGATCGTCTGTGCAGCGATGCTTTCCAGCTGCTTGGATAGGAAGCGTGCGCCGTTGTAGACGCACATGGCAATGCCAGCAGACAAGGGGGTGGACGATGCAGCCATGCGGGGACCTAGTTTTTCTCAGGCGGCGGAGAGATGCTGCCGGCGAGGGATGGCATTGCGTGCCGGATGCCGGACTCAATCACTTCAAGCAGCTGAAAAGCACGGTGACTCAGGTGTAGATGACAACTACGCCGGCGGCAATTAGCAAGCTACCCAGGCCAAGCTTCAAGGTCAGAGGCTCGCCTAGTACGAGGAAGCTCATGGCCGGCACCATCACGAATGCCAGCGCCATGATGGGGTAGGCATAGTTCAGAGGTACGGTGCGCAATACCGACAGCCACACCAAGGTAGACACACCGAGCACGGCAATGCCTCCCACTAGCCAGGCGTTGACCCGAAAACCGGCCACGCTCACCTCCCATGCAGTTCCGTTATGAAGGTGAACAGCGGCAATTTTCAGCAGCAGTTGCCCTGCCGATATACCAGCCACGGTCAGCAGTGCATAGAAAAATTTAGCACTTGTCATCATGTCTGACCACCGGTTGCTCTCGCAGGTGCGTAATCGCACTCGCCTGGACGTCGATAAACATCGTGTGCTCTGCAGACTACAACTGCGTTAATGTGGGGGAGCTGAGCTCGCGAATGCTGCACCAGCGCAGTTACCGGAAGATTGGTTCGCGTTTCGAGGTACATGGTCAGCTTGGTAAGTGGGTCGACGCAGGGAGTTGCTCGGCGATAGGCTCCCGCGGCACATGTGACATGTCGTAGGAAAGGAAGGCGAGCAATAGCTGAAAGCCCACCAAAGTGGTGAGGGCAGCAACCATAATGATGCCTACAGCCGTGGGCAGCCCCGTGGACAGAGCTCGCAGCCAGTGATAACCGCCATGCACCATGCCAAAGGCGAGCAGGCCGCTGCCAGCGACCAATTGCAAAGACGCAATATTCAGGTCCCGCAAGAAGTAATTGTAGAAGATCCGCTTGCCGAAGTTGCGGGCGTGCTTGGCCAGGAACTCGGGCAAAATGCGGCTGATCCGCAGATGACTGGTTTCATCGCCATAGATCGCATCCATCGGGATGTCGCGCACCACCGCGCCTAGGATATTTAGCCGGAAAAGCATATCCGTCTCGAAGAAATAGCGCTGGCTAATCTTGTCCATCGGCACATGCGCGGCCACCCGCGCCGAAATCGCGGTGTAGCCATTGGTCGGGTCGAACATTCCCCAGTAACCGGTGGAGACTTTAGACATGAAGGACAACACGGCATTGCCGAAGATGCGTACCGCCGGCATGCGGTGGATTGCCTTGAGATCGTAAAAACGATTGCCTTTGGTGTAGTCCGCCTGACCCTGTACGATGGGCTGTACCAATCGGGGCAGCATGCGAGGATCCATCTGACCGTCACTGTCCATCTTGACTAGCACGTCATAACCATCGGCAATGGCCTGCTTGTAGCCATGCATCACCGCGCCGCCCACGCCTTCGTTTGCAGCATTCCGCAGCACGCGCACCCGCGGATCGCGGTTTTGGCGCTCAACAAAATCACCAGTCCGTTCAGGGCAGCAGTCGTCGACTACATAGATACGGTCCACCTCTGAGCCCATGCCGCCAATCACGTCCAGGATGTGGCGGGTAGCCTTGTAAGACGGGACGACCACAGCAACGCGCGCCGATCCAGCATCGCGTCGAGTCTCAGCAAAAGACAGGGTAAGCGGCATGCTCATGGGGCATGCTCCTCTTCGCGTGCGCCGAACGCGAGCACCAAGATTACTAGCCCAATTAGCGGAATTGCGGCGAACAGGTATCGAAAATCGCTTGCAATCATGGTAGGAGCGAAGGACACATAGAACAATGCGCAAGCCGCAATGATGCAGCCTGCGGTGCGGCGAAGTGGCGCTTGCAGCGCACAACGATGCCATGCAACGGCGCAGACGATCAGTGTGGTCAGCCAAAACGCGTGTCGGTAAAGGGGCAACCCAAACAGGGAAGCGGCGACGCGTTCAACCAGCAGGTCGCGCAGACTCCGCCGCTCCTGTAGCCCTACCGCCTGCAGGTAGGCAGTGTTGCCGTGTACGCCGGTGTGGACCGGCAGCGTGTGTTTAATGCCGCTAAGACCCAGCAGCGTCGCAAAGGCAGCTGCCCGATGCTTTAGCCAGGCGCCTGGGTTCTGGCAAACCAACGCCCACCAAGCGCCACGCAGTGCTGTCGGCGTAAAGCCGTTCAGCCAACTTTCCGCAACAGGGTCGCTGGCGATGGAGTCAATGCGACTGGGCTGATAGACGATCCGCACCGCCCTTAGTTGCTGAGGTGTGATCGCCGCTGCCAGTTCGCTCGCGGATCGAGCTGAGTAGGCAACGATTCCCATCATGTCAAAGATCATGATGCTGCGAAATCCAACTGACGTAGAACGCGAATCACTATCCCGCACAGCTTGGCCCGCCGACTGCTGCAGGAACAGCACCGCGAGTGCGAAAGCCGCCATAACCAAGAGCCATGCACGGAGGGTTGTGCGGCGGCCTCGGTCGGCCAACAACACCAGCAGCAGCACCGGAGCCATGAAGATGCCTTGCTGGCGCGTAAGCAATGCAGCCGCGAGCGCCAATACCGCCAACGTCGCGTACAGCCCGCGTGGTGTCCCCTGCTCCGCCAGCGCGGCTATCGCGCAGGCCGCTCCTCCAGCCAGCAAGGCGCCGAACAGCACGTCTTTCCATACGATGCCCGCATAGATGGCGATGATCGGGTTGAGAACAACTGCGCTAGCGAGCAACATTTTCCAAATGGTCACGGTAGTGTTGCCATTTCTTTCGCGAGCGCGTAATAGCGAATCGATCACCAACAGGCTGGCTCCGTACAGCAATACCACGTGCAGGATGACTAATGCGGTCGTGGCGAGCTCGCCACCACCCAGCCAACGCATCAAGGCTGACATAAAGGGAGGGTTCCAGCTCACCGACAAACCGGTATGGGCCTCATACAGCTGCACGCTGGTGTCCATGGACACGTGTCCAGGCGCGTGGATCGCAGCCACTGAACACGCTAGCAGCAACGTAATAACGGTGAGTGCCCGTCGCGCAGTGCCGATGCCAACGCGACTCCAGCCGCGCAGCCCAAAGTTCACGAGAGTCTCCTGAGCACGCCCCGCATACCTTCACGCCGGAACACTCGCCAACCACGCCGCAGCAGCGATGCCGGCGGGCCCGCAGGCTGCAAAGGCTTGGCGCCCGCCAATTGCGCAGCTTGCACGACTGCCCGGCCTGGTTCGGGCGAACAGCCGGGCGACAACTGCTGGGTCAACCGCTCCAGCTCGCCGGCCTGGCGTGTGGGATCAAACAGACCCGGGTACTCGCGCGGCGCATTCTTCTTCCACCAAAGGGGATAGCCCGTCACTTCAAACGGGTCGGCGAAAGTGTCCTGCAGGTCTGGCCGGTCGCGATAGACGACACGTTGGGCGGGGCTGATAGGCGTGCCATCGGAGAAGGTGTTGTACGCCCAGGGCACCCGGGCCAGCGGATCCTGCGCCAGCTTGCGTGTGGCGTCGAGGTACCACTGCACAAGACCAGCAACGGCGGCATTGCCTTGCGCATTCTTGTCCGCCATTGCCTTGTGCGCACCGCTATCGAAGCCAGTGAAATGATAGAAACCAAGCGGCTCACCGTTCACGCGCAAGCCTTCGGTAACAGAACCCTCCAGCAGGCGACGGCGCAGGTTCCAGGTGGCCACGTTGTGGCGAGGCGAGCGCAGGATGCCAACGTTATCGAAGAATGCCGGTACGAGGTCGATCCAACGCTGGTCAGTGAACAGGCCATTCTTGATGTCATCGCGACAGAAGCGGTAGATGCGCTCGCACCACCAGCTGGCAAAAGCCCTACCCTGTTCGTCGGCCTTGACGCCCGCGAAGCCCAGGTTGTAGATGCCGTGCTTGAGACAGCTGATCTCGTTGTCCATCACGCCCTCCAATGTCAACTCGGGAAGCGTGAGGTGGGGTGTCAGCACCACACTGTGCCTGCTCACTGCCTGAACGATATCGTCCAGGCGTGAGAAGGCCACCGTATCGGGGTCCATGTAGAGGACGCCGGCGCAATCGTCGCGCTCCAGCAGGGCCCTCAGCATGAACGGCTTGATCGCGGTTGCTAGTTCCACTATGCGATGGCAGAAGATCCAGCGCTGCACGTTCGGGATACCCATTTCCTCGACGGCCATGACGTGGTCGAAGGGCTCGGCCGTCAGATCGCTGCCCGGCGCAATGCGATCGGCCAACGCCAGGTGCAGCACGAACTCGGGGTGTAGCCTGCGCAGGGACTCAAACAGCATGCGCACCTTCGGGATGTAGTTGAAGGCAGCGCTGGTGAATACGTGGATCTTTTTCATTGGTCCCTCTGCAGGCTGAGGATATGGATATCGCGGTGGAAGGCGATGAGGTCATCGAGCAGCGCCGCAGCGCCGCGCTGCCGTAGCACCCGGCCGCGCTTGTACTGCGCCACACAGTCGGCCGGTGCGCCCAAGTCGAAGCAGGCCACCGGTAGCGCCAATTGCACCAGTTCGTGCGTGACGTAGGAAAAGGTTTCGGGGCAGATTGAGGGCAACAGGAACACGTTTGCGCCAGAGCGTTCGATCAAGCCCGGCAGCTCGTCGCGCTCATAAGCGCCGGTCACTGTCACGGTGTCGCCGGCCACGGCGCCCTCCAGCGTCCCAAAGACCGTGATGCGCACTGGCGCTCCGCGCGCCTCGATTTCACGCGCCAGCGCCTTCAGCACACCCGCGCCCTTGTGCATGCTGATGGCGCCGACCACGCCCACGTGCAGCGGCCCCTCACCCAAGTGATGCACTTGGGTCGTGAATCGGCGTACTTCGTGCGGCACCACGCGGATGCGCGTGCGGTCCAGTCGGGGGTAGGCACGCAGTAGCAGATCTTGGGATGAGGCCGAGAAGCAGAGGATGGCGTCGGCTACAGCCAGCGCATCACCCCAGGTGCTACGCCACCCGACCATGTCTGGAGCGGGCCGGACAGTCGGAAAGGCGTTGTCGTTGCAGCGCATGCAACGCATGCATTCCTCGATCGGGGGTACCCCACAGAAGGTGTTGGCGTCGTTCAGCAGGAATGGCGACGGGCATACCGCAAGGTAGTCGTGCACTGCCACGGTGAGCGATGCGCCCGCCGCCACGAAGGCCTGCAGCCAAGCAGGCACCTCACCCGCGCGCGGAAAGGAGACCGCGTCGTTGTAGAAGACCTTATGCACCAGGCCAGAGGCCGCCAGAGCCGCAGGCAGATTGCCGCTGCAAGCCATCCGCAGCACGTGTCCGGTACTGGTCTGCAGCTCCAAGCCATAGCTCAGGCGATGCACGTCGAAAGTCATTACCGCCAAGAGCGGCAGCTCGGTAAGTCGGTGTGTCACCCATTCCTTGCGGTAGTGGTTGGCCCCGCCGCCCATGGCATGGTCAATCACCAGGCAAAGGCGCTGCAGACCGGCCGCCTTCATGGCCACCCGCACGGCCGCCAACGCCTCTTCATCCCCCGCGACTTCGCCCTCCGCTTGTTCGGCATCGACCGTGGCCTGGCCTTTCCACTGACGTCGCGCTCGCCGCACGAACGTGCGCAAACGCTCATTGAGCGAGGCCCGTGCCGCTGGCACGCCGTCAACCAGCACAACGAAAGGCTCGCCGCTTTTCACGGTGCCGAGCAACTCAATACGGTGCGGCCGCGAATAGCTCCAACCCACATAGGCCATCCAGCCAGACCAGCGCGCCTGCGGTTCGCTCGGGAAGGCCGCTGCGACGTCGGAGCGCTCTTTGCCCGCCGTGACCGGCAGGTGCAGGCTGGCGCCGTCCTCCAGCGTGACACGCAAAGCCAGCTCGTGCGTTGGCTGCACTGGATGGAAGAGCCAACCGTAGGCGAACAGTCGCCCCTCGCGGACCACCAGCGCGTCGAGGCTGTGCTTCACGGGCGCCGGCCCCCGAGCCCCTGACGCAGGCGCTCGGTCCAGTACAGGAGGCTGCTGCGCCGATAGCGCTCCGCCTGCGCCTGTGCCTGCTGGGCTTGTGCCTGTGTCCGCTGAAAATGATCAGCCAACGCCTGCACGGCAGCAACGGAGTTGGCTGCCAATTCGGCGCGCCGCTCCGCCTCCTGTGCACGGTCACAAGCTGCCTTTATGACACTTTCAAGCTCGGTCAAACGTTCCTGCTGACGCTGAACCACAGGCTTAAGAGGCTCCGCGCCGAGGGCCTCCTGAGCTCGGTCGTAGGCTTCCTTAACCGCATGTTCCAGCTCCGTGATGCGGTCCTGCTGACGCCGCGCTACAGGACTGAGATAGTCCGTGCCAAGCACCGTAGCCGCCGCGCCTTGGGCAAGCACCTCGATGGGGTACTGCGCCTTGTGCAACAGCAAGAGGGCCAAGTCATCCAACGAAGCGATCGGAGTCAGCTGATCAGCGATGGTGCGCAGCATGTCCTGTTTCTCGGGGGCGACCGCCAGGAGCGAGGCCTCAACGGCATCGCCAAACATGTTTTCGTTCTGCCCACGCAAGTTGGCCGGATTGAACGCCGGCGAGAGTACCCCGTAAACCCTATATCCCAGCGCAATGCAGGCCGCCAAGGTGCGGCTGCCCCGCTCCAGGTCGTTGCACTCCGCAAACAGCAGCGGTCGCTGATGTGCCAACGTGCGGCGAGCGCCAGCCAGCACATCCGCCTCCATCCCCTCGGCATCAAGCTTGATGAAGTCGAGTCGGTCTATCGCCAAGTCATCCAGGCGCTCGATCACGATGGTCTCGGTACGGGCAGCAGCCTCGTGTCCTTCCAATGCCAAGCCGCCGAAGTTGGCTTCACTCTCCAGATCGATCGCCGGCACCTCAATGCGCTCCGCACGCGAGCCGAGCGCACAGGCGTGCAGCACCACTTGAAGCAGGCCGTTGCGCTCTACGTTGCGGCGCAACACCTCGCGAATGCCGGCACGTGGCTCGAAGCTGTGCACAACACCCTCCGGCCCCACCATGGTGGCGAACGCCAGGGTATGTGTGCCGAGGAAGGCGCCGACGTCGAGCACGACCGTGCCCGGCCGAATCAGGGCCGCAAGCAGTTCCAATTCCAGCTGCGCCCATTCGCCGTATTGCACGAGGGAACGCGACACAACGCTGTCCCCCGACAGGCACTCCATGTCGCCGTAGCGAGTGGTTGCTAGGACCGTCATAGTGCCTCCTCCCGCGCGGGGTGCCGCGACAGTCGCACCGCCAAGTCCGGCAAGCCGCAAATGCCCTGCACCAAGCGACCACGCAGCGAGGTTAGAACCAGAGCGTCGTGCACCCAATGATGCTGCGTGTGCTCGTGGCCCAGCCCTTCGGCGAAGGCGATGTCCAGCGTGTAATGGCCTTGAAGCAAGATCGGCATGCGGAAGCTGAACTCCACTGTCACCACGTCGCCAGGCGCAAACACGGGACGGCTGCTACGAAAGGCACTGTCTGTGCTTTCAGAAAAGATGAACTGCCCAAGTCGGTCCTTGATGGTGATGCCGAAGGCGGGATCGGCAATGGGCTGCTCCATGCGCGCCTGCAACCGCAGGACAACCTGGTCGCCCCCGCGCAGGGTAGTCAGCAGACGGCCTTCAGGATCATGGAAGCCAGCCGAAACGAAACGCCCGCCGCCTTGTCCGAATGACTCGGCTGCGTGGTTATACGGGGAAACCTCCACCATATTCTCGGCGAAAGGGTCGGCCAGCCACTCTATGACGTCGTCCTTGGCTGGCGCGGCCGCCGCGTCCAGTGGGCTGCTCGACCGCAGGCTCTCCTCCTGACGGGCATAGAAGTCCTGCAGGTAGGCCTTGCAAACGGTCTCGGCCGGCCCAAGCACGTAGTCGCCTGCCGATGGCTGCCGCAGCCATAGTGCGGTACGGCACAGGTTCATCACGGCTGCAGTGTCATGGCTGACGAACAGCATGGTGCCGCCGCCCTCCTGGAAGCGGCGCAGAAAGCGCATGCACTTCTGCTGGAAGTAGACGTCACCCACGGCCAAGGCCTCGTCCACCACCAGCACATCGGCATCGACATGCGCGATCAGCGCAAATGCCAGCCGTACGAACATGCCACTCGAGTAGGTCTTGACCGGTTGGTCGACGAAGGCGCCGATCTCAGCAAAGGAGAGGATGCGCTCCATGCGTTCCTCCACTTGCTGCCGGCTGAGGCCGTACAGTGCCCCAGCCACCGCAATGTTCTCGCGCCCGGTGAACTCAGGGTTGAAGCCCGCTCCCAGCTCGAGCAGGGCGGCCACACGACCACGCACGGCGATGGAGCCTGCGGTAGGGCTGAGAGTGCCGCATATGAGCTGCAACAGCGTGGATTTGCCCGCGCCGTTGCGGCCAATAACACCCAGCGTCTCACCCCGTGTCACTGCGAACGACAGCCCGTTCAGGGCCAAGTACTCGCGGTAGTGCTTGCGCCCGCCCAGTGCCACCAGCTGCCTCAGACGGTCTCGTGGCGAGTTGTAGATCTGGTAAGCCTTGGCGAGGCCCTGGACTTCGATGATGGGTTCAGACGACATCGGCAAAACCCCGGCGAGTGCGCTGAAAGAAAGCGAAGCCAGCCCACGCCACGATCAGCGCCACCGCCAGCTGCAGCAGGTAACCCGGTGCTGCCGGAACGCGCGACCAAATCAGAACCTCGCGGGTCGCTTCAATGGCGGGCGCCAGCGGGTTGATCGCCAACAGCGCCTGGTAGCCTGGCGGCAAGATTGAAAGGGGATAGAACAGCGGCGACAGGAACATCAAAATTCCCAGCAGCACGCCTACGAGCTGCGCCAGGTCGCGCATGTACACGCCCAGGGCGGCGGTAAACCAGCTCAGGCCCAGCGTCAGCACGCATACGGGCAGCAACTGCAAGGGCAGCAGCAGCACTGTCCATGACGGCACTCCCAGGACCAGCAACGCGAACAGCTGCCACACCAAGTAGCTGATGCCAGTGTGGAACAGTGCTGCGCCCAACGTCACCCAAGGCAAGATCTCCAGAGGAAACACCACCTTTTTCACGTAGCTCTGGTTCTGCAGGATCAGCGAGGGCGCCCGGTTGAGGCATTCCGAGAAAAGATTGAACACCAGCAGCCCGGCGAAGAGGATCAGCGCGAACTCACCACGCGAGGCGCTCTGTCCCTGCCAACGCGCCTGGAACACCACGCTGAACACGAATGTGTAAGTGGCCAGCATCAGCAGCGGCAGCAGGAAGGCCCATACGATGCCGAGCATTGATCCTTTATAACGGCCGGCGACCTCACGCCCCGTGAGCGTGGCAATCAGCGCACGATGGCGCCACGCGCTGGCCACGATCTCCAGCGGGGACGAAGAATAAGCACTCATCTGGTCAGGACGGCGCAGCGGATCACGCAGGCCGGGTGATTGGGTTCATCTGGATGCGAAAAGCGGGCCTGACGGGTGCGCGGCACGCCAGCAATCAAGCGAACACGTCAGCCCGGGCCAGCAGCACGCCCGCTTCGTCCTTCGCCGACAACAGCGGCTGCTTGATGCCTGCTGCCTGAAGTCCCCAGTCGATTCCGATAGCCGGGTCATTCCAGGCGATGCAGCGCTCGTGCTGCGGGGCGTAGTAGTCCGTGGTCTTGTACAAGAAGTCGGCCGAATCGCTCAGCACCACAAAGCCATGCGCGAAGCCGGCTGGCACCCAGAACTGGCGATGGTTGTCTTCCGAGAGCTCGGTGCCTGCCCAGCGGCCGAAAGTGGGGGAGGAGTGCCGGATGTCCACAGCTACGTCAAAGACCCTCCCACGCACAACGCGCACAAGCTTGCCTTGTGGCTGTTGCAGCTGATAGTGCAGCCCGCGCAACACGCCTTTGGCGGAACGCGAATGATTGTCCTGCACAAATTGAACCTGCAGCCCGGTGGCGTCATTGAACTGGCGCTGGTTGAAGCTCTCGAGGAAAAAGCCGCGGGCATCACCAAACAACTTGGGCTCAATGATGAGCACGTCGGGAATGGCCGTCGGGGTGACTTTCATTCGACGATGCCCTCGCGCAGCACGTGGAGCAGGTACTTGCCATAGCCGTTCTTGGCCATCGGCTTGGCCAGCTTCTCCAATTGCGCGTCGTCGATGAACCCCGCACGCCACGCGATCTCTTCGGGACAAGCGATCTTCAGCCCCTGGCGATGCTCCAGCGTCGCGATGAACTGGCTGGCCTCCAGCAGGCTCTCGTGCGTACCCGTGTCCAGCCAGGCATAGCCACGCTGCATGATCTGCACCGACAGTGCCTTGCGCTCCAGATAGGCCTGGTTGACCGCGGTGATCTCCAACTCGCCGCGTGCGCTGGGCTTCACGGCCTTGGCGATCTCGACGACCTGGTTGTCGTAGAAGTACAAGCCGGTCACGGCATAGTGGCTCTTGGGCCTGGCCGGCTTTTCCTCGATGCTGCTGGCCTTGCCTTCCGGATCAAAAGCCACCACGCCATACCGCTCCGGGTCGTTGACGTGGTAGGCGAACACGGTGGCACCGGTCTTTTGCGCGTCGGCGTTGCGCAGCAAGGGGGCCAGGTCGTGCCCATAGAAGATGTTGTCGCCCAGCACCAGTGCGCTGGGTGCATTGCCGACGAACTTGTCGCCGATGATGAAGGCCTGCGCCAGGCCATCCGGGCTCGGCTGCACGGCGTACTGGATGTTCAGCCCCCATTGGGACCCATCGCCCAGCAGCTGGGTGAAGCGCGGCGTATCCTGCGGGGTGCTGATGACGAGGATGTCCCGCATGCCCGCCAGCATCAGCGTGCTGAGCGGGTAGTAGATCATCGGCTTGTCATACACCGGCAGCAGCTGCTTGCTGATGGCCAGCGTGGCCGGGTGCAGGCGCGTGCCGGAGCCGCCCGCCAGGATGATGCCTTTGCGTTGTGTCATGGGGAGCTAAAGAATTTCTTCCAGCATCCGCGCCACGCCTTGCTGCCAAGGGGGCAGCGTCAGGTCGAAGGCGGCGCGGAAGCGGGAGGTGTCGAGGCGGGAATTATGAGGACGCCTGGCGGGCGTTGGAAAGGCGGTGGAGGGAACGGGTGCGACCGCTTCCACGCCCGCCTTCAGCACCTGCCCTGCTTGCTGGGCGGTCGCGATGACGAAGCGCGCATAACCGTGCCAGGAGGTCTCGCCCCCGGCCGCCACGTGGTAGAGGCCGGCCTTGCCGCCATCGGCCACCAGGGCGCGCAGGGCATGGGCCGTCACGTCGGCCAGCAGGTCCGCGCCGGTCGGCGCGCCGACCTGGTCGTCCACCACGGTCAGGCGGTCCCGCTCCTTGGCCAGGCGAAGCATGGTCTTGGCGAAGTTGCCGCCGCGCGCGCCATAGACCCAGCTCGTCCGCAAGATCAGGTGCCGCTCGCAATGTTGCTGGATGAGCCGCTCACCCTCGAGCTTGGTCAGGCCATAGACGTTCAACGGCGCAGTGGGCTCGGTTTCGATGCGCGGGGCCGCGCCACTGCCGTCGAACACGTAGTCCGTTGAGTAGTGGACCAGGGCCGCGCCGCATGCATTGGCTGCCTGCGCCAGCACGCCCGGTGCCACCGCGTTCACCAGCTGCGCGCTGTGCTGATCAGTCTCGGCCTTGTCGACGGCGGTATACGCCGCCGCGTTGACGATGACGTCTGGCCGCACGCGGCGGACGGTCTCGGCCAGCCGATCAGGTTCCAGAAAATTGGACGGAAGATCCGCCTCGCGCGAGCCCAGCGCCACCAGCTCGCCAAGAGGCGCCAGGCTGCGCTGCAGCTCCCAGCCCACCTGGCCGTTCTTGCCAAACAACAGGATCTTCACGGCAAACTCAGGCAGCGCGCGCGGCGTAATTGGTGTTCATCCACTCGCGGTAGGCGCCGCTCTGCACGCGCTGCACCCAGTCGCCGTGCTCCAGGTACCAGCGCACCGTCTTGCGGATGCCGGTCTCAAAGGTCTCCGCCGGCTTCCAGCCCAGCTCGCGCTCGATCTTGCGGGCGTCGATGGCGTAGCGGCGGTCATGACCCGGGCGGTCAGTCACGAAGGTGATCTGCTCGCGGTAGCTGCCGCCGCCGGCGCGCGGCTTGAGCTCGTCCAACAGGTTGCACACCGTCTGCACGATCTCAAGGTTGGGCTTCTCGTTCCAGCCGCCGATGTTGTAGGTCTCGCCCAGACGGCCGGCCTCCAGCACGCGGCGGATGGCGCTGCAATGGTCGCCCACGTACAGCCAGTCCCTGATCTGCTGGCCGTCGCCGTACACCGGCAGCGGCTTGCCCGCCAGGGCGTTCACGATCATCAGCGGGATCAGCTTCTCGGGAAAGTGGTACGGACCGTAGTTGTTGGAGCAGTTGGTGGTCAGGACCGGCAGGCCGTAGGTGTGGTGGTAGGCCCTCACCAGGTGGTCGCTGGCCGCCTTGCTGGCCGAGTAGGGGCTGTTCGGCTCGTACTTGTTCTGCTCGGTGAAGGCCGGATCCTTCGGAGCCAGCGAGCCGTACACCTCGTCGGTAGACACGTGCAGCAGGCGAAAGCCCTCGCGCTCGCCGCCCTTCAGCTCGCCCCAGTACGCCCGCACGGCCTCCAGCAGGCGGAAGGTGCCGACCACGTTGGTCTCGATGAAGGTGCCGGGCGCGTGGATGGAGCGGTCCACGTGGGATTCGGCTGCGAAGTTCAACACCGCTCGCGGGCGATGCCGGGCCAGCAGTTGCCTCACCAACTGCTGATCGCCGATATCACCCTGCACGAAGACATGCCGGGAGTTGCCTTCCAGGGAACGCAGGTTCTCCAGGTTGCCGGCGTAGGTCAGCTTGTCGAGGTTGACGACGCCCTCGCCACCCGCGGCCAGCCAGTCCAGAACGAAGTTGGAGCCGATGAAGCCGGCCCCGCCTGTAACCAAAATCATGTGTACTTCCCCTCTGCGCGGCCACCGTGCTGTTACAGGTACCTCCGACAAGAGGCCGGGATTATCTCATCGACGGTTGAGCATTTCCGCCTACCTCCTCTCCTTGGTAAGTCCCGTCGCAGCACTCGCGCCTAGAAGTGTTTGCCTAAACACCACGCCGCAGCCCGACGTACATTCACCAACCTCGCCCCCGGAATGCACCATGGCCCAGAAACAGAAGCCCACCAGCGACGACAGCAAGAGCGGCGCCCCGTTCGCCGACACCATCAAGGAATCGGCCAGCCAGATCTGGCTGGCAGGCCTGGGCGCCTTCGCCAAGGCGCAGCAGGAAGGCGGCAAGGTGTTCGAGTCCCTGGTCAAGGACGGCCAGACCCTGCAGCGCAAGACCCAGGCGGCCGCCGAGGAAAAACTCTCCGAAGCGAGCCAGCGCATGGCCAGCATGGCCGGCGACCTCTCGGCCAAGGCCTCGGGCCAGTGGGACAAGCTGGAGACCATCTTCGAGGAGCGTGTCTCCAGGGCGCTGCACCGGCTGGGCGTGCCTTCGTCCCAGGACCTCGCCACGATGGCAGCCCGCATCGAGGAACTCGAACGCACCGTCGCCCGGCTCAGCGCCCGGCGCGCCAGCGCGCCGCGCAAGACCGCGGTGCGGCCGGCTGCTCGAGCCGCCAAGCCGGCGGCCAAGCGCGCCCCTGCCCGCAAGTCGGCCTGACCGGCGGCCCACGCAGACCAGGCGCTTCGGCGCCGCACATTGCTGCGTTGCAGCAGCGCCAGCTCAGCGCGCCGCCTAAACTGGCCGCATGGCCAAGAAAGCCCCGCGCCGCACGGCTGAACGCATCCTCGAGGTCACGCTCGATCTGTTCAACCGCTTCGGCGAGCCCAACGTCTCGACCACGCTGATCTCGGCCGAGATGGGCATCAGCCCGGGCAACCTGTACTACCACTACCCGGCCAAGGACGAACTGGTCAACGCGCTGTTCTGCCGCTACGAGCGCGCCCTGGGCGAGTTGCTGAACGCGGGCGGCGGCGTGCGTGACGTGGAGGACGCCTGGTTCTTCATGCACACCCTGTTCGAGCTGATCTGGCAGTACCGCTTCCTGTACCGCGACCTGAACGACCTGCTGTCCCGGAACCGGCGGCTGGAGACGCAGGTCCGGGGCGTGCTGAAGGACAAGGTGCGCGCCGTCTGCGCCCTGCTGGACGGCATGTGCCGCGCGGGCGCGGTGCGCATCGACAAGCGCGAGGCCGGGCCGACCGCCACCAGCATGGTGGTGGTGCTGACCTATTGGCTCAGCTACGAGTACGCGCGCGATCCGCGCCGCGCCCTGGAGCCCGAAGGCGCGCAGCAGTCCTTGCTGCGCGGGGCGCACCACGTGCTCCATCTGCTGGTACCCTATCTGGAACCAGGCCAGCGCGTGCATCTCTTGGGCCTGGCGGGCGCGTACGGCGCGCCGCAGAACGAATGAGCAGTACAAGGAGACAAGCATGGCGCGATGGACGCCGTTCCCTCATCTGGGCGATTACGCATTCGATGCGGACGGCCTGAGAAAGCACTGGGCGCGGCTGCATGCCTGCGACGCCGAGCCCCTGCCCCAGGATCCAGCCGTGCTGCAGGCCTGGGCGCTGCTGCACCAGGGCGAGTTCCAGAAGGCGGCCGAGGCCGGCCTCGCGGCCGGCGGCACCGGCATCACGGTGGCCAACAAGGCGACGGCCCTGTACGCCAACTACCTCGAGAGGAAGGAAAAAGCCAAGCTCGAGCTGCTGATGGAAGTGGCGCAGCGCGCGGCTGCCCAGGCGGCGGCGGAGCCCGGCAACCCCAACGCGTGGTACTGGCAGGCTTACGCGCTGGGCCGCTACATGCAGGGCATCAGCGTGGCCAAGGCGCTGGCCCAGGGCCTGGGCAGCCGGGTCAAGGAGGCGCTGGAGCGCGCCATCCGGCTGCAGCCGCGCCATGCCGACGCGCACATCGCGCTGGGCGCCTTCCACGCCGAGGTCATCGACAAGGTGGGCTCGCTGATCGCCGGCATGACCTACGGCGCCCGCAAGGACGTGGGGCTGAAGCTGTTCCAGGAGGGGCTGCGGCTCAACCCGGGGTGCCCCATCGCCCTGGTCGAGTACGCCAACGGCCTGGTCATGCTGGAAGGCGAAAGCCGCATGGAAGAGGCCACGCGCCTGTACGAGCAGGCCGCCGCCTGCCAAGCCGCCGATGCGCTGGAGCGGCTGGACGTGGAGCTGGCCCGCGTCGAGCTGCAGGAGTAGCTGGACGGGACCTGCGGGCGGTTGCGGCCTGCGCCTACAGGGCCAGGCCGGCCAGCCGCGCAGACTGCGCGCATGGACATCTTCCAAGCCCTGCTGCAAAGCCACAAACGCCAGCGCGAGCACTGCGCCCGCCTGCTGTCCGGCATCGGCGATCCCGAGGCGCGCCGCCAGGCCTTCCAGGAACTCAAGTCCGAGATGGCGGCGCACGAGACCGCCGAGGAGCGCGCCTTCTATGTGCCGCTGATCGAGCACGACGACACCGTGGACGAAGCCCGCCACGCCATCGCCGAGCACCACGAGATGGACGAGATGGTCGAGGAGCTGGAGGAAACCGGCGAGGGCTCGGCCGAGTACCTGGAGATGGTGGGCAAGCTGGTGCACAAGGTCGAGCACCACCTGAAAGAGGAGGAGCAGAAGTTCTTCCCTGAGGCCCGCAAGGTGCTGCCGCCGCCCCGGCAGGAGGAGCTGGGCGCCCTGTACCAGGAAGAGCACGAGCGGCTGGTGGCCAAGGCAGAAAGCGCCGGCTGATCGGCCTTGCCTCCTGGGCGCGGCGTTTAAGATGCCGCGAAACTACCCAGGAGAAACCTGCCCATGGCCGACCTCAAAGCCGCCTTCGAATCCGCCGTCGCCAATTCCAAGAACCTCAGCGAGCGGCCCGACAACGCCACCCTGCTGAAGATCTACGCCCTGTACAAGCAGGCCACGGTGGGCGACGTCACCGAGAAGAAGCCCGGCTTCGGCGACATGGTGGGCCGCGCCAAATGGGACGCCTGGAACGGCCTGAAGGGCACCTCCAGCGAGCAGGCCATGCAGCAGTACGTGGACCTGATCGCGTCCCTGAGCTGATGGCGTCCGTATTTCTCAACGCCTTCCTCTTCCTGGCCATCAGCGCGGGAAGCGCCAGGAGGCTCGGCGTCAAGCGAAAGGGATCAAGTTCAACGACCGAGAGCTCAATGAGACAGCCGTCCGTGAATACAGGGAGCTCAAGGACAACATCTTTCCCCAAGGAAAGCTCGACGATGCGGTGATCGTCAAGGATCACCCGCATGTGCCTGTCGTTGTTGTGCGGGTCCCCGATGCCAAGACGCTGGCCCGCATTCTTTCGCATCCCCAAGTTGTAGGCGTCCAGGGGGATGTTGCATTCAAACCTGCAACCAGTCAGAGCCTGCCCCGATAGGGCAAACCACCGCTAGCGCCGCGGCGTTGGCTGTCAGTCCACGGTGGCGCCGGAGTCCTTGACCACCTGGGCCCAGCGCGGCAGCTCGCCGCGGATCATGGCGGCGAACTGCTCGGGGCTGGATTTGTACGGTTCGGCGCCCACGCCCGCGAGCTTCTCGCGCACGTCGGGCGCATCCAGCGCCTTGGCCAGCTCGGCCTGCAGCTGCGCCAGCACCGGCTTGGGCGTGCCCGCCGGCGCGAACAGGCCGTACCAGGGCGTGTAGCCCAGGCCCTGGACCGTCTCGCCGATGGTAGGCACCTCGGGCAGCGCCGCGACGCGCTTCTCGTTGACCACGCCCAGCACCTTGAGCTTGCCGCTCCTAATGAAGGCGATGGACGAAGGCAGGCTTTGCACGGATACCTGCACCTGGCCGCCGACCAGGTCGGTCACCGCCGCGGCGGCGCCCTTGTACGGCACGTGCACCAGCTGGATGCCGGCGGCCTTGCCCAGCATCTCGCCGAACAGATGGTTGAGCGTGCCGTTGCCGGCTGAGCCGATCATGATCTTGCCGGGCTGCGCCTTGGCCATGGCGATCAGCTCCCCCACGTTCTTCGCCGGGAAGCCGTTGTTGGCCACCAGCACGTAGCCGGCGTTGGCCACCGGCGAGACGGGCTCGAAGTCCTTGAGCGGGTCGAAGCCCGGGTTCTTGTAGAGCGAAGGGTTGATCACGTAGCTGCTGTCGGCCGTCAGCATCAGCGTGTAGCCGTCGGCCTTGGCGCGCGCGGCCAGCGCGGTGCCGACGTTGCCGCCCGCGCCAGGCCGGTTGTCCACGATGAACTGCTGGCCGGTCTGCTCCGAGAGCTTCTGCGCGATGACGCGGGCGATGGCGTCGTTGGCGCCGCCGGCGGCCTGCGGGACGATCACCGTGACCGGCTTGCCCGGGTACTTGTCGGAAGCGAGGACGGGCGCCCCGAGGGCGGCCAGCAGGGCCAGCGCCAAGCCGGCGCGTCGGGTGGTGTTCATCGTGTCTCCTGGATCGGGGTCTGGCTGCGCCAGTCTAGGAAGCCGGCCGCGCCCACGGAATGGCCCAGCCGCGAGCGCTGCTTTCGCCGAATGCGAAAGCCGATCAGGGTTTATCAGGGGTGACGCCGCCCGGGCCCCGCGCTCCGAGCAGGTGGTCGCGCAGCGTGCGCACCGGCCGCGGCAGTACGCCCCAGTCGCGCGCACCGATGAGCAGCTGCCGCTCCACCCAGGGATCGCTGATCGCCACCATGCGCAGCCCCAGGGCCCGCACCAGCGGCTGCACCGCCGCGTTGGGCAGCACCGCCACGCCCAGCCCCGCGGCCACCATCTGGCACATGGCATCGAAGCTGCGCACGTGGATGCGGATGCGCAGCGCCTTGCCCAGCGGGCGCGTTTCCAGCGCCAGCCGCTGCGCGAGCGAGGTGTCCTGCGCCAGGCTGACGAAGTCGAAGTCGGCCGCCTCGGCAAAGGCGATGGCCTCGCGCTGCGCCAGCGCATGGCCCTGCGGCACCACCAGCACCAGCCGGTCGCTGCGATAGGGCAGCGTCTGCAGGCCCAGGGCCGGCGTGCGCTCGGCGAACAGGCCCAGGTCGGCCCGCCCGTCCGCCACGGCCAGCACCACGTCGCTGCTGTTGTGCTCGTGCATCTCGATGCGGATGCCGGGGTGCAGCGCGATGAACGACGCCAAATCGGCGGGCAGGAACTGGGTGATGGCCGAGGTGTTGGCCCACAGGCGCACCACCCCGACGACGCCCTTGGCGTGGTCCGACAGGTCCGCGGCGAGCTGGTCCACGTCGCTCAGGATGCGCTGGGCGTGCCGCTGCAGCGCCTGGCCGGCCGGCGTGAGCGTCACGCCGCGCGAGTGCCGGTCGAACAGCTCGGCGCCGACGGCGGCCTCCAGGTCGGAGATGCGCTTGCTGGCCGCGCCCACGGCCAGGTGGGCCAGCTCGGCGCCCCGGCTGATGCTGCCGGTGCGCACCACCAGCGAGAACAGCGAGAGCGAGACCAGGTCCAGCCGGTGGAGGTTCACGCCGGGCGGCCGCCGGACTTCTTCTTCTTGGCGCTGGCCTGTGCCACGGCCTGGTCGAAGGCCTGGACCGGGTTGTCCTGCGACAGCAGCTGGTCGAGGTTCTTCTCGATCTCGGCGACGATGCGGTCCTTGAACGCACCCAGCAGGAAGCCCAGGCGGGCGTCCAGCTCGAAGCGGTCCGGCGTGACGCGCAGCTCGCCATTGACGCCCGAGCGCTTGAAGCTCACCACGTCGGAGGTCTTGCCCTCCTCGTAGCTGCAGTCCATGTCCAGCTTGGCTTCGGCGGTCTGGGCCCACTTGAAGGCCAGCTCGCGCGCCTGCGCCAGGCCGAGGGTGTGTTCGCGTTTGATGTGGATGTCAGGCACCGGCCATCTCCTTTAATTTCTCGTGTCGCCGCGGCTTGGGCAGCTGCGCCAGCGCTTTGGCCGCATCATAGAACCGCTGCCAGTTGCCGCCCTCGCGCTCGAACAGCGCCTCGAAGCCCGGCACCAGTTCGTCGTACGCCGCCTGGGCGCCGAACGATGCGTTGTTGGCCTCGGCCACCCAGCGGTCGAAGTTGCGCCAGCGCGCGGGATCGCCGCCCCAGCTGTCGCGCAGGCGGGCATAGCGCGCCCGGAAATCGGCCATCGTCTCCTGCTTCAGTGCCTCCTGGCCGGCCAGGTCCTGCGTGCCGGGCACCTTCTTCTCGTAGATGGCCTTCAGGCGCTCGCGCGTGGCCTGGGTGAGCTGGCGGAACTGGCGGCGCCGGGCGTCGAACTGGGCGTACTCCTGGCGTGCCGCCTCGCTGGCGTGGGTGGCCAGCCAGCGCCGGCCGCCCAGGCGCTCGACCGCGGTGGCGAAGGACTCGTTGAACATGGTGTCGTTCTGCACGTACAGCACCTGGTGCGCCAGCTCGTGGAAGATCAGCCGCGCCAGCTCGCCTTCGGGGTAGTGGATGAAGGTGTTGAGCAGCGGGTCGCCGCCGGCCCAGTTCATCCAGCCCAGGGTGGAGTACGCCGGCACCGGGTACACGCTGGCCTCGTAGCCCTGCTGGCGCAGGTCGGCCGCCTCGGCCCGGGCGTCGGCCTCGTCGAAGTAGCCGCGGTAGCCCACGCAGCCGGTCACCGGGAAGCACCAGGTCTTGAGCGTGAGCGAGTAGGCCGGCGCGCCCACCACGTTCCACACCACGGCCGGCCGGCGCAGGTCGGCATAGCGGCGGTAGCTGGCGTTGTCGGGCAGGCCCAGTTCCTGGCTGGCGAAGGCGCGGATGCGCTGGCTCAGCTGCAGCTTGTCCTTCAAGCGCTCGGGCGTTTCGGCCCCGTCCAGCCATTCGCTTACCGGCCGCGCGGCCTGGAGCATGCCCAGGTGGCCGGCGGCCGATTGCCAGTAGTAGCCCAGGTTGGCGCAGCCGGACAGGCACAGCGCCGCCGCCGTCGCCAATGCCGCCACGCCCGCCAGGCTTGCCATCAGGAGCTTGCGCCTCACGCGGCCGCGGGTGCGGTGGCGGGCGCGGCCACGGCCTGCACCTCCACCAGGCAGTCGTAGAACACCGGGCCGCGGCCCAGGTCGGTGAGCTTCTGGCTGGTCAGCTCGTTGACGTTGGTACCTTGGAGGCCCAGCTTGCGCCACCAGATGCCCAGGCCATTGACCACGCCCGGCCGCGCCCGCGTCGACACCTCGGCCTTGCAGCGGTACTCGCCCCGGTCGTTGAACACGCGCACCACGTCGCCGGTGGCGATGCCGCGCGCGGCGGCGTCCTGCGCATGGATCTCCAGCAGCGGCTCGCGCTCGATGTCGCGCAGGCTTTGCAGGTTGACGAAGGTGGAGTTGAGGAAGTTGCGTGCCGGCGGCGAGATCATGGCCAGCGGGTAGCGCGTGGAGCTGCCCGCCGTCTCGTGGTTGGGCAAGTGGTCGGGCAGGCCGTCCAGCCCCGCGCGCGCCAGGCGCTCGCTGAAGAATTCGCAGCGGCCCGAGGGCGTGGGAAAGCCACCCTCGGCGAAGGGCGCGTCGGGGATGGCCTGGGTGGCGAAGCCCTGGGCGAGCAGCAGCTCGAAATCGAAGTGGCCGTCCACCGCCAGGCGGCACAGGTCCTCGTCGCTGTCGGCGAAGCAGTCCTCGGTGAAGCCCATGCGCCGCGCCAGCTGGCGGAACACCTCGGTGTTGGTGCGCGACTGGCCCACGGGCGCGATGGCGGGCCGGTTCAGCAGCACGTCGGTGTGGCCGTAGGAGAGGTGGAGGTCCCAGTGCTCCAGCTGCGTCGTGGCCGGCAGCAGGTAGTCGGCGTAGTCGGCCGTGTCGGTGCGGAAATGCTCCAGCACCACGGTGAACAGGTCCTCGCGGGCGAAGCCGCGCACCACCTTGCCGGACTCGGGCGCCACCGCCACCGGGTTGCTGTTGTAGACGATCACGGCCTCGACCCGGGGGCCGAAGGCCGGCGAGGACGGCCGCAGCAGGTCGTCGCCGATGGTGCTCATGTTGATGGTGCGGGGCTGGCGCCCGGCCAGCAGGTCGGCGCGCTGCAGGGCCGCCCGGTTGAACCGGACCATGCCCGAGCTGGACAGCAGCAGGCCGCCGGCGCGGTGGCGCCAGGCGCCGGTGAGCGCCGGCAGGCAGGCGATGGCGCGGGCCGCGTTGCCGCCGCCGCGCACGCGCTGCATGCCGTAGTTCAGGCGGATGGCCGCCGGCCGGGTGGTGCCCCAGGCGCGCGCCAGGGCCCGGATCTGCGCCGCCGGCACGCCGCACACCTGCGCCGCGCGCTCGGGCGCCCAGCGCAGGGCGCGCTCGCGCAAGGCCTCCCAGCCCAGGGTGTGCCGGGCCAGGTAGTCGTGGTCCAGCCAGTCGTTGACGATGAGCTCGTGCATCAGCGCCAGCGCCAGGGCGGCGTCGGTGCCGGGGCGCAGCTGCACGTGCTCGTGGCATTTCTCGGCGGTTTCGGTGCGCCGCGGGTCGATGCACACCAGCCGGGCGCCGTCGCGCTTGGCCTGCTGCGCCAGGCGCCAGAAATGCAGGTTGCTGGCGATGGAGTTGCTGCCCCAGATCAGGATGAGTTTGGACTCGGCGAAGAACTCCACTTTCATGCCGACCTTGCCGCCCAGGGTCTGGGTCAGGCCCTCGGCGCCGGCGGCGGCGCAGATGGTGCGGTCCAGCAGGGAGGCGCCCAGGCGGTGGAAGAAGCGGGCGGCCATGCCCTCGCCCTGCACCAGGCCCATGGTGCCGGCGTAGCTGTAGGGCAGGACGGCCTGGGGGTCGCGCGCGGCGATCGCCTTCAGCCGGTGCGCGATGTCATCCAGCGCCTGGTCCCAGCCCACCGGCTCGAAGCGGCCCGAGCCCTTGGGGCCCACGCGCCGCATCGGATGCATGAGGCGCTCGGGGTGGTAGGTGCGCTCGGTGTAGCGCGAGACCTTGGTGCACAGCACGCCGTCGGTGGGCCGGTGCGCGGGGTTGCCCTGCACCTTCAGCGCCACGCCGTCACGCACGGTGGTGATCAGGGCGCAGGTGTCCGGGCAGTCGTGCGGGCAGGCGCCCAGCACCTGGGCGGTGCCGGCGGCGGCAGGGGGGATGCGGGCGTCTGGATGCATGGGCTGGGTATTGTTGCGCGCGCAGTCGGCCGTTAAGAAAAATCGGAACTGGCGTGACTGATGAGTCGCCATAAGAATAACGAGATGATTTCCCGTCGAAAGTTCTCCCAGGCCCTGGGCGCCGTCGCCGCGGCGGGCGCCCCCGTGCTGCGCGCGCAGCCTGACAACCGCATCATTCTCGGCCAATCCGCGCCGTTCACCGGCCCGGCGGCCCAGCTGGGGATCCAGTTCAACCGCGGTGCCAAGCTGTACTTCGACCAGGTCAACGCGCAAGGCGGCATCCACAAGCGCAGCGTGGAGCTGGTGACCCTGGACGACGGCTACGAACCCGACCGCTGCGCCGACAACACCCGCAAGCTGCTGGCCGACGACGCCTTCGCCCTGTTCGGCTACATCGGCACGCCCACCAGCCTGGCGGCGCTGCCGCTGGCCACAGCGGCCAAGACGCCGTTCTTCGCGCCCTTCACCGGCGCCATGGGCCTGCGCCAGCCGTTCAACCGCTACGCCTTCCACATCCGCGCCTCGTACAACGACGAGGCGGCGCTGATCGTGCGCAACCTGACCACGCTGGGGCTGCAAAAGATCGCCGTCTTCTACCAGAACGACGCCTATGGCAAGGCCGGCCTGGACGGCGTGCAGCTGGCGCTGGCCAAGCTGAACATGAAGCCGGTGGCGCTGGCCACCGTGGAGCGCAATTCGGTGGACGTGGCCGCCGCCGTGCAGACCCTGGTGGCGGCCAGGCCCGACGCCATCGTGCAGATCAGTGCCTACAAGTCCTGCGCCGCGTGCATCCGCACCGCCCGCAAGGCCGGCTTCGGCGGCACCTTCTTCAACGTGTCCTTCGTCGGCACGCAGGCCCTGGCCGACGAGCTGGGCAAGGACGGCGCGGGCGTGGTGGTGTCGCAGGTCATGCCCTCTCCCTATTACGCCGCGCGCGCCATCACCCGCGAGTTCGTGGAGGCCGTCAAGAAGGCCGGTGGCGACCACCAGGCCAACTTCTCCAGCATGGAGGGCTACCTGGCGGCCAAGGTCATGGCCGAAGGCCTGCGCCGGGCCGGCCCCAAGCCCAGCCAGGACACCCTGGTCGCCGGGCTGGAGACCATCAACAACCAGTCGTTCGGCGGCTTCGAGGTGACGTTCTCCCCCGCCGACCACGTGGCGTCCAGCTTCGTGGAGCTGTCCATGCTCACCGGCGACGGCCGGGTCAGGACCTGAGCCACAGGGGCGGGCCCCACGAGCTAGGAAGTAACCGGCGCGGGGCCGGGCGCTCAGGCCAGCTCGCGCGTGCCGGCCAGGCCACGCAGGAAGGCCTCGCAGCGAGCCAACTGCTCGAGGCTGACGTACTCATCGGGCTGGTGCGCCTGCTCGATGCTGCCGGGCCCGCACACCACGGTGGGAATGCCGGCGTTCTTGAACAGGCCGGCCTCGGTGCCGAAGGCCACCAGCGTGGTGCGCCGCTCGCCCGACAGGCGCTGGGCCAGCCGCGTCACCGGGTCTTCGGCCGAGCCCAGGAAGCTGGGGATCTCGCAGATGGTCTCGAAGCGGAAACCCGCGTCGGGCGCCACCTGCTTCATCGCCGGCTCGAGCGAGCGGGCATGGGCCACCACCTGCGCCTGCATGGCGTACGCGTCCGCGGTGGGCAGGTCGCGGAACTCGTAGCGGAACTCTGCGTCGCGCGGCACCACGTTGTCGGCGATGCCGCCGTGGAACTGGCCCACGCTGGCGGTGGAGAACGGCACGTCGAAGCCCGCGTAGCGCGGTTCCTCGCGCTCGAAGCCCTCGGCCATGTCGCGCAGCTTGCCCACCAGGCGCGCAGCCATCTCGATCGCGTTGACCGAGCGCGGCGTGAGGGAGGAATGCGCCTCCTTGCCGCGCACGCAGCACTTGTAGCGGTAGACGCCCTTGTGCGCGATCGCCGGCACCATGCTGGTGGGCTCGCCGACGATGCAGGCCAGCGGCCGGATGCCGGCGTCGCGCAGATCGGCGATGAGCTCGCGCACGCCGAAGCAGCCCACCTCCTCGTCGTAGCTGAAGGCGAAATGCACCGCGAACGGCGCCTGGCTGTCCAGGAAGGTCTGGGCATGCGCCACCGCCAGCGCGATGAAGCTCTTCATGTCGGCCGAGCCGCGGCCGTACAGTCGGCCGTCCCTGACGTTGCCGGCCAGCGGCGAATCGCTCCAGGCCTGGCCGTCCCAGGGGACGGTGTCGGTGTGGCCCGAGAGGATGACGCCGGCCGGCTTGCCCTCGCCCAGCGTGGCGAACAGGTTGGCCTTGGTCTTGTCGGCGTTGAAGGTCAGGCGCGCGCGCACGCCCAGCCGTTGCAGTTCGTCGCGCACGAAATGGATGAGCGCGAGGTTGGAACGGGCACTCACGGTGTCCATGCGAACCAAGGTTTGCGCGAGCTCGAGGGCGCGGGCGGAGAGGTCGGCGGGCATGGCGCATTCTGGCGGATTTACCCGATGGCAGCGCCCCGGGGGCAGGGCTAGACTGGCAGGCCCAGCCAGACCACGCAGTTTCCCCCTCCCACCATGAACGTCCTCGACTCCATCGTCACCCAGGCGGCAAGCATCACCGCCATCCGCCGCGACCTGCATGCCCATCCCGAACTGTGCTTCGAGGAGGTGCGCACCGCCGACCTGGTGGCCGCCAAGCTCACCGAATGGGGCATTCCCGTCCACCGCGGCATGGGCACCACCGGCGTGGTGGGCATCGTCAAGAACGGCACCAGCAGCCGCGCACTGGGGCTGCGCGCCGACATGGATGCGCTGCCCATGCAGGAGTTCAACACCTTCGCCCATGCCAGCAAGCACCCCGGCAGGATGCACGCCTGCGGCCACGACGGCCACACGGCCATGCTGCTGGCGGCGGCCCAGCACTTCGCCAGGCACCGCAACTTCGACGGCACGGTCTACCTGATCTTCCAGCCGGCCGAAGAAGGCGGGGGCGGCGCGCGCGAGATGATCAGGGACGGCCTGTTCGAGCGCTTCCCGATGGAGGCGGTGTTCGGCATGCACAACTGGGCGTCGCCGCGCGTGGGCACCTTCTTCGTCAGCCCCGGGCCGGTGATGGCTTCGACCAGCGAATTCAAGGTCACCATCCGCGGCAAGGGCAGCCATGCCGCCCTGCCCCACACCGGCATCGACCCGGTGCCCGTCGCCTGCCAGATGGTGCAGGCGTTCCAGACCATCATCAGCCGCAACAAGAAGCCGGTGGACGCGGGCGTGATCTCGGTCACCATGATCCACGCCGGCGAGGCCACCAATGTCGTGCCCGACAGCTGCGAGCTGCAGGGCACGGTGCGCACCTTCACCACCGAGGTGCTGGACCTGATCGAAAAGCGCATGCGGCAGGTGGCCGAGCACGTGTGCGCCGCGCACGACGCGACCTGCGAGTTCGAGTTCGTGCGCAACTACCCGCCCACCGTGAATAGCGCGGCAGAGGCCGAGTTCGCCCGCCAGGTGATGGCGTCCATCGTCGGCGAGTCCAACGTGCAGGCGCAGGAGCCCACCATGGGCGCCGAGGATTTCGCCTACATGCTGCAGGCCAAGCCCGGCGCGTACTGCTTCATCGGCAACGGCGATGGCAGCCACCGCGAGATCGGCCATGGCGCGGGGCCCTGCGTGATCCACAACCCCAGCTACGACTTCAACGACGAGCTGATCCCGCTGGGTGCCACCTACTGGGTGCGGCTGGCCGAGGCTTGGCTGGCCCGCGAACGCGCATGACCGGCACGACCGGCGAGGGGCCGCGCGACGCCTTCTCGTCCAGCTATGCGCAGGCACGGCAGAAGTTCCTGCAGGCCGCAGCCGCCGCGGAGCTGGCGGTGGAATCCAAGCGCCACCCGCTCCCGGGCCGGGACGGCGAGGACCTGGCGATGGACGTGGCGCGCCAGGGCCATCCCAACGCAGGCGCCCTGCTGGTCCTGACCAGCGCCTGCCACGGCGCGGAGGGCTACTGCGGCTCCGGCGTGCAGGTGGCCGCGCTGCGCGACCGCGAGTGGCGCGAGTACGCCGCCGCCCGCGGCGTGGCCGTGCTGTACGTGCACGCGCTCAACCCGCACGGCTTCTCGCATGCGCGGCGCGTCACGCACGAGAACGTGGACCTGAACCGCAATTTCCACGACTTCAGCCAACCCCTGCCGGCGAACGAGCCCTACCGCGAGGTGCAGCCGTTGCTGCTGTCGGCGTCCTGGCCGCCCCCGCCGGAGAACGAGGCGGCGGTCGCGGCGTTCATCGCGCAGCGCGGCGAGGCCGCCTGGCAGGCCGCCATCACCCGCGGCCAGCACGAGTTTCCCGAGGGGCTGTTCTACGGCGGCCGCGCGCCGACCTGGAGCAACAGCACTTGGCGCGAGGTGCTGCGCGTGCACGGCCACCGCGCCGCCCGCGTCGCCTGGATCGACATCCACACCGGACTGGGCCCGAGCGGGGTGGGCGAGCGCATCTATGCCGGCCGCGACGATCCGGCCTCGGTGGACCGGGCGCGCCGCTGGTGGGACGGCGGCGGACGCACGCCGGTGACGTCCTTCTACGACGGCTCCTCGACCTCGGCCTACCTCACGGGCCTGATGTTCAACTCGGTCTACGAGGAATGCCCGCAGGCCGAGTACACCGGCATCGCCATGGAATACGGCACGGTGCCGGTGGTGGACGTGATGAACGCCCTGCGCGCCGACCACTGGCTGGCCCTGCATCCCGAGGCGCCCGCCGAGCTGGCGCACCGCATCAAGCAGCAGGTGATGCGGGCCTTCTACACCGACACCGACGAGTGGAAGGAACAGATCGTGCGCCAGGCGCGCGAGGCCCTGTTCCAGGCGGTGGACGGGCTGAGCAGCTGATCAGGCGGCCGCGCGGTGGCGGGCGATCTCCAGCAGGCCGTCGAAGATCAGGCTGTCCACCAGCTCGAACGGCACCGACATGGCCGGCGCCATCTTCCAGCCCGCCCCGCCGGTCATGATGCAGGCCGGCTCCGCGCCGCAACGCCGGCGCACGTGCTGCACCATGCGTTCGACCGCGCCGGCGATGGCGTAGGTGCCGCCGCTGGTGAGCGCGTCGCTGGTGTTGGTGGGGAATTCGCGCACCTCGCCGGTGGGCACGTGCAGGCCGGCGGTGCCGGACTCCAGCGCGCGCAGCATGATGCCGTGGCCCGGCAGGATCAGCCCGCCCAGGAAGTGCCCGTGGGCGTCGATCGCCTCCACGGTCACCGCGGTGCCGACCATCACCACCACCAGCGGCCGCGCCGGGCCGCGTGCGCGCAGGCGGTGCCACGCGCCGATCATGGCCACCCAGCGGTCCGCGCCCAGGCGCGTGGGATGGTCGTAGCCGTTGACCAGCCCGGCCTCGGCGCTGCTGGCATGCACCCATTGCGGCGCCACGTCCCACAGCTCCTCCATCTGGGTCTCGACCCGGCGCTTGACCGCGTCCGCCGCGACCGCGCAGCCCAGCATGCGGGTGGGCGGCGGCAGCCCGGCCCAGTCGCCGTCGGCCAGCCGGTCGATGTTTTCCAGGAATTCCGCGCCATGCCCGTGCAGGGCGGCGCCCGGCACAGCCTGCGCGTACAGCGCCCATTTCAGGCGCGTGTTGCCGACGTCGATGGCCAGGAACATGGAGAAGCAGCGGTGGAGAGGTGGACGCAATATACCGCCGGCCGCGCCGGCCGGGGCTCAGAGCGCGCCGAGCCAGCAGGCGCGCTGGATGGCGGCCAGCTTGTTGTCCACCTTGAGCTTGCCCATGGCGTTGGCCAGGTGGTAGTTGATCGTGCGTTCGGTGCAGTTCAGCCGCACGGCGCTCTCGCGGGCGGTCAGGCCGCTGAAGGCCAGCGCCAGGCATTCGCGCTCGCGCGGGCTGAGGGCCGAACGCTCCTGCGCGATGCTGCGCTTGACCACCGGCCAGATGTTGAGCGCCGACCACACCAGCAAGGCCGCTTCGGTGCGATCGTGCAGCTCGCGCGGGCTGAACATGAAGCACTCGAAGGCGCGGCCCGCCGGCAGGGGGAACTCGACCCGCACCACGGTCTGCAGGCCATGCGCCAGGGCCAGCGTGCGCCAGCGGCTGGCGCTGAGGTGCTCGGACTTGGCGATGTGCTGCCAGGCGACCAGGGGCGCATCGGAGTCGCGCCACGGCGCGCCGAAGTCGCGGCTCTCGGCCAGGGCCACCGCGGCATCGGCGATCAGGGGCGGGTGCGCCGCCACCACCTGCCGGTCCTCGGTGGTGCCGAACGGGTCGGGCCCCAGCACCGCCACGGCTTCCACCGAAAACTCGCGCAGCGCGCTGACCCAATCGCTGAGGATGCCGTCCAGGCTCACGCTGTCAAAGTTAACAGGCAGCTGCATCGACGTGATTCGAAAGAAGCGGGACAATAGCATGCCCGCTCCTTCGCGGGCCTCGCCCTCCGTGACCAAATTCCGCGCCCACTCCGACGCTTTCTCCGTCGAGCCTTCGATCCGGGCCCAGGCGGGGCGCTGGCTGAAGGAAGAAGTCGTCAAGGCGCCCTGGGTGCCCGTGCTCCATCCATCGCCGCTGCGGATGAAGGGCCTGGGCGTATTCACCCTGCTGGGCCATCCGCTTTTCTGGTGGCTGTGGGGGCGCGCGCTGCCGCAGCCCTACGAGAACCTGGCGCTGCGGCTGCTGACCGCCGCCCTGGGCCTGCTGCTGATGAGCCCCAGGATCTTCAACGATCCGGCCAGCCGCCTGTCCGGACAGGTCTTCAGCGCCGTGATCTGGCTGGAACTGCCCTTTCTTTTCAGCTGGATGTACCTGTGCAACGGCGGCAACTCGGTCTGGCTGGCCAGCGTGGCAGCCATGATCCTGACCTACTACTTCGTCACCGACTGGCGCATCGCCACGCTGGGTCTGCTGCTGGCCGCCGTCGGCGCGCGAGCGCTGTTCGAGCTGGTCGGCCCGGCGGCGCCCCCGATCCCCACACCGGTGGCGCTGGCCAACACGGTGGTCATCGCCTTCTGCGTGAGCATGGGCATGCTGCTGGGGGTGTCTTCGGCCAACCTGCGCCGCGAGCACCTGGCCCACACCCTGGCCACCATGGGCATCATGGCCCACGAGCTGCGCACTCCCCTGGCCACCATGGCGCTGATCGGCGACGCGATGCGCGGGGCGGCCGACACCTGCCCGCCGACCAGCCGCGGCACGCTGGAGAAGCTGGCCGAGCGGCTGCACATGCTGGTGCGCAACATGAACCACCAGATCGACATGCAGATCGCCAACGCGCGGCTGCTGCGGCTTCCCGGCCACAAGGACGCCATCTCCGCCGCCGATCTGGTGCGCTCCACGGTGTTCAACTACCCTTTCCGCAGCAGCCGGGAACGCGAGAGCGTGCGGCTGCAGGTGCGCCGCGACTTCCAGTTCGCGGGGTCGGAGGCGCTGTTCGGCCAGGTGCTGGACAACCTGCTGAAGAATGCCCTGAGGTCCATGGCCGCCGCCGGCACCCTGTTGCAGCCCGGCGACGTGCAGATCGAGGTGGACGCCGCCGGCAAGCACGGCCGCATCCGCGTCGCCGACCGCGGCGTGGGCATCGACCCGCAGCTGCAGCCGCGCATCTTCGAGCCATTCTTCTCGACCAACCGCGGTACCGGCCACGGCCTGGGCCTGGCGTTCTCGCACCGCGTGGTGCAGCGCTCGGGCGGCCACATCCGGGTCGAGTCCGAGCCGGGCCGCGGCGCCACCTTCACGATTGAACTGCCGCTCCTGGCGTAGCAGAATCATGCCTTCGCCTATCGCGTGCCCGCCCTTCCAATGAGCTTTCCCCTGTTCCACCGCCCGGGCACCGTGGTGTTCCTCGACGACGACCCGGACTACCTCGAGATGCTGGCCGTCGTGCTGCCGCAGGACTGGCACGTCAAGCTGTTCCTGCGCCCCGCCCAGTGCATCAACTACCTGCTGCAGGAGCCGCCGTTCTGGGAGGCCGACGCCTGGAACCAGCAGCAGCTGGTCGACCAGTGGCGCGAGGGCAAGCCCCTGATCCCGCAGATCCTCGGTTACTGGGCCCGGTACACCGAGCGCTACGCCATGACACGCGTCTTCGTGGTGGACTATTCCATGCCCGCCATGAACGGCCTGCAGGCGCTGGCCGAGCTGGTGGAGTGGCCGGGCTCGCGGGTGCTGCTCACCGGCCAGGCCGACGAGCAGATCGCCGTGCAGGCCTTCAACCGCGGCCTGATCGACCAGTTCATCGCCAAGCAGGCACCCGACATCTCGCGCCGTCTGGTCAGCGCCGTGAGCCACCTGATGAGCACGCCGAATGCCCGGCATGCCCAGACCTGGCGCGCCACCCTGCGCCCGCAGCACAGCACGCTGCTTCGCCTGCCCTCGGTGGCGCGCGAGCTGGCCGCTTTCGCCTCCAAGCAGTGGTCGGAGTACGTGGTGATCGGTGACCCGTTCGGGGTGCTGGGCATGGATGCCCAGGGCGCGGTCAGCTGGCTCCAGCTGGAGACGCCGCAGGGCTTGAACGCCCTGGCCGAACTGGCGGAGGTGGAAGGCATCGCCGGCGCCGGGCTGGAGCAGATCCGCAGCGGGCGGCAGCTGGCCGATATCGAGCTGCGGCAGGCCCTGGGGCGCGCCCAGCCCGTGCAGCTGATGCCCGCCTTCGCGATGGGCCAGAACGGGGAATTGCTGGCCGCGCTGTTCCCCGTGCCAGCCGACGAGCACAACCGCGCCCGCATCCAGGGGTATGGGGAATGGCTGCGACGGCAGGAGCAAAGGAAGGTGGAGGGCTGAGGCGGTTCAGGCGGCCTGGCGGCAGGCCGCGGCGCGATGGCGGCGCGCGATGGGCCAGTCCCAGGGCTTGAGCAGCGGCGCGATCTCCCGGGCGGCCTTCTCGACATGGGCCATTTCCGCCTCGGTCAGTGAGGCATTGAGCGTCAGGCGCACCATCGCCCGGTTCTTGCTGGTCGCCGGCGCGCAGAAAATGGAACCCACCACGTCGCGCTCTTCCAACGCGTCCCGCAGCACGATGGCAGCCTCCTCGGTGCCCGCTTCGAGCGCGATGATCTGCTCGGTGCCCTGGTGGATGGGAAACCCGGTCTCGGACAGGCTCCTGCGCAGCCGGGCCGTGTTGGCATGCAGCCGCTGCCGCGCGTCGTCGCTGCGGCGGATCACCTCCAGCGTCGCCGCCAGGCCGGCGACCTCGTGCGGCAGCAGCGAGGAACTGAAGATGTTGGGGAAGCTCGAGATCAGCGTGTAGTAGCGCATGCTCGCCGGGGCCGTGAAGAAGCCGGCACGCCCGGCGAAGGCCTTGGCCAAGCTGGCGGTGATGAAGTGCACGCGGTCCGTCAGCCCGAGCTGGGCGCACAGGCCGGCGCCTGCGGGTCCATGGGTGCCCAGCGAGTGCGACTCGTCCACCACGATGGCACTGCCGGTGGCTTCCACCACTTCCAGGATCTGCGCCAGTGGGCAGAGCGCCCCGGTGGTGCTGTAGACCGAGTCGACCACGATCACGCCAGGCCCCTGGGACTGCACCAGTCGCCGCAGATGCTCCGGGTCGTTGTGCCGGAACGCGTGGGCGGGCGCGCGCGCCGCGCGGGCGCCCTCCCACAGCGACATGTGCGCCAGGCTGTCCAGGTACACCGGCGTCTGGGGATCGGCGATGATCTGCAGCAGGCCCAGGTTGGCCGCATAGCCCGACTGGCAGAGGAAGCCATCCTCCATGCCGACCCACTGCGCGAGCGAGCGCTCCAGGGCGTGCGCCGGATGGCCTTCCAGCAGGAACACCCCTGACTGCACCACCGATTCCGTGTCGCATCGCAGCGCGGCGATCTGCGCCTGCACGATGTCGGGGTGGCCTGTCATGCTCAGGTAGTCGTTGCCGTCCAGCCGCACGGCGGCGGCGCCCGCCGGCCGGCCGTGCAGGACGAACCGGCCGCCCCATTGCTCCTTCCAGCGGGCGTCGAATTCACGGGCGATGCGCTGGCGCAGCGCCGACGGCAGCCGCGAGTCGGCGGAGGGGGCAGCGGGGGCAACGGATTGGATGGCGGCTTCCATGGGCATACCTGTCAAGAAAAGGTATGCCGATTGAAGAGGCAATCAGCCTTCCCTGCCCAGCCCCCCCTGTCAGAGTTGACAGGGGGGTCCCTTGCTTCGTGCCGCCGTTGGGCGCTGCATGCGCCCGCGCTTCAGGCCAGCTTGCCGTGGCAGTGCTTGTACTTCTTCCCGCTGCCGCAGGGGCAGGGATCGTTGCGGCCCACGCGCGGCAGGCTGGCCGCGGCGGCGGCCGGGCGGGCGCGGGCCGTGCTTTCGTCCACCAGGGTTTCCACCTCGCCCGTGACGGTGGGCGCCGTGTAGGTGACGTTGGCGATGCGCTCGGCACGGTCCTCCATGTCCTCGGCGGCCTGCTCCAGCTGCTCGCCGGACTGCACCTTGACCGTCATCAAGACCTTGGTGACCTCGTTCTTCACCGAGTCGAGCAGCTGGCCGAACAGCTCGAAGGCCTCGCGCTTGTACTCCTGCTTGGGCTGCTTCTGCGCGTAGCCGCGCAGGTGGATGCCCTGGCGCAGGTAGTCCAGCGCGGACAGGTGCTCGCGCCAGTGCGTGTCTATGCTCTGCAGCAGCACCACCCGCTCGAACTGGGTGAAGTTGTCGGCGCCGATCTGCTGCACCTTGGCCTCGAACGCCTGGTTGGCGGCAACGAGCACCTTCTCCAGGATGTCCTCATCCGTGATGGCCGTGGAGGACTCCACCAGCTGCTGCAGCCCCAGCTGGATGCCCCATTCCTCGGCCAGCACCTTGTCCAGGCCGGCGACGTCCCACTGCTCTTCCATGGACTCCACCGGCACGTACTGGCGCACCAGGTCGGTGAAGCAGCCCTCGCGCAGGGCGGCGATCTGGGCCGACAGGTCGGCCGAGTCCATGATGTCGTTGCGCTGCTGGTAGATCACCTTGCGCTGGTCGTTCGACACGTCGTCGTATTCCAGCAGCTGCTTGCGGATGTCGAAGTTGCGCGCCTCGACCTTGCGCTGGGCGCTCTCGATGCTGCGGGTGACGATGCCGGCTTCGATGGCCTCGCCGTCCGGCATCTTCAGCCGGTCCATGATGGCCTTGACGCGGTCGCCGGCGAAGATGCGCATCAGCGGATCGTCCAGGCTCAGGTAGAAGCGCGAGGAGCCCGGGTCGCCCTGGCGGCCGGAGCGGCCGCGCAGCTGGTTGTCGATGCGGCGCGACTCGTGCCGCTCGGTGGCGATGATGCGCAGTCCACCCTGCTGGACCACGAATTCATGGTCCTTCTGCCACTGCGCGCGCAGCTCGGCGATGCGCGCCTGCCTGGCCGCCGCGTCCAGCGACTCGTCCGCCTCCACGGCCTCCACCGCTTTTTCGACGTTGCCGCCCAGCACGATGTCGGTGCCGCGGCCCGCCATGTTGGTGGCGATGGTGATCATTTTGGGCCGGCCGGCCTGGGCCACGATGTCGGCTTCGCGCGCGTGCTGCTTGGCGTTGAGCACCTGGTGCGGCAGGCCCTCCTTGTTCAGCAGCTGGTCGATGATCTCGGAATTCTCGATCGAGGTGGTGCCCACCAGCACCGGCTGGCCGCGCTCGTGGCACTCGCGGATGTCCTTGATCGCCGCCTCGTACTTCTCGCGCGTGGTCTTGTAGACGCGGTCGAGCTGGTCTTCGCGGCGGCTCGGCCGGTTGGGCGGGACGACCACGGTCTCCAGGCCGTAGATCTCCTGGAATTCGTAGGCCTCGGTGTCGGCGGTGCCGGTCATGCCGGCCAGCTTGGCGTACAGGCGGAAGTAGTTCTGGAAGGTGATGGAGGCCAGGGTCTGGTTCTCGGCCTGGATCGGCACGCCCTCCTTGGCCTCCACCGCCTGGTGCAGGCCCTCGCTCCAGCGGCGGCCGGCCATCAGGCGCCCGGTGAACTCGTCGACGATCACCACCTCGGGCGTTCCGTCCTCGCCGCGCTGCACCACGTAGTGCTGGTCGCGGTGGTACAGGTGGTTGGCCCGCAGCGCCGCGTACAGGTGGTGCATCAGCGCGATGTTGGCGGGGTCGTACAGCGTGGCGCCCTCGGGAATCAGCCCCAGGTTGAACAGGATGCGCTCGGCATGCTCGTGCCCTTGCTCGGTGAGGAACACCTGGCGGGTCTTCTCGTCCAGGGTGAAGTCGCCCGGCTTGACGATGCCTTCGCCGGTGCGCGGGTCGGCTTCGCCCTCCTGCCGCGTGAGCATGGGCACGACGCGGTTCATGGCGATGTACAGGTCGGTGTGGTCCTCGGCCTGGCCGCTGATGATCAGCGGCGTGCGCGCCTCGTCGATCAGGATGGAGTCCACCTCGTCGACGATGGCGTAGTGCAGCCCGCGCTGGACCCGGTCGGCCGGCTCGTACACCATGTTGTCGCGCAGGTAGTCGAAGCCGAACTCGTTGTTGGTGCCGTAGGTGATGTCGGACCGGTAGGCCGCCTGCTTCAGCTCGCGCGGCATCTGCGGCAGGTTGACGCCCACGCTCAGCCCGAGGAAGTTGTACAGCTTGCCCATCCACTGGGCGTCGCGGTTGGCCAGGTAGTCGTTGACGGTGACCACGTGCACGCCCTTGCCGGCCAGCGCATTGAGGTACACCGCCAGCGTGGCCGTCAGGGTCTTGCCCTCGCCGGTGCGCATCTCGGCCACCTTGCCGTGATGCAGCGCCATGCCGCCCAGCATCTGCACGTCGAAGTGGCGCATCTTCATCACGCGCTTGGAGCCTTCGCGCACCACGGCGAAAGCCTCGGGCAGCAGGGCCTCCAGCGCTTCACCTTGCGCGACGCGCTCCTTGAACTGCCCGGTCTTGGCGCGCAGCGCCGCGTCGTCCAGCTTCTCGAGCTCGGGCTCCAGGGCATTGATGCGCTCGACGGTGCGCCGGTACTGCTTGAGCAAACGGTCGTTGCGGGAACCGAAGATCTGGGTGAGGAAGTTCTTGGCCATTGAAAGTACCAAGGCTTGCGATGCTGCCCTGCGGGCCGAGGCCCGCAGGGCAGCGCAATCCTTGTGATGGGGAAATTAAGGCCGCCGCGCGGCAAGGCAATAGCCCGCCGGCGGCAGAGCCTGCGATTTTACCTGCGCAAAGGCGCAGGCAGGCCCTGGGCCAGGGCTTGCGGGCCCTGCCGCCCTGCCGCCAGGAACTTCTTCGGATCTTGCGGCACGCCCTGGACCAGCACCTCGAAGTGCAGGTGCGGGCCGGTCGAGCGGCCGGTGTTGCCGACCTCGGCGATCTTCTGGCCGCGTTTGACCAGGTCGCCTTTCTTGACGTCCAGCTTGGACGCATGCGCGTAGCGAGTCACCAGTCCGTTGCCATGGTCGACCTCGACCATGTTGCCGTAGGCCGGGTGGTGTTCCTGGGTGACGACCACGCCACCGGAAGCCGCCAGGATGGGCGTACCGGTATCGGCCTGGAAATCGATGCCGGTGTGCAGGGCCGAGCGGCCGGTGAAGGGATCGATGCGCCAGCCGAAGGCGGAACTCGCGTGGCCGTCGTGGATGGGCCGCTGGCTGGGCGCCATCATTTTCTTGATCCTCTGGTCCAGCAGGCGCGATTCCATGACGGTCAGCAGGTCGGTGCGGCTTTCGGCCAGACGGTCGAGCTCGGACAACGTGGCCTGCAGTTCCTGGGCGCTCAGCGGCCGGCCCGATACCAGTGCCCCGCCCCGGCCCGGGCCGCTGCGCAGCTCGGCCGGATTGACGCCCGCCAGACCGGACACCCGCTCGCCCAAAGCGTCCAGCTGCATCAGCTTGGCCTGCATCTCGCCCAACTGGCGCGCCATCGCGTCCAGGTTCTCGCGTACGAAGCGGTCGCGCTGTGCAACCTCGTCCTTCACGATCCACCGCACCAGGGTGCCGACCACCGGCCAGCCCTCGCGTGCGCCCTTGAGAAAAACCCAGTGGTACAGGCCGGCGGCGGCCAGCATGAGCGCGACGGATACCGTCAACCCGGCCAAGACCAGTCGCGTGCCGCTCAGGTGAACGGCCCGGCTCTTGGTTCCCCACCCATCCGTGATAATGAAATGCATCCCAACCTCCTGCCTGCGCCCATGAACCGCCGCCCGCACCCGGTCACACTGCAGCAAGCCGCCGAGGACTCGCCCACGTTGGCGAGACTGGCGGAGCTCGCGCGCGACTCCAGCGAGCGACTCAAGGCGATTGAACTCCTCATTCCCCAGACGCTGCGGTCCGCTGTGAAGGCAGGCCCGATCGAGGGAACGACCTGGTGCCTTCTGGTGAACGGCAGTGCTGCGGCGGCAAAACTGCGGCAGGTGGTCCCTGCTCTTCAAGCTCAGCTGTGCAACCGTGGATGGCAGATTACATCCATCCGCATCAAGTTACAAAGCGCGCAAACGTAACAGCCTGCGACCGGATGAGGTGGAAAGAGGGGTGCCGGCTATCGGATTCGAACTGATGACCTACCGCTTACAAGGCGGTTGCTCTACCAACTGAGCTAAGCCGGCGCGGCTGAAATTCTAAAGGCTGGCGTTTCAGAGCGTTGCTTATAAGTCACTTCACGCGCTTGAGCGCCGGCCTGGGACCGCCTCCCGGCGGGCGTGGCGGCTCGTCGGCCGGACTTTCACCGCCCGCCGCTGCATCCGGCGTGACCAGCTGCACCACCTTGCCATCGGGCTCCGCACCGCTGTTGCCGGCTGCCGGGACGCTGCTGAGCGGGGAGGCGCGCGGTGCAGCAGCGTCTTCGCCGGAGGGCGGAGCCGACATGGGGAAAGCCATGCCTTGCCCGTTCTCCCGAGCGTAAATGGCGATCACCCGGTTGACCGGCACCATGATCTCCCGGGCGGTGCCCGCGAAACGGGCCTTGAACTCGATGAAGTCGTTGCCCAGCTTGAGCGAACTGGTCGCATCGAAGCTGATGTTGAGCACGATCTCGCCGTTCTTCACGTACTCGCGCGGCACCTGGACGGTGTCGTCCACCTGCACCGCAACATAGGGCGTGAAGCCGTTGTCGGTGCACCAGTCATACAGCGCACGGATCAGGTACGGACGCGTGGACGTGGATTCGAGGGCGTTCATCGCTCGGGCAACGGCTTATTTGCGCATTACCTTCTCGGACGGCGTCAGGGCCTCGATGTAGGCCGGACGGGAGAAGATGCGCTCGGCGTACTTGAGCAGCGGCGCCGCGTTCTTGGACAGCTCGATGCCATAGTAGTCCATGCGCCACAGCAGAGGCGCGATGGCCACGTCGAGCATGGAGAAATTCTCGCCCAGCATGTACTTGTTCTTGAGGAACACCGGCGCGAGCTGGGTCAGGCGGTCGCGGATGTGCGAACGGGCCTTCTCCAGGGCCTTCTCGTTGCCCTTGGCCGCACGCGACTCCAGCGTGCTGACATGGACGAACAGCTCCTTCTCGAAGTTGAGCAGGAACAGCCGCACGCGGGCGCGGTCGACCGGATCGCCGGGCATGAGCTGCGGATGCGGGAAGCGCTCGTCGATGTACTCGTTGATGATGTTGGATTCGTACAGGATGAGATCGCGCTCGACCAGGATGGGCACTTGGCCGTACGGGTTCATGACGCTGATGTCCTCCGGCTTGTTGTAGAGGTCCACGTCACGAATCTCGAAGTCCATGCCTTTTTCGAACAGCACGAAACGGCAGCGGTGGGAGAAGGGGCAGGTGGTTCCCGAATACAGCACCATCATGGCGGTGGCTCCTTAAGCAAAAAAGAGTGGACGCCAGGCCGCATCCACTCCATGAAGGACAAGGCGCGGCTCTGCCGTGCCTTGCTCCCGTTCGTTATTTCACGTCTTTCCAGAAAGCGGCGTTCAGGCGCCAGGCGATGACGGTGAACACGCCCAGGAAGAGCAGCACCCATACGCCGACCCGTACCCGGGTGTTTTGCACCGGTTCGGCCATCCATTGCAGGTAACCCACCAGGTTGCCCACGGCTTGGTCGTACTGCAGCGGCGTCAGGGTGCCGGGGCTGACCTGCTTCCAGCCGCGGAAGATCTGGGTTTCCTGGCCATGGCTGTTCACCGTCTCGAACACCGGCTCGCGCTCGCCCTGCAGTTCCCACAGCACGTGCGGCATGCCGACGTTGGGGAAGGCCAGGTTGTTCCAGCCGGTGGGCTTGGTCGGGTCGCGGTAGAAGGTGCGCAGGAAGGTGTACAGGTAGTCGGCGCCGGTGCCGCCATGGCCGGAACGCGAGCGCGCGATCAGCGTCAGATCGGGCGGGTTGGCGCCGAACCACTCCTTGGCCTGCTGGGGATCGATGGCCGACTTCATGGTGTCGCCCACCCGGTCCGTGGTGAACAGCAGATAGTCCTTGATCTGCTGCTCGGACAGGCCGATGTCCTGCAGGCGGTTGTAGCGCATGAACGCCGCCGAGTGGCAGTTCAGGCAGTAGTTGACGAACAGCTTGGCGCCGTTCTGCAGCGCCGGCAGGTCGTTCGTCATGTTGGGCGCCTTGTCCCAGACGATGCCTTCGCCGGCCGCGGCCTGGGCCCGGCCCACCAGCCCGGCGGCGGCCGCGAGCGAGACAAACAGGATGAGGAAGAATTTTTTCATGGCTTGTCCGGCAGCGTTCAGTGCGCGGCAAAGGTGATGCGCTCGGGCACGGGCTTGAAGGCCCCCAGGCGGCTCCACCAGGGCATCAGCAGGAAGAAGCCGAAGTAGAACAGCGTGCCGATCTGCGACACCCGCTCGCCCAGCGGCGAAGGCGGCTGCACGCCCAGGTAGCCCAGCACCAGGAAGTTGACGACGAACAGGCCGTACATCCACTTGTGCCACTGGGGCCGGTAGCGGATGGACTTGACCGGGCTCGCGTCCAGCCAGGGCAGGAAGAACAGGATGATCACGGCGCCACCCATCACGACCACGCCCCAGAACTTGGCGTCGATGGCCAGCATCAACGCGATGGCGACGGCGGCGCCCAGCACCACGGCCCCCTTGCCGATGGGGGACATTCGGCTGCGCAGCACGCCGAACGCGGCAGCGGCCAGCACGCACAGGACGAGGGCGTACATCATCTCGCTGGTGATGGCGCGCAGCATCGAATAGAAGGGCGTGAAGTACCACACCGGCGCGATGTGGGCGGGGGTCTTCAGCGGGTCGGCCGGGATGAAGTTGTTGTATTCCAGGAAGTAGCCGCCGAACTCGGGCGCGAAGAAGATCACGGCCGAGAACAGCGCCAGGAACACCGCCACGCCCATGATGTCGTGCACCGTGTAGTACGGATGGAAGGGGATGCCGTCCAGCGGCCGGCCTTTCTCGTCGCGCGGGGCGTTGGGGCCCTTGATCTCCACGCCGTCGGGGTTGTTCGAGCCCACGTCGTGCAGTGCCAGCAGGTGCGCCACCACCAGGCCCAGCAGCACCAGCGGCACGGCGATCACGTGGAAGCTGAAGAAGCGGTTGAGCGTAGCGTCGGACACCACGTAGTCGCCGCGGATCAGCAGCGCCAGGTCGGGGCCGATGAAGGGGATGGCGGAGAACAGGTTCACGATCACCTGGGCGCCCCAGTAGGACATCTGGCCCCAGGGCAGCAGGTAGCCCATGAAGGCCTCGGCCATGAGCGTCAGGAAGATGGTGCAGCCGAAGATCCAGACCAGCTCGCGCGGCTTGCGGTAGCTGCCGTAGATCAGGCTCTTGAACATATGCAGGTACACCACCACGAAAAACGCGGAGGCGCCGGTGGAGTGCATGTAGCGCACCAGCCAGCCCCAGGGCACGTCGCGCATGATGTACTCGACCGAGGCGAACGCCAGGTTGGCGTCCGGCTTGTAGTGCATCACCAGGAAGATGCCGGTGACGATCTGGATCACCAGCACCAGCAGGGCCAGCGAGCCGAAGAAGTACCAGAAGTTGAAGTTCTTGGGCGCGTAGTACTCGGTGACGTGGTAGCGCAGGGACTCGCCGGCCGAGGGGAACCGGTTGTTGAACCAGTTGCCGAGCTTCTCGCCGGCCGTGGCGTTCGGGGAGATTTCCTTGAATTCAGCAGCCATGGTCCTCAAGCCTTGTTGTCTTCGCCGATCAAGAGGCGCGTGTCCGACAGGTAGGTGTGGGGCGGCACTTCCAGGTTGTCGGGCGCGGGCTTGTTGGCGAACACGCGGCCCGCCAAGTCGAAGGTGGAGCCGTGGCACGGGCACAGGAAGCCACCCTGCCAGTCGGCCGGCAGCGAAGGCTGAGGACCGGGCTGCAGCCTGTCCGTCGGAGAGCAGCCCAGGTGCGAGCAGATGCCCACGGCCACGAACACCTCGGGCTTGATGGAGCGGTGGGGGTTCTTGGCGTACTCGGGCGTCGGGTAGGCGGTGCGCTCGGAATTGGGGTCCGCCAGCTGGCCCTCGATCTTCTTGAGCGAGGCCAGCTGCTCGGGCGTTCGCTTCATGATCCACACCGGCTTGCCGCGCCATTCCACGGTGATCTTGTCGCCGGGCTGCAGTGCTCCGATGTCCACCTCCACCGGCGCGCCCGCGGCACGGGCCCTCTCCGACGGCTGGAAGCTGCTGACGAAGGGCACGGCCACGAAACCGGCGCCCACGGCTCCGGCGCAGCCGGACGCGATCAGCCACGTCCGTTTGCTGGTGTCCACTGGGGTTGCACTCATGAATTCCTCAACGGGGATCGCTTGTTAGGTCAACCCGCGATTGTAGCGGAGCGTTTCTCGCCGATTCAACGTCAGGGGCAGGCCAACCCGTCCTTGCGGGATACTGCAGCCCTTCGGTTTCACCGTCGAGGAACGCACCGCATGGGCATGCTCAAGGAATTCCGCGAATTCGCCGTCAAGGGCAACGTGATCGACCTGGCCGTCGGCGTCATCATCGGCGCGGCGTTCGGCAAGATCGTCGATTCGCTGGTCAGGGACATCATCATGCCGGTGATCAGCCTGGTCGGCGGCGACCTGGACTTCTCCAGCAAGTTCGTGGTGCTCGGCCGCGTGCCCCAGGGCGTTCCCTACATCCTGGCCGACCTGGTCAAGGCCGGCGTGCCGGTCCTTGCCTGGGGCAGCTTCCTCACCGTCGTGCTCAACTTCACCATCCTGGCCTTCGTGATCTTCCTGATGGTGCGGCAGATCAATCGCCTCAAGCGCCTGCATGCCGAGCCCGCCGCGGCCGCGCCGGCGGCGCCGCCGGAAGACATCGTGCTGCTGCGCGAGATCCGCGACAGCCTTAAGAAGTAGCGTCGGCGCTCAGGTCGCGCGCCGTGCGGATGGCCGCGACCAGGCTGGACGCGTCGGCCCGGCCGGTGCCGGCGATGTCGAAGGCGGTGCCGTGGTCGGGGCTGGTGCGCACCAGCGGCAGGCCCAGCGTCACGTTCACCCCGTGCTGCACGCCCAGGTACTTGACCGGGATCAGGCCCTGGTCGTGATACATGGCCACCACCACGTCGAACTCGCCGGTGCGGGCGCGCATGAAGACCGTGTCGGGCGCAAACGGGCCGTGCACGTCCAGTCCCCGGCCTCGTGCCGCCGCCACGGCCGGGCCGATGACGTCCAGTTCCTCCCGCCCGAACAGCCCGCCCTCCCCGGCATGCGGATTCAGCCCGGCGACCGCGATGCGCGGCGGCCGGCCGAGCGCCCGGCCCAGCGCCCGGTGCGTGATGTCCAGGGTCTGGAGCACGTTGTCGAAGGTGACCGCGTCCAGCGCCTTTCGCAGCGGCAGGTGGATGCTCACCAGCACGGTGCGCAGCTCCTCGTTGGCCAGCATCATGCGCACCGGCAACTGCTCCACCGGGCGGCCGAGGAAGGCTGCGGCCTCGGCCTGCAAGAGCTCGGTGTGGCCCGGGTAGGGCACGCCGGCGGCCGCCAGCGCCTCCTTGTGCAGGGGCGCCGTCACCAGCCCGGCGATCTCGCCCCGCAGCGCCGCCCGGGCCGCCCAGACCACCGCGTCCGCCGCCAGCCGGCCGGCCCGCGCGCTGACCTGCCCCCAGGGCACCAGCTCGCCGCCCGGGCCGGGCTGCAGCAGCGGAATGCAGCGCGGCGGCAGGTCCAGCGCATCGCCCGGCGCCTCGATCACGGCCACCGGCAGCGGCGGCCTCTCGGCGGCGGCCGCCTGGACCGCCCGGCGCAGATGGGCGAGATCGCCCACCACGAAGCAGCCGCCCGTGTGCTCGGGCGCGTCGCGGAAGGCCTTGGCGATGATCTCCCCGCCGATGCCGGCGGGGTCGCCCAGGGTCAGGGCCAGGAGGGCGCCGGTCTTCATGCCGGGTTGTCGATGTCGATGAACCGGTGCTCCAGCCCCAGCGCGGCGGCGACGTGCGCCGCCACGGCCGGCGCGCCATAGCGCTCGCTGGCATGGTGGCCGCAGGCGAAGTAGCCGACGCCGCACTCGCGGGCGTAGTGCGCCTGGGGCTCGGAGATCTCGCCGGTGAGGAAGGCATCGGCGCCCGCGGCGATCGCCGCCTCGAAATAGCCCTGGGCCCCGCCGGTGCACCAGGCGATGTTCCTGATGGCGCCTGGCGCGGCGTCCACCCGGGTGACCGGCCGGTGCAGCGCGTCCTCCAGGTGTCGCGCGAGTTCGGCCGCATCCCGGAACGCGCCGCCGTCGGCCCGCTGGCCGATGAAGCCGAGCGACTGCTCGCCGAAGCGGCCGGTGGCGCGCAACCCCAGCCGCTGCCCCAGCTGCGCGTTGTTGCCCAGCTCAGGATGGGCATCCAGCGGCAGATGGTAGGCGTAGAGGCTGATGTCGTGCGCCAGCAGCAGGCCCAGGCGCTGGCGCAGCCAGCCGGTCACCCGGCCGTCGTGCCCGCGCCAGAACAGGCCATGGTGGACGAACAGGGCGTCGGCCCGCCCGGCGATGGCGGCCTCGATCAGCGCGCGGCTGGCCGTGACGCCGGAGACGATGCGGCGCACCTCGCGCCGGCCTTCGACCTGCAGACCGTTGGGTCCGTAGTCCTTGAACTGCTGGGGTTGCAGCAGCTCGTCGAAGGCGCGCAGCAGCTGGTCTCGGTCGGCCATGGGAAACGGTCGGTGAAAGACCCGATTGTCGGCGCATTCCCGGCCGCCTCCGCGGCGCACGGCCGGCGGCCGCTCGCCTAAACTCCCAGGCTTTACATCCGCCCGCCCCCATGCGTCGCTACTGGCTCGTTTTCTCGCAGGCCGTCACCGTGCTGCTGGCCGCCTATTTCGTGGTCGCCACGCTCCAGCCGGACTGGCTAGGGCGGGTGGGCACGGTGACGCACTCGACCGGCGTTTCCCTGATCGAGGCGCCGCCGGCGCCGGCCGGCACGGCGCCGCCGGGCAGCTTCCGCCAGGCGGCGCAGCGCGCCTCGGCCGCCGTGGTCAGCATCAACACCAGCAAGGCCGCCAACCCGAACAGCAACGATCCCTGGTTCCGCTTCTTCTTCGGCGAGCGCGGCGGCGCACCCCAGGCCGGCCTGGGCAGCGGGGTAATCATCAGCGCCGAGGGCTATATCCTCACCAACAACCACGTGGTGGAGGGCGCGGACGAGATCGAGGTAGTGCTCAACGACAGCCGCAGCACGCGGGCCAAGGTGATAGGCACCGACCCCGAGACCGACCTGGCCATCCTGCGCATCACGCTGGACCGCCTGCCGGTGATCACGCTGGGCAGCTCGGACTCGCTCCAGGTCGGCGACCAGGTACTGGCCATCGGCAACCCGTTCGGCGTCGGCCAGACCGTGACCAGCGGCATCGTCAGCGCGCTGGGGCGCAACCAGCTGGGCATCAACACCTTCGAGAACTTCATCCAGACCGACGCCGCGATCAACCCGGGCAACTCGGGCGGGGCGCTGGTGGACGTCAACGGCCAGCTGATGGGCATCAACACCGCCATCTATTCGCGCTCGGGCGGCAGCATGGGCATCGGTTTCGCCATCCCGGTGTCCACCGCCAAGCTGGTGCTGGAGGGCATCGTCAAGGAAGGCGTGGTGCGGCGCGGCTGGATCGGCGTGGAGCCGGCCGACCTGTCGCCCGAGCTGATGGAGACCTTCGGCGTGAAGGCCCGGCGCGGCGTGCTCATCACCGGCGTGCTGCAGAACGGCCCGGCGGCGCAGGCCGGCATCCGGCCCGGCGACGTGATCATGGAAGTGGCCGGCAGCCAGATCGGCAACGTGTCGGAGCTGCTGACCAGCGTGGCCGCGCTGCGGCCGGGCCAGCCCACGCCCTTCAGGCTGCAGCGCCGCGACGATGCGGTCGAGCTGAATGTGACCCCCGGCCTGCGGCCCAAGCCGCAGATGCCGCGCTAGCGGCCGCTGCATGGCGCTCGAGCAAGGCAGCGAGCTGGTCAAGGCGGTGGTGGTGCTGGCCGCCGGCGTGCTGGCGGTGCCCCTGTTCCGGCGACTGGGCCTGGGTTCGGTGCTGGGCTACCTGGCCGCCGGCCTGGCCATCGGCCCGTTCGGGCTGGCGTTCTTCAACGAGGGCCAGACCGTCCTGCACGTGGCCGAGCTGGGCGTGGTGATGTTCCTGTTCGTCATCGGCCTGGAGATGCAGCCGCGCCGGCTGTGGAAGCTGCGCCGCGAGATCTTCGGGCTGGGCCTGGGCCAGGTGCTGGGCTGCGGCGCCCTGCTCACCGTGGCGGGCGTGGCGCTGGGCCTGGCACCCGCCGTGGCCTTCATCGGCGCCATGGGCTTCGTGCTGTCGTCCACCGCCATCGTGATGCAGATCCTGGACGAGCGGGGCGACACCTCGACGCCGCGCGGCCAGCGCATCGTCTCCATCCTGCTGCTGGAAGACCTGGCCATCGTGCCGCTGCTCGCCCTGGTGGCCCTGATGGCGCCCGCGCCGCCCAGCGCCTCCGGCACCTCGCGCTGGATCGCGGTCGGCGCCGGGCTCGTGGCGGTGGTGGGGCTGATCACGGTCAGCCGCTGGCTGCTCAATCCCCTGTTCCGCGTGCTGGCGCACGCCAAGGCGCGCGAGGTGATGACGGCGGCAGCGCTGCTGGTGGTGCTGGGCGCGGCGCTGGCCATGCAGTGGAGCGGGCTGTCCATGGCCATGGGCGCTTTTGCCGCCGGCGTGATGCTGTCGGAATCGACCTTCCGCCACCAGCTGGAGGCCGACATCGAGCCCTTCCGCGGCATCCTGCTGGGCCTGTTCTTCATGGGCGTGGGCATGTCGCTGGACCTGCGGCTGGTGCTGGCGGACTGGCCGCTGATCCTGGGCGGCGTGGTGGCCTGCATGGCGATCAAGGGACTGGGGGTGTATGCGGTGGCCCGGCTGACCCGGGCGCGCCACCCCGAGGCGCTGGAGCGGGCCATGCTGATGGCCCAGGGCGGCGAATTCGCCTTCGTGCTGTACTCGGCCGCGGCGACCGCGGGCCTGGTGAGCGTCGGCGTGCACGCGGTCCTGACCGCCGCGGTGATCGTGTCCATGGCCCTCACGCCGCTGGCCGTGCTGTCCCTGCGCTGGCTGCTGCCGCGACGCGCCGAGCAGAACATGGACGGCGTGCAGGTGGCCGAGAACCTGTCCAGCTGCGTGCTGATCATCGGTTTCGGCCGTTTCGGCCAGATCGCCAGCCAGGCCCTGCTGGCGCGCGGGCTCCAGGTCACCATCATCGAGAGCGACACCGACATGATCCGCGGCGCGGCGCAGTTCGGCTTCCAGGTGTACTACGGCGACGGCGCGCGGCTGGACGTGCTGCACGCCAGCGGCGCCCGCACCGCCAAGGCCATCCTGGTGTGCGTGGACGACAAGGAGGCGACCAACCGCATCGTTGCGCTGATCAAGCACGAGTTCCCGCTGACGCCGGTGCTGGCGCGGGCCTACGACCGGCAGCATGCCATCGAGCTGGTCCGGCTGGGCGTGGACTGGCAGCTGCGCGAAACCTTCGAATCGGCCATGAACTTCGGCCTGCAGGCCTTGCGCACGCTCGGCGTGGAGCCCGAGCAGGTGGCCGAGGTGGAAGAGGACCTGCGGCGCCGCGATGCCGAGCGCATGACGCTGCAGCTGGCCGGCGACCGCGAAGCCGCGCTGCGGCTGCTGCACGGCAACAAGTGGGCGCCGGTGCCCCTCACCCAGCCGCAGCGCGAGGGCCGTCCCATGAACCCGGAAGCCGCGGGCGCCATCGAGTCGGTGGTGTCGCCGCAGGGCGCACGGCCGGCCGGGGAAACCAAGCCGCCCGAACTGGTGAAGTGAGCGGCGCACCGGGCCCGGGCCCGGTGCTCAGGAGTCGGCCGCGGTGGCGCCCTCTTCCGGCGCCTTGGTGTGCTTGATGAAGATCTGCGCCGCCCAGATGCCGACCTCGTACAGCAGCACCATGGGAATGGCCAGCGCCAGCTGGGACACCACGTCCGGCGGCGTGACCACCGCCGCGATGACGAAGGCCAGCACGATGAAGTAGCTGCGGAAGGCCTTGAGCTTCTCGATGCTGACCACGCCCAGCCGGGCCAGCACGATCACCACGATGGGCACCTCGAAAGCCAGGCCGAAGGCCAGGAACATGGTCATCACGAAGCTGAGGTAGGCCTCGATGTCCGGCGCCGCCGTGATGCTCTTGGGCGCGAAGCCCTGGATGAAGGAGAACACTTGGCCGAACACGAAGAAGTAGCAGAACGCCACGCCGACGAAGAACAGCAGGGTGCTGGAGATCACCAGCGGCATGACCAGCTTCTTCTCGTGCGTGTACAGCCCCGGCGCGATGAAGGCCCAGGCCTGGTACAGCACCACCGGCAGCGCGATCAGGAACGCCGCCATCAGCAGGATCTTCAGCGGCACCAGGAACGGCGAGATCACCGAGGTGGCGATCAGCGTCGCGCCCTTGGGCAGGTGCGCCACCAGCGGCGCGGCCAGGATGTCGTAGAGCGCGCCCGGCCCCGGCCATGCGAACAGCACGGCGGCGACGACGGCGACGGCGATCAGGGCCTTGATCAGCCGGTCGCGCAGTTCCACCAGGTGGGCGACGAAGGGCTGCTCGGTGCCTGCGAGCTCGTCTTCCTTGTTGGGATCAGCCATCCGTCAGTTGAACTTCTTCGGCCGGAAGCGGGCCACCCGGGCCGCGCCGGACAAGGCATGCCGGCGCACGCCTGTGCGGGCCTTGTACCAGCCGGGCACCGCGCCCTGCTTGATGCGCCAGTTTTTCCGGGGGCGCTTGTACTCGGGGTAGGACGGCGGCGGCTCCAGGCCGGTGCCGGGGGACGACGTTGTGGTCGCCTCGGAGAACTGCTTCTCGAAGTCGGCGGTGGTGCTGTGGATGGAACTCTCCACGTCGCGCGCGGCGCTTTCCACCGTGTCCTTCATCTTGCGCAGCTCGTCCAACTCCATGGACCGGTTCACCTCGGCCTTGACGTCGTTGACGTAGCGCTGCGCCTTGCCCAGCAGCGTGCCCACGGTGCGGGCCACGCGCGGCAGTTTTTCGGGCCCGATGACGATCAGCGCCACGGCGCCGATCAGGGCCATCTTGGAAATGCCGAGATCGATCACTTACTTCGCCAGGACCCGCAGGGCGCGATCACGACTTGTTGCGCGCCTCGACGTCAATGGTGGTCTTGCCGTCGTTGCCGGGCTGCCCGGAAGTGGTGACCTGCTGCGGCGGGACCGGCGTCTCGGGGGTCGAACCCTCCTTGATGCCGTCCTTGAAACCCTTGACCGCGCCACCGAGATCGGAACCGATGTTCTTGAGCTTCTTCGTGCCGAACACCAGCACGATGATCAACAGCACGATCAGCCAATGCCAGATGGAAAACGAACCCATGGAAAAACTCCTGAATGACTTGGAGGGGATTCTAGTCGCGCAGGGGAAACGCTCCCCCGGCAAAGACCCCGCGAAGGCTCAGCTCGAGCTCAGCCTTTGAGCCAGGGGCGGGGTCCGCCCATGACGTGCACGTGCAGGTGGGGAACCTCCTGCCCGCCTTCCGCGCCGGTGTTGACGACCATGCGGAAGCCGCCCGCGGGATAGGGATTGCAGCCTTCCTGCAGAGCCAGGCGCGGCGCCAGGGTCATGAGGCGGCCGAGCAGCGCGGCGTGCTGCGGCTCCACCTGGGCCATGGACGGGATGTGCGCCTTGGGGATCATGAGGAAGTGGACCGGCGCCCAGGGATGGATGTCGTGGAAGGCGAGGATCTCCTCGTCCTCGTAGACCTTGCGCGAAGGGATCTTGCCTTCGACGATCTTGCAGAAGAGGCACTGGGGATCGCTGGGGCTCATGGTCAGGAAGGCACGTTGCCGTTGGTGAAGCGCAGCCAGCCGCGGATGCAGCGGTACAGGTACCACAGGCCGACGATGCCGTGCGCGATCACGCCCGGCATGATGAACAGCAGGTACAGCGGGGAGGTGACCACCAGCCACAGGATGGTCCACCAGAAGGTGCTGATCATGTAGCTGTGGTGGCTGGCATAGAGGGCGTCCGTCTCGTCGGCGCGCTTGATGTAGTTGACGATGAGCGCGATCACGGCCAGGGTGCCCAGGCTGGCCCAGGCCACCGTGTGCAGCGCGTACAGCACGTGCATCACCGTGCGGTCGCCCGGGGTCTTCTGGTCGTAGTTGACGAAGTCGGTCTGGCTCATGTTTCTCCACCCTCGCTGTCGCGCGCCTGGGCCTTGCGCAGGGCTTTCTCCTCGATGCCGCTGGTGCCCTCGCGGCGCTCCAGCTCGGCGATGACGTCGGCCGGGCGCAGCCCGTAGTGTGCCAGCGCGATCATGCTGTGGAACCAGAGGTCGGCCACCTCGCCCACCAGCCGGGCCGGGTCGCCGCCGCGCTCCAGGTCCTTGGCGGCCATCACCACCTCCGTGGCCTCCTCGCCCACCTTCTTCAGGAAGGCGTCGGGCCCGCGGTGCAGCAGCCGGGCCACGTAGCTGCGTTCGGGGTCCCCTCCCCGGCCGGGCTTGCGGGACTCGATCACGGCCGCCAGGCGGGCCAGGGAATCGTTGGCGGTCATCAAGGGTTCACTTGTAGATGGATTGCGGGTCTTTCAGCACCGGTTCGACGGCCTGCCAGGCCCCCGCTTCCAGGCGCTGGAAGAAGCAGCTGTGGCGGCCGGTGTGGCAGGCGATGGACGGATCATGGCCCTGCTGGGTCACCTTCAGCAGCAGCACGTCGTTGTCGCAGTCCATGCGGATGTCATGCACGGTCTGCACGTGCCCGGATTCCTCGCCCTTGAACCACAGCTTGCCGCGCGAGCGGCTCCAGTACACCGCCCGGCCCAGTTCCACGGTCCTGGCCAGCGCTTCGCGGTTCATCCAGGCGAACATGAGCACGTCGCCGGTGGACGCCTCCTGCGCGATCACGGGCACCAGGCCCCGCTCGTCCCATCGCACGCTGTCAAGCCAGTCCATGGCCGTATTGTGGCTTACAGGCGCACCGGGATGCCGCGCCGTGCCATGTGGGCCTTGGCCTGGCCGACGGTGTACTCCGCGTAATGGAAGATGCTGGCGGCCAGCACGGCGTCCGCGCCGCCCTGCTGCACGCCGTCGGCCAGGTGGTCGAGGTTGCCCACCCCGCCCGAGGCGATCACCGGCACCTGGATCGCGTCGCTCACCGCACGGGTGAGCGCCAGGTCGAAGCCAACCTTGGTGCCGTCGCGGTCCATGCTGGTCAGCAGTATCTCGCCGGCGCCGCGCCGGGCCATCTCGCGCGCCCACTCCACCGCGTCCAGCCCGGTGTTCTTGCGCCCCCCATGGCTGTACACGTCCCAGCCCGCGCCGCGCTGCCGCTCGTCGTCCGCGCCGCGGCGCTTGGCGTCGATCGCCACCACGATGCATTGCGAGCCATAACGGTCGGAGGCTGCCGAGATGACGTCGGGATCGGCGATCGCGGCCGAGTTGAAGCTGGTCTTGTCGGCCCCCGCATTGAGCAGCCGGCGCACATCCTCCACCGTGCGCACCCCGCCGCCCACGGTGAGCGGGATGAACACCTGGGAGGCCACGGCTTCGATGATGGGCAGGATCAGGTCGCGCCCGTCGCTGGTGGCCGTGATGTCCAGGAAGGTGAGCTCGTCGGCGCCCTGCTGGTTGTAGCGCGCGGCGATCTCCACCGGGTCGCCGGCGTCCCTCAGTTCGACGAAGTTGACGCCCTTGACGACGCGGCCGCCGGTCACGTCCAGGCAGGGGATGATGCGTTTGGCGAGCATGGGCGGATTATCCCGCCACCACCTCGAACGATTGCCAGCCCTGCCACTCCTGGCCCGGCCCCAGCACCACCGGCTCCTCGATGCACGCCGCCTCCACGCACAGCATGTGGCGCCAGCCATCGGCGGGCATGTCGGCCAGCCGGGCGCACAGCGCGGCGCCAGGATTCCACACCACCGTGTCCGGCAAGGTGGTGCTCTGGGAGACGGTCAGGGTCCGGCCGGGCTCGCTCAGCCGCAGCACCCGGGCTCCGCCCGCGTACACCCGGTCCGTCTCGCCCTCCACGGCCAGGGCGCCGCTCTGGAAGCGCCGCGCCTGGGGACGATCCAGATCGGCCACGGCGTCCCAGTAGGCCGCGCCCTCCAGGCCATGGAGCGACGCGCGGGTGACGTCGTCCACCCGCAGGTAGGTGTGCAGGGCCAGAGCGAAGGGCCAGCAGGCCCAGCCCGTGTTGCGGACCCGGAAACCGATGGCCAGCCGCCCGGGCGAGAGACGCACCGCCACCCGCGCCTCGAACGAAGCAGGCCAGAGCGCATGCGTCTCCTCGTCGTTGGCCAACCCGAACTCGGCGATGCGGTCTTCCCCTTCGGCCACCACGCCAAGCGGCGTCCAGCGCCGGTTGCGGGCGAAGCCGTGCTTGGGCAGCGGCCGGCCGCCCAGCACGCGCTGGTTGAACTGCGGAAAGCACAGGGGGACGCCGCCGCGGATCGCTGTGGCGCCATCGCTGGCCGCGCCGGGGCTGAGGTACAGCCGTTCGCCGGGGCTGCCGGCCGGTGTCCAGGACAGCACCTGCGCTCCCTGCAGGGCGGCCACGCAGCGGTCGCCCGTGGGCAGCGCCAAGGCCACCGCCTCGTGTCCGTGGAAATTCACGCGCCCAGCTCGTCCGCCTTGGCCTGGGCCTGGGCGAAATCGAGGTCGCCGCTGTAGATGGCGCGGCCGCAGATCACGCCCTCGATGCCCTCGTCCTCCACCGCGCACAGCTTCTCGATGTCGGTCATGCCGGCCAGGCCGCCGGACGCGATGACGGGGATGGTGAGCGACTGCGCCAGCTTGACGGTGGCCTCGATGTTGATGCCGGTGAGCATGCCGTCGCGGCCGATGTCGGTGTACACGATGGATTCGACGCCCCAGTCCTCGAACTTGCGCGCCAGGTCGACCACCTCGTGGCCGGTGAGCTTGCTCCAGCCGTCGGTGGCCACTTTGCCGTCCTTGGCGTCCAGGCCGACGATGATGTGGCCACCGAAGGCGCTGCAGGCATCCTTGAGGAAGCCGGGGTTCTTGACGGCCGCCGTGCCGATGATCACGTAGCGCAGGCCGCCGTCGATGTACTTCTCGATGGTGTCCAGGTCGCGGATGCCGCCGCCCAGCTGCACCGGGATCTCATCGCCCACGGCCTTCAGGATAGACTTGACCGCGGCGAAGTTCTGCGGCTTGCCGGCGAACGCGCCGTTGAGGTCCACCAGGTGCAGCCGCCGCGCGCCCTTGGCCAGCCAGCTGCGGGCCATGGCCGCGGGGTCTTCGCTGAAGGTGGTGGCCTGGTCCATGTCGCCTTGCTTGAGGCGCACGCAGTGGCCGTCTTTCAGATCGATCGCGGGAATCAGCAGCATGGAAAGGAATCAGGGATTCCAGTGGAGGAAATTGCGGTACAGGGCGAGGCCGGCGTTTGCGCTCTTCTCGGGATGGAACTGGGTGGCAAAAATATTATCGCGTGCCACCGCGGCGGTAAATACGCCGCCGTAGTCGGACAGGCCCACGCTGTGGCGTTCATCCGACGGACGGGCGCGGTAGCTGTGGACGAAATAGAACCAGCTGCCGTCCTCCACCCCGGCCCAGACCGGGTGCGGCCGCGCCTGCCGCACGCGGTTCCAGCCGATCTGCGGCACCTTGAAACGGCTGCCATCCGGCTGCAGCCGGCCCGCCAGCTCGAAGCGCACCACCTCGCCCGGGATCAGGCCCAGACCCTCGGCGGGGCCCTCGTGGCTGCGATCCAGCAGCATCTGCATGCCCACGCACACGCCCATCAGCGGCTTGTGCGCGGCAGCGTGCAGCACGGCGGGGTGCATGCCCGATTCGCGCAGCTCGCGCATGCAGTCGCGCATGGCGCCCTGGCCGGGCAGCACCACGCGCTCGGCCGCCATCACCTCCTCGGGTCGGCGCGCCCAGACCACCTCGACACCGCTGCCACGGGCGGCATGCAGCACGGCCTGCGACACCGAGCGCAGGTTGCCCATCCCGTAATCCACCACCGCGACGCTTTTCATGCCAGCCGCGTCAGAGCGAGCCCTTGGTGGAAGGAATGGTGCCGGCGGCGCGCGGATCCAGCTCGACCGCCGACCGCAGGGCGCGGGCAAAGGCCTTGAACACCGTTTCGCACTGGTGGTGCGCGTTCTCGCCACGCAGGTTGTCGATGTGCAGCGTCACGAACGCGTGGTTGACGAAGCCCTGGAAGAACTCGTGCGCGAGCGGGGTGTCGAAGCTGCCGATCGTGCCGCTCTTGAACGGCACGTTCATCACCAACCCCGGGCGGCCGGAGAAGTCGATCACCACGCGCGACAGCGCCTCGTCCAGCGGCACGTAGGCATGGCCGTAGCGGCGGATGCCCTTCTTGTCGCCCACGGCCTTGTGCACCGCCTGCCCCAGCGTGATGCCCACGTCCTCCACGGTGTGGTGGCCGTCGATGTGCAGGTCGCCCTGGGCCTGGATGTCCAGGTCCACCAAGCCGTGGCGGGCGATCTGCTCGAGCATGTGGTCGAAGAAGCCGATGCCGGTGGCCAGCCGGGCCTGGCCGGTGCCGTCCAGGTTGACGCCGACGCGGATCTGCGTCTCGTTGGTATTGCGGACGATTTCCGCGGTGCGGGGAGCAAGTGTCATAGGCAGGCCTGCAGCGCCGCCAGCATCTGCGCGTTCTCGTCGGCGGTGCCGACCGTCAGCCGCAGGCAGTTGGCCAGCAACGGGTGCATTTTAGAAACGTTCTTGACGAGCACCCCGCGCGCCTTCATGCCCTCGAATGCCGCCGGGGCATCGGGCACGCGCACCAGCACCATGTTGGCGTCGCTGGGCCACACCCGCACCCCGGGCAGCGCCTGCAGGCGCTCGATCAGCACTTGCCGCTGGGCGCGCAGCTCGCGCGCATGGGCCTGGAACACGTCCTCGTGCTCCAGCGCGAACAGCGCCGTCTCGGCGTTGAGCACGCTGATGTTGTAGGGCGGGCGCACCTTGTCGATCTCGGCCAACAGCGCCCGGCGGCCCATCAGGTAGCCGATGCGCACGCCGGCCAGCCCGAACTTGCTCAGCGTTCGCATCAGCAGCACGTGCTCGTGCCGGGCCAGCCGATCGATGTAGCTGCGGCTGGAGAACGGCTGGTAGGCCTCGTCGATCACCACCAGCCCCGGCGCGGCCTGCACGATGCGCTCGATCACCGCGTCATCCCACAGCTTGGCCGTGGGGTTGTTGGGATAGGCCAGGTAGATGATGGACGGCCGGTGCTGCTCGATGGCCGCCAGCATGGCGCGCTCATCCAGTTCGAAGTCCGGCGTCAGGTCCACGCTGATGAACTTCAGGCCCTGCAGCTGCGCGCTCATGGCATACATCACGAAGCCCGGCAGCGGCGCCAGGATGGACGCGCCCGGCACGTCGCAGGCCATGGCGATCAACGAGATCAGCTCGTCCGAGCCATTGCCCAGCATCAGTGCGTATCCCGGGGGGAGCTGCGCATGGCGCGCCAGGGCCTCGCGCAGATCGTCCATGCGCGGGCCGGGGTAACGGTTGAGCGGCAACGCGCCGAGGCGCCGACCCAGCTCCTCCTGGAGCTGGGTCGGAAGCCGGTGCGGGTTCTCCATCGCATCCAGCTTGACCAGGCCGCGCGCGTCCTGCACCGCGTAGGCGTGCATGGACTGCACGTCCTGGCGGATCAGCCGTGCCAGCCGGCCGGGCAGCGGTGAACTCATCGCCTCAGCCTCATCTCTGCGGCCCGGGCATGTGCCTGCAGGCCCTCCCCATGCGCCAGCACGGAAGCGATCTCTCCGAGCACCTGCGCGCCCTGCTCGCTCACCTCGATGATGCTGCTGCGCTTCTGGAAGTCGTACACGCCTAGGGGGCTGGAAAAGCGCGCCGTGCTGCTGGTGGGCAGGACGTGGTTGGGACCGGCACAGTAATCGCCCAGGGACTCGCTGGTATAGCCCCCCAGGAAGATGGCGCCGGCATGGCGCAGCAGCGGCTCCCAGCGGTGCGGCTCGGTGCTGGCGATCTCCAGGTGTTCGGGCGCGATGCGGTTGCTGATCTCGCAGGCCTCTTCCATGCTGCGGGTGTGGATCAGCGCGCCGCGTCCGGTGAGCGACTTGGCGATGATCCCGGCCCGCGGCATCTGCGGCAGCAGGCGGTCGATCTCGGCCTGCACGCGGTCGATGTAGGCGGCGTCCGGGCACAGCAGGATGCTCTGGGCCAGCTCGTCGTGCTCGGCCTGCGAGAACAGGTCCATGGCCACCCAGTCCGCCGGCGTGCTGCCGTCGGCCAGCACCAGGATCTCGCTGGGCCCGGCGATCATGTCGATGCCGACCCGCCCGAACACCCGGCGCTTGGCGCTGGCCACGTAGGCATTGCCCGGGCCGGTGATCTTGTCCACCCGGGGTACGGTTTGCGTGCCGTACGCCAGCGCGGCAACCGCCTGCGCCCCGCCGATGGTGAAGGCGCGCGTCACGCCGGCCACGTGGGCGGCGGCGAGCACCAGGGGGTTTTTCTCGCCTCGCGCGGACGGGGTGACGCCGTCCCAGCGGGCCGGCGTGGGCACGACCATGATGATCTCGGCCACGCCCGCCACATGGGCGGGGATGGCGTTCATCAGCACCGACGACGGGTAAGCCGCCTTGCCGCCGGGCACGTAGATGCCCACCCGGTCCAGCGGCGTCACCTTCTGCCCCAGCAGCGTGCCGTCGGCATCGCGGTAGCTCCAGCTCTCGCCGGCGGCCTTCTTCTGCGCCTCGTGGTAGGTGCGCACGCGGGCGGCGGCCTGCTGGAGCGCCTGGCGCTGCGCCGCAGGCAGGCCGTCGAAAGCCGCTTCCAGCTCGGCCTGCGTCAACTCCAGCTCCTGCAGGGAGGCCGCCTGCAGGCCGTCGAAGCGCGCCGTGTACGCCAGCACGGCGGCATCACCCCTGCGCTCGACTTCGGCGAGGATCTCGGCGACCCGCTGCTCGACCTGCGCATCGGTGTCGGCCGACCAGTGCAGCCGGGCCTTGAAGCCGGCTTCGAATCCGGCGTCGGTCGTGGCCAAGCGGAGGGGAACAGCGGCTGTTTTCATCGCGTCTGGGTGACGGCGGCGGTACGGAAGGCGTCGATCAGCCGCCGGATCGGCGCCTGCTTGAGCTTGAGGGCCGCCTGGTTCACCACTAGGCGCGCGCTGATGTCCATGATGCGCTCCACCTCCACCAGCTGGTTGGCCTTGAGCGTGCTGCCGGTGGACACCAGGTCCACGATGGCGTCGGCCAGGCCGGTCAGCGGCGCCAGCTCCATGCTGCCGTACAGCTTGATCAGGTCCACGTGCACGCCCTTGGCGGCGAAGAACTCGCGCGCGATGGCCACGTACTTGGTGGCCACCTTCAGCCGCGCGCCCTGGCGCACCGCGCTGGCATAGTCGAAGTCGGCGCGCACGGCCACGCTCACGCGGCAGCGGGCGATGCCCAGGTCCAGCGGCTGGTACAGGCCCTGGTTGCCGTGCTCGATCAGCGTGTCCAGCCCGGTGACCCCCAGGTCGGCCCCGCCGTACTGCACGTAGGTCGGCACGTCGGTGGCGCGCACCAGCACCACCCGCACCTGCGGCTGGTTGGTCGCCAGGATCAGCTTGCGCGAAGTCTCCGGGTCCTCCAGCACCTCGATGCCCGCGGCGCGCAGCAGCGGCAGCGTCTCGTCGAAGATGCGCCCCTTGGACAGCGCCAGCGTGAGGTTCATTTGATCCGCTCGATGTCGGCGCCGATGCCGCGCAGCTTGTCTTCCATGCGGTCGTAGCCGCGGTCCAGGTGGTAGATGCGGTCGACCAGGGTCTCGCCTTCGGCCACCAGGCCGGCGATCACCAGGCTGGCCGAGGCGCGCAGGTCGGTGGCCATGACGGTGGCGCCGGACAGGCGCTCGACGCCGTCAATCACCGCGAACTTGCCGTCGATCTGGATGCGCGCGCCCAGGCGCACCAGCTCGTTGACGTGCATGAAGCGGTTCTCGAAGATGGTCTCGGTCACCTTGGACGGCCCGTCGCTGATCACGTTGAGCACCATGAACTGGGCCTGCATGTCGGTGGGAAAGCCCGGGTACTCCGCGGTGCGGAAGCTCTGCGCTACCAACCGGCCCTGTGCGCTCACGCGCATGCCGCCGTCCACGGCCTCCACCCTGGCGCCGGCCTCGCGCAGCTTGTCGATCACGGCCTCCAGGTGGTCGGCCCGCCCATGGCGCAGCAGCACGTCGCCGCCGGTCGCCGCCACGGCGCACAGGAAGGTGCCAGCCTCGATGCGGTCGGCCACCACCCGGTGCTCGCAGCCGCGCAGCCGGTCCACGCCCTGGATGCGGATGCGGCTGGTGCCATGGCCCTCGATCCTGGCGCCCATAGCGATCAGCATCTCGGCCAGGTCGGTGATCTCCGGCTCCTGGGCCGCGTTCTCCAGCACCGTCTCGCCTTCGGCCAGGGTGGCGGCCATCAGGAAGTTCTCGGTGCCGGTCACGGTGACCATGTCGGTGCGGATGTGGGCGCCGCGCAGGCGCTCGCGGCCCTTGGGCAGCTTGGCGATGATGTAGCCGTGCTCGACCACGATCTCGGCGCCCATCTGCTGCAGGCCTTTGATGTGCTGGTCGACCGGCCGCGAGCCGATGGCGCAGCCTCCCGGCAGCGACACCGTGGCCTCGCCGAAACGCGCCAGCAGCGGCCCCAGCGCCAGCACCGAGGCGCGCATCGTCTTAACCAGCTCATACGGCGCCTCGGGCGAGCTCAGGCCGCCGGCGTCGATGCGCACGATGTCGGTACCGCGTTCGACCTGCACGCCCATGTTCTGGATCAGCTTGACCATGGTGGCCACGTCCTGCAGGCGCGGGACGTTGCGCAGCTGGACCGGCTGGTCGGTCAGCAGGGCGGCGCACAGCTCGGGCAGCGCCGCGTTCTTGGCGCCGGAGACGACGACCTCGCCGTGGAGCCGGCGGCCCCCGCGAATCAAAAGCTTGTCCATCGAGAATACTCAGTGCAGGTCTGGGGACGCCGCCCATTCGGCCGGCGTCAGCGTCTTCATCGACAAGGCATGCACCTCGTCGGTATGCATTCTCGCACCGAGGGTGGCGTACACCCGCTGGTGCCGCTGGATGAGGCGCTTGCCCTCGAATTCGGCCGAGACGATGACGGCCGACCAATGGCGGCCGTCGCCCTCGACGCGCAGATGCTGGCACGGCAGGCCGGCCGCGATAAGGGATTGCAGTTCTTCGGCGGTCATGAGGGCTCCGGCATCAGGAACGGATTTTGTAGCCGATGCGAAGCAGGTGCAGCGCGACCGCGCTCACCAGGACCAGGGCCGAGCCGACGACGGCCAGGCTCAGCCAGGGCGAGACGTCGCTCACGCCGAAGAAGCCATGGCGAAAGCCGTCGATCATGTAGAAGAACGGGTTGAGGTGGCTCACGCCCTGCCAGAACTCGGGCAGCGAGTGCACCGAGTAGAAGACGCCCGACAGGAAGGTCATGGGCATGACCACGAAGTTCTGGAAGGCGGCCATCTGGTCGAATTTCTCCGCCCACAGCCCGGCGATCAGCCCCAGCGCGCCCAGCATGGCGGCCCCCAGCAGCGCGAACACGAGGATCCACAGCGGCGCCGCGAAGTCGGGCCGCGCGAACACGGCGCCCACCACCAGCACGCCCAGGCCCACGGCCAGGCCGCGCACCACGGACGAGCCGACATAGGCGATGAACCAGCTCCAGTGCGACAGCGGCGTGAGCAGCACGAACACCAGGTTGCCCATGATCTTGCTCTGGATCAGCGATGACGAGCTGTTGGCGAACGCGTTCTGCAGCACGCTCATCATCACCAGGCCGGGCACCAGGAAGGCGGTGTAGCTGACCTTGTCGTACACCCGGACGTTGTCCTCCAGCACGTGGCCGAAGATCAGCAGGTACAGCACCGCCGTCAGCACCGGCGCCGCCACCGTCTGGAAGCTCACCTTCCAGAAGCGCAGCACCTCCTTGTAGAACAGGGTCTGCCAGCCTGTCATGAGGCCATTTCCTTGACCTGCTTGCCCGACATCACATCCAGGAACACGTCCTCCAGGTCGGCCTTGCGGATCTCCACGTCCTCCACCCGCAAACCGGCCTGGCGGATGACGGCCAGGTACTGCTCGATTTCGTGCGCGTCGTGCGCAGGCAGCTGCACGATCCGCCCCGTGATGCGGGCCTTGCCCGCGAACTCGGGCGGCAACTCGTGGCTGTCCACCTTGAAGCGCAGCACGTTGCTGGAGGCAGCCTTGAGCAGCTCGCTGGTGCGCTCCAGCGCCACCACCCGGCCCGTCTTGAGCATGGCGATGCGGCCGCACAGCGCTTCCGCCTCCTCCAGGTAGTGCGTGGTCAGCAGCACCGTGTGGCCCTGGCGGTTGAGGCGGGCGATGAACTGCCACAGCGTCTGGCGCAGCTCCACGTCGACGCCGGCGGTCGGCTCGTCCAGCACGATCACCGGCGGCTTGTGCACCAGCGCCTGCGCCACCAGCACGCGCCGTTTCATGCCGCCCGACAGCTGGCGCATGTTGGCCTTGGCCTTGTCGGCCAGGCCCAGGCTGTCCAGCAGCTCGTCGATCCAGGCGTCGTTGTTCTTCACGCCGAAATAGCCGGACTGGATGCGCAGCGCCTCGCGCACGTTGAAGAAGGGGTCGAACACCAGCTCCTGCGGAACGATGCCCAGCTGCCGGCGGGCCTTGGCGAAGTCGGCCTGCACATCATGGCCGTGCACCGCAACGCGCCCGGCGCTGGCGCGGGTCAGGCCGGCCAGGATGCTGATCAGGGTGGTCTTGCCTGCGCCGTTGGGACCCAGCAGCCCGAAGAACTCGCCTTCTTCGATGTCCAGGCTGACGCCGTCGAGCGCCTTGAGCTCTCCCCGGGCCGAGGCGTAGTGCTTGGAGACAGACTGGAAGGAGATGGCGGGCATGAAAGCCCGCCATTCTAGGCGGGCTGCTGCCGCGCTGCTGGCGCGCCGCCGGGCGCCGCCGGCAGCAGCTCGGCCACGCCGTACAGCGCGGCCAGGGCGCGCAGGCGCGCCGGCAGCTGCGACACGGAGAACGACTTGCCCAGGGCCAGCGCCTCGCGCCGGCATTCCAGCAGCACGGCCAGCGCCGACGAGTCGAACCGCTCCAGCGCGGACGCATCCGCCACCGCGGCCGAGCCGGGCTCGGAGCGCACGGCCTGCGCCAGCATGCGGCTGCAGGCGGCGGCCTGGGCGTGCGTCAACGCGGCGGGCAGGACGAGCATGGCGGGCCGGCGGTCAGCCGCGCTTGGCGTTGGACTTGTTGCGCTCGGCCAGGGTGGCGATCAGCCCATCCACGCCCTTGGCGTTGATCTCCTGCGCGAACTGGCTGCGGTAGGTCTCCACCAGCCACACGCCCAGCACGTTCAGGTTGTAGATCTTCCAGCCGGCGCCCTCGCCCGGGGTCTTCTCCAGCCGGTATTCCAGCTGGATCGGGTCGCCGCGGCCGCGGACCTCGGTGCGCACGACCACTTCCTTGTCCTCGGGCGAGGCGCGCAGCGGCTTGACCGTGATGCTCTGGTCATTGACCTGCGACAGCGCGCCCGAATAGGTGCGCACCAGCAGGGTCTTGAACTCATCCTGCAGCCGCTTCTGCTGCTCGGGCGTGGCCTGGCGCCAGGCCGGGCCGACGGCCGAAGCGGTCATGCGCTGGAAGTTCACGTTGGGCATGATCTTGCTGTCCACCAACGCCATGACCTTGTTGATGTCGCCGCTGCGCACCGACGGGTCCGATTTGATGGCGCCCAGGGTCTCTTCCGACAGCCGCTTGATCATGACGTCGGGCGCCTCGTCCGCGGCATGCGCGGGCAGGATGGCGCCGGCACACAAGGCCAGGGCCGCCACGCCGGCCATCCAGTGGCCCAGGGTACGTCGCTTCATCTCATTCACCTTTCTTGTGTGGCTCGGCCACGATGCCGGTTGGAGCCGGGGCCGACCGCCGGGTTCCGGGCTGAGCTTCATTCTTGGCAACAACTGGATACGCTAGCGCCCCATCAACCGCAGCCACGGCCGGTTGACGGGCGTGCGCGCCATCTCGGTCCCCTCGGCGTCGCTGCCATCGTTTTCGGACCGGGGCTCGCCCTCTTGCACCTCGGCGCGGCGCCGCTGCAGGTAGGCGTCACGGGTGAAGCTGTAGCGGTCCAGCGCCGCCTCCTCCAGCACGGAACTCGCCCGCAGCAGGTTGGAGCGCACGTTGACCACCCGCAACCCGTAGAGCGAGTTGCGCCAGCCGGCCGGATCCACCGCGGCCACCGGATCGCCCAGGTTGTCCACCGGCAGGGCGAAGGTATCGCGCACCGTCGAGGGTCCCAGCAGCGGCAGCACCAGGTACGGCCCGGTAGGCACGCCCCAGCTGCCCAGCGTCTGGCCGAAGTCCTCGCGGTGGCGCTCGATGCCCAGCTCGCTGGCCACGTCCAGGATGCCGCCCAGGCCGAAAATGGTGTTGACGTTCAGCCGCATCCAGTTCTCGGCCGCGTTCTGCCCCTTCAACTGCAGCGCGCTGTTCACGAAGGACCAGGCGTCGCTCAGGTTGCCGAAGAAATTGCTCACGCCGGTGCGCACCAGCGGCGGCAGGGCCTCGCGGTAGACGGTGGCCGCCGGCTTGAGCACCACGGCATCCACGCTCTCGTTGAAGTCCGATACCTTGCGATTGAAGTTCTCGAACGGGTCGCGCCGGTCCGGGCCGACGGCGCAGCCGGCCAGCACCAGCGCCGCCGCCATCAGGGCGGCGCGCGCCGACCATCCCACGCCATCGCTTTGTTTGTTCACTTTTTCGGTCCTGTACCCGTTGTCGGTGGATTGCCGCTGTCCGCCGCCCGGTTGTAGAGGAACTGACCGATCAGGTTTTCCAGGACCACGGCCGACTGCGTGGTCGTGATGGTATCGCCTTGCGCCAAAAACTTCTCGTCCGCGCCGGCTTCGATGCCGATGTACTGCTCGCCCAGCAGGCCGCTGGTGAGGATCTTCAGCGAGCTGTCCCGCGGAAAGGTGTAACGGGTGTCCAGCGCCAGGTTGACCCGGGCCTGGAAGCTCTTGTCGTCGAAGCTGATCGATTCGACCCGGCCGACCACCACGCCCGCGCTCTTGACGGCCGCCTGGGGCTTCAGGCCGCCGATGTTGTCGAAGCGGGCGACCACCTGGTAGGTCGGCTGGAAGCTCAGGCTCAGCAGGTTGGCCGACTGCAGCGCCAGGAACAGCAGGGCGGCGGCCCCGAGCAGCACGAACAGGCCCACCCACACATCGTTTTTGGAGCGATCCGTCATATTTCGATCATCCTGAGCTTGTCGAGCTCAAATACTGAACATCATGGCCGTGAGGACGAAATCCAGCCCCAGGACCGACAAGGATGCCACCACGACGGTGCGGGTGGTGGCGCGGGAGACGCCTTCGGGCGTGGGGTGGGCCTCGAAGCCCTCGAGCAGCGCGATGAAGGTGACGGTGATGCCGAACACCAGGCTCTTGACGACGCCGTTGCCGACGTCGCGCCACACGTCCACGCCGCCCTGCATCTGGCTCCAGAAGGAGCCCGGGTCCACGCCTATCATCACCACGCCCACCAGGTAGCCGCCGATGATGCCCACGGCGCTGAACACCGCCGCCAGCAGCGGCATGGTGATCACGCCGGCCCAGAAGCGCGGCGCCAGGATGCGGCGCACCGGGTCCACGGCCATCATCTCCATGGCCGACAGCTGCTCGCCGGCCTTCATCAGGCCGATCTCGGCCGTGAGCGAGGTGCCGGCGCGGCCGGCGAACAGCAGAGCCGTGACCACCGGCCCCAGCTCGCGCACCAGCGACAGCGCCACCAGCAGGCCCAGGGCTTCCGACGAGCCGTAACGTTGCAGCGTGTAGTAGCCCTGCAGGCCCAGCACGAAGCCGACGAACAGGCCGGAGACGGCGATGATGGCCAGCGAGTAGTTGCCCAGGAAATGGATCTGGTCGCGCACCAGGCCGAAACGGCGCAGGCTGGCGCCCAGCAGCAGCACCAGGCGGGCGAACATCCGCGCCCCACGGCCGAGATCGGCCAGTTTGGTGCGCGTGGCGAAGCCGACGTCGGCGGGGTTCCACCAGCTCATGAAGGCATTCCCCCGCCAAAGTCCTGCGCCACGCTGAGGCCGGGATAGTGGAAACGCACCGGGCCGTCGGCCTGGGCATGGATGAACTGCCGCACCAGGGGGTCGGACGACTGCTGCACCTGGGCCGGCGTGCCCTGCGCGGCGATGCGCCCGTCGGCCAGCACGATCACCTGGTCGGCGATGCGGAAGGTTTCTTCCAAGTCATGCGACACCACGATACTGGTGATGCCCAGGGTGTCGTTGAGCTGACGGATCAGCTGCGCGGCCGTTCCCAACGAGATCGGGTCCAGGCCGGCGAACGGCTCGTCATACATCACCAGTTCCGGATCCAGCGCGATCGCGCGCGCCAGCGCCACCCGCCGCGCCATGCCGCCGGACACCTGGCTGGGCATCAGGTCGCGCGCGCCGCGCAGGCCGACGGCGTTGAGCTTCATCAGCACGATGTCGCGGATCAGCGGCTCGGGCAGGTCGGTGTGCTCGCGCAGCGGAAAAGCCACGTTCTCGAACACCGTCAGGTCGGTGAACAGCGCACCGAACTGGAACAGCATCCCCATGCGCCGGCGCATGGCGTGCAGGCCGGCGGCATTCAACGCGCCCACCTCCTGACCGTCGAACAGCAACCCGCCCTGCTGGGCCCGGACCTGGCCGCCGATCAGCCGCAGGAGGGTGGTCTTGCCGCCGCCGGAGGCCCCCATCAGCGCCGTGACCTTGCCGCGCGGCACGGTGAAGCTCACCCCGTCGAGGATGCGGCGCGCGCCGTAGCCGAAGCTCAGCGCCTGGCAGTCGATCAGCGGTGGTGCGTGGGGGTCGGACATCCGGCAATGGCGCGGCCGGAAAGCCCAGCCATGGACAAAAGCGCCGATGATACGGCTTCCTTGCCGGGCAGCCGTCCTCCCGGCGCGCGTCCCGGCCGGCCAGCGCTTAGCGCGGCAGGTCCGAGAATCCCATCAGGAACTCGTCGACTGCCCGCGCCGCCTGGCGGCCCTCGCGGATCGCCCAGACCACCAGGCTCTGGCCCCGTCGCATGTCGCCGGCGGCGAACACCTTGGGCGCGCTGGTGGCGTAGCCGCCGATGAAGTCGACGCTGGCCTTGGCATTGCCACGGGCATCCTTGTCCACGCCGAAGGCCTCCAGGATGCTGGCCACCGGGCTGACGAAGCCCATGGCCAGCAGCACCAGGTCGGCCTTCAGGGTCTGCTCGGTGCCGGGCACCTCCTGCATCCTGCCGTCCTTCCATTCCACGCGGACGGTCTTGAGCCCGGTGACCTTGCCCTTCTCGCCGATGAACTCCTTGGTGGCGATGGCGAACTCGCGCTCGCAGCCCTCCTCGTGGCTGGAACTGGTGCGCAGCTTGTAGGGCCAGTACGGCCAGGTCAGCGGCTTGTTCTCCTCCTGCGGGGGCTGCGGCATCAGCTCGAACTGCACCACGCTGGCCGCGCCATGGCGGTTGCTGGTGCCCACGCAGTCGCTGCCGGTGTCGCCGCCGCCGATCACGATGACGTGCTTGCCGGAGGCTGAGATCTGGTTCTTCACCTTGTCGCCGGCGTTGACCTTGTTCTGCTGCGGCAGGAACTCCATGGCGAAGTGGATGCCGTCGAGGTCGCGGCCCGGCACCGGCAGGTCGCGCGACTGCTCGGCGCCTCCGGCCAGCAGCACGGCGTCGAACTCGGACTGCAGCTGCTGCGGCGTGACCGTTTCCTTGGCCCAGTTGGTGACCTTGGAGTCCTTGGGCAGTTCGCCCACCAGCACGCTGGTGCGGACGGTGACGCCCTCGGCCTTCATCTGCTCGATGCGGCGGTCGATGTCGCGCTTTTCCATCTTGAAGTCGGGGATACCGTAGCGCAGCAGGCCGCCGACGCGGTCGTTCTTCTCGAACAGCGTCACGTCGTGGCCGGCCCGCGCCAGCTGCTGCGCCGCCGCCATGCCTGCCGGGCCGGAGCCGACCACCGCCACCTTCTTGCCGGTCTTGATGCGCGGCACCCGGGGCAGCACCCAGCCGTTGTCCCAGGCGCGGTCGGCGATGGCGCGCTCCAGCGACTTGATGCCGACCGCCGCGTCGTTGTAGTTCAGCGTGCAGGCCGCCTCGCAAGGCGCGGGGCAGATGCGGCCGGTGAACTCGGGGAAGTTGTTGGTCGAGTCCAGGACCGTGAAGGCGTTCTTCCAGTCCTGCCGGTACACCAGGTCATTGAAATCGGGGATGAGGTTGTTGACCGGGCAGCCCGAGTTGCAGAACGGGATGCCGCAGTCCATGCAGCGCGCCGCCTGCACCTGGGCCTGCTGGTCGTCCAGCCCGATGACGAATTCCTTGTAGTGCTTCAGGCGTTCCGGCACGGGCTTGTAGCCCTCCTCGACGCGCTCGTACTCCATGAAGCCGGTGATCTTTCCCATGCTGTCGCTCCGTCTGTCTCTGGGGTGTGTCAGGCCGCGGCGGCGGCCATCGCCACGTGCGCATTGTTGCCCGTGCTGGCGGCGGCCACCTCGCGGCCGTGCATCTCGGCCAGGGCCCGCTTGTACTCGTTGGGGAAGACCTTGACGAACCTGCCGCGGGCCTCCTTCCAGTTGTCCAGCAGCTCGCGCGCGCGCTTGCTGCCTGTCCAGCGGTGGTGGTCCTCCAGCAGTTTCTTGAGCAGCGCCTCGTCGGTCTGGTCGCGGTGCAGCTTGGTGGCCGTGCTGGCGGCCTTCTGCTCGGCGGAGGCCCCGACGGGCTCCAGCGAGACCATGGACGTGTTGCAGCGCCGCGCGAACTGGCCGTCCTCGTCGTACACGTAGGCCACCCCGCCGGACATGCCGGCGGCGAAGTTGCGCCCGGTCCTGCCCAGCACCGCCACCGTGCCGCCGGTCATGTACTCGCAGCCGTGGTCGCCCGTGCCCTCCACCACCGCCGTGGCGCCGGACAGCCGCACCGCGAAGCGCTCGCCGGCCACGCCGCTGAAGAAGGCCTCGCCGGTGGTGGCGCCGTACAGCGCGGTGTTGCCGATGATGATGTTCTTGGTCGCCTCGCCGCGGAAGTCGATGCTGGGCCGGACCACGATGCGGCCGCCCGACAGACCCTTGCCGGTGTAGTCGTTGGCGTCGCCTATCAGGTACAGCGTGATGCCCTTGGCCAGGAAGGCACCGAACGACTGGCCACCCGTGCCTTCGAGCTGGATGCGGACGCTGTCGTCCGGCAGGCCCTCGGGATGCACCTGGGTCACCGCGCCCGACAGCATGGCGCCCACCGAGCGGTTGACGTTGCGCACCACCTCGATGAACTGCACCTTCTCGCCCTTGTCGATGGCGGGGCGCGACCTTTCGATCAGCACGCGGTCCAGGCTCTTGTGCAGGCCGTGGTCCTGCTGCTCGACGTGGAAGCGCGGCACCTCGGCCGGCACGCTGGGCTGCGCCAGCAGCCGCGTGAAATCGAGGCCGCGCGCCTTCCAGTGCTCGATGCCCTTCTTCATGTCCAGCAGGTCGGCCCGGCCGATCATGTCGTCGAACCTGCGGATGCCCAGCTGCGCCATGATCTGGCGCACCTCCTCGGCGACGAAGAAGAAGTAGTTCACCACGTGCTCGGGCTTGCCCGCGAACTTGGCGCGCAGCGCCGGGTCCTGCGTGGCCACGCCCACCGGGCAGGTGTTGAGGTGGCACTTGCGCATCATGATGCAGCCTTCCACCACCAGCGGCGCGGTAGCGAAGCCGAACTCGTCGGCGCCCAGCAGCGCGCCGATGGCGACGTCGCGGCCGGTCTTCATCTGGCCGTCGGCCTGCACGCGGATGCGGCCGCGCAGTCGGTTGAGCACCAGGGTCTGCTGGGTCTCGGCCAGGCCGATCTCCCAGGGGCTGCCCGCGTGCTTGATGGACGACCAGGGCGAGGCGCCGGTGCCGCCGTCATGGCCGGCGATCACCACATGGTCGCTCTTGCACTTGGCCACGCCCGCAGCGATGGTGCCCACGCCCACCTCGGAGACCAGCTTGACGCTGATGCTGGCGTGCGGCGCCACGTTCTTCAGGTCGTGGATCAGCTGGGCCAGGTCCTCGATCGAGTAGATGTCGTGGTGCGGCGGCGGGGAGATCAGGCCCACGCCCGGCACCGAGTAGCGCAGCTTGCCGATGTACTTGGACACCTTGCCGCCGGGCAGCTGGCCGCCCTCGCCGGGCTTGGCGCCCTGCGCCATCTTGATCTGGATCTGGTCGGACGACGCCAGGTACTCCGCCGTCACGCCGAAGCGGCCGGACGCCACCTGCTTGATGCGCGAGCGCAGCGAATCGCCCTCCTGCAGCGGGATGTCGACCTCGACCACGTCGCTGCCGATGATCTGGGCCATGGTCTGGCCCTGCTTGATCGGGATGCCCTTGAGCTCCTGGCGGTAGCGCGCCGGGTCCTCGCCGCCCTCGCCGGTGTTGCTCTTGCCGCCGATGCGGTTCATCGCGACGGCGAGGGTGGCGTGCGCCTCGGTGGAAATCGAGCCCAGCGACATGGCGCCGGTGGCGAAGCGCTTGACGATCTCCTTGGCCGGCTCGACCTCGTCGATGGCGATGGCCCTGGCCGGATCGACCCTGAACTCGAACAGGCCGCGCAGCGTCATGTGGCGGCGGCTCTGGTCGTTGATCAGCTGGGCGTACTCCTTGTAGGTGTTCCAGCTGTTGGCGCGCGTGCTGTGCTGCAGCTTGGCGATGGCGTCCGGCGTCCACATGTGCTCCTCGCCACGGTGGCGCCAGGCGTATTCGCCGCCGACGTCCAGCATGCTGGCCAGCACCGGGTCGTCGCCGAAGGCCGCCTTGTGCATGCGGATGGCTTCCTCGGCGATCTCGAACACGCCGATGCCTTCCACGCGGCTGGCCGTGCCGGAGAAGTACTTCTCCACCGTGTCGCTGTTCAGGCCGATGGCCTCGAACAGCTGGGCGCCGCAGTAGCTCATGTAAGTGCTCACGCCCATCTTGGACATGATCTTGGACAGCCCCTTGCCAATCGCCTTGACGTAGTTGTAGATGGCCTTGTCCGCCGACAGCTCGCCCGGCAGGTCCTTGTGGATGGACACCAGGGTTTCCATCGCCAGGTAGGGGTGCACGGCCTCGGCGCCGTAGCCGGCCAGCACGCCGAAATGGTGGACCTCGCGGGCCGAACCGGTCTCGACCACCAGGCCGGCAGTGGTGCGCAGGCCTTCGCGCACCAGGTGCTGGTGGATGGAGGACAGCGCCAGCAAGGCGGGGATGGCCACCCGCGAGGGGCTGACCGCGCGGTCGCTGATGATCAGGATGTTCTTGCCGCCCTTGATGGCGTCCACCGCCTCGGCATTGAGCGAGGCCAGCTTGGCCTCCACGCCCTCGTGCCCCCAGGCCAGCGGGTAGGTGATGTCCAGCGTGTGGCTGCGGAACTTGCCCTGCGTGATCTTCTCGATCGAGCGCAGCTTGGCCATGTCGGCGAAGTCCAGGATGGGCTGGCTGACTTCCAGCCGCATCGGCGGGTTGACCTGGTTGATGTCCAGCAGGTTGGGTTTGGGTCCGATGAAGGACACCAGCGACATCACGATGGCCTCGCGGATCGGGTCGATCGGCGGGTTGGTCACCTGGGCGAACAGTTGCTTGAAGTAGTTGTACAGCGGCTTGTTCTTGGACGACAGCACGGCCAGCGGGCTGTCGTTGCCCATGGAGCCCACGCCCTCCTCGCCGGCCTGGGCCATGGGCGACATCAGGAACTTGATGTCCTCCTGGCTGTAGCCGAAGGCCTGCTGGCGGTCCAGCAGCGCGACCTCGCTGGCCGGCGCCTCGCCGGTGTCCTGCGACAGGTCGTCCAGCTTGATGCGCAGGTTCTCGATCCACTGCTTGTAGGGCCGGCTGTTGGCGAGGTTGGCCTTGAGCTCCTCGTCGTCGATCATGCGGCCCTGCTCCAGGTCGATCAGGAACATCTTGCCGGGCTGCAGGCGCCACTTGCGCACGATCCTGTTCTCCGGCACCGGCAGCACGCCGGATTCGGAGGCCATGATCACCAGGTCGTCGTCGGTCACGCAGTAGCGCGAGGGACGCAGGCCGTTGCGGTCAAGCGTGGCGCCGATCTGGCGGCCGTCGGTGAACACGATGGAGGCCGGGCCGTCCCAGGGCTCCAGCATGGCCGCGTGGTACTCGTAGAAGGCCTTGCGGCGCTCGTCCATCAGCGTGTGCTGCTCCCACGGCTCGGGGATCATCATCATCACGGCCTGGGCCAGCGGGTAGCCGGCCATGGTCAGCAGCTCCAGGCAGTTGTCGAAGGTGGCGGTGTCGGACTGGTTCGGGAAGCTGATCGGGTACAGCTTCTTCAGGTCGTTCGCCAGCACCGGCGAGGACATCACGCCTTCGCGGGCCCGCATCCAGTTGTAGTTGCCCTTGACCGTGTTGATCTCGCCGTTGTGCGCGACATAGCGGTAGGGATGGGCGAGCGGCCACTCGGGGAAGGTGTTGGTGGAAAAGCGCTGGTGCACCAGGGCCAGCGCCGAGACGCAGCGCGCATCCTTCAGGTCCAGGTAGTAGGTGCCCACCTGGTCGGCCAGCAGCAGGCCCTTGTAGACCACGGTGCGGCTGGACATGGAGGGGACGTAGTACTCCTTGGAGTGCTTCAGGCGCAGGTTCTGGATGGCGGCGCTGGCGGTCTTGCGGATCACGTACAGCTTGCGCTCCAGCGCGTCCTGCACGATCACGTCGCTGCCGCGGCCGATGAAGACCTGGCGCAGGATGGGCTCCTTCTTGCGCACGGCCGGCGACATGGGCATGTCGCGGTCCACCGGAACGTCGCGCCAGCCCAGCAGCACCTGCCCCTCGGCCTTGATGGCGCGCTCCAGCTCCTGCTCGCAGGCCAGGCGCGAGGCGTGCTCCTTGGGCAGGAAGACCATGCCCACGCCGTACTCGCCGGGCGGCGGCAGTTCCACGCCCTGCCTGGCCATCTCTTCGCGGTAGAGCGCGTCGGGCAACTGGATCAGGATGCCGGCGCCATCGCCCATCAGCTTGTCGGCACCCACCGCGCCACGGTGGTCCAGGTTTTCCAGGATCTTCAGGCCCTGCTGGACGATGGCATGGTTCTTCTCGCCCTTGATATGCGCGACGAAGCCCACGCCGCAGGCGTCGTGCTCATGTTCGGCCGAGTACAGGCCACGCTGTTGGAGATCGGAAATTTCGGCGGCGGTGGTCATCACGCGCTCCTGCAGGATTGTCGGAGGAAGGGCGTGAAGCATAGTGCAGCGCAACAAGCCTGCCAATCACTTTAATTGGGGTCAGATTACAATTTCAGGTCGCGTCGAATCTCTACGTAGATAATTAGGGACACATTAATGGGTGGGAAGCTTGGCCTTGGAAGGCCGTCCTGCACTGCCCTTGCTTACCCGTCGCACGGTTTGCTGTTGCAGGCGCCCCAGGTACTCCGGCTCGCCCAGGGCCCATCCCTGCAGGGCCGATTCGCCCAGCTGTTTGATCTGCTCATGGGGGATGCCTGTTTGCACCAGTTCGGCATAAGCCAGCTCTCGCGCAAAGGGCGTGTTGCCCAGGGCCCAGTAGAGCGGATGCGGCGTGACCAGGGAATCGTGCCTCAATCCCACGTAATGCGCGTGGCTGGACCATGGGTAATCGGCGGCCTGGGCCACCAGGCCGGCGCGCACCGGGTTCAGGTCCAGGTACACCATGCAGGCCAGCAGGTAGCGCTCGGCCTGGATCAGGTTGGAACGGTAGCGCCCCTCCCACAGCGTGCCCGTCCGCCCCATCCGCTGGTTGTAGTAACGGACGTACTGCCGGCCGACCGCCTGCATCCACCGCGGGATGGCCTCGGCCGATGCAGGTGACGCCAGCAGGTGGAAGTGGTTGTCCATCAGCACGTAGGCGTGGAGAGCCACCTGGCGCTGGCGCGCCTGCTCCGCCAGGATGGACAGGAAGGTCTCGCGGTCGCCGGATGTGGAGAACACCGGCTGGCCGTTGTTGCCGCGCTGGATGATGTGGTGCGGATAGCCCGCAACGGTGAGACGGGGCAATCGGGCCATGGGTGGATGTTATTGCACGCGGCCCCGCCTCGGATTTCTCTGACGCGCGGTGGTGCCGCTCGCCGACAAAAGCTCTGCAAACGCGCAGGGACACTGTCCTCAACATCGGAGAAGTACCATGTCCTTCGCGCTCTACATGATCGGCTTTCTGGTCTTCATGGCCGGCGTGGTCTGGGCTGCCGTGGTGGTGGGCGTGCCGCAGCTGTACATCGCGATCGGCGCCTTGATCCTGCTGGGTATCGGCATCTTCACCGCCGTCAGCCGCACCCGCGTCAAGAACCAGCCGCCTCCCCGGGGCTAGGCAGGGCAGCAAGCGCCGGGAAGCGCACCGGCTCGAGCTCGGGCAGGCCGAATTCGGCCAGCAGCGCCCGCAAGCGTTCGGCCGCGCTGCGCTTGCGCTGTCCGGTGCGGCGGGCCAGGATCAGTTCGTTCTTCAGGCTGTGCTCCCAGCCCACCAGTTCAGTCACCGTTACCTGGTAGCCGCAGGCTTCCAGGTACAGGCAGCGCATCACGTTGGTCAGCTGGCTGCCCAGCTCACGGGTATGCAAGGGACGGCGCCACAGCTCGGCCAGCGGCGTGCGGCTGAGCGCCAAGGCCTTGTTCTGCCGCAGCCGACCTGCCACCTCCGCCTGGCAGCAGGGCACCAGCACCAGAAAGCCGGCCTGCTTGCGCAGGCCGAAAGCGATGGCGTCGTCGGTCGCCGTGTCGCAGGCGTGCAGGGCGGTGACCATGTCGATCTTCCCAGGCAGCTGCTGCGCGTCGCTGGCTTCGGCGGCGCTCAGGTTCAGAAAGCTCATGCGTTCAAAGCCTAGGCGCTGCGCCAGCGCCTGCGAGCGTGTGACCAGTTCCGCCCGGGTCTCGATGCCGTACACCTGGCCGGATCCGCGCGGCTTGAGGAACAGGTCGTACAGGATGAAGCCCAGGTAGGACTTGCCCGCGCCGTGGTCGGCGATGGTGGGCGAGCCCGGCGAGGCAGGCAGCTCAAGCAGCAGCGCTTCGATGAACTGGTAGAGGTGGTAGACCTGCTTGAGCTTGCGACGCGAGTCCTGATTCAGCTTGCCATCCTGCGTGAGGATGTGCAGCTCCTTGAGCAGCTCGACGGATTGACCCGGGCGCAGGTCCAGCTCGCGCGGCGTCGTCATCCGCTGGCCCCCACCCGCAGAGCATCCCAGCCGTTACGCCCGAGCTGCCGCAGCCGTTCGATGTTGGTGCCGAAGATGGCGTCGGCCTGCGGAAAGGCGGCCACCGCGCGGTCCATGCTGTCCTCGCGCAGCAGGTGCAGCGTGGGGTACGGCGCGCGGTTGCTGAAATTGCCCATGTCATCCTCGTCGGCCCCCGCGAACACGAAGCGGGGATGGAAGCTGGCCAGCTGCACGATGCCCTGCACGCGCTCGCGCGCCAGCAGGCGGTCGCCCTGGCGCACCAGCTCGTTGAACAGCAAGAAATCGTCGAAGCCGCGCGGGACGGCCAGCAGCGTGGTGTCCCGCTCGGACGCCGGCAGATGCAGCAAGGCCTGGAGCTCGGCATGCAGGTCCTCGAGCACGCCGGCGAAGTCGTCGTTGGTGCTGACAGCGTAGTGCACCTGGCCCTTGGCATGCACGGCCTTGGCGAATGGGCACAAATTCAAGCCGATCACGGCTCGCTCCAGCCAGGCGCGCGTGTCGGCGACGATGCGATCATGGTCCCTCGTCGTCATCGCTCAAATTCTACGGGCCGGCCCGTGACCCTTTTGCCAGCAGCCGGCCCATGCTGCGCGCCAGCAGCAGCCCGGCAGCGGCACAGGCGCCGGTGACCAGCCAGCTCCACTGCCACCCGCCAGCGCGGGCCGCCACCGAGGCGACCAGGGGCGGGCCGGCGAACTGCCCGAACGCGGACCACTGCTGCATCCAGCCCACTGTCGCCGACACGGTGTGCTCGCTGGGTGCCAGCCGCACGGCCAGCGAGAACAGCGTGCCCGGAATCACGCCGCCCACCATCGAGAAACCGAGCACCGCGGCGTAGCGTCCCCACGCCCCGGCCGCGCCCTGACCCAGCACGTCGCTGAAGGCCAGGAAGCCGCCCAGGCCCATCGCCAGGAAGCCGGTCGCCAGCAGGTGCTGGGGCGACGCGCCGCGCTGCAGCAGGCGGCCGGAGGCGAGATTGCCGACCATGTTCACCGCAGCGGCCAGCGCCGTCGCCACTGCGGCCAACCCGGCAGCGAAGCCCGCGGCCAGGTAGATCGAAGGCAGGAAGCCGATCACTGCCAGCCATTGCGCCGAGTAGACGCCAAACGCACAGGCCACCAGCCAAGGGCCGCGCGCCGTGAGCGTCAGCCGCACTCGGGAGCCTTGCTGCGGCATGGCGTTGGGCCGCGCAGGATCGGCCGGCAAGGCGGCCGCGAGCCAGCCGGCCAGCGCCAGCGACACACCGCCCAGCAGCCACCACCAGCCGCGCCAGCCGGCCCAGGCCATCCATGCGGGGCCGGCGAGCAGCGCCGCGGCCGTGGCGAACGGCATGTAGGCGCCCCAGACGCCGAGCGTGGCGCTCATCCTCTCGGGCGGGACCAGCCGGCGGATCAGGCCCGGCGCCGGCATGGACGCCAGCAGGAAGCCCAAGCCCTCGAGGGCGCGCAGGGCCAGCAGCAGTGCCGGCGTGCCGACGCAGCCGCCCAGCACGCTGGCCGCGCCCGTCAGCAGCAAGCCGGCGACCATGGTGCGTTTCAGGCCGATGCGGTCGGCCGCCAAGCCGGCCACCAGGCCCAGCGTCATGCCTGCGAGCTGCACCAGCGACAGCAGGAAGCCGGCCTGCACCAACCCGATGTCCAGCGCGTCGCGCAGCACCGGCAGGGCGGGCGGGAGCTTGCCCACGTGCAGCGCCGCGGCGACGCCGCCCAGCACCACCAGCCAGGCCGGCGGCAGCAGGCCGGGCGCTTTCAAGGCAGCAGCCGCCGGCCGGTCAGCCGCTCGTGCTCGCGCGCGGCAAAGCGGTCGGTCATGCCGGCAATGTAGTCCGCCACGGCGCGAGGCGTGTCTCCGCGTGAGGCAAAGCCCGCCTGCAGCTGGGCGGGGTCGGCCATGTAGGCGGCAAACAGCTCGCGCACGACCGTCTTGGCACGGCCGGTCGTCGCCATCACCTGGGGATGGCGGTACAGGTTGCGCAGAAGGAAGGTCTTGAGCGCCTGCGATTCCTGGCGCATCGCCTCACCGAAACAGAGCACCGGTCTCAGCAGGCGTGCAGCGTCGGCGCTGGCGGGCGCGTGGCGGCGCAGCGCCAAGGCCGTGGCGTCGATCACGTCGTACACCTGGGCACTGAGCATGAGGCGGATGGACTCGTACAGCAGCCGCCGGCCTTGCAGCTGCGGGTGGGCAGCCAGGGCCTCGCGCCGGAACCGATCGAACAGGCTCACCTGCTCCAGCTGCTCCAGCGTCAGCAAGCCGGAGCGGACGCCGTCATCGATGTCGTGCGCGTTGTAGGCAATCTCGTCGGCCAAGTTGCACAGCTGGGCTTCCAGGCTGGGTTGGGTGCGGTCCAGAAAGCGGCGCCCCACTCCGCCGGGCTCCTGCGCCTCCAGCCGCTGCGCATTGGCCCGCGAGCAGTGCTTGAGGATGCCTTCCCGCGTCTCGAAGCTGAGGTTCAGGCCATCGAAGGCCGGGTAGCGCTCCTCCAGCTGGTCGACCACCCGCAGGCTTTGCAGGTTGTGCTCGAAGCCGCCATGCGTGGCCATGCAATCGTCCAGCGCGTCCTGGCCGGCGTGCCCGAAAGGCGTGTGGCCCAGGTCGTGCGCCAGCGCGACCGCCTCGACCAGGTCCTCGTTCAGGCCGAGCGGCCGGGCGATGGAGCGCGCGAGCTGCGCCACCTCCAGCGAGTGCGTGAGCCGGGTGCGGAACAGGTCGCCCTCGTGGTTGAGGAACACCTGGGTCTTATAGACCAGCCGCCGGAACGCCGTGGAATGCACGATGCGGTCACGGTCGCGCTGGAACTCGGTGCGCGTCGGCGCCGTGGGCTCCGGGTGGCGGCGCCCGCGTGAATGGGCGGGGTCGCAGGCGTAGGCCGCCAGGCTCATCGGTCGTGGATTCAGCGGCAACAGTCGGCGATAACCTCGCGGACCAGCGCGTCCGGAGCCGGGCGAAGCTGCGCCTGGCCAGGCGGGCCGATCACGACGAAGCGGATCTCGCCCGCCTCGGCCTTCTTGTCCACACGCATCAGCTCCAGGTAACGGTCGGCCCCCAAGGCCGGCCCCATGGTCGGCAGGCCGGCGCGCCGGATCAGCGCAACGCAGCGGTCGACGAAGGCAGCGTCGACCAGCCCGAGCCGATGCGAAAGGTGCAGCGCCATCACCATGCCGCAACCCACGGCCTCGCCGTGCAGCCATTGGCCATAACCCAGGCCGGCTTCGATCGCGTGGCCGAAGGTGTGCCCGAAGTTGAGGATGACGCGCAGCCCCGTCTCGCGCTCGTCCTGCCCCACCACCCAGGCCTTGATCTCGCAGCTGCGGCGCACGGCATGCGCCAGCGCCTGCGGATCGCGCGCGCGCAGCGCGTCGATGTGGTCTTCGATCCAGCCCAGGAATTCCAGGTCCGCGATCGGACCGTACTTGATCACCTCGGCCAGGCCCGCGCTCATCTCCCGGTCCGGCAGCGTCGCCAGGGTGTCGAGGTCGCACACCACGAGTTGCGGCTGGTAGAAAGCGCCGATCATGTTCTTGCCCAGCGAGTGGTTGATCGCCGTCTTGCCGCCGACAGAGGAATCCACCTGCGCCAGCAGCGTCGTGGGCACCTGGACGAAGGGCACGCCGCGCATGTAGCAGGCGGCCGCGAAGCCCGTCATGTCGCCGACGACCCCCCCGCCCAGGGCGTACAGCACCGTCTTGCGGTCGCAGCCGCTTTCCAGCAAGCCGTCGAAGATCAGGTTGAGCGTCTGCCAGTGCTTGTGCTCCTCGCCGTCGGGCAGCGTGACGGTGCGCACCGAGGCATGCCGGGGGGAGAGCGCCCGCGCCAGGCGGTCGGCGTACAGGGGGGCCACAAGCTGGTTGGTGACGATCACGGCACCCACCCCGGAGGACACCGATTCCCAGGTGGACGGGCGGCCGATCAGCCCCGTCCCGATGAGGATGGGGTAGCTGCGCTGTCCGAGGGCGATGTGAACCTGCCGGGGATCCGAAGAGGCCTGCATGGCCCCAAGTTTACGGGCGGCGCGTCAGGCGCCTTGGCCGCCACCCTGGCGCAGCTGGGCCAGCAGCCGTTTGACGACCGCGGGGGCCGACAGCGTGCCGGCCTCCACGACCACATGCGCAGTCTGCCGGTACAGCGGGTCCCGGGCCTCGAACAATTCGCGCAGGCGCGCCATGGGGTCGTCTACCTGCAGCAGGGGCCGCTGGGTGTCGTGCTGGATGCGCCGGAAGATGTCCTCGGGCGCGGAGTACAGGTAAACCACCTGGCAGCGCTCGCGCAGGCAGCGCCGGTTGGCCTCCCTCAGCACCGCGCCGCCGCCGGTGGCGATCACCGACGCGGACTGCCGGGTGAGCTCGTCGATGACGGAGGCCTCCACGTCGCGGAAGGCGGATTCGCCTTCACGCTCGAAAAAGGAACGGATCGAACAGCCGAGGAGCTGTTCGATCCGGTGGTCGGCGTCGACGAAGGGCAGCTTAAGGCGCCGTGCCAGTTGCCGCCCAACTGTGGATTTGCCAGCCCCGGGCAGGCCGACGAGCCCAATGCCCAGGGTATATCTTTCCATCAGTTGGTGTCGGTGCAGGCGGGCGTGGTCCCGAAAGGCGAGAAGTTGAAAGGCGCGCTGACCTGCTTCTCATCACCAACAACGTAGCCCGTCACGAAATCGAAGCGAGCCTGGCCCTCGGTGCCTGTGACCCCGGCCGTGGCCACCAAGGTGGGAACGATCCACGTGGCGTAGTTCTTGGGGTACTGCAGCTCGAATACCACCGAACCGCTGGCATCGGTCGTATACACGCCCTTCGTCGGGACTATCACCACCGTGGAACGGGGAGGCGTGAGCAAGCCGTCGCCGTTGACATCTTCGTTCGCGTCCAAGATGTCGTTGTTGTTAGCGTCCTCGGCTTGGCACAAGTAACGATATTCGTTTGTCACCTTCGTAAGGTCGGCCGGATCACGCTCGAAGTAGCCTTTGGCGAACGCCAGCATCTCGACGCGAGGGCTGATCGTCGCACCAAGCACAGGGCGGCCGAGCTGGTCCACCACCGTAACCACAAAACGTTTGGAATATTTGAGCGAGTCTACGGCTTCCGCGCCGAGCGTCCCGTCCGTCCCGATCGACACCGAGACGGCGCTGGCCGAAGTGACCGCGCCTGTGCTCGCACCCGAGCCCCCACCAGCACAGGCCTCGGCAGACGCGCACCCGCCCCCGCCGCCACATGAAGCCAGCAGCAACGAAGCCAGCAGCGCCGAGCCGCCCAACCCTGCACGAACGGAGCGCCGCGAAAAATCGATCGAAAACATAAACCCTCTCTCCTGTTTTGTTTACCTGGCCGCGGCCCGATCCGAAATCATCTTTGGCGTGATGAACACCAGCATCTCCTGCTTGTTGGAGCTACGCTGCTTGTTCTTGAACAGGTAGCCCAGGACCGGAACGTCCCCGAGCAGCGGCACCCTGGCTTCGTTTTCCGTTTCGGTCAGCTCGAAGATGCCGCCGATCACCACAGTGCCGCCGTTCTCCACCAGCACCTGCGTCTTGATGTGCTTGGTGTTGATGGCGATGCCGGCGGCCGTGGTCTCGCCCCGGCTGTCCTTGGTGATGTCCAGGTCCAGGATGATGTTGCCCTCGGGGGTGATCTGAGGCGTCACTTCCAGCTTGAGCGTGGCCCGGCGGAACGCGACCGAGGTGGCGCCGCTGGACGTGGCCTGCTGGTAGGGGAACTCGGTGCCCTGCTCGATCAGCGCCTTCGTCTGGTCAGCGGTGACGACCCGCGGGCTGGACACCAGCTTGCCCTTGCCGTCCGCTTCCATGGCGGACAGCTCCAGGTTCAGGAACCGGTTGGCCGCGGAGCTGAACAGCGAGATGGCGAAACTGGGCGCATTGAAACCGGCCAGGCCGATGGCCGGCAGGTTGACAAAGTTGGTGTTGAGGGTGGTCAGATCGACATCGCCCTCCCCGGTGGTGCCCGACACGGCATCGTAGGTGCCGCCGAGCGCGACGCGGTTCGTGCCGCCACCGACGGAGTAACCCGGGTCGCCGCCGCGCAGTCCGCGCAGATCGCTGCCGCCCAGGCGCACGCCCAGCGAGCGGCCGAAGGTGTCCGAAGCTTCCACGATGCGGGCCTCGATCAACACCTGGCGCACGGCGATGTCCAGCCGGGCGATCAGCGCCTGCACCTGCTCCAGCCGCGAACCGATGTCGGTGACGAACAGCTGGTTGGTGCGCGGCTCGGCGATCACGCTGCCGCGCGGGCTCAGCATGCGCGCCGCGCCGGTGCCCGAGGTAAGCTGGGCGGCGATGTCCACCGCCTTGCTGTAATTGAGTTGGAAGGCCTGCGTGCGCACCGGCTCCAGGGTCTGGAGGGCGGCGCGCGACTCGAGGTCGAGCTTTTCCTTGGCCGCGATCTCGTCCTTGGGCGCGACCCACAGCACGTTGCCGCTCTTGCGCATGCCCAGGCCCTTGGCCTGCAGCACGATGTCCAGCGCCTGGTCCCAGGGCACGTCCTTCAGGCGCAGCGTCACGGCGCCTGTCACCGAGTCCGAGGTGACGATGTTGAAGTTGGTGAAGTCGGCGATCACCTGTAGCAGCGACCGGACCTCGATGTTCTGGAAGTTGAGCGAGAGTTTTTCCCCGGCGTAGCCGGGGCCCTGCGTCAGCTTGTTCGGGTCGATCTTCTGCTGGCGCACCTCGACCACGAACTGGTTGTCGCTCTGGTAGGCGCTGTGCTCCCACAGGCCCCGGGGCTCGATCACCAGCCGCACGCGGTCGCCGACCTGGGTAGTGGTCACGGTCTGCACGGGCGTGCCGAAGTCGGTCACGTCCAGGCGCCGGCGCAGCCCCTCGGGCAGGGACGACTTGAGCAGTTCGACCACCAGGCTCTTGCCCTGCTGGCGGATGTCCACCCCCACCTGGTTGTTGGGCAGGTCCACGATCACCCGGCCCGCGCTGTCGGTGCCGCGGCGGAAATCGACGTCCTTGATCGGCTGGGTGTCGACGGCGCGGTTCTCGGCGAAGGTGTTCTGGGCCGGTGCCGGCGCGGTGGCGGCCACTGCCACCGGGTCCAGCATCACCAGCAGCGACTTGCCTTGCAGCTGCGCCTTGTACGCCGTCGGCGCCTTCAGGTTGAGGACCAACCGGGTACGCTCACCCGACTGCACCACGTTGACGGAGCGCAGGTTGCCCTGGTTGATGTCGACCGACGAGCGTCCCATGCCGTTGGCGGCGCCGGTGAGGTCCAGTGCGACGCGCGCCGGAGCCTGGATGGTGAAACCGGCCGGCACTGCCGCCAGCGGCTGCGAGAAATCGACCCGCACGACCTCCATGCCTCCCTGGATGGAGCTGGTGACCGACTCGATCACGGTTTGCGCGTGCGCCTGGACGGCCGCCAGCGACGTCAGTACCGCACAGCTGAGCGTCAGGAACGAGCGCCACTGCATCAGTTTTCGTTGTTTCATTTCGTGGACCTCTCTTGCAGCTGCAAAGTGGCTGTGCGTTCTACCCATTCACCGGCCGCGTCCTGCACGATCTCGCGCAGCATGACCTCGGCCTCCCCTACCTTGGTGATGCGCCCGTAGTTCTGCCCCAGGTAGTTGCCCGGCCGGACCTGGTAGAGCAGGTTGTCCACCCGCACCAGCGCCACCGGTTGGCCCTGCTTCATCAGGCTGCCGACCATGGCCATGGCATCCAGGGGATAGGCCTCCAGCGGCTCCTTGCGGCGCGCCAGCTCGGGCGCCACCAGGGCCGCGTTGGCCGTGTTCTGCCCGGACTCGCGCTTGAGCGCCTGGGTCAGCTTCAGGTTGCTGAACGGATCGGTGGCCGCTTCCTCGCTGTACAGCTCGGGAACGAATTTCTTGGGCTCGGGGATGGGCTTGATCTGCGGCTTGGTCTGTGCCTTCTGGTCGGCCATCCACTGACGCAGCTCGTCTTCCTGCGACGTACCGCACCCCGCCAGCGCGAAGGCTGCCAGGACCACACCGGTGACAGAGGTCCGCTTCATCACTTCTTGCCTCCAGCCGCCTTGCGCTGCGCGTTCACTTCATCGGCATCCAGGTAGCGGTAGGTCTTGGCGGTGGCGTCGAATGTGAGGGCTCCGTCCTTGGCCGGGGTGATGGCCATGTTGTTCAGTGTGACGATGCGCGACAGGTTGGCCACGTCGGAGGCGAAGGAGCCGATGTCGTGATAGCGGCCGGTCACGCGCACGGCGATGGGCAGCTCGGCGTAGTACTCCTTCACGCTCACCTGCCCCGGCCGGAACAGATCGAAGTGCAGGCTGCGGCCCAGGCCGGCCTGGTTGATGTCGGACAGCAGCGCGTCCATCTCGGCCTTGCTGGGCAGCTGCTTTTCCAGCTGGATCACGTACTGCTGGACCTGCTCGCGCTGTTTCTTGAGCGCCTCCAGGTTCACGGCCTGCGCGAGCTTTTTCTTGTAGTCCTCGCGCAGTTCCAGCTCCTTGCGCTGTTCGGCCTGCAGCTCCTCGTCGGAGCTGCTTAGCCAGACGAACCACAACGCGACGACGATCGCTGCCGCCAGCGCCAGGCACAGCAGCGCCTTGGGCAGCCCCGGCCAGGAGGCCGGATCGTTGGGATTGAGGCCGCGGAACTGGGCCTGGAGCTGCTGCTGCAGCGCGGCGAAATCGACCTTGGGTAGGGATTGGGTGGCCATGGCGATCAGGTCTTGGGCGCCGAAGCGGCGCTGGCGGCGGCTGCGGCTTTTTGCGCCTCGCTGGCGCGCAGCACCTTGACGCGGATGTTGAAGTTCGCGACGCGACGCTGCTCCCGCGGCGACAGGTTCACGTTGCCGGCGACGATCTCCACCAGCTCGGGGCGCGTCAGCCAGGGGCTGTTGTTGCCGAGGTTGCGCAGCAGCTCCGACACCCGCTCGTTGGACTGGGCCACGCCGAGGATCGCGACCGACTGGTTTTCCTGCTTGACGCTGGTGACGTAGACGCCGTCCGGCAGCTGGCGCACCAGCTCGTTCAGGAGGTGCACCGGCATGTTGCGGTCGGCCTGGAGGTCCTCCACGGCCTGTTGCCGCGCACGCAGCGCCGCGATCTCCTGCTGCAGGGCGGCGATGTCCTTGATCTGGTTTTCCAGTACCTTGATCTCGGTCTTCAGCACCATGTTCTGCGCCTGCTGCCGGGAGATCTGGGCCGCGTACCAGAGGTAGATGGCGCCGGAGACCAGGAGGCCGGCCACCGCCGATGCGCCCAGCGTGGCATAGAAGCGTTCGCGTCTTTTCTTGCGCGCCGCCTCGCGGTGCGGCAGCAGGTTGATCAGGATCACTGCAGGAACCTCCGCATGGCCAGACCGCAGGAGGTCAGGTAGGACGGCGCTTCACGCCGCATCTTCTTCTCGCGCACGCCGCCGGCGACCTGCATGCCCTCGAACGGGTCGGCCAGGCTGCAGGGAAAGGAGGTTTGCGCCGTCACCATCTCGTTCAGGCCGGGCAGCGCCGCCGAACCGCCGGCGATCATGATGTAGTCGACCCGGTTGTGCGGCGTGCTGGTGAAGAAGAACTGCAGCGCCCGCGCGATCTCCTGCGCCATGCTCTCCACGAAGGGCTTGAGCACGCCGCCCTCGTAGTCGTCCGGCAGGTCGCCGCTGCGCTTCTTGGTTTCCGCCTCCTCGGGCGAGAAGCCGTACTGGCGGACGATCAACTGGGTCAGCTGCGCCCCGCCGAAGGCCTGGTCCCGGTCGTACAGGACCTCCTCATTGCGCATGACCTGCATGCTGGTGGTGAACGCGCCCACCTCGAACAGCGCGACCATGGTGTCGACGCCGCCGTTCGGCAGGCCCTGGATCAGGCGGCCGGCCGCCAGGCGCGAGGCATAGGACTCCACGTCGATGATCACGGGCTTGAGGCCGGCGGCCTCTGCCAGGCCCTGGCGGTCCTGGACCTTCTCCTTGCGCGAGGCGGCGATCAGCACCTCCACATCGCCCGCGGAGGTGGTACTCGGGCCGACCACGCAGAAGTCCAGGCTCACTTCGTCCAGGGAGAAGGGGATGTACTGGTTGGCCTCGGCCTCTACCTGCAGTTCCAGGTCCTGCTCGGACAGGCCGCCCGGCAGGATGATCTTCTTGGTGATCACCGCCGAAGGCGGCAGTGCCATGGCGACGTTGCGGGTGCGTGTTCCGCTTTTCTTGACGACGCGACGCATCGCCTCGGCCACTTCGTCGAACTTCTCCACGTTGCCGTCGGTGATCCAGCCGCGCTCGAGCGGCTCGATAGCGCAGCGCTCCAGCACGTAGTTGCCGTTCCGGTCACGCCCGAGTTCCACCAGCTTCACGCTGGAAGAGCTGATGTCCAAGCCCAGCAGTGGCGCGGCTTGGTGGCTGAAAAGCGAGCTCAGAGAACTCAAGACAGTCTCCTGAAACGACCTATTTCAAGGCGTAACAAACTTAAGGTTTCACTTCAATGCTAGCAGTAACATCCTTGTCGACAAAGGACTTTTCCCCCTCTACGGCTGTGCACGTTGGCAAAAACTGACGAGGTTCACTGCGATACTGGGAGCGTCCCCTGCCCGCCAGCGGCCTTCTTTCATCAGCCGGGCGATCGCGCACCTTGGGACAATGCTCATGCGTTGAGGAGCAAGCTCCGATAATGTCCACGCAGCCTCATCTCACTCTTTATGCCTTCTGAAGCTCAACAGGACAAGCCAGCCTCCTCGCCCCGAAAGCCCGCTGGCTGGGAAAGTACGCTCGGTCGTGTCGCTTTGTGGACAGGCGGCGCGCTGCTGGCCGTGATCGTGTCGGTGGCCACCATCGTTGGCGTGGCGCTGGCGGTCGCCTACCCCAATTTGCCGGACATCTCGGAGCTGTCGGACTACCGGCCCAAGCTGCCGTTGCGGGTGTTCTCGGCCGAGGGCGTGCTGATCGGCGAATTCGGCGAGGAAAGGCGCAACCTCACGCCCATCGCCGAGATCCCGCAGGTCATGAAGGATGCCGTGCTGGCCATCGAGGACACGCGCTTCTACTCGCACGGCGGCGTGGACTACCGGGGCCTCTTGCGAGCGGCGGTGGCCAACCTGGGGAGGGTCAAGAGCCAGGGCGCCTCGACCATCACCATGCAGGTGGCGCGCAACGTCTATCTCTCGTCCGAAAAGACCTTCACCCGCAAGCTGTACGAGGTGCTGCTGACCATGAAGCTGGAGCACCTGCTGACCAAGGACCAGATCCTGGAGATCTACATGAACCAGATCTTCCTGGGCAACCGGTCCTACGGGTTCTCGGCGGCGTCGGAAGCGTATTTCGGCAAGCCCATGAAGGACATCACGATCGCCGAGGCCGCCATGCTGGCCGGCCTGCCCAAGGCGCCTTCCGCCTACAACCCGATCAGCAACCCCAAGCGCGCCCGGGCGCGCCAGCTCTACATCATCCAGCGCATGGAGGAGAACGGCTACATCACGGCGGCCCAGGCGGCCGCGGCCAAGCAGCAGGAGCTGAAGATCCGCAGCGGCGGCGAGGTCCTGCGCGTACACGGCGACTACGTGGCCGAGACCGTGCGCCAGCTGGTCTATGCGCAGTATGGGGACGAGGCCTATACCCGCGGCCTCAACGTCTTCACCACCGTCAAGCTGTCGCATCAGGAGGCCGCCTACAAGGCCCTGCGCAAGGGCATCATGGATTACGAGCGGCGCCAGATCTACCGGGGCCCGGAACAGTTCGTCGATCTCCCGGCCGACCCCAAGGAACTGGACGACGCGGTGGACGACGCCCTGGCCGAGCATCCCGACAACGGTGACGTGATGTCGGCAGTGGTGCTGGAGGCCAGCCCGAGGCGGGTCGTGGCCGTGCGCCAGACCGGCGAGGAGCTGGAGATCACCGGCGAAGGCCTGCGGCCGGCCCAGCCCGGCCTGTCCGCCAAGGCGCCGCCCAAGATCAAGCTGCGCCGCGGCGCGGTCATCCGGGTGTTGAAGACGCCCAAGAACACCTGGGAGATCACGCAGCTGCCCGAGGTCGAAGGCGCCTTCGTGGCGCTGGACCCGCGCGACGGCGGCATCCTGGCGATGATCGGCGGCTTCGACTTCAACAAGAACAAGTTCAACCACGTCACCCAGGCCTGGCGGCAACCCGGCTCGGCGTTCAAGCCCTTCATCTATTCCGCCGCGCTGGAGAAGGGATTCACGCCCAGCACCATGGTCAACGACTCGCCGCTGTTCTTCGACGCCGGCGTCACGGGTGGGCAGCCCTGGGAACCCAAGAACTACGACGGCAAGTTCGAAGGTCCCATGCAGCTGCATACCGCCCTGGCCAAGTCCAAGAACATGGTGTCGATCCGCATCCTGGAGGCGGTGGGCCCGCACAACGCCCAGGACTGGGTGCTGCGTTTCGGTTTCGATGCCGAGAAGCACCCGCCCTACCTTCCCATGGCACTGGGCGCCGGCTCGGTCACGCCCATGCAGATGGCCACCGCCTATTCCGTCTTCGCCAACGGCGGCTACCGCGTCAACCCCTGGCTGGTGACCCGCATCACCGACCACAAGGGCCGCACGCTGGTGGAGAGCCAGCCGCCACTGCTCAACGAATCAGCGCGCGCCATCGACGCCCGCAATGCCTTCATCATGAACCGGCTGCTGCAGGAGATCACCCGCTCGGGCACCGCAGCCAAAGCGCAGGCTTCCCTGAAGCGTCCCGACGTGTACGGCAAGACCGGCACCACCAACGACGCCATCGACACCTGGTTCGCCGGCTTCCAGCCCACGGTCGCCGCCGTGGTCTGGATGGGCTACGACACGCCCCGCTCGCTGGGCGACCGCGAGACCGGCGGCGGCCTGAGCCTGCCGGTGTGGATCAGCTTCATGGAAACCGCGCTCAAGGGCGTGCCGGTGGCGGAGCCCACGGCGCCGGACGGCGTCATCAACGTGGCGGGCGAGTGGTACTACCAGGAGTACTCGAACGGCGCGGGCATCACCAGCCTGGGCGGCGCGGCGCCGACGGAGCCGGCCTTGGTGCCGCTGACACCGCTGACGCCGCTGGGCGGCAGCACCGGCGAAGGCACGCCCGGCACGCCGGCGACCGACCGCAGCCTGCTCAATTCGGACGGCTTGCCGCCCACGCCCAGCCGCCCGCCGGCGGGCGAGGAGCGACGCAGCATCCTGGACCTGTTCCGCAACTAGGCGGGCGCCACGAAGCGCAGCGCCTGGCCGGCCTGCTGGCTGGCGTAGCGGCTCAGGTCCGCGAAGAACTCGCTACCGGTCTTGGTGTCGCGCCACTGGCCGCCATCGAAGCGGTAGTGGAAGCCGCCGGCCTTGGCGGCCATCCAGACCTCATGCAGGGGCTTTTGCTGGTTGACGATGACCTGGCTGCCGTTGGGGAAGGTGAGCGTCACCATGCCGCCCACGCGCTGGTTGTCGATGTCGGCATCGCTGGCCTCGTTGATACGGTCGCAGCTCGCCTCCACCGCGTGCAGCAGGGCTTCGGCCTGGTCCATGTATTCGAGGTCGGTCATTACAATTTCACGATGTTCGACCTATCGATTCTAGTGAGGCGGGTCACCTGCGGCCCGCTGGGGCTGGCCGTGCTGTCCCTGGTGCTGGCCGGCTGCGGCCAGAAGGGCTCGCTGTACCTGCCCACCGGCCCGGCGGCGGCCAACCGCGCCACGCTGCCGCAGACCCTGACGCCGGCGCCGACCAACCCCACCGTCGCGCCTGCCCCGGCCCCTGCAGCGTCCACGCCCACCGGCAACAGCCCGCCATGACCCACCTGCCCGGCCACCCTTACGTCCACCGGCAGGACGGTGAACTCTGGATCGAACAGCTGCCGCTGGCAGCGCTGGCGCGGCAGCACGGCACGCCCCTGTTCGTCTATTCCAAGGCGGCCATGCTGGCAGCGCTCGCGGCCTACCAGCGCGGCTTCGCCGGCCGCCAGGCCACCATCTGCTATGCGATGAAAGCCAACTCCTCGCTGGCCGTGCTGCAGCTGTTCGCGCGGGCCGGCTGCGGTTTCGACATCGTCTCGGGCGGCGAGCTCGAGCGCGTGCTCGCGGCCGGGGCGCTGCCCTCCAAGGTCATCTTCTCCGGGGTCGGCAAGACACGCGCCGAGATGCGCCGCGCGCTGGAGGTGGGCATAGGTTGCTTCAATGTCGAGAGCGAAGCCGAGCTCGAGGAGCTGAGCCGGGTGGCCAGCGCCGCCGGCGTGGCGGCGTCCGTGAGCATCCGTGTCAACCCGAACGTCGATGCCAGGACCCATCCTTACATCTCCACCGGCCTCAAGGACAACAAGTTCGGCGTCGCGCACGAGCGCACTCTGCACGCCTACCGCCGCGCCGTCGAACTGCCGGGGCTGAAGGTGGTGGGCATCGACTGCCACATCGGCTCGCAGATCACCGACGGCGCGCCCTACCTCGACGCCATGGACCGCGTGCTCGACCTGGTGGAGGCGGTCGAGGCCGCCGGCATCCCCCTCGCCCACATCGACTTCGGCGGCGGCCTGGGCATCGACTACAACGGCGACCGCCCACCGGCCGCCGATACGCTGTGGGCGCAGCTGCTGGCCAAGCTGGACGCGCGCGGCCATGGCGGCCGCCATCTCATGATCGAGCCCGGCCGCTCGCTGGTGGGCAATGCCGGCGTCTGCCTGACCGAGGTGCTGTACCTCAAGCCCGGCGAGCACAAGAACTTCTGCATCGTCGATGCCGCCATGAACGACCTGCCGCGGCCGGCCATGTACCAAGCCTTCCACCGCATCGAACCGGTGCGGCCGACGCGCGGCAACGCGCAGCGCTATGACGTGGTCGGCCCGGTGTGCGAGAGCGGCGACTGGCTGGGACGTGACCGCGAGCTGGCCGTGCGGTCCGGCGACCTGCTGGCCGTGCTGTCGGCCGGTGCCTACTGCATGAGCATGGCCAGCAACTACAACACCCGTGGCCGCGCCGCCGAGGTGCTGGTGGACGGCGACCGGGCCCACCTGATCCGCGAGCGCGAAACGGCGCAGGACCAGATGCGGATGGAACGGCTGCCCGGTTGATGCAAGCGGGCTAGGCCCGCTTCCTCTTCGCCCACTGCAGCACACGCCACCCCAGCAGCACGGCCAGGATGGCGGCATACACCGCCACCTCGGCGAAGTCGTTCTTGCCCGCGCGCATCCAGAAGAAATGCAGCACGGCCAGACCGGCGACCGCATAGACCAGCTTGTGCAGCGCCTGCCAGCGCTTGGCCCCCAGGGCCTTGACTGCCCGGTTGAACGAGGTCGCGGCCAGCGGCGTCAGCAGCAGGAAAGCGGCAAAGCCCACCAGGATGAAGGGCCGCTTGGCGATGTCGCGCGCGATCTCGCTCACGTCGAAGCCCATGTCGAACCAGGCGTAGCTGACCAGGTGCAGCACGACGTAGAAATACATGAACAGGCCCAGCATGCGACGAAAGCGCGCCAGCGCCGGCAGGCCGGCCAGCACCCGCAGCGGCGTCACCGCCAAGGTCAGGCACAGGAAGCGCAGCGTCCAGTCGCCGGTGGCGCGGATCAGGTACTCGGCCGGATTGGCGCCCAGGCCATCGGTCAGGGCGCCGTAGAACAGCCAGCCGAACGGCAGCAGGCACAGTGCGAACAGCAGCGGCTTGGCCGCCGGGTGCATCAGCCCGCGCGAGACCGCGGCGGGCGGGCGACGCGAGGCCGGTGCGGCATGGGTGGCCGAAGAGGCCATCTCAGTAGTTCTTCTTCAGGTCCATGCCGGCGTACAGCTGCCCCACCTGGGCCTCGTAGCCGTTGAACATCAGTGTCTTGCGCTTCTTGGCGAACAGGCCGTCCTCGCCGATGCGCCGTTCGGTGGCCTGGCTCCAGCGCGGATGGTCGACATTGGGGTTCACGTTGGAATAGAAGCCGTACTCGTTGGCGGCGGCCTTGTTCCAGGCGGTCCTGGGTTCCTGCTCGGTGAAGCGGATGCGCACGATGCTCTTGCCGCTCTTGAACCCGTACTTCCAGGGCACGACCAGCCGCACCGGCGCGCCGTTCTGGTTGGGCAGCACCTCGCCGTACATGCCGAAGGCCAGCAGGGTCAGCGGGTGCATGGCCTCGTCCAGGCGCAGGCCTTCCGCGTAAGGCCAGTCCAGCACCGAGGCGCGCAGGCCGGGCATGGTGGCCCGGTCGGCCTGGGTGATGAACTCCACGTACTTGGCGTTGCCCAGGGGCTCCACCTTCTCGATCAGCCGCGCCAGCGAGTAGCCGACCCAGGGGATGACCATGGACCAGCCTTCCACGCAGCGCAGGCGGTAGATGCGCTCTTCCTGTGCGCTGAGCTTGAGCAGGTCCTCGATGGCGTACTTGGCCGGCTTCTTCACCAGGCCGTCGACCTCCACCGTCCAGGGCGTGGTCTTGAGCGTGTGGGCGTTGCGCGCCGGGTCCGCCTTGTCGGTGCCGAACTCGTAGAAGTTGTTGTAGCTGGCGGCGTCCTTGTAGTCGGTCACCTTCTCCATGGTGACCGCACCGGCCACGGCCGAGCGCGTGCCCGGCAGAGGGGCCAGCTTGCCCGGGCGTTGCACCTGCTGGGCCAGGGCCTGGCGCCCGGCCCAGGCCGCCAGCGTGCCGCCGGCGGCGCCGCTGGCCATGAAGCGCAGCAATTCCCGCCGGTTCTGGTAGGCCGCCCGCGGCGTGATCTCGCCGGGGACCGGGTGGATGAATCCGTCGTCGTTCGTCTTGATCAGCATGCTCGTCGTCCTTGGGGTTCTGGTCAGGTTACGCGGGCCGGTCGGGCAACGGATTCAGTAGGGCATTACAGGTTGCCGTAGCTGTGCAGCCCCGACAGGAACATGTTGACGCCCAGGAAGGCGAAGGTGGTCACCGCCAGGCCGACCAGCGCCCACCAGGCCGAGACGGCGCCGCGCAAGCCCTTCATCAGCCGCATGTGCAGCCAGGCCGCGTAGTTGAGCCAGACGATCAGCGCCCAGGTCTCCTTGGGGTCCCAGCTCCAGTAGCCGCCCCAGGCCTCGGCGGCCCACAGCGCTCCCAGCACGGTGGCGATGGTGAAGAAGGCGAAGCCCACGGCGATGGACTTGTACATCACATCGTCCAGCACCTCGAAGGCCGGCAGGCGCTCGGCGATGCGCCGCCGCAGCATCAAAATGCCACCGACGATCAGGGCCGAGATGCCGAAATACACCGCCCAATAGTCGCTCATGCCGCCCTCGGGCGCCTTGCGGAACACCAGCGGCTCGAAGCACAGCACCATGCCCAGTGCCCACAGCGGCGCCAGCTTCCACCAGCGCGTCTCGGCCGCCTGCGCCTTGACCAGGTAGGCGAAGGCCACCATGGCCGCCAGCGCGAAGGTGCCATAACCCACGAAGTTGGCCGGCACGTGCAGCTTCATCCACCAGCTCTTGAGCGCCGGCACCAGCGGCTGGATCTCGTGCGCCTCGCGCACCACGGTGTACCAGAGCAGGAAGCCGACCGCGGCGCTGACCACCAGCATGGCGAAGGCGCCCAGGGCGCGCGTGCCGTACTGCTGCTCGAAGTACAGGTAGAACAGCGCCGTCATCCAGCAGAACAGCACGAACACCTCGTACAGGTTGCTCACCGGGATGTGGCCGATGTCGGGGCCGATCAGGTAGCTCTCGTACCAGCGCACCAGGGTGCCGATCAGGGCCATGCCCACGGCGACCCAGGCGATGCCCGAGCCGATGCGCTCCATGGCAGTGGCCTGGCCACGGCCCAGCAGGCCGATCCAGTAGAAGGCGGTGCTCATGAAGAAGAGCATGCTCATCCAGAGGATGGCGGACTGGCTGGACAGGAAATACTTCAGCCAGAAGACGGACTCGGCCCGGCCCAGGTCGCCCTGGTAGCTGCCCACGCCCAGCAGCGCGAAAACCGCCACCGCCGCCATCAGCCGCTGCAGGGGCCGCCAGAACCAGCCCAGCCAGACGGTCGAGGGGATGGCCGCCAGCAGGATCGCCTTCTCGTACACGTCCATGTAGCCGCCGTAGCGGCTGAAGGCAAAGGCGCCGCCGGCAGCCACCAGCGCGGCGAACAGCCAGTCCAGCCAGTTGCGGCGGGCCAGGAAGCCCTCGTTCAGAATCAGGGTGGTGGTGGCGGTGTTCATGGATGGCCCAGGAGTTTGTGGCGCAGCAGCTCGAATTCGCGGTCCGTGTCCAGCGTCTGGCGGTTGCTGGACAAGGCCATGGTGGCGCGGGACCCGCCGGCCTGCGGCGCCAGCCAGACCCACAGCCGCCTCTCGCGCACGTAGAGCATGGCGAAAACGCCCAGGATCAGCAAGGCGCAGCCCAGGTAGACGATGTTGCGCCCGGGGGCGCGCGCCACCTGGAACACGCTGGCCTGGACCTGGGTGAAGTCCTTGAGCTGGAAGGCCATGGGCGCAGGGTACAGCGGCGCGTCGCTCAGGGCCAGCACGGCCTGGCTCATGAAGGCCTGGGTGGCGTCGCTGGGCTGCAACGGTGCCAAGCCGGCCTGCTCGCGCGTCAGCTGCACCAGCTCGAACAGCGAGCCGCTCAGGATGCGCACCAGCACCTCGCCCGCGCGGGCCCGCTCGGCCTCGGGCACGTTGGCCTCCATGAAATTGGAGATGGCCTGCAGCCCACCTACCGCCTTGCCGTCCGGACCACTGCCGCCGGCGAACAGCTGCAGCGCGCGGCTGGCCGAGGCGGCCAACTGGCCCGCCAGCTCGGGCCGCGCCGGGTCGGTGGCCTTGGCGGCGTAGCGGCGCACCGCCTGCTCGCGCAGCTGCGCGTCGGCCAGCGCATCGCGCAGGCGCACGAAGCCGGCCAGCTCGCCCTGGTCGTCGGCGGGTATGCGCAGGTAGCGGAAGGCCTGGGCCGGCGTGTCGCGCAGCCCCAGCAGGAACACCGGCACGCCCTCGCCCATGTCCACCGGCAGCATGTAGTTGTGGAACTCGCGCGCCTGGCCGGCGGCGTCGCGCAGCTTGTAGGTGATGCTGGGGCCCACGTTGCGCAGCTCGCGCTTGGTCACCGTCTTGTTGCCCGCGCCCAGGCGCGCCTCGATGGAGCTTTGCAGGTCCACCTTGCGCACGTCGGCGCCGCTGCTCGCGGGGTCGCCGCTGAAGTTCTCGACGTTGATCACGCGCAGGGCCGTGTACTCCAGCGCCAGGGTCTGCGCGCCCTCGCCCTGCCCCCTGGACAGCTGCGAGCTGCCGCCGATCACGCCCTGGATCTCGAACGCCTTGCCGCCCGGGCTCATGGGCACGGCCGCCAGCCGCACCGTGGAGCCGCCGTCGTCGAAGCTGGACTGGTAGATCTCGATGCCGCGGTGCCGGGCCGGGTGGTTCACCTCCACGCGCGCCGGGACCTTCTCGCCGGTCTCGCGGTCGTGGATCACGATCTCGCTGGCGAACAGCTTGGGCATGCCGGTGGAGTAGTGCTCCACGATGAACTTCTTCAGCTCGATGGAGAACGGCAGTTCCTGCAGCAGGATGCCGTCGGACTGGTTCAGGATGGCCGTGCCCGCCTGCGCGCCCTCGGCCACCAGCAGGTTGCCGCGGAAGGTGGGATTGCCGGCCGGCAGCCGGTGGCGGGCCGGCACGTCGGCGATCATGCCGCCGCCGGCAAAGGGTTGCTTGCCGCCCCACCACATCTGCGCCCGCACGATCAGGTCGCCGTCCAGCAGGCCGCCCAGGCAGACCAGCACGATGGCGCTGTGCGCCGCGATGTAGCCCAGCTTGTTGGCCGCGCCGGCCTTGGCGGCCACCATCCAGCCGGTGCCGGCGGGGCCTTCGCGCCGCTGCAGCTTGACCTTCCAGCCGGCGCGCGCCAGCGCCTGGCCGATGCGCTGCGCCGCCAGCTCCGGCGCGTCCGCCACGCCACCCTCGGCCTTGTGGCGGAAGGCCTGCAGGCCCTGCTCGCGGATGTTCTCCTTGTGCGCCTTCAGGTCGGTCAGGATCCGGGGCGTGTTGCGGGCGATGCACAGCGAGGTGCTGGCCACCAGGAAGGCCAGGATCAGCAGGAACCACCAGGCGCTGTAGACCGCGTTGAGCTTGAGCGCCAGGAACAGCTCGGCCCAGAAGGGGCCGAACTGGTTGAAGTAGTTGACGGCGGGCTCGTGCTGCTTGAGCACGGTGCCGATCACCGAGGCGATGCAGATGACGGTGAGCAGCGAGATCGCGAAGCGCATCGACGACAGCATCTCCACCGCCGCGCGCAGCGTCTGCGAGCCGGTGCGGACCCGGAGTCCGTGGGTCGAAGCGTTCATGGTGGGGGCGTGAAAGGGACGACAGGCGGGAGCCCGGTGCGAGTCCCGCCTGTCTTAAGTGTCTGCCAAAGCGGGCTTGGTTCCCGCTGGGCCTCAGCGAAGCCCGGCGACGTAGTCGGACACCGCGCGGATCTCCTGGTCGGTCATGCGCGAGGCGATCTGCATCATCTGCACGCTGTTGGGCCGGGCGCTGTCGCCCTTGACGTTGGGAACGTTGGCGGCCGTGCGGAATTTCACCAGCTGCGCCGCGGTGTAGTCGGCATGCTGGCCCGACAGGCGCGGGTACTGCGCCGGGATGCCTGCGCCGTTGGGGCTGTGGCAGCCCGCGCAGGCGGCGATCTGCCGGTCGGGCAGGCCGCCGCGCCAGATGCGCTCGCCCGTGGCCACCAGCTGCTTGTCGCGGGCGAAGCCCGGCTTGGCCTTCTGGCGGTCCAGCCAGACGGCGATGTTGCGCATGTCGGCGTCCGACAGCTGCGCGGCAAAGCCCTGCATGATCGCGTTGGGCCTCTTGCCGGCCTTGTACTCCTGCAGCTGCTTGACGATGTACTCCGGATGCTGGGCGGCCAGCTTGGGGTTGGCCGGGATGGCCGAATTGCCGTCCGCGCCGTGGCAGGCGGCGCACACCGCGGTGAAGCGCTGCTCGCCCAACGCGGGGTCCGGCTTGGCGGGGGCCTGGGCCGCTGCCGCCGGCTGCGCGGGTGCCACCTGGTCGGCGGGCGCGGCATTCGCGGCCGGCTGCTGGGCCAGCGCCGTGGTCACGGTCGCCGCCAGCGAGGCAGCCATCAGCAGGAAAGCGTGCAACTTCATAGGCTTGGGAATTCGTCTCTTGAGGCGCAAAACCGCGAGATTCTACAATGCCGACCCCGGCCCTCCGCCCTGACTGGACAGCACGCATGACGCACCCGCCGGGCCCCGCCGCCCCTGCTCCTTCCCCCGCGCCACCGGCCCGCGCCACCGCGGCCCAGGCCATGGGATGGCTGCACACGGCCCGCTTCCTGACCACGGCGCCGCGGCTGGAATTCCTGCCGCCGCACGAATGGCCCGAGATCGCCTTCGTCGGCCGCTCCAATGCCGGCAAGTCCACCTGCATCAACACGCTGGCGCAGCAAAAGCGCCTGGCCTTCGCCTCCAAGACGCCTGGCCGCACGCAAAGCATCAACCTGTTCGCGCTGGGCCGGCAGGGCCTGACCGACGCCGTGCTGGCCGACCTGCCGGGTTATGGCTACGCCGCCGTGCCGCAGCAGGACAAGCTGCGCTGGCAGCAGGTCATGGCCAGCTACCTGGTCACGCGCGAGAACCTGCGCGGCGTGGTGCTGCTGTGCGACCCGCGCCACGGGCTGACCGAGCTGGACAACATCCTGCTGGAGGTGATCCGCCCGCGCGTCGAGCAGGGGCTGAAGTTCCTGGTGCTGCTGACCAAGGCCGACAAGCTCAATCGCAGCGAGGCCGCCAAGGCCCTGTCCATCGCGCGACTGCAGGCTGGCGGCGGCGAGGTGAAACTGTTCTCTGCCCTGAAGAAGCAGGGCGTGGAGGACACCGCCCTCCTGTTGTGGCAGTGGACGCACCCCGAGGAGCCGGCGCCATGATCGAGACCTACCTGCAGCCGCTGCCGCACGGCACCACCCTCAGCTGCCGCGCCGCCGGCCGGCGCGGGCGTCCGGTGCTGGTGTTCCTGCATGGTTTCCCGGAGGCGGCTTTCGTGTGGGACGGCCTGCTGGAGCACTTCGCCCGGCCCGAGCACGGGGGTTACCGTTGCGTGGCACCCAACCTGCGCGGCTACGAGAAGTCCTCGTCCCCCGCCGACGTGGCGGCCTACCGGCCCAGGCACCTGGTCCAGGACGTCGCGGCCCTGATCCAGGCCGAAGGCGGGCAGCTGGAATGCCTGGTGGCCCACGACTGGGGCGGCGCCGTGGCCTGGAACCTGGCCAACCAGCTGCCGCAGCTGACCCGGCGGCTGGCGATCGTCAACTCGCCCCACCCCGGCACCTTCCTGCGCGAGCTCCGGGCCAACCCGCGCCAGCAGGCCGCCAGCGCCTACATGAACTTCCTGATCCGGCCGGACGCCGAGCGGCTGCTGGCCGAGGACGACTACCGGCGCCTCTGGGCCTTCTTCACGTCCATGGGTGGCGAGGCCTGGCTGACGGACGACCTGAAAGCACGTTACCGGGCTGTGTGGGACGGCCCTGCCGGCGGGCCGCCCGGCGCCGGCCTGGTGGGCGGCTGCAACTACTACCGCGCCTCGCCGCTGCGCCCGCCCCGGCCCGGGGAGCCGGCCGCCGCGGCCGTCACGCTGCCGCGCGAGGCGCTCACCGTGGCCTTGCCCACGCTGGTGCTGTGGGCCATGGACGACCTGGCGCTGCTGCCCGGCCTGGTCGACGGCTTGGAGGAGTACGTGCCGCGGCTCACGCTGGAGCGCATCCCCGGCGTCAGCCACTGGATCGTGCACGAGCAGCCGGGGCTGGTGGCCGACCGGATCGGACGCTTCCTGCTGCAAGCGCCCCAGGATCAATAAACCCCCGGCTCCCCCGCCGGCCGCGTCTTGAAGCGCTTGTGCACCCAGAAATACTGCTCGGGCCGCTGGCGCACCTGGCCCTCGATCCAGCGGTTCATGCGCGCCGTGTCGGCCAGCGCGTCCCCGGTGGGGAAGTCGTCCCAGGGCGGCAGGAAGCGCACGCGCCAGCCCTGGCCGCCCGGCAGCATCTCGGCCACCACCGGCTGCACCTTCATGCCCAGCGCGCGCGCCATGCGCGAGGGTGCGAGCAGCGTGGCGGCCGGCACGCCGAAGAAGGGCACGAAGGCGGCATCGCGCTCGCCGAAATCCATGTCCGGCAGGTTGAAGAAGCCCGCGCCCTGGCGCACCGCGCGCATCAGCGGCTTGGCCGTCTCGCTGCGCGCGAAGATCTGCGCGTTGCCATGGCGCAGCCGTCCGCGCCGCACCGCCGCATCGATTACCGGGTTGGTCTGCGCCTGGTAGATGGACACGCCGGGCCGGCGCACGTACAGCTGCACCGCCGCGCCGGCGACGTCCAGGCCGACGAAGTGGGGCACCAGCCACATCACGGGGCCCGGGTGCCGGTCGGCAAAGCCCACGTCGCCCTCCACATGGATCAGGTGCCTGAGGCGCGCCACCGGCGCGTACCAGAGCAGGCCGCGTTCCAGCACGCTGCGGCTGAACCACTGGAACAGCTCTCGCGCGATCCGCTCGCGCTCGGAGGGCGGCCTCTCCGGCAGGCACAGCTCCAGGTTGCGCAGGGCCACGCGGCGGCGCGAAGCCGCCAGCCGCCACAGGGCGGCACCCAGCGCGCGGCCGCAGGCGGCCTGCCAGGCCAGCGGCAGCCACTGGAACAGCCACAGGAAGGCCAGCACGGCACGGCTGCCGGCACCGGACAGCAGGGCTTTCATGATTTGGCGGCCTGCGCCCGCGGCGCCTTGTAGCGCGCGTAGCTCCACAGGTACTGCTGCGGGCATTCGCGGATCAGCCGGGCCATCTCCTCGTTGAGCTGCGCGACCGCCGGCTCCAGCTCGCCCTGCAGCGGCTGCAGCAGCTCGCGGAAATGCAGGCGGAAGCCACGCCCGCCGGGCAGCCGCTCGCCCCACACCAGCCGCACCTCGGCGCCGGTCTGCAGCGCCAGGCGCGCCGCCAGCGTCATGGTGTAGGCCGGCCGGCCGAAGAACGGTACCCACACGCCCATGCCATCGGGCGGCACCTGGTCGGGCAGCAGGCCCACCGCGCGGTTGCTGCGCAGCGCCTTGATCATCTGGCGCACGCCGGCCAGCGTGGTGGGCGCCGCCTCCAGGCCGGGCCGCCCGCGCGAGGCGGCGACCAGGGGGGCCAGCCAGGCCTTGCGCGCCGGGCGGAACAGCACCGTCAGCGGGCCGTGGGCGGGCGCGTAGCGCTGCGCCAGGGCCTGCGCGGTGACCTCGAAGCAGCCCAGGTGCGGCGTGAGGAACAGCACGCCAGCGCCCCGGGCATAGGCCCGGTCCACGCATTCGGCGTTGTCCCATTCGATGGGCGGCATGCGGCCCAGCCACAGCCGCGGCAGCTCGGCCACCATGCGGCCGATGTGGGCCACGGCCGGCCGGGCTTCGGCGAAGCGCAGGCCGGCCTGGGCGATGTTCCCCAGGAAGCGCCGGCGGTAGGTGGGCGACAGCGCGAAGGCGAGCCAGCCGATGGCGGCGCCCAGCGCGTGCAGCACGCGCAGGGGCAGGACGGACAGCAGGCGAAACAGCGGCAGCATGGTGGCGCGAAGGCGCGGCGCAGCGGTAGAATCCGTCCCGTCGCCGAGTTATTGAACTACTTGCAGGGCGACGTTAAACCAAGCTGCTAAAGCGTTCGCCGAAGCTCCCGCGAGGCAACGCGCCTTGCAAACCGACGGAGTATCTCAAATGGCGAACGACTTCCTCTTCACTTCCGAATCCGTGTCCGAGGGCCATCCCGACAAGGTAGCCGACCAGGTCTCGGACGCGATCCTCGACGCGATCTTCCGCCAGGACCCGCGCAGCCGCGTGGCCGCCGAGACGCTGTGCAACACCGGCCTGGTGGTGCTGGCCGGCGAGATCACGACCAACGCCCACGTGGACTACATCCAGGTGGCGCGCGACACCATCAAGCGCATCGGCTACGACAACACCGATTACGGCATCGACTACCGTGGCTGCGCGGTCATGGTCTGCTACGACAAGCAGTCCAACGACATCGCCCAGGGCGTGGACCACGCCAGCGACGACCACCTCAACACCGGCGCCGGCGACCAGGGCCTGATGTTCGGCTACGCCTGCGACGAGACGCCCGAGCTGATGCCGGCGCCCATCTACTACGCCCACCGGCTGGTGGAGCGCCAGGCCCAGCTGCGCAAGGACGGCCGCCTGCCCTTCCTGCGGCCCGACGCCAAGAGCCAGGTGACCATGCGCTACGTGGACGGCAAGCCGCACAGCATCGACACGGTGGTGCTGTCCACCCAGCACGACCCCAGCCAGAGCGAGACGCCGACCAGGATGAAGTCCAGCTTCAACGAGGCCATCATCGAGGAGATCATCAAGCCGGTGCTGCCCAAAGGGTGGCTCAAGGACACGCGCTACCTGATCAACCCGACCGGCCGCTTCGTCATCGGCGGCCCGCAGGGCGACTGCGGCCTCACCGGCCGCAAGATCATCGTCGACACCTACGGCGGCGCCTGCCCGCACGGCGGCGGCGCGTTCTCGGGCAAGGACCCGTCCAAGGTGGACCGCTCGGCCGCGTACGCGGCGCGCTACGTGGCCAAGAACATCGTGGCCGCCGGCCTGGCGCGCCAGTGCCAGATCCAGGTGGCCTATGCGATCGGGGTGGCCAAGCCCATGAACGTGACGGTGTACACCGAGGGCACGGGCGTGATCCCGGACGACAAGATCGCGGCGCTGGTGAACGAGCACTTCGACCTGCGGCCCAAGGGCATCATCCAGATGCTGGATCTGCTGCGCCCCATCTACGAGAAGACCGCCGCCTACGGCCACTTCGGCCGCGAGGAACCCGAGTTCTCCTGGGAGCGCACGGATCGCGCCGCGCTGCTGCGGGACGCAGCCGGCCTGAAAGGCTGAGCCGCGCCGCGCAGCGGCCTCAAGCCTTCTTGTGCTCCGGCTTGATGGTCCAGTAGTAGATCGTCTTGTTGGCCACGCGCTCGGTGCGCTCGGGCGGCCAGGCCTCGCCCATGTCGAAATCGTGCGACACCACACGGGTGCCGACCTTGAGCTGCTTCCACAGCTGCGGACGCAGCTTCTGGTTGATGCTGGGCAGCAGGTAGAGCGTGACCACCGTGGCCGGCGAGAAGTCCGACTCGAACAGGTCGGCATTGCGGAACTCCACCTTGTCGCCCACGCCGGCCTTCTTCGCGTTCTCCCGGGCCTCGCTGATGCGCTGCGGATCGATGTCGATGCCCACGCCGCGCGACGCGCCGCGGTCCTTGACGGCCGTCACCACGATGCGGCCGTCGCCGCAGCCCAGGTCGTACAGCACGTCGTTCTTGCCGACCTTGCCGACCTCCAGCATCTTGTCCACCACCGGCTGGGGCGTGGGCACGTAAGGCACGTCCAGCCGCGGCGCGCTGGACGAGCTGTACTGGGCCAGCGCCCCGCGGGGCGCCAGCAGGCCGGCAAGCAGCGAGGGCACGGCCAGCGTGACCGCACGGCGCCGCGCGTCGGGGATGGGGGAATGGGGCTTGCGCATCGTTATCTCTCCTTGGGGATGAAGGTCAGGGGCGGGGGGAAGCGGCGGTGCGGCCGGCGCCGCGGTCCAGCGCCAGCAGCAGCAGCAGGCCCACGGCCAGCACCGCCACGCCGATCCAGGCGGCGTTCAGTCCGCCCAGGGACTGGCTGTACACGTAGGACAGGCTGGACCAGAGCATGTAGGCGCAGGTGGCCACGAACAGCAGCGGCAGCAGCGGGTACAGCGGCACCTTGAACGGGCGCTCGGTGGCGGGCTCGCGCCGGCGCAGCACGAACAGCGCCAGGCCCGACAGCAGGAAGAACAGCCAGAACACGGGCGCGGTGAACTCCACCATGGAACGGAAGCCGCTGCCGGTCCAGGCGCCCAGCGCCACCAGCAGCAGCGCCGCGATGTTCTGCACGTGCATCGCGTTGGCCGGCGTGCCGCGCTCGCTGTCCCAGAACGCCAGCTTGCCCAGCGCCGGCCAGTCGCGGCCCACGGCGTAATTGGTGCGGGCGCCGACGATCATGGTGGCGTTGATGGAGGTGACGGCCGCCACCGCCACCAGCACCGCGATGATCTTCTCGCCCACCGTGCCGAAGGCCACGCGCATCAGGTCGGCGGCCAGCGCCTGCGACTTGGCCATGCCCTCCAGCCCCAGCCCGCGCCAGTAGGCCCAGGTCACCAGCAGATACAGCGCGGTGATGACCAGGATGGACAGCACCAGCGCGCGCACCATGTTGCGCCGCTTGTCCTTGAGCTCGGCGCTGATGTAGCCGGCCTCGTTCCAGCCGCCGTAGGTCAGCAGCACGAACACCATGGCCAGGCCGAAGGACGACAGGGACGGGGCCGCGGCGGCGCCCGCTGCCGGCGCCGCGGGCTGGTGCGAGGTGGCGCCGGCCAGCCACAGCGCAGCCGCCACGATGAGCAGCAGCCCGCCCACCTCGGCGGCGGTCAGCCAGGTCTGGGCCGACGTGCCGGCCTTGATGCCGCGCGAGTTGATCCACCACAGCACCAGGATGGCCGTGACCGCGTACACCACCGGCCCGATGGCCCGGCCGCCCAGGTACAGCGGCAGGGCCTGCTGCAGGTAGTCGCCGAACACGAAGGCCAGCAGCGCGATCGAGCCGGTGGTGATCACCGAGAAGCGGGCCCAGCCGAACAGGAAGGACACCGAGCGCCCATAGGCCCGCTTGAGGAAGTGGTAGTCGCCGCCGGCGCTGGGATAGGCCGTGGTCAGCTCGGCGTAGCACAGCGCGCCGATCAGCGAGATCACGCCGCCCAGGATCCAGGCGCCGAACATCCAAGGCGCGCTGCCGGTCATGCCGGCGACCATGGAAGGCGCCTTGAAGATGCCGGCGCCGATCACCACGCCGACGATGAGCATCACCGCCTCGCGCAGGCCCAGCACCGCCGAGGGTTCGTTGGAAAACACGGGGCGCGAGGCCTGGCGCCGGGCCGCTTCGGCGCTGGCGGCCCGCAGAGCATGGTCGTTCATGGAAAGTCCTGGAGCCGCCAAGCTCGGCGGGCTCCGCATCATCGAAGCCGCTTAGCTCAAGTGCTTGTAGGCCCGGTATGAACCTGGTGTAGGAATGTGCTTTCGCAGAGCCACTCAGGTACTACTGGAGCAAGGTTTGTTGACGTTCGTACTCGTGCCGCTTCATCGCCGCGTAGGTGGGCCAGTCCATCTCGCGCAGCTGCCGCGGATAGCGCTCGGTGGCGTCGAACCAGCGGCGGATGCGCGTTTCCACCCGCTGGGGCGGCGGGGCCGCGAGCGAGTCCAGGTAGGCGTCGATCGCCAGGTAGTAGCGCACCGCGTTGCGCTCGACCGCACCGCGCACGCCGCCGATGTGCTGGGGCTGGCCCGCCGCGTCGCGGCCGGTGCGCGTGAACCCCACCTTGTCGGCGCCCACGGTGGCCAGGTAGGCCTGCATGGCGAGCCGGCCCGCCATGCCATAGCCGTAGGCATAGCTCAGGTGCATGAAGGTGCGTCCGCCCTCCAGCGGGATCGCCGAGACGCTGATGCGGTAGTCGCGCGTGCCCAGCGGGCCTTCGGCGGCGGACAGCCGGGTCTCGAAATAGTCGGCCTGCGCAGCCACGTTGCGGAAGGCGAAGGTCAGCCGGTAGGCCTGCTCCACCGGCTGGTCGTGCTTGCGGCCGATGCGCACGCGCAGCGCCGGCCCGTCCGCGGCCCCCACGGCATGGCAGTACTTGGTGTTGAACGGCAGGATCAGGATGTCGCACCAGCTGGGCGGTTCGCGCAGCGCGTCGCGGACGCGGGCGAACGGGTGCTCGAGCACGGCGTACACGTCGCCCTTGAGCGCGTCGCCCGACTCGGCCGAATCGATGTGCAGCGCCTCGCCGAAGCCGTTGTTGCGCAGCTCGTCGCGCAGTTCCGCATGGCGGGCGCGCAGCTGTGCCGGGTCTGCGAGCGCCTGCCAGGCGGCCAGCCCCAGCAGGGCCGACAGCATCGCGGCGCGCAGCCGGCGCCAGGTCATCGGACAACCTTTGCCCTGCGGGCTGCGGTGCGATGGGCCTTCGGAGCGGCCGTGCGGCTCATGCGTGCTCCGTGCGCTGCGCGCCGCTGGCGGCACCGCCCTCGTCCGGCGGCTCGTCCTCCAGCACGGCGGTGATGTCGAGCTGGATGCCGCCCATGAGCAGCGAGTGCGGCTGCACGGCATAGACAAAGCAGCCGCGCGAGCCCAGGTCCAGCGCCATGCGCAGCCGCGGCGCGGGCACCGACTCCCAGGCCCTGATCAGGCGCGTGCGCACCAGGTTGTCGCCGCACTGAAGGTGGCGCAGCTGCCGGTGGTTGCGCGCCAGCGCAGCGGCATCCAGGTAGCTGCCGGCCGACTTGTCGCGCGTGTGGAAGTTGATCGTGAGGTCGATGGACAGCGTGAGCAGGCTGCCCTCCACCTCGAGCTCAAAGCGCCGGCCCATCAGGCCATCGCTGGCGTCGCCGTGGGAGTACCCCAGGTGCAGATGCGATGCGGTCTTGCGCAGCGAATGCCTCATGGCCCCGGAGATTGCCGCGCAGCGGCGCCGCCAGCTGTAGGACAACGGTGCGAGGCCCTGTGCGCCTGCCGGGCCGTGGGTGCGCGAAGCCTTGGCATTTTTTCCTACAGCCGCTCCCCGGCTTGGCTGACGGCCGGGTTGGGCGCACGGGTCGGAAGATGCATCAAGAGCCCCACGCGCACGCAACGCGCGGGCCTTTCACCCTCACCCCAAGGAGCATGACATGGCTGCAGACGAAAGAGATTCGAACCGCGATCCCATCACCGACGAGCCCGGCGCCCATCCCGTGGGTACCGGCGTGGGCGCCACCGGTGGCGCCGTGGCCGGCGCGGCGGCCGGCGCATTGGGCGGCCCGCTGGGCATGGCCGTGGGCGGCGTTGTCGGCGCGGTGGTGGGCGGACTGGCGGGCAAGGCCGCGGCCGAGGCCATCAACCCGACCGCCGAAGAAGCCTACTGGCGCGACAACTACGACCGCGAGCCTTACTACGAGCAGGGCCGCAGCTTCGACGACTACGGCCCGGCCTACCGCCATGGCCTGACCGCCCGCACCCAGTACGACAGCTGGGACACGGCCGAGCCTCGCCTGGCTTCGGACTGGGACAGCGCCCGCGGCGGCTCCTCGCTCAGCTGGCCGCAGGCCCAGCCGGCCAGCCGCGCGGCCTGGAACCGCGTGGACACCACGATGCGCTCGGGCAGCAGCGGCTTTTCCGACGTCACCGGCTCGGGCGGCGTGTCCGCCGCCAACTCCGATGGCGTGACCACCGACTCCAGCCTGGACATGGGGCGTGACCGCTCCACCGGCGTGCCCGGCTCCACCGGCGCCGGCATGGGCTCGGGCACCGGCGTGGGCGGCGTGGCCGCGGCGGTGGGCGCGGGCCAGACGGCCGGCAACAACAGCGGCGACACGGCCGACGTGATCGACACGCTGCAGAACCTGGTCGAGTGCTGCAAGGACGGCGAGTACGGCTTCCAGTCGTGCGCCGAGCAGACCCAGCGGCAGGACCTGAAGTCGCTGTTCCTGCAGCGCGCCGACGACTGCCGCAAGGGCGCGCAGCAGCTCAATGAGCAGATCCGCAGCCTGGGCGGCAGCGCCGAGGACGGCGGCAGCACGCTGGGCGCGATCCATCGCGGCTGGGTCTCGGTGAAGTCGACGCTGACGACCTACGACGACAAGGCGGTGCTGGAGGAGGCCGAGCGCGGCGAGGACAACGCCCTGGCGCGCTACCGCAAGGCCCTGCAGAAGCCGCTGCCTGCGCACATCAAGCAGGTCGTGGAGCATCAGATGCAGGGCGTGCAGCGCAACCACGACCAGATCAAGATGCTGCGCGACCAGGAGCGGATGAAGAGCTGAGCGCAAGGCGAAGGGGCGCGGGCGCGGGCCCGCGCGCCCCGTTGCAGCCGTGGCAGACGACCGCACCCCCTCCTCTTCTTCCCCCGCCCTCAGGACGTACCGGGACAAGCGCAACTTCGATGCGACGCCGGAACCCGCCGAGGGCGGCGTGCCGAACGAGCAGGAGCGGGCCTTCGTGGTCCAGAAGCACTGGGCCACGCGGCTGCACTACGACTTCCGGCTGGAGCTGGAAGGCACCATGAAGAGCTGGGCCGTGCCCAAGGGCCCCAGCTTCGACCCGGCCGACAAGCGCATGGCGATGCCGACCGAGGACCACCCTATCGCCTACAACCGCTTCGAGGGCACCATCCCGCCGGGCAACTATGGCGCGGGCAAGGTCATCATCTGGGACAAGGGCACCTGGGTGCCGCTGGAAGACCCGCACCGGGGCTGGCGCGAAGGCAAGCTGAAGTTCGAGCTGCGCGGGCACAAGCTGCGCGGCCACTGGACGCTGGTGCGCATGAAGGGCCGCGGCAATGGCCGCGAGGACCCCTGGCTGCTGATCAAGGAACGCGACGAGCTGGCCCGGCCGGCGGCCGAGTTCAGCGTGGTCGACGAGATGCCGGACAGCGTGGGCCACCTGCCCGACGTGCCGGAGGGCGCGGCATCCTCCCCGGCACCGTCCTCCAGCTCGGCCCCTGCTGCGGATGCCGCGGTGCCCGCGTCCGTGGCGCCGCAGGCAGCCGTCGGCGGACCGCCCGCCGGCGCGCGTCCCGCGGCGCTGCCGCAGGAGATGCAGCCGCAGCTGGCGACCCTGGTCGAGGGGCCGCCGGAGGATCCGCAGAACTGGATCTACGAGATCAAGTTCGACGGCTACCGCATGCTCGCGCGCGCCGAGGGCGGCGCGGTGCGCCTCGTCACCCGCAACGGCAACGACTGGACGCACCGGCTGCCGCACCTGGAGCGGGCCCTGGTCGCGATGGAGCTGCCCGACGGCTGGTACGACGGCGAGATCATCGTGCCGGGCAACGGCACCCCCGCCGACTTCCAGTCGCTGCAGGGCGCCTTCGAGAGCTCGCGCACGGCCGACATCGTCTACCACCTGTTCGACCTTCCCTATTGCGCCGGGCACGACCTGCGCGACGTGCCGCTGGAGCAGCGTCGCGCGGTGCTGCAGCGGGTGGTGGAACGCCGCCCGCAGCCGGGCGTGCGCTTTTCCGCCGTGTTCGACGCGCCGCCCGAGGACATCGTGGCCTCGGCCTGCCGCCTGGGGCTGGAGGGCGTGATCGGCAAGCGGCGCGATTCCCGCTACGTCACGCGGCGCTCGGCCGACTGGATCAAGCTCAAGTGCGCGCGGCGCCAGGAATTCGTCATTGGCGGCTTCACCGACCCCAAGGGCTCGCGCACCGGCATAGGCTCGCTGCTGCTGGGCGTGCACGGTGCCCAGGGCGAGCTGAAGTACGCCGGCAACGTGGGCACCGGCTTCAACGAGCAGAGCCTGCGGCAGCTGCGCGAGCGGCTGGACGCGCTGGCCACCGACACCAAGCCGTTCGCGTCCGGCGCGCAGATCCCGAAGAAGGCGCACTGGGTGCGGCCGGAGCTGATCGCCGAGGTGTCCTTCGGCGAATGGACGCGCGACGGGCGGGTGCGGCATTCGGTGTTCCGCGGCCTGCGCGGCGACAAGGCGCCGCAGGCGATCACGCGCGAGGAGGCGATGCCGGCACCCGCAGCGGAACCGGCACCCGCACCGGCAACGGCATCCGTCGCCCTGCCCGCCAAGCTGCGCGTCAGCCACCCGGAGCGGGTGATCGACGCCGCCAGCGGCACCACCAAGATCCAGCTGGTGCGCTACTACGCCCTGGTGGCGCCGCTGATGATGCCGCACCTGAAGAACCGGCCGGTGTCTCTGGTGCGCGCGCCCCAGGGCATCGGCGGCGAGCTGTTCTTCCAGAAGCACGCGGAGCGCTACCAGATGGCGGGCATCGAGGCGCTGGACCCGGCCCTCGATCCCGACCACCCGCCCGTGCTGGAAGTGGTGCGGCCCGAGGGCCTGCTGTCGGCGGCGCAGATGAACGTCATCGAGTTCCACACCTGGAACGGCGTGAAGACCGCCATCGCCAAGCCCGACCGCATGACCTTCGACCTGGACCCGGGCGAAGGCGTGCAATGGCCGCAGGTGCAGGAGGCGGCGCAGCTGGTGCGCGCCTTCCTCGGCGAGCTGGGGCTGCCGGCCTTCCTCAAGACCAGCGGCGGCAAGGGGCTGCACGTGGTGGTGCCGCTGAAGAAGCAGCGCGACTGGGACACGGTGAAGGATTTCTCGCAGGCCATCGTGCAGCACCTGGCCCGCACCCTGCCCGACCGCTTCGTCGCCAAGAGCGGGCCCAGCAACCGGGTCGGCAAGATCTTCATCGACTACCTGCGCAACGGCTACGGCGCCACCACGGTGGCCGCCTGGTCGGCCCGCTCCCGGCCCGGCCTGGGCATCTCGGTGCCGGTGCGCTGGGAGGAGCTGGGCGCCTTGGGCAGCGGCGCGCACTGGACCGTGGCCACGGTGCACACCCGGCTGGATGAGGGCAACGCGCCCTGGTCCGACTACGAGGCGCAGCGCGCCGGCCTGTCGCGCGCCATGAAGACGCTCGGCTTCCAGAGACCCTGAGGGATGCGGCAGGCATGATCAAGGACGGCCCGGCGCAGCTCTGGATCGTGCGGCACGGCCAGAGCGCCGGCAACGTGGCGCGCGACCTGGCCGAGGCCAGCGGCGCCGCCATGATCGACATCGCGTTCCGCGACGTCGACACGCCGCTGTCGGCGCTGGGCGAGGAGCAGTCCGTCGCCCTGGGCGGCTGGTTCGCCGCCCTGCCGCCCTCGCAGCGGCCCGACGCCATCCTGTGCTCGCCCTACGTGCGCGCGCGCGAGACCGCGCGCCTGCTGCTGGCGCAGATGCCCGGCGGCGCCGGCCTGCGGGTGCGCGTGGACGAGCGCCTGCGCGAGAAGGAGTTCGGCATCCTGGACCGGCTCACCGTGCATGGCATCCGGCAGAAGTACCCCGAGCTGAGCGAGCAGCGCGGCCACGTCGGCAAGTTCTACTTCCGCCCGCCCGGCGGCGAGAGCTGGTGCGACGTGATCCTGCGCCTGCGCAGCCTGCTGGAGATGGTGGCGCGCGAGTACGCCGGCCAGCGCCTGCTGCTGGTGGCCCACCAGGTCACGGTGACCTGCGTGCGCTACCTGCTGGAGGAGCTGGACGAGGCGCAGGTGCTGGCCATCGACCGCCAGGGCGACGTGCCCAACTGCAGCGTGACCTCGTACCGGCGCGATGCGGCCGGCACCCTGGCGCGCGACCTGGTGTACTTCGTCGCGCCGCTGCGCGAGGCCGGCGCGCCCATCACCACGGAGCCGGACGCGCCGCTGGCCGCCAAGCCATGAGCAGAAACGCACCGCAACCCGCGACGCTGGACGCGCAGGCGCTGCGCGGCTGGCCCCTGCCGGCCCTGGCCGACGACGCCGACAAGGAGGCGCGCGGCCGCATCCTGGTGGTTGCCGGCAGCCGCGAGATCCCCGGCGCCGCGGTGCTGGCGGCCACCGCCGCCCTGCGCGCCGGCGCGGGCAAGCTGGTCATCGCCACCGGCGCCAGCGTCGCCCAGCCCATGGCCTTCGCCATGCCCGAGGCGCGCGTGATCGCCCTGCCCGAGACGCCGGGCGGCGGCTTCCAGGCCGGGAGCGCGCAGCTGCTGGCCGACACCGCGGCAGCGGCACAGTCCGTGCTGGTCGGCCCCGGCCTGATGGATGCGCAGGCCACGTGCGACTTCGTGCAGGCGCTGCTGCCCCGGCTGGCAGGCCGCCCGGTGGTGCTGGATGCGGGCGCGATGGACGTGCTGCAGCGGCAGCAGCGCCTGGCCGAACCGGTGCTGCTCACCCCCCATGCCGGCGAGATGGCGCACCTGAGCGGCCTGGACAAGGACGAGGTGCTGCGCGATCCGCTGTCGGCGGCGCTGGCCGCGGCCCGGCGGTGGAACGCGGTGGTCGCGCTCAAGGGGCCGGTCACGGTGATCGCCACGCCCGACGGCCGCGCCTGGCGCCACCAGGGCGGCAACTGCGGCCTGGCCACCTCCGGCTCGGGCGACACGCTGGCGGGGCTGGTCGCCGGGCTGGCCGCGCGCGGCGCCGACCTGGTGCAGGCCTGCGCCTGGGGCGTGGTGCTGCATGCGCAGGCCGGCGAGCGGCTGGCGGCCCGGCGGGGCGCGGTCGGCTTCCTGGCGCGCGAGCTGCCGGACGAGATGCTGGCCGCGCTGAACGCCTTGCAAGCCTGAGCCGGGACGCCGCGGCTCAGGCCTGGGCGGACCCCACCCAGGGCAGCGACAGCCGCCAGCACCAGCCCTCCCGCTCCAGGCGCACGGATTCGGCGGCCGCCAGGGCCTCCAGGTCCTGGTGCGCCAGGCCGCGGTAGCCGGCTTCGGTGGCGAAGCCGCCGGCGCCCTGCGCCGGGCGCACGGTCAGCGTGAGGACCGCCCCTTCGGCACCCGCCTGGGCCGTCAGCACCAGTTCCGCCGGCGAAGGCTGCTCGTCGGTCGCATGGATCAGCAGTGCCGTGAGCATGGTGCGCAAGGCGGCGCGGCGCACCTGGCCAGGCAGGGGGCCGACCTCGTTGCGCAGCCCGTAGCCGCGGAAGCTCAGGTTGCTCGCCAGCAGCCCGGCGCACTCGCGCACGCCGTCGGCCAGCGGCATGGCGGCGTTTTCCTCCGGCACCAGCCAGGTCACCACGTCCAGGCAGGAGCTCAGCGCGGCCCGGGCGAAGCCATGGATCTTGTGGGCACTGCCCAGGGCCTGCGACAGGTCGGGCTGGGGCGCGCGCAGGCGGCGCTGCATGACCTCGTAGACCATGCCGATGGGCTGCAGGTTGACCACCAGGTGGTGCCGCATCGCCGGCGCCAGGCGCCGCAGCAGCACGTAGCGCGCGGCCTCGGCCTGCGCCGGGTCCCTCCATGCGAACCCGGCGGAAGGCTCTTGCGTGGCGGGCAGTTCATGGCTCATGGGAGGGCCATGGTTTCACCCCGCCGGGTGCCTGTCAACGGTACCTGACCGGACTGCGCCAGGCCGGCGTCACCAAGCCCGCGCCCCTGCTCAGCCGTGGAAAGAACCGCGTTTTCTAGGAAGCGGAGGCATGTCCCTCGGCCCCGCCCGCGCCTGCCGCCACCGCTGCGGCGACAAGGTCGGGTGCGGGCGCGCGTCGCCGCGGTGCGGGCGTCTTGGCGGACACGGCAGGCGGCGCGCTGCCGAAGGCCTGGCGCAGCAGCACGCACAGGGTCTCGTCGCCGCGCAGGCCGCTGCGCAGCAGGCCCTCGGCCCGCCGCAGATGAGCGTCCATCCGCTGCTGCACCGCCGGGCGCCCGAGCAGCGCCACCATGGTGCTCTTGCCCACGTCCTTGTGCCGGTCCTTGAGCGGCACGGCCGTGCCGGCTGCGCCGTCCTCCAGGTCGTCGCGCAGCTGGAACGCCTGGCCGATCTCGCCGGCCGCGGCGCGCAGCGCAGCCACCGCATCCGGCGCGCCGGCCGCCAGCGCCGCCATCTCGAGCGCGGCGGCGAACAGCACGCCGGTCTTCTGCTCGTTGGTTTCGGCGATGTCCTGCAGGCTGCGCGCGGCGGCGCCTTCGCGCAGGTCGCGGTACTGGCCGCGCACCAGGCCGCGCGCGCCGACGGCGTCGCACAGCACACCGACCAGCTGCGCCCGCACCGCGCCGTCCAGCCCAGGCGCGGCTGCCACGGCGCCATACGCCTGGGTCAACAGCGCTACCGCAGCCAGCATCGCGACGTCCTGGCCATGCCGCACGTGCACCGCAGGCCGGCCGCGGCGCAGCCGGGCATCGTCCATGCAAGGCATGTCGTCCAGCACCAGGGAGGCCGCGTGCACCATTTCCACCGCACAGGCCAGGTCGAGCACCGCCTCACCCCGGCCGGCCAGGGCCCGGCCCGCCGCCAGCATGAGCAGGGGGCGCAGGCGTTTCCCCGGCGCCAGGGCGGCATCGCGCATGGCGGCGCCGAGGCCGTCCGCGCCGGGCGGCAGCAGCTGCGCCAGCCGCGCGTCCACGCTGGCGCGCCAAGCCAGCAAGGTCTGCAGGGTCACGGTCGGTACGGCGGAGCTGGACATGGAGGTTCGTCCTTGGGTACGGTCGTTGGGGATGGCGTGGCGCGTGGGTGCCCTGCTCGCAGCAGGTTATCCAAGGCCTTTCCTAAACGGGGCAGTCAAGGGGCGAACGCGGCGCCGTCCTACAGCACACCTGTCCCAAAATGAGACTGCCCCGCCTGTCGAGCCTCTCTCACCGTGCGCCACTTCGCCGTCCTCGCCCCACCCTTCCTCAGCCATGTCCGCGCCCTGGAGGCGCTCTGCGGCGAGCTGCTGGCCCGCGGCCACCGCGTGAGCTGGCTGCACCAGGGCGAGGCGCGGGCGCTGCTGCAGGACCCGCGCATCCGCTTCCGCGCGCTGGGCCGGCAGACGCACCCGCCCGGCAGCCTGCAGCGGGTGATCGAACGCGCCGCGCGGCCCGGCGGACCGCTGGGCCTGGCCCGGGTGATCGCCGACGTGGCCGCCGCCACCGACATGCTCTGCAGCGAAGCCCCTGCCGCCCTGCGCGACCTGGGCGTGGACGCCGTCATCGCCGACGAGATGGAAGCGGCCGGCGGCCTGGTGGCCGAAGCGATGGGCCTGCCCTTCGTCTCGGTGGCCTGCGCGCTGCCGGTCAACCGCGAGGCGCGCCTGCCGCTGCCGGTGATGCCCTGGGGCTGGGCGCGCGACCTGGCGGGCGAGCGGCTGAACGAAGGCAGCGCGCGCGTGTACGACTGGCTGATGCGGCCGCATGCGCGCGTGATCGCCCGCCATGCACGCGGGTTCGGGCTGCGCCCGCGCGAGACGCTGGCCGAGTGCCTGTCGCCGTTGGCGCAGATCAGCCAGACCACCGCCTCGTTCGACTTCCCGCGGGAGGCCGCGCCGCCGCAGTTGCATCACGTAGGTCCGTTGCGAGCACCGACGCGGCGGCCGCAACGCCTGAGCTTCCCGCCGCAGCGCCAGCCGAAAGCCGATGTGCCCTTCGTCTTCGCCTCCCTGGGCACGCTGCAGGGCGGCCGCTTCGGCCTGTTCCGCCGGATCGCCCAGGCCTGCCGCGACGAAGGCGTTCAACTGCTGCTGGCCCACTGCGACCGGCTGGGCATGCGCCAGGCCCAGGCCCTGGAGCGCAGCGGCGCGACCTGGGTCACCGGCTTCGCGCCGCAGCAGGCGGCGCTGGAGCGGGCCGACGTGGTGGTCACCCATGCCGGGCTCAACACCGTGATGGATGCGCTGGCCGCCGGCACCCCGATGCTGGCCCTGCCCGTCGCCTTCGACCAGCCGGGCGTGGCCGCCCGCGTGGTGCACGCCGGCGCCGGCTGCAAGCTGCTGCCGCTGCTGGCCAGCCGCTCGGCCCTGCGCGAGTCGCTGCGCCAGCTGCTGGACGACCCCGGCTACGCGGCGCGCGCCCGCGCCCTCGGCGCGGACGTGCGCGCGGCCGGCGGCGTCACCCGGGCGGCCGACATCGTCGAGCAGGCCTCGAGGACCGGGCGGCCGGTGCTCCGGTCGGGCGAACCGGCCCGCTCGGGCACGCCCGTCCCGGCGCCGACGCTCATGCCGCAGCGGGCCTGAGATGCACCGGCACTCCGACGGCGCGCACGACGCCGACCTGGTCCTGGCGGGCGGCGGGCTGGCCAACGGCCTGATCGCCTGGTGGCTGCGCCACCGCCGGCCCGAGCTTCGCGTGCTGCTGCTGGAAGCCGGGCCGGCCCTGGGCGGCAACCACACCTGGTCGTTCCATCCCACCGACCTGGCGCCGGACCAGCAGCGGATGCTGGATCCGCTGGTCGGCTGGCGCTGGGACCGGCATGAGGTGCGTTTTCCCGGCCTGGCGCGCCAGCTCTCGGGCGGCTATGCGTCCATCGCTTCCGAGCGCTTCGATGCGGTGCTGCGGGGGGCACTGGGCGACGCGGTGCGGCTGGACACGGCGGTGGCCGAAGTCGGCCCCGGGCACGTGCGGCTGTCCGACGGCAGCTGGCTGCGGGCGGGCGCGGTGATCGACGGCCGCGGCCTGCCGCCCGATGCGCCGCTGGAGCTGGGCTTCCAGAAGTTCCTGGGGCAGGTGCTGCGGCTGCAAGCGCCGCACGGCCTGGCCGGCCCCATCCTGATGGACGCCACCGTGCCGCAGCACGACGGCTACCGTTTCGTCTACACCCTGCCGCTGGACGAGCGCACGGTGCTGGTGGAGGACACCTTCTACGCCGACGGCGACGCCGTGGACGAGGCGGCGCTGCGCCGCAACCTCGCCGCCTACGCGCAGGCGCAGGGCTGGCGTCCCGCGGGCGTGCTGCGCGAGGAGCGCGGCGTGCTGCCCATCACGCTGGACGGCGATCCGCAGGCCCTGTGGTCCCGGGCCGGCGGCGTGCCGCGCTCGGGCCTGGCCGCCGGCCTGTTCCACCCCACCACCGGCTACTCGCTGCCGGAGGCCGTGCGGCTGGCCGAGCGCGTGGCCGGGCTGCCCGACCTGTCGGCCGGCGCGCTGTTCCAGGCCGTGCGGGCCCATGCGATGGAGCGCTGGCGCGACCAGGCCTTCTTCCGGCTGCTCAATCGCATGCTGTTCCGCGCCGCGGCGCCGGCGCAGCGCTGGCGCGTGATGCAGCGCTTCTATGGGCTGCCCGAGCCGCTGATCGCCCGCTTCTACGGCTCGCGCCTGACCGCCTGGGACCGGCTGCGCATCGTCAGCGGCAAGCCGCCGGTGCCGCTGGCCGCGGCCGTGCGCGCCGCCCTGGGACGCCCGGCGGGCGGCCGCGCCCAGGAGGTCATCCAATGAACGCCCCGCTGCGCAGCGCCGCCGTCATCGGCGCCGGCTTCGGCGGCCTGGCGCTGGCCATCCGGCTGCAATCGGCCGGCGTGCAGACCACGCTGTTCGAGGCGCGCGACAAGCCGGGCGGCCGGGCCTACGTGTACCAGGACCAGGGCTTCACCTTCGACGCCGGACCCACGGTGATCACCGACCCGTCGGCGCTGGAGGAGCTGTTCCAGCTGTCCGGCCGCAGGATGGCCGACTACGTGGAGCTGCTGCCGGTGGCGCCGTTCTACCGCCTGTGCTGGGAGGACGGCTCGCACTTCGACTACGCCAACGACCAGGCGGCGCTGGACGCGCAGATCGCCGCCCGCAACCCGGCCGACGTCGAGGGCTACCGCCGCTTCCTGGCCTACTCGCGGGCGGTGTTCGCCGAGGGCTACCTCAAGCTGGGCACGGTGCCCTTCCTCAACTTCCGCAGCATGGTGCAGGCCGGCCCGCAGCTGGCCAAGCTGTCGGCCTGGCGCAGCGTCTACGGCATGGTCTCGCGCTTCATCCGCGACGAGCAGCTGCGCCAGGCGTTCTCGTTCCACTCGCTGCTGGTGGGCGGCAACCCGTTCGCCACCTCGTCCATCTACGCCCTGATCCATGCGCTGGAGCGCGAGTGGGGCGTGTGGTTCCCGCGCGGCGGCACCGGCGCGCTGGTGCGCGGCCTGGTGCGGCTGTTCGAGGACCTGGGCGGCACCCTGCGGCTGTCCGCGCCGGTGCAGCGCATCGAGGTGGAGGGCGGCCGGGCCCGCGCGCTGCGGGTGGACGGCCAGCGGCTCGCCTTCGACCAGGTGGCCTCGAACGCCGACGTGGTCCACACCTACGAGCGCCTGCTGGGCCACGTGCCGCGCGGCGCGCAGGAGGCGGCGCGGCTGAAGGGCAAGCGCTTCTCCATGTCGCTGTTCGTCATCCACTTCGGCCTGTCCCGGCCGCAGCCGCAGCTGGCGCACCACACCGTGTGCTTCGGCCCGCGCTACCGCGAGCTGATCCAGGACATCTTCCACGGCAGCGCGCTGGCCGACGACTTCTCGCTCTACCTGCATGCCCCCTGCATCACCGACCCGTCGCTGGCGCCGCCGGGCTGCTCCAGCCACTACGTGCTGGCGCCCGTGCCGCACCTGGGCAATGCCGCGCTGGACTGGTCGGTGGAGGGGCCGCGGCTGCGGGATCGCATCCTGGCCTACCTGGAGCAGCGCTACATGCCCAACCTGCGGCGCGACCTGGTGACCAGCCGCATCTTCACGCCGGCCGATTTCCGCGACGAGCTCGGCGCCCACCTGGGCTCGGCCTTCTCGCTGGAGCCGGTGCTGACGCAGAGCGCCTGGTTCCGCCCGCACAACCGCGACGACGCCATCCCCAACCTCTACATCGTCGGTGCCGGCACGCATCCCGGCGCCGGCGTGCCGGGCGTGGTGGGATCGGCCAAGGCCACGGCCGGCCTGATGCTGGAGGGTGGCCAGTGAGCGACGCCGCCCTGCTCGAGCACGCGACACGCACCATCGAGGCGGGCTCGCAGAGCTTCGCGGCCGCGACGCGCCTGTTCGACAGCTACACCCGCGAGAGCGCGGTGCTGCTGTACGCCTGGTGCCGGCACTGCGACGACGTGGTGGACGGCCAGTCGCTGGGCCATGGGCAGCGCGAGGGCGACCGCGAAGGCGGCGCCCAGCGCCTGGCCCGGCTGCAGCAGCAGACGCTGGATGCCTGCGGCGGCCGGCCCGGGCCCGAGCCGGTGTTCCAGGGGCTGGCCGAAGTGGTGCGCCGCCACGGCATCGAGCCGGCCTGGCCCATGGAGCACCTGGCCGGCTTCGCGATGGACGTGCAGGGCGCGCACTACCGCACGCTGCCCGACACGCTGCTGTACTGCTGGCGCGTGGCCGGCGTGGTGGGCGTGATGATGGCGCGGGTGATGGGGTCGGGCCGGCCCGAGACCCTGGACCGGGCCTGCGACCTGGGCCTGGCGTTCCAGCTCACCAACATCGCCCGCGACGTGGTGGAGGACGCCGCCATCGGCCGGCTCTACCTGCCCGAGGACTGGCTGCGCGAGGAAGGCATCGACGGCCTGGACGGCGTGCTGCACGGGCCCAACCGCGAGGCGCTGGCCCGGGTCGCCGCCCGCCTGGTGGGCGCGGCCGATCCTTATTACGCCTCGGCCGTGGCCGGCATCGGCGAGCTGCCGATGCGCTGCGCCTGGTCGATCGCCACGGCGCGCGGCATCTACCGCGAGATCGGGCGCAAGGTGCGGGCCCAGGGCGGGCACGCCTGGGACCAGCGGGTCGCGACCTCGCGCATGGAAAAGCTGTGGCTGGTCGCGCGGGGTGCGGGCGTGGCGCTGATCGCGCATGGCGTCGCGCTGCCGCCGCGGCCGCCGGGGCTGTTCGTGCGGCCGCTTTGAGCCCGCGCTCAGCGGGCCGGGCGTGCGGCGCGGCGCTCGGCCGGCAGCCGCCACCAGGGCACATGCGGCGCCCGGTGGTGCTCATGGTGCAGCCCGAAATGGAAGCAGGCCAGCAGCGAGGCCAGCCAGGGCAGGTCGAGCGTGCGCGCGCGGTGCGGGTCGACGAAGTCGCGCGCCGGATCCTGCCCGGCGCGGTGCCGGTGCGGCAGCCAGGTGCCCACGATGAACAGTTGCAGCGCGCTGAGCAGGGCCGGCAGCGCCCAGAACAGCAGCAGGTTCGGCAGCCGGGCGCCGGCCAGCAGGTACGCGCCCACCCCCAGTGTCAGCAGGGCGAGCTCGCGCCAGCCGAAGTAGGACAGGAAGAAGCGCAGGAACCAGGGGCCGAAGGCCTGCGGCCGCTCGGCATGGAAGTCGGGGTCCTGCGGCGTGCCCGGGGCGGCATGGTGCCGGTGGTGGCAGGCGTGCAGCCGCCCGTAGGAGAAACCGGCATACGCCCCCACGCACAGCTGCCCGATGGCGCGGTTGAGCCGCGCATGCCCCGGCGCCAGGGAGCCGTGCATGGCGTCGTGCGCCACGATGAACAGGCCGACGCTCAGCCAGGTCTGCAATGCGACCTGCAGGGGCGCCACCCAGAGCCAGGCGCCGTGCAGCGGAAAGAAGAACACCCCCCACAGGTGCAGCGCCAGCCAGCCCGACAGGATGAGCGAAGCCAGGAGCAGGCCCACCGCAGCCTGGCGGCGCTGCGCCGGGGCCACCGGATCAGTCGCGAGGGCCGACATGGCCTGCCTCCATTTCGCCGCGCTGGCGCGCCCGGCGCGCCTTGAGCGTCTCGGCCAGGCGCCGCGGGTCGGGCGCGACCAGGAAGCCGAACGAGACGGCGCCCTCGCGCGTGTGCATCGCGTGGTGCAGCCGGTGCGCCTGCACCAGCCGGCGCAGGTAGCGGTTGCGGGGCAGGTAGCGGAACGGCCAGCGCTGGTGCACCAGCCCGTCGTGCACGAAGGCGTACACCAGCCCGTAGGCGGTGACCCCCACCGCCGCCGCCTGCAGCGCGGGCCACTGGAGCCGTCCGGCGATCAGGAACAACCCGACCGACAAAGCCAAGCCCACCAAGGCGTACAGGTCGTTGCGCTCGAACCAGCCCTGGCGCGGCTCATGGTGGCTGCGGTGCCAGCCCCAGCCCCAGCCGTGCATCACGTAGCGGTGCGACAGCCAGGCGAGGCCTTCCATCACCACGAAGCTGGCCAAGGCGATGAGGGACCAGCCCAGTGCTTGCATGGGGCCAGTGTACGCAGCGTCCGCCTCCCCGGGGGGCTCGGGGACGTCGCTGGTGCGGATCAGCGCTTCGGCGCGCCCTTCAGCACGAAATCGGCGCCGCTCAGGAGCTTGCCCTGGGCGCCGACGGTGACTGGGCGGCCGCCGGGGTCGGCCAGCCCGAGCTGCCTGAGCTGCTGGGGCGACAGGCGCAGCGTGTAGCGGCCCTGCAGGACGCCGGCCAGCACGTAGTAACCATCGGAACTGCTGCGCACGCCCGAGACGACGCTGCCGGCGGCATCGACCAGCTCGATCGCCACGTTGCCTATGCCGCGCCGGGCGCGGCCTTCCTGCAGGTAGACGGTGCCCTCGATCTCGCTGATCTGCACCACCGGCAGGTCGATGGTCGCCACGTGCCCCGGCCGCGCGACGATGCGCACCCCCTTGTGCAGCGGCTGCCAGAACGGGTCCTCCAGCGTCTGCACGTCGAGCGCGATGTCCAGCGGCACGCGGGTGGGCAGCCGGTCCAGCCAGGCCACGCCCGCCTCGTTGGTGCGTGCCGGCTGGCGGCTGCCGTTGACGATCAGCCCGGCGTTGGCGATCAGCTCCTCACCCGCGTCCAGCACGCCGTTGCCGTTGCCGTCCAGGAACACCCGCAGGGAGGCGGCGCCGGTGTCGGCCTTGGGCAGGGCGTCGGAGATCCAGCGGCCTTCGCGCGGTTCCCGGCCCATGGCGAAGAACAGCTGCAGGCCCACGGTCAGGCCCGCGGCCTTCGAATAGGTGGCGCTCAGCCCGTGGCCGTACTCCCCGCGTATCTTGTTGAGGCTCGCCGAATAGAGGGTCTCGCCGCTGGCCATGGCGCGCGCCACGCCGACGCTGGCCAGGTAGCCCTCGCCGAAACGCCTGTCCCCGGACACGGCGATCGTGTCCAGGCGGGCCGCGGGCCGCAGGGTGTAGCCCAGCTGGCCCGCCACACCCACGTCGCCCAGCCGGTGGCTCAGGCTCAGGGCGCCCAGGAAGGAGCTGGTGCCGCTGCCCGATTCCTGCCAGGCCAGCTGGTGGGTCAAGGAGGTGTTCCGCACATAGGCCGATACCCGGCCGCCCAGCAGCAGGCTGCTGCTGCCCGACGCCTGCCGGTCACGCTGCACCTCCAGCGTCACGGGCAGGCGCGGCCAGTTCCCGGGGGCCGGCAGCGCCGACTGCAGGCGCAACCGGTCGCGGGTGCGCAGCGGATCGGGAGCGCTGGGGAACACCTCGCTCACGAAGTCCTGCAGCTGCACATGGTTGTAGTCCACTGCGACGCTGCCCACGCGTGTCTTGATCGCGGTGTCGCTGAGCCACCCGCCCGCCGGACCCCGCAGCAGGTCGGTGCCCGCGATGACATCGCCCCAGAATCCGCGCAGGCCCAGCTTGCCGTAGACCGAAGAGCCGGTTGCGGCGGACCCGATCGCATCCGGCAGCCGCACCCAGCCGGCGCTGCCGGTGAGGTTGCTGCTCAGGCCCCAGTCGACCTGGCCTACCGAGCGCAGCGCCCCCGCATCGTCGCGGTGCTGCGTCAGGTGGTAGTGCACGGCGCCGGCCGGCGTGCTGGTCTGGTCCAGCAGGAAGCTGCGCCGCTCCACGCGCTGCTGCCCCAGGGGCCCGTGGAACACCAGCCGGAACTCGTTGGCGCCGTAACTCAGCAGCAAATCCTCGAACCGGTAGCGGCCGTCCGGCCGCGCCCGCTGGAAGCCGACCAGCGCGTCGTTGTAGTACAGCTCCACGTCCCAGCCGGGCGGGAGGTCGCCTTCCAGCGTATGGCGGTCGAAGTTGGCCGGCTGGTTGAGGGGCCGGTTGCTCAGGGTCAGGCCGCGTCCTTCGCCGACGCGGGTGCTCAGCGCGACGTGCGGGACGCTGGGCAGGCCCACGCCGCTGCCGAAGAACACGGAGCGGGCCTGCAGCGGCCCGAGCAGGCCGGCGTCCGGGTCATGCCGACCCAGCGCATAGCGCACCTCCGTCGATGGGCGCTCGCGGGTGCGGCTGACGAACAGCGAGGATTCCAGGCCCAGCAGGTCACCCGTCAGGTAGGTGGTGTAGCTGGCGCTGTACTCGGTCCGGCCCTTGCCGGTGCGCAGGCCCAGCCCCAGCGTCTGGTCGAGGAAGGGGGTGCCGGCCAGTCCATAGGGCGTTTCCAGCCGGGGGAAGCCGGGGTCCTGCCAGCCGCCGCTGCGGGTGCCCACGCGCGCGCCTGCGCGCTCGCGCTGCAGGCGCGACTGCAGCGGCAGGGTCTCGCGCGGGCGCACCCGCAGGCGCAGCCGCGACATGTCCAGGTGGAGGTCCACCGGCAGCCAGCGCGCCAGCAGCCCGCTTTCCACATAGATGTCGTCGCCGCGCACGCGCACCAGCGCCGGGTCGATCGCCTGCGCCTCCTCGCCCAGCGCCAGCCGCCGCTGGGGGACGTTGAGCCGGAAGCTGCGCGCCTCGCTCAGCACGAAGCCTTCGGCCGTGCCCTGCGCCGGCTGGGTGCGGATGGCCAGCGTCAGCAGGCCGGCCAGCTCGCCCAGCGGCAGGAAGACGCGGCGGCCCTCCTGGTACGCCGTGATCGCGTCGGCCAGCACATGGTCGTCCAGCGTGACCTCCAGCAGCAGCGTGTCCTCGGCAACCGCGCTGGGGGGTACGGGCGCAGCAGCAGGACGAGGCGGCGAGGGTCGCAGAGGTGGGCTGGCAGGTGGAGGTGCAGGAGCGGGGATGGGCGAGATCGCGGCGCCGGCCGGCTGCGATTCGGCGGCCGCCAGGTCCAGCACCAGCCGGTGGTCGCGGCCGCCCGAGGGCTTGAACGTGCGCACCGCCGCGACCATCTCGCCCTTGAGCTCCAGCTCGACATGCACGGCGCGGGGCTTGCCGGGCGCGGGACGGACGCGAATCAACCGCAGGTGAGGATGGCTGGCGGGGATCTGGCCGGCCAGGGCATGCAGTACACCGGTGCGGGTCACGTCCTCGATCTCCAGCACCAGCCGGTTCGGGTAGCGCAGGATGAACAGCGTGAAGTGGAATTCCTCGGTCGACTCCAGGATGAGCCGGGTGCCGCCATCGCGCTGTTCCAGCGCGGCCGACCGGATCGGCAGCTCAGCCCATGCCGGGAGGGCCACGGCCAGCGCGGCAGCCAATGCCAGGGGCCGCAACAGCACGCTCGTCAGCGCCGTGGATCAGGGGATCGGCAGGACGGCTTCGGCCAGCAGCTTGCCGCCGGCTTCCGGGCGGTCGCGGTAGCTCAGGCGCAACGTGCCGCGGGACAGCACCAGCCCCGGCGGCAGCTGCAGCTCGAGCCGTCCGCGGCGCAGCGGGTTGGGCGTGTACACGGCGACACCCGCGGCCTTGCCCACCTGCTGCTCGGTGCCGCCCCGTGGTGTGAAGGTGGCGCCCAGGTCGCCGTACACGGAACGGTTGCCGGCCCGGTTCAGCACGAAAGCCAGCGTGGGCATACGCTCGGCCGCCCGCCGGCTCAGCTCCAATCCCGACAGGCTCACCGTTGCGCTGGTGGCGCCCTGGCGGACGATCACCGGGATCGTGACGCCGACCAGCATGCGCAGCTGGACGCCCAGCTCGCCCGGCCGGGCCGCGACCTCCACGTTGCTGCCGCCGCTGGCCTCGGGCACCCGCTCGAAATGCAGATGCGAGCGGTATTCGCCCTGCGGCAGGTCCGCCGGCCTGCGCACCGACACCCGCACGGTCTGGGTGGCCCCCGGAGCCAGCACCACCTGCCGCGGGGAGAACCGGATCATCTCGTCGGCGAACAGCTCGCCCGGCTGCGGCTTGTCGATCTCGACGAAGCTGCCGGTGTCCGTCATGCGCCGGTTGATGACGGTGATGCGGTAGGTGGCCGTTTCGTTGCCGTTGTTGTTCAGGTCGAGTTGCGCGGCCCGAGCGTTGTCCTCGAACACCAGCCGGGTCGGGTACACCAGCAGGTCGGCCCTGGCGGCGTCGGCCAACCAGAGGGACAGCAGCAGGCCGCAGGCCGCGCGCAGGGCGATCCGGCGGCGGGAGAAAACGGCGGAGAAGGTCATGGGGAGGATGATGTGCTCAGCCATGGCACTGCGGATCAGTTGTAGTTGAGAAACACCTGGAAGCTCCCGGAGTAGTTGCCGACGCGTTGGCCTGCGGCGACACCCAGGCTGGCTCCGACGGACATCGTCTGGGTGCCCCCCGGCCCGAGCTGGCCGGAACCGCTGGGGCTGCTGAAGAAGGACTGCACGGGCATGGTGTGGCCGGCGGCATTGGTGAGCACCACCGAGCCATCGGCGGGCAAGCCGATGGAGTAGGCGGCATGGGGTTCCCCGGCCAGGGAGAACTGGGCGGGCGAGCCCCCGGCGGAGGACAGCAGCACCACGCCGCCGCTGGCCGTTCGAACGCCGCCGGCGCTGATGGTCACCTGGCCGCCCGTGCCGGCGGCAAAGCGGCCGAACGCCAGCGGCGCGACGGGGGTGACGGAGAGGGCTTGCTGCGCCGCGGCCTGCGGCAGGGCAGCGGCCAGGACCGCTATCCGGCAGCAGCGCAGCACCTGGGACGTCAGTTGTATTCCACCTGCACCTTGACGCTGCCGTTGTAGGTGCCGGCCACCTGCGCCGCGCCGACGGTCAGCGTGCCGCCGACATACACGGACTGGGTGCCGGTGCCTGACAAGGTACCGGAGGACACGGTGCCGCTGGTGGCATTGCCCGCGGTCAGGTCGCTGTGGATGCTCAGGGCCATGGTTTTGGTCGAGTCGACCGCGTGGGTCAGGGCGGTGCTGCTGCCGGTGTAGGTGATGGCATAGGTGGCGTTCGCGTCGCCCGAGACGTCGAACCGGGCCGCGGTCGGGGTCACGGCGGTCGAGCGGACGACGCCCGTCGAGGTCGCGGCGCCGCTGGTGCTGACGGTCATCGAGCCGCCCGTGCCGGGCGCGAACTTGCCGAAGTTCAGGTCGGCTGATTTGGTGACCGCGATCGGGGCGACCACCGTCCCGCTGGCGCTCGCGACGCCTTCCACCGCATGACCGCTCAGGGCAGCCACAGCGAGAGCCACGGCCAGCGCGGCACGCGTCGAATTCTTCTTGAAGTTGCTTTTCACGGGAATCCCCTCCAAAAGTTGGGCTCGTCAGAGCGATACGAGAGAGCCCGCAATCGATGATTGCCGCAAACACCCCCTCAGGGTGCTTGCGGTCAAGAGCAAAAGCTCTGTCCGGGCACAGGGGATTCCAACATGTGCTAGCGAACTCGACCTAAGCTCATTCCCCACACGACGTTAAGCCGGCGGCTGTCACCCGATCGGGCTACTTGCCGCGTCTCGCAACTTCTGGTTGAGTCGTGAGACCCTCACTCCACCGTCACGCTCTTCGCCAGGTTCCTCGGCTTGTCGACATCCGTGCCGCGCGCGATGGCCGTGTGGTAGGCCAGCAGCTGCAGCGGCACCACGTGCAGTAGCGGGCTCAGCGGGCCGTAGTGCTCGGGCATGCGGATCACGTGGATGCCATCCTCGCTCTCGATGCGGGTATCGGCGTCGGCCAGCACGTACAGCACGCCGCCGCGGGCGCGCACCTCCTGCATGTTGCTCTTGAGCTTTTCCAGCAGCGTGTCGTTGGGCGCCACCGTGACCACCGGCATCTCGCTGGTCACCAGGGCCAGCGGTCCGTGCTTGAGCTCGCCGGCGGCATAGGCCTCGGCATGGATGTAGGTGATCTCCTTGAGCTTGAGCGCGCCCTCCAGGGCGATCGGGTAGTGCAGGCCACGGCCCAGGAACAGCGCGTTCTCCTTCTTGGCAAAGTCCTCGGCCCAGCTCATGAGCTGCGGTTCCAGCGCGAGCACCGCGGACAGCGCGGCCGGCAGGTGGCGCATGGCCTTGAGGTGCTGGGCTTCCTGCTCGGCCGACAGCCGCCCCTTGGCCTGGGCCAGCGCCAGGGTCAGCAGGAACAGGCCGGCCAGTTGGGTGGTGAAGGCCTTGGTGGAGGCCACGCCGATCTCCACCCCGGCGCGGGTGACGTAGGCGAGCTTGGTCTCGCGCACCATGGCCGAGGTGGCGACGTTGCACACCGTGAGCGTGTGCTGCATGCCCAGCGACTGCGCGTGGCGCAGCGCGGCCAGCGTATCGGCGGTCTCGCCCGACTGGGTGATGGTCACCACCAGCGTGCGCGGGTTCGGCACCGAGTCGCGGTAGCGGTACTCGCTGGCGATCTCCACCTGGGTCGGGATCTTGGCGATGCTCTCCAGCCAGTACTTGGCGGTGCAGCCGCTGTAGTAGCTGGTGCCGCAGGCCAGGATCAGCACCGAGTCGACGGCCTTGAACACCGCATGGGCGCCCTGCCCCGGCGCATGGTTGCCCGAAGCCTCGAACAGCTCGGGCACCACGGCCTGCACGCCTTCCAGCGTGTCGCCGATGGCGCGCGGCTGCTCGAAGATCTCCTTCTGCATGTAGTGCCGGTACGGGCCCAGCTCGGCCGCGCCGCTGTGCGCCAGCACCGTGCGCACCGGGCGGGTGGCCGGCTTGCGCGCCTTGTCCACCACCCAGTGGCGCCCCAGCTGGATGTCCACCAGGTCGCCCTCTTCCAGGTACACGATCTGGTCGGTCACGCCGGCCAGGGCCATGGCGTCGCTGGCCAGGAAGCGCTCGCCGTCGGCGGACGTGTCGGCCCCGGCGGTGGCACCGACGCCCAGCACCATCGGCGAGCCGGCCCGGGCGCCGACCACGCGGTGCGGCTCGTCCTTGCAGAACACGGCGATGGCGTAGGCGCCCTGCAGCCGCGACACCGCCATCTGCACCGCCTCGAACAGGTCGCCCTCGTACAGGCTGTCCACCAGGTGCGAGATCACCTCGGTGTCGGTCTGGCTGGCGAACACGTAGCCCTTGGCCCTGAGCTTGGCGCGCAGCTCCTCATGGTTCTCGATGATCCCGTTGTGCACCAGCGCAATGCGTCCGGGTCGGGCGTCCGCGTCGGCGCCGGGACCGTGGCTGAAGTGCGGATGGGCGTTGTGCACCGCCGGCGCGCCGTGCGTGGCCCAGCGGGTGTGGGCGATGCCGGTGGTGCCGGTGATGTGCTCCTGCTCCACCTGCTGCAGCAGCTCGGCCACCCGGGCGGTGCTGCGGGCGCGCTTCAGGCCGCCGGCATGCACCGCCACGCCGCAGGAGTCATAGCCGCGGTATTCAAGCCGTTGCAGGCCCTGGACCAGGATGGGGACGATGTTGCGGGACGAAACGGCGGCGACGATTCCACACATGGATGGGCTCCTTCAGAGGTGAGGCAACTGTAGGCGGCCGGTCACGGAATAGGTTTTCAATATTCGCCTTCCACTGAAATTAAATATCGTTCACTCCTTTACACGGAATAAAATTCCGTTATGTCGTCACTAGAAGCTGCAGAATTTCTCGATGCCGTGGACCTTGCCCTGCTGGATCGCCTGCAGCAGGACGCCTCGCTGAGCAACCTGGATCTGGCGGCCGCCGTCCACGTCTCGCCGCCCACCTGCCTGCGCCGGGTCAAGCGGCTGCGCGAGGCGGGCCTGATCCAGCGGCAGGTCGCGCTGCTGGACAGCGACCGGCTGGGCCGCCTGCTCGGCCACGGGCTGGAGGCCATCGTGGAGGTCACGCTGGAGCGCCAGGGCGCCGAGCAGATGGAGGCCTTCGAGCGCCGCGTGGTCGCCGACGACGCGGTGCAGCAGTGCTACCGGGTCTCGCCGGGGCCGGACTTCATCCTGCTCGTGCGCGCGGCCGACATGCCGGACTACCTGGCGCTGGCCCAGCGCCTGTTCACCAGCGACGCCAACGTGCGCAACGTCAAGGCCTTCTTCTCGGTCAAGCGCGGAAAATTCAACCCGAAAGTGCGGCTGTCGCGGCCGTGATCAGGGCTTGGCCGCTGCCGCGTCCGGTCCGCCCGCATGCCGCGACACGGCCGCGTTCTCGCCCAGCAGGCCGCGGGGCCGCCACAGCAGCATGACGGCGATCAGCACCCCGATCAGCATCACCTGCAGCGCCGCCGCCCGGGCCTGCTCGGCCTGCGGGACCAGGCCGCGCAGCAGCCCGCCCGAGAGCGCCCAGAAGCCCCAGACCAGGTAGCTGCCCAGGATGGCGCCCCGGTTGTTGCCGGAGCCGCCCACGATCAGCATCGCCCAAAGCTGGAAGGTGAGGATGGGCAGGAAATCCTCGGGCGCGATGAAGCCGACGAAGTGCGCGTACATCGCGCCGCCCAGCCCCATCAGCGCGCAGCCGATCACGAAGGACTGCAGGCGGAAAGCGAACGCGTGCTTGCCCAGGGACGAGGCCGCGTCCTCCTCCTCGCGGATGGCGCGCAGCACGCGCCCCCAGGGGCTGGCGACCAACCGCTCCAGCGCCAGGTACGCCACCGCCAGCAGCCCCACCGACAGCGCCAGGTAGCCCAGCGTCCACGGCAGCCCCGTGCCCAGCCACCCCTGCAGGGGCCGCGGGATGAACTGCACGCCGAAAGGCCCGCCCGTGAGCCACTGCGCGTTCAGCGCCACCAGCTGCACGCACACGGCGATGCCGAAGGTGGTGATGGCCAGGTAGTCGTGCCGCAGGCGCAGCGCCGCCAGGCCCACCAGCAGCCCGGCCAGGGCGGACGCGGCCATGGCCCCCGCCCAGCCCAGGGCCACCGGCCAGCCCAGGCCGGCCACGCGGCCCGCCGCCTCGGGCGTGGTCAGCAGGGCAGAGGTATAGGCCCCTACTGCCACGAAACCGGCCACGCCCACGTTGAACAGGCCCGTGTAGCCCCACTGCAGGTTCAGCCCCAGCACGATGACGGCGAACACCGTCGAGAACACGAGGAAGAAGCTGCCGTAGGAAAGCAGGTCGGTCAGGGCGGGCATCTCAGGCTTTTTCCGCGAACAGGCCGGTGGGCCGCACCAGCAGGATGGCGATCAGCACCAGGAAGGAGACGGCGGCCCGGTACTCGGCGCCTACCCACATCACCGCGGCGCTCTCGGCCAGGCCGACGATCAGCCCGCCGATGACGGCGCCCCACACGGACCCGATGCCGCCCAGGATGGCCGCGGCGAACAGCGGCAGCAGCAGCTCCTGGCCCAGCGTGGGGCGCAGCTGCACGGTCAGGCCGGCGAACACGCCGGCCACCGCCGCCAGCACGCCGCCCAGCACCCAGGTGACGCGCAGCACGTGCTCGGGATCGATGCCGGCCACCCGCGCCAGCTGCGGGTTGCCGGCGGTGCCGCGCATGGCCCGGCCCATGGTGCTGCGGCTGAGAAAGAGATGCAGCCCGAGCACGATGGCCAGCGTGAGCGCGAGCACGAACAGCTGGTCCGGCGTGATGCGCAGGCCGCCCGCGACGCTGCGCGGCACCAGGCGGATGGCCATCTGCAGCTCGCCCGAGTAGTACTGCGGGATGCCGCCGTAGAGGAAGAACAGCAGGTTGCGCAGCGCCAGCGCCGCGCCGAAACTCGCGATCACCAGCGTGATCGCCCCCTGGGCGCGCAGCCGCCGGAACAGCAGCCAGTCCAGCGCCAGGGCCAGGCCCGCGGTGCCGGCCGCGGCGGCGGCCAGCGCACCCAGCAGCGGCCAGCCGAAGGACAGCGGCGCGAAGGGCTGGCCGCCGCCCAGCGCGGCGAACCAGCCCAGTGCCGACAGCGCGAGGTAGGCGCCCCAGGCCAGCAGCTCGCCATGGCCGAAGTTGGAAAAGCGCAGGATGGAGAAGGTGAGCGTCAGGCCGATCGCGCCCAGCGAGACCACCGAGCCGACCACCAGCCCGTCGGCCAGCACCTGCAGGATCATCGGGCCGCCTCCACGTGGCGCCCCAGGTACAGGTCGGCGATGCGCCGGTCGCGGGCGAGCTCGGCCGCGGGCGCGACCACTTGCTCGCGGCCTTCCACCAGCACGGCGGCGCGGTCGGCCAGCGCCAGGGCGGCCTTGACGTTCTGCTCCACCAGCACCACCGCGACGCCGCCGTCGCGGATGCGGCGCAGCGCGGCGAACACCTCGCCCACCAGCCGCGGCGACAGGCCGGCCGAGGGCTCGTCCAGCATCAGCACCTGCGGGGTGCGCACCAGGGCCCGGGCGATGGCCAGCATCTGGCGCTGCCCGCCGGACAGGCGCCCGGCCGGCAGCGTGCGCTGGCGCGCCAGGTCGGGGAACTGCTCGTAGAGCGCGGCCAGGCGGGTGCGCACCGGCACCCGCTGCAGCGCGGCGGCCAGCTCCAGGTTCTCGGCGACGCTGAGGTTGGTGAACACGTTCTCGGTCTGCGGCACGAAGCCCAGGCCCAGGCCGCACAGCCGGTGCGCCGCCACGCCGGTGATGTCGGCCTGCCCCAGGTGCACGCGGCCGCCGTACACGGGCACCAGGCCGGCGATGGCCTTGACCAGGGTGGACTTGCCAGCGCCGTTGGGCCCGAGGATGGCCAGCACCTCGCCAGGCTGCACCGCCAGGCTGGCGCCGCGCACGATGGGCAGGCCGGGCTCGTAGCCGGCCTCCAGGCGCTCGACCCGCAGGGCCGGTGCGTTCATGCCCCCTCCCCCAGGTACGCCTCGACCACGCGCGCATCGCGCAGCACCTCGCCGGCGCGCCCCTGCGCCAGCAGCCGCCCCTGCGCCATCACCAGGACGGGATCGCACAGCGAGGCCACCAGGTCCATGTTGTGCTCGATGACGAGGAAGCTGGTCCCCTGGCGGTGCAGGGCGGCGATGCGGTCCACGATGACGTCCAGCAGCGCCGGGTTGACGCCGGCCCCCGGCTCGTCCAGCAGCACCAGGCGGGGCTGGGCCACCATCACCCGCGCCAGCTCCAGCAGCTTGCGCTGGCCGCCCGAGAGCACCCGGGCCGGCTGCTGCGCCAGGCCCGCCAGGCCGACGAAGTCCAGCCAGTGCAGGGCCTGCTCGCGCACCGCGCGCTCCTGCGCGCGGACCTGCCCCGGCCGCAGCCAGTTGCGCCAGAAGGACTCGCCGGCCTGGGCGGGCGGCGCCAGCATGACGTTCTCCAGCACGGTCATGGCCGGGAAGGGACGGGGGATCTGGAAGGTGCGGCCGATGCCGGCGCGGAACACCTGGTCGGCGCGCCGGCCGCCGATCGGGCGGCCTTCGAACAGGATCTCGCCCGAGGTGGGCTTCATCGCGCCGGCCACCAAGTTGAACAGCGTGGTCTTGCCGGCGCCATTGGGGCCGATCACGCCGGTGATGCGGCCGGCCGGGATGGCGCAGGTGAGGCCGTCGACCGCGCGGTGGCCGCCAAAAGCCTTGACCAAACGGTTCAATGCCAGCATCGTGTGCATTGTCACACCAAGCAGAGCAGCTACTTCATGCCTCAAGGATTCGAGCTCCACGACCTGCGCGTCGAGGTCGTGGCCCCGCCGGGCGCCAGGATCTGGTGCAACGCCCGCCCCGGCGACTGGTTCGAGGTGCGCGGCGAGATGCTGCACTTCCCGCCGGGACAGGGGTTCTCCATGTACTCGCTGGCGGCCCTGCTGCCGCTGCTGCCGGCCAAGCAGCGGGCCACCGATCCCCACGACTGGATGAGCACCGACGCCGAGGTGGCCTGCCCCGACCCCCACTGCCCCACCCGGTTCCGCATCACCCGCCTGGGCAAGCGGCGCTTCGAGCACGGCGAGACCACGGCCGTCGCGCTGCCGGGGGCTGCGGCATGACGGTCGAGCGCTACACCCTGGCGCCGGGCTACGAGATCCCGCGCCTGCTGCGCGGCGGCTGGCAGCTGGCCGGCGACCATGGCGAGGTGGACCGCCGGCGGGCCATCGCCGACATGGCGCAGTTCGTGGCGGCCGGCGTCGACGTGTTCGACTGCGCCGACATCTACACCGGGGTGGAGGAGATCATCGGCGAGTTCCGCGCGGGCGAGCCGCGGCTGCGCGTGCACACCAAGTTCGTGCCCGACCTGGCCATCCTGTCCCAGGTCGATGAGGCCTACGTGCGCCGCATCAACGAGCGCTCGCGCCAGCGCCTGCGCGCCCCGGCGCTGGACCTGGTGCAGTTCCACTGGTGGGACTACGAGGTGCCCGGCATGCTGCGGGTCGCCGGATGGCTGGCCCGGCTGCAGCGCGAGGGACTGATCCGCCACCTGGGCGGCACCAACTTCGACACCGGGCACACGCGGCAGCTGCTGGACGCCGGCGTCCCGCTGGTGAGCATGCAGGTGCAGTACTCGCTGCTGGACCGGCGGCCGGCCGGGACGCTGTCCGACCTGTGCGCGCGCACCCCGCTGCGCCTGCTGTGCTACGGCACCCTGGCCGGCGGCTTCCTCACCGACCACTGGCTGGGCGCGCCCGAGCCGCAGGCGCCCAGCAACCGCTCGCTGGTCAAGTACAAGCTGGTGATCGACGATTTCGGCGGCTGGACGAAGTTCCAGGAGCTGCTGCGGCTGCTGCGCGGCATCGCCGACCGCCACGGCGTGGACATCGCGGCGGTGGCCACGCGCTGGGTGCTGGAGCGGCCCCACGTGGCCGCGGCCATCGTCGGCGCGCGCTATGCCGCGCACCTGCCCCAGCACCTGAAGGTCTTCGACTTCGCGCTGTCCGACGCCGACCATGCCGCGATCGACCGGCTGCTCGCGCAGTGCCCCGGCCCGCAGGGCGATACCTACACCCTCGAGCGGGACCGCCAGGGGCGGCACGGCCGAATCATGAAATACAACCTGAACCAAGGAGAAAACCGGTGACCCAGCTCCCGTCCCTGCTCGCCCTGTCCGCGCTGCTTTGCGCCGCCCTGCCCGCGGGGGCCCAGGCGCCCGCCACGGCGCCCGGCGCGCCCGGCTGCCGCCACAACGTGGGCATGGTGGTCTCGCTCACCGGCCCGGCCGGCCGCTTCGGCCAGGCCGCGTCCAAGTCGGTGGAACTGGCCTTTCGCGACCTCAACGCCGCCGCCGGCGCGGCGGGCATCGCCGGCTGCCAGCTGGCCTTCGAGCTGCGCGACTCGCAGAGCCAGGGCAGCGTGGCGGTGGACCAGGCGCGCCAGCTGGTGGACCTGCGCAAGACGCCGGCCATCATCGGCGGCATCATCTCCTCGGACTCCATTCCCATGGTGACCTCGGTCACCGCGCCGGCGGGCGTGGTGCAGGTCTCGCCGGCTTCGTCCTCGCCCACGCTCACGCGCCTGGCGGCCGAGGGGCAGACCAGGGGCTGGTTCTTCCGCACCATCACCTCCGACGCGCTGCAGGGCACGGCCGCGGCCAGGTACGCGCTGGACCAGGGCATGCGCCAGCTGGCCGTGATCCACGTGAACAACGACTTCGGCGTCAACATGCTGGCCGAGTTCCGCAAGGCCTACGAGGCGCTGGGCGGCAAGATCACCAGCATCACGCCCTACAACCAGAGCCAGGCCTCGTACGCGCCCGAGGTCACGCGCGCGCTGCAGGGCGACCCGCCGGCGCTCTACCTGATCGGCTATCCCGGTGACGGCACCACCCTCCTGCGCACCTGGCTGCAGCAGGGCGGCGAGCCGCGTTTCCTGCTCAACGACGGGATGAACTCGGCCGACCTGATCAAGGGCGTGGGCGCGCAGTACCTGAACAACGCCTTCGGCACCTCGTCCGGGACCAGCCGCACGCCCAGCACCGACTACTTCGCCAAGGCCTACCCCGCCATGAGCGGCGGCTTCGACGCCAACGCGCCGGCGGCCGACCGCTCCTTCGACGCGGCGGCCATCCTGGGCCTGGCCATCGCCAGGGCCGGCCGCTTCGAGGCCGCGGCCATCCGCGATGCCGTCCGCGAGGTCACCCGGCCGGGCGGCGAGGTGGTGCACGCCGGCCCCGAGGGCTTCGCCCGCGCGCTGCAGCTGATCCGCGAGCGCAAGCCGGTGCGCTACGTGGGCGTGATCGGGGCGGTGGAGTTCGACCGCAACGGCGACATCGTCGGCCCCTTCCGCCTGTGGCGCATCCAGAACGGGGAGGTGGCGACCACCGGCCAGATGAGCGCCGAGGACGTCCAGGCCGTGCAGGCCCGCCTGCCCCGATGAGCGGGGACCCGCCCGCGCGACCGCCGGCGATGGAGCGCACCGAGCTCGCCCCCGGCTGCACCATCCCGCGCATCGTCACCGGCCTGTGGCAGGTGGCGGACATGGAGCGGGGCCGGCCGCCGCTGGACCCTGCCGCGGGCGCGGCCGCGATGGCCGCGTACGTGGCCGACGGCTTCGACGCCTTCGACATGGCCGACCACTACGGCTCGGCCGAGGTCATCACCGGCCAGGCGTTGTCGCAGGGCCTGCGCCTGGCGGCCTTCACCAAGTGGTGCCCCGAGCCCGGCCCCATGACGGCCGAGGTGGTGCGCGCCGCGGTCGACCGGGCGCGCGAACGCATGCGCACGCGCCGCATCGACCTGATGCAGCTCCACTGGTGGTCCTTCGACCACCCGCAGTACATCGACGCGATGGCGCAGCTGGCCCGGCTGCGCCAGGAGGGCCTGGTCGCGCACCTGGGCCTGACCAACTTCGACACGGCCCACCTGAACCTGCTGCTGTCGCACGGCATCCCCGTCGCGACCAACCAGGTCTGCCTCTCGCTGCTGGACCGGCGCGCCCTGGGCGAGATGAGCCGCCTGTGCCTCGCACGCGGCGTGAAGCTGCTGGCCTACGGCACGCTGGCCGGCGGCTTCCTGTCGGAGCGTTGGCTGGACCAGCCCGAGCCCGAAGCCATCGGCGACTGGAGCAAGATGAAGTACCGCCGCTTCATCGAGGCGGTGGGCGGCTGGGACGCGCTGCAGGGCGTGCTGCGGGCGGCGCACGCCGTCGCGCTGCGCCACGGGGTGTCCATCGCCAACGTGGCCACCCGCTGGGTGCTGGACCAGCCCGCCGTGGCCGCGGTCATCGTCGGCGCCCGCCTGGGCGAGTCGGAGCACCGGGCCGGCAACGCCCGGGTGTTCTCGTTCCGGCTCGACGCGCGCGACCATGCCCTGCTGGAGCGGGCCTTCGCCGCCACGCGCGCCATCCCGGGCGATTGCGGCGACGAATACCGCAAGCCCCCCTTCCTCACCGCCTCGGGCGACCTGAGCCACCACCTGGAATCTCTGCCGCAGGTGTACCGGGCGCAGCCCGTGCCGGGGCGGGCGGGGCGGCTGCGGGTGGACAGCGGCAGCGTCTGGGAACCGCTGGCGGGTTATTCCCGCGCGGTGCGGGACGGCCGCCGCATCCTGGTGTCCGGCACCACCGCCACGCACGGCGCCTCCACGGTCATCGCGCCGCAGGACGCGGGCGCGCAGGCCACCTACATCCTGGACAAGATCTCGGCCAGCCTGCGGGCCCTGGGCGCGGGCCCGCAGGACGTGGTGCGCACCCGGGTGTACCTGACCGACGCGAACGAGTGGGAGGCCGTAGCCCGCGCGCACGGGCGCTTCTTCGGCGAGGTGCGCCCGGCCAACACCATGCTGCAGGTGGGCGCGCTGATCGGGCCGGGGTACCGGGTGGAGATCGAGGCCGAAGCGCTGCTGCCGCGGGCCTAGGCCTTCTTGCCCTTGACCGGCCGCTGCCAGCCGGCGATGGTCACCTGCTTGCCGCGCGCCACCGACAGCGCGCCGGCCGGCGTGTCCTTGGTGATGGTGGAGCCGCCGCCCACGGTGCCGCCGCGGCCCAGGGTCACGGGTGCCACCAGCACGCAGTTGCTGCCCACGTGCACGTCCTCCTCGATCACGGTGTGGTGCTTGTTGGCCCCGTCGTAGTTGGCGGTGATGGAGCCGGCGCCGTAGTTGACCCGCTCGCCCACGGTGGCGTCGCCCAGGTAGGCCAGGTGGTTGGCCTTGGCGCCGCGCGCGAGGCTGCTGTTCTTGACCTCCACGAAGTTGCCGATGTGCACCTCGGCGCCCAGCTGCGCGCCCGGCCGCAGGCGCGCGAACGGCCCGACCAGCGCGCCCTCGCCGACCCGCACGCCGGCCTTCTCGCCCTCGATGTGGGTGAAGGGATGGATCACCGCGCCGGCCTCGATGCGGGCATTGGCGATCACGCAGTTCGCGCCGATGCGCACGCCGTCGCCCAGCGCCACCTCGCCCTCGAACACGCAGTTGACGTCGATCTCCACGTCCTGGCCGCAGCTGAGCTGGCCGCGCAGGTCGAAGCGCGCCGGGTCCGCCAGGCGCACGCCGGACTCCAGCAGGCGGCGCGCCTGGCGCCGCTGGTAGGCGCGCTCCAGGTCGGCCAGCTGCAGCGGGCTGTTCACCCCGTCCACCTGCACCTGGTCGTGCGTGCGCTGCGCCACCACGGCGGCGCCGTCCTGCGCCGCCAGCTTGACGATGTCGGTCAGGTAGTACTCGCGCTGCGCGTTGTCGTCGGTGAGCCGGGGCAGCCAGCGGCGCAGCAGCCGGTTGGGCACCGCCATGAAGCCGGTGTAGACCTCGCGGATGGCGCGCTGCGCCTCGCCGGCGTCCTTGTGTTCCACGATGGCGCGCACGGCGTCGCCTTCGCGCACGATGCGGCCGTAGCCGGTGGGGTCGGCCATCTCCACCGACAGCAGGGCCAGCCGCTCGCCGCCGCAGGCGTCCACCAGGGCCTGCAGCGTGGCCGCCTCGATCAGCGGCACGTCGCCGTTGAGGACCAGGCAGATGCCGTCCTCCGGCAGGTGCGGCAGCGCCTGCTGCACCGCATGGCCGGTGCCCAGCTGCGGCTCCTGACGCACGCATGAGCAGTCCTGCAGGCCGCCCGCCTGCGCGAGGCGCCCCACCGCGGCTTCGACCTCGGGGGCCCCGTGGCCGGTGATCACGATCACCCGGCGCGGCTTCAACCCCGCGGCGCATTCGACCACGTGGGCCAGCAGCGCGCGGCCGCCCAATCGGTGCAACACTTTGGGCAGGCGGCTTTTCATGCGCGTGCCCTTGCCGGCGGCCATGACGACCACATCCACTGCTGTCATTGAGGCTCCTTCATCCCATGACCACCTTCAAACTACGGCTGCGGATTATCGGCCTGCTGGCCCTGTGCCTGGCCCTGGCCGCCTGCAGCGCGGTCAAACTGAGCTACAACAACCTGGACGAAGTCGCATACTGGTGGCTGGACGGCTACCTGGATTTCGACACCGCGCAGGCGTCGCGCGTGCGCGGGGACATCGCCCGGCTGCACCTCTGGCACCGCGAGACCGAGCTGCCGCGCGTGGAAGAGCTGCTGCAGGGGCTGGAGCGCCTGGCGCCGGGCGAGGTGACGGCGGCGCAGGCCTGCGACCTGTTCGAGCAGGCGCGCAAGCGGCTGCTGGCGGTGGCCGAGCGGGCAGAGCCGGCCATCGTCACCCTGGCTCTGTCGCTCACGCCCGACCAGCTGCAGCACCTGGAGCGGCGTTATGCTCGCAACAACCAGGAGTACCGGCGCGAGTGGCTGCGCCTGCCGCCCGGCGAGCGCCTGGACCAGCGGCTGGAGCGGATCGTCGAACGCAGCGAGCGGGTGTACGGCCGCCTGGAGGAGCCGCAGCTGGCGGTGCTGCGCCGGCAGCTGGCGCAGTCGGTGTTCGATCCGCAGCGCATCCTGGCCGAGCGCCAGCGCCGCCAGCAGGACATGCTGCAGACGCTGCGCCAGCTGCAGGCGCCGGGCCTGGAGCTGGCGCAGGCGCGCGGCCTGATGCGCGGCTACTTCGAGCGGGTGCAGTCCTCGCCCGACGCGGCCTGGCGCGCGCACCAGGAGGCGCTGACACAGGAAGGCTGCCGCAGCTTCGCCGCGGGCCACAACGCCACCACGCCGGCCCAGCGCGAGACCGCGGTGCAGCGCCTGCGCGGCTGGCAGCGCGACCTGCGCGAGCTGGCGCGCAACGGCGCCCCGGCGCGCGGCTGAAGGATCAGCGCCCGCCTTTCTCCTGCGAGGGGTTGCCCTCCCCCATCTGTTGCCGTTGCAGACGCTGCTGCTGGTCGCCCGCCCGGGGCTGGAACTCGCGCGAGCCGGACTGTTGTTGCTGCTGCCTGTCGCTGTCGTCATCGCGGCGCGGCTGCTGCTGCAGGATGCGCGGGGTCTTGCCTGAAAGCACGTGGTCTCCTTGTTCTGGGCGACCGCAGCTTAGAAAGTCTTGCTGAGCCGGACTGTCGTCCGCCTGCCGCTGAGCATGTAGTCGGCGGACTACAGACTGGCGGTCACGCCTGCAGCGACGCCCACATCTCCTTGTCGCGTTCGGCGGTCCAGATGCGGGGGTTCTTGATGCCGCGCGCCTCGTCGTAGGCGCGGCTGACGTCGAAGGGCAGGCAGTGCTCGTAGATGAACACGTGGCCGAACACCGGGTCCATCGCCTTGCGCGTGTGCGCCATCGCGGACCTGAGGTCCATGTTCGCCTGCGCGGCCTCGCGGGCGCAGCGGTACAGCGTCTCGACCCAGCGCTTGGTGTAGTCCAGCGCCCGGTTCACCTGGGCGCTGCCCTTCATGGCTTCGCCGCGGCCGGGCACGATGGCTTCGGCGTTGAGGGCGCGCAGCGCCTCCAGCGTGGCGGGCCATTCCTCCAGGTGCGCGTCGCCGGTGTACACGCCGGCCTCGTACTCCACCAGATCGCCGGAGAACAGCACCTTCTCCTGCGCCACCCAGGCGATGGTGTCGCCGCGGGTGTGGCCGGGCCCGGGATGCCAGATCTGCACCTGGACGCCGCCCAGGTCCACGGTCAGCCGGCCGGGCACCTCGCCCTGGACCGGGTTGCCGCCGCCGATCACCAGGGTGGGCCAGGTCAGGCCCGGCACCGTCTCGGCGTTGCGGAACAGGCGCGGGAAGCGCTCCATCTCGGACTGCATGTCCTCCTTGCCGCGCTCGATGATCAGCTCCAGCGTGCCCTGGCTGGCGATGATCTCCTGCGCGCCCTCGGCGAAGTAGGCGCTGGCGCCCAGCACCCGCACCGCGTGGTAGTGCGTGAGCAGCACGTACTTGATCGGCTTGTCGCTGACGGTGCGGATCCTGGCGATCAGGTCGCGCGCCATGGCCGGCGTGGCGGTGGCGTCGCTGACCATGATGAACCTGTCGCCGATGATGACGCCGGAGTTCGGGTCGCCCTCCGCGGTGTAGGCCCAGCAGTGGGCGGACAGCTGCTCGAAGGTGATCTTCTTGTCGGCCAGGTCGGCCTGGCTGGCGAAGGCTTTGGACATCGTGTCTCCTGGTGCGCACCAGCATCGGCGCCGGCGCGGAAGCGGTCGATTTTACCTATCCGTAATCGATTACGGATTGTTGAATCGCCCTGCGGCCAAGCCGGCCAGCGCGCGGTCCACCACCTGGGCCGGCGGCAGCGTCGCATCCACCACCGTGACGCCGGGCTCGCCGGCCGGGTCCTGCAGCGCCTGGAACTGGCTGCCCACCAGGCTGGGCGGGTAGAAGTGGCCGGGCCGGGCCGCCACCCGGGCCAGTGCCTGCTCGGGCGTAAGCGCCAAGTGCACGAAGCGCAGGTCGGGCACGGCGCGGCGCAGCCGCTCGCGGTAGGCGGCCTTGAGCGCGGAGCAGGCCAGCACGGCGCCGCCGGGATGCCGCGCCAGTTCGGCCGCCAGCGTGTCCAGCCAGCCGGCGCGGTCGGCGTCCGACAGCGGCAGGCCGCCCTGCATCTTGGCGATGTTGCCGGGCGGGTGGAAGGCGTCGCCCTCGATCATGGGCAGGCCCAGCGCCCGCGCGATCGCCTGCCCCGCCGCCGACTTGCCGCAGCCGGAGACGCCCATGACGACGACGTGGCGCGCGGTCATCCCTTCAGCCCGTGCTCCAGCATGGCGATCACCTCCTCGGCGAAGGCGGCGTAGCTCATGGCGCCGCCCGGACGCAGCCAGGTGAAGGTCCAGTTGATCATGCCGAACAGCATCATGGTCACGGCGGTCTGGTTGCCCGCCTGCAGCCGCTGCGGGTAGGCGCGCCGCAGGAAGCGGGTGACGGCCGAGACCACGTCGCGCTGGCGGTCCAGCACCAGCTCGCGCTGCGCCGGGCCCAGGAACTTGGTGTCGTTCAGCAGCGCCACGTGGCGGGTGGCCGAGGTCTCGTACTCCTGCAGGAAGGCGCGCACCAGCTCGTGCAGCGCGGCGCGGTCGTCCAGGTTGCGCCGCTGCGCGGTGGCCTCGGCCTGCGCGATCAGCGCCAGCAGCCGCTGGGTGTAGCGGTCCAGCAGATCGAACAGGATGGCTTCCTTGCTCTCGTAGTAGTGGTAGAGCCGGGCCTTGGACGCGCCGCAGGCCGCGGCGATGTCGTTCATGCTGGCGGCGGGATAGCTGCGGTCGGCGAAGCACTGCGCCGCCACGTCCAGGATCTCGTCGCGCTTGATGTCGTGTTGCTGGGACTTGGGGCGGGCCATGGGGCAGGCAGGTGCCGGGCATTATCCCTGCCCAGGTTCGCAGAAGCCTGATCAATAGGGGTGCTGGCCTGCTTGCAGGGCTGTAGGAGCTCCTCGCCTTACCCCCTTCTCCCCCTGCCCCTCTTCGCCCGGCGGGGGGAAAGCCTCAGCCCATCGCACCACGCGGGCAGCAGACGTCCGGCGCCGATTGCCGCGGCGCGGCGCCCAGCACCGCATGGCCGATGCCGCGCAGCAGCCGCAGCGACGCGCCGGCGCCGAACACCAACGCCAGGCGCAGGTCGGCCACGGCCTGCAGCAGGGGGACCATCCGGGCCGAGCGCACCGGCACGGCGTGGGGCAAGGGATCCCAGCTGAAATAGCCGGCCTGCCGGCAGTCCCAGGGCTCGACCACCAGGCGCTGGCCGGGCCCCAGCACCAGCCGGTCGCCGGCGCCCAGCACCCGGTCGCCCCAGTCGTTGGCGGGGCCGGCGTGCGGGCCGTCGAAGGTCACCCAGAGCCGGCCATGGGCCACGGTGAAGACGCCCGGCTCGCGCGGCGCCAGGCTCACCGCCTGGCGCACGCCCAGTTTCCAGGTGCCCGCCAGGGCGGCTTTGGCGGCGGCGGGCGATTGATGCGTGGCGGCTTGCGATCTGAACTCCATGGCGGCGCTCCGGTTGGGCTTGTCTGCAATGGGATGATGGGCGCCGGCGGCTTGGCAGTCCAATGAAATGCGGCTAGGCTATTCATTCGCGTTCCGCATCAATCCCCATGCAGCACTCGCAAACCCACCTGCGCAGCCGGCCGGTCTCGGCGGGCTACCTGCGCGCCTTCGAGGCGGTGGCCCGCCACCTGAACTTCCGCGCCGCCGCCGAGGAGATGGCCTTGACGCAGTCGGCCGTCAGCCGGCAGATCCAGGCGCTGGAGGAGGAGGTGGGCGTGGGCCTGTTCCTGCGCCACACCCGCGCGGTGGAGCTGACCAGCGCCGGTGCCCAGCTGCTGCTGGCGGTGTCGCAGAGCCTGCCGCGCATCGACGGCGCGGTGCGCCAGATCCGCCAGAGCGCCGGGCGCAAGAACGTCTCGCTCACCACCTTCGCCTCGTTCGCGTCCATGTGGCTGATCCCGCGGCTGGAGCAGTTCCAGCGCGAGCACCCGGACATCGACATCCGCATCGACGCCTCGGACACCACGCTCGACCTGGAGCTGGCCGACGTGGATCTGGCCCTGCGCTACGGTCCCATGGCCACCATGCCGGCGCAGGCGGCGCGGCTGTTCGGCGAGCAGCTCACGCCGGTGGTCAGCCCCTGGCTGCTCAAGACCGGCGGTCCCTTGAAGAAGCCGGCCGACCTGGCGCAGTTCGCGCTGATCGAGGCGGGCGACGCGCACCGCACCCACCTGGAGTGGCTGACCTGGCGCCGCTGGTTCGACGAGCAGCAGCAGCCGAAGCTGCAGCCCAAGCGCTGGCTGTACTTCAACTACGCCTACCAGATGGTGCAGGCGGCCCTCACCGGCCAGGGCGTGGTGCTGGCGCGCCTGCCCATGGTGGCCGAGCACCTGGCCAACGGCGACCTGATCGAGCCGCTGCCCCAGCTGCGCATGGAGTCGCCCATGGCCTACTGGATGATCCTGGGGCCGCGCGGCGCGCAGCGGCCGGAGATCGCGGCCTTCCGCGACTGGATGATGGCGCAGAGCAAGCGCACCCGCGAGACCATCGGCGAGGTGCCCGACCCGGACACCGTGGACTTCATCGACTAGCGACCGGCCGCCTGCTTGGAAGGCCCGCCCACCAGGGCCAGCGCCTCCTGCACGTAGAGGTACACCTCTTCCGGGATGACGGCGTGGCGGCCCCGTTCCTTGGTGCGCCACTGGCCCAGGCGCACGATCACCAGCTGCGCCGAGGGAACGACGATGGTGTACTGGCCCAGGTGGCCCTGCATGAAGTAGAAGGGCGGGCTGTGGCCCGGGTCCATCCACAGGCCGTGGCCGTAGTAGTCCACCTGGCCGTTGGGCGAGGTCATGCGCCGCACGAAGTCGGCGGGCAGCACCGCCCGGCCGTTCCACTGGCCTTCCTGCAGCAGCAGCTGCCCCAGGCGGGCCATGTTGCGCGCCGAGGTGTGGATGCAGCAGTAGGCCAGCTCCATGCCGCCGCGCTCGCGCGGCGCGTCCAGGCTCCAGCTCGCGTCCTGCAGGCCCAGCGGCTGCCACAGCCGGCGCGACGCGTAGCCGGCCAGCGTGAGGCCGCCCTCGCGCACCTGCAGCGCCCGCTGCAGGGCGATGCCCAGCAGCTGGGTGGAAGCGCTGCTGTACTCGTAGCCGCTGCCCGGCGCCCGCTCGAAGCCGTGGCGCAGCACGGTGGCCGCGGCATGGCCGGCGAAGTACAGCTCGGTCGTGGGGTTGAGCGGCAGGTAGTAGTTCTCGGTCCACTCGTGGCCGGCGGTCATGGCCGACAGCTGCGCCAGGGTGGCGGAGCGGCCCTGCGGGTGCGCCGCGTACTCGCCCACCCAGGTGGACAGCGGCGCGTCGAAGCCGGGCACCAGCCCGTCGGCAACGGCCGCGCCGGCGAGCAGGGTGGTCACCGTCTTGGCCATGGAGAAGACGTTGGTGCGGCTGTCCGGGCCGTAGGGCGGGAAGTAGCTCTCGTGCACCAGCGCGCCGCGGTGCGCCACCAGGAAGGCGGCGCTGCGGTGCGTCTGCAGGTACTGCCGCATGGCGTCGGACAGCGGCCGCGGGGCGGCCGCCGCCGGCCAGGGCTGGGGCGGGCCGCCGGTGATCGGGGCCTGGATGAAGTTGCGCGCATCGTCGATGTGCGCGGTGTTGTGGCCTTGCAGGTAGGTGTAGCGCAGGGCCTTCCAGAAGTAGCCGTGGCCCGTCAGCTGCAGGACGGCGGCGGCCAGCAGCAGCACGGCCAGCAGGGCGATCAGGATCCGGGTCAGGGTTTTCACGCGCGGGCTTCCCAGGGTGTCACACCGGCCAGACGACGCCGTTGTCGTTCAGGATGGCGTCCAGCGGGACGTCGTGCGGCTCGGGCTCCAGGTCGGGCAGGAAGGCGTTGCAAAAGCCCAGGCCCACGGTGAAGGGCCGCGGCCGCAGCTCGGCCAGGGTCCGGTCGTAGAAGCCGCCGCCATAGCCCAGCCGGAAGCCGCCGGGCCCGTAGCCCACGCAGGGCACGAACAGCAGCGTGGGCACGATCACCTCGGTGTCCTTGGGCTTGGGGATGCCGTAGGCGTCCTCCTCCATCGGGCAGCCGGGGAACCAGGCGTGGAACTTCAGGGTCTTGTGCAGCTTGTCCACCACCGGCAGGCCGATGCGGCGCGGCTGCGGCCGGCCCTGCAGCTCGCCGTCCTCCTTCCAGCGGTGCAGCGCCGGCAGCGGGTCGAACTCGCCCTTGATCGGCCAGTAGGCGCCGATCACGGTGTCGGCCCTGCCCACCAGCCAGATGCGCATCACGCGCTGGAGTTCGGAGGCGGCGCGCAGCCGGTCCGGCATGGCCAGGCGCGCCTGGACCAGCTGGGCCCGCAGCGCCTTTTTCTCTTCCGACTTGTCCATAATCCCTCGATGAAGTTGAGAACGATTCTGACACTGCTCGCGGCCGTGCTGGCCGGCCCCGGGCAGGCACAGCATGTCCTGCCGCCGGGTCGCGGCGACGATGCCCTGCTGGAGATGGCCAAGGCCTTCGAGCGGAACGACCGCGCCCGCCTGGCGCAGCTGCTGCCCGAGGTGCACGGCCACGCCCTGGAGCCCTGGGCCGCCTACTGGGAGCTGCGCGCGCGGCTGGAGACGGCCACGCCGCAGGAGGTGCAGGAGTTCCTCACCCGCTACGCCGGCACCTACCAGGAAGACCGCCTGCGCAACGACTGGCTGCTGCAGCTGGGCCTGCGGCGCGACTGGGCAACCTTCGCGCAGGAGTACCCGCGCTTTCGCATGAACGACGACCCGCAGGTGCGCTGCTACGCCCTGGCGGTGCAGCAGCAGCGCGAAGGCGCCTCGCCGGCCCTGGCCGAGGAGGTGCGCCGGCTGTGGTTCGCGCAGCGCGACCCCGAGGACGCCTGCACCCTGGCCGCGCGCGGCCTGGTGGGCGAGGTCGGGCGCGGCCGGCTCGCCGAGGCCGACGTCTGGCGCAAGGCCCGCCTGGCCACGGAGCACAACCGCCCGCAGGCCGCCGCGGCGGCCGTCGAGATGGTGGAGCCCGAAGCCCTGTCCGGCCTGAAGGAGCTCAATGCCAGCCCCACCAAGTTCCTCACCAGCCGGGTCTTCGCGGCCTCGCGCACCCGCAAGGAGCTGGTGGTGCTGGCCCTGATCCGCCTGGCCTCCAGCGACAGCGAGAAGGCCGCCGCCCAGCTGGAGAACAAGTGGGGGCCCATGCTCTCGCCGGAGGAGCGCAACTGGGTCTGGGGCGCGATCGGCAAGCAGGCCGCGACCCGGCTGGAGCCGGAAGCGGCCGGCTACTACGCCCGCGTCAGCCGCGACTCGGACCTCAGCGACGACATGCTGGCCTGGAAGGTTCGCGCCGCCCTGCGCACCGCCGGCGGGCCGCAATGGAAATCCATCCTGGCGGCCACCGACGCCATGAGCGAGGAACTGCGTCGCGAGCCGGCATGGACCTACTGGCGCGCCCGCGCCCTGATGGGCGTGGGCGGGGACGACCGGCGCGAGGAGTCCCGCCGCCTGCTGGCGGCGCTGGCATCGCCGCGCGGCTTCTACGAGCAGCTGGCGCTGGAGGAACTGGGCCACCGCATCGTGCTGCCCGCGCGGCCGGCGCCGCTGACCGACGAGGAGCGCGAGGCCGCCCGCCTCAACCCCGGGCTGGCGCGCGGGCTGCAGGCCATCGCCCTGGGCCTGCGCCCCGAGGGCGTGCGCGAGTGGAACTACACCACCAACCTGCACCGGCCCGGCGGCATGAACGACCGCGAACTGCTGGCGGCGGCGCAGCTGGCCTGCGACAGCCAGGTCTGGGACCGCTGCATCAACACCAGCGAGCGCACCAAGGTCGAGTTCGACGTCCAGCAGCGCTTCCCCACGCCCCACCAGGCGTCGGTGGTGCGCCGCAGCCAGGACATCGGCCTGGACCCGGCCTACGTGTACGGCCTGATCCGCCAGGAAAGCCGCTTCGTCACGGACGCGCGCTCGCACGTGGGCGCCTCCGGGCTGATGCAGGTGATGCCCGGCACGGCCCGCTGGACGGCGCGCCGCATCGGGCTGCAGGGCTTCAAGGTCGACCAGCTGAACGACCGCGAGACCAACATCGCCATCGGCACCGGCTACCTCAAGCTGGTGCTGGACGATTTCGGCGGCTCCATGCCGCTGGCCGCGGCCGCCTACAACGCCGGTCCCAGCCGCCCGCGCGCCTGGCGCAACGGCCCCGTGATGGACGCCGCCGCCTGGGCCGAGAACGTGCCCTTCGGCGAGACCCGCGACTACGTCAAGAAGGTGCTGGCCAACACCACGGCCTACGCCGCGCTGCTCACCGGCCAGCCGCAGTCGCTCAAGGCGCGCCTGGGCAGCGTGGGGCCGCGCGACGCCAGCCTGCCCGAGCCCAGCGCGGACCTGCCCTGATGGACGTGGGCGACCGGATCCTGGCCACCCTCGCGGCCGAGTTCTCGGACTTCCGCGACCTGGAGGACATCACCCGCATCGTGCTGCGCCTGCTGCTGGCGGCGCTGCTGGGTGCGATGCTCGGCTACGAGCGCGAGCACGCCGGCAAGGCCGCGGGACTGCGCACGCACATGCTGGTGTCGCTGGGCTCGGCCCTGTTCGTGCTCGCCGCGCTGCAGTCCGGCATCGAGCCCGGCGACCTGAGCCGGGTGATCCAGGGCGTGGTCGCGGGCATCGGCTTCCTGTGCGCCGGCGCCATCCTGAAGTCGGCCCAGGACGACCAGGTGCGCGGCCTGACCACGGCGGCCGGCCTGTGGATGACGTCGGCCATCGGCATGACGGCGGGCCTGGGCCGCGAGGCCATCGCGGTGTTCAGCGCGCTGCTGGCCCTGGGCGTGCTGATGTCCGAGAAACCGGTGCGGCGGCTGATGGGCAAGGACGAGGGCCCGCGCAAGACGGACGACTGACGCCGGCCTGCCCGCGGCTCAGAGGATGCAGGTCACCGCGGGCGCGGATGCCCAGTCGTCGTGCCGCCCGTCCTCGTAGGCCAGGGGCAGGGCGGCCAGGTCCTCGTCGCGCACGTCGTCCAGGCATGCGAGGTTCACGGCGTAGAACTCCTGCCCGAACGCCTCGGCGCCGCTGTGGCCATAGACCTTCACGCCACAGTGGCGGCAGAACATGTGCGCGATCCTGCGGCTGCCGAAGCGGTACTCGGCGAGGGCCTGGCGGCCCTGCAGCAGCGTGAACCGGTCGCCCGCCACCAGGGTCTTCCAGAAGCGCGACTTGCGGCAGATCGAGCAGTTGCACCGGCTGGTGGGCTGCTGGACCTCCAATTCGCAGCGGAACCGGACCGCGGCACAGTGGCAGGAGCCGTGGAACGCGGCCGTCATGCCCTTTTCTCCCGCACGGCCAGCGCCTCGGCCAGCCGGTCCAGCACGTCGCTCCACCCGCTCTCGTGCGAGTCTCGGTCGGCCGCATCGGCAAACGCCTCCTGGGTGAAGGTCAGGCGCGTCCTGGCGCCGGCCAGGGCTTCGAAGTCCACGGCGATCAAGGTCTGGGGCGAAGCCGGACCGTCCCATTGGAAGGTGAACACCAGCCGCCGCCCCGGCGCGATCTCCAGGTAGGTGCCGTGGGCTGGGTAGTCCTGCCCCTGCGGCGAGCGGATCGAGTACCGGTAGGCACCGCCGACGCGGAAGTCCATCTCGAACGACGTGCAGACGAAGTCCCGGCCGTCCTGGCGGGGGTACCACCACCGCTGGAGGTGGTCGGCCGACGTCCAGGCTTCGAACACGAGATCAGGCGGCGCGTCGAGCACCCGGGTGATGACCAGGGCGTGCCCGGCTTGTGGCCGGTCGGTGTGCATCGGGTTCGGCATGTCAGCTCCTTTTCTTGCGCGGGGGGTTCGGGGACCGCGGCGGCGCACCGGCGCGGCCGGGCCTCTTGGCGCCGGGTGGGCCGTTGCCGCCCTGCTCACGGGCTGCCTTCAGCTCGCGCACATAGCCGTCCAGCCGGTCCAGCCGCGCCTCCCAGAGCGGGCGGTAAACCTCCAGCCACTGGGCCGCCGCCTGCAGCGGCTGCGCGACCAGCCGGCGCGGCCGGGCCTGCGCCAGGCGTCCCGTTTCCACCAGGCCTGCGCGCTCCAGCACCTTCAGGTGCTTGGAGACCGCCGGCGTGCTCATGTCGAAGGGCGCCGCCAGTTCGTTCACGCTGGTCGCACCCTGGGCCAGGCGGGCCAGCAGCATGCGGCGGGTGGGGTCGGCCAGCGCCGCGAAGGCCAGGCTCAGTGCGTCGGTCGCCATGAAAAGCCAATCGGTTATTTAACCATCTGGTTTATAACACGAACAGCCGTCGACGCAAGCCGGCCGCACGGGCCGCATCAATCAGCCGACTTTTTTGCATCAATGCGCCGGCGGCGGCCGCTAGCATGCGCTGCATTCGAGGAGAACGCGCGTGCTCAAGCTCTACATCGGCAACAAGAACTACTCGTCCTGGTCCATGCGGCCCTGGGTGCTGCTGCGCCAGGCCGGCATCCCGTTCGAGGAGGTCAAGGTCCGCTTCGACCGGGACGCCGATTCCGCGTTCCAGAAAACGGTGGCGGCGGTGAGCCCCGCGGGCCTGGTGCCGGTCCTGGTGGACGGGGACCTCGCGGTCTGGGACACGCTGGCGATCGCGGAATACCTGGCCGAGCGCTTTCCCGAGCGGGCGCTGTGGCCGCGCGATACCCGTGCCCGCGCGCGGGCGCGCAGCGTCTGCGCCGAGATGCACGCGGGCTTCTCCGCCCTGCGCAGCCACTGCCCGATGAACATCGAGGCGACGCTGCCGCAGGTGGGCGCCCTGGTCTGGCGCGACCAGCCGGCAGTGCGCGCCGACGTGCAGCGCATCGTCGACATGTGGACCGGGCTGCTGGAGCAGCACGGCGGCCCAATGCTGTTCGGAGAGTTCTCCATCGCCGACGCCTTCTTCGCGCCCGTGTGCATGCGCCTGAAGACCTATGCCCTGCCGGTTCCCGCGCCTGTCACCGACTACATCCGCCGTGTCGGCGCCCTGCCGGGCGTGAAGGCCTGGGTGGACGATGCGCTGGCCGAGAAGGACTTCCTCGATTTCGAGGAGCCCTACCGGACGGCGCGGTGAACGCCACCGCCGGCAATGCGGCGCAGCCGCGCCATTTCGGCGCCGTGCTGACGGCCATGGTGACGCCCTTCGACGCGCAGGGGCGGCTGGACCTGGGTGCGGCGCAGCGGCTGGCCCGCTGGCTGGCTGGCCGCGGCCATGACGCTCTGGTGGTGGCGGGCACCACCGGCGAGGGCTCCTCGCTCACCGACGAGGAGCACAGCGACCTGGTGCGGGCGGTGGCGCAAGCCGTCACCATCCCGGTGCTGGCCGGCACCGGCAGCGGCGACACGGCGCGCAGCGTGGCGCTCACGCGCCGGGCGCAGGGCCTGGGCGCGGCCGGCGTGCTGGTGGTGGCGCCCTACTACACCCGGCCGCCCCAGGCCGGCCTGGAGGCGCACTTGCGCGCCGTCGCCGGCGCCACCCGCCTGCCGGTGATGGCCTATGACGTGCCGCTGCGCACCGGCCGCCGCATCGCCCGGGAGGTGCTGCTGCGCCTGTTCCGCGAAGTGCCCAACCTGGTCGCGTTCAAGGACGCCACCGGCGATCCGGCCGCGGCGGCGGACCTGGTGGCGCAGGCCGGCGCGCATTTCGACCTGTACGCGGGCGACGACGCGCTGACCCTGCCGCTGCTCGCCGTGGGCGGGGTCGGCCTGGTGGGCACCAGCACCCACTGGACCTCGCCGGTCTTCAAGGAACTGATCGAAGCATTCGGCAGGGGTGACGTGCAGCGTGCCCGCGAGCTGAACCAGCGGCTGCTGCCCTCGTTCGCCTTTGCCAGCGGCGAGGACTGGGTCTTCGCGATGTCGGCCAAGGCGATGCTGCGCACGCTGGGCCTGGAGGTGGGCGACTGCCGGCTGCCGCTGCCGCCGGCGCCACCTCAGCTGGCCGTGCAGGCCCGCCAGGTCTGGCAGCAGCTCAACGGCTGAGCTGCCCGCCGCTGGCCGGGCCGTACACTGGCCCGATGCAGATCTACGAAGTCGGCGGTGCGGTGCGCGATGCCCTGCTGGGCCGGCCGGTGCATGACCGCGACTGGGTGGTGGTGGGCGCCACGCCCGAGGCCATGATGCGCGCCGGCTGGCTGCCGGTGGGCAAGGACTTCCCGGTCTTCCTGCATCCCGAGACGCGCGAGGAGTACGCGCTGGCGCGCACCGAGCGCAAGACCGCGCGCGGCTACCACGGCTTCGCCTTCCATGCCGAGCCCGGCGTGACGCTGGAGCAGGACCTGGCCCGGCGCGACCTGACCATCAACGCCATGGCGCGCGATCCCCAGGGACGGCTGATCGATCCGTTCGGCGGCCAGCGCGACCTGCGCGCGCGCGTGCTGCGCCACGTCACCGAGGCTTTCCGCGAGGACCCGGTGCGCATCCTGCGGCTGGCGCGCTTCGCCGCCCGCTTCGCCGACTTCGCCGTGGCGCCGGAGACCCTGGCGCTGATGCGCGGCATGGTGCAGGACGGCGAGGTCGACGCCCTGGTGGCCGAGCGCGTCTGGCAGGAGCTGGCGCGCGGGCTGATGGAGCAGCGGCCCTCGCGCATGTTCGGGGTGCTGCGCGAGTGCGGCGCGCTGGCCCGGCTGCTGCCCGAGGTGGACCGCCTGTGGGGCGTGCCGCAGCGCGCCGAGTACCACCCGGAGGTGGACACCGGCGTGCACCTGATGATGGTGCTGGACATGGGCGCACGGCTGCAGGCGCCGTTGCCGGTGCGCTTCGCCTGCCTGGCGCACGACCTGGGCAAGGGCACGACCCCGGCCCATGTCCTGCCCAGGCACATCGGCCACGAGGAACGCAGCGCCCGGCTGCTCAAGGGCCTGGCCGAGCGGCTGCGGGTGCCGGGCGAATGCCGCGAGCTGGCCGACGTGGTGGCGCGCGAGCACGGCAACATCCACCGCAGCGGCGAATTCGGCGCCGCCGCGGTGGTGCGGTTGCTGGAGCGCTGCGATGCCTTCCGCAAGCCGGCGCGCTTTGCCGACATCCTGCTGGCCTGCGAGTGCGACGCGCGCGGCCGCGGCGGCGGCCTGGACCAGCGGCCCTACCCGCAGCGGGAAACGCTGCTGGCTGCGCTCGCCGCCGCCCGGTCGGTGGACACGGCCTCGGTGGCCGACGCCGCGCACGCGAGCGGGGTGGCCGGCAAGAACATCGGGGACATGATCCACCGGGCGCGCGTCGAGGCCGTGCAGGCCCGGATGGCCAAGTAATCCATAAGTCCGCCTGCTGCCGACGGCAGCGTCGCGGCGTTGCATGCGCGCATCAACACACCCTCCAGCTATGGGCGCCGGCGAAGACGCGCACCCACAATGGAAGACCTTTCAAAGAGGAGGAGAACTGCCATGCGCAAACAACAGACCCCGACCCTGGCCGCCCTGTTCGGCGCCGCCCTGCTGACCGCCGGTTGCGCCCAGATGGGCCTGGGTGGCGGAACGGCCGCCGCCCCCGCCCCTGCGGCTGCCCCCGCGCCCGCACCGGCCGCCAAGGCACCGGTACCGGCCGGTGGCGTCAACGGCCGCGGCGAGGTGACCGACTCGTCCAAGGTGGCGGCCGGCGAAGGCCGCAAGGTCAAGGGACGCGACGGCTGGGAAGGCGAGATCACCGGCAAGCCGGTGTCCGGCAGCCGGTTCAACCGGCTGGAGATCGGCATGCCGATGAAGCAGGTGACCGACATGCTGGGCGCGCCCAGCGACCAGGGCACCTATATCTCGGGCAAGGCCTGGATCCCGTTCTACTTCGGCAGCGACCGCCACCGCCACGAGCTGGTCTACAAGAACCAGGGCCGCCTGATCTTCGCAGGGCCGGCCGGCTTCCAGTACGGCTCGGGCAACCTGATCTGGATCATCCACAACGCCAGCGAACCGGGTTACCGCTGACGCGCCGCCGCTGGTCTTGAGCTCACGGCCCCGCCCGCGATGGGTCAGGGGCCGTTTTCATGGGGCAGCCAGCAGGGCCAGCGCGGCGTAGTCGCCGACGCGCTCGCCCAGGCCGGCCGCCACGATGTCGCACCCGTCGGTGAGGGCCGGCAGGCGGCCGCGCAGCTGCGCCTGCAGCCGGGGCAGCAGCAGTGCCTGGTGGTGCAGGAACACGCTGCCTCCCAGGCTGATGCGCTGCAGGTCCAGCGTGACGGCCAGGTTGTACAGCGCGCGGCCCAGCACCCGGCACAGATCGTCCACCACCGCCAGGGCGGCCGCGTCGCCGCTGCCCGCGGCCTCCATGAGTGCGCTTGCACCCGGCCAGCGGTCGCCGAAGCGCCTCCTGATGGCCGTGCCCGACACCAGCGACTCCAGGTCGCCCCGGTTGCCGCAGCCGCACAGGGCCTGGGGATCGGCGTCGGCCACATAGCTGTGGCCGGCATGGCCGGCGTTGCCGTTCTTGCCGCGCAGCACGCGCCCGCCCACGCACAGCCCGGTGCCTACGCCGGTGCTCCAGGTCACGTACGCGCAGTGGTCCAGGCCCTGCAGCGCCCCCCAGCGGCGCTCGGCCTCCAGGGCGGCGATGCCGTCGTTCTCCATCCGCACGGCGGGAAAGCGTTCGGCCAGCGGCGCCTCCATGGGCACGGAGGTCCAGTCGTTGGGCAGGCGCCCGGGCTCACCCATGCCGCCGCAGATGTTGGGCGTGACCAGTTCGGCCCGGCCCCCGTGCAGCCGGAACGGCCCGGTGGAGGACACCGCCACTTCGGTGATGGCCGAGGCGGGGATGCCCGCCTGCGCGCAGGCCCGGTCGACCAGGCGCAGCACCTGGCCCGCCAGCGCCGTGCGGGCGCCCTCCTTCACCGTGGGTTCGGACTGGCGGTGCACCAGCGTGCGCGACAGGTCCGCCCCCGGCTGCACCAGGCTGGCGGCGACCTTGGTGCCACCGATGTCGACGCAGGCCTGCATGTCAGATCAGCCTGGCAATGCCGCCGGCCAGCAGGCTCAGCAGGATGGTGGTGGTCAGCGGGACGAACCATTCGCGGCCGAACAGCCGGAAGCGCAGGTCGCCGGGCAGTTTGCCCAAGCCCAGTTTCTGCAGCATGGGGCTGAACCAGCTGATCAGCATGAGGGCCAGGAAGATGACGATGATCCAGCGAAGCATGCGCCAGTGTAGGTCCAGTGCCCCGGCACCGGCCATGCGCCCGCTCAGTCGGGCAGCGGCGTCCACTTCTGCGCGCTGGCGGCGGACGCGACCACCGCCTCGACGAAGCGCACGCCGCGCACGCCCTCGGCGATGCCCGGGTGGTCGGCCTCCAGCGGCTGCGGCGCGCGGCCCTGCGCATGGGCACGCACCGCGCCGGCGACGCCCAGGTAGACGTTGGCGAAGGCCTCGATGAAGCCTTCGGGATGGCCGGGCGGCAGCCGGCAGGCGCGGCGCGCCGCCTCGCACAGCCCCGGCCCGCCGCGGGTGAGCAGGCGCGCCGGCCCGTCCAGCGGCCGGTGCAGCAGGCGGTTGGGGTCCTCCTGGTGCCACTCCAGGCTGCCGCCGGTACCGGCTACCTGCAGCCGCAGCCCGTTCTCCACGCCCGTCATCACCTGCGAGGCCACCAGCACGCCGCGGGCGCCGCCCTCGAAGCGCAGCAGCACGCTCGCGTCGTCGTCCAGTGCCCGCCCCGGCACGAAGGCGGTGAGGTCGGCGCACAGGCTCTCAATTCGCAGGCCGGTGACCGTTGTGACCAGGTTCTCGGCATGCGTGCCGATGTCGGCGATGGCGCCTCCCAGGCCGCCCTGGGCCGGATCGGCGCGCCAGGCCGCCTGCTTGTTGCCGCCCGCTTCCTGCGGGGTCGCCAGCCAGCCCTGGCTGTACTCGACCACTACCTTGCGGATGGCGCCCAGTTCGCCCGCGCGCACCATCTCGCGCGCCTGGCGCACCAGCGGGTAGCCGGTGTAGTTGTAGGTGACGCCGAACACCGTGCCCTGGCGCCGCACCGCGGCGGCCAGCTCCTCGGCCTGCGCGCCGGTGTGCACCAGCGGCTTGTCGCACACCACGTGGAAGCCTGCATCGACGAAGGCGCATGCCACCGGGTGGTGCAGGTGGTTGGGCGTGACGATCACCACCAGGTCGATGCGCTCGGCGGCATCGCGGCGCAGCTCGTCGGCCAGCAACTCCTTCCAGTTGCCGTGGTTGCGCGACTCGGGCAGCCGCAGCGCGCGGCCGGAGGCGCGCGCCCGATCCGGCGTGGACGAGAGCGCGCCGGCCACCAGCTCGAACTGCCCGTCCAGCGCCAGGGCCTGCCGGTGCACCGCGCCGATGAAGGCGCCCTGGCCGCCGCCGACCATGGCGTAGCGCAGCTTGCGGTGGGAGCCGGTCACTGGTGCTCCCGCGCGAACACCGCGTCGAAGGCGCCGGCGGCCGGCTTGAAGTCCAGCCGCCTGCAGAAGGCCGCGCTCTCGGTGGCGCCGTGCACGCGGTCCATCCGGCTGTCCTCCCATTCCACCGACAGCGGGCCGGCGTAGGCTATGTCGTTGAGCGCGACGATGATGGACTCGAAGTCCACCATGCCGCGGCCCACGCTGCGGAAGTCCCAGAAGCGGCGCGCGTCGCCGAAACTGGTGTGGCCGCCGAACACGCCCACCGTGCCGTCGCCCCTGCCCCACCACACGTCCTTCATGTGGGCGTTGTAGATGCGGTCGGCGAAGGTGCGCAGGAACTTCACGTAGTCCACGCCCTGGTAGGCCAGGTGGCTGGGGTCGAAGTTGAAGCCGAAGCGGCGGTGGCCGCCCACCGCCTCGATGGCGCGCTGGCTGGAGGCGATGTCGAACGCGATCTCGGTGGGGTGCACCTCCAGCGCGAAGTTCACGCCGGCCTCGTCGAAGGCCTGCAGGATGGGGGCGAAGCGCCGGCCGAAGTCGGCGAAGCCCTGGTCCCAGTAGGCCTGCGAGGTCGGCGGGAAGGCGTAGGTGGCATGCCAGATCGACGAGCCGGTGAAGCCGGTGACGGTCTCCACACCGAACTTCGCGGCCGCCCGGGCGGTGTCGGCCAGCTCCCGGGCTGCGCGCTGGCGCACGCCCTCCGTGTCGCCGTCGCCCCACACGTGGGGCGGCAGGATGGACCGGTGGCGCTCGTCGATCGGGTCGCACACCGCCTGGCCCACCAGGTGGTTGCCGATGGCCAGGCTGGTCAGGCCGTGCTCGCGCAGCAGGGCCCACTTGTCCTGCAGGTAGCGCGGCGAGGCCAGCGCTTCCTGCACGTTGAAGTGGTCGCCCCAGCAGGCCAGCTCCAGGCCGTCGTAGCCCATGCGCTTGGCCAGCGGCGCCAGCTCGGCCAGCGGCAGGTCGGCCCACTGGCCGGTGAACAGGGTGATGGGGCGAGACATGTCAGAACGGCGAGTCCGGGAAGTAGAACTGCTTGGCGTTCTCCTTGGTGATCAGCACCGAGGGGATGATGGTGGTGGCGGGCAGCTTCTGGCCCTTCAGCCTGGCCTCGGCGGTGAGCTTGATCGCGTCGTACATGAACTTGGGCGAGTAGGACACGTTGGCCTGGATCAGCGGGTTGCTGCCGTCCATCAGCGTCTTGACCATGCCCTTGGCACCCGCGCCGCCGAACACCAGCTTGATGTCGTTGCGCTTGGCCTGCTCGATGGCGCGCAGCACGCCCACCGCCATGTCGTCGTCGGCGGCCCAGATCGCGTCGATGTTCTTGAAGCGCGTGAGGTAGTCCTGCGTCACCTTGAAGGCGTCGTCGCGGTTCCAGTTGGCGTGCTTGGCATCGAGCAGCTTCAGGTCGGGATGCTTCTTGAGCACCGCGTTGAAGGCCTCCATGCGCTCGTTGTCCAGGGTGGTGGGGATGCCGCGCAGGGCCACGATGTTGCCCTTGCCGCCCAGGGCCTTGGCGATGTACTCGGCCGGGATGCGGCCGAAGGCGGTGTTGTCGCCGGCCACGTAGGCGTCCTGGGCGCTGGTGTCGGTCAGGCCCCGGTCGACCACCGTGACGTAGATGCCCTTGGACTTGACCTGCGCCACCGGCTTGGTGAGCGCCGCCGATTCGAACGGGAAGATCACCAGCGCGTTGATCTTGTTCACCGTCACCAGGTCCTGCAGCTGGTTGGCCTGTTCGGAGGCATTGGCCGCGGTCTTGACGATCACCTGCAGCCCGGGGTTGGCCTTCTCCAGGTCCTTCTTGGCTTGGTTGGCCCAGTACACGATGCCGGCGGTGAAGCTGTGGGTGGCGGCCGGGATGGCGACGCCGACCACCTGCTTCTGGCTGGCCTGTTGCGCCAGGGCGGGTGCGGCGCCGGCCGCCAGGGTCAGGGCGGCAGCCGCGAGGGCCAGCCGGCGGGTCAGGTTTTTCATGCGTGTCTCCTTGAGGAATGTCAGCGGTTGAAGAACATCTTTCACCGGCGGCCCCGCTGCAGGAAAGCCACCACGATGATGACGAAGCCCTGCACCGCCGCGTTCAGGTAGACGCTGATGATGCTGGTGAGGTTGAGGATGTTGCTGATCACCGAGAGCAGCACGGCGCCGACTAAGGTGCCGGTGATGCTGCCGGCCCCGCCCTTGAGCGCGGTGCCGCCCACGATCACGGCGGCGATCGCCTCCAGCTCCCACAGCAGGCCGGTGGTGGGCGAGGCCGATCCCAGGCGCGGCACGTACAGCAGGGTGGCGATGCCCACGCACAGGCCCAGCAGCATGTAGGTGAGGATCTTGACCCGGTCCACGTCCACCGCGGCGTAGCGCGCCACCTGCTCGTTGGAGCCTATGGCCTGGACGTAGCGGCCATAGGCGGTGCGGTTGAGGATGAAGCCGCCGGCCAGCGCCACCAGGGCGAAGATCCACACCGGGATGGGCACGCCCAGCAGGCTGCCGTAGTACACCGGGCTGTAGAGGTCGGCGAGCGCGTTGTCCAGCGTGATCGCGCCGCCGCCCGCGAAGTAGGTGAGGTAGGCGCGGAAGATGCCCAGCGTGCCCAGGGTCACGATGAAAGGCTCGATGCGGCCCTTGGTGATCAGCAGGCCGTGCGCCAGGCCGAAGGCCGCGCCCAGCGCCAGCGCCACCGCCATGCCGACGGCCACCACCGCGACCGGCGAGGCGATCGCCTGGGCCGCGCCGTTCATCACCAGGATCATGCAGCCGGCGATCAGCGCCGCCATCGAGCCCACCGACAGGTCGATGCCGCCGGAGATGATGACGAAGCACATGCCCACGGCGATGATGCCGATGAAGGCGGTGCGGGTCAGCACGTTCAGCGCGTTGTCCAGGGTGGCGAAGTCGCCGTTGAGCGCGGTGCCCGCCAGGCACAGCAGCACCAGCCCGATCACCGGACCGGCGCCGTGCAGCCGGCCCCACCAGGTGCCCGGGGCGCGGCCGGCGGGCGCCGGGGCGCGTTCAGCGTGTTCCGGTGGCATGGCCGATCAGCTCCTCTTCGTTCAGTTGTTCCTGCGCCAGCGTGGCCGCGATGCGGCCGGCGCGCATCACCGCGACGCGGTGGCACAGCCCGATCAGCTCCGGCAGCTCGGAGGAGATCACCACCACGGCCCGGCCCTGGGCGGCCAGGCGCTGGATCAGGAAGTAGATGTCGCGCTTGGCGCCCACGTCCACCCCGCGGGTGGGCTCGTCCAGCACCACCACGCGCGGCTGCGGTTGCAGCACCTTGGCCAGGGCCAGCTTCTGCTGGTTGCCGCCGGACAGCTGCGAGGCCCGGCAGCCCAGGTCGCCGGTTCGGATGCCGAAGGCGGCCACGGCCTGGCGCAGCGCGGCCTGTTCGGCGGCCGGCTGCAGCCAGCGGCCGCCATAGGCCCGCAGGTTCATCAAGGTCAGGTTCTCGGCCAGCGGCAGCTGCACGTGCAGGCCCTTGCCCTTGCGGTCCTCGCTCAGGTAGGTCAGGCCCTGGTCGGCGGCCTCGCGAGGGCTCTTCGGCAGGGACGCGTGGCCGGCGATCTCCACCCCGGCGGCGCGGCAGGGGCGCAGGCCCAGCAGGCCCTCGAACAGCTCGGTGCGCCCGGCGCCCACCAGGCCGGCGAAGCCGAAGATCTCGCCGGCGCGCACCTCGAAGCTGGCGCCCTGCGCCCAGCCCGGCACGCTCAGGTCTCGCACCCGCAGCAGCACCGGCGCGTCAGGCAGGGGCGGCTGCCGCGGCGGGAACAGGTCGGACAGCTCGCGGCCCACCATCAGGTTGGCCATCTGGTGCCGGGTCAGGGCGGCCGTGGGCTGGCGCGCCACGAAGCGCCCGTCGCGCATCACCACGACCTCGTCGGTGATGCGCTCCACCTCGTCCAGCTTGTGCGAGATGTAGACGATGGTGGTGCCGCCGGCCTTGAGCCGCGCCACCAGGGCGAACAGGCGCTCGGTCTCGCCGGGCGTCAGCGTGGCCGTGGGCTCGTCCATCACCAGCAGGCGGGCGTTGCGCGCCAGCGCCTTGGCGATCTCCACCAGTTGCTTCTCGGCCACGATCAGCTGGCGCACGCGCGTACCCGGCGACGCCCGCAGGCCGACCTCGGCCAGCACGCGTGCGGTCTCGCGCTCCATCGCCGCCTCGTCCAGCCGCCAGCCGCACTTCTTCTCGTGGCCCAGGAAGATGTTCTGCGCGATCGTCAGGTCCTCGGCCAGGTTGAACTCCTGGTGGATCAGCACGATGCCCTGGGCCTGCGCCTCGCGCGAGCTGGCGAAGCGCCGCGGCTGGCCGTCCACCAGCAGGCTGCCGCCGGAGGGCTGCTCGTAGCCGGCCAGGATCTTCATCAGCGTGGACTTGCCGGCGCCGTTCTCGCCCAGCAGCCCGACCACGCGTCCCGGCGCCAGTTCGAAGCTCACCCCGTGCAGCACCTGCACCGGCCCGAAGGCCTTGGTGATCTCGCGGAATTCGACCGCCAGGCTCATTGAAAGGCCTCCGCCCTGCGGCCGGCGGTTCCCTGCGCCCTGGGCATGGCGGGTGCGCCGGCCCGGGCGGCGGCCAGGCGCAGCGCCTCCTGCATGGCGAGCACGCCCGTGCCCACCAGGCCGGCCTGCGCGCCCAGCGGCGTGTACTGGATCTCCAGGTGCCGCGTCGACAGCGCCAGCGAGCGGTGGTAGATGCTCTGGCGCACCGAGGCCAGGAACAGCGGCCCGATCTGCGTCACGCCGCCGCCGATGAACACGTGCGAGGGATTGAAGAAGTTGACCACCGACGCCAGCATCTGCCCGATCAGGCTGCCGGCGCGCTGGATGATGGCGTTGGCCGCGGCGTCGCCGTTGCGGCTGGCCTGGCCCACGTCCACCGCGGTGAGGCGGCCGTTCTGGCGCAGCGCCTCGGCCAGCGCCGCGCTGCCGCCGCTGCCGGCCGCGTCCACCGCCATGCGGCTGATCGCCGGCGCCGCGGCCATGGCCTCGACGCAGCCCAGGTTGCCGCAGTGGCAGCGCGGGCCGGCCTGGTCCACGCAGATGTGGCCGACGTCGCCGGCCGAGCCGTTGGCGCCGCGGTAGACCTCGCCATGGCACACGATGCCGCAGCCGATGCCGGTGCCGACCTTGATCACCAGGAAGTTGGGCAGCCCGCGCTGCAGCCGCCACAGCTCGCCCAGCGCCATCAGGTTCACGTCGTTGTCCACGAACACCGGCGCGCCGAAGGCCTCGGCCAGGTAGTCGCGGATGGAGAAGCTGTCCCATTCGGGCATCAGCGGCGGCTCGACCAGCTGCCCGCGCTCGAAGTCCACCGGGCCGGGCACGCCCAGTCCGACGGCGATCACCTGCCGCGCCGTCAGGCCGCAGCCGGCCAGCAGCTGGCGCATCAGCTCGCGCACCCGGGCCAGCACCACGCCGGGCCCGGCCCGCACGTCGGCCTCCTCGGCATGGCGGGCGATGACGCTCAGGTCCGGCCGCATCACCGCCACGTCCAGGCTGGTGGCGCCCAGGTCCGCGCCCAGCACCACGCCCAGGCCGCCGGCCAGCTGCAGGGTCTCGGCGCGGCGCCCGCCGGACGAGGCCTGCAGGCCGGCTTCTTCCACCAGGCCCTGGTCCAGCAGGCCGGCGATCAGGCCGTTGGCCTTGCTGCGCGAGAAGGAGAGGCGATGGGCCAGCCCATGGCGCGAGCTGGCCGAGGACCAGAACACGGTCTGCAGCACTTCCATCTCGGCAGAGGACAGCTGGTCCCAGCGCGGCACGCGAATGTTTCCTTGCAGCCGGCGCTCAGGCGCCGTGTGCGGAGCATGCTAGGCGGCCCACTTCGGCCGGGCAAGACCGAACTTCGGCCAAACATTGGCAGAAGTAGACCAGTTTTAGCGGATGGGCTGCGAAAGAGAGAACTTAGGCGTTCTTCACAGCCGGTGCGTGCGATCGCCCTGGGAAAACCCCAGGGCGTCCCAGACCGGCGGGCGGCCGAAGGCGATCACCTTGAACAGCTCGCCCATCTCGTGCTCGGCGACCAGGCGCTGCGCCGCCACGCGCTGGGCCAGGTCGGCCTGCGCCATCCGGTCGACCAGGCCGCAGTTGATCAGGAAGCGCCCCTGGCTGGTGTAACCCAGCGTCGGCAGGCCGGCCTCCTGCGCCGCCAGCGCCAGGCCGGTGAAGTTGACGTGGGCCGTGATGTCCTTCAGTCCGACGTCGGACAGCGGATCGGGATCGGCCCGGTGCCCCTGGTGGCACATCACCGTGCCCATGTGGCGCTGCGGGTGGTAGTACTCGGCTTCCGGGAAACCGTAGTCGAGGAAGAAGGCGGCGCCTTGCGCCAGGCGGTCGGCCAGGGTGCGGACGAAGGCCTCGGCCTGCGGGTGGATCTCGGTGAGGTAGTCGTGCGTGCCCGCCACCTCCACCGGCGGGCGCAGGTCGGTGGGCCGGTCCTCCCAGGCCAGGCGGTCCGCGCCCCAGGCCACGCCGCGCTCGTGCCACGCGCCCGCGACGCGCGCGAGCAGCTTGACCGGCATGGCATCCAGCACCTCGTTGCCCACCACCACGCCCTGCAGCCGCGCCGGCAGCTCGTCGGCCCACCGCACCCGGTCGCCGAACCCGGCCAGCCGCTCGCGCTGGCGCTCGCGCAGGCTGCCGGAGACCTCGACGATGGTGTAGCGCCGCACCCGGTCGCCCAGCGCCGACAGCAGCTGCTGCGCCAGTGCGCCGGAGCCCGCGCCGAACTCCCACACCTCGTCGGTAGCGGTGGCCTGCAGCGCTTCGCCCAGCTGCACCGCCAGCGCCTGGCCGAACAGCGGCGTCAGCTCGGGCGCCGTCACGAAATCGCTGCCCGAGGACGGCAGCAGGCCGAACTTGCGCGAGCCATGGGCGTAGTAACCCAGCCCGGGCGCGTACAAGGCCAGGGCCATGAACCGGTCGAACGGCAGCCAGCCGCCGGCCCGGGCGATGGCGGCGCGCAGCAGCGCCTGCAGGGCCGTCGTTACACTGGTCGCTTCTGAAGACACGCGCCGATTGTCGCCGCCCATGGACCGCCCCTCGTTACGCACCGTGCTGATCACCGGCGCCGCCCGGCGCCTGGGCCGCGAGATGGCGCTGGGCCTGGCGTCCGCCGGCTGGCAGGTGGCGGTGCACTACCGCGGCTCGGCCCAGGACGCCGTCCAGACCGTGGCCGACTGCCGCGACCGGGGACCCGCCAGCGCCGTGTTCGACGCCTTCCAGGCCGACCTGGCCGACGAAGCGCAGACGCGCGCCCTGCTGCCGCGGGTGGTCGAGCGCTTCGGCGGCGTCGATGCCGTGGTCAACAGCGCCTCGCTGTTCGAGCACGACAGCGTGGCCAGCTTCAGCTACCAGGCCCTGGAATCACATCTGCGCGCCAACACCGGCGCCCCGGTGCTGCTGGCGCAGGCGCTGCATGCGCATGTGGCGGCGCGCGACGGTCGTGGCGAGTCCCCGGACACGACGCGTGGCGTCGTGGTCAACCTGCTGGACCAGAAGCTGTGGAACCAGAACCCGGATTTCTTCAGCTACACCCTGTCCAAGGCCGCCCTGGAGGCCGCCACCACCATGCTGGCGCTGGGGCTCGCGCCGCGGCTGCGCGTGGTGGGCGTGGCCCCGGGCCTGACCCTCACCAGCCACCTGCTGCCCGAGGAGAAGTTCCGGCAGCTGCACCGGCTGTCGCCGCTGGGCCGCTCGTCCACGCCGGCCGACGTGGTGGCTGCCGTGCGCTTCGCGCTGGAGAACGAGTCCATCACGGGCACCACGCTGCTGGTCGACGGCGGGCAGCACCTGATGAGGTTCGAGCGCGACTTCTCGCTGATGTGAAGAAAGACCAGGCATGAGCAAGGCCGGCACCCAGATCCTGACCCTGACCGGGCTGCGCTTCGACGCCAACCTGGGCATCCTGGACCACGAGAAGGCTGCGCCCCAGCCGATCCGGGTGGATGCCGAGCTCAACCTGGGCACCCAGCCGCTGCTGCCGCGCGACGACGACATCCGGCACGTGCTGGACTACCGCAAGGTGCGCAAGATCGTCATCGACGAATGCACCGCCGAGCACGTCAACCTGCTGGAAAGCCTGATCGGCAAGGTCGCGCACCGCCTGATGCAGCTGCCCGGCGTGATCGGCGTGCGCGTCCGGATCGCCAAGCTCGAAATCTTCGATGACTGCGAGGTGGCGATCCGGGTGGAGACGGGGCAGTGGTGAGTAGCTGAATCCCCGCGGGCGGTCAGGTCAGCTGTCGGCCCGGATGTTGCGCAGCATGATGATGCCGCCCAGGGTCTGGGTGTCGCTCTTCATGCGGATGCGCAGCCCCTCGTGGTTGCTGGGCGCAGCCTGCCAGCCCGCGGTCAGCAGGCGCTGGCGCGTCTCGTCGTCCTTCACCACCTCGATGACGGCGGCTCCCAGCTTGTCGCGGATGGCGGCGGGCAGGCCGGCCGGGCCGGCCATCGCGGTCCACAGCTCCAGGTCCGCGCCGAGCACCCCGACCTCGCGCAGCGTCGGCTGCTCCGAAGCCAGCGGGCTGCGCCTGCCGGAGGTGACGCCCACCGCCTTCATCTTGCCGGCGCGCACATGCTGCAGCGCCAATCCCGGCGGCAGCAGCGCCGCGTGCAGCTGCCCGCCGTTCAGGGCCGTGATGATCTGCGGGTTGCCCTGGTAGGGCACGTGGACCGCATCGAACGACGCACGCGACTTCAGCAGCTCCATGCCGAGGTGGCCGGGGGTGCCGACGCCGGGTGAACCGTACGACGCCTTGCTGCCCATGTTGCGCAGCCACGTCATCCAGTCGCTGGACGTGGCACCCGGCGCGGCATTGCTGACCACCAGCAGCAGGGGCGTGACGCCGATCAGGGCGACGGGCGCCAGGTCGCGGCTCGGGTCGTAGGCCGTGGCCGGGTTGAGCATCTTGGCGATGGTCAGCTGGCTGTTGTTCATCACGCCGAAGGTATGCCAGTCGATCGACTTGGCCACTTGGTCGGCCGCGATGGTGCCGGAGGCGCCGGCCTTGTTCTCCACGATGACCGGCTGCCCCAGCTGCTTGGACAGCTGCTCGGAGATGGCGCGCGCGGACAGGTCCTGCACCGACCCCGGCGGGAAGCCGATCAGCAGGCGCACGGGCTTGGTCGGCCAGGGCTGCTGCGGCGCGGCCGGCGCGGGCTGCCGCGCGGACTGGGCCGAGGCCGCGCCGCACAGCGATGCGAGCAGCAGGGCTTCGAATTGACGTCGGGTGGGGTGGTGCATCATGGTCCTCCTGAATGATCTTGTCGGCCGCAGGCGCAGGCCTTTTCCCGCAATGTAGCGCCCGCCCTTGCGCTGGGCAAGGCCACCGTGGCGCCACGGACCCAGCCGGCTCACGCCGCCCACTTGCCAACGACCGGTCCGCCCCCACCTGCCGCCGATGCCGACCCCGCTGTCCGTCCTCGACCTGGCTCCCATCGCCGAAGGCAGCGATGCCGCCCGGTCCTTCCGCAACTCGCTCGAGCTCGCGCAGCTGGCCGAGCGCCTGGGCTACCGCCGCTTCTGGCTGGCCGAGCACCATGGCATGCCGGGCATCGCCAGCGCCGCCACCGCCGTGCTGATCGGGCACGTGGCCGGCGGCACGCGCAGCATCCGCGTCGGCGCGGGCGGCATCATGCTGCCCAACCACTCGCCGCTGGTGATCGCCGAGCAGTTCGGCACGCTGGAGTCGCTGTATCCCGGCCGGATCGACCTGGGCCTGGGCCGCGCCCCGGGCTCCGACCCGGCGACCGCCCGGGCCTTGCGCCGGGACCTCGTTTCCGACCCGGACGCCTTCCCCCAGGACGTGGTGGAGCTGATGGACTTCCTGTCCGACGAGCCGCAGCAGGCGGTGCGCGCGGTGCCGGGCCGGGGCCTCAAGGTGCCGGTCTGGATCCTGGGCTCCAGCCTGTTCGGCGCCCAGCTGGCGGCGATGCTGGGCCTGCCCTATGCCTTCGCCTCGCATTTCGCGCCGGCGCAGATGATGCAGGCCATCGCGCTCTACCGCGCGACCTTCAAGCCGTCCGAGCAGCTGGACAAGCCGCACGTGATGCTGGGCTTCAACGTGTTCGCGGCCGAGACGGACCAGGAGGCCGCGGTGCTGGCAACCTCGATGCAGCAGGCCTTCGTCAACCTGCGCACCGGCCGCCCGTCCAAGCTGCAGCCGCCCCTGCCCGGCTACCTGGAGACCCTGCCTGCGCCGGCCCGCGCCATGCTGGACGAGGTGCTGGCGTGCAGCGCCATCGGCTCACCCGCCACCGTGCGGCAAGGCCTGCAGGACTTCATCGCACGCACGGGCGCCGACGAGCTGATGATCACCTCCCAGATCTTCGACCACCAGGCCCGGCTGCGTTCGTACGAGCTCACGATCTGGGACTGAAAGGCCTTGGTAGTAAGCTGCCGCCTCTGCCGCGCTGTGCGGCGTCCGGAGGCACCCATGACCATCACGAGACGACATTTCGCCGGCGGCGCCGGCGCGGTGGTCGCGCATTTCCTCCCGTTCCGGGGCTTTGCGCAGGCCCCATGGCCCAGCAAGGCGGTGCGCTTCGTCGTGCCCTTTGCGCCCGGCGGCAGCTCGGAGATCGTTGCCCGTTCGGCCGCGGGTGAGCTGAGCAAGGCGCTGGGACAGAACTTCTTCGTCGACAACAAGCCGGGCGCATCCGGCAACATCGCGATGGCCGAAGTGGCGCGGGCCGACGATCAGCACACCCTGATCCTGGGCCACATCGGCACGCTGGCGGTGAACCCCTACATGTACGACAAGCTGCCGTACGACGCGAACAAGGATTTCAAGCCGGTCAGCCTGCTGGCCAAGGTGCCCAGCCTGTACGTGGTGAACCCCAGTGTGCCGGCCAGGGACCTCAAGGAATTCCTCGCACTGGTCAAGAGCAAGCCCGGCACGATGAACTACGGCTCGGCGGGCAACGGCAGTGCCGGCCACCTGGCGATGGAGTACCTGAAGATGACGGCCGACGTCTCCATCACGCACATCCCCTACAAGGGCACCGGCCCGCAGCTCACCGACCTGCTGGCCGGCCGGCTCGAAGCCGCCTCGGTGGGCGCCTCGGCGATCCTGCAGCACATCAAGACCGGCAAACTGCGCTGCATCGCCACCGGCTCCGCCCAGCGCCTGCCGCAGCTGCCGGAGGTCCCCACCGTGGCGGAACAAGGCTTCCCCGGCTTCGAGATGACGCAGTGGTACGGCATGCTGGCACCGGCGTCCATGGCCCAGGGGCACGTGGACCGGCTTGCCGCCGAGACGCAGAAAGCCATGAAGTCGCCGTCGGTGCTGGAGCGGCTCAGTCAGGACGCAGCCGAGGCGGCGGGCGGCACGCCCGCCCAGTTCGCCCAGTTCATCGCGACCGAGCAAAAGCGCTGGAAGCAGGTGGTGGAACGGGCGAAGATCAAGGCCGAGTGAGCGCGCGCCCTGGCCGATGAGACAATCCCTGCCATGAGCGCCGTCTGGATCGACCCCGAAGCCGACACCGCACCGCAGGCGCGCGAGCGCAGGATCGAGCGCGAAACGCACAAGCTGGAAAAGCGCCTGTGCCGGCAGGTCGGCCAGGCCATCGTCGACTTCAACATGATCGGCGAGGGCGACAAGGTCATGGTCTGCCTGTCTGGCGGCAAGGACAGCTACGGCCTGCTGGACATCCTGCTCAAGATGCAGCAGCGCGCGCCGGTGCGCTTCGAGATCGTCGCCGTCAACCTCGACCAGAAGCAGCCCGGCTTTCCCGAGCACGTGCTGCCGCAGTACCTGAAGGCGCTGGGCGTGCCCTTCCACATCGAGAACCAGGACACCTACTCCATCGTCAAGGACAAGATCCCCGAAGGCAAGACCATGTGCAGCCTGTGCTCGCGGCTGCGCCGGGGCATCCTGTACCGGGTGGCCGACGAGCTGGGCGCGACCAAGCTGGCGCTGGGCCACCACCGCGACGACATCCTGCAGACCTTCTTCCTCAACATGTTCTTCGGCGGCAAGCTCAAGGCCATGCCGCCCAAGCTGGTCAGCGACGACGGCCGCCACATGGTCATCCGGCCGCTGGCCTATGTGGCCGAGAAGGACCTCATCCGCTGGGCCGCGTACCGGCAGTTCCCCATCATCCCCTGCACGCTGTGCGGCAGCCAGGAGAACCTGCAGCGCAAGCAGGTGGCCGCCATGCTGCAGGAGTGGGAGCGCAAGCACCCGGGACGGCTGGAGAACATGTTCAGCGCCCTGCAAAACATCGTGCCTTCGCACCTGGCCGACGGAACGCACCACGACTTCAAGAATCTAATCGCCACCGGCGTGGCCAGCGACGAGGGCGACAAGGCCTTCGATGCGCAGGAGTTCGCAGCTCCCGCCAGCGCGCCGCCCGGCCTGCAGATCGTCCGCCTCTAGCGGACGTGCTTTTGGTCAAGTGCCTTTGGAGGTGGTATGACGCGCGCAACCCTGCGCTGGGCCGGTGCATGGCTGATCCTTGCGGCGACGCTGCTCGCCGGCTGCGGAACGGGCTACCGGCTGGACAACACGGTGCAGTCCTTCTCCAGCCTGCCGACGCTGCCGCCCAACCCGACCTACCGTTTCGAGCGCCTGCCCTCGCAGCAGCAGCTGCCCGGCCAGACCGAGCTGGAGGCCCTGGCCGACCCCGCCCTGTTCCGCGCCGGCCTGCGCCGCGACGACGCGGCGCCGCGCTACAGCGTGCAGGTGTCGGCGCGCGCCCAGCGCGTGCTCTCGCCCTGGGCCGATCCCTGGGACTATGGCTGGGGCTGGGGCGGCGGCTTCGGCTTCCACAGCGGCGTGGGCCTGGGCGTCGGCTACGGCGCGCCGCTGTTCCCGCGCTGGGAGCAGCCCTGGTACCACCGCGAGGTGGCGGTGATCGTGCGTGACATCGCCAGCAACCGGGTGGTGTTCGAAAGCCGCGCCGTCAACGACGGGCCCTGGATGGACAACAACACCGTGATCGCCGCGATGTTCGACGCCGCGCTGCACGGCTTCCCGAATCCCCCCGCCGGCGTGCGCCGGGTCGATGTCCAGGTCGGCGGCACGCAGCAGGCCCGCGCAGCGGCGCCGGCCGCGGCGCCCGCTCCCGCCGCCTCCGCGCCGGCCCGTTGAAGCGGGGCTGCGCCCCGCGGCTGGGCCGCACCGGGTGCCGCCTAGAATGGCCGCGTATGGAAGCCACCCGCATCATTGCCGTGCGCCATGGCGAGACGGCCTGGAACGTCGACGGACGCATCCAGGGCCAGCTGGACATCGCCCTGAACGACAGGGGCCGCTGGCAGGCGCAGCGCGCAGGCGAGGCCCTGGCGGGCGAGGCCATCACCGCGGTCTACACCAGTGACCTGGAGCGTGCCCAGGCCACGGCCCGGTCCATCGCGGCGGCCTTTGGCCTGCCGGTGGCCGCCGACCGCGGACTGCGCGAGCGCGGCTTCGGCCGCTTCGAGGGCCTGACCTTCGAGGAGATCCACCAGGCCTGGCCCGAGGAGGCCCAGCAATGGCGCAAGCGCGTGCCGCAATGGCAGCCACCCGAAGGCGGCGAGTCGCTGCTGCAGCTGCGCGAGCGCGTCGGCCGCACGGTGCACGCCCTGGCCGGCCGGCATGCCGGCGGACAGATCGTGATGGTCACCCATGGCGGCGTGCTGGACGCGCTTTACCGCATCGCCACCGGCCAGGCGGTGGATGCGCCGCGCACCTGGCAGCTGCCCAACGCTGCCATCAACCGCCTCCTGTGGACACCCGGGGGCTTCACCCTGGTCGGCTGGTCCGACACCCAGCATCTGGAAGCACAGGCCATCGATGAAAACACCCCTTAGCGGCGAAACGCTCAAGCAGCTGGTCGGCCAGCCGGCCACGGCCATCGACACGCCGGCCCTGGTGGTGGACCTGGACGCGCTGCAGCGCAACCTGGGCCGCATGGCCGAGTTCGCGCGCAAGCACGACATCCGCTGGCGCCCGCATGCCAAGACGCACAAGAGCGGGGCCATCGCGCGGCTGCAGCTGCAGGCCGGCGCGCACGGGGTGTGCGTGCAGAAGACGGCGGAGGCCGAGGCCATGGTGGCCGGCGGCATCCACGACGTCTACATCACCAACGAGGTGATCGCGCCGGCCAAGCTGGCCCGGGTGGCGGCGCTGGCCCACCGGGTGGCGGCCGAGCGCGGCCAGCTCTCGATCGCGGTCGACAGCCCCGAGGGCGTGGCCCGGCTGGCACAGGCCATGAACGAGGCCCGCGCCGCCGGCCGCGGCCGCGCCGTGATCGACGTGTACGTGGAACTGGACGTGGGCCACGGCCGCTGCGGCGTGACGCCCGGCCGCTCGGCGGTGGCCCTGGTGCACGAGATCCGCAAGCATCCCGCCCTGCGCTTCGCCGGGCTGCAGGCCTACCATGGCAAGGCCCAGCACCTGCGCACGGCGCAGGAGCGGCGCGAGGCCATCGCCACCGTGGTGCAGGACGTGGTGTTCACCCGCAAGCTGATCGAGGCCGACGGCATCGCCGTCGAGCTGGTCACCGGCGCCGGCACCGGCACCATGGTGTGCGAGGCGGCCAGCGGCGTCTACGGCGAGCTGCAGGCCGGCTCCTTCATCTTCATGGACGTGGACTACGGCGCCAACGAGCGGGATCCGGCTCAGCCGCATTTCGAGCATGCGCTGTTCGTCAAGACCCAGGTGATCAGCAGCGGCCTGCAGCACGCGGTGTGCGACGCCGGCCACAAGAGCCATGCCATCGACTCGGGCCTGCCCAGGGTCCATGCGCTGGACGGCGCCCCGGAGCTGGCCTACTTCAACGGTGGCGACGAGCACGGCATCCTGCGGCCCGTGGCGGGCAACCCGCGCGTGCCGGAGATCGGCCGCCTGCTGTGGCTGATCCCGGGCCACTGCGATCCCACGGTCAACCTGCACGACCACCTGATCGGCATACGGGGCGGCCTGCGCAACGGCGTGGTGGAGCGCATCCTCCGGGTGGACGCCCGGGGCGCGCTGACCTGAGCGGGCTCAGCCCTCGGCCAGGGCGGGCGGCGCTTCTGCCGCTTCGCGCGGCAGCTCGAACAGCCGGAATGGCGGCTGGCCCGGCCGGGTGCGCTGCAGCAGGGGCTTGGCGACGTTGTAGACCGGCACGCCGTTGATGGTCCGCCCCTCGGGCGTGCCGCGGTGCGCGTGGCCGTGGAAGACGGCATCCACCGGGTAGCGCAGCAGCGGCTCCTCCAGCCGGCTGGAGCCCAGGAACGGGAAGATCTCCACCGGCTCGCCCTGCACCGTGCCGGCGATGGGCGAGTAGTGCAGTAAGGCGATGCGGCGCGGCGTGCGCAGCTTGGCCAGGGCCGATTCCAGCTTGAGCGCCTCGTTCAGCGCCTCCTGCACGAAGTGCTTGATCGCCGGCTCGCCCCAGCCGCCCAACGAACCGCGGCCATAGCCGCCGGCGAAACCCTTGGCCCCGGCGATGCCCACGCCGTGGATCTCGACCGCTTCGCCGTCGAGCACGCGCACGCCGGCGCGGGTGAGTGTCTCCCGCACCACCTCCGGCGTGCCGGACTCGAAATCGTGGTTGCCCAGGACGGCGACGATGGGGACCTTGACCACGGCGAGCTCGTCGGCGAGCACCCGCGCTTCCTCCGCGGTGCCGTAGTCGGTCAGGTCGCCGCACAGCAGCAGCGCGTCGGCCGCCTCCGAGGCTTGCGCGAAAAAGCCGCGCAGCCTGCCGGCGGATTCCTTGGTGACGTGGATGTCGCCGACGGCGGCGAAGCGCACGGTGCTGGCGGACTTGGGGTTCATGGGTGGCAATCGGAGCAACGCATGCGGCCATGGTGCCTTGGCTTGCCGCGCCAGCCATCGTCCAGCCCGCGCCAGGTGCTGTAGGCCGAAGCCGACGCCGCATGAGGCTGTGTGCCGGCCCGGGCTGCGGCCGAGTCGGCTAGGCTCAGGCGACGAACATCCCCGCGGAGAGTTGCATGTCTTCTGCCCCTCTGGCCCCGTCCCTGGAAGACGAGGTGCAACCCCGAACCGCCGCCTTCTACCGGCGTGCCCTGCAAGCGCTGGCCGATGCCGGCGTCCCGTTCCTGGTCGGCGGCGCCTTCGCCCACGCCTGCCACACCGGCATCCGACGGTCCACCAAGGACCTGGACCTGTTCATCCGCCGCGACGACTACGAGCGTGCGGCCGCACGGATGGGCGCCGAGGGTTGGCGCGCCGAGCTCACGTACCCGCACTGGCTGGCCAAGGTGCACGCGGGCGAGGACTTCATCGACCTGATCTTCAACTCGGGCAACGGCGTGGCGGTCGTGGACGACCGCTGGTTCCAGGACAACGCGCAGGCCGAGGTGCTGGGCGTGCCGGTGCACGTCGTCAACATGGAAGACAGCCTGCTGTCAAAGGCCTTCATCATGGAGCGCGAGCGCTACGACGGCGCCGACATCGCCCACCTGCTGCAGGTGAACGCCGAGCGCATCGACTGGGCCGGGCTGCTGGAACGCTTTGGCCTGCACTGGCGCGTGCTGCTGGCCCACCTCACCCTGTTCGGCTACGTCTACCCCGGCGAGCGGCAGCGCGTTCCGCTCTGGGTGATGGACGAGCTGCTGGCCCGGCTGGCCGCCGAGAGCCGCCAGCCGCTGCCGGGCGATCCGCATGTGTGCGCCGGCACCCTGCTGTCGCGCCAGCAGTACCTGCACGACGTGGAGCAGCTGGGCTACGTGGACGGCCGGCTCACGCCCGCCAGCACCATGACGCAGGAAGACGTGGCGCTGTGGACCGAGGCCATCCCGGCGCGGCAGGAAGCGGCAGCGGGCGAGGCCGACGCCCCGCCCGTGCGCCCCTGAGCCCGGGTTCAGGCCTGCTGGATGCCGGCGACCAGCCACCCGCCGGTGCCGAAGCGCGGCTTGGCCAGGTGCCAGATCTCGTCCAGGTCCTCGGTCTCGGTGCCGTGCGCGTGGCGGATGCTGCCGGTGAAGCGCACGCTCACCACGTACTGCGCGGGCTCCTGCGCCACGTCCAGCACCTCGGCCTGCAGACCGAACACCTCGGTGGTTTGCGGCACATCGTCCCGTTCGGCCAGCTCGGCGCGCACGGCGTCCAGCATCTCGGGCGTGAGGTACTCGCCCAGGCGGTCCAGGTCCCGCGCGTCATGGGCCGCCTGCAGCGCGAGGAAGTTCGCCTTGGCATTGCGCACGAAACCCTCGGCATCGAAGTCCTGGGGAATGGTCGAGCGCGGGGCGGCGACGCCGTCCAGGCGCGAGCCGATCAGGGAGCCGCCGGAGCCGCCGGTGCGCTGCAGGGTGCCAGCCGGGCCCGGCGCCGGGTCCGCAGGAACTGGACCCGTGCTGCCGAAGCCACCCATGCCGGCCATCGTCGGCTGCCCGGCGCGCCGCCGCAGCACCAGGCCCGCCACCGCCAGCACGGCCATCGCCAGCAATGCGATCAGCAGCACGGCGGCCAGTTCCTCGCCAAAGCCCAAGTGGGAGGCCAGCGCCGCCAGGCCCAGGCCCGCGGCGATGCCGGCCAGCGGCCCCATCCAGCTGCGCTTGGCCTGGGCCGCGGCGCCGGCCGTCGCCGGCGCGGTGGCGGCCGCCGGTGCAGCCGCGGCCGCAGGCGCCTGGCCCGGCGTGCCGGGGGCGGCGTTGCTGGCGCCGGCCGGCTTGGCCGGCGCCGTCACGTTGTCGCGCTGCATGCCACTGGACTTGCCGCCGCCCAACCGGCGGGCGGCATCGGCGTCCAGGGCCGCGAGGCCCAGCGCCAGGACAACAGTCAGCAGCGTCAGTGCTTTCTTCATGGCGTCACCTCCGGGAATGTCGATGCCCCGAGGTATAGCAGCGCGCAGATGTCGGAAAAAGCAGATTTTTCGCGCGGACGCTTCGTATAAGCCGAAGCTTGGTTGCTGCGGGCGGTGTGCCGGCCGTCGCGCCGCCCGGCGGCGGCGCCTTCACTCGAACAAGCTGCCGGCGCTCTTGGGCGGCGCCACGCCCAGGTGGCGGAACGCCGCCAGCGTGGCGATGCGCCCGCGCGGCGTGCGCTGCAGGTAGCCCTGCTGGATCAGGTAGGGCTCGATCACGTCCTCGATGGTGCCGGCTTCCTCGCCGATGCTGGCGGCGATGTTGTCCAGGCCGACCGGGCCGCCGTCGAAGCGGTGGATCACCGCCTCCAGCAGCTTGCGGTCCATCACGTCGAAGCCCTGCGGATCGACGTCCAGCATCGCCAGGGCCTTTTGCGCGATGTCCTGGGTGATGCGGCCCGAGCCCTTCACGTCCGCATAGTCGCGCACCCGCCGCAGCAGCCGGTTGGCGATGCGCGGCGTGCCGCGCGAACGGCGCGCGATCTCGACCGCGCCCTCGGGGTCCATCGGCGCGTCCAGCAGCGTGGCGCTGCGGCGCACGATGCGGGTCAGCTCCTCGGCGGTGTAGAACTCCAGCCGCGCCACGATGCCGAAGCGGTCGCGCAGCGGGTTGGTCAGCATGCCGGCGCGCGTGGTGGCGCCCACCAGCGTGAAGGGCTGCAGGTCCAGCTTGATCGAGCGCGCCGCCGGGCCCTCGCCGATCATGATGTCGATCTGGTAGTCCTCCAGCGCCGGGTAGAGGATCTCCTCGACCACCGGCGACAGGCGGTGGATCTCGTCGATGAACAGCACGTCGTTCTTCTCGAGGTTGGTCAGCAGCGCCGCCAGGTCCTTGGGCTTTTCCAGCACCGGGCCCGAGGTCTGGCGCAGGTTGACGCCCAGCTCCTGCGCGATGATGTGGGACAGCGTGGTCTTGCCCAGGCCCGGCGGGCCGAACAGCAGCACGTGGTCCAGCGCCTCGCCGCGCTTCCTGGCCGCGCTGATGAAGATCTCCAGCTGCTCGCGCGTCTTGGCCTGGCCCACGTACTCGGCCAGCTGCTTGGGCCGCAGGGCGCGCTCGATCGCCTCCTCGCCCGGCGAGGCGGGCGCGGCGGACACCACGCGCGGGGACGGCGGCAGGCCGAAGTCGTCGGTCTGGATGCTCATACGGGTGTCACTTGGTCAGCGCCTTGAGCGCCAGCTTGATGCCCTCGCTCACGCCCACGTCCTTGGGCAGCGCCCGCAGCGCGGCCTGGGCTTCCTTGTCGCTGTAGCCCAAGGTCTGCAGGGCCTGCAGGATGTCGGCCTGCGCATCGCTGGCAGCGCCGGCGCCGCCGGCCGGCGCACCCAGGTCGGCGCCGATCTTGCCCTTGAGTTCCAGCAGCAGCCGCTCGGCCGTCTTCTTGCCGATGCCGGGCACCTTGACCAGCCGGCCGGCGTCCTGGGCCGTGACGGCCTGGGCGATGTCGGCCACGCTCAGGCCCGACAGCACCGACAGCGCGGTGCGCGGGCCCACGCCCGAGATCTTGATCAGCTGGCGGAAGGCCTCGCGCTCGCCTGTGCTGCCGAAGCCGTACAGCACCTGTGCGTCCTCGCGCACCACGAAATGCGTCAGCAGCGTGACCTTCTCACCCAGGCCCGGCAGGTGGTAGAAGGTGCTCATGGGCACGTCCACCTCGTAGCCCACGCCCTGGCAGTCCAGCAGCACCTGGGGCGGGTTCTTGTCCGCGAGCGTTCCTATCAATCTGCCTATCATGAGGTTCCTCGAACGGAATTATCAGCTTGATCCTCAAACACGCTTTTTCCCCGCCCAACAACACGCGCCTGGCCAACCTGTGCGGCCCCACCGACGAGCACCTGAGGACCGTGGAGACCGCGCTGCAGGTGGCCATCTCGCACCGGCAGGAGCATTTCAAGATCGAGGGACCCAAGGCGCAGGCGCAGCGGGCGCTGGAGGTGCTGCAGGCCATGTACGAGATGGCGGCCCGTCCGATCCCGGCCGACAAGGTGCAGCTGATGGTGGCGGGCGAGCAGGCGATGGAGGAGGACGAGGAAGGCGCCCAGGGGCTGCGCACCCGCCGCAGCGACCTCAAGGCGCGCACCCCCAACCAGAGCGTCTACCTGGACAACATCGCCAGCCACGACATCACCTTCGGCATCGGCCCGGCCGGCACCGGCAAGACCTACCTGGCCGTGGCCTGCGCGGTGGACGCGCTGGAGCGCAGCGGCGTGCAGCGCATCGTGCTCACCCGCCCGGCGGTGGAGGCCGGCGAGAAGCTGGGCTTCCTGCCCGGCGACCTGACGCAGAAGGTGGACCCCTACCTGCGGCCGCTGTACGACGCGCTGTACGACCTGATGGGCTTCGACCGGGTGACCAAGGCCTTCGAGCGCAATGAGCTGGAGATCGCGCCGCTGGCCTTCATGCGCGGGCGCACGTTGAACAAGGCCTTCGTCATCCTGGACGAGGCACAGAACACCACGCCCGAGCAGATGAAGATGTTCCTCACCCGCATCGGCTTCGGCAGCAAGTGCGTGGTGACCGGCGACATCAGCCAGATCGACCTGCCCAAGGGCCAGCTCTCCGGGCTGGTCGACGCCGAGCGCGTGCTCAAGCGCGTCAAGGGCATCGCCCACACCCGCTTCACCAGCGCCGACGTGGTGCGGCATCCGCTGGTGGCGCGCATCGTCGATGCCTATGATGCCGCACGCAAGTCGGAACCCGCCAAGTAGCGGGCGGTCGGCTGCGAACGGGGGCGAACCACCAGCCCGCGCGGCGGAGCAACCCGAGCTGACGCTGCAGTTCGGCGCCTTCCCCGGCGTGGCCGCGCACCGTGCCGTGCTGCGCCGTGAGCGCGTGCTGCGCTGGATCGGCCACGCGCTGCGGCGGCCGGCCGAGATGGCGGTGCGCATCGTCGGCGAGGACGAGGGCCGCGAGCTCAACCTGCGGTTCCGCGGCCGCGACTACGCCACCAACGTGCTGACCTTCGACTACGCGCGCGAGCCGGTGGTGCTGTGCGACCTGGTGCTGTGCGGCCCGGTGGTCGAGCGCGAGGCACGCGGGCAGCGCAAGACGCTGGAGGCGCACTACGCGCACCTGCTGGTGCACGGGACGCTGCATGCCCAGGGCTACGACCACGAGGGCGGCCAGCGCCAGGCGCTGGAGATGGAGGCCGCCGAGATCCTGCTGCTGGGCGCCCTGGGCTACCCCAATCCCTACTGAATGCGGATGGGGATGGTCACCGGACCGTCGCCCACCAGGTGCACCTGCATGTCGGCGCCGAACTCGCCGCTGGCCACCTGCGGATGGGCCGCCCGGGCCTGGGCCAGGAAATAGTCGTAAAGGCGCCGGCCCTCCTCGGGCGCGGCGGCGGCCGTGAAGCTGGGCCGGTTGCCGCCGGAGGTGTCCGCCGCCAGCGTGAACTGGCTGACCACCAGCAGGCCGCCGCCCATGTCCTGCAGGCTGCGGTTCATCCTGCCGGCCTGGTCCGCGAAGATGCGCAGCTTGAGCAGCTTGGCCAGCAGCCGGTCGGCCTGGGCCGGGCCGTCGCCGCGCTCGGCGCACAGCAGCACCAGCAGGCCGGGCCCGATCGCGCCCACCGTGCGGCCGTCCACCTCGACCCGGGCCTCGCGCACGCGCTGCACCAGGCCGATCAAGCCGCGCTCCCCTCGTCCAAGTCCTCGTCTTGCCCGGTCAGCTGCGCCTCCACGTCGGTGGGCAGCAGCTGGATCGTGGCATGCAGGCCGGGCACCGCCGCCCGCAGCCCTTCCTCGACCCGGGCGCGCTGGGCGGCGGCCCGCTGCAGCGTCCAGCTGCCCGGCACATGCATGTGCATGTCCAGGAAGCGCCGGCGCCCGGAGCGGCGCGTGATGACGTGGTCGAACCGGATGCCGGGACGACGCAGCCCCTCCAGGGTCTGCTCGATGGCGGCCAGCGAGGCCGAGTCGACACGCTGGTCCATCAGGCCCTGGGCGGACTTCCACACCAGCCGAGCTCCCTCGCGCAGGATGTTGAGCGCCACCGCGACGGCGATGACCGGGTCCAGCCAGCCCCAGCCGGTGGCGGCGACCAGCGCCACGCCCGCCAGCACGCCGGCCGAGGTCCACACGTCGGTGAGCAGGTGGCGCGCCCCGCCTTCCAGCGCCATGGAGCGGTGCGCGCGGGCCGAGCGCAGCATGGCCCAGGCCAGCGCGCCGTTGAGCGCCGAGCTCAGCACCGACAGGGCCATGCCCAGGCCGATCTGCTCCAGCGGCCGGGGCGCCAGCAGGCGCCCCACGGCCGCCCAGAGGATGGCCAGCGCAGCCACCAGGATCAGCAGGCCCTCGAAACCGGAGGAGAAATACTCGGCCTTGTGGTGGCCATAGGGATGCTCCGGGTCGGCTGGCTGGCTGGCGATGCGCACCATCAGCAGCCCGAACAGCGCGCCGGCCAGGTTGACCAGCGACTCCATGGCATCGGACAGCAGGCCGACCGACGACGTGAGCCACCAGGCCAGGGTCTTGAGCGCGATGGTGGCCAGCGCCACGGCCACCGAGGCGCGCAGCAGCGTCTCGGGCGCCGGGGTGCGGGCGGCAGCCAGCACTACGCTCAGGCCAGCGCGACGCGCGCGAACTTGCGCTTGCCGACCTGCACCACGTAGGTGCCGGCGCCGAGCCTGAGCCCCTTGTCGCTGACCACGGAGCCATCGACGCGCACGCCCCCGCCCTCGATCAGGCGATTCGCCTCCGAGCTGGAGGGCGCGAGCCCGGCCTGTTTGAGCAGCGCCGCGATGCCCAGGGGCGCACCGGCCAGCGAAACCTCGGGGATGTCGTCGGGCACGCCGCCCTTGCTGCGATTGACGAAGTCCTGCTCGGCCGCGTCGGCCGCCGCGGCGCTGTGGAAGCGGGCGGTGATCTCCTTGGCCAGCAGCACCTTGGCGTCGCGCGGATTGCGGCCGGCGTCGACCTCCTGCTTCAACGCGGCGATCTCCGCCTCGCTGCGGAAGCTCAGCAGCAGGTACCAGCGCCACATCAGCGTGTCGGAGATGGACATCACCTTGGCGAACATGGTGTTGGGATCCTCGCTGATGCCGATGTAGTTGTTCTTGCTCTTGGACATCTTCTCCACGCCGTCCAGCCCTTCCAGCAGCGGCATGGTCAGGATGCACTGCGGCTCCTGCCCGTATTCCTGCTGCAGGTGGCGGCCCATCAGCAGGTTGAACTTCTGGTCTGTGCCGCCCAGCTCCAGGTCGCTGCGCAGCGCCACCGAGTCGTAGCCCTGCATCAGCGGGTAGAGGAACTCGTGGATGGAGATCGGGCGCCCTTCCGTGAAGCGCTTGTGGAAATCGTCGCGCTCCATCATGCGGGCCACCGTGTACCTGGCCGCCAGCTCGATCATGCCGCGCGCGCCCAGCGGGTCGCTCCACTCGCTGTTGTAGCGGATCTCCGTGCGGGCCGGGTCCAGCACCAGGCTGGCCTGGCGGTAGTAGGTCTCGGCATTGGCCTTGATCTGCTCAGCCGTGAGTGGCGGGCGGGTGGTGTTGCGGCCCGACGGGTCGCCGATCATGGAGGTGAAGTCGCCGATCAGGAAAATGACCGTGTGGCCCAGGTCCTGCAGCTGGCGCATCTTGTTCAGCACCACGGTATGTCCGACATGAATGTCAGGCGCCGTGGGATCCAGGCCCAGCTTGATGCGCAGAGGCACGCCCGTACTCGCCGAGCGCGCCAATTTTTGTAACCAATCCTGCTGAGGCAGCAGCTCTTCGCACCCCCGCAAGCTCACCGCCAGGGCCCTTTTCACCTCTTCAGTAACTTGGAAAGTTTCTTTTGTAACGGGCTGATTCATAACGGGTTTACCTGCTGCCGAGCTTGAGCCGTGGCTATACTCGCTCCAGCTTTTTGGGACGGCCGATTCTAGTTCCGGGCACATTTGGTGCTTTTGTGTCGGCTTGTCACGCCGGGAGCCTCGGGCACGGGGCGAAACGGATTGTTCCCGCTGACACAAGGACCCACGAATTGAAGATCCCATTGTTCACCGCCAGCCAGGCTTTCGCCTTACGCGCCTTGCAGGTGCTTGAACATCATCCGCGCAAGCTCACCGCCCTGGTCGCGGCCTTGCTGCTGGGGGGCGGTGGCGGTGCTTTCGCCGTGGCCTCGTTCGGCCCGGACCCCGCGGAGATGCCGGTGCGCGAGGTGGTGGAGGCGGTGCAGCCCCTGCCGCTGGAACCGCAGGTCGAGGCGCTGGACGTTCATAACCTGCGACTGTTCCGCTCCGAAGTCGTGCGGCCCACCGACACCGTCGACACCCTGCTCGCTCGATTGGGCGTGAGCGATCCGGCCGCCGCCGCCTACCTGCGCCACGACGACGTGTTCCGCACCCAGCTGCTGGGACGTGTCGGCCGCACGGTCACGGTGGAAGCGAACGACCAGCATGGCCTGGACCGGCTCACCGCGCGCTGGGCGCCCGAGGACGACGGCCAGTTCAGGCGCCTGGTGATCCAGCGCGTGGCCGGCGGCACCTTCGTGTCGCGCATCGAGACCGCGCCGCTGACCGCCTCGGCCCGCCTGGGCAGCGGCACCATCCGCAGCTCGCTGTTCGCCGCCGTGGACGAAGCCCGCATCCCCGACGAGGTGGCGGTCCAGGTGGCCGATGTCCTGTCCAGCAGCATCGACTTCCACCGCGGCCTGCGCCGCGGCGACCGCTTCAGCGTCGTGTACGAGACGCTGGAGGCCGACGGGGAGCCGATGCGCACCGGCCGCGTGCTGTCGCTGGAGTTCGTCAACAACGGCAGGACCTACACCGCCATGTGGTTCCAGGAGCCGGGCCAGAAGGGCGGCTACTACACGCTGGAGGGCAAGAGCCTGGCCAGCGCCTACCTGGCCTCGCCCATGGAGTTCTCGCGCGTGACCAGCGGCTTCGCCATGCGCTTCCATCCCGTCCTGCAGCGCTGGCGCGCGCATCTGGGCGTGGACTATGGCGCGCCCACCGGCACGCCGGTGCGGGTGGTGGGCGACGGCGTCGTCGAGTTCGCCGGCGTGCAGAACGGCTTCGGCAACGTGGTCACGGTCCGGCACAACCACGTGGACACCACCTTGTACGCCCACCTCAGCCGCATCGACGTGCGGCGCGGCCAGGCGGTCACCCAGGGCCAGCGCCTGGGTGCGGTCGGCGCCACCGGCTGGGCCACCGGCCCGCACCTGCATTTCGAGTTCCGCGTCAACGGCCAGCACCGCAATCCGCTGCAGGTGGCCCGCGAGAGGCCCAGCCGCGAGCTGTCGGCCGGCGCGCGCCCGGCCTTCGAGCGCGTGGCGCGCTCCATGCGCATGCAGCTGGCGGCTGCGGCCGCCTCGTCGCTGATGGCCAGCGCCGAGTAAAAGCACCTCCCCCCCATCCTGTGCGTCCCATCATGCAGGATCTCTACATCGGCCTCATGTCCGGCACCTCCATCGACGGTGTCGATGGCGTGCTGGCCGATTTCTCTTCCGGCCGGCCGCAGGTGCTGGCCCATGCCGGCGGCGACTTCGCGCCGGCGCTGCGCGCCGAGCTGCTGGCGCTGAACACCCCGGGCGACAACGAGCTGCACCGGGCCGCGCTGGCCGGCAACGGCCTGATGCGCGTCTATGCGCAGGTGGCCGGCCAGCTGCTCGCCGCCACCCGGACGGAGGCCCGTTCGGTGGCCGCGATCGGCGCCCACGGCCAGACGGTGCGGCACCGCCCGCGCGAATTCGACGGCACCGGCTACACGCTGCAGCTGTGCCAGCCCGCCCTGCTGGCCGAGCTCACGGGCATCGCCGTGGTGGCCGATTTCCGCAGCCGCGACGTGGCGGCGGGCGGCCAGGGCGCGCCACTGGCACCCTTTTTCCACCGGGGATGGTTCGGCGACGACGCCCAGACCGTGGGCGTGCTCAACCTGGGCGGCATCGCCAACCTGACCGTGCTGCGGCCGCAGGGCGACATGCTGGGCTTCGACTGCGGCCCCGCCAACGGCCTGATGGACGGCTGGTGCGCCCGCCACCGCGGCCAGCCCTTCGACGCCGACGGTGCCTGGGCGGCGTCCGGCCGGATGCAACCCGGCTTGCTGGCGGCCCTGCTGGCCGAGCCCTACTTCGGCGAGGTGCCGCCCAAGAGCACCGGCCGCGACCTGTTCAACATGGATTGGCTGGACCGGCGGCTGGCGGCCGGCTTCGCGGGCCTGGCCGCTGCCGATGTACAGGCCACGCTGGCCGAGCTGACGGCCTGCAGCTGCGCCGACGACGTGCGGCGCCACGCCCCCGGCCTGCACAAGCTGTACGTCTGCGGCGGCGGAGCGCTCAACGGGCATCTGATGCGCCACCTGCAGGCGCTGCTGCCCCAGGCACGGGTGCTGTCCAGCGCCGAGGCCGGCCTGCCGCCGCAGCAGGTGGAAGCGACCGCCTTCGCCTGGCTGGCGCGGCAGTGCCTGCGCGGCGAAAAGCTGCCCCTCACAAGCACCACGGGCGCCCTGGGCGCCCGTGTGCTGGGTGCGGTGTACCCCGCTTAGACAGAGAAGCTGGAGCCGCAGCCGCAGGTGGTGCTGGCGTTCGGGTTCTTGATCACGAACTGCGCGCCCTGCAGGTCTTCCTTGTAGTCGATCTCCGCGCCCACGAGGTACTGGTAGCTCATGGCGTCGATCAGCAGCGAGACGCCGTTCTTGCTCATGACGGTGTCGTCCTCGTTGGCGATCTCGTCGAAGGTGAAGCCGTACTGGAAGCCGGAGCAGCCGCCACCCTGCACGAAGACGCGCAGCTTCAGGTCGGGGTTGCCCTCCTCGGCGATGAGGTCGGCCACCTTGGCCGCGGCGCTGTCCGTGAAGATCAGCGGGGCGGGCATTTCGGTCTGGAGGTTCTCGGCGACTGCGCTCATGAAAGGATCCTTTTCAACTCTACCCGCCATGCTAGGGCAATGCCGGGGCGGGGCCGGCTCACTGGTTGTTTGCCGCCAGCTTCAGTAAGGGCTTTTCTTCCTCGGCCTCCACCAGCATGGGCCGCAACTGCCCGGAGATGGTGGCGCCCTGGTGCATTTCCAGGGAGCGGTAGGACACGTCGCCCTCGATGCGGGCCCGCGGCTGCAGCTCCAGCAGCTCGCGCGCATGGATGGGGCCGCGCACCGTACCGTTGACGATGACATGGTCGGCGTGGATCTCTCCCGCCACCACGGCCTGCTCGGAGATGACCAGCAGGCTGGGCTGCTCCGGGTCGGCCCGCATGTCGCCCACGACCTCGCCGTCGATGCGCAGGCCCTCGCTGAATTTCAGGCTGCCTTCGATGCGGCTGCCCTGGGCGATCAGGCTCTTGATCGGGGGTTGCGCTTTCTTGCCGAACATGGTCTTTCTCCTCGGTGTCGCTTGCTCTACAGCGGAATGCTTTGCATGGCCCGGGTGGCATTGCCCTCCACCACCCTGGCGGATACGTTTTGTACCACGGCGTTGGCCGGCAGATCGACCATTCCCTCGATCCGCCGGTACTGGCGAAAGCTCAGCGGTTGCGCACCGCCGGGCAGCTGCATGGTCCAGGGACGGCCGTCCTGGGTGCCGGCAATGCTGAGCTCCAGGCGGCCGTGGAATTCGGGCGCGTTCTTCACCGGCTGCAGCACCAGCACCTGCCAGCGCAGCTGGCTGCCCGCCAGCACTTCGGCCTGCAGTCCGCGGATGGCTACGGCCTCGGCGCTGGCGGTCGGGATGAGCTTTTCGAAGAAGCCCAGGTCGTCGCGCAAGGCCCGGTTCTCGGCTTCCAGCACGCGGATCTGGGCGGTCAGCCGCTCCTGCGCGGCTTTTTCCGTGGTGATGCGGCTGCCCGAGGTGTTGAGCTCGGACTGGATGCGCTCGCGCTCCTCGCGCAGCTCGACCACTTCCTTGCGCAGGCGCAACAGCTCCCGCTCGGCGGCGGTGTCCAAGCCGGCGATGTTCCGGCCGATCTCGAAGGCCCACAGGCTGATGGCGCCGCAAAAGCCCAGCACGATGGCGGCGGCGGCCCAGCGCAGCGGCCACGGCATCGCGCTGCGCACGGCCACGCGCGGAGCGCTGATGGTGAGGCGGCGTCGAAGCAGCTTGAAACGCATGAGCTCGAATGATGCCGCCAGAAAGCACGAAGCCGCACGGGCGGACCCTTGCGGCTTGTAACGCGGTGCCAAAACCGTTGTTTTGGCGCCTTGCGCTTGGGGGCTTAGCGCTTGCTGAACTGCTTGCGGCGGCGGGCGGAATGCAGGCCCACCTTCTTGCGCTCCACCTCGCGGGCGTCGCGGGTGACGAAGCCGGCCTGGCTGAGCGCCGGCTTGAGGGCCGCGTCGTAGTCGATCAGCGCCCGGGTGATGCCGTGGCGCGCCGCCCCGGCCTGGCCGGACTCGCCGCCGCCGTGCACGTTGACCTGGATGTCGAAGGTTTCGACATGGTTGGTCAAGAAGAGCGGCTGCTTGACGATCATGATCGAGGTCTGGCGGCCGAAGAACTGCTCGATGTCCTTGCCGTTGACCGTGATCTTGCCGGAGCCCTTCTTCAGGAAGACACGGGCCACGCTGCTCTTGCGGCGGCCGGTGCCGTTGTTCCATTCACCAATCATTGCGGGCTCCTCAGATTTCCAGCGGCTTGGGTTGCTGGGCGGTGTGCGGGTGCTCCGCGCCGCCGTAGACCTTGAGCTTCTTGATCATGGCGTAGCCGAGCGGACCTTTGGGCAGCATGCCCTTGACGGCCTTCTCGAGCGCGCGGCCCGGGTGCCTGGCCTGCATGTCGCGGAAGTTGGTTTCGCGGATGCCACCGGGGAAGCCGGAGTGGCGGTAGTACTTCTTGTCGAGTTCCTTGGCGCCGGTGACCCGGAGCTTGGAGGCATTGACGACGACAATGAAGTCGCCGGTGTCGACGTGAGGCGTGTAGATGGCCTTGTGCTTGCCGCGCAAACGGAGGGCTGCTTCGCTGGCAACCCGACCGAGCACCTTGTCGGTGGCGTCAATCACAAACCACTCGTGCGTCACGTCAGCGGGTTTCGCGCTGAACGTTTTCATGAGTCTCTTTCGAGGTAGTGGCTTGAGAGAACCCTTTTCCACGGTCGGTGTCTCTCTGGGTGGAGACCTCTTAGGTAGGAGATGGCGGCAGGCGGCAAGCCTGCCGTTATCTGCCGCGGGGTTCAAGGCGCTGCAGAGCCCACGATTATAGGATGAACCGGCCATGGGCCCAATCCTGGCGGTTGCGGCGGGTTAGGATGGCCGGATGTTCAGCTACCGCCACGCCTTCCACGCCGGCAACCACGCCGACGTGCTCAAGCACACGGTGCTGATCGCCCTCCTGCGGCACCTGACCCGCAAGCCCACGCCGCTGACGGTGATCGACACCCATGCCGGCGCCGGGCTGTACCGGCTGGACGGCGACTATGCCGGCACCTCGGGCGAGGCCCAGGACGGCGTTTTCAAGCTGTTCTCGGCCCTGGCCCCCGCAGGAGAAGCAGCGGGTGCCATTGAAGACATAGCACCCGCGGTCCAGGACTACCTGGACCTGGTGGCGGGCCTGAACCCGGACGGGCTGCTCAGGATCTATCCCGGCTCGCCTTTCGTCGCCCAGCAGTTCCTGCGCGCCGAGGCGCGCGACAAGCTCAAGCTGTTCGAGCTGCACCCCACCGATAGCAAGTCGCTGGCGGCCAACGTCGCCCAGCTGCAGGCGGGGCGCCAGATCAGCGTGGCGCGGCAGGACGGCTTCGAGGCGCTCAAGGCGCTGCTGCCGCCCCCGTCGCGCCGCGCCCTGGTGCTGATCGATCCCAGCTACGAGATCAAGAGCGACTACGCCAAAGTGAGCGCCTGCCTGCAGGACAGCCTCAAGCGCTTCGCCACCGGCACCTACGCGATCTGGTACCCCCTCATCCCCCGCCCCGAGGCGCACGAGCTGCCGCGGCGGCTGAAGACCGTCGCCAACCAGGCCGGCAAGCCCTGGCTGCACGCCAGCCTGGCCATCGGCCAGCGCGAGGACAAGCAGCCGGAGCCCGGCGAGGTGCGCCGCCCCGGCCTGGCGGCCAGCGGCATGTTCGTGGTGAACCCGCCGCACACGCTCAAGCCGGCCCTGGCGGCCGCCCTGCCCCAGCTGCTGGCTGTGCTCGGCCGTGGGCGGGGACAGGCGCAGGCGCTGGAATCCGCTGGCTGACAGTGGCTCCTAATTCACCGACCGGCCGGTCGGTGAATGACTATACTTCGGGCATGTACACGCAAGCCCTGGACCTTCCCGATCCGTCGCAGCGAGCCCTGCAGCCCGTGTCGCCGCGAGCGGATGCTCACACTGCCGAGCTGCAATCGCGTTTCGACGCCAGGATCGATGCCCAAGGCAAGATCGAGCCGCAGGACTGGATGCCCGAGGCCTACCGCAAGACCCTGGTGCGCCAGATCAGCCAGCATGCGCACAGCGAGATCGTCGGCATGCTGCCCGAGGGCAACTGGATCTCGCGCGCGCCCTCGCTCAAGCGCAAGGCCATCCTGCTGGCCAAAGTGCAGGACGAGGGCGGCCATGGCTTGTACCTATACAGCGCGGCCGAGACCCTGGGCACCAGCCGCGACCAGATGCTGGACGCCCTGCATTCGGGCAAGGCCAAGTACAGCTCCATCTTCAACTACCCCACCCTGACCTGGGCCGACGTGGGCGTGATCGGCTGGCTGGTGGACGGCGCGGCCATCATGAACCAGGTGCCGATCTGCCGCTGCTCGTACGGCCCCTACGCGCGGGCGATGATCCGCATCTGCAAGGAGGAAAGCTTCCACCAGCGCCAGGGCTTCGAGAGCCTGATGACGCTGATGAAGGGCACGCCGGCGCAGCGCGAGATGGTGCAGGATGCCGTCAACCGCTGGTGGTGGCCGGTGCTGGCCATGTTCGGCCCGCCCGACGCCGACAGCCCCAACAGCGCGCAGGGCATGCGCTGGGGCATCAAGCGCATCAGCAACGACGAACTGCGCCAGAAGTTCGTTGACGCCACGGTGCCGCAGGCGCAAATCTTGGGCGTCACCCTGCCCGACCCGGAGCTCCAGTGGAACGAGGAGCGCCAGCAGCACGCCTTTGGCGCCATCGACTGGGACGACTTCTGGGCCGTGGTCAACGGCAACGGCCCGTGCAACAAGGAGCGCCTGGCCACCCGGGTCAAGGCGCACGAGGACGGACGCTGGGTGCGCGAGGCCGCGCTGGCGCATGCGCGCAAGCAGCGCTCGCGGGCGATGAAGGAGGCGGCATGAGCGATCCGCGCAAGGAATGGCCGCTCTGGGAAGTTTTTGTCCGCAGCAAACAGGGCCTGGAGCACAAGCACTGCGGCAGCCTGCACGCGGCCGACGCGCAGCAGGCGCTGCAGATGGCGCGCGACGTCTACACCCGCCGCCAGGAAGGCGTGAGCCTCTGGGTCGTGCCCTCGGCGCTGATCACGGCCAGCGAGCCCGAGGACAAGGCCGAGTTCTTCGAGCCGGCCGGCGACAAGATCTACCGCCATCCCACCTTCTACGATATCCCGCCCGAAGTGGGCCACATGTGATGGACGCCGCCGTGCACGCGCCGGTGGGCTACCTGCTGCACCTGGCCGACAACGCGCTGGTGCTGGGCCAGCGCAACGCCGAGTGGTGCGGCCACGGGCCGGTGCTGGAGGAGGACATCGCCTTGACCAACATCAGCCTGGACCTGATCGGCCAGGCGCGGCTGCTGTACCAGCATGCAGCCTCCGTGCAGGGTGAAGGGGCGACCGAGGACACCCTGGCCTACTTCCGCGACGCGCAGCAGTTTCGCAACTGCACGCTGCTGGAGCTGCCGCACCACGGCCCGCTGGCCGGCACGGCCGCGGCCGACCGCGACTACGCCACCACCATCGCCCGCAACTTCCTCTACAGCCAGTTGATGGTGCTGCTGTGGGGCGCGCTGGCCGGCTCGCGCGATGCGCAGCTGGCGGCCATCGCTGCCAAGTCGCTCAAGGAGGTGCGCTACCACCTGCGCCATGCCCGCGACTGGCTGGTGCGCCTGGGCGACGGCACCGACGAGTCGCATGCGCGCATGCAGGCGGCGCTGGACCACCTGCTGCCCTACACGCAGGAGTTCTTCATCGCCTCGCCCGACGAAGCCGCGGCGGGGGCGGACGGCACGGGCGTCGACACGCGATCGCTGCAACCGGACTGGGATCGCGCGGTGGACGAGGCGCTGGCCGAGGCCACGTTGCGCCGGCCCACGCCGGGCGGCCACGTGCCGCGTGGCAAGCAGGGCCAGCATTCCGAGCACCTGGGTTATCTGCTGGCCGAGATGCAGAGCCTGGCGCGGGCGCACCCGGGCGCCACGTGGTAGCGGCGTTCGCGGCCATGGCGATCCCGATCTGCAGCCCGGCCGAACGCGCCTGGCAGGCCCTGGAGGGGGTGACCGACCCGGAAATCCCCGTGGTAACCATTGCCGAGCTAGGCATCTTGCGCAGCGTGAACGAGCGTGAGGACGGCACGCTGGAAGTGGTGATCACCCCCACCTACAGCGGCTGTCCCGCCATGGGCCAGATCGAGGACGACGTGCGTGCCGCGCTCGCCACGCAAGGACTGGACGCGGCGGTGGTGACGCGGCTGGCGCCGGCCTGGACCACGGACTGGATCACCCCGGTCGCCCGCGAGAAGCTGCGCGCCTTCGGCATCGCGCCCCCTAATGCGCAGGCGCCATCGGCCAACGTCGTGCGGCTGGCCCCGCGCCGGAGCGCGGCCGACGCCGTACCCTGCCCGCGCTGCGGCTCCAGCGACACCACCGAGGTCTCGCACTTCGGCTCCACCGCCTGCAAGGCCCTGTACAAGTGCCTGGCGTGTTTGGAGCCCTTCGACCACTTCAAACCCTATTGACCCCGCGTCGCGATGGCCACCACCTTCCACCCGCTGCCCGTGCGTCGCGTCACGCCCGAAGCGGCCGGCGCGGCCGCCGTCACCTTCGCCGTGCCCGAGGCGCTGCGCGCGGCGTTCGACTTCCACCCCGGCCAGTTCCTCACGCTGCGTGCCATCATCGGCGGCCAGGAGGTGCGGCGCAGCTACTCGATCTGCAGCCCGCACCAGCGCTATGAGCGCAGCGGCGAGATCGAGGTCGGCATCAAGCCCGTGGAAGGGGGCCTGTTCTCGCGCTGGGCGCTGCGCCACCTGGTGCCGGGCGCGACGGTGGACGTGATGCCGCCCGACGGCCGCTTCAGCCCGCGCCTGCCCGGCGCGCGCCACCGCGTGGGCTTCGCCGCCGGTTCGGGCATCACGCCGCTGCTGTCCATCATCGCGACCACGCTGGCGCGCGAGCCGGATTCGCGCTTCACCCTGGTGTACGGCAACCAGCGCGTGAACACCATCATGTTCAACGAGGCACTGGCCGACCTGAAGGACCGCCACCCCGACCGGCTGGCGCTGGTGCACCTGCTCTCGCGCCAGCCGCAGGAGGTGCAGCTGCTGCAGGGACGGCTGGACCAGGCCAAGGCCGCCGAACTGCTGCGCACCCTGGTGCCCGCCGCGTCCATCGACGAGGCCTTCCTGTGCGGGCCCGAGGGCATGATCGAATCGGTGCAGAGCGCCTTGCTGGCGGCCGGCGTGCCGGCCGGGCGCATCCACAGCGAGCGCTTCTTCTCCGCGGGCAGCGCCGTCGCCACGCCGGTGGGCGCGGCCGGCCCGGCGGCGTCAGCCGCGCGAACGAGCGCGCCTTCCACCCAGTTGCAGGTGGTGCTGGACGGCAAGACCCATCAACTGACCCTGGGCCGGGCCGACCACGTGCTGGATGCGGCGCTGGAGGCCGGCCTGGACCTGCCTTATTCCTGCAAGGGCGGCGTGTGCTGCACCTGCCGGGCCAAGGTGCTGGAAGGCCAGGTGGCGATGGACCGCAACTTCACGCTGGAGGCCTGGGAAGTCGAGCAGGGCTTCGTGCTCACCTGCCAGGCGCGCGCACTGACCCCCCGCCTGGTGGTCAGCTACGACGAGCGCTGAGCCTGTTGACGGTCGCAGGCTCCTGCGGCAAGGCCGTATTGACAGCGGCGGGCCGCCGGACGAGCATCGCGGCATGTCCGTCCAGCTAGGCAAGCCCCGCAGCTGGCTGCGCGAGACGGCGCAGCTGGACCTGTCGCATCCCAAGATCCACATCACGGCGCTGAAGCTGACGCAGATGCTGCGGACGCCGCGCGAGCGCGCGGTCGCCGTGCACGACTTCGTGCGCCGCATCCCCTTCGGCGCCTTTTCCGACGTGAGCCACGTGCGCGCCAGCGACGTGCTGCGCGCGCGCCGGGGCGACTGCCATTCCAAGGGCGTGCTGTTCGTCGCGCTGTGCCGCGCCGCCGGCCTGCCGGCGCGGCTGCAGTTCGTGCGCATCCAGGCGCGCTTGCTGCACGGCATCCTGAACGAGGGCCCCCCCGCCATGGCCCATGCCATCGGCCAGGTGCTGCTGGAGGGCGCTTGGGTGGCCACCGACGGCTACGTGGTCGACCCCGCCATGTTCGCGCAGGCGCGCCAGCGGCTCAAGCGGGAGGGCCTCACCTGCGGCTGGGGGCTGCGGCACGACGCACCGGCCCGGTGGGACGGCGCCGCCGACTGCATCCAGCAGTTCGAGCCGGTCGACCTGGTGCACAGCTACGGCGCCTACCACGACCCGGCCGAGTTCTACGAGGAGCTCAGTCACGACGAGGGCGCACCCAGCTGGGTGTCCCGCCTGAGGTATGCGCTGGGCGCGCAGATCGTCAACCGGCGGGTGGCCAGGCTGCGCGAATCGCCGGCGGTGCAGGAGCAGCCCTCGGCAGCCTGAGCGGGCGCGCCGCCCGGCCTACTACAGCCGCTGGCAGATCGCCAGGGTGGCCTCGGCCTGGTTCATGGTGTAGAAGTGCAGCCCCGGCGCGCCGGCCGCGCGCAGCTGGTGGCACAGCTGGGTCACCACGTCCAGGCCGAAGGCCTTGATCGACGCCGTGTCGTCGCCATAGCTTTGCAGCCGCAGCCGGATCCAGCGCGGGATCTCGGCGCCGCAGGCATCGGAAAAGCGCATCAGCTGCGTGGAGCTGGTGATGGGCATGATGCCCGGCACGATGGGCACGCCCACGCCGCGGCGGCGCAACTCCTCCACGTAGCGGGCGTAGGCATCGGCATTGAAGAAGTACTGCGTGATGCCCGAATCGGCGCCCGCCTCCACCTTGGCGATGAAGGCCTCGATGTCGGTCTGGGGCGAGCGGGCCTGCGGATGCGTCTCGGGGTAGGCCGCCACCTCCAGGTGGAACTGCCGCCCGGTCTCGCTGCGGATGAAGGCCACCAGGTCGCTGGCATAGCGGAACTCGCCGCCCAGGCCGTAGCCCGAGGGCAGGTCGCCGCGCAGGGTGACGATGCGCCTGACGCTGGCGGCGGCATAGGCGGCCAGCCGGTCGCGGATGCTGTCCCTGCTCTGGCCTATGCACGACAGGTGCGGTGCGGCGCAGACGCCCTCGGCCATGATCTCGGTGACGGCCTGCAGGGTGCCGTCCTGGGTGGAGCCGCCGGCACCGAAGGTGACGGAGCAGAACTCGGGCCGCAGGGTATACAGCCGCTGGCGCGCCGCGCGCAGCTTGGCCGCGCCTTCGGGCGTCTTGGGCGGGAAGAACTCAAGGCTGATCGGCAGCATCATCAGGTGCTCGGTTGGCATGAAGAAAGAACTCGCGGTTGCCGTCGCCGCCCGCGATCGGGCTGTCGTGCCAGCCGGCCACGCGCAGTCCCAGGGACCCGCAGGCCTGGCGCAGCCGGTGCTCGACCTGGGCGTGCAGCGCCGGGTCGCGCACGATGCCGCCCTTGCCGATGTCGCCCGGCTGCAGCTCGAACTGCGGCTTGACCAGCATCAGCAGGTCGCCGGCAGGCGTCACCAGCGGTGCGAGCGCCGGCAGCACCAGGGTCAGGGAGATGAAGGACAGGTCGCCCACCACCAGGTCGAAGCCGGCCTGGGCCCGCGCCGCCGCCGGGCTGGCCGCCGCCAGGACGTCGGCCGTCAGCGCCCGCGCATTGACGTGCTCCAGGCAGGTGACGCGATGGTCGGCCCGCAGCCGCGCATGCAGCTGCCCATGCCCCACGTCCACGCCCACCACGTGGGCGGCGCCGCGCTGCAGCAGGCAGTCGGTGAAGCCGCCCGTGGACTGGCCTACGTCCAGGCACAGCCTGCCCGTCACGTCGACGCCGCTGGCGGCCAGCGCGCCCTCCAGCTTGAGCCCGCCGCGCGAGACATAGCGCGCCTCGGCCGCGTCGGCCAGGGCCAGCTCGGCCGCGGGCGGCAGTTCGTCGCCGTTCCTGGCGACCGCCTGCCAGCCGTGCGGCCCACGCCAGCGCACGCCGGCCGCGGCGATCAGCCGCTGCGCCTGCGAGCGGCTGACCGCCAGGCCGCGTTCGACGAGGAGTTGGTCGGCGCGCATGTTGCCTTCACCCCAACCCTCTCCCAGAGGGAAAGGGAGCCAGAGGTCAATACCTGTAGGTGTCCGGCTTGTACGGCCCGGTCTTCTGGACGCCGATGTAGGCCGCCTGCGCGTCGCTCAGCTCGGTCAACTGCGCGCCCAGCTTGGACAGCTGCAGCCGCGCCACCTTCTCGTCCAGGTGCTTGGGCAGCACGTAGACCTGGCCCACCTGGTAGTCCTTGGGCTTGGTGAACAGCTCGATCTGCGCCAGCGTCTGGTTGGCGAAGGAGGAGGACATCACGTAGCTGGGGTGGCCGGTGCCGCAGCCCAGGTTCACCAGCCGGCCCTTGGCCAGCAGGATGATGCGCTTGCCGTCGTCGAAGATCACGTGGTCGACCTGCGGCTTGATCTCCTCCCAGCGGCACTTCTTCTCGATCGAAGCGACGTCGATCTCATTGTCGAAGTGGCCGATGTTGCAGACGATGGCCTGGTCCTTCATCTTGGCCATGTGGGCGTAGGTGATCACGTCGCGGTTGCCGGTGGCAGTGACGAAGATGTCGGCCTTGTCGGCGGCGTACTCCATGGTGACGATGCGGTAGCCCTCCATGGCGGCCTGCAGCGCGTTGATCGGGTCGATCTCGGTCACCCAGACCTGGGCCGACAGCGCGCGCAGGGCCTGGGCGCTGCCCTTGCCCACGTCGCCGTAGCCGCACACCACCGCCACCTTGCCGGCCACCATCACGTCGGTGGCGCGCTTGATGCCGTCCACCAGCGACTCGCGGCAGCCGTACAGGTTGTCGAACTTGCTCTTGGTGACCGAGTCGTTGACGTTGATCGCGCGGAATTTCAGCAGGCCCTTGTTGGCCATGTCGATCAGGCGGTGCACGCCGGTGGTGGTCTCTTCCGTGACGCCGATGATCTCCCTGGCCTTGCGGCTGTACCAGGTCGGGTCCTCCTTGAGCTTCTTGCGGATGGACGCGTAGAGGATGCGCTCCTCCTCGCTGGAGTGGGTGTCGATCAGCGACAGGTCCTGCTCGCAGCGCTGGCCCAGGTGCATCAGCAGCGTGGCGTCGCCGCCGTCGTCCAGGATCATGTTGGGGCCCTCGCCGGCCGCGCCCTGGGGCCCGAACTCGAAGATGCGGTGGGTGTAGTCCCAGTAGTCCTCCAGCGTCTCGCCCTTGACCGCGAACACCGGCGTGCCGGCGGCGGCGATGGCCGCGGCGGCGTGGTCCTGGGTGGAGAAGATGTTGCACGAGGCCCAGCGCACCTGCGCGCCCAGGGCCTGCAGCGTCTCGATCAGCACCGCGGTCTGGATGGTCATGTGCAGCGAACCGGTGATGCGGGCGCCCTTGAGCGGCTGGCTCTTGGCGAACTCCTGGCGGATGGCCATGAGGCCGGGCATCTCGGTCTCGGCGATCTTGATTTCCTTGCGGCCCCAGTCGGCGAGCGACAGGTCGGCGATCGCGCAGTCCTTGGTGGGGACGGGCTTCAGTACGGCGTTCATCGTGGCTCCAGAAAAGAAGTTTTCAGGTCAACCACTGCGGCACGGGAGAGACGGGGGACTCACCCCACGCGGACAGTGGGTGAGCGTCGTTGCTGTAGGTTCCGAGCCTCACACCGTGCGGTGCTGCAACGCTCCTCGGATCGGGAAATTATAAGCAAGTCGCCATGGCCGAGCGCCATGTGGCCGTTTCCATCCCGCACTGCGGTTCACGAAGCGGAGCTGGCAGGAGGGCGGCCCGAGGTCGCTTGCTGATCTGCAGCCGCGATGACCACTGGCAGCTTGGCCAGCAGGTCGGGCAGCGCATCCTGCACGGTGCGCCAGACCACCTCGGTGTCGATGGTGAAGTAACCGTGCGCGACCTGATTGCGCATGTCCCTGATGCTGCGCCAAGGCACTTGCGGATGGCGAGCCAGGAAGTCGGCATGACCAGCCATCAGCCTTGCACAGGCCTCGCCCAGGATCACGAAATTGAAGAACACCGCCTGCTGGGTGCGGCTGTCTGCCAGAAATGCAGCCTTGTCCATGCCTGAGGTGTAGTTCCGAATCTGCTGCGCCGCCTCTCGCAGATGGTGCAGATAGTCGAGCAGCCTAGGTTCGGCTTTCATACCGGCTTTGCCTCAGCCAACACCGCAGCCCGAAACTTCGGAGGCAAGCCACCCGGTGTCCGCACATCGACCGGTACGCCCAGCAGTTCCTCCAACTCGCCTTGCAGCCCCCCCAAGTCAAACAGCGTCGTCCCTGGCAGCGGATCCACCAAGAGATCGAGGTCGCTACCGTCGGTGTCCTCACCGTGAAGCACGGAACCGAACACGCGCGGGTTCGCCACACGAAAGCGCCTGGCGATCACGCGAATGTCGTCACGCCTTTGCTCGAACGGAATGGATGGCCGCATGTGGAACTCCGCTGGAAGCCAAACCTGGACATTCTATGAGCCACTACCGCTGCACCGACTGAGCGTCCTGGCCGCATAAATAAGTAGCTCAGAACAGCCGCACCACAGGCCAGCGAGCTTCAGGTACAACCCGAGCATGGCCGCCAGCACCTTCCCCGTCCCGCCCATCGAGCCCATGCTGGCCAAGATCGCGGAAGAGCTGCCGCAGGGCGAGGGTTTCCTGTTCGAGCCCAAGTGGGACGGCTTCCGGGCCCTGGTGTTCCGCACGGCCGAGGGCGCGCTGATCCAGAGCCGCGACGGCAAGCCGCTCAACCGCTACTTCCCCGAGCTGGAGAAAATGCTGGCCGAGCAGCTGCCGCGCGGCTGCGTGGTCGACGGCGAGGTGGTGGTCGCCGGCCCGGGCGGCCTGGACTTCGACGCGCTCCAGCAGCGCATCCATCCCGCCGCCTCGCGCATCGCCCGGCTGGCCCAGGAAACGCCGGCCGGCTTCGTCGCCTTCGACCTGCTGGCGGCCGGCGGCAAGGACATCACGGCCCTGCCCCAGCAGGAGCGCCGCACCCGGCTGGAGCGGCTGCTCGGCCAAGCCCGCCCGCCCCTGCACCTCACGCCCGTGACCACCGACCGCGCCCAGGCCCAGGACTGGCTGCAGCGCTTCGAGGGCGCCGGCCTGGACGGCGTGATGGCCAAGCCGGCAGACGCGCCCTACCAACCCGGCAAGCGCGCCATGTTCAAGATCAAACACGCCCGCACGGCCGACTGCGTGGTGGCGGGCTTCCGCTGGTACAAGGACAAGCAGGAGGCCGTGGGCTCCCTGCTGCTGGGCCTGTACGACGATGCCGGCGTGCTGCAGCACGTGGGCATCACCTCCTCCTTCACCCTGGCCGTGCGCAAGCAGCTGCTGGAAGAGCTGGGGCCGCTGCGCGAGCACGCGTTGGAGAATCACCCTTGGCGCGGCTGGGCCGAGGCCGAGGTCGGCGATGCCGAACGCATGCCCGGCGCGAAGAGCCGCTGGTCCGGCGGCAAGGACCTGAGCTGGGAACCGCTGCGACCCGAGCGGGTGTGCGAGGTCCGGTACGACCACCTGCAGGGCCGGCGCTTCCGCCACGCCACCACCTTCCTGCGCTGGCGGGACGACAAGCCGCCGCAGGCCTGCCGCTACGACCAGCTCGAGACCAGCACGCCCTTCGAGCTGGCCCAGGTGTTCGGCGCCTGAAGGCTGGGCGCGGCGCCCGCGTCGGACATGTCCCACAGCTGGAATGCAGGCCGTTCCGGTCCGTGCAGCCGCGATCGCGGTTAGCCTCGATGCGCGCCCCTCCACCGCAGCCAACCCTCTTCCGCACCACGCCATGGACACCCGCAAGCCTGCCGCCATCGCCCGATTCGACAACCCCCGCCCGCTGTTCCCGGGTGAACCCTGGGTCGCGCTGGCCGCCGGCATCGGCGCCTGGCTGGCCACGCGCACGCACCCCTCGCTGGCGGTGCGCACCCTGGGCGTGTTCGTCGGCGCCACGCTGGTGGCCCGCGGCGCGCACGGCCACCGCCGGCTGGGCCAGGTCATGCGCTGGACGCCGGTGGGCGGCGGCATCAAGCGCGACTGGAACGACGTGGTCTAGCGGCCTCCGCGGCAGCTCCTGACCCGGGCGCACCGTGCAAGCCTGGCCCGGCATCTTCAAGGCCTACGACATCCGCGGCGTCGTGCCCGCCACGCTGGACGAGCCGCTGTCCGAGGCGCTGGGCCGCGTGTTCGGCAGCCTGGCGCGCGAGCAGGGTGAGCGCGTGGTGGCCGTCGGCCGCGATGGCCGCCTGAGCGGCCCGGCGCTGGCGCAGGCCCTGGTGCGCGGCCTGCTGGCCGCCGGCATCGACGTGATCGACCTGGGCATGGTGACCACCCCCATGCTGTACTTCGCCACCTCCACGCTGGCGCGCAGCGGCATCCAGGTCACGGCCAGCCACAACCCGCGCGAGCACAACGGCTTCAAGATGGTGCTGGCCGGCCGCACCGTGCATGGCGAGGCGATCCAGCAGCTGCGCCGGCGCATCGAGCGCGGGGAATGGAACGAGTCGCGCCCCCCGGGCGAAGTGCGGCAGGTCGAGGTGGCGGCGGCCTACCGGGACCGCATCGCGGGCGACATCCGCCTGGCGCGCCCTCTCCAGATCGTCCTCGACTGCGGCAACGGCGTGGCCGGCGCCTCCTCGCCGGGGGTGTTCCGCGCCATCGGCTGCGAGGTGGTGGAGCTGTTCAGCGAGGTGGACGGCCGGTTTCCCAACCACCATCCCGACCCGGCCCAGCCGGAGAACCTGCGCGACCTGATCGCCGCCGTGCAGGAGACGCGCGCCGATCTCGGCCTGGCGCTGGACGGGGACGGCGACCGGCTGGGCGTGGTCACCCGCGGCGGCCACATCATCTACCCGGACCGGCAGATGGTGCTGTTCGCGCGGGACGTGCTGTCGCGCCACCCCGGCGCGCCCATCGTGTTCGACGTCAAGTCCACCCAGCGCCTGCCCGAGGCCATCGCCGCCGCGGGGGGGCGGCCGGTGATGGACAGGAGCGGCTACGTGCTGCTCAAGGACCGCATGCAGGCGCTGGGCGCGCCGCTGGCCGGCGAGATGAGCGGCCACCTGTTCTTCAACGATCGCTGGTGGGGCTTCGACGACGGCACCTATGCCGGCTGCCGCCTGCTGGAGATCCTGTCGCGCCACCCCGACGCGGGCGCCGTGCTCGATGCCCTGCCGGCCAGCTGCTCGACACCGGAGCTGCACGTGCCCTGCGCCGAAGGCGAGGCGCACCGCGTCGCCGCCGAGCTCGCGTCCACGGCCCGCTTTCCCGACGCGCAGGTCTGCACGATCGACGGCCTGCGGGTGGACTGGCCCGACGGCTTCGGGCTGGTGCGCGCGTCCAACACCACGCCGGTGCTCACCGTGCGCTTCGAAGGCCACACGCCCGAGGCGATGGGGCGCATCGAGCGGCAGATGATGGACCTGCTGCGCCGCGTCAAGCCTGACGCGGCGGTCGCCGGCGGTTCACGCTGACGCCGGGTAGACGGCGCGCGGACCGTCGGGCCCCTGCGGGATCTCGCCCCGCTTGCAGAGGAACACCTCCTCCTCCGGATGGGCCACGATGGCGAAGCCGGCGCTGCGCAGCATGGCCGCGCTGGCCGCCGCGTTCGGGATCCACCAGTTGGTCTCGTCGCGGGAGTACTTGTGCTCCACGAAATGCAGGCGCGGGTAGGACGGCCGCTCGAAGACCTCGGTCTCCCAGAAGTCGTAATCCTTCTCCAGCGGCTCCATCTCGGGGCTGCCGCGCTGCAGCGACTGGTACAGCAGCAGGTCGCGGGCCACGTGCTCGTGGATCAGGTCCAGTGCCAGCAGCGGATGGCGCAGGTGGTAGATCAGGCCCATGAACAGCACCAGGTCGAAGCGCTCGCCCAGCCGGCCCACGTCGTACACCGACAGGCGGCGGAACTCGATGTCCTGGCCCAGCACCTCGGCGGCGAAGCGCGCCTGGTCCAGGTAGTAGTGGTCGAAGTCGATGCCGACCACCCGCTCGGCGCCCCGGCGCTTCACCTCCAGCGAGTAGAAGCCGGCGTTGCAGCCGATGTCCAGCACCGACATGCCGCTCATGTCCTGCGGCAGCACGTGGGCGAAGCGCTTCCACTTCAGCGCCGGGTAGTCGCCCAGGAAGTGCGCCGGCGCGGTGGGCACGCCCAGCAGGTCGATGTTCTGGAACCAGTCGCCCAGCTCCTGCACCCGCCGCTCGACCTCGGCCCGGCTGAACAGCTTGCCGCCCACGCGCGCGGGGGTGTCGCCCGGCCGCTTGACGATGGAAGTGCCGGCATTGCCGCACACCGTGGAATGCCGCGGGCCCGGCGCCGCCGCGGCGCCGCGCCGGCGCGCGCCCAGCAGGTTCAGCGCCTCGCGGTAGCCGTGCACCGTGCCCACGTCGACATAGGCCTCGCCCGCCCGCACCCCGACGGCCTGCCCGCCCTTCTGGATCCAGGCGTTGACCAGGGTGCCCATGTACTCGTCGCGCCGGCCGCGTTCCTGCCACAGGGCCTGCAGCTCGTGCAGCACCCGCCCGGGCATCTTGAAGGCGCCCCAGATCCAGTTGGTCTTGGCGTCCGGATGCTTGACCTGGATCTCCTGCACGATGCCTTCCTCGTCCGTGACCACCGCGTCGAAGGCCTGCGGCCGGTCCACCGGGAACAGCAGGAAGGACAGCCGGTCGTCCGGCAGCGCCGAGAAGCCGTTCTCCGGGAACCAGATGGTGTCGGGCAGCCCGACCAGCACCGGTTCATGGGGCTGCACCAGCGAGCACGCGCGGAAGATCGCATCGCACAGCCCCCCCGCCTTGGGCTGCACCACGTAGCACAGGTCCGCCTCGCGCACGCTGGAGCCGTAGTACTGCACGATGTCCGACTTGCCCGGCGCCACCACGAAGCACAGGCGGGTGGCGCCGGCCTGCAGCATGCGGTCGACCAGGAACTCGCTGACGGCTCGCGGCCGCTCCACGTCACCGACCAGGTGGCTGCCCACCGGCAGCAGCTCCTTCGAGAAGCCCAGGGGCTGGATGCGCGTGGCCATGCCGGCCGCCGGAATGATTCCCCACATGTGGTGCGTCCTTTGTCGTCAGGTTGTCCAGCAGCGCTTCGAGCTCGCGTGCGCGGTGCGCCGAGGTGTGCTCGGCCAGCACGCGTTCGCGGGCCGCCCGGGCGATGCGCGCGACCTGCTCGTCGGGCAGTTCCAGCGCCTGCACCACGTCGGCGGTGGAGCGCGCCACCAGGATCTCGCGCCCCGGCTCGAAGAAGGCGTCCAGCCCCGTCCACCAGTCGCTGACCACCGGCGTGCCGCAGGCGGCGGCCTCGAACAGGCGCCCCGAGGGGCAGTGGCCGTTGTCGGCCATGGCGCGGCGGGTGACGCTGAGCGTCAGGCGCGAGGACGAGAAGAAGGCGGGATGCTCCACCGGCGGCAGGTGCCGCACGAAGCGGATGTTGTCCGTCCACGGGAAGTCGGCCGGGTACTGGGCGCCGCCGATCAGGAAGCCGCGTGCCGGCAGGCGCCGCGCCGGTTCGATGAACAAGGCCTCCAGGGCGGCCTGCCGGTCGGCCGCGTAGGTGCCCAGGTAGGACAGGTCGGCGCCGTAGCTGTCCACGGCGGGCACGCGGCGGTGCACCTGCGGGTCGACGTGGCCGTAGAGCGTGCGCACCCGGCGCGCGCCCAGCAGCGATTCCAGCTCGCCCAGCGAAGGGCCGCCGGTGTAGCTGAGCACCAGGTCGAAGTCGCGCAGGCCGCGCGGGCCGATGTAGGGCACGGTTCCGCCGGCGCGGATAGCCTCCAGCGTGACCGGCGTGTCCATGTCGTAGAACACCTTGACGGCCGGGCTGTCCGAGTCCATCAGCAGCTGCGTGGCCGCGACGCCGTCGGGGCAGTAGGAGGTGACCATCACCGCGTCGGCATCGCGCAGCTCGCGCGCAGCGCGCGGCCGGATGTCCTCCCATTGCGGGTAGAGCACCAGCTCGCCGCCCGGCAGCTGCGTCAGGTCGCGGTGCTGCGCGTAGTAGGGCACGTCGCGCTCGAAGAACACCACGCGGTGGCCCGCGGCGGCAAGCGCGCGCCAGAGGCCGCGCCACAAGGTGGCATGGCCGTTGCCCCAGGATGAACTGACCGTCAGGCCGAAGACGACCAGCTTCATGGCATGAACACCGGCATGGGTGTCGATCTCCCTGACCGTGTGCGTGTCGCACGTTGTCGGGTCATCTTATCCATGCGGGTCTCGGCTGTGGGGCGGTGAAGCACGGCAGTACGGAATGTTGCGTTGCTGGGCAAGCTTCCCCCCCTTCTCCCCCCGCCCCTCTTCGCCCCCCGCCGGGGCGAAGGGGGGAGCCTGGATTTGTCCTCGCGCACCGAATACGGAGCTACGGGGGTGAGGTCGCGGTGCCGGTCAGCACACCACGGCGCGAACCCGCTGTTGGACGCGCTTCGATGCCAGCAGGCTCGGAGCCGCTGGCCGCGCAAGCGCTGGCCAGCACAAGACAAAAAGAGGGGATGCCGGCTCCCTACGAGCCAGCCGCGCTTGCGCGCTAGCTTGCGGCTGCGAGCTGGTCGGGCGGCCATTCCTAGGACTGCAGCGCCCGGGCCGTGGTTCACCGCGGAGGTGGCAACGGCTCCTGGTAGTGGCGTAGCCGGCGCGACGCAACCAAATCAAGGCTCCCCTCTTCGCCCCGGCGGGGGCGAAGAGGGGCGGGGGGGGGAGAGGGGGGAGAAAAAAGTCAGGGCTGACTGCTCAGCCACATCGTGGCAAACCCGATGATGACGCAGCCCAAGGCCACGGCGTACAGGATCCAGCCGGGCAGCGAACTGGCATCGTCGCGGACGGGACCGCCGAGCAGCCGGCCGGCAATGGCGGCGATCACGGCGATGATGAAGGGATAGACGTACGTCGGGATGTCGGACATGTCGTTGTGGCTGGCTGTCGGTGAAGGCCAGTCTTGCGCACGCGGTCGCCGGCGTATGTCAGGCGGCTTCGGCCTGACCTGTAGGAGCCGCCAAGGCAGCCGGCGGTGCGGCTCAGGCAGGCCGCGGCTGCCGGCGGGCGGCGGCGATGGCCGCACGCGCCGCGACCTCGGCGGCCAGTGCCGGCTCCAGCGGCGAGCGGCACAGGCCGGCGTGCCGGTAGTTCAGGTTCTCGTACAGCTGCGCGGCACTGGGGAAGGTGGCGAGCACGGCGTCGAGCGCGGCGCCGCGCGGCGCCGACTCGAGTTCCGCGGCCACGCGGGCCACCAGGGCGCGGTACTGGCCGGCATCGACCGGCTGGGCGCTGCGCTCCAGCCGCTCAAGCATCCGGGCCAGGGCGACCAGGTTCTTGGAAGGGGAGACAGAGGGCGTGTTCATGCCGTGAAGCTGGGGCTGGCCGCGGCGAATGCAAGCTCGGCAGCCGCTAGCTGCCCGCTTCCTTCGGGCGCAGCCGCGCCGGCACGTGCTCCAGGTTGATGCGCACGCGCCACCACAGCGAGGAGCTGCTCCGCATGCGGTCGACCAGCACGTCGGCGGGCTGCAGGTGGGCGGCGACCTGGGGGTGCTTCTGCTTCCAGGCTTGCGCGGCGGCCAAGGCGTCGGCCTCGCGGTCGGCGCGCGCGATCTCGATCAGCGGCCTGGCGGCCTGGCGGCGGGCACGCGTCGAGGGCGGCGCGCGGGTCGGCTCGCCGGATTGCCTGCGGTAGTGCGGCGGCCAGGGCGCGTCGCCCTGGCCTTGCGCCTCCTGCCGGGCCGACAGCCCGAGCAGGGCCTCCAGCGAGCAGGCCGCCTCGTCGATGCCGGCATGCGGATCGCCGATGGCCCGCAGGCGCGCCGGCACGGTGCGCAGCGTGAAGTCCGCCGGGTCGCACTGCTGCAGCTCGTCCCAGGTCACCGGCGCCGACACGCGCGCATCCGGCTTGGGCCGCACCGAGTAGGCCGAGGCGACGGTGCGGTCCTTGGCGTTCTGGTTGTAGTCCACGAACACGCCGTGCCGTTCCTCCTTCCACCACCGGCTGGTGGCCAGGTCGGGCGCTCGGCGCTCCACCTCGCGCGCCAGCGCCAGCGCGGCGCGGCGCACCTGGTCGAAGGTCCAGCGCCGCTGGATGCGGGCGATGACGTGGATGCCGCGCGAGCCGGAGGTCTTGGGCCAGCCGGTGAGGCCCACCTCGTGCAGCACCTCGCGCACCACGGCGGCCACCTGCTGGATCTGCCGCCAGGCCACGCCGGGCATCGGGTCCAGGTCCACGCGCAGCTCATCGGGATGGTCGAGGTCGTCGGCGCGCACCGGGTGCGGGTGCAGCTCGATGCAGCCCAGCTGGGCCATCCAGGCCAGGGTGGCCGCGTCGCGCGGCACCACCTCCTCGGCCGTGCGGCCGGAGGGGAAGCGGATGGTGCTCACCTCCACCCAGGCCGGCCGGCTGGCCGGCGCGCGCTTCTGGAAGAAGAACTCGCCGCCGATGCCGTCGGGGTAGCGCACCATCACGCAGGGCCGGCTGCCGGCGCCGCGCAAGGCGCCTTCGGCCACCGCCAGGTAGTAGTTCACCAGGTCCAGCTTGGTGAGGCCCGCCTCGGGAAAGAGCAGCTTGCCGGGATGCGTGACCACCAGCTCGCGGCCTTCCACCTGCAGGCGGACGGGTGCATCGGGGCTGGTCATGGAGCCACGCTACACCCGCGCGGCACAATACGGGGTTTGCTGAAACGGTTTGCACTGCAGAGCGCCGAACCGCTTCGCCGCCCCTTCCGGAGCTTCCCTTGTCGTCCTCGCCCCTGGCCGCCGAAACCCGGCGCCGCCGCACCTTCGCCATCATCTCCCACCCCGACGCGGGCAAGACCACGCTGACGGAAAAGCTGCTGCTGTTCTCCGGCGCGATCCAGATCGCCGGCAGCGTCAAGGCGCGCAAGGCCTCGCGCCACGCCACCTCCGACTGGATGGAGATCGAGAAGCAGCGCGGCATCTCGGTGGCCTCCTCGGTGATGCAGATGCTGTACCGCGACCACGTGATCAACCTGCTGGACACGCCGGGCCACAAGGACTTCTCCGAGGACACCTACCGCGTGCTCACGGCCGTGGACTCGGCGCTGATGGTGATCGACGCGGCCAACGGCGTGGAGGCGCAGACGCGCCGGCTGATCGAGGTCTGCCGCCAGCGCAACACGCCCATCATCACCTTCGTCAACAAGATGGACCGCGAGGTGCGCGAGCCGCTGGACATCCTGGACGAGGTGGAGCGCGAGCTGGGCATGCCCTGCGTGCCCATGACCTGGCCGGTGGGCAAGGGCAAGTCGTTCGGCGGCATCGTGAACCTGCGCACGCAGGCCATGACGGTGTTCGAGTCCGGCAGCGAGCGCCGGCCCCAGGACTTCGAGACCCTCCCGCTGTCGGACGCCGGCACGTTGCGCCGGCGCTTCGAGGGCGAGTGGGACGCGGCGGCCGAGAGCATGGAGCTGGCCGCGGGCGCCTCGCCGGAATGGGACCACCAGGCCTTCCTGGATGCGAAGCAGACGCCGGTGTTCTTCGGCTCGGGCGTCAACAACTTCGGCGTGATGGAGGTGCTGGACGCGCTGGTGGACCTGGCGCCCGCGCCGCAGCCGCGCAAGAGTTCGCTGATCGTGAACCGGCAGCCGCAGGAGAAGATCATCCAGCCCGACGAGCCCGCCTTCTCCGGGGTGGTCTTCAAGGTCCAGGCCAACATGGACGCCAACCACCGCGACCGCATCGCCTTCGTGCGCATGGCCTCGGGCAAGTACACCCCGGGCATGAAGCTCAAGGTGCAGCGCACCGGCAAGGAGCTGCGCCCGACCTCGGTGGTCACCTTCCTGTCGCAGCGGCGCGAGGCGGTGGACGAGGCGTACGCCGGCGACATCATCGGCTTCACCACGCATGGCGGCGTGCAGCTGGGCGACACCATCACCGACGGCGCGAGCCTGCAGTTCACCGGCCTGCCCTTCTTCGCGCCTGAGCTGTTCATGACCGTGCTGCTGAAGAACCCGCTGCGCACCAAGCAGCTGCAGCAGGGCCTGGCCCAGCTGGGCGAGGAAGGCGCGATCCAGGTGTTCCGTCCGCAGGCCGGCGGCGCCATGCTGCTGGGGGCCGTGGGGCAGCTGCAGTTCGAGGTGGTGCAGCACCGCCTGAAGGCGGAGTACGACGCCGACATCCGGCTGGAAGGCTGCCAGTACACGGGCGCCCGCTGGATCACCGCGGACACGCCGGCCGAACTGCGCGCGTTTACAGACGCTTACCCCCAGCGCATGGCCCTGGATGCGGCCGACGCCCTGGCTTACCTGTGCACCTCGCCCTACGACGTGCGGCTGGCGCAGGAAAGATTTCCCAGGATCCACTTCCATCCGTTGCGCGAGCACGCCGGATTGGCCTTGCAGTCCTGACACCCGCCGGCAAGGCCCGGCGGCGCCCGCATAATGCGCCGCATCTTTTGCGAAAGCCAAGCGTGACCCGTTCCCTCCCTTCCTCCATGCGCCGCGCGGCCGGTCTGGCCTGCGTATCCGCCACCTTGCTGCTGGCCGCCTGCGGCGGCGGTGGCGGCGGCGGTGCCGATGCCTCGCGCCCGCCGTCCTCCGCCGACTACGGCGGCGTCTGCACGCCCGAAGGCCAGAAGCTGTTCGTGCGCAGCTACCTCGACGAGGTCTACCTGTGGTACGACGAGATCGTCAACCTGAACCCGGCGAACTACAGCTCGGCGCCCGACTACTTCCGGGCGCTGCTGGTGCCCAAGGATCGTTACAGCGACGGCTCCGGGTCCTACAGCGGCTTCGAGCCCACCAGCCTGGCAGCCACCGCCACGGCGGCTGCGGGCACTGCCCTGAAGCTCACGGCAGGCGACTCCGTGCCGGAGTACAAGACCGTGCGCAGCCCGGGCGGCCGGACCGCGGGTTACGTCCGGGTGGACGACTTCCTGACCGGTGCGCAGGACCAGCTGATCACCGCGTTCAACTACCTGAAGGCGCAGAGCGGCGTGCAGGACCTCGTGCTCGACCTACGCTTCAACGGCGGAGGCTATCTGTACAGCGCGCAGGCCGCGGCATCCATGGTGACCGCTCCTGCGGCCGAAGGCCGGGTCTTCGAACGACTGCAATTCAACAACAAGCGGCAGGCGGAGAGCGAAAGGAACACCTTCTACTTCACGAACAAGGTGCAGTTCGCGGAGCGGCAATACCCGGCAGGGACGATGCTGCCGCAGCTTTCGCTGCCCCGGGTCTATGTCCTCAGCTCGGCGCTGACCTGTTCGGCCAGCGAATCGGTGATCAACAGCCTGCGCGGCATCGACGTGGAGGTCATCGTGGTCGGGGAGGAAGCCACCTGCGGCAAGCCGTTCGGCTTCAGGGCCCGGCCCAACTGCGGCATCACCTACTACGCCGTCGAATTCCAGGGCTACAACGCCAAGGGCTTTGGCGACTACCAGGCCGGATTCACGCCGCAATGCCGGGTGACGGACAACGAGACCATCGAGCCCGGTACGGCGAACGATCCGCTTCTGGCCGGCGCGCTGTTCCATGCCGACACCAACAGCTGCCCCGCCGGCACCGCCACCGGCGCCCCCAGCAAGGCCTCGCTGCTGTCGCAAGGCCTGGCCACGGGCGTCACGGCCGGACGGTCCGCCAGCCGGCCGGCTAGCGCGTCGCAGCCCGGCGTCAACGGCCGCCTGCTGCTGCCGACCGCCACGCCCTGATGCGGCCCCTGGCGCAGTGGCCGCCGGGGCCGCGGCGCGGCATCACGGGCGTGCTGACCGATATCGACGACACGCTCACCACCGAGGGCGCGATCACCCCGGAGGCGCTGGCCGCGCTGGGCGCCTTGCGCGAGGCCGGCCTGCACCTCATCCCCATCACCGGCCGGCCGGCCGGCTGGAGCGAGCCCTTCGCGCTGGCCTGGCCGGTCGATGCCATCGTGGCCGAGAACGGCGCCGTGGCGCTGCGCCGCACGGCATCGGGCGCGCTGCACAAGACCTACCAGCAGGATGAGGCCACCCGCGCGGCCAACTTCGCGCGCATGCAGCAGGTGCTGGCACGCATCGAGCAGGAGGTGCCCGGCGCCCGCCGCGCGCAGGACAGCGCCGGCCGCGAGACCGACATCGCCATCGACCACAGCGAGTTCACGCGGCTGCCGCAGGCGCGCATCGAGCAGGTGGTGGCCCTGATGCGCAGCGAGGGCATGAATGCCACCGTGAGCTCCATCCACGTCAACGGCTGGTGGGGCGAGCACCACAAGCTGTCGGGCGCGCGCTGGATCGTGCGCCAGCTGCTGGGGCGCGACATCGATGCCGAGCTGGAGCGCTGGGTCTACGTGGGCGACTCGACCAACGACGAGCTGATGTTCCGCCACTTCCCGCACAGCGTGGGCGTGGCCAACATCCGCCGCTTCGAGAGCCGGCTGGCGCACCCGCCGCGCTGGATCACCCCAGGCGAGCGCGGCGCCGGCTTCACCGAGCTGGCGCGGGCGCTGCTGGACGGCCGCGCGGCCGCCTAGCCCGCGGCCACGCCCGGCGCGCAGCCCTCCTGCTCGTGGCGGCCGTACAGGCGGCGCCAGCAGGCGTCGACGAAGGCGCCCATGATGCGCGCGTAGCGCGGGTGGGCCTGGTGCCCCCATTCGGGGTGGAACTGGAAGCCCCAGGCGAAGCGGCTGGCGTCGTGCCAGCGGAAGGCCTCGACCAGGCCATCCTCCGCGCAGGCCTCCGCCACCAGCCCGTTGCCCAGCCGGCGCACGCCCTGCGAATGCAGGGAGCTGACCGGGAAGCGGCTGCATCCGGACAGGCGCTCGAGCTCGCCGCCCGGCACGCAGGCCACCTCGTGCCGCTCGCGGTACTGCTGGTCCAGCGATTCCGCGGGGTCCTCCCAGTGCACCACCGGGCCGTCCAGCGCCTGCAGCGACTGGTGCAGGCTGCCGCCCAGGGAGACGTTGACCTCATGGCAGCCGCGGCAGAAGCCGATCAGCGGCACGCCGGCCTCGATGGCCAGCCGCACCAGCGGCAGCGAGACGCTGTCGCGCGCCTCGTCGTAGGCCAGCGGGCCGAACAGCGGCTCCTCGCCGAAGTAGCGCGGATGCACGTTGGTGGCCGAGCCACCCAGCAGCACGCCGTCCACCATGCCCAGCAGCGTGGGGATGCGACCGGGCGGCACCCGCGGGTAGCACACCGGCTGCAGGCCCAGGTTGACCAGGGTGCGCGTGCCGACCTCGTCCATCACGGTGTAGCGCTGCGGATGGCCGTGCTCGTTGCCCAGCTCGCGGTGGCTGGCGATGACCCAGACGCAGGGGACGCGGTCGGGCGGCGGCGTGTCCATGTCAAGCCTCGGCACGGCGCTCGCGGTGCGCGCGGCAGGCCTGGGCGAACGCGTCGAAGGTGCGGGCGTAGAAAGGGTTGCTGGCGTGCGTCCATTCCGGGTGCCACTGCACGCCATAGGCGAACGCCTGCGCGTCCTCCACCCGCACGCCCTCGACCAGGCCGTCGGGCGCGAAGGCTTCGGCCACCAGGCCGCGGCCCAGGCGCCTGATGCCCTGGCCGTGCAGCGAATTGACCTGCGCGGTCGTGCCGCCGGCCCACTCGGCGAAGGCGCTGCCCGGCGCCAGGCGGACCTCGTGGCGCACCGCGAACTGCGCCTCCAGGTCCTCGGTCTCGGGCTCGCGGTGGTCCAGCAGCCCCTGCTCCGCATGCACCTGCTGGTACAGGCTGCCGCCCAGCGCCACGTTCATCTCCTGCAGCCCGCGGCAGACGCCGAACAGCGGCGTGCCGCCCGCCAGCGCCGCCCGCACCAGGGCCATGGTCAGCGCATCGCGCCGCGGGTCGAGCAGGTCGGTGGGCAGCGCCGCGCTGCTGTAGTGCGTGGCCTCCACGTTGGACGGCGAGCCGGTCAGCAGCACGCCATCGACCAGTGGCAGGAGATGGGGCACATCCTCGGCGCCGGCCATGGGGAACAGCACCGGCTGCAGCCCCAGCTCGCAGACCGCGGCGGCGTAGCGGTCCGCCAGCACCGTGTAGCCGCCCGGGTCATGCAGGTCCAGGTGGCGATGGCAGGCGGGCAGCCAGACCAGCGGCTTGTGGGCGGCGGCACGGGGGCTCATGGCCCGGATCTTGCCGCAACGGCGGCGCGCCAGGCGTCAGACGCCGCCTGCGCGCAGCCGCTGACTTTGGGAAAGACTCAGCTCGGCTTGGACAGGCCGAGTTTCTCGACGAGCGCCTTCTCGGTGTTGAAGGTGTCCTGCGCGAACTTGCCGTAGGCCGATGAGCTCATGTACATGGGCACCATGTCGTACTTGGCCAGCGCCTGCACATAGCTGGGCTCTTCCATCGCCTTCTTGAAGGCATCGTGCAGCCTGGCCACCACGTCCGGCGGCGTGCCGCGCGGCGCGCCGATGCCGAAGGGCGAGTTCTGCACGATGTTCAGGCCCAGCTCCTTGAGCGTGGGCGCGTCGGGGAATTTTTCCAGGCGCTTGTCGCCCCAGGTGTTGAGCACGCGCACCTTGCCGGCCTGCACCAGCGGCGCGAAGCCGGTGGAGTCGGCCGCGGCCATGATGTGGCCGCCGCTGATGGCCGTGGCCAGCTCGGCGCTGCCCTTGAACGGGACGTGGTTCAGCTGGATGCCCAGCTGCTGCGCGATCAGCTCGGTGGTCAGGTGCGGGCTGGTCAGCGTGCCGGTGGAACCGTAGCTGAGCTTGCCGGGGTTGGCCTTGGCATAGGCCACGAAGTCGGCCCATGTCTTGATCGGGCTGTCGCTGGGCACGATGATGCCGAAGGCGTAGCCGGTGACGTTGATGACGTAGGCGATGTCCTTGACCGGGTCCCAGTTGATCTTGGTGGTGTAGGGCAGGCGGAACACGCCCAGCGGGATCTGCGCCAGCGTGTAGCCGTCCGGCGCCGAGGTCTGCAGCTGCTGGGCCGGCAGCGTGCCGCCGGCGCCGGGCTTGTTCTCCACCACCACGGGCTGGCCCAGGACCTTGCCGGCGTTGTCGGCCAGCTGGCGCATGGTGATGTCGGTGGGCCCGCCGGCCGGGAAGGCGATCAGCAGCCGGATGGGCTTGTTGGGAAAGCCCGCCGCGCCGGACTGGGCGAAGCTGGACAGGGCCGGGCTGGCCGCGGCAGCGGCGGCGAATTGGACGAGTTGGCGGCGGCGCATGGATGGTTCTCCTGTGGATCTCTGCAAGCCCGCCATTGGAACCCCGGCGCGCGTGGGGCTTCAACCGGGGAAACACCGGGCCGGTGTCGCCAAGGTGCCCGTGGGCGGCCGTGACGCCGGGAACATCAGCGCGATGGCGGCCGCGCCCAGGCCGACGGCCAGGGAACCGAGGTACAGCCAGGCGTAGCTGCCGAAGCGGTCGTACAACCAGCCGCCCAGCAGGGGACCCGTGGCCATGCCCAGGCTGGACAGCAGGGTGGCCGCGCCCAGCATGGTACCGAGGATGCGGGGCCCGAAGGCTTCCCGCGCCAGCGTGGCGTAGAGCGGCATGGTGCCGCCATAGGCCATGCCGAACACGAGGGCCACGGCATAGAAGCCGCCCAGCTGGTTCACCAGCAGGTAGGCCGCGGCGGCGAACGCCTGGACCAGCAACCCGGCCACCAGCACCGGCTTGGCGCCCAGCCGGTCCGCCAATAGGCCGAACAGCAGGCGCCCGCCCAGGCCGGCCGCGCCCTCCATGCTGTAGATGGTCACGGCCGCCACGGTCGACAGCCCGCAGCCGATGGCGTAGCTGACGGTGTGGAAGATCGGCCCGGAGTGCGCCGCGCAGCAGGCGAAGAAGGTGGCGGCCAGCACGATGAAGGCTTTCGAGCGCAGCGCCTGCCGGGCCGTCATCGGCGGCGCCCCGCCGCCCTCGCCTGCACCGGCCTGGGCCGCGGCGGGCGCGGACCGCACGAACCACACGGCGGGCAGCGTGAGCGCCCAGGCGAGGATGCCGACGATCAGCAGGGTGGTGCGCCAGTCATGCTGCGTGACCAGCCAGCCGACCAGCGGCGAGATGGTCATGGGCCCCATGCCCATGCCGGCGGACACCAGGGACACGGCCAGGCTGCGGTGCCGCTCGAACGAGGCCGCCGTGGCCGCGATCACCGGTGCGAAGAAGCTGCCCGCGGCGGCGCCCATCAGCACGCCGTAGAACAGCTGGAACTCCAGCAGGCTGGCCGCGCGGCTGGCTCCCACGCTGGCCAGGCCCAGCAGCACCGAGCCGGCCAGCACCACCACGCGCGGGCCATAGCGGTCGCTCAGCGTGCCCCAGCCGAAGCCGGCGACGCCCATGCTCAGGAAGGCCAGGGTCATCGCGCCGGAGATGCCCGCGCGCGACCAGCCGCTGGCCGCGCCCATGGGCTCGAGCAACACCGCCAGCGAGAACACGACGCCGATGGCCACGCAGCCCATCAAGGCGCCGGCAGCCACCAGCGGCCAGTTGCTGTCGGGGGAAGGGAAAGCGTGCGCGGCGGTGCGGGTGTTCATGGATGAAGCGCCTCCAGGCGTGGATACCTGCACGACGAAGCAGGCACGCGGGAATCGACAGGCCGCGGCCCGGGGGTCACCCTCACCCCAGCCCTCTCCCGGAGGGAGAGGGAGAAACAGGCTCAGGCGCCGCCCAGCGACGCCGCGTACTGCTCGAGCACCGCCAGCTCGGCCGCGCTCGGGCTGCCGCGGCCGGCGATCACGCCGTACACGTGGCCGCCGAAGCCGGGCACCGCCCGCCCCTGCAGGAAGCCGAAGCCGATCAGCATCTGGCCGAACGGGCAGGACGCGAGGCTCGCACCGGCGCTGCCCGCCGGGCTGCCGTTGACGCGCAGCTGCTGCGAGCCGGGCGCCGCCACCAGCGACAGCACCGCCGGCGCCTCGGGTGCCAGGGCGGCCGCGGCCGTCAGTTCCACCACCTGCCCGTTGCGGTCGCGCCAGCGCGCCTGCGGCTGGCCGTTGCGCACCGCCAGTTCCGAGTACCAGGCGTTCTCGGCCATGGAGGCCTGGAACACCACGCCGCTGTTGGCGCCAGGCAGCCGGACGGCGGCGACGACGAAGTGCGGGTCCTGCAGGTCGTAGGGCGCGCGGTTGCGCGGGTTCGGCTTGCTCGGCTCGGGCACCGCCTTCTTGCACCACAGGCCGGTGCTGCCGGGTGCCGTGTGGTCGGTGTGGCGGCGGCCCGCGGTGCCGCGCATCACCGGCGGCTGCAGCGCGCCCATGTTCGGGCCGTCCTGGTTGAACCAGTTCAGCATCTCCATGGCGTTGCCCGGGCTGGAGGCGAAGCCGGAGTCCGCCACCGCGCGCACGGCCTCACCCTCGCCGGCCGGCCAGCCCTGGACGAAGTCGGTGTGGCCGTCCGCCATGTCCCACTTGCCCGCGCCATAGCGCGCGATCAGGGCCATGGCCGCGGTGGCCAGGTCGACGGCGGCATGGGCCACCGGGTCGGCCAGCGAGTACACCTTGCGCGGCGGCGGTACCTGGCCGCCCAGCGAGCCGTCACTGGCGTAGCTCAGCGTGGTCACCCGGTCCGGCCCCGGCGTGAAGCTATAGCTGTCCTGGCCGTTGGCGCCGGCCGGGATCACCAGGGTGGTCTTGCTGAACGCGCCGCCGTTATCCGAGGCCACGGTCAGGGTCAGGGGCCGCTCCAGGTGGCCGCGCACGTAGACCGTGATGGTGACGGCGCCGCCGCCCTGCGGGCTGCCCGGGCCGTCGTCGAACACCGCCGCCAGGGCGATGCCGTCGGCCGCCTTCATCGGCCCGGCCACCTGCGGCTCCAGCGTGCGGTTCTGGTGCCAGCCGGGGGTGTGGTGGATGGGGAAGTTGCGCACCTGCCAGTGGCTGCCGCCCATCCAGCTTTGCATCTCGACGCCGTTGTCCCGGGTGTGTTCCACCATGCGGCGGAAAGCCTCCTCCCAGCGCGGGTCGTCGATGGGCATGCCGGCCTCGGTCAGCGCGATGCGCTGGCCGTTGGCGCGCGCCCAGTCGGTGGCGATGCGCATGCGGTCGACGCCGGTGTCCAGCGTCATGCGGCCAGGGCCGACGCCCGCCACGTAGTCCTTCTCGCGCAGCTCGACGTCCCAGTCGAAGCCGGTGCCGCTGTTCCAGGCATCCAGATAGGCATGGACCTCGTAGACCAGGTTGTCGCCGGCCAGCGGCCAGGCCGGGTTGAACTGCGGCCCTATGCTCATCGCGCCGCCCCAGGCGTTGCCGGACACATAGATGGGGCCGCTGGGGTCCACCGCCCGGATCGCGGCGATGGCGGCGCGGGCGAAGGCCGGCCAGATCATCAGGTCCTCGCCCGAGGTGGACTCCACGGTCTCGCCCGGCCGGGGCATGTCGTGCGGCTCGTTCATCAGGCCGTAGCCGCCGAAGCCGGGATGGTCCTTCCACAGCGCGGCGGCACGCGACCAGAAGTCGGCCAGGGCCGCCGTCGTGATGGAAGCGCCCGGCGCCGTGGCGCAAATGCGCGTCCACACCTGGGATGGGTCGGTGGTGTAGGCGTGGCCCAGGGGCGGCCCGCCGGCCGCCAGCCCGATCACCGAGCCGTCCGGCTGGAAGCGGAAGTCGCGGTAGCGGCAGTAGTTGTGCAGGTCCAGGATGCAGCGCGCGCCCACGGCCGCGTGCGCGTCGAACACCGCCGTGATATAGCCGGCGTAGGCTGCATTGAAAGCACCCGGCTCGCCGATCAGGGCGCGCGCCTGCGCGTTCGCCGGGGTGTCGCTGAGCATGGGCTGCAGCAGCTCCCATTGGATGGGTAGCCGGTTGCGGCCGAAGCCCTGGGTGGCCATGTAGGTCACGTCGGCCGCCCGCGGCACGCTGAAGTGCTCGTTGGGAAGGATCTCCGGGCTCACCCGCAGCCGGCCGGCCGCCCATTCCATGCCTGCGAAATTGGTGCCCATGGTGGCCAGGTTGGCCGGCAGCGGCGGCGGTGCGGGCGTGCCGGGCGTGGGCGAAGCCACCGGCCCGGTGCCCGGCCCCGGCGCCGCGCCCGCCGAGGTGCTGCTGCCCCCGCCGCCTCCGCCACAGCCCACCAGGGCAAACAAGCCCAGCACGGCCGTGGTGACCGCGCCCTTGTGAAAGGTCCGTCGCTGCATCGCCCTGTACTCCCTGTGCGCAGCAAGGCCGTCCCCTGCCAATCGCCCGCACAGTGTCGTCACTCAGGCGCTGCCGCAGGCGTAAACAGCCGCGACAAAAGTAACCCCGCGCAGGGCCGGGCTGGCCGCCTGCGCGGCGCGGCTTCGAGCCGGGCTCAGCCTCCTAGCTGCGCGCGAGCACGGGCCCGAGCACGCGGCCGGTATGGGTGGCCAGACGCACCACCTCCTCGGGCGGGGCGGCCGCCACGATGCGCCCGCCGGCGGTCCCGCCTTCCGGCCCCAGGTCCACCACCCAGTCGGCCTCGGCGATGACGTCGAGGTCGTGCTCGATCACCACCACGCTGTGGCTGCCGTCGACCAGGCGGTGCAGCACGCGGATCAGCTTTTCCACGTCGGCCATGTGCAGGCCGACCGTGGGCTCGTCCAGCACGTACAGCGTGTGCGGGGGCTTCTGCCCGCGGCGCGTGATGTCGTCGCGCACCTTGGACAGCTCGGTCACCAGCTTGATCCGCTGCGCCTCGCCGCCCGACAGCGTGGGCGAGGGCTGGCCCAGCGTCAGGTAGCCCAGGCCCACGTCCTTGAGCAGCTGCAGCGGGTGGCTGATGCTGGGCATGGAGGCGAAGAACCCGACCGCCTCGTCCACCTCCATCTGCAGCACGTCGCCTATGCTCTTGCCGCGCCAGGTGACCGCCAGCGTCTCCGGGTTGAAGCGCGCGCCGTGGCAGGACTCGCAGGGCACCTTCACGTCGGGCAGGAAGCTCATCGCGATGGTGCGAACGCCCTGGCCTTCGCAGGTCGGGCAGCGGCCCGAGCCGGAGGCTCCTCCTGATGCTCCGGTGTTGAACGAGAACCGGCCCGGCCCGTAGCCGCGCGCCTTGGCCTCCAGCGTGTCGGCGAACAGCCGGCGGATGGTGTCCCAGAAGCCGATGTAGGTGGCCGGGCAGGAGCGGGGCGTCTTGCCGATGGGCGTCTGGTCGACCTCCAGCACGCGGTCGACGGCCTGGTAGCCGTCCAGCGAGGCGCAGCCGGCCCAGGCGGGCCGCTTGCCCCTGTCGTCGGCGTCGCGCCCGGCCTTGGTGGCGCGCTGCTGCACGGCCAGCTGCACGTTGTGCAGCAGCACGTCGCGCGCCAGGGTGGACTTGCCGGAACCGGACACGCCGGTGACGACGACCAGGCGGCGCAGCGGGACATCGACGTCCACGTCCTGCAGGTTGTGCAGGCGAGCGCCGCGCAGCTGGAGGAAGGTGGTGTCGGCCTCGACCGCCGTCACCTCCCGCCGCGGCCGCAGGGGATGCTTCATCGCATGCAGCAGGTAGCGGCCCGTGAGCGACTCCGGGTTCGCCGTGACCTGCGCCGCCGTGCCCTGCGCGATCACGCGGCCGCCGCGCTTGCCGGCGCTGGGGCCGATGTCGATGATGTGGTCGGCCCGGCGGATGGTGTCCTCGTCGTGCTCCACCACCACCAGGGTGTTGCCCTTGCCGCCCAGCTTGTGCAGCGCGTTCAGCAGGATCTGGTTGTCGCGCGCATGCAGGCCGATGGTCGGCTCGTCCAGAACGTAGCACACGCCCTGCAGGTTGGAGCCCAGTTGCGCCGCCAGCCGGATGCGCTGGGCCTCGCCGCCCGACAGCGTGGGCGCGCCGCGGTCCAGCGTCAGGTAGCCCAGGCCCACCTCCTCCAGGAACTCCAGCCGGCTCCTGATCTCGGGGATCAGGTCGCGCGCGATGCCCTGCTCGCGCGCGCTCAGGCCGCCCTGCGCCTGCAGCTTTTCGATCCAGCGGCGCACGTCGGTCACCGACAGCGCGGCGATCTCGTCGATGCCCACGCCGTCGAAGCGGACCGCGCGCGCCTGCCCGTTGAGCCGGGCGCCACGGCACGCCGGGCAGGCCTCGTCGGTCACGTCCTCCACCTCGGGTTCGGCGAAGGTCTGCTCGCGGCCCTTGGTGTCGTCGGCGGCAACCGTGTCGTCGAATGCCTTGCGCTGCTCGCGGGTGAGCTTGACGCCGGTGCCCACGCACTCGGGGCACCAGCCGTGCTTGCTGTTGTAGGAGAACAGGCGCGGATCCAGCTCGGGGTAGGAGGTGCTGCACACCGGGCAGGCGCGGCGGGTGGAGAACACCTCCACCGTGCCGATGTCGCTGTGCGTGGCCACGCCCCGGCTGAACGCCGTGCGCAGCCGGTCCAGCGGCGCCAGCAGGTGCAGCACGCCCTTGCCGTGCTCCAGGGCGATGGCCAGCTTCTCGCGCAGCAGGGCCTCGTTCTCGGGCCTGACGTCCAGGTCGCACACCGGCAGCTCGATGGTGTGCTCCTTGAAGCGGTCGATGCGCGGGAACCCCGTGGTCGGCAGGAAGTTGCCGTCCACCCGCAGGTGGGTGTAGCCGCGCGGCCGCGCCCAGTCGGCCAGCTCGGTGTACACGCCCTTGCGGTTGACGACCAGCGGCGCCAGCAGGCCGACGTGCTGGCCGCGGTAGCGCCTGAGGATCTGCGCCGCGATGCTGTCGGGCGTCTGCGGCCGCACCTCGGCGCCCTCCTTCACGCAGTGCTGCACGCCCAGCTTGACGTACAGCAGGCGCAGGAAGTGCCAGACCTCGGTGGTGGTGCCCACGGTGGACTTGCGCCCGCCGCGCGACAGGCGCTGCTCGATGGCCACCGTGGGCGGGATGCCGTACACCGCGTCCACCTCGGGCCGGCCGGCCGGCTGCACGATGCTGCGGGCGTAGGCGTTGAGCGACTCCAGGTAGCGGCGCTGCCCTTCGTTGAACAGGATGTCGAACGCCAGCGTCGACTTGCCCGAGCCCGACACGCCGGTCACCACGCTGAACTTGTTGTGCGGGATGTCGACCGACATCGACTTGAGGTTGTGCTCGCGCGCGTTGACGATCTGGATGGCCCCCGCCCCCTTTGCGGGAGGGTTGGGGCGGGGGCGCTGGAAGTCAGGCACGCGCTCCGACGCCATCCCCAGCGTGCCGTCGTACTCGCGCAGCGCCTTGGCGGTGTGCGAGGTGGGATGCTGCCTGACCTCCTCCGGCGAGCCTTCGGCCACCAGCAGGCCACCGCTGTCGCCGCCCTCGGGGCCCAGGTCCACCAGCCAGTCGGCGGCGCGGATCACGTCGAGGTTGTGCTCGATGACGACCAGCGAGTGCCCGGCGTCCAGCAGCTTGCGCAACGCGCGCATCAGCTTGGCGATGTCGTCGAAGTGCAGGCCGGTGGTCGGCTCGTCGAACAGGAACAGCGTGCCCCTGGTCGCCAGCGCCTGGCTGCTGCGCCGGCCCGCGGCCTCGGCCAGGAAGCCGGCGAGCTTGAGGCGCTGCGACTCGCCGCCCGACAGCGTCGGCACCGGCTGGCCCAGCTTCACGTACTCCAGGCCGACATCCACGATGGGCTGCAGTGCGCGGATCACGTCGCGGTCGTTGGCGAACAAGGCGGCGGCCTCGCTGACGGTGAGTTCCAGCACGTCGGCCACGTTCATCGCGCGCGGGTGCACCGCGCCGACGGCCTGGCGCTCGATGGCGATCTCCAGGATCTCGGGCCGGTAGCGCTTGCCGTCGCAGTCCGGGCAGCGCAGGTACACGTCGGACAGGAACTGCATCTCCACGTGCTCGAAGCCCGAGCCGCCGCAGGTGGGGCAGCGCCCGTCGCCCGAGTTGAAGCTGAACTTGGAGCCGGTGTAGCCGCGCTGGCGCGCCAGCGGCGCCGTGGCGAATATCTCGCGGATGCAGTCCCAGGCGCCGACATAGCTCACCGGGTTGGAGCGGGCCGTCTTGCCGATGGGCGACTGGTCGACGAACACCACGTCGCCCAGGTGGTCGGCGCCCAGCAGCCGTTCATGGTGGCCGGGCGTTTCGGTCGCGCGGCCGAAATGCCGCAGCAGCGCAGGCGCCAGGATGTCCTGCACCAGGCTGGACTTTCCGGACCCCGACACGCCGGTCACCACCACCAGCCGCTGCAGCGGGAACTCGACCGAGACGTTCTTCAGGTTGTGCTCGCTGGCGCCCTCCAGCACCAGGCGCGGCGTGGCGTCGGTGACCGCGCGCTTGAAGCCCATGCCCACCTGCTTGCGCCCGCCCAGGTACTGGCCGGTGAGCGTGTCGGCATGCCGCAATGCGTCGGTGCTGCCGTCGAACACGATCTGGCCGCCGCGCTCGCCCGGCGCCGGGCCCATGTCGATCATGCGGTCGGCCGCCAGCATGACGGCCGGGTCGTGCTCCACCACCACCAGCGTGTTGCCGGCGTCGCGCAGGCGCTTCATCGCCTCGGTGATGCGGTGGATGTCGCGCGGGTGCAGGCCGATGCTGGGCTCGTCCAGCACGAACAGGGTGTTCACCAGCGAGGTGCCCAGCGCGGTGGTCAGGTTGATGCGCTGCACCTCGCCGCCCGACAGCGTGCGGCTCTGCCGGTCGAGCGTGAGGTAGCCGATGCCCACGTCGACCAGGTACCGCAGGCGGGTGGTGATCTCTTCATAGAGGAGCTTGAGGGCTTGCGTCTCACCCTCCCCCGCGTGGTCGCCTGCATGCGGCTGCAGCCGCGCGAAGAACTTCTGCAGCCGGTCGATCGGCAGCATCATCAGGTCGTGCAGCGACAGGCCCGGCAGCGCCTCCAATTGCCCGCGCGTCCACTCCACGCCCACCGGCATGAACCGCCGGGCGGGCTCGAGCACCGCGTCTGCGTCCTCCTTGCTGCCCAGGCGCCACAGCAGGCTCTCGGGCTTGAGGCGCGCGCCGCCGCAGGTCTCGCAGGGCGTGTAGCTGCGGTACTTGGACAGCAGCACCCGGATGTGCATCTTGTAGGCCTTGCTCTCCAGGTACTGGAAGAAGCGCTTCATGCCGTACCACTGCTTGTTCCAGTTGCCTTCCTTGTAGGTCGGCGTGCCGTTGATCACCCAGGCCTGGTGCTCCGGCGTGAGCTTGTACCAGGGCGTGTCGCGCGGGATGCCGGCCGCCTCGGCGTGGCGCATCAGGTCGTCCTGCGCCTCGGACCAGGCCGGTGTCTGGATGGTCTTGACGGCGCCGGCGCGCAGCGTGAGCTTGTCGTTGGGGATGACCAGGCCCCAGTCCACCCCGATCACCCGGCCGAAGCCGCGGCAGGCCTCGCAGGCGCCGACCGCGGAGTTGAACGAGAACATGGACGGAATGGGATCGGCGTAGCGGATGTCGCTGTCGGGGCAATGCAGGCCGGTGGAGAATTTCCAGACCTCATGGCCGTCTTCGGACGCGTCCGCATACACGGCCATGCGCCCCGCCCCGCGCTTCAAGGCCACCTCGATCGCCTCGATGGCGCGCGCCTTGTCCACCCCCTGGATGCGGAAGCGGTCGGCCACGACATCGAGCACCTTGCGCGGGCCCGTCACCGTCGCCACCTCGCGCTCGGCCTGCACCCGGGTGAAGCCGCTGGCGGCCAGCCACTGCTCCACCTCCTCGGGCGTGGTGCTGGCGGGCAGTTCCACCGGGAAGGTCACGACCAGCCGCGGATCGCCCTCCCGGGTGCGCTCCATCAGCTGCGCATAGATGGTCTCCGGCGTGTCGTGCCGCACCCGCCGCGCCGTCCGGCGGTCGAACAGCTCCGCTGCCCGCGCGAACAGCAGCTTGAGGTGGTCGTTCAGCTCCGTCATGGTGCCGACGGTGGAGCGCGACGAGCGCACCGGGTTGGTCTGGTCGATGGCGATGGCCGGCGGCACGCCCTCCACCCGGTCCACGGCGGGCTTGTCCATGCGGTCCAGGAACTGGCGGGCGTAGGCCGAGAAGGTCTCGACATAGCGGCGCTGGCCCTCGGCGTAGAGGGTGTCGAACACCAGGCTGGATTTGCCGGAGCCGCTGGGGCCCGTGACCACCGTCAGTTCGCCGGTGCGCAGGTCGAGGTCGAGGTTCTTGAGGTTGTGCTGCCTGGCACCGCGGATGCGGATCAGTCCCTGGGTCATTCGGGGGGTCTTTCCAAGTGGGGGCGGAAGATTCTAGGGAGAAACCCTCGGACGTTGCGCGCATGGGGACTTTTTACTGATGAGCCCTTGGCGGGACGGCATGCGGCTGCCTACACTGCACGCTACAGGGGAGAAAGAGAAAAAAGGGGTAAGAGCGAAGAGGAATCGGGAAATGACACATGCATGGAAGCGCTGGACGGGCGCACTCGCCGTCGCGGCGAGCCTGGGCACGGCGCAGGCGCAGATACTGATCGGCCAGACCGCCGGCTTCACCGGCACGGTGGCAGCCGGCGTCAAGGAAACCACCGAGGGCGCCAGGCTGTGGATCGACAGCATCAACGCCAAGGGCGGCGTCCACGGGCAGAAGATCGAGCTGTTGGGGATGGACGACAAGTTCGACCCCAAGGCCGCCGCCGCGAATGCCAAGGTGCTGATCGAGGAGAAGAACGTGCTCGCGCTGTTCCTCAACCGCGGCACGCCCCACTCGGAAGCCATCCTCCCCTTGCTTGACCAGCACGGCGTGCCGCTGATCGCGCCGTCCACCGGGGCCATGGTGCTGCACCAGCCGGTCAAGAAGCACGTGTTCAACGTGCGCGCCACCTACCAGCGCGAGGCCGAGAAGGCCGTCACGCACCTGCACACCATGGGCGTGACGCGCATCGCCGTGGTCTACGCCGACGACTCGTTCGGCGCCGATGGCCTGGAAGGCGCCCGCAAGGGCTTCCGCAAGGCCGGCTTCGAACCGGTGACCATCATCAAGGCCGACCGCCTCAAGCCGGACTACGCCACCCTCATCCCGGCGATCACGTCCCAGCAGTCGCAGGCGGTGGTGTGGATCGGCTCGGGCAACACCGTGGCCGAAGGGGTCAAGGCACTGCGCGCCGCGAAGTCGGTCGCGCAGGTGGTGACGCTGTCCAACAACGCGTCGAGCGGATTCATCAAGAGCCTGGGGGACCAGGCGCGGGGTGTGGTGGTGACGCAGGTCTTCCCGTACGAGCGCTCCTATGCCTACGGCTTCATCAAGGAAGCCATGGCCCTGGCACAGGCAAAGAAGATGGAGCTGAGCCCCGCGATGCTGGAAGGCTACGCCGCCGGCAAGGTGCTGGTGGAGGCGCTGCGCCGCGCCGGCCCCAACCCGACCCGCGCCAAGCTGCAGACCGCCCTGGAGAACCTGAAGGGCTTCGACATCGGCGGGCTGGAGGTGAGCTTCGGGCCGGACGACCACACCGGGCTCGATTTCGCCGACCTCTCCATCATCGGGCAGGACGGCCGCTTCCGCCGCTGAACCGTACAGTCCGCAGCCGCCAGGGCGCACGGCCCTGGCGGCTTTTTTCATGGTGCGCTCAAGGCTTGGCGGCCGATGCCGCCGGCGCGGCAGCGGGCGCATGCGAGGCGTCGCCGCCGTGCTGCTCGCCGCTCATGCTGAGGTTGTCCCCGCCCTTGATGATCACGAACATGGCCACGGCCGCGAACACGATGAACCCCACCACGATTTTCCACATGAGCTTGTCTCCGGTACTGCGTTAGAACATTCGACAAAGGGCCGCCCCAGGGGCGGCCCTTCAGCGACGGCTCGTCAATCCGCTGCGTAGATATCGACGTCCTTCGTTTCCTTGACGAACAGCACGCCGATGACGAAGGTGGCGGCGGCGATGATGATCGGGTACCACAGGCCGTTGTACATGTTGCCGGTGGCCGCCACGATGGCGAAGGCGGTGGTGGGCAGCAGGCCGCCGAACCAGCCGTTGCCGATGTGGTAGGGCAGGCTCATGGATGTGTAGCGGATGCGGGTGGGGAACATCTCCACCAGCATGGCGGCGATCGGGCCGTACACCATGGTCACCAGGATCACCAGGTAGGTGAGGATGGCCACCACCATGACCTTGTCGATCTTGGCCGGGTCGGCCTTGGCGGGGTAGCCGGCGGCGGTGAGCGCGCCCGAGACTTCCTTCTTGAAGGCGGCGATGGCCTTGGTGCTGGCGTCGTCGAACTTGGAGTTCACCACGGTGGCGGCCGGCGCGGTGATCACGGTCTCGCCGATCTTCACGGTGGCGGGCTGGCCGGCCGGGCCGGCCGCGTTCTGGTAGCTCACCGAGCTCTGGGCCAGGAAGCGCTTGGCGATGTCGCAGGACGTGCGGAAGTCGATCTCGCGCGCGATCGGGCTGCCCTGGAACGAGCACTCGGCCGGATTGGCCGTCACCACCACCTGGGTCTTGGCCTGGGCCGCGGCCAGGTCGGGGTTGGCCGCCTTGGTCAGCGCGCCGAACACCGGGAAGTAGGTCAGCGCCGCCAGCAGGCAGCCGGCCATGATGATGGGCTTGCGGCCGATCTTGTCGGACAGGGCGCCGAAGACCACGAAGAACGGCGTGCCGATCAGCAGGGCCACGGCCACCAGGATGTTGGCGGTGGCGTTGTCCACCTTCAGCGCCTGCGTCAGGAAGAACAGCGCGTAGAACTGGCCCGAGTACCAGACCACCGCCTGGCCGGCCGTCAGGCCGACCAGCGCCAGGATCACGATCTTCAGGTTCTTCCACTGGCCGAACGACTCCTTCAGCGGCGCCTTGGAGGTCTTGCCCTCGGCCTTCATCTTCTGGAAGGCCGGCGACTCGTTCATCGCCAGTCGGATCCACACCGAGATGGCCAGCAGCACGATGGAGACGATGAAGGGAATGCGCCAGCCCCAGTCGGCGAAGGCCTGCTCGCCCATGGCGGTGCGGGTGCCCAGGATGACGATCAGCGACAGGAACAGGCCCAGCGTCGCGGTGGTCTGGATCCAGGCGGTGTAGGCGCCGCGCTTGCCGTGCGGCGCATGCTCGGCCACGTAGGTCGCCGCGCCGCCGTACTCGCCGCCCAGGGCCAGGCCCTGCAGCAGGCGCAGGATGATCAGGATCACCGGCGCGGCCACGCCGATGCTGGCGTAGGTCGGCAGGATGCCCACGATGAAGGTGGACAGGCCCATGATCAGGATGGTGACCAGGAAGGTGTACTTGCGGCCGATCATGTCGCCCAGGCGGCCGAAGAAGATGGCGCCGAACGGCCGCACCAGGAAGCCCGCGGCGAAGGCCAGCAGTGCGAAGATGAAGGCCGAGGTCGGGTCCAGCCCCGCGAAGAACTGCCGCGCGATGATGGCGGCGAGCGAGCCGTAGAGGTAGAAGTCGTACCACTCGAATACGGTGCCGAGCGAGGAAGCGAAGATGACCTTCTTCTCTTCCGGCGTCATCGGCCGCGGTGCGGCGGCAGTGGCCATGGGTTTGTCTCCTGTTGAATGCATGGGGGCCCGACATGGGCGCCTGCCCCCATTCTTGGGAACGCCTCTGACCCCGGCCTTGCGCCAAACCAACGCAGGCTTGCGCGAAACTGAACGCGCTCTGACGAACTAGGGTGAAACCCGCGCGCCGCGTTTCACGATGCGGCGCGGCGCACGCCGGCGCCCACCTGCGTGGCGGCGTCCCAGTCGCCGCCGGCCCTGAACCAGGCATCGCCTTCCAGCCAGGCGCGCAGCATGGGCAGCGCGTCGAAGCCCCAGAACAGCCTGTCGTCCACGGCGAAGGCGGGCACGCCGAACACGCCGTGCGCGAGGGCTTCGTCGGTGTTGGCCTTGAGCTCGGCCTTCACCGCATCGCCGGCGGGGTCGCGTGGCGGCTGCAGCGCCTGGGTCAGTGCCTGCAGCCGCTGCGCATCGGCCGCGTCGGCGCCGCCGCGCCAGGCATGCCGGAAAACGGTCTCGCACACGTAGCGGTTGGCCACGCCGCCCTCACCGCAGGCCAGCGCCAGGCGCAGCAGGCCCAACGGGTTGAACGGATGCGCCGCCGGCAGCTGCAGCGGGATGCCGTGGCGGTGCGCCAGCCACAGCACCTGGCGGTAGGTCCAGTCGCGCTTGGGCGCGATCTCGGCCGGCCCCCGCTGGCCGTGCTGCTTGAGCAGGCCGGCGAACAGCACGGGCCGGTAGTCCACCTGGTAGCTCAGCCCCAGCAGCGCCTGCGGCAGCTCCTCGAACGCCAGGTAGGCGTAGGGCGAGATGAAGTCCAGCCAGCAGGTGATGCGCTTCATGGACGGTTCTCCCTCTCCCGGGCCCGCTCCTCGATCAATGCCCACACGGCGCGCCTGCCCTCGCTGTCCAGGCCGCCCCAGGCCGCTATCTCGTCCAGCGTGCGCAGGCAGCCCTCGCACAGGCCGCTGGCGGCGTCCATGCGGCACACCGAGATGCAGGGCGAGGGCACGGCCTCCATGGATCCGGCGGCGCCGTTCATGCCGGCGGCTGCACCACGTCGGCCACCGGCGCGCCGGTCAGCCGCTCCAGGTCCTGCGGCCGCAGCTGGAAAACGCCGTGCGGATGCCCGGCCGCGGCCCACACCACCTCGAAGCGGAACAGCTCGCGGTCGATCAGCGTCACCGGCGGCTGCAGATGCCCGACCGGCGAGACCCCGCCGATGGAGAAGCCCGTGCGCGCCTTGACGAAGTCGGCGTCGGCACGGCCGAGCTTGCCGCCCTGGCCCACCAGCGCCTCGACCTTCTTCTCGTCGACCCGCCGGTCGCCCGAGGTGACGATCAGCACCGCCGCGTCGTCGGCCTTGCGCCGGAAGACGATGCTCTTGGCCACCTGGCCGACCGCTATGCCCAGCGCGTCGGCGGCCTGCTGCGCGGTGCGCACCGCATCGGCCAGCATCACCGGCGCGTGCGGGTGGCCCATGGCCTGCAGCAGGCCGGCCACCCGCTGCACGCCTTCGGGTAGGGAACGCAGCTCAGCGCCGCACATGGCAATGCCTCATCAGGCCATCCGCTTGTTCAGGATGGCGGTGGAGGCGCGCGAATTCGGCTTGCGGCCCAGCTGCTCGCTGATATAGGCGCCGGCGTCGATCAGCTTGTCCAGGTCGATGCCGGTGTCCACCCCCATGCCGTGCAGCATGTAGACCACGTCCTCCGTGGCCACGTTGCCGGTGGCGCCCTTGGCGTAGGGGCAGCCGCCCAGGCCGGCCGACGAGGTGTCGAACTGCCACACGCCCATCTCCAGCGAAGCCAGGGTGTTGCCCAGCGCCTGGCCGTAGGTGTCGTGGAAGTGTCCCGACACCTCGTCGATGCCGTAGTGCCGCAGCGCCGCTTCCAGGGCGCGCTGCACCTTCACCGGCGTGCCCACGCCGATGGTGTCGGCCACGCCCACGTGCTGCACGCCGATCTGCTTCATCAGCCGGGCCACCAGCTCCACCCGCTCGGGCGGCACCTCGCCCTCGTAGGGGCAGCCGACGGCGGTGGAGATGGCGCCGCGCACCTGGATACCCCTGGCCTTGGCCGCCTCGACCACCGGGGCGAAGCGCTCGATGCTCTCAGCGATGGAGCAGTTGATGTTCTTCTGGCTGAAGGCCTCGCTGGCCGCGCCGAACACCACGATCTCGTCGGGCCAGAACTCGCGCGGCGCCGCCACCGCCGCCTCCAATCCCTTCAGGTTGGGCGTCAGCACCGAGTAGCGCACGCCGGGCTTGCGGCGGATGCCGGCCATCACCTGGGCGTTGTCGGCCATCTGCGGCACCCACTTGGGGCTGACGAAGCTGGTGACCTCGATCTCGGTCAGGCCGGCGTCCTGCAGGCGGTGCACCAGGCCGATCTTGACCTCGGCCGGCACCGGCTGCTTCTCGTTCTGAAGGCCGTCGCGCGGTCCGACGTCCACGAGCTTGACTTTGCTGGGGAGTTTCATGGTTGGCTTTCTCCCTCTCCCGCCGGGAGAGGGTGGGGATGAGGGCTAGTATCCACGGTCCGGATCGACCACGCCGGCGATGGGCTCGCCGCGCTCCAGCGCGCGGATCTTGCCGGCGATCTGGGCGATGCTCTCGTCGCGCAGCGTGCGTGCCGAGGTGTGGGGCGTGACCGTGAGCTTGGGATGTTTCCAGAACGGATGCTGCGCCGGCAGCGGCTCGGTGCGGAACACATCCAGCGTGGCGCCGGCCAGGTGGCCGTTGTCCAGCAGGGTCAGCAGGTCCTCGTCCACCAGGTGCGCGCCGCGCGCGACGTTGATGAGGTATCCGCCCGGCTGCAGCTTGGCCAGGTGGTGTCGGTTCAGGATGCCTTCGGTGTCCGGCGTCAGCGGCAGCAGGCACACCAGCACGCGGGTGCGCACCAGGAAGGCGTCGAACTGGTCCGCGCCGGCGAAGGTCTGCACGCCCGGCACGCGCCTGGCCGTGCGGCTCCAGCCCAGCACCGGGAAGTCGAACTGCGCCACGGCGCGGGCCACCCGCTCGCCCAGCACGCCCAGGCCCATCACGCCCACCGGGAACTCGCCGCGTGAACGGGGTTTGCGGTAGGACCACTTGCCCTGGGCCACGTCGCGCTCGTAGCCGTCGAACTCGCGGAAGTGGCGGATCAGCGCATGGCAGACGTACTCGGCCATCTGCACCGACATGCCGGCATCGTCGAGCCGCACCACCCGGGCGAGCGGCGGCAGCCGCAGCTTCATCAGCGCGTCCACGCCGGCGCCGATGTTGAAGATGCCCTTGAGCCCGGCCTGCTCGTCCAGGAACTGCTGGGGCGGCGCCCAGACCACGGCGTGGTCGGCCTGGGGCGCGCCGGGTTCCCACAGCCGGACTTCGGCCTCCGGCAGCGCGGCGCGCAGGCCGGAGAGCCAGGGCTCGGGCTTGGTATCGGTGCAGCAGAAGGCGATGCGCATCCCGCTATTTTGGCGTCCTCGGGCAGTTCAGGTCGCCGCCAGCCTCAGCAGTTCGGCGCCCTCGGCGACTTGGTCGCCCGGCCCGTACAGCAGCTCGGCCACGGTGCCGTCGGCCGGCGCGGCAATTGTGTGCTCCATCTTCATGGCCTCCATCACGGCCAGCGCCTGCCCCTTGCGCACCGCGTCGCCGGCCTGGACGGCGAAGGACACGACCTTGCCCGGCATGGGCGCGGTGAGCCGGCCGGTCTCGGCCTGGCCCTCGCCCGCATGGGCCAGCAGGTCCACCGACACGATGGTCGCCGCGCCGCGGCCGCCGAACACGTGGTCGGTCTCGCCCTCGGCATAGACCCAGACGCGCTCGCGCAGGCCGGCGAAGCGGATGTCGATGCAAGCAGAGCCGTCGGTGTCGACCACCAGCGGCCCGGCGGCGTCGCCCACCGCCAGGAACAGCCCGCCGTCGTGCAGATAGCTCAGCTCGGCCTTGGCACGCTCGCCATCGAAGTCGAATTCGAAGCGCCGCGTGGCCACGCCGTGCGAGCGCCAGCCGTCGCGCCGGCTGAACGGGTCCCGGCCCTCCTGTGCCTTCTCGTCCAGCAGCGTGCGGGCCACGGCCGCGGCGGCGGCCAGCGGCAGGGGCATGCTCCTGCGGTGGAACAAGGAGGGCGCCTCGCGCTGGATCAGGGCGGTGTCCAGGTCGGCCTTGGCGAAGGACTCGCTGCGCACCACCTGGCGCAGGAACTGCACGTTGGTGGCCGGGCCCACGATGTGGGTCTGGGCCAGCGCCCGGTCCAGCCGCGCCAGCGCCTCGGCGCGGTCGGCGCCGTGCACGATGAGCTTGGCGATCATGGAGTCGTAGTAGGGTGAGATCGCGTCGCCCTCGCGCACGCCCGAGTCCACTCTGGCGCGGCGGCCCTCACCCCCACCCTCTCCCAGAGGGAGAGGGTGCAGGAACTCTGCACAGGGGGGCGTGCGGTACACCTGCAGCGTCCCGGTCGCCGGCAGGAAGTTGTTGTCGGGGTTCTCGGCGCAGATGCGGGCCTCGATGGCATGGCCGTGCATGCGCAGCTGGTCCTGCTTCAGCGGCAGCGGCTCGCCGGCGGCCACGCGCAGCTGCCACTCCACCAGGTCCAGGCCGGTGATGGCCTCGGTCACCGGATGCTCCACCTGCAGCCGGGTGTTCATCTCCATGAAGAAGAAGTCCATCTTCCCGCCTTCGCGTTGCTCCACGATGAACTCCACCGTGCCGGCGCCCACGTAGTCCACCGCGCGCGCGGCGGCCACCGCCGCCTCGCCCATCCGGCGGCGCAGCTCGGGCGCCATGCCGGGGGCCGGTGCCTCCTCCAGCACCTTCTGGTGGCGCCGCTGCACCGAGCAGTCGCGCTCGAACAGCCACAGGCAGTTGCCGTGCGTGTCGCCGAACACCTGGATTTCGATGTGCCGCGGCCGCTGCACGTACTTCTCGATCAGCACCGCGTCGTCGCCGAAGCTGCCGGCCGCCTCGCGCTTGCACGAGGCCAGGGCCGCCTCGAAGTCGGCAGCCTTCTCGACCGCGCGCATGCCCTTGCCGCCGCCGCCGGCGCTGGCCTTGATGAGCACCGGGTAGCCGATGCGCCCGGCCTGGTCCTGGAGGAACGCCGCGTCCTGGTTGGCGCCGTGGTAGCCCGGCACCAGGGGCACGCCGGCCTTCTCCATCAGCTGCTTGGATTGCGCCTTCAGCCCCATGGCCTGGACGGCCGAGGCCGGCGGGCCGATGAAGACCAGGCCGGCGTCGGCGCAGGCCTGGGCGAACTCCTCGTTCTCGCTGAGGAAGCCGTAGCCGGGGTGGATGGCCTGCGCGCCGGTAGCCCGCGCGGCCTCGATGATGCGTTCCCAGCGCAGGTAGCTGTCGCGCGGGGCGCTGCCGCCGATGTGCACCGCCTCGTCGCAGGCGGCCACGTGCTTGGCCCGGGCATCGGCATCCGAGTAGACCGCCACCGTGCCCACCGCCAGGCGCCGGGCCGTGGCGGCCACGCGGCAGGCGATCTCACCCCGGTTGGCGATCAGAATCTTCTGGAACATTCAGCTTCCTTGGGTGGGCGAGCGGCTGCCCGCGAAGAACTCGGAGACGTTGCGCGCCACCGCGCGCAGGAACTTGAACAGCACGACCATCAGCACGACGGCCAGCACCACGGTGAAGGCCAGCACGACGCCGAAGATCAGCGGATGGGTGGCCGCCAGCCACAGCATGAAGACGACCAGGCCGTCCTCCAGCAGCGACACGCCGATGTTGGAGAACGGCTCGGGCGAGGTGTTGACCGCCGCCCGCGTGGTCAGCTTGGCGGTGTGGCTGGTGGCCGCCAGGCTGCCGCCCAGCAGCGCGCCGACCCAGCCCATGGCGCTGCCGTCGGCGCCCAGCGCGCCCGCGGCCAGCGCGGCGCCGGCCGGGATGCGGATCAGCGTGTGGGCCGTGTCCCAGAGCGAATCGACCAGCGGCACCTTGTCGGCGAAGAACTCCACGAACAGCATGAAGGCGCTGGTGCCCAGCACCCCCGGATGCTGCAGGACCTGCAAACCTTGCGGCAAATCCAGCCAGCCCAGGTAGCCGGCGGCGCCGGCCATGAACACCGCCGCGTACAGCCGCACCCCGCTGGCCCAGCCGAGCGCGGCGGCCAGGGCCAGGAGTTGGGGGGTGTCGGCGTAGGCGGGCAGGTTGTCCATGAAGATCAGCTTGGCAACATCCAGGCCGGCTTTCGTTTTTCCAGGAAGGAGCGGATGCCTTCGCGGCCTTCCTCGCTCACCCGGATGTCGGCGATGCCCTCCACGGTGCGCTGGATCAGGGGCGCGGTGATGTCGTGCCCGGCCACGTCGTGCACCAGCTGCTTGCAGGCCGTGACCGCCGCCGGGCCGGCCTGCACCAAGGCCTGCGCAACCTCCGCCACCTTGCCGTCGAGCTGGTCGGCGGTCACCACCTCGTGGACCAAGCCGATGCGGTGGGCCTCGGCGGCGCCGAAGCGCTCGGCCGTGAGGAACCAGCGGTGCGCCGCCCGAGCGCCCATGGCGCGGATCACGTAGGGGCTGATGGTCGCCGGGATCAGGCCGAGCCGGGTCTCGGACAGGCAGTACTGGGCCGTGTCCACCGACACCGCGATGTCGCAGGCGGCCACCAGGCCGCATCCGCCGGCGTACACGTCGCCCTGCACCCTGGCGATGGTGGGCTTGGGGCAGCGGAAGACGATCTCCAGCATGCGCGCCAGCGCCGTCGCGTCGGCGATGTTCTCGTCGCGGGTGTAGCCGGCCATGCGCTTCATCCAGTTCAGGTCGGCGCCGGCGCAGAAGGCCGGGCCGTTGGCGGCCAGCACCACGCAGCGCACCTCCGTCCGCTGGCCCAGTTCGTGGAACACCGCCATCATCTCGGCGATGACCTCGTCGTTGAAGGCATTGCGCACCTCGGGCCGGTTGAGCGTGACGGTGGCCACGCCGGCTGCGAACTGCAGCAGCAGGTGTTTCATGTTCGTTCTCCCTTGGCTCAGTAGCGCTTGGCGACCTCTTCCAGCATGACCTCGGTGGCGCCGCCGCCGATGGCCAGCACCCGGGCATCGCGCCACAGCCGCTCGATCGCCGTCTCGCGGATGTAGCCCATGCCGCCGTGGAACTGCTGGCAGGTCTGCACCACCTCGTTCACCAGCTCGCCGGTCAGCGCCTTGAGCATGGACACATCCTGCACGATGTCGTGCCCCTGTGTCACGCGCCAGGCGCAGTGGTACATGAACTGCCGCGCTGCCCGCGTCTTGGCATCCAGCATGGCCAGGCGCTGGCGGATGGTCTGCTGGTCCCACAGCGGCCCGCCGAAGGCCTGGCGCTGGCGCACGTAGTCCAGCGTCAGCTTGAGCGCCTGCTGGCAGTGGCCGACGGCCATGGCACCCAGGGCGATGCGCTCGGTCTGGAAGTTCTTCATCACCGAGTAGAAGCCCTTGCCCTCCTCGCCCAGCAGGTTGGTGGCCGGGATGCGCACGTTGTCGAAAACCAGCTCGGCCGTGTCGCTGCTCAGCCAGCCGGTCTTCTTGAGCGCGCGGCCCACGGAAAAGCCCGGCGTGCCCTTCTCGACGATGAACATCGAGACCTCGCGCCTGCCCGGCCCGGTCTTGGCGGCGACGAAGTACAGGTCGGCCATCACGCCGTTGGTGATGAACATCTTGGTGCCATTGAGCACCCAGTGGTCGCCATCGCCGTCGCTGACGCGCCTGGCGGCGGTGCGGATGCCCGCCACGTCCGAGCCGGCGCCCGGCTCGGTGATGCCCACCGCGGTGATGAGCTCGCCGCCGACGACCTTGCGCAGGTACTTGTCCTTCTGCGCCGGGCTGCCGGCATGGTGCAGGTGCGGGCTGGCCATGTCGGTGTGCACCAGCACCGTGATGATGAAGCCGGCGAAGGTGCTCTGCGACAAGGCCTCGGCGAACACCAGGTTGGTCATGGCGTCGGCCTCGGCGCCGCCATAGCGCTCCTCGTACATCAGGCCGAACAGGCCGGCCTGACCCATGCGGCGCAGCACCTCGCGCGGCACGAAGCCCTGCTCTTCCCAGGCCGCGGCCTGCGGCTCGACCTCGCGCGCCAGGAAGCGCGCCACCTGCTCGCGCAGCGCCTCGTGCTCGGGCGTGGTGTAGATCATCTCTTGCACGGCTTGTCTCCTGTCCTGTCGTCGGTTGCGGGTGGCCGCCGGGTCACATGCGGAACACGCCGAACCTCGGCTCGTCGATCGGCGCGTTCAGCGAGGCCGCCAGCCCCAGGGCCAGCACGCGGCGCGTGTCGGCCGGGTCGATCACGCCGTCGTCCCACAGCCGGGCGCTGGAGTAATAGGGATGCGACTGGTGCGCGAACTGGTCCAGGATGGGCTGCTTGAACTTCGCCTCCTCGTCCGCGCTCCAGCGGCCGCCCTTGGCCTCGATGGCGTCGCGCTTGACGGTGGCCAGCACGCCGGCGGCCTGCTCGCCGCCCATCACGCAGATGCGCGCGTTCGGCCACATCCACAGGAAGCGCGGCGAGTAGGCGCGGCCGCACATGCCGTAGTTGCCCGCGCCGTAGCTGCCGCCGATGATCACGGTGAACTTGGGCACCTGGGCCGTCGCCACCGCCGTCACCATCTTGGCGCCGTGGCGGGCAATGCCCTCGCTCTCGTACTTGCGGCCCACCATGAAGCCGGTGATGTTCTGCAGGAACACCAGCGGCACCTTGCGCTGGCAGCACAGCTCGATGAAGTGGGCGCCCTTCTGCGCCGACTCGGAGAACAGCACGCCGTTGTTGGCGACGATGCCCACCGGCATGCCCTCGATGTGGGCGAAGCCGCAGACCAGGGTGGTTCCGTACCGGGCCTTGAACTCGTGCAGCTCCGAGTCGTCGACGATGCGGGCGATGATCTCGCGCACGTCGTAGGGCTTGCGCACGTCGGTGGGCACCACGCCGTAGAGCTCCTTCGCGTCGTACCGGGGCGGGCGCGGCGGCACCAGCTGCTGGTCGTGCCGCTGGGTCCGGTTCAGGCTGGCGACCGCCTGGCGCGCCAGGGCCAGCGCGTGCAGGTCGTTCTGCGCCAGGTGGTCGGCCACGCCCGACAGCCGGGTGTGCACGTCGCCGCCGCCCAGGTCCTCGGCCGAGACGATCTCGCCGATGGCGGCCTTCACCAGCGGCGGGCCGCCCAGGAAGATGGTGCCCTGGTTCTTGACGATGATGGTCTCGTCGCTCATGGCCGGCACGTAGGCGCCGCCCGCGGTGCACGAGCCCATCACCACCGCGATCTGGGCGATGCCCTGGGCCGACAGGTTGGCCTGGTTGTAGAAGATGCGGCCGAAGTGGTCGCGGTCGGGGAACACGTCGTCCTGGTTGGGCAGGTTGGCGCCGCCCGAGTCCACCAGGTAGATGCAGGGCAGGCGGTTCTGCATCGCCACCTCCTGCCCGCGCAGGTGCTTCTTCACCGTCATCGGGTAGTAGGTGCCGCCCTTCACCGTGGCGTCGTTGCAGACGATCATGCAGTCGACGCCGCTGACCCGCCCGATGCCCACGATGACGCCGGCGCAGGGCGCGTCGCCGTTGTACATGCCGTGCGCGGCCAGCGGCCCCAGCTCCAGGAAGGGCGTGCCGGGGTCCAGCAGGCTGGCGACCCGCTCGCGCGGCAGCAGCTTGCCGCGCGCCGCGTGGCGGGCGCGGGCGGTCTCGCCGCCGCCGGCCGCGGCCCGGGCGACCTGCTGGTTCAGGTCCTCCACCAGGGCGCGCATGGCGGCGGCGTTGGCCTGGAAGTCGGCCGAGCGGGCGTTGAGTCGGGTTTCCAGCGGTGGCATGTCTTCGCGGGGTCGTGGTGTGGGCACACGATAGCGCCAGAGCGCGTGCTTGAGGATGGAAGCGGTGGCCGCGGCCGCCGGTCGGGTTGCAAATCCTGCCATGCGGACGCACACTGCCGCGATGCCCCGAGGTCTCCCGCGCCGCCCCGCCCCGCCCTCCACCGCCGTCACGCCGATGGCCTTCGCCCGAGCCATCGTCGCGGCCTACCGGCGCCATGGCCGCAGCCCGGACGCGGCGCTCGAGCTGGCACAGATCACGCCAGCGCAGCTGCGCCAACCCGAGGGCCGCATGACCGCGCGGCAGATGGAGCTGCTGTCCGTGGCCGCCATGCAGGAACTGGACGACGAGGGCCTGGGCGCCTTCGGCCGCAGGCTGCCCTGGGGCAGCTACGGCATGCTGGCCCGCGCCTCCCTCACGGCGCCGGATCTGGGCGTGGCCCTCAAGCGCTGGTGCCGCCACCACGGCCTGATCGCGGACGACATCCGGCTGTCGCTGGCCCTCCAGGGCGCCAGCGCCACCGTCCACCTGGAAGAGCGCCGCCCGCTGCCGGCCGAGGTGCGCGAGCTGAGCATCGCCTTCGTGCTGCGCAACATCCACGGCCTGGCCTGCTGGTACGTCGACTCGCGCATCCCGCTGCTGGAGGCCAGCTTCCCCTTCGCCGCGCCGCCACATGCGCAGGCCTATGGCCATATGTTCCCGGGCGGGCCGGTGCGCTTCGCGCCCGGGGCGCCGGGCGGCATCCGCTTCGACGCCCGCTACCTGGCGCTGCCGCTGCGCCGGGACGAGAAGGCGCTGTCGCAGATGCTGCAGCGCGCGCTGCCGGTCACCGTGCTGCCCTACCGCCGCGACCGGCTGCTGGTGCCGCAGGTGCGCCGGGCGCTGGCGGCGCATCCCGGCCGCAGCCACAGCGCCGAGGCGATCGCCGGGCTGCTGCACGTCTCGTCCCGCACCCTGCACCGGCAACTGAAGGAGGAAGGCGCCAGCCTGCAGCAGCTGAAGGACCAGGTGCGCCTGGAGCGCGCCCAGGACCTGCTCTGGCGCACCGGCCAGCCGCTCAAGCAGGTGGCGGCGGCCGTGGGGTTCGGGAACGAGAAGAGCTTCGCGCGCGCGTTCCGGCAGTGGACGGGGGTCACGCCGGGGAGCTTTCGCGAGGGCGCGAGGGACCCGGGCGCGGCGGGCGTTGCCATGTCCGCCCGTCCGCCCGCGTCCCGGTCCTAGCCGCCGTAGCCGACCGACTGCGTGGTGTAGATGGGGCGCGGCGCCGCGGGCGCGGCACGGCCCTGGGCCGCACGCAGTACCTGGCCTTCGGCCACCACCCGCGTGCCCACCGCCATGGGTTCGGCCTGGCGGTAGGTGCGGACGCTGCCGTCTTCCATGCGCACCTGCACGTCGTAGGCGGAGGTGCCGCGCACCCGCTTTTCGAGCTGGTGGCCGGCCAGGGCGCCGCCGGCCGCGCCGACCACGGTCATCACCTTGCGGCCGTTGCCACCGCCGACCTGGTTGCCCAGCAGGCCGCCGATCACGGCGCCGCCGACGGCGCCCAGGCCGCTGCCCTGGCCCTGCTCCCGCACGGCCTGTACCGTCTCGACCGTGCCGCAGCTGGCGCACACCGCCGCGCGGGTGGTTTCCAGAGGCGGATTCCAGGCCGGCTGGGCCGGGGCCCGGGCCACCACGGGCGCAGGCGCGGCCTGGACCGGTCTGGCCGGGGCCGGCCTGGCCACGCGGACCGGGGCCGGGGCTTGGGCCACCGGCTGCGGCGCGACGGCGACCGGCGCCTGCGGCACGGCGGCGGGCTGGAACTGCGACACTGCCGCGGCGGCAGTGGCCGGCGCGGGCGCGGCCTGGGCTTCGACCGCGGAGGCCACCTGGGGCACGGCGGCCGGCGCGTCGATGGCCCGCATCACCAGCGCGCCCGTCAGCCCGGCCGTCGCCAGGGACAAGGCGCCCAGCGCCACCCACACGGCACGCGGCACGGCACGCAGGGAGGATTGCGGGGCGGTCGGGTGGGTCAGGTCAGCGTTCATGGCAGGCAGGAAGTGAATGGATGTGCGATTTATAACGGCCGGCCTGCGCACCCGCCGACAACGCCCGGCGAAGCTCAGGTGAAGCCTGTTTCCAGTCGTTTCACGGCGGCGGCGCGGCTGCTTGGGCCTGCGCGCGGCCCTCCCGCTTCTGCCAGGCCTTCTCGTGGAAGAAATACGCCACGGCCTGCACGCTGGGCTCGATCAGGCTCAGGGCGACGGCCGCCTGCCAGTCGCGCGTGATCAGGTAGGCCACCACGGCGGCCACCGAGATGTGCATGACGTAGTAAGAAGCGGTCTTTTTAAGGGTCCACCAGTCCTGGTTGCGAAATCGTCCCATGTGCCTACTCTGCCGAAGCGTCCCCGGCGCCAGTAGCAGGTTCGGGAGCGACCCCGCGTAGGTCGCGGCCCACGGGTGCAGGACAGGCGCGCGGCCGCGTTGCCTATGATGAGCTGGCTGCTCACCCCGACACATGAAGCCAATTTCGCCGCTCCTCGTCCCGTTGCTGCTGTCCGCCGCCCTGTCAGCCACCACCACCGCGGTCGCGCACGCCCAGGCGCACCCGGCCGAGCATTGGGAGTTCGGCATCGAAGCCGGCTGGCTGGACAAGGTGCGCCGCAACTCCCCGCTGGACTACCGCATCGTCCCGCTGCAGGCGGTGTGGCGCAGCCCGGCGATGTTGGACCTGTGGCAGGGCGAAGGCGGCGCCCGCCTGGCCGTGCGCCACCGCCTGGCGCTGGTCGCCGAGCACTTCGTGCGCGGGCCGGAGGACTACTACCTCGCGTTCGCGGCCGCGCCCACCTTCGAGCTGTGGGCGGCCGACCGGCGCACGGCGCTGTTCTACGAGATCGGCGGGGGCCTGGGCTGGGTCAACGCCAAGGGCGTGGCCGGCGGCCAGGGGCAGGACCTGAGCTTCAACTGGTTCACCCAGCTGGGCGTGCGGCGCCAGTTCACGCCCCGGCTGGCGCTGACCGGCGGCCTGTACTTCACCCACCACTCCAACCTGGGCATGACCGATCCCAACCCCGGCATCGACGTGCTGGGCCTGAACACCGGCCTGGTCTGGCAGCTCGACTGAGTCAGACGACCGCGCGCGGCAGGCCGGCCAGCTCGATCAGGCCCTCGAACACGGCCTGCGCCGCCTGCACCGCCGCCGCCGTGCGGTCCGGTGCCAGCTGGGCGCATTCGTGCACGACCGCGTCGCGGCAGTCGCTGGCCAGCTCGAACAGCGGCCAGGTCTCGCCCGGGAAGTGGCGGGCCGCCGGCGCCGCGCCGCGCAGCCGCAGCACCTCCTCCACCAGTTCGACCGGCCCGCTGTGGCGGAACTGGCGGTAGCGCATCTGCGCGGTGTTCGAGGGCCGGCCGGAGGCATGCACCACCAGCGAACGAGCCAGCGCCTCGACCGCCGAGACGGTGGTGATCAGGCGCAAGGTGCCGGGCTCGGACGCGGCCCACGCCAGCTGCCGTCGGATGATGCGCAGGCGCGCCGCCGGCGTGGACGCTGTGTAGGTGCTGAGCAATCCGTCCAGTTCTTCCCGCAGGCTCGTCTCCATGCACGCAGTCTAGGGCCGGGGTAACAGGATGCAATGCGCGCATGCCCACGCGGGGGCGGGACTGTGGCGTACAGGCCATCGCGCGCCAAGGATTTGGCATCTGCGCTCCAATCCGGCGATGGCCTGCCCCACGCACCGCTTGCCCCTCGCCGGCCTGGCCGGCGTCCTGCTGGCTTTGCCGGCCTCGGCCGCCGCCCAGGACATGCAGCCGGTCGGCCGCTTCGAGATCGACCGGACCGAGGTCACCATCGGCCAGTTCCGCCGGTTCGCCGAGGCCACCGGCACCGTGACGGCTGCCGAACGCGCCGGCGGCGGCAGCACCTACGAGGGCGGCTGGCAGCAGCGCCGGGGCTGGACCTGGCGCGCGCCGTTCGGCAGCCCGGGTGGCGAGCGCGAGCCGGCCGTGCACCTGAACTACCGCGAGGCCGAGGCGTTCTGCCGCTGGGCGGGCAAGCGGCTGCCCACCGACAGCGAATGGGGCGAGGCCGCCTACGTGGAGCGGCGCGCGCAGCCGCCGTCGGGCTTCGTCACCGGGCGCCGTTATCCCTACCCCACGGGCGAGAGCCCGCGCGGCGCCAACTGCCTGGCGGGCGACTGCGGCGAGGTGCGTACCGTGCCCCACGCGGTCAGCTCGCGCGGCCGCGGCCATGCGGAGGCGGGCACCACCCGCGCCGGCGTCAACGGCCTGTTCGAGATGGGCGGCAATGCCTGGGAATGGGTGGACAGCGGGCCCGGCCCCGAGAAGCGCACCCGCGGAGGCTCGTGGTGGTACGGCGCGCAGGCCATGCGCGACGAGCACATCCAGGGCAAGCCGTTCGACACCGCCGTGGTGTACATCGGCTTGCGCTGCGCGCGCGACCGCTGAACGGCGGCGGCGGAAAGAAAAAGCCCACCTCGCGGTGGGCCTTGGCGGGCTGCGAAGCGCAGCCTGCGATCAGAAGCGGAAGCCGACGCCGACGGTGACGCCGTCGAACTTGCTGCCGTCCTTGTCGTAGTAGTTCATGTAGTCCACGCCGATGTGCACCGTGGGCGTGATGTTGTAGTTCAGGCCGACGCCGTAGGAGAGGTCGCTGTCGGCATCGGAGGCGGATGCGCCGCCGACCGAGGCCTCGATGTTGATGCGGGTGAAGCCCACGCGGCCGAACAGCTCGAGCTCGGGGGTGACGTTGAACTTGGGCTTGGCGTAGACGCCGACCATGTTCTTGATCTTGGCATCGAAGGTGGTGCCGAAAGCGGTGAAGCTGTCGTCCTTCACGCCCAGGCCGAGCATGCCCTCGACGGCGACATTGGGGTGCAGGTCCGCACCGATGATGCCGCGCAGCACGCCGAACTTCAGATCGTCGTTTTCGATCATCGAGTAGCCGATCTCGCCGTACACCGGCGGCTTGGCTTGCTGGGCTTGGGCGGCGGTGCCGAGCATCAGCAGGGAGGCGGCAGCGATGCCGATAAGTGTTTTCTTCAAGGAGTCCCCCTCAGTGGGTCTTGGTTCATGGGTCGGCAGATGCCGATGAGCGGAAGGCTCGTCGGCAGTGTAGGCAGCGCGCCGTCGCGGGGTCAACGCGGGCGGTACCGCCACACGCCAAGGTGTGGCGGATTGGCAGCATCCCCATGGCGCACGCAAGATTACGAAACAGCGTATTGCCGAGATCCTTTGCACGGCGGGCCGGCCTACAGTCGGCCCGCGGCGACGTCACGCCGTGCATTACCACCCCTTCTTGAGGAGACTCGCATGACGGCCAAGACCACGACCACGACACGGAGCAACACCCCCGACGGCGACGCCGGGGCCAAGGACATGGCGGGCGCCACCCGCCAGCCGCTGGCGGCCATCGCCCAGACCTCGGCCACGATGCTGCGGGCCGTCGGCGCCTGGCACCAGGTGAACCTGCAGATGCTCGAGCGCGCCGCCGTGGGCCAGCAGCAGGCAGCCGAGCGCCTGCGCCAGGCCAGCAGCCCCGCCGAGGTGGCGACCGTGCAGTCCGGCCTGGTGATGGCGGGCGTGGGCGAGTCCATGCAGTACCTGCAGGACCTGATGAACGCCTCGCTGCGCATCCAGGGCGAGCTGATGGCCAGCGCCAACCCGCAGCAGGGCGGCGCCGGCGTGGCCAATCCGATGACGGCGCCGCTGGTGCAGGCCTGGCAGTCCATGTTCACCGCACCGCTCAACAACGGCGCGACATCGACGACGATGCAGGCGCACTGAACGCGTCCGCCGCACCCGGCGCTCGCCGCGAGACCGGCGCGCCGCTGGGGTTCACCGACGGCCAGCTCGAGGCCCTCAAGTGGGTCGGGCTGGCCTCCATGTTCGTGGACCATTTCGGCCGCCACCTGCTGGGGCACAGCCAGGAAGGTTGGGTGTTCGCGTTCGGCCGGATCGCCTTTCCGCTGTTCGCGCTGGTGCTGGGCCTGAACCTGGCACGGGCCGGCGACCGCCGGGCCCGGGCCGAGCGCAGCACGCGCCGCCTGTCCGTGTGGTGCGCCATCTCGGTGCTGCCCTCGGTGCTGGCGCGCGGCGAGCCGGCCCTGGTCAACGTGCTGGGCACGCTGGCGCTGGGCGCGGCCTTGTGCTGGGTGCTGGAAAGCACCGCTTCCACGGCGTGGCGCCTGGTGGCCTGTCTCGCCATCGCGGCGTTCTCGTATCCGGTGGAATTCGGGCTGGCGGGCGTGTTCCTGGTGCCGGCCGCCTACCTCTGCGCCACCCGGCGGCAGCCGGACGCCGCGCTGCTGGCCGCGGTGCTGGTCCTGCTGGTGGCCTGGCAGAACGCCAGCTTCGGCGGCTGGCCGGCCTGGTGGGGAACGCTGGCCGGCCTGGCGATCGCCTGGGGCGTGCGCCGGCTGCCGCTCTCGCTGCCACGGTGGCAGCCCCTGTTCTACGTCACCTACCCGGCGCACCTGCTGCTGATCGGGCTGCTGAAGGTGACGTGAGCCCCGGGCCCCTTGCTCACTCGGCCGGATCGATGGTGATGGCCTGCTTGTAGGGGGGTAGGAGCCCCTCGCCTCCCCCCCTTCTCCCCCCCGCCCCTCTTCGCCCCCCGCCGGGGCGAAGAGGGGAGCCTGGATTTGCCCGCGCGCGCCGACTACGGGCTACAAGGGAGAGGTTGCGGTACAGGGTTGGCGCACCACGGCGCGAACCTGCTGTTGGACGCGCTTCGACGCCGACAGGCGCGGAGCCGCTGGCCGCGCCAAGCGCTGGCCAGGACGAGACAGCCTTCGTGCCTCGGCACGAGCCAGCCGCGCTTGCGCGCTGGCTCGCGGCTCCCTGCACGGGCGGCAGCCATCACTAGGACTGCAGCGCCCGCGCCGTGGCGCGCCGCGGAGGTAGCGACGGCGGCCTGTAGTGGCGTAGCCGGCGCGACGAAACCAAATCAAAGCTCCCCTCTTCGCCCCGGCGGGGGCGAAGAGGGGCGGGGGGGAGAAGGGGGGGAATAGCAGCGGTCGCGCGCAGCGCAGGGGCCCTCAGGCCACAGGCGTCGCCGGCGCAGCCATGGGAGCAGCCGGCGTGCGCAGCCACCAGCTGCCCAGCGCACCGGCCAGCAGCGCGAAGCCGGCGCCCAGGGCGAAGGCGAGCCGGTAGCCGGCATTGAGCGCCTCCACCGGCGACACGCCCGCGGCCTGCAGGCCCGCCGTGCGCCCGGCGGCCAGGCTGGCCAGCACCGCCAGGCCCAGCGCGCCGCCCATCATGAAGGCGGTGTTGACCACGCCCGAGGCCAGGCCCGAATCCTCGGGGGCGACGTCGCTCATCGCGGCCAGCAGCATGGGGTTGAAGGCGATGCCCGCGCCTATGCCCAGCAGCACCATGCCGGGCAGCACGTGCAGCACGAAGCTGCCGCCCACCGGCGCCAGCGCGAACAGCGCCAGCCCGAGCGCACCCAGCATCAGGCCGCCGGCCATGGGCAGGCGCAAGCCGAAGCGCATGACGATGCGCGCCGAGATGCCCAGCGACAGCACCGCCATGATCAGGTTGGCCGGCAGGAAGGCCAGGCCCACCTGCATCGGGCTCCAGCCCAGCACCAGCTGCATGTACAGCGCCGACATGAAGAACCAGGCGAACATGGCGGCGGCCCACAGCACGCCCGCGGCGTTGGCGGTGGCGACGTTGCGGTGCCGGAACAGCCCCAGGGGCATCAGCGGCACGGCCACGCGCGACTCGATCACGATGAAGGCCGCCAGCAGCGCCGCGGCGGCCGCCAGCAGGCCCAGCGTGCGGGCCGAGGTCCAGCCGGCCTCGTTGCCGCCCACCACGGCGTACACGGCCAGCATCAGCGCGCCGGTGATGCTGGCGGCGCCGCCCCAGTCCAGCCGCCGGTTCCCCGCCGGCTTGCTGCCGCGCGGAATCAGGGCCAGGCACAGCCCCGCCACCGCGATGCCGATGGGCAGGTTGACCAGGAACACCCAATGCCAGCTCAGCGTGCCGGTCAGGAAGCCGCCTAGCAGCACGCCCAGGCTGCCGCCGCCGGCGCAGACGAAGCCGTAGACGCCCATGGCGCGGGCCCGATCGGCCGGTTCCGTGAACAGGTTCATGATCAGCGACAGTGCGACGGCCGAGACCACCGCGCCGCCCAGCCCCTGCACCGCCCGGGCCACCACCAGCAGGCCCTGCGTCTGCGCCAGGCCGCAGCCCAGCGAGGCCAGCGTGAACAGCGCGATGCCGGCCAGGAACACCCGGCGGTGGCCGTACAGGTCGCCCAGCCGGCCGCCCAGCAGCAGGAAGCCGCCGAAGGTCAGCATGTAGGCGTTGACCACCCAGACCAGGCCGGTCTCGGAAAAGCCCAGGTCGGCGCGGATGGACGGCAGGGCCACGTTCACGATGGTGGTGTCCAGCACGATCATCAGCACGCCCAGGCACAGCACGAGCAGCGCCCACCAGCGCCGGCGGGCTTCGGTTTGTCGACTTGTCATCAGGTTCCTCCAGGAGTCGGTTGCGGGTGGCGTCAGGCGCCTCCTCTACGACGAACGGGCCGGCCCGGGATCGACACGCGCGCCGAGCCCCGGCGGGCCGAAGCCGCATCGTGCAGGGCCGCTAAAGGCCCACGCCGGCAAGGCGACCCTGCCCGGCCTCATACTCCGTCCCTTCAAACGAAAGGCTGAGTATGAAGTACTGGATGGAAGAACTGGCGCTGGTCGAGGCGGCCGCGCAACGGATCCAGGCGCAAGAAGACGCAGCCGAACGCCGGTTCGACGAGGTGCACGCCCGCGCGGAGGCCACCGGCGATCACGCTCGCGCCCTGGCCACGCAGGAGTTCGCCTGCTGGATGGCGGCGCGCCACGACACCGACGCCGCCTGGGGCCGCTGGGCCGAGGTGATGAACGCCCGGCCGGCCGCCTAGCCGCGCCTGTACAATGCAGCGCTCGGGCATGCGCCATCCGGCCGCCAGCCCCTGCCTACGCAGACCCCGAGCCTCCGAGCGAGGACGTGACCCGGCTCTGCACGCCCAGCGAACGCGCTGGCTTCCCTTCCTGATGGGCGCGCCCGCGATGGCCGGCGCCGCCTTCACCATCACCACAACAATGAACCCATCTTCCAGCCTCACCGTGGGCAAGTACCTCGTGTCCCCCCTCACCAAGCCGATGGCCAACGGCTGGTACGCCTGTTCCGTCTCCATCCGCTCCGGCTCCGGCCGCGGCACCACCGACCGCGTGCTGCGGCTGACCCGGCTGTTCCTGTCGCCGATGGCCGCCGCCGAGTACGCGGTGGCCGAAGGGCTGCAGTGGATCAGGTCGGCCGGGCGCCCGCTCCAGGCGGCGTAAGGGCGGCGTCCTCCGTCAGCGTCAGCAGGATGTCGGCGTACCAGGCGCAGTTCAGCCCCAGCGACTCGTCCTGCACCCGGTCGCGCGTGGCCATGTCCATGCGCGAGGAGTGCACGCCCAGCAGCCGCCAGCCGAGCGCCCCGGCGACCCGCGGATCGCGCATCACGACCGCGCCGCCGCTGGAGCCGCGGTGCGCCCGGGCATCCGTCAGGAACAGCCCCTGGCCCTGGAAGCGCACGCCGAACGCCGAGGCCACGGCCGCCTGCCGCACCACCGGCAGATGGTGGACGGTGTCGTAGAACCCCAGCGGATAGCCCACCAGCAGCAGGGGCTGGCCGACCTCCACGCCTTCCAGGCTGCCCAGCAGGTGGGCCGGCGTGAACGGCCGCAGCACCACCCCGGGCGGCAGGGCGTGGCGCTGCAGCTCGATCACCGCCACGTCGATCGCGCCCGAGGCGTCGCGCCCTTGCCGCCACACCGCCCGCCCGCCGTCGTACAGCAGCAGCGACTGGACGGCCACCTGGGCCAGGCGGGTCTCGCTGGTGTGCAGGGTGATCTCGATGCGGTCGGGCTCGTGGCCGCTGGGCGGGTCGCTGAGCACGTGCCGGCTGGTCACCACGAACAGGCGCGTGTCCCGCTCGAACAGGAAGCCGGAGGCAGCGGTCAGCGGCTGCGGCCCCTGGAAGGTGGCCACCCGGACGGTGCTCAGCAGAAGGGCGTCGATCAAGCGGTCTCTGGTGGCGGACGCAAGCCGTCCGGCCGCATCGTCCCACATGCGGCGCGCGGCGCCCACCGAAATCCCGCCACCCAATTGAAACGGCTTGCTGCAGGCGCGGCCGCGTCGTGCCGACGAGGCAGAATGCGAGCCCTTCGGCCACCTCATCCATTTGCAGTACCCATGCCCCTGTTCAAGAACATCGTCGTCTATCGCATCGGCCCCGACTGGCAGGCGCCCGACCTGGACACGCTGGAGGAGGCGCTGCGGCGCCAGGCCTTCGCGCCCTGCCAGCCGACGCAGCCGCTGTCGGCCGGCTGGGTGGCGCCGCGCGGCCAGGAGCACGGCGCCCTAGCGGAAAGCGTGGACGGCCAGTGGATCCTGAAGCTGGCCGTGGAGCGCAAGACCGTGCCCGGCGGCGCGGTGCGCACCGAGCTGGAGGCGCGCTGCAAGGCCCTCGAGGCCGAGCGCGGCCGCAAGCCCGGGCGCAAGGAGAAGGCCGAGATCAAGGAGGAGATCGTGCTCACCCTGCTGCCGCGCGCCTTCAGCAAGCGCGCCGCGCACATGGTCTGGCTGGACGCGCAGCAGCGCACCCTGGTGGTGGCCGCCGGCAGCATGAAGGCGGCCGAGCCCGTGATCAAGCAGCTGGCGGATCTGATGGCCGAGCTCGGCCACGTGCTGCCGCTGGCGCCGCTGTCCACCAGCCTGGCGCCCGCCACGGCCATGGGCGAATGGCTCACCGCCCGCCAGGCCCCGGCCGGTTTCACCATCGAGCGCGACCTGGAACTCAAGAAGGCCGGCGAGGAGAAGTCGGTGGTGCGCTACGCCCGCCATACCCTGGAGCTGGACGAGATCGGCCAGCACATCCAGGAAGGCAAGCTGCCCACCCAGCTGGCGCTGACCTGGAACGACAAGGTGTCCTTCGTGCTGACCGAGCAGCTGGGCATCCGCAAGATCGACATCCGCGACGTGGAGCAGGCTCCCAAGGGCGAGGACGGCTTCGACGCCGACGTGGCCATCGCCACCGGCGAGCTGTCGCTGCTGCTGCCCGAGCTGCTGGAGTCGATGGGCGGCGAGCTCACGCCCGGCAGCGAGTTTGCTCTGCGTAAGACAGGAACTACAAGCGCGCAAGTGCCGGCCTGACCCGTGAAGGCTTGCGACGGCTGAATGATGCGGCCGGATGCAAGCGCACGACACCCTGGATCCTGCCCGGCCGCACGGGCAGCCTTCGACCACCACCATCACGCTGCTGGGCCTGGCAGCCGCGTCCACCGCCACCGCGACGTGGGTCGCATGGCGGGCGCGCCGCGCCGAGCGCCAGCATCCGCCGGCCGGCCGCTTCATGCACATCGCCGGCGTGCGGCTGCACTACGTCGAGCGCGGCCAGGGCGAGCCCATCGTCCTGCTGCACGGCAACATGGTCACGCACGCCGACTTCGAGGCCAGCGGCCTGATCGACCAGCTCGCGCAGCACCACCGCGTCATCGCCTTCGACCGGCCCGGCTTCGGGCACAGCAGCCGCCCGCGCGACCGCCGCTGGACCGCCAGCGCCCAGGCCGATGTGCTGAGCCGTGCGCTGCAGGCGCTGGAGGTGGAACGCGCCGTGGTGCTGGGCCACTCGATCGGCACCCTGGTGGCCCTGGCATTGGCGCTGGACCATCCCGGCCGGGTGGCCGGCCTGGTGCTGGTGGGCGGCTACTACTACCCCACCCTGCGCTGGGACGCCCTGCTCACCGCGCCGGCCGCCCTGCCGGTGCTGGGCGACGTGATGCGCTACACCTCCACCGCGCTGACCGCCCGCGCCGGCCTGGGCGCGGCGGTGCGCGCCATGTTCGCCCCCGACCCCGCGCCGCCCGGCTACCAGGCGGTGGTGCCGCGCGAACTGATGCTGCGGCCGTCGCAGCTGCGCGCCGATGCGGAGGATGCCGCCTGCATGCGGGGCGACGCGCGTCGGCTGAGCCGGCGCTACGCCGAGATCACGGTGCCGGTGACGCTGGTGGCCGGCGAGGACGACAAGGTGGTCGACCTGCAGGCGCACTCGTCCCGCCTGCACCGCGAGCTGCCGCAATCCCGGATGTTCGCCGTCCCGCGCACCGGGCACATGGCACACCATTCCGCCCGGGACCTGATCGTGCGCGCGCTGACGGGCGCCCTGCAAAGCGCCGTCTCGCTGCGGCCCGCGCAGGCGGCCGTGCCGCCGGCGGCGGCGCCGGCCGCCACACCGCAGCAGCCGGCGCGCGTGGACAACGCCTGAACGGGCACCGGACGAAGCGCCGCCGGGGCGCCTGGCGCTCTACGCCCCGGGGGCACTCAGCCCATGGCTGCCGCGGTCGCGAAATCCCGCTGCAGCCGCTGCGCGGCGTAGGCCTGCGCTTCGCGCGCCTTCTGCAGCACGGCAGCCGCGCCGAAGAACTCGTGCGTCACGCCTTCGTACTCGCGCCGCTCCACCGGCACGCCGGCGCGCTGCAGCGCATCCTCCAGCTTGGCGCCGTCGCTGCGCAGCGGGTCGATGCGGGCGTTGATGATGGTCACCGGCGGCAGGCCCTCGAGCCTGGCGTCGACCAGGTTGATGCGCGGGTCCTTCAGGTCCTCGGGCGAGCGCGCCACGTGGTCCATGAACCACTGCATCATGGCGCGGTTGAGCGGCTTGGCGATGGCGTTCTCGAGGTAGGACTCGGTGTTCAGGCTGTTCTGGGCGATCGGGTAGACCGACAGCACGTGGCAGGGCGGCGGCAGCCCGGCATCGCGTGCCGCGATCGCCGTGGCCACGGCCAGGTTGCCGCCGGCGCTCTCGCCGGCCAGCGCGATGCGGTTCGGGTCGGCACCCAGCGACTGCGCGTTGGCCAGGGTCCAGCGGTAGGCGGCCAAGGCGTCGTCCCACTGCGCGGGGAACTTGTGCTCGGGCGCCTGGCGGTAATCGATGGAAACGACGACGGCCTGCGCCTGCTTGGACAGGCCGCGCGCGCCACCGTCGTACACGTCCTTGTCGGCGATGACCCACCCGCCGCCATGGAAGTACAGGACGACGGGGAACGGGCCGTTGCCCTCGGGCGTGTAGATGCGCGCGGGGATCTGCCCGGCCGCGCCGTCGATCAGGGTGTCCTGGCTGCGCACGCCGGGCACCAGGTCCTCCGGGCGCGTGCTGCGGCCCTGCTGGCGCAGCAGTTCCATCACGCCATCCGTCGGCGTGGGTTGTCGCCGCGCCTCTTCGGGGCTGAGCTTCTCGATGGCCTTGGGTCCCAGCGACTCCCAGGCCTTGGCCAGGGCCTGCATGTCGTCGTCGGCCCGGATCGCGGCCACGGCGTGCGAGACGGCGTTGATGATGGGGTTGGGCTGGCCGTCGTCGGACCGGTCGTTGTCGTACTTGCTCATCGAGGCTCCTGTGGAAGTGGGAAGAGAACGCCTTGCGGCACGGAATGACCGGGGAGTCTGCGCAACCTTCGAAATCGGCGATGCGGGACGCGTACGCTTTTACATCTGTTGGTTGCGGTAACGCGTGCCGGGCTGGCTGATCGGAAATGGGCGTCGGCTGCGAAGGCGCCCTTTCCTACGTTTGCTCCCGAGGAGCTGTGAAAGCATGTCCATCTCACACCCATCGGGAGCCGTCCGATGAAGGACGAAGGACAAGAGAAGCTGGACCACGCCTACGAAGGGCTGGAGCGCGAGACGCCCGACCGGGTGGCGCGGGCGATCCGCTGGATGCGCAATCCCAAGGCGAAGTGGGTGCGGCTTCCACTGGGTCTGCTGCTCATCGCCGGCGGCTTCTTCGGCTTCCTGCCCGTGCTCGGCTTCGAGTTCATCCCCCTGGGCCTGCTGCTGGTCGCGCAGGACCTGCCTTTCCTGCGCGAGCCGGTGGCCGACATGACGCTGTGGCTGGAAGCCAAGTGGGTGGCGCTGCGCAAGCGCTGGCAGCACAGGCGCGAGCGCAGCCACTCGCATCGCTGACATGGGCAGACCACGCCAGGCCGTCGTCGCCGCGCTCCTGGCCGCCTCGGCCTGGGCGTCGGCGCAACTCGCGCCCGACCCTCCGGCGCGTGCCGGTCCGGGCGCGCCCGGCATGCCGCCGGCCACGGACCCGGGCATGGTGAAAAGGCCGCCGGACAACGTGGCCCCGAAGCTCATCGACCGCGCGCCGGGCAATGTCGATCCCGGGATGGTGACCAGGCCGCCGGCCGATGCCGGCACCGATCCCGCCCCGGCAGACCGCCGGGCCACGCCGGGGAACAGGTCCAGGGAAGACGACTGCAGGGGCCGTGCGGACCTGTGCAAGCAGGACTCCGCGCGTTGATGTCGTGACGGCGCTGGCGACGCGGCACGTGCTCAGCCCGGCCGCTCCCGCCGCAGGACGAAGAAGAACGGCTGCTCCATGCCTTTCAGATCCATGAGGCCGAGCACCGTGTCGCGGTCGATCTGGCGGAACACGTCGAGGATGGGAACGCTGTCGTAGACCATGGTCGCGGTCAGGCAGCCGCGGTGCCGTGTCATCCGCAGGCGGGCGCGTGACCGGCGCGTGGCGAGGAGCGGCAGCAGCGCCTGGACCAGCCGGCCGACCGGCCTGGCCTTCAGCAGCGGCAGGCGCATCGCCAAGGGGATGCCCGGGCCCACCCATGCGGGATTGACGTTGATCTTCGTGCCGCCCGGCCCGCGGAACACCAGCGGGTGCACCTCGTCCGCGCTGTCGAAGCGCTTGCCGTGCCAGTGGCACGCCTCCAGCACGCCATCCAGCGGGTGGCCGCTGGGGAAGCCCTCGCCCGCCCAGGCCCCGGCCATGAAGTCCAGTTCCACGGCCCTCAAGGCATCGAAAAACGCCAGGGCTTCCTCGGTCGTTGCGCCTGCAGCGCCGGGCGCTTCAACGGACGGCATGACAAAGGCCCCGCCGCGCGCCGGACCCGGCAACTAGGCCGCGCCGGCCATCTGCTCGCAGGCCTGCGCGCAGCGCCGGCAGGCCTCGGCGCACTGCAGGCAGTGGTCCATGTCGTGCCTCGCGCATTCCTCGCCGCAGGCGCGGCAGACCTGCGCGCACAGGCGGCACATGTCCGGCGCGAAATCGCTGCCGCCGGCCATCAGGGCGACCGACACCTGGCACACCTGCGCGCAGTCCATGTCCAGCGCGATGCAGCGCGCCATCATCTTGACGTCGGGCTCCTGCAGGCAGGCAGCCGCGCAGTGCTGGCAGGCGACGGCGCAGGCATTGCAGGCGGCGATGCAGTCGAGGTAGCGGTCCAGTGGATCGAGTGCCATCGGGGGTCTCCATGGAACGGTGGAAGTGGCAACACCACTATCGCGTCCGCGCCGGCGGCCGTCTGCACGCGGTTCGTGACGCCGCCCGTAGGCCGGTGCCGACGTCCGGATGGCGCCGGGTGAACTACCGCCGGCGCCACGGAACTCCTAAGGTAGGCAGGTGGCCCGGGCGTACGGGCTCTTTGGAGCAAGCGTTGGAAGATCTGAACGATGAGCAACGGACCCAGCTGGAGCGGGCCCTCTCGCAACGCGAAGTCGAGCTGCTGGACGCGATCGGCCGGCTGCGCGCCGCCATCGCCTCGCCGGCCGCCGGCATGGGCCCCGAGGTGCGCGACTCCGTGGAGGACGGCGACGCCCGCATGATGTCCACGCTGGACCTGACCCAGCTCGGCCGGCAGGAGCAGGAGCTGGGCGAGGTGCAGCAGGCGCGCCAGCGCATGCGTGACGGCCGCTACGGCCTGTGCGAGGAATGCGAGGAGCCCATCCCCTTCGCGCGGCTGCAGGTGCGGCCCGCGGCGCGCTTCTGCCTCAGGCACGAGGAGGCCTGGGAGAAGGCCAACCCGCAGCCTGTGCCGGCCACCAGCTGACGGGCCTGGCCTGCTGTTTCCTCCCCCTTCCGCTGCCTCGCTGACCCAACGCCAGCGCATCTTCGCGTTCGCCCAGGTCACACTGGCCACCGTGCTGGGATTCGCCGCCACCGACCTGGTGCTGCCGGCCATCCCCGACCTGCCGGCGGCGCTGCAGGGCACGCCCGCGCAGGCCCAGCACGTGCTGGCCGCGTTCGCCGCCGGCTTCGCGGCCGGGCTGCTGCTGTTCGGCGAACTGGCCGCGCGCTGGAGCCAGCGCGCCGTGCTGGGCGTGGCCCTGCTGCTGCTGGCGGCCTGCTCCCTTGCCGCGGCGGCGGCCGATTCGCTGCCGCGGCTGGTGGCCCTGCGCTTCGTTCAAGGCACGGCGGCGTCGGCCGCCGCGGCCCTGGCGCCCGGGATCATCCGTACCGTGTTCGACGAACGCCAGGCCCTGCGCGCGATAGGCCTGCAGGGCAGCATCGAATCGCTGGTCCCGGCGCTGGCGCCGATCGCGGGCGCCTGGCTGCTGGCCGCCGGCTCCTGGCGCACCTCGTTCCTGGTGCTGGGCGTGCTCGCGCTGGCCACCGCCGTGCCGGTGGCCCTGCTGCCCGGACAGGCCTTCCCGCCCGCCGGCGCCGCCCGCCACGGCGGCTACCTGCGGCTGCTGCGCCGGCGCGAGCTGGTGCGCCACGGCCTGGGCCAGGCCTTCACGCTGGGCGGGCTGCTGATCCTCGTGTTCGGCGCGCCGGCGGTGCTGGTGGGCGCCTGGGGCGGGCCGCTGTCGGATTTCATCCGGCTGCAGATCCTGGGCGTGGCCTCGTTCATCGCCGCCGTTCAGCTGTCCGGCCCGCTGTGCCGGCGGCACGGCGTGGAAGCCGTGGTCCTGGCCGGCAGCCTGCTTTCGGCCGCGGGCTGCTGCGCCCTGCTGGCCTACGCGCTGGCCGGCGGGCGCGACGCGCTGGCGGTGGCGCTGCTGTTCATCCCGGTGAACCTGGGCCTGGGCCTGCGCGGCCCGCCGGGCTTCCTGCTCGCCATCGTCGCGGCCCAGGGGGACGACTCGCGCGCGGCGGCCCTGGTGGTGCTGGCCACCCTGCTGACCACCGCCCTGGGCACGGTGGCCGTGGCGCCTTGGATTGCCCGGGGCCTGGTGCCGCTGGCGGCGGTGGCCGCGGCGATCTCGCTGGCCTCGGTAGCGGTGCTGCGGGGGCTGGCGAGCCGACGACCCTAGCGCAGCCAGCTCGGCCATGCCTGCGCGCAGGAAAAGCGGTGCCGCCCGTATGATGGGGCACCATGCCCGACAGCAGCTCAGCACGGCCTGGTCCCACCCCCGCATGAACACCGACGACGCCACCGCCGACCTGCAGGCGCTGCACCAGCGCTACCGCGGGCTGCGCGAGGGCCGGGTGGCCGGCTACATCCCCGAGCTGGCCAAGGCCGACCCCGAGGCGTTCGCCATCGCCATGGTGGGCGTGGACGGCCGTGTCGTGCAGGTGGGCGACAGCGAGGCCCGGTTCACGCTGCAGTCCATGTCCAAGCCCCTGGCCTACGGCCTGGCCCTGCAGCAGCTGGGACGCGAGGCGGTGCACCGCAAGGTGGGCGTGGAGCCCACCGGCGAGGCCTTCAACTCCATCGTCGAGCTCGAGGAGGAGGTGCACCGGCCCTACAACCCCATGATCAACTCCGGCGCGATCACCATCGCCGCCCTGCTCCACGAGGCGGCCCCCGGTCAGGCGGCTACGCGGCTGATGCACATGGTGCAGGCCTACCTGGGCCGGCCGGTCACGGCCGACGAGCCCACGCTGCGCTCGGAGCTGGCCACCGGCCACCGCAACCGTGCCATCGCCCACCTGCTGCACCACTACGGCGTGATCGGCCCGGACATCCAGGCCGTGCTGCAGCTGTACTCGCTGCAGTGCTCCCTGCAGGTCGGCACGCTGGACCTGGCGCTGGTGGCGGCGACCCTGGCCCACCGCGGCGTGCAGCCCCTGACCGGCCGGCAGGTGCTGGCGCCGGCCCTGGTGCGCGACATGCTCAGCCTGATGTTCACCTGCGGCATGTACGACACCGCCGGCGAATGGGCCTATACCGTGGGCCTGCCGGCCAAGAGCGGCGTGAGCGGCGGCATCCTGGCCGTGGTGCCCGGCCGCATGGGCCTGGCCGTTTACTCGCCGCGGCTGGACGCCCACGGCCACAGCGTGCGCGGCATGGCGGTGCTCAAGGCGCTGGCCGCGCAGTGGCGGCTCAGCCTGTTCGGCACCGGCTGAAGGCGCCCGCCCGCGCCTACTCCGCCAGCGCGCGCATCTCGCGGATCAGGTCGGCCTTGCCCTCGAAGCCGATGCCCGGCAGCTCGGGCAGCACCACGTGGCTGCCCTCCACCCGCACGCCGTCTGGGAAGCCGCCGTAGGGCTGGAACAGGTCGGGATAGGACTCGTTGCCGCCCAGGCCCAGGCCGGCCGCGATGGCCAGCGACATCTGGTGGCCGCCGTGCGGGATGCAGCGCGCCGGCGACCAGCCGTGCTGGCGCAGCATGTCCAGGGTGCGCAGGTACTCGACCAGGCCGTAGCTCAGGGCGCAGTCGAACTGCAGCCAGTCGCGGTCGGGGCGCATGCCGCCGTAGCGGACCAGGTTGCGCGCGTCCTGCATGGAGAACAGGTTCTCGCCGGTCGCCATGGGGTTGGCGTAGTAGTTGCGCAGGGTGGCCTGCAGCTCGTAGTCCAGCGGGTCGCCCGCCTCCTCGTACCAGAACAGGTCGTAGCGTGACAGCGCCTTGGCATAGGCGATGGCCGTGTCCAGGTCGAAGCGGCCGTTGGCGTCCACGGCCAGCCGGCAGCCGGCCGGCAGCATGGACAGCACGGACTCGATGCGGCGCTGGTCCTCGGGCAAGGACGCGCCGCCGATCTTCATCTTGACCACCGTGTAGCCGCGGTCCAGGTACTTGCGCATCTCGTCCTTGAGCTGCGTGTCGTCCTTGCCCGGGTAGTAGTAGCCGCCGGCCGCGTAGACGAACACCCTGCGGTCGGGCGTGCCGTTGCCGTAGCGCTCGGCCAGCAGCTGGTACAGCGGCTTGTCCTCGATCTTGGCGATCGCGTCCCAGACCGCCATGTCGATGGTGCCGATGGCGACCGAGCGCTCGCCATGGCCGCCGGGCTTCTCGTTCCTGAACATGCAGGCCCAGACCTTGTGCGCATCGAGGTTGGCGCCGCCGTCGTCGAGCAAAGAGCCGGGTTCGGCCTCCATCAGGCGCGGGATGAAGCGCTCGCGCATCAGCTGGCCCTGGCCGTAGCGGCCGTTGGAGTTGAAGCCGTAGCCCACCACCCGCCGGCCATGGCGGACCACGTCGGTCACCACCGCCACCAGGCTCAGCGTCATCTTGCTGAAGTCGATGTAGGCGTTGCGGATGGGGGAGGCGATGGGAACGGTTTTTTCGCGGACTTCGAGGATTTTCATGAAGGAAGGCAGTTCACGGGGAGCCGAGATCATCGCGCAAGCCCATGGCAGGGGCATCCATTGCCTCTGATTTCAGCAAGCTTGCTGCAGGCTTACGTCCCACCAAGGAACTAATAGGCATACCCACCACCTTTGAAACTAGTTGTAATCAACTCAACAGTATGGGAGCCGACCAAGCAGTACCACCCTCTCGGGTGTAACAGGAGATAGCATGAAAAAGATTCGTGGCTGCCATGCGTTGACGCTGGCGTGTGTTGCCATCGCAGGAGGGGCGAATGCCCAGGTGGACGGGCCGGACACCAACGAGCGCCTGGTGAACGTGATGGAAAAGCTGGCCGGCGGGCCGCACAAGGGCCACCGGGCCAACCACGCCAAGGGCATCGTGGTGCGCGGCGTGTTCGTGCCGACGGCGGCGGCGGCGGCTTTGAGCAAGGCCCCCCACTTCAACAAGGGGTCGGTCCCGGTCACGGCGCGCTTTTCCAACAGCACCGGCGTGCCCAGCATGCCCGACGCCGACGGCAACGCCAGTCCTCGCGGCATCGCACTGCGCTTCCACTACACCGAGCGTGCCTACACGGACATCGTGAGCATCTCGTACAACGGCTTCCCGTCGGCCACGCCGGAGCAGTTCCTGGACTTCCTGAACGCCGTGGCCCGCAGCGGCCCCAAGGCGGCCAAGCCCACGCCTATCGAGCGCTACCTGGCCGCCCATCCCAAGGCCAGGCAGTTCGTCACCACGCCCAAGCCCATGCCGGTGAGCTTCGCCCGCCAGTCGTTCTACGGCGTCAATGCCTTCCGCTTCATCAACGCCCAGGGGGACAAGCGGTACATCCGCTACCAGATCCTGCCGGTCGAGGGCGAGCAGTTCATTGCCGACAGGGACGCCGCGCGCCTGCCGGCCAACCACCTGTTCGACGAGCTGCGGGCGCGCCTGCCCCGCGAGGCTGCGCAGTTCCGCCTGGTGGCGCAGCTGGCGCAACCCGCCGACCCGATCAATGACGGCAGCCAGGTCTGGCCCACCAGCCGGGAGACCGTCGACCTGGGCCGCATCGTCCTGACCACGGTGGTGGAGGACAGCGCGGGCGCGGAGCGGCGGCTGCAGTTCAACCCGCTGATCCTGACGGAAGGCATCGAACCCTCCGACGACCCCATTCTCCTGGCACGGCCCGAGGCTTATACCTACAGCATCGAACGCCGCAGCCAGCCCTGAGCCGCGTTTCAACCCGAGGACATCCCGATGAACAAGACACTTGCCATGCTGGCAGGCACCGCCCTGCTGTGCGTGCACGGCTGGGGCATGGCCCGCACCCTCTCCGTGAACGTCGTCGACAAGGACGGCAAGCCCGTGCCCGACGCGGTGGTGGTGGTCACCACCACGGCCAGGGGCCAGCCGCGCCAGGAGCTGCCCGCTTCCGCCACCGTCAGCCAGGCCAGGATGCGCTTCGTACCGGCGGTGACCATCGTGCCGGTCGGCGCCCGGGTGAATTTCGTCAACGACGATGCATTCGACCACCACGTGCGCGGCGTCCCGGCGGGTGCCGCGCAATTCACCGCCAAGGACACGGACGGCTTCGTGCTGCGCCTGGACGGCAAGGTGGCGGGCAAGCCGGCTTCGGCCGAGCAGGTGGCGATGACCAAGGCGGGACCTTTGGCGCTGAGCTGCCACATCCACCAGTCCATGCGCGGCCATGTGTACGTGACCGACTCGCCCTGGACCAGGCTGACCCAGGCGGACGGCAAGGCGACCTTCGACGACCTGCCCGCGGGAGCCGCCCAGGTGCGGGTCTGGTCCGCCGACCAGCTGTTCGACCTGCCGCCGCAGGCCGTGGCGGCAGGCAGCGAGCCGCAGCAGCTGACGGTGCGCCTGACGGCGAGCATGAGGCCGCGGCGCTAAGACCTGCTTCTCGAGGATGCCCGTGCATTGATCAGGACGGGACGGCTGGCCTGCCCCGATGCCGGCATCGGGGTACTTGATGTCGTGCGGGGTCCGGCCTATCGTGGACATCCCTCGTTCCTGGAGGCGATGACCATGACCCTTAGTCCTGCCGCGACCCCCGGCAACATTCCGCGCCGCACCCTGGCCGTGGCCGCTGCCGCGTGCGTCCTGTGGAGCCCTTCCCGGCTGCATGCGGCACGCGCCATGCCCTCCCTGGACGGGGCGGTCGGGTGGCTGAACTCGAGTCCGCTCACTGCCCAGGCGCTGCGCGGCAAGGTGGTGCTGGTCGACTTCTGGACCTACTCGTGCATCAACTGGCAGCGCACGCTGCCCCACGTGCGCGCATGGGCCGACAGGTACCAGGACCGCGGGCTGGTCGTCATCGGCGTGCACACGCCGGAGTTCAGCTTCGAGAAGGACGTCGACCGGGTTCGGCAGGCGGCGGCGCAATTCAGGATCGATTACCCCATCGCGGTGGACAGCAGGCGCGCGGTCTGGGATGCGTTCGGCAACAGGTACTGGCCGGCGCTCTACTTCGTCGATGCGCGGGGGAGGATCCGCCACCATCACTTCGGGGAGGGGGACTTCGAACGCTCCGAAAAGGTCATCCAGCAGCTCTTGATGGAAGCCGGGGCGAAGGACGTGCCGATGGATCCGGTCCGCGTGACCGGCACCGGCAGCCAGGCCCCAGCCGACTGGGCCCACCTGCGAACGCCGGAGACCTACGTCGGCCGCGACCGCGCGGCGAACTTCGCTTCTGCCGGGGGGATGGTGCTGGGCCGGACCGCGCGCTACGCGGCGCCCGACCGCTTGCGGCCGGACACCTGGGCACTCGCCGGCGACTGGACGGTCGGGCGCGAAGCGGCGCTGCTCGACGGGGCGCACGGACGCATCGTGCACAGCTTCCACGCCCGGGATGTCCATCTGGTGATGGGCCCTGCGGCGCCAGGCAAGCCCGTGCCGTTCCGGGTGCGGCTCGACGGGCAGCCGCCCGGGCCTGCCCACGGCGCCGACATCGATGCCCAGGGCCGGGGCGTGCTCGCCGAACACAGGCTCTACCAGCTGGTCCGGCAGCCTGGGCCGATCCATGACCGGGTCTTCGAAGTCGAGTTCGAGAAGCCGGGAATCGAGGCTTATGCGTTCACGTTCGGCTGACCGGCGCCTACGAGACCTTTCACAGGCGCTGGCTCAACGGCAGGCCGAAGTCCTACAGCAGAACTTGGCGCACCCGAAGCGGCAGCCCGGCGTCCGTGCGGAAGAATCGGCTCTCACCGTCATGGGAGCATCGCATGGCCGATGAAGCCGATCTCGCATTCGATTCTGAGCAGCGTTACCTGACGCAGGCCCTGGCCGCGCAGCGCCGCCGATCAGGCGCGCTGCAGCCCAGGGGGCTTTGCCACAACTGCGGCAACGAACAGGTTTTCGAAGAGCGCCTGTTCTGCGACAGCGACTGCGCCGCTGATTGGGAGTATCAGGACGCGTTGCGGCGCAAGCTGGGGTTGCGGAGGTCCTGGCCGGCCTCGGCGGCCGCCGCAGCGGCGGCCGCCTGACTTACCGTCGCTTCAACAGCAGGCCGACCAGCGCGCCGAGGCCCAGCAGCACCACGGCGGACGTCGCAGGGCGGGATGAAATCATGCCCCGCGCGCGGGATTGGACATCCAGCGGCTCCCGCCCCCAGGCGACCCCGTTGCCATCCGCATCGACGCTGACGTACGCCGTGTCGGGCGCCGGACGCCGACGCTGCAGCCAGACCGTTCTCAACAGCATGCCGACGCCGAGCACGGCGCCGATCCCGATCACGGGATGCGCCTGCACTTTCGCGCGTGCCAAGGTGCCGTACCCCTGCGAGCCGGCCAGCAAGCGCTGGCCTGCAAGCCGCATCTGCAGGGGCCAGGTACTGGCTTTGTGCCTCAACGTGGACGAGGTCGCCTTGGTGCCGGCCAGGCCCAGGCCGGCGGCCGCCCCCATCCGCCCCACCGCCTCCTGCCCGAGCGCGCCCAAACGCCGCATGCCGGCACCGGCTTCGTGCATCCAGCGCGTGGCGCGCCGGTCAGGAGAGTGGCTCACAACCGGGGGCGAAGGGGTATGCACAGGCACCTTGACCACGCGCACCTTCGGCGCGCGCCTGAACAACACCTTGCTGAGGATCACGCCGGCGCCCAGCGCCATGCCGGCGGACTGCAGCGGCCGGGCGCTGATCTGCCCGCCCAGCTTTTCTCCATACTGCCGCGCCTGGCCGCTGTATCTGGCCTGGGCGGTCGTCACGCTCTCGCCCGTCGAGTTCAGCTTCTGCTCCAGCTTGTCGATGGCCTGGTGCACCATGCCGGCGAAGCTGTGGATGCGCTCGCGCACAGCGGCCACCTTTGGCGCGAGCGCGTCAGCGCTCGCGGGTTCGTCGAGCATGGGCGCGGGCATGCCGCCGCCCTCTTCGGCAGCCAGGCCATTGGGCATGGACGGGATAAGGGACACGGCGGTGTCACCGCTCGTGGTTTTTACAGTCGTCTTAGGCATTACGGTTTCCTTCAGGAACAAAAAGTCGGGCAACCATCCGCTTACAGCGTCGGCTTGTCCGTGCCACCGCTCTTGCGCGTGGCCAGGGGAGACTCGTCCGCGGCCGCAGCACGCTCGCGCGCCGTGTCGCGGCCGGCCTGCCCGGCGACACGCTCGACCACCACGTCCTTGCGCCGCACGGTGTCTTCGACGACCTCTTCGCGCTCGCGCACTTCCTTGCCCACCACGACCTCTTCCACCACGCGGGCGGTCTTGGCGACCACGGGCTGTTCCACCATCTCGCGCACTTCCACCGCGCTTTCCCTGAAGTTCGACAGTTCCTCGCCGGTCGCAGGACGGTTGACGGCACGGCGCTCCACGACCGCGTGCTCCTCGCGCAGGCGGATCAGCTCGCGCACCGGCTTGGACGACACGCGCTGGACGACGCGCACGCCGCCGCGGTCCAGGGCGCGCTTGCCAACTTGAAGCTGTTCCTCCACGACGTCGAGCACCTTGTCCTGGCCATCGCTCCTTGCCACGTTCTGCTGGACTCCCAGCTGCGGCGGCTGCCAGCCTTCGGCGCGCCACTGCTTGGAGCGCTCGTCCACGTCCACCGCGCCCAGCTCATGCAGCAAGGCGGCAGCCTGGTCGGCTTGCGGCTCGTCCTGCACATCGACCACCACGACGGCACTGCCGCGCCGGACCGCTTCGTCGTAGGTGTAGGCATGCTCGGCATAAGGGTTCTGCTGCACCCGGCGATCTTCGGCATCGTCCATGCCGAACAGGCTGGCGAAAAAGCCTCGCCTTTTCATCGGCGCGTCGACCTCGCGCTGCTGCCCGGTCAACTCACTGCCCTGCTGATGCTGGAGATGAACGTCGTCGCGTTGGAAACCGGCTTGCACCAGCCGCTCGACCGCGCGCTGTGCGCTGGACGCGTCATCGAACGCACCGATGACGGTGTGAATGGATCCGTTGTCGCGCGACAGCCCGTCGTCGGTGGCGGCGGCTGTCCCTCCGGTCACCGCCCCCAGTCCTGCGCCGACGGCGGCACCCAGCGCCGCGCCCACCGGGCCGGTCACGCCCCCCACCGCCGCGCCTGCAGCCGCGCCGCCGGCCACACCGCCCGCGGCGGCTCCGACTGCTGCGCCAGCGCCAGTACCCTTCTTGATGTCACGATCTTCCATGGAGGTTCTCCTTCAAATGCCAATGGCACCCTTTGTCTCTCACTACATCGAGACTCCGGGCTGTTGCGAAACCGGGAGGGTAGGAGGACGCCCGAGTTCGCGCTGTGTGGTTTTGGCGCTTATGTCCGAGGGGAACGACCTACGGTGGTAGTCCATGTTCGACACAGCATCGGCAGTACTCGGGATGTTCAGCCTGGCGCGCCGAAGGCGTGCGGTCTATGACGGCTCCACCACCTTCAGCCACGGCCATCGCCCACGGTAGGAAGCCGCCTTCCGCCGGAACAAGAGCCGGTGGTCCGTCAGCGTGTTGGGCGTGAGGATGCCCTGGTAGAGCATGTCCAGGCCATGGGGCGCATACAGCTCGATGCCCTCGCGGGAATCGGACAGCCGGGGATAGGGATGGCCGAAGTGCTGCTCGTACCAGAGGTGCACGCGTGCCTGGTTGGTCGCCTCCACCACGATGCCCAGGTCCGACAGGACGCAGGAGACACGGTCCTGCACACGCACCTCTGCCGCCTCGCCCAGGTCCGAGTCGTCGAAGTAGAAGATGTCGTAGTCCTTGATGCCGGCCTCGGCCGGCCCACCGTCCAGCAGGTTCCAGACGGTCTGGAACAGGCAGCCCGCCACCAGCCACCCGTCCTGCAGCTCCAGCCGCTCCCATCGCGCAAGAATGGCCCGAACGTGGCGGTTCTGGAGCGCGTCGGCGATGAAGCGCTCGGGCGTGACCAGCCCCGGACCGGATGCAGGCTTCACGGGCCCAGGAACGCCGGCATCAGCTTTGCCGCCCGGTCCAGCAGCAGGTACTCGTCGTCCTCGATGTCGTGGCTGTCCAGGTCGAAGTGGCACAAGGTGCCGGCCAGCCGGCCCTGTCGCTCGCGGATGGGCACGCCGACATAACACCCCATCACGCCGCGGTACGGATGGCCGCTCAGGCGGGTGTCCGTCCCGGAATCCCGGGTGAGGAAAAGGCCGTCCCTCAGCACGAACTGGCAGAAGCTGTCCTTGAACGGGACGACCTTCAGGTCCAGGGGCTCCAGGTGGAGGTGCTTGTCCACTGCCGCGACGTTGTGCAGGAACTGCCCCTCCAGGCGGTACACCGCGGTGAATCGATGCGGCACCCGCCGGTTCAGGATGGCGAGCGCGCCCGGCAAGCCTTTGCGTGCCAGGCCCTTTTCCACTTCAGCCAGGCCGCTGGCCACCGCCGGGGGCAGCGCCACCTCGGCATCGGTCCCGAACAGCCCTTTCTCGACATCCTGGGAGAAAGGCCCGATCCAGGAGGTCGGGTCGTCCATCTCGTAGACCGTGGCGGCTCCCCGCCCGACCACGCGGACCTTGTAACCGGTGCCGGCCAGGGACCTGAACTTGCGCAGCTCGAACGCGGCCGGGTTGGCGCCGCTCCTTCGGATGACGAGCTCGAACTGTCGAGTCTCCAGCGGCGTGATGTCGGCGGGGATCATGAGCGGGCGAGTTTATCGGGTGATGCACCAAAGCAGCTTTCAGGATCGACCGGCTTCATCGGCGCCGAGGCGCTACGCGCTGGCCGGCGCCTTCGACGGCACCATCAGCACGTCGCAGCTCGCTTCGCGGAGCACCCACGAGGTGACGCTGCCGAGCAGCGTGTCTGCCACCAAGGCCTGGCCTTGCTTGCCGACTGCGATCAGGTCGGCCTTTTCCTCATCTGCTGCGGCCAGCAGTTCGAGCCGGGCGTCGCCCTGCCGAACCGAAGCGCTGGCCCGGGTGCCGCCTCCCAGCTGCGCCAGCAGCGCCTGGCACTGCTCCATGGCGCGCGCCCGGCTGCGGGCGCGGCAGGCCTCGATCTGCTGGTCGGCCGTGCCGGCCATGCGCAGCCAGCCTTCGAACGGCACGTCGAAACAGTGCACCAGGTGCAACGTCGCGTCGGGTGCCAGTCGCAGCGCCGCCTGCAACGCCTGCCTCGAAGCTTCCGAGAAGTCGACCGCGACCAGGACGCGGCAGTAGCCGCCGTCCGGCTCGCTGCGGACCACCAGCAACGGCCGGTGGGTGAGGCGCGACAGCCGGTCGGCGGTCGAGCCGAGCGCGAACTGGCGGACGGGGTGGCTGCCTTGCGCGCCAAGCACCACCACGTCTGCGCTGCTGGCGGCGGCGCTCAGTTCCTCCAGCGGCCGGCCGGTGCGAAGCAGCGTGTGCACTGGCAGCGAATGGTGCCGGGTCACCGTTTCGGCCAGCGCCGCCAGTTCCATCCTGCCCTGCTCCTCGACCCGCGCCTGCAGGTCGCTGCCAGCCACGAAGTCCCGCACCGCCAGGAATCCATCAGGCTCGACCACATGCACCAGGTTCAGCGCGGCCTGATGCGCCGCTGCAAGCTGGGCTGCCCGGCTGGTCGCCCACCGGGCTCCCAAAGAGAAATCGGTGGCGGCTAGCACGGTGCGAATCGGATCCATTGCGGTTCTCCAGGTGAAGCGATGCCGCGTAATGAGCTGGCCATGCTCTGGCTTAAGCGTCTGACTGCGCTCACCCGCGGATGTTCCGCGGACCCGTGTCGCCGACGCACCGGCTGCTGATGCCGTTGACCACGAAAGCTGAACGTTTGAAGAGCCTGCTGATCGCGCACCGGGCGATCCGGCCAGGCACCTGTCTCGATGGTCCGCGCGGTATCGGCCCGGGGGTTGGGAGGTGGCACGCACGAAGGCTTTGGTGAAGCTCGCCTGGCTGGAAAAACCACACACACGGGCAATCTCGGCCAGAGGCAGCCTGCTGTTGCAGAGCAAGGTCCTGGCGCGCTCCAGTCGTTGGGCGCTCACGTACTGCTGTGGCGATTCGCCGGTCGAAGTCTTAAAGCCGTGCGCGAAGCGGGACGGGCTCAGACAGGCAACCTTGGCAAGCTCAGCGACGCTGAGATCGTGGTCGAGATGGGCCGCAACATGTTCCCTCACCCGTGCAAGACGGCGTGCCTCCAGCCCGGACGCTTGCTGGATGGACATCCCATCGGGTTGCGCATCGGTGTGGTCGTGCAGAAGACGTGCCGCAAGACACAGGCTCAAGGGCTCGGTCAGCAGACGCGCCTCGCCGGACTGAGCCTGTAGCTCGGCGGAGATGACGCGGGCGATCTCCTCGAGCAGGGGATCGCCAAAAGGCGCATCACGCCGCAAGGTTGCGATGGCCATGCTGCACGGCCATGACCTCGGACACACGCACCGGAAGCGATCCCGAGTGAGATAGATGTGAAGGACTTGCGCCACCGCGCTTTCGAACTCGACGAAGTCTTCCCGGACGCCGGCGGGGGTGAGCCACATCGCCCCCGGCGCCGCGTCGATCCTCTGAGGCCGCGCGCCGTCCAATTGCCGGCGCACCGATGCGCTGCCCTGGAGCACGACGGTCAGTTCCGTCATGGTTGCCGCAAAAGACGCGATGCGGCCTGCAGGATGCTCGAGCAGCTCGGCGAGCAGGCCGGGCCAGTCCCGCTGTCCTGAGGAGGCCGTCACCCGGGCGTTCGGGTACTTGCGCACCTGCAGTGGTGTCATGACCTTTGGAGTCGTCGCGTTCTCCAGCGCGGGGCAGGCTGCGTGCCTAGCAGCTAAGGACAACTTTCCAGCAGGAACGGAAAACATCCCGCCAGTGACGCATGGAAAGCTTTGAATTTACCGACTGCGCCGAGTGCCCCCGCCACTGCGGCGGGCAAAGAGCCAGCTATGAATGCCTTCGGTATCCGGAACCGCCACTGCCGCGATCAGCGGTCCGCTCGCGGTTTAACAGGCATCAGGCATGCGCTGTCAGTTGTGAAAGGGAGTCCGGAGACCCGATGGAAAGAATACCGCGACGATCATTCCTCAAAGGCGTCGGTGTGGCCGCGACCGCGGTCGTTGTTCCCGGCTGTGAACGCCCGCCACCGCAAGCCGCAAATCCGCGCCCGCCGTACCTTTTTTTCAATGCGGAGGATGCCGCCTTCGTTGAAGCTGCCGTTGCCCGCCTGATTCCGGCGGATGACGCCGGGCCGGGCGCGCTCGAAGCAGAGGTTCCCGCTTACATCGACCGGCAGCTTGCGGGGGCGTGGGGCGCCGGAGGGCGGATGTACCGCAGCGGACCTTGGCTCGCTGGAACACCCGAGCAGGGTTACCAGCTGCCCTTCACGCCGGCGGAGCTTTTCAAGAATTCGCTTCGCGCGATTGCCGCTGACGTGGGCAAGTCGAACCGGGGCAAGCTGTCAAAGCTCGAGCCCCAGGAGCAGGATGCGTATCTGCGTTCGCTTGAGAACGAGCCGCGCGACCTGGGCGGCGTACCGTCGGACGTGTTCTTCCAGCTGCTGCTGGACATGACGGTCGAAGGCTTTTTTGCCGATCCCGTCTATGGCGGCAACAAGGACATGGTCGGCTGGAAGCTGGTCGGTTTTCCGGGTGCCTACGCCAACTACTACGAGTTCGTGGACCAGCACGGCATCCGTTTCACCCGCCCCCCGATGAGTCTCGGCCAGGACGCGGGCGGAACCGTCCACCTGCACCCGGTGAGCTCCCCGCCGGCCGCGGCGAAAGGAAGGTGACCCATGGCCGCCCGTCGCCCCGAAGTGGATGCAGTCCTGATCGGCGTGGGCCTGGTCGGGACGCTGCTGGGCCGTGAATTGACGCGTGCGGGCCTGAAGGTGGTCGGGCTCGAGCGCGGCGAAGCACGCGACACCGTTCCCGACTTCCAGGGGCCCCAGGTCCATGACGAGCTGCGCTACGCGGTGCGCAAGGCGCTGATGTCGGACAACGCCAAGGAGACGCTCACCTTCCGGCATACCTCGCGGGGGACGGCGTTGCCCGTGCGGCGCTGGGAGAGCTTTCTGCCCGGCAGCGGACTCGGCGGATCGATCGTGCATTGGAACGGGCAGACCTTCCGTTTCCAGGAAGACGACTTCAGGCAGCGCAGCCGCCTCATCGAACGCTACGGCAGCAAGTTCATCCCTGCTGACGTGACGATCCAGGACTGGGGTGTCACCGCCGCCGAGCTGGAGCCGCACTTCGACCGCTTCGAGTATCTGCTCGGCACCAGCGGGAAAGCCGGCAACCTCCAGGGAAAGAAGATCCCGGGCGGCAACATCTTCGAGGACCCGCGCTCACGCGAGTACCCCACGCCGCCGCAGAAGGAGCCTTATGGCTCCGCCATCTTCCGCAAGGCAGCCGACAACCTGGGGTACCACACGTATCCCCAGCCCTCGTGCAACCTGAGCCAGCCGTACACCAATCCCGAAGGGCTGAGCCTCAAGACCTGCACCTTCTGCGGCTTCTGCGAGCGCTTCGGCTGCGAGCACTTTGCCAAGTCGACGCCTCTGACGGTGCTGCTGCCGGTGCTTCTGAAAGACCCGAATTTCGAGCTGCGCACGGGCTGCAACGTGCTGCGCATCAACCTCGACGGCGCCAGGAAAACCGCCACCGGCGTCACCTACGCGGGGCCCAACGGCGAGGAGGTCGAACAGCCGGCGAGCCTGGTCATCGTCGGCATGTATGCGCAGAACAATGCCCGCATGCTGCTGCTGTCGGGCATCGGTGCGCCCTACGACCCGGCCACGGGCAAGGGCGTCGTGGGCCGCAACTATGCCTACCAGACGATGAGCTATCCGCAGGTGTTCTTTGACGAGAGCATCAACATCAACCCGTTCATGCGCTCGGGCGCGAACGGCACCATGATCTCGGACTTCGCCGGGGACAACTTCGACCATGGGCCCCTGGGCTTCATCGGCGGCGCGTACATCGGCGAGATCATGACTAACGGAAGGCCGATCGGCTTCCATCCCACGCCGCCCGGCACGCCGAGGTGGGGCTCGGCATGGAAGAAGGCCGTTGCCAGGCACTACAACCACACCTCGACGATCAACGTCCACGGCAGTTCGGTGGCGACCCGCCACAACTACCTCGATCTCGATCCCACCTACAAGGATGCGTGGGGCCTGCCGCTGCTGCGGATGACGTTCGATTTTCCCGAGAACGACCTTCGGATGTCCGCCTACTGCACGGAGAAGGCCGTCGAGATCGGAAGAAGCATGGGTGGCCGGCTGGTCACCGGCGCTCCCCGCAAACGCCCGTATGACATGACCGAGTACCAGACCACCCACAACACCGGCGGAACGATCATGGGAACCGATCCGTCCACCAGCGTCGTGAACCGCTACCTCCAGAGCTGGGATGTTTCGAACGTCTTCGTGATCGGCGCATCGAACTTCCCCCAGAACGGGTCCTACAACCCCACCGATACCGTAGGCGCGCTCGCCTACTGGTCTGCGGACGCGATCGTGCGGAAGTACCTGAAGTCCCCCGGACCGCTGGTGCCCAGATGAATGCCTCGCACCTTCTCGCCACCGGCGTGCTGGCGGCGCTGCTGCAGGCGGCACATGCGCAGCTGGTGGTGCCCTCCGGGAAAACGACGGAGCAGGCGCAACGCCCTGCCACTGCCCAGCATTGCGCCGCCTGCCACGGCGAGTCCGGCGAGGGCAGGGACGGCGCTCCGCGGATTGCCGGGCAGTCAGCGCCATACATCGAGAAGCAGCTTCGCAGTTATGCGAATGGCAGCCGGCGCAATCCGGTCATGGAGGCCATGGCAAAGGCAATGTCCGCGCAAGACATGGCCAGCTTCGCCGCGTACTACTCGCGGCTCGACGCCCCCGCAGCCACAGGCGTCGCTGCGACTGCTGGCACGGCCGCGGCGGTGGAGCGCGGCAGGGTGCTGGCTACCCAAGGCGATTCCGTCCGTCAGGTGCCGGCCTGCATCAACTGCCACGGGCCGGGCGGCGTCGGCGAGCCGCCGGCGATCCCGTACCTGGCCGGGCTCGACCACGGCTACCTGGTCGCTGCGATGAATGCATGGAAGGAGGGCACGCGGAAGAATGATGCGGGCCAGCAGATGGCGACAACGGTCAAAGGGATGACGGCCGACGACGTTGTGGCCGTTGCACAGTATTTCTCGGGCCTGCAGCCGCCCAAACCAGCGCCGCAGCCTTTGGTAAGTCGGCCGGTGCGCGCTGGGGACGCCGCGCGCGGGCACGCCATCGTCGCCAGCGGTGCGCATGGCTGTACCGCCTGCCATGCCATTCCCGGGATCAGGGGGCCGATCGGCATCGTCGGCCCGCCGCTCGGCGGCTTGGCCGGACGCAGCTTCCTGGCCGGGCAACTGCCGAACAACACCGAGGTGCTGGTCACCTTCCTGCAGGATCCGGCGGCGCTGGTGCCGCGAACGGGCATGCCGGACGTGGGGCTCAACAACCAGGAGGCGCGCGACATCGCTGCCTTCCTCTACACCCTGGAGCCACCGCGTGCGCGCTGAACGGAGGCTGTGGCCAGCCCTGCTATCCCTGTTATTGGCGGGATGCGCCGGCCAGCAATCGGCGCTCGATCCCGCGGGCCCCTCCGCGGCGTCGATCCACCAGCTCGGAATGATCATGTATGTCGGAGCGGCCGTGGTGACGCTGCTGGTCACCGTACTGATGCTCGTGCCGTTCCTGCGCCGGCGCGCGCGCCCGGTCAACCACAAACTGTTCCTGTGGGGCGGCGGGGTCGCGTTGCCGCTGCTGACGCTGACGCTGCTCGTGCCCTACGTCCTCAGCACCGGCCAAGAGACGCGCGTGCCGTCGGCAGATCGGCTCACCATCGATGTGACGGGGCATCTCTGGTGGTGGGAAATGTCTTACCGGCGTGGCGACAGGACTGTGCCGGTCCGCTCGGGCAACGAGTTGCATCTGCCGGCCGGGGTGCCGGTCGAACTTCTCCTGCACTCGGCCGATGTCATTCACAGCTTCTGGATCCCGAACCTCGCCGGCAAGACCGACATGATCCCGGGACGGGTCAACCGCATGGTGATCCAGGCCGACCGGCCGGGCGTCTATCGCGGCCAGTGCGCCGAATATTGCGGCACACAGCATGCGCTCATGGCGCTCGACGTCATTGTCTTGCCGCGGGACGGATTCGACGCATGGCTGGCACGGCTTGCACTGCCCGTGCCCGAACCGCCGACGGCGTACCTGCGCCAAGGCCGCGATCTTTTCGTCCATACCGGCTGCGGCGCTTGCCACACGGTGCGCGGCGTGAGCGAAGGCAGGCTCGGCCCGGACCTGACGCAGATCGGTAGCCGCCGCTCGATCGGCGCCGGAACCCTTCCAGGAGGCGTCGGCAATATGGCGGCGTGGATCGCCAGCGCCCAGCATCTCAAGCCCGGCAATGCCATGCCCTCCTACGATCAGCTCGAAGGCCCGGAGCTGCGCGCGCTTGCCGCCTATCTGGAGTCGCTGAAATGACGGCGGCGTTGGGCGGCGCCGGAGCAGCACTGCCAGCCAGCCGGGGCGACCCGCAGGCGGCCGGCGTGACACCGCCGCTCTACCGGCAATCGAGCGGGCCGGACGGTCTCGCACGGATCGCTGCCGCGTGGGCGATGCCGAAACGGTTCGGATTCCTCACCGAGATCAACAACACGCACATCGGTGTCCTGTATATCGCCACCGGCTTCCTGTTCTTTCTGGGCGCCGGCGTGCTCGCGCTGCTCATGCGCATCCAGCTCGCCTGGCCCAACAATACCTTCCTCGACGCGGCCACCTACAACCAGTTCTTCACCATGCACGGCACGGTGATGATGTTCCTGTTCGCGGTGCCGATCGTCGAGGCTGTCGCGGTGCTGCTGCTGCCCAGCATGCTCGGCACGCGCGACATGCCGTTTCCCCGCCTGTCCTCCCTCGGGTACTGGTGCTACGCCATCGGCGGCGCGATGGTGTTCTCCAGCCTGTTTCTCGGCGTTGCACCGGACGGTGGCTGGTTCATGTATCCGCCCTTGACCGGCGCCAGGTATTCGCCCGGGATCAATACCGATGTCTGGGTGCTCGGGCTCGGTTTCGTCGAGATCGCCGCCGTCGCTGCGGCCGTCGAACTGATCGTCGGGATCCTCAAGACGCGCGCGCCGGGCATGACGCTCGGCAAGATGCCGATCTTCGCCTGGTACATGCTGGTGACTGCCGGCATGATCATGGTCGGCATGCCGGCGGTCATCGCGGCCGATATCCTGCTCGAACTGGAACGCGCCTTCGGCATGCCGTTCTACGACCCAACCCGGGGCGGCGAGCCGCTCCTGTGGCAGCATCTGTTCTGGTTGTTCGCGCACCCGGAGGTCTACATCATCTTCCTGCCGGCCGCCGGCATGGTCTCGATGATGCTGCCCAGCTTCGCGCGCACGCCGCTGGTCGGTTACAGCTGGGTGGTGCTGGCGGCGCTGGCGGTCGGCTTCCTCAGCTTCGGCCTGTGGGTGCACCACATGTTCACGACGGGCTTGCCGCTGCTGTCGCTTTCCTTCTTTTCGGCGGCAAGCTCCGCCATCGCCATCCCGATGGGTATCCAGGTGTTCGCCTGGATCGCGACACTCTGGAATGGCAAGCCGGTGTTGCGCGTGCCGATGCTGTTCATCCTGGGCTTCCTGTTCATCTTCGTCATTGGCGGGCTGACCGGCGTGATGGTGGCGGCCGTGCCCTACAACTGGCAGGTGCACGACACCTATTTCGTCGTCGCCCACTTCCATTACGTGCTCATCGGCGGCATGGTGTTCCCGCTGTTCGCGGCCCTCTACTACTGGATCCCGGCGATAACGGGACGAATGCTCTCCGAGCGGCTCGGGCGCTGGGCGTTCTGGCTCATGTTCATCGGCTTCAACGCCGCGTTCCTGCCGATGCATCTCACCGGCCTGCTCGGCATGCCTCGGCGCATCTACACCTATCCAGGCAACCTTGGGTGGAACACGCTGAATCTCGTCTCCTCGGTGTTTGCCTTCCTGTTTGCGGCGGGGGTGCTGGTGTTCGTGGCCGACTTCGTCCGGCACCGCCGCTCGGGGCAGCAGGCTGGCCACAACCCATGGGATGCGCCAACGCTCGAGTGGATGTCGGGTCAGCCGGCGCACGGCTTCCGCAGCCTGATGCCGATCACGTCGCTTTACCCGCTTTGGGAGCACAAGGCCCTGAAGGACGAGGAACTAGCCGGTCGCGGCTACCTGCCGGATGCGCCCACGCAAGAACGCGAGGCATTGGCCACCTCGCCCATAAGCGCCGAGCCGGAGCAGATCATCCGCTTGCCGGGTCCCAGCTGGATCCCGTTTCTGGCCGCCACCGCAACCGCTGTCGCCTTCGCGGGCATGACCGTCAAATCCGCGGCCGTCGGCTCGGCCGCTGGCGCGGTTGCGGCCGCTGCCTACCTCTACTGGCTGTGGTCCATGGACAAGGGCCTGCCGCGCGAGCCGGCAGACGCCGGGCGCGGCCTTGCCTTGCCGCTCTATCGCAGCGACAGCGGCAGCGTCGGCTGGTGGGGGATGACGGTGCTACTCATCGCGGACGCGGTCGTGCTGGCCTCCTTCGCCTTTGCCTACCTGTTCCTGTGGACAGCGCATCCCGTCGCCTGGCCTCCGGATGGATCGCGGCTGCCCGGGTTTCTCGGGCCTGCCGTCATTGCTGCCTTGGTCATTGGCGCCTGGATCCTGTTCGAGGCGGCGTCTCGTTCCAATCAGCGCGATCGCCGGTCGGCGGCAAGCGCCAGCCTGGCGGCAGCGGCGGTCCTGGCTGCAGGCGCCCTGATCATGGGGTGGATGTGGCTCAACAGCCTGGACATCGATCCGACGCGCCATAGCTACGGCGCGTCGGTGTGGACGCTGGCCGGCCATGTGGGGTTGCACGTTGCCATCGGCGCCGCGATGGCGCCGTGGTGCATCGCGCGCCAGGCGCTCGGCATGCTCGATGGGTGGCGTAGCCTGACGCTTCACCTCTGCCTGCTTTGGTGGCGCTTCACCGCGCCGGCGGCAGCGCTCACGCTCATTCTCATCACGGCGTTCCCGCATGTGGTCCCTTAGATTCCATGCGAAGGGAAGGGCACGCGCCAAAGCCGAAGGGCTGGGCCGGCTGCTCGACCCTGCCTTCGGTCTTTTCGTCTGGGCGGCTCACTTCCTGGTCGTCTATGTTGCAGCCGCGGTGGCCTGCGTAGTGGGGCTTGGTACCGCCAGCACCGGCGCCAGGTCAACTTTCCTGGGGGCGCTTGCGTTGGCGACTGCGGCCGCCGCCGCCGCCACCTTGCTGCATGCGGCACGGCGCTACCGGCAGCAGCACGGGGTTCCCGACCTGCATTTCAGGATGTCGGTCACGATCGGGTGCGATGCGATCGCAAGCGTCGCGATCACCTGGCAGCTCTTTCCCATTCTGTTGGTGCCGGCGTGCGTGTAGTCGCTGGCGTCTTGCTCTGGTTCGCGGCGATCCGCTGGGCCGCTGCCCATGGGTCCGTGCCCCTGCGACCCGACACGCTGTGGCACGCCTGGAGCTTCGATCCGGTCGTCCTTGTGCCGCTGCTGCTCGCGGTCTGGCTCTACGGTCGCGGATTGCGGCAGCTCTGGACAAGCGCCGGCTGGGGGCGCGGCGTCGCGCTGTCCCACGTGGTGGCCTTTGCCTTCGGCACGGCTGCGTTGTTTGTCGCGCTGGTCTCGCCACTGGATGTGCTTGGCGAGGAACTGCTCTCGGCCCACATGGCCCAGCACGCGCTGCTGGTCACAGCCGCGCCTGTGCTTCTCCTGCTGGGCAAGCCGGGGGCGGTCCTTGCCTGGGCGCTGCCTGCCGAATCCAGGAAGCGTTTTCTTCGCTCCCACCCATGGCGCGCGCTTGCCGCGCTCATTGGCGCGCTTTCACGGCCGCTACCGTCGGCGTTCCTGCATGGTCTGGCACTTTGGGGCTGGCACGCGCCGCGCGCGTTCGACGCGGCGGTTGCAAGCTACGGTGTGCACATGCTCGAGCATGCCTGCTTTTTCGGCACGGCGCTTTTGTTCTGGAAGGCGATCCTCGACGCTCACTCGCGACGCCGCGCCGCAGCGGCACTGGGCGCGGCGTTTGCCACGCTGGTGCATGGCGGACTGCTCGGCGCCCTGCTGACGACGGCTCCTTTTCCGCTGTACGCCTGGTATCTCGACCGCACCGCCCCGTGGGGATTGAACGCACTGGAAGACCAGCAGCTTGCAGGGCTGATCATGTGGGTGCCCATGGGCATCGTCTACCTGGGTGCCTGCCTCGCGCTGGCCAGCCGGCTGCTTGCATCGCGGAACGACAAGCATTTGACGGTTGACGGGGCGCCGCAAGGGCATTGGACAGCCGTGGATCAGCGTGCCCGCTCTTAGCAGGTGAGGAGCATTTTCAAGCAGGAACGGAAAACACCCGGCCACCGGCGCATGGAAAGCTTGGAATCCGGCCTTCATCGGATCTAGGAGTCATCATCATGAAGAAGTTCGCTGTGATTCTGGGGTGTTTCATACTTTCGATCATGAGCAGCTGTGGTGGCTCGGGCGATGGTGGTTCAGAGACCAGCGGCGCGGCCAATGCACCGACGGCGCCGACCGCCCCGGCCACTACGGCGGGCGAAGGCCGGCCGGCCTGGATGAACACCAGCCTCGGTGCGGCTGAACGCACGGAGGCCCTGCTCGCGGCAATGACGCTGGACCAGAAGCTGCAGCAGCTCTACAACCTGCCGGTCCTCAACGAGGAGTTGCAGGACGAGGACCCGCCGTGCGAGTTCCAGCAGGTCGGGCGGCATATCGAAGGCATCCCGGAGTTGCACATCCCGACGTTCAGGTTCGCCAACGGCGGCACCGGTATCCGCGGCGGGGACTGTCTTCCTGAACCGACCGCCACCGCGCTGCCCAGCGGTGTGGCAGCTGCAGCCAACTTCGACCCTGAAATCAACTTCCAATGGGGCCAGGTCCTCGGCGCCGAGCTGCGCAGCTGGGCGCATCACTCGCTGTGGGGCCCTGGCCTGAACCTGATCCGCACCCCCTTCGGCGGCCGCAACCACGAGTACATGAGCGAGGATCCCTACCTGACTGGCGTGACCGCGACCCAGCAGGTGCGCGGCATCCAGTCGAACGGCAAGTCGCACGCGACGCCCAAGCACTTTGTCGGCAACGAGTCGGAATACCAGCAGGAACGCTGGACGGCGGCGTCCAGGATCCCGTCCCGCGCCATGCACGAGCTGTACTTGCTGCCCTTCGAAATGACGGTGCGGGATGGCAAGCCCGCGTCCATCATGTGCGCATTCCCTCACCTGAACTTCGAATGGGCCTGCGAGAACGAGCCCTTGTTGCAGCAGACCCTGCGTGGACGCTGGGGCTTCGACGGCTACGTGGTCAGTGACCGCCGCGCGATGCACAGCACGGTGCCTTCCGTTCGCGCCGGCGTCAGCTACGAGCTCGACTTCGAGCCCGAGTTCTACGAGCCTTCGCGGATGAAGGCCGCCCTTGAGGCCGGAGACATCACCGTGGCCGACATCGACCGGCTGCTGCGCCCCAGGTTCCTCAAGATGTTCGAATTCGGGCATTTCGACGAGGCGTACGACGCTTTTCTGCCGAGGGACTTGCAGGCGCACGCGCAGGTCGCCCGCAAGGCAGCGGACGGCAGCGTGGTCCTGCTGAAGAACGACGGGCTGCTGCCGCTGAACCCTCAGGTGCGCTCCGTCGCCCTCATTGGCGCAGACTGGTTCGCCGGTCAGGCGACCATGCCTCCTCGCAGTGGCGACCGGGAGGAGATGACGAACGTCATCGCGTCCTCCACGGTAACCCCGCGGCAAGGGCTGGAAAACACCCTGAGAAGGCTGGGTTCCAGCGCCCAGGTGACCTACAACGACGGGGACGTCATCGAAGAGGCGGTCCAGCTGGCGACCAACGCCGACGTCGTGATCGTCATGGTCGGCGACAACCCCCGGGAGACCCTTGACACGAACACGCCTTCGCTGCCTTCCATCAACGGCACCAACCAGGACATGCTCGTGCCGGCCATCCTGGCCGCAAACCCGAACACCGTTGTGGTCCTGAAGACGCAGGGATCGGTGCTCATGCCCTGGCTGCCCCAGGCGCGTGCGCTGGTCGAGGCCTGGTACCCGGGCCAGCACGATGGAGACGTCGTGGCGGACATCCTCTTCGGCGTCACCAATCCTTCGGGCAAGCTGCCCGTCACCTTCGGCAACAGCGCGAACGAAGCCGCGTACCAGACCGAGGCGCAGTACCCCGGCGTGCGGGAGGCCAATGGACTGGGCGGCGGAGAAGGTGGCTTCGAGCCCGACGGCTCCCCCCAACTCGTCACGCTGTACGACGAGAACCTGGAGCTTGGATATCGGTGGTACGAGGCCCGGAACGTACCGCCGGTGTTCCCGTTCGGCCACGGCCTGTCGTACACCACCTTCGCCTACAGCAACCTGCGCCTGGCGACCGCCAGTCCCGCCCCGGGTAAGGTGGTGCTGACGGTGGACTACACCATCACCAACACCGGCACCCGCGCCGGCAAAGAGGCCTCTCAGGTCTATGTGACCCTGCCTCTCGAGGCTGGCGAGCCGTCCAAGCGGCTGGTGGGCTTCAGGAAGGTGGAGTTGCAGCCGGGCGCGAGCCAGCAGGTCTCGGTCGCCATCGACTGCTCGGCTTCCCATCATCCGTTCTCCTATTTCCAGCCGGCGAACGAATCGGACCTGCAGAAGTGGGCCGACGGAAACTGGGTCACGCCCAACGGGGAGTTCGTCGTCCACGTCGGCACCTCGTCGGCACAGACGCCGCTTCAAAGCGCGGTTGCCCTGGACCTGGCGAGTTGCACCGCGTGACAGCAATGTCCAGCAATCATCCCGCTGTTCCTGCCCCGTCGCCGCCGGATCCGACGCGGCGGAGCCTGCTGATCAAGACCTACGCACTCGCCGGCGCCTCCCTGCTGCCGGCCCTTGCCGCGTGCGGAGGAAGTGACGGCGCCGCCGGTGCGAGCGCACAACCGCCGCAGCCGGCCCCTGCTTCCGCACCCCAGGTGCAAGCCGATGTCGGGTTCCAGAGCGTCAGCACGGCAGCGCGCCTGGACAGCCGTTTCACGGGATTGAGCTATGAGAAGAACAAGCTCGCCCAGCCATTGTTCACGGGCAGCAATACGGCCTTGATCCAGCTCTTTCGTTTGTTGGGACCAGGGGTTCTTCGCATAGGCGCCAATGCGGTGGATCGATCAAGCTGGAACGGGGCAGTCAGCGGCCTCACCCCGATCCTTCCGGCCCATGTCGACGCCCTGGCCGACTTTCTGCAAGCCACGCAGTGGCAGCTGATCTATGGCGTGAACATGGCACGCAACACGACGGCCAGCGCCGCCGACGAGGCCGCCTACGTCTTCGGCCGTCTGGGTTCATCGCTGCTCGCCTGGGAGATCGGCAATGAGCCCGACCTGTATCGCAGGAACGAGTATCGGCCGGATGACTGGTCCTATCCCGATTTCCGCAGCGAATGGCGCGAGCTGCGAAGCGCGATGAGCGCCGTCAGCCCCGGCGTGGCCTTCAGCGGGCCGGCCGTCGCATTCGATATCAGGCGCTTCACGCTGCCCTTCGCGCGCGACGAGGGCGATAACGTGTCCCTGCTGACCCACCATTACTACCGGGCCGACCGCAATGATCCGGCCTCCACGCTGGCGCTGCTGCTGCGGCCCGACCCCGTCCTGCTGAACGAGCTGGCCGTTCTCGTCTCGGGCGCGTCGCAGGCAGGCATCGAGCAGGGCGTGCGCCTGGCCGAGGCCAACAGCTTCTTCAACGGCGGGGTGGCGAACGTCAGCAATGCCTTCGGCACGGCCCTGTGGGTCATGGACTTCATGTTCAACTGCGCCGTGGCCGGCTGTACGGGTGTGAACATGCATGGTGGCGGCAGCGGCCCAGGCTATACGCCGATAGCCGACCGCAATGGCGTGGTGGTGGAAGCGCGCCCCGAGTTCTATGGCATGTTGATGTTCTCGCAAGCTGCCCAGGGACTGCCGATGAGAGGCCTGGTGGTCGCGCCCAGCGCCGTCATCAATGTCAGCGCCTGGGGGGTCCAGCGGGCCGACGGCGGCCGCAACCTCATCCTGATCAACAAGGACGACAGCCGCAGCGTCCGCATGAGCGTCGTCACCGGCATCGCCGCCGATCGCTACGAACCGCTGTGGCTGCGCGGCACGGCATTGTCTGCGAGCACCGGGCAGACCCTGGGTGGCGTTGCGATCGGCCAGGACGGCAGCTGGGCGCCGCAGGCACAGCCGCCGCTGATCGCCAGCGATGGCGAGCTCAACGTGCTGTTGCCGCCGGCCAGCGCCGTGTTGCTGCGGTCCCTGTGAACGGGCCAAAGCCGGCGCTCGTACTGCGTTCGGAGTGCTCGGGCCGCACCGCAAGCGGTCGGGCTGCTCGGTGACATCCTGAGTCGGCAGCCTGCATGGCGCCCGCGGGTGCACTCATAATGAAAGTGCCTGCTCGCAGCCCTTGTGCCAGCCGAAGGAGGACGCATGAGCCAGGATTTCCGAAGCCGTACGGTCACGAAAGCAAAAACCTCCATGGACATCATGCCCGCCGCGTTCATCGGCCACGGAAGCCCGATGAACACCTTGGAAACCAACCGGTTCACGGCTGCGTGGCAGGAGCTTGGGCGAACGGTCCCTCGTCCGAGAGCGATCCTTGCCATCTCGGCGCACTGGTTCGTGAATGTGAGTGCGGTTACGGCCATGGAACGCCCGCCGGTCATCCATGATTTCTACGGTTTCCCCAAGGCGCTGTTCGACTTCGACTACCCGGCGCCTGGCTCGCCGGAACTGGCGCGGGAGGTGGCCGAGCTGGTCAAGCCCGGTTTCATCGGGCTCGACCGGGACAGCTGGGGCATTGACCACGGTACGTGGTCGGTGCTGGCCCATCTCTTTCCGAAGGCGGATGTGCCGGTCGTCCAGCTTTCCGTCCACAGCGGTGAGGACATGCGCTACCACATCGGGTTGGGCGCGAGCCTGGCCCCTTTGCGCGGACGGGGTGTCTTCATCATCTGCAGCGGCAACGTCGTCCACAACCTGCGCCGGGTGGATTGGGACAACCCGGACCGCAGCTGCGAATGGGCCGGGAGATTCGATGCCGCCGTGAAGGATGTGATGACGTCCCGCCCTGGGCAACTGGCGGACCTGGCATCCCACCCCGATTACGGCCTGTCCGTGCCGACTCCGGAGCACTTCCTCCCGCTCGCGTACCTGGCCGGGTTGTGCGCACGAGCGGCCAGCCCTGCGGAGGTGCTGGTGGAGGGCGGCACCCTGGGTTCGATCACGATGACGAGTTACGTGCTGGACAGACCGACGCCGCGCGGCAGGCAGCCGAGCGGAAAGCCGGCCGCTGCACTCCCGAATCCCGCGACGGTCCCGCCGGAACAGACCAATACCTGACCCAAGGAACGATGAGCATCAAGCTACCGGCCATCGCGCAGGGCGCCGGCATCAGAACTGGGCCACGGTACCCGACTCCTCTGTTCGGCGCGACCTCGGGCCGCCCAGTGGCACGACCAGCACATCGCTCGAGACTTCAGCCAACGCCCTTTGCACGACTCCGCCGTTCAGGAAGAAGTCAGCGAGGCGGTGCCGCTGCCGCTTGCCCAGCACGAGCAACGCGGCTCCACCTCCACCAGCCGGCCCGGCGCGCTGCCAAAGACCAGGGAGGCGGCCGCGTCCGATGCGTGGCCAGCCGCGGCGGCGATGATGGCCTCGATTTTCCTGTACGCGTCGCGCACGACCTGCAGGCGCTGCGCTCGCCTTGCGGCTTCGGGAGCGTCGGCCAGTTGCAACCTGTACTCATGCGAGGTGCCGAGCACGTGGAGAACATCGACCCGGGCGCTGGGCGACACCTTGCTGGCCCGTGCGATCAGTTCGCCGGCGCGCGGATCCAGCTTGACGCCCACCAGCACCCGCCGGTAGCGCCTGCCTGCGGGCTGCTTCACCACCAGGACCGGAACGGAAAACCTCCGCACCAGCCGCTCGGCGCGGGTACCCTGGAACCAGTCGAGAGGCCGCAAGCCGGTCGCACCGTGCGTGACCAGCAGTGCCGCGGATTCCAGGACCTGGGCTGGTGCATCCAGCAGGTCACCCACCACGGTCCGGGTGGTGACCTTGACCCGCAGGCGCTGCCTGACCTAGCGGGGCAAGTCGTCGATGGCGCTGCCGGGTTGCGTTGCGTGCGCCGTGCGCAGCAGGTTCAAAGGCACCTCCCAATCCTGGGCTATGAGCGCGGCGCGCCACGCTGCATTGACGGAACCACGCGAACCATCGACCAAGGCCACGATGGGTTGTGGCTTCGTTGGCCGGAACCGAAAACCAGCCGATGGCGGTGCGGCAAGCGCTGCCGAGTTCGACGCGGGCGGGGCCAGCAGGCCGTGGAAAGGCAAAGAGTCGGGCATGGAACACTCCTGCGAAGCGGGACTGCGCTTGCCGCACATGGCAAGCGGCCGGGGCTATGCGGCCCGGCGATTCCATGGCGCGTGGCCGGAACCGCCGGGCTCAGGAGAGCGCTGCGCGCTGTGGACCGAAACGGCAGGACGCTGGCGCAGGCAGTCGCGGTGCACAGAAGGACGTCATGCCGCCCAGTTTAGGACGGCAAGCTCGATGGCTCCCGCGAGGGTGGGCAAGACCGCACGAGGCTTGCCAGAATAGGCGCCACCTCAACCTTGCGGCGGCGCCTCGACCGCTGTGGGGCGCTGTTCACGCAAAGCCAGAAGGTCCCGGCCTTCGGCAGCATCCCGATGCAGCGCTGCACGCACCAGCATCATGTACGTGACCGGCGTGGTGACGGTCATGAAGACACCGATCAGCAGGTGGTGGAGGACCAGGCGACCCTCGATGCCACTGAAGTGAACGATGCAGGCGATGAGGATGAGCCCCGTGCCGAGGGTGCTGCCCATCGTGGGCGGATGGACCCGCTCGTAGAACGACTTCAGCCTGAGGAGTCCCACGGAGCCGGCCAGTGCCAGCAGGGCGCCGGCCAGGACGAGCACGCCTGTCAGGATGCTCATTCGATCACCTCCCCGCGCAGCAGGAACCTGGCCAGCGCTGCTGTCGAGGCGAAGCCGAGCACGGCGATCACCAGCGCGGATTCGAACACGTACGGATTTCCCGTACGAAGCCCGTGCGTGAGGAACAGGAGCACCGCGTTGACGTAAAGCGTATCCACCGACAGAACGCGATCCTGCGCGCGGGGCCCGAGCACCAGGCGGATCGAGCTGCACACGATGGCGAGACCGATGAGAAGCTGCGCCGTGGCGAGCGCGGCATCAAGGAAAGACGTGTTCATCCGAAGATCTCCATCAGGCGCCGCTCATACCGGTCCTTGAACTGCCGAACCCACGTTTCTTCGTCGACCAGGTCGAGCACGTGCAGGGTGAGCACGCTCGCGGCTGCGTCGTAGTGGGCCCAGGATGTCCCAGGGGTGGCGGTGACGATACAGGCGAGCACGGCCAGCCCGGCAGGCTCGCGCAGCTCCAGCGGAATCGGCAGGAAGCCTGCCACCCGGTCCCGCGCGGGCAGATGCAAGGCGATCCGCGCGACGGCGATGTTCGATCGGACGATGTCCACGAACACCAGCCAGATCAGGGCGGCGGCGGGAACAAGGAAGTTCCGGAACTTCTTGCGGGGTGGCTCCAGCCGTGCGTACACGTTGCCGCCGGCCAGGCCGATCAGCAACCCCAGCAGCACGTGCGCGGGATCGATGCTGTCATTCAGGGTAAGCCATATCACGAGCAGCGCGAACGTCAGCAGCGGATAAGGAACGAAACTTTTCACGGCGCCTCCAGGACCTCCCTGATGTAGCCGTCGGCCGGATGCAGCGCGTCCACGGCGTCCTGCATGTAGGTCATGGCCGGACCGGCGAACACGGTGAGCACGAGGCAGACCGCGATCAGGCCCGCGACCGGCACGACCTCGATGAGGCGAACGCGGGGAACGGTTCGATCGGAGCCGGCCCAGAAGACGCGCACACCCCCGCGTCCGAGTGCGATCAGGGCCGCCAGTCCGGAGAGCATGACCAGGGTGAGCAGCACCCATGCACCCCCCGAGACCGTGCCCGCATCCAGCACACTGGCCATGATGGAGAACTTGGCCACAAACCCGGGCAGCGGCGGCAGCCCGGCGATCTGCAGGGAGGCGCAAGCAAAGGCCAGGCCCAGCACCGCCATGCTGGCGGGAATGAGCACGCCCACCAGCTCTTCGGGCTCGTCATCTTCGCCCTCGAGGCGAAAGGCGTCGGCTGTCACCGCCAGCAGGTCGGCCCCGGGCGCCCGCGAGCGCTGGACCAGTTCCACAAGGAGGAACAGTGCCGCCGTCCCGAGCGTGGAAGTCACGAGATAGAACAGCGCGGGCGCGACGGCGGCCGGGCCGCCCACGCCGATGGCCGCCAGCAGCGTGCCCGACGACACCACCAGGCTGAAACTCGCAATTCGGCCGAGGTCCTGCGAGCCGAGCATCCCCACCATCCCGAACACGAGCGTGGCCAGGCCCCCGTAGGCGATCAGCTCGGCGCCCGGCCCGTCGCCGAAGACGACGAACCAGATGCGCAAGACGGCGTAAATGCCGACCTTGCTCAGGATGCAGAAGAGCGCCGCCGCTGGCGCGCTGCTGGACGAGTAGGTGGCAGGCAGCCAAAACCCAAGAGGCCACATGCCCGCCTTCACCAGGAATGCGACGGCGAGCGTCGCCGCGCCGACTTCGAGCAGCGGCCGGTCCTCGGCCGGCAGCTGCGGCAGCCTGACCGCCAAGTCGGCCATGTTCAACGTGCCGGCCATCCCGTACAGCAGGCTCACGCCCACCAGGAACAGCAGGGACGCGGCGAGGTTGATCACGATGTAGTGAAGACCCGCGCGAACCCGGGGCGCCCCGCTGCCGTGCAAGGCCAGCCCATAGGAGGCGGCCAGCAGCAACTCGAAAAACACGAACAGGTTGAAAAGGTCGCCGGTCAGAAAGGCCCCATTCAGCCCTGCCAGGAGAAATTGCACCAGCGAGTGGAATTGAGGCCCGGCCCGGTGCCAGCGTGCCACGGAGAACAGCAGGGCAGCCAGGCCGAGCAGCGACGTCAGCAGAACCATGGCGGCCGCGAGGCGGTCCGCCACCAGCACGATGCCCAGGGGAGCCGCCCAGGCACCCAGCGAGTACACGTGCGTGACGGGAGCATCAGCTTGGGCCACCAGTGCTGCCGCCACCGTCAGCAACACAAGCACCGCTGCCAGGCTGACGGAGGCTTTCAAGGTATGGCGCGGCTCATCGATGACAAGCAGGAGCGCCCCCGCGAGCAGCGGCACGATGACCGGCGCAATGATCAAGTGCTGGGCGACCTGGCTCATTGGTCCGGTTCCCGCCCGTCCACATGGTCCGTCCCGGTGAGGCCCCGCGCCGCAAGCAGCACGACCATCAGCAGTGCCGTGGTGGCGAACGCGATCACGATGGCCGTCAGGACCAGCGCTTGAGGGAGGGGGTCGGCGAAACGGGAAGGGTCCGGGATGCCCGCCGTGCCGACGATCGGCGGCGCGCCGGCACGAACCCAGCCCATCACGAAGATGAACAGGTTGACGGCGTAGGAAAGCAGCGACAGGCCAACGATGACCTGGAAGGTACGCGGGCGCAGGATGAGCCAGACGCCCGAGCCTGTCAGCACCGCGATCCCGAAGGCGACGATGATTTCCATCAGCGTCTTTCGGCGGAGCGGTGCGCGCGCGTCGATTGGTGGCCGAGCGCGATCAGGAGCAGCGCGGCGGCTCCTACCACCAGGAAGAAAACGCCCAGGTCGAAGAAGAACGCGCTGGGCACATGCAGCTCGCCCAGCAGCGGCACTTCGAAGTGGGCCACGTGTGAAGTGAGGAAGGGATACCCGAAAAGCCAGGAGCCGACGCCGGTACCGACTGCCAGGAGAAGACCGGCCATCATCCAGCTGAGCGGCCGGATGGGGAGCCGGTCTTCCGCCCAACGCGTGCCGCCGGCCATGTACTGCAGGATCAGCCCGACCGTCATGGTGATCCCCGCCGCAAATCCGCCGCCCGGGAGGTTGTGCCCGCGCAGCAGGAGGTAGAGCGCCACGAGGCTGATGGCCGGCAACATCCACCGCATGATGATGGCCGGGATCGCGAGATCCTCCCCCTTGGTCACGCCTGTCTGCCCAGCCCGCTGCGCCAGGGGCGCGATGCTCTCCGGCGCGGGCCGGAACCGACGCAGCAGCGAGTAGACGGTGATCGCCACCACGCAGAGCACGGAAATCTCGCCCAGCGTGTCGAAGCCGCGGAAGTCCACGATGATCACGTTCACGACGTTGGTGCCGCCGCCCAGGGGCCAGGCGTTTTCCAGAAAGAAGCGCGAAACGGTCCCGTCGGGCAAGGGCCGTGTCATCACGGCGTACGCGACGAGGCCGAGGCCAGCGCCGCCGCCGATGGCCAGGGCGAGGTCGCGCGCCCTGCGCGGCAGCGCGGCGCGGGTGGCGGCCGCGCTTCTGCGAAACGGCATGCGCTGCGGAAGCCAACGCAAGCCCAGCAGCAGCAGGATGCTCGTCACGATCTCCACCAGCAGCTGCGTCAGAGCCAGGTCCGGAGCGGAGAGCCAGGCGAAGGTGAGGCAAACCACCAGCCCAGCGCCACTGGCGAGCACGATGGCCACCAAACGGTGGAATTTGGCTTGCCAGGCGGCCCCTATTGCACAGGCCACGCCGACGATCCAGATCAGCAGGAAGGCCGTGTCCGCGTCGGTCGGCAGCAGAGCTCCGAAGTGAAGGCCGCGCGCCCACACCGGCCAGAGGCCGGCTGCCAGGGCGAACAGTATGAGCAGGCCGAGCTGCGGCTGCAGCCGCCGGGTGCCAATGGCTCGCTCGATTGCCCGAGCCCAGCGCCATGAGACGGCAGCCAGCAGGCTGTCGAAGACATGGCGTCCCTGGATCGAGGGCAGCAGCGGCGTGCGGTCCTGCCCGCGAGCGAAGTATCGCTGCAGCACCCGATAGAGAACTGCGCCGCCGCCAAGCGCCAGCAGGCTCATCATCAACGGGACCGTCAGGCCGTGCCAGACGGCCAGGCTGTACGGCGGCACCTGGTCGCCCAGCACCGAGCGAATCGCGATGTCCAGGACCGGGCCGATCGTGAGCGTCGGCAAGATGCCGACGACGAGGCAGGCGAGCACCAGGAACTCGATCGGCAAGCGCATCCATCGCGGTGGCTCATGCGGGGTCCGTGGCAGACCGGTCGGCGCCGGGCCAAAGAACACGCCGTGGATGAATCTCAGTGAGTAGGCGACGCTGAACATCCCCCACGCCGTAGCGATGACCGGCAAAACGCTGTTGATCGCCTGCACCGGTCCTTGCGCCCGCAGTGACTCGGAAAAGAACATCTCCTTGGACAGGAAGCCATTCAGGAGCGGCACGCCGGCCATGGCGGCGGCGGCCACCATCGCCAGCGTCGCGGTGACCGGCATGAAGCGATACAGGCCCGAGAGCCGGCGGATGTCCCGCGTGCCCGATTCGTGGTCGATGATGCCCGCGGCCATGAAGAGCGACGCCTTGAAGGTCGCATGGTTCATGACGTGGAAGACCGCCGCCACCAGCGCAAGCGGGCTGTTCAGCCCCAGCAGCGCCGTGATCAGGCCCAGGTGGCTGGCGGTGGAGTACGCCAGCAGGCCCTTCAGGTCGTGCTGGAAGATGGCCACATAGGCACCCAGGACCAGCGTGACCAGTCCAGCCGTTCCGATCACCCAGGTCCAGGCATCCGTTCCCGCCAAAGCCGGCCAGAGCCGCACCAGCAGGAACACGCCCAGCTTGACCATGGCCGCCGAGTGCAGGTAGGCCGATACCGGCGTCGGTGCGGCCATGGCCTGTGGCAACCAGAAGTGGAATGGGAACTGCGCGGATTTGGTCAGCGCCCCGCCGGCAATGAGGATGAGGGCCGGCACGTACAGCGAATGAGCCCGGATGCGATCGCCTGCGAGCAGCACCGCATCGAGGTCGTAGCTGCCCGCGATGCGGCCCAGGAGCAGCACGCCGGCAAACAGGCTGAGGCCCCCGGCCGAGGTGATGATGAGCGCCATGCGTGCGCCGTCGCGTGCGGCCGGGTTGTGGTGCCAGTAGCCGATGAGCAGGAAGGAGAAAAGGCTGGTGAGCTCCCAGAAAAACACCAGCTGGAATAGGTTGCCCGAAAGCACCACGCCGAGCATCGAGCCCATGAACGCCAGGAAGAAGGCGAAGAACCTCGCGATGGGGTCGCGCGGCGACATGTAGTAGCGGGCGTACAGCACGACCAAGAATCCGATGCCCGTCACGAGCATGCAGAACATCCAGGCCAAGCCATCCATGCGCAGCGTGAATTCAAGCCCTGCCGTCGGCACCCAAGGCATCTTCAGGCGCACCACATCGCCCGTGTTCATGCGGCCGTACAGGCTGGCCGCGCCCGCCAGCGCCAGAAGGGAAGCGCCGGCAGACACCCACGCGGCAGCGTCGCGCGCTCGGGAAGAAAGCACGACCGTGGCAACGCTGCCGACGAAGGGCAGCAGCAGCAGAACGATTAGGAGCTTTTCATCGGGCATGTCGGGCCGAAAGCGGTCCGAGCTTACCCCAGTCCCGACGCTTCACGCTGCGGCAAGCGGACGCATTCCGATTCTGGCAAGGGCTGCAAGGGCATTGGGCCGGAATTTGTGATGTCCCCCTCGGCGCCCTAGACTCGGCTGCGTGAAGGCGATCTCCTGGCCCCCTCTGATCCTTGGCGCATGCGCTCGTGCGGGCGCCGGGCGGGCCTGCGTGCGAACGCCGCAGGATGTTCAAGGGAGTGCGGCCGCGAATCCGCAGCTGCAAGCACTCCCCTGAGCCCGGCGATTCACCCCCCAACTCCCCTTTGCGCAACCCTGAATCGCCGGGCACTCCCCGCGCCCGAGCCGCGGCTGGCTGCAGCCCGGCATCACGTTTGCCTTTGCCCAGGAGTTGTTCATGGAAACCCAATTGTCCGCCGAGCGCACGCTCACCGAAATCGACTACCTGCGCCTGACGCGGCTGCTGTTGCAGTCAGAACCCGGCACGTCCGAAGCCATTCAGGATCTGCTCGACAACAGCGTTCTCGTCGGATCGCCGTCGGTCGCGCCCACCGTGATCACGATGTACACCCAGGTGCTGCTGGAGCACGTGCCGCACGCCGCGCGCTACAAGATCACGTTGTGCTACCCCGATGACGCGGAGCCGTCGCAAGGCTTCATCTCCGTGCTGTCTCCGCTGGGCTCGAGCCTCATCGGCCTGCGGGCGGGTGACGTGGCGAAATGGCGCACGCCGGGAGGAGAGGAGCGGGCGGCGCGGATCGTCGACGTGCTGTTCCAGCCGGAAGCCACCGGGGACTACACCACGTGAGCGCGTTGTCATGCGCCGGGACGGCCGTGGGGCTTGCTTCCCAAGACGTGCTGGTGATCACCGACCTTTCGCCGGCTTCGAACAACGCCGTCTGGCGCGGTGCACGCATCGCGCGCGAGCGAGGAGCGTCCTTGCGCCTGCTGCATGTCAGCGCTGGGGCCAAGCACATGGCTGGAGCACGCCAAGCGCTCGGCAGCATCGGCAGGCAGCTGCATGAGCACCTCGGCATCGAGCTGGACGCACAGGCGCTGGAAGGCGAGCTGCTGCCAGCGGCCATCAGTGCCGCGCGCGCCGCGGGCCTGCTGGTGATCGGTCCCCGCCGGGCCAACCCACTTCGCGAGTGGATTTCGGGCACCCAGGCCGAGCGCCTGATCCGGCTATGCCGCATCCCGACCTTGGTGGTCAAGCGGCCCGCCACCCCGGGGCGAAATGCCACACCCGGCCCCCCCGAACACGGGCGCTACGGCCGGGTGCTCGTGTCGGTGGACCTGCGGCCGGAGGCTGTCGACTTGATCGCTGCCGCGATGTCGCTGTCGCGCGATCCGCAACCGCAGGTCTTTCATGCTGTGGTGGCCAACGCGAATGGTCGGGCAACAGCGCCTGAGGCACTGGTTGCCCATCCGGGCGAGACTGCCATTCAAAAGGCGCAGGCGATGCTGAGGGACTTCATCAAGTCGTCCGGCGCGCAGAAGCTCGGGGCGGTGTCCGCCGTCGCGTTCGGCCACGCGGCCCGCTGCGTGCTGGCCAGGGAGCGCGCCACTGGCGCGGAACTGGTGGTCATCGGAAAGCGCCAGCGTGGTCTGCTGGCCGACTTCATCCTGGGCGGCGTCACCCAGCAGGTGCTTGCGAGCAGTCGCGCCGACGTGCTCGTCATGCCGAACCGGCCAGCTCCAACGTGGCAGCCAATGGCCCCTGCCCGTCCGCCTTGATCGGTTGAACCCGGCACCGCCGAAGCGGACAATGGGAGCGAGGGCCAGCACCGTGTCACAGAACCTACCGCTGGTTCGTCTAGTCGGATTTGACGGGCTTGAGTAGCCATGGCCACCGATTCCACCCAAACCGGGTTGTTCTGGGACCTGCGTCCCCGCCTCTTCGGCATGGCCTACCGCATGCTCGGCGTTCGCGCGGACGCGGAGGACGTCCTGCAGGACGCCTGGCTGCGCTGGCGCGAGGCGGACCACGCCGCCCTGCAGTCCGCGCAGGCCTGGCTGGTCACGGTGGTGACCCGGCTGGCCATCGACCGGCTGAGATCGGCCCGCAGCGAACGCGAGGCCTACGTCGGCTCGTGGCTTCCCGAGCCGATCGTCGAGGTGGATGAGCGCACGCCCGAGGCCGCCGCGGAACTCGCCAGCGACCTGTCCGTCGCCTTCCTCCACCTGCTCGAGCGGCTGGGGCCCGAGGAACGCGCCGCCTTCCTGCTGCGGCAGGTGTTCGACTACGACTACGGCGAGATCGCCGACATGCTGGGCAAGCAGGAACCCGCCGTGCGCCAGATGGTGCATCGCGCCGGGGAGCGCGTGCGGCACCGGCGGCCGCGGTTCCGGGTACCGGCGGAAACGCACCGGCGGCTGCTCGAGAAATTCGTGGCCGCCGCGCAGAGCGGCCAGCGCGCCGCCATCCGCGCGCTGCTGGCCGACGACGTGCAGACCATCGGCGACGGCGGCGGCAAGGTGCCTGCCGTGGCCGGCGGCATGCACGGCGGCGAGCGCGTGACCAACCTGTACTGGGCGCATGCGCTGCGCCTGGGACAGCGCCTGGAATACCGCATCGCCACCATCAACGGCGAGCCGGGCCTGCTGCGCTACGTCGACGGCAGGCTGGAGTCCGCCAATGCCGTGGTGACGGACGGCCAGCGGATCGTGGCGATCTACGCCATCCGCAACCCCGCCAAGCTGGTGAACGTGCTGCCTTGACGCTGCCGCTGCCCTCGCCTGTCACAAGACGCGCCCCCCGGGCGTCTTGGGTGCAGGAACGCCGATCCGGCGTTCCCGCCCCAAGATCTTCCATTCCAGGAGCACGTCCATGTCGCCTCGCCTCAACTACCACGCCCTTGCCCCCAAGTCCGCCAAAGCGCTGACGCAGCTGGCCTTCACGGCCGGCGCAACGCTGGACAAGCGGCTGAAGGAACTCGTCAACCTGCGCGTCAGCCAGATCAACGGCTGTGCTTTCTGCATCGACATGCACTGGGCCGAGCTGCTCAGGATGGGGCTGGAGCCTCGTCAGGTGAATGCCCTGGCCGGCTGGCGCGAGGCGCACCGCTTCTTCGACCCGAAGGACCGCGCGGCGCTCAACTGGGCCGAAGCGGTCAACGCCATCCCGCACCGCGTGCCCGGCGATGCCGATTTCGAGGAGCTGAAGCGGCACTTCAGCGAAGCCGAGATCGCCGAGCTGACCTTCTGCGTCGGCGCCATCCGGGTCTGGAACGTGCTGAATGCAAGCTTCCACACGCCCGTGCCAGAGACGCCCTACGTTGTGGGCTGAATGGTTCAGGTCACGCCCTGGGCCAGCATCGCATCGGCCACCTGGACGAAACCCGCGATGTTGGCGCCGTCCAGGTAGCTGACGGTGCCGTCGGCACGCCTGCCGTGCCGCAGGCAGGCCGCGTGGATGCCCTGCATGATCTGCAGCAGCCGGGCGTCGACCTCTTCGCGCGGCCAGGACAGGCGCAGCGCGTTCTGGCTCATCTCCAGGCCCGAGGTGGCCACGCCGCCGGCATTGCTCGCCTTGCCGGGCGCATACAGCACCTGGGCGGCTTCGAACGCGTGGGCGGCCTCCAGGGTGCAGGGCATGTTCGCGCCTTCGGCCACGCAGAGGACGCCGTTGGCTACCAACTGCGCCGCATCCCGCGCGTCCAGCTCGTTTTGCGTCGCGCACGGAAGGGCGACATCCACGGGCACATGCCAGGGGCGCTTGCCGGCTTCGTAGCGGACGCCGGTGCGCTCGGCGTATTCGCTGATGCGGCCATAGCGCTGGTTCTTCACCTCCATCAGGAGGGCCAGCTTCTCCGGCGTGAAACCCTCGGGGTCCACCACGGTGCCGCCGGAGTCGGAAGCGGTGACCACCCGGGCACCCAGCGCCATCGCCTTCTCGATGGCGTACTGCGCCACGTTCCCCGACCCCGAAACGCTCACCCGCAGGCCTTCCAGGCCGCGGCCCCGGGTCCCGAGCATCTCCTGGGCGAAGTAGACCGTGCCGTAGCCCGTGGCTTCGGGGCGCATCAGCGAGCCGCCGAAGCTCAGCCCCTTGCCGGTGAACACGGCGTCGGCCCGGTTGGCCAGCTTCTTGTACATGCCCGTCATGTAGCCGACTTCGCGCCCGCCCACGCCGATGTCGCCTGCAGGCACGTCCGTGTCGGCCCCCACGTGCCGGAACAGTTCCGAGACCAGGGCCTGGCAGAAGCGCATGACCTCGGCGGGGCTCTTGCCCTTGGGGTCGAAGTCCGCCCCGCCCTTGCCGCCGCCCAGGGGCAAGGTGGTCAGCGCGTTCTTGAAGGTCTGCTCGAAGGCCAGGAACTTGAGCACCGAGAGGTTGACCGAGGGGTGGAAGCGGATGCCGCCCTTGTACGGGCCTATGGCCATGCTGTGCTGGATGCGGTAGCCCCGGTTGACCCGGACACGGCCGTGGTCGTCCACCCAGCTGACGCGGAACATGACCACGCGCTCGGGTTCGACCAGCCGGTCCAGCAGCCCCTGCTCGGCATAGCGCGGATGCTGCTCGATGAAGGGCCAGACGCTGTCCACCACCTCGGCCACCGCCTGGAGGAATTCGGGTTGGCCGGGATTGCGCTCACCGACGCGGCGCAGGAACTCATGGGCAGAGGTGTATTCCATCGACTCTCCGGATGGTGCGAACAACGGCGATGACCGCGGCTTCAGGTGCCGCAGAAGGTCTGGTAGCCGGCCGTCACGGCGGCCGGCGCCGGCGCCGCATAGGGGGCGTGCTCCGGCTTTTCCTCATGGGGCCGGCGCAGTGCCGAGAGCAGGCGCTCGAAAGGCGCCAGGTCGCCCTGGTCGGAGGCGGCCTGCAGCGCTTCCTCCACGCGGTGGTTGCGCGGAATGATCCAGGGGTTGGCGCTGCGCATGCGCCCGGCCCGGGCGTCGGCCGATACGGCACCGTCGCTCGCGCACCGGGCGCGCCAGCGGGCCAGCCATGCGTCCAGCGCCTGCGCGTCGGGGAACAGCGCCCGCAGCGCAGGGTCGTCACCCGCGGCCGCATCCGCCAGCCGCCGCCAGCCGAGGGTGAAGTCGACGCCCTGCGCGTGCAGCAAGGCGAGCCAGTCGTTCGCCAGCGCGGCATCGGCCGCGTCGCTGCCCTGGGCAGCCTCTCCCAGCCCCAGCTTGGCACGCTGGCCGCGCAGCAGGAAACCCTGGTGCAGCCCGGAGAAGGAATCGATCACGGCCGACGCCTGCGCCACGGCACGGTCCGCCGCCTCCTCGCTCTCGTCCTCCACCATCAGCGGCAACAGGGCCTCGGCCAGCCGGGCCAGGTTCCACTGCGCGATGAGCGGCTGGTTGCCGTAGGCGTAGCGGCCGCCGTGGTCGATCGAACTGAAGACCGCCCCGGGGTCGTAGGCCTCCATGAATGCACAGGGGCCGTAGTCGATGGTCTCGCCCGAGATCGTCATGTTGTCGGTGTTCATCACCCCATGGATGAAGCCGACGTTCATCCACTGGGCGATCAGAGCGGCCTGGCGCTGCGCCACGCGGCCCAGCAGCGCCAGGTACCGGCCCGGCGTGTCCGCCAGGTCAGGGTCGTGGCGGGCGATCGCGTACTCGGCCAGTTGGCGCAGCTTGCCCGTTTCGCCGCGGGCCGCGAAGAACTGGAAGGTGCCCACGCGCAGGTGGCTGGAGGCCACGCGCGTCAGCACCGCGCCGGGCAGGACCTTCTCCCGGTAGACGGGCTCGCCGGTGCCCGCCACGGCCAGGGCGCGCGTGGTGGGGATCCCCAGCGAGTGCATCGCTTCGCTGATGAGCACCTCGCGCAGCATCGGCCCCACGGCCGCCTTGCCGTCACCGCCGCGGGAGAAAGGCGTCCGGCCCGAGCCCTTGAAGGCGATGTCGCGCCGCCGGCCCTGCCGGTCCAGGATCTCGCCCAGGAGCAGCGCACGGCCATCGCCCAGCTGGGGGGAGAACCCGCCGAACTGGTGGCCCGCATAAGCCTGTGCCAGCGGTTCGGCACCTTGCGGAACCGTGTTGCCGGCGAAGATGGCCGCACCCTCGTCGCCGAGCAGGGAGGCGGGGTCGAGCCCGAGCTCTTCGGCCAGGGGCCGGTTCAGGAACAGCAGCCGGGGCGCAGGCACCTGGGCCGGCTTCCAGGGGACATAAAGGCCCGGAAGGTCGCGGGCGTAGCTGTTGTCGAAGCGGAAGAATGAAGAGGCAGCAAGGGATTGCATCGGTCCGAGTTTGACAAGTCGCGCAGCCCGCGTTGTGAGCAAAAGTCGATCGATCCCTAAGGCATCCGCCTTCGGCCGGGCGTGGTGCATGCTTGCGCCATGGAACTGCAGTACCTTGTCTTCGACTTCAGCGACGAGGAATCCGGCCGGGGCAGCTTCGATGCCCTGGCGTCCGTGCTTCCCGACCGTTTGCCTGCACTGCTGGCCGAGCTGGCGGCGGTTCTGCAATGGGCGCACGCGAACTTCGGGCCGGCGGCCGCGCTGCAGGACGAGGGCGACTGGGACTATGAACTGCAGGGAACGCTGGAGCCCGAGGCGCCGCTGCAAGTCGTCTATGACAGCCGAAGCGCAGCGATATCGCTCGCGCCCTCCAACCCTCGGACGCGGGTCACCCTGGCGCTGACGCTGAGCGGCGTGCCCGCGTTCTGCGAAGCGTTCCGGCGCACTTACGGCGTGGTCGACTGAGCGGCTGTGTGCAGCTTGCCGGGTGCGGGCTCGCGACCGTTCCCGGCGCAAGCGGATGCCGCCGGTCAGATGTCCGACGTCCGCCGGCACACCTGCATCGTCCGCTGCATGATCTCCGCGGCCATCTGCTGCAGTTCGCCCTGGGTCATCGGCACGCAGCCGCCTGCGCTGATGCAGGCTTCGGCGTACCCGGGCTTCATCTCCAGCCACGCGGGGTACGCCTGCGCGGCCGCCGGGTTCGCTGGCGGGGCGCTGGCGCATGCAGACATCAGGAGGGCGGTGAGGACCGGGAGCAGAAGTTTCATGATGGTTTCATCGATTCGGCACAGCGTCTGGCCAGTTGCAGGTGGCCAGCGCCGGCGCTCTTGCTTGAGCAAGAGGTTCGCACATCTGCCACGCAAGGCGCGTCGGAGAACCGCCCGCCTTCGCACCCTCAGCTGAACCGCCCGCCGCGACTGTCGGGCTTGGGGCGGGTTCAGGTGATCCGCCCGAACCACAGCACCGACAGCGCTGCGCCTGCGAGCGCCACCAGCGCCGAAGAAAGCGCCAGCAGTCCCGTCAGTTCGGTCTCGCGGGCCATGACCTGCACCCGGGAGCCGAGGTTTTCATAGACGCTGCGCAGCTTCTCCGCCGTGCCCGCATGGTGGTACTCGCCGCCGGTCATGCGCGCCACCTCGCGCAGCGTCGGTTCGTCCAGCTGCAGGTAGATGGGCATGCCTTCGGGGCTGGAAGCCTCGCCGTTGACCGTTCCCAGCCCGACCACGTAGATGCGCACGCCCAGGTCGGCGGCGATCTTCGCCGCCGCCAGGGTGTCGACGCCCGTGGTCCGCCGTCCGTCGCTGAGCAGGATGATCGCGGCGGAGGAATAGGAGCCGGGGGCGACCGGCGTGATCTGCTTGCGCCGCGGCTTCGATGGTTCGTCGAGGCTGCGCGCGCCCCGATTGCTGCCGAACGTCATCTCGCCCACGTCCAGCTGGTGCTCCGGAAACAGCTCCGCCAGGCTCACCACGATGGCGTTGCCCACGGCCGTGCCGGTTTGCATCTGGAACGCGTCGATCGCCGCGACAAGTACCCCGCGGTCCAGCGTTGCCCGTTGCGCGACCTGGCTGCTTCCCGCGAACGTGACCAGCCCGACTTCGATGCCCTTGGGCAGCTCGCGCAGGAACGACTTCGCCGCGTCCTGCGCCGCGACCAGCCGCGTCGGCTTGACGTCCGCGACGCGCATGCTGAGCGACACGTCCATCGCCAGCACGATGGTCGACCTGGCGCCTGGCAGCGGCACCTGCGCCACCGGCCGCGCCGCCGCGAACAGAAGGCCCGCGCAGGCCAGCAGCAGCAGGAATGGAGGTACGTGCCGGCGCCAGCTCCGGGCGGCTGCAGCCCGCACGGTGCCCAGGCTGCTGTAGCGCACCGCCATCTTGCCCCGGCGGCGCAGCAGCCAGACGTACGCCGCCGCCAGCAGCGGCAGGGTCGCCATCAACCAAAGGTACTTGGGCCACAGGAAAAACATCATCGGCGCCCTCGCGGCCCCGTGCAGCGCGGCAACCCGGCAGCGGGCTGGCAGGGCGGGCGAGGCACGAGTTCTCCCGCACGGCAGCACCATCGTGCCCGGGCGGGGGCAGGTTGGCAACCACGCGTGTTCCGTGGTGCCAGGCCCAAGCGGCTGCTCGGTAAGCGCTTGTAGTTTCCGTGTTCCGCCGTATCCGCGCGAACCGGACACTGCGCCCGGTTCCGCCGTGCCTGTTCACAAGGGTCCGGCTCAACGTGTCAGGGCAGGTAGCGTTCGCTCCAGACCGCGATGATGTCCGCGGCATAAGCGGCATCGCTGCGGCGTCGCAGCAGGTGGTCGGCGTCGGCGAGCGAGACGAAGCTCTTCGGATGTCGGGCATTGACGAAGATGCCGGTGGCATTGCCGATGGCGACCGTGTCGTCCACTGGGGAATGAAGGATCAGCAGGGGGCGGCCGAGCGCCCCGATCTTTTCGCGCAAGTTCTGCTCCGCCGCGTCGACCAGGAACTCGCGGCGAATGCGGAAAGTTCGCCCCGCGAGCTGCACGAGCGCCTCGCCTCTTGCTTCGATCTCGGGCACATGCTCGCGGAACAGGCCGACCACGTGCGAGACATCGCTGGGCGCGCCGATGGTGGCCACGGCGCGCACCTCCGGCACCGCGCCGGCGGCCGCGAGCACGGCGGCCCCGCCCAGGCTGTGGCCGATCAGCAGCACCGGCGCATCGGCACTGCGACGCAGCCAGTCGGCCGCTGCCAGGAGGTCTTGCACGTTGGACGAGAAGTCCGTGTTGGCGAACTCGCCCTCGCTGTGACCGAGCCCGGTGAAATCGAAGCGCAGCACGGCAAGGCCGTGCTGCACCAGGGACTCGGCGATCCGGCTGGCCGCGAAGATGTCCTTGCTGCAGGTGAAGCAATGCGCGAACAGGGCGTACGCACGCACCGGCCCGTCCGGCGCATCGAGGCGTGCCGCGAGGGTGGCGCCGCGCGCGCCTGGAAAGGAGACGTGTTCGCTCTTCACGGCCTGCGCTCCAGTGCGGCGCGGTCCCAGCGCCCCAGGCTGGACGCGGCCTCGTAGGTGGATTGCAGGAACTCCAGCAGCGTGGCGTCGGGGTCGGCCGCCGTGCGCACCGCCTCGTACGGCAGGATGAATTCGCGAGCCTTGGCGTGGTACGCGGCGGCTGCGGGCCGGACCGGATGGCCGGCATAGCCCTCCGGTTCGGGATAGGCATAGGCGTAGAACGCGGCTTCCTCCACGGCTCCGCCGCCGGGCCAGAAGCCGGCGCTGCTGCACTCGTGCGAATAGGCTTCCACCATCACGTAGTCAGGGCAGTTCGGCGCGCCGCCCGGATGGCGCGGCGCCGTCCGGCCCGAGAAGCGCGTCACCGCCAGGTCGAAGCTGCCCCAGAAGAAGTGCGCCGGGCTCTGCTTGCCGGTGAAGCTGCTGCGGAAGCGCTTGAACACGCGATCGACTTGGATCAGCGCGCGCCACCAGCGCCGGGCCGCCTCGCGGTCATAGGCGACGTGGGCCTCGTCCTCGGCAAACGGAATCGACGGCTCGACCTCGACCGGGCGGGCGAGGATCCGCGGCGCGAAGCCCAGCTCGCGCTGGGCCTCGATGTACTGCGCATAGAACTGCGCGACGCTGCGGGGGGCCAGCGGGAACTGCCGCCTGGCGCCGTCGGCCGTGCGCAGCACCAGCAGGTGGTCGGTGAAATCGAAATCCACCGTCAGCAGGTGCGAACCGGCGGGCATCGGCATCGTGGTCAGCCCTCGTTCGGTGACGTACAGCGTGCACTGCCACCAATGGTTCTCCATGGGCGCCAGCGCCAGCCGGGTCTTGCCCACCACCTGCGTCCACATGTGCAGGGTGGCGAGGGTGTCCCGCCAGTCGGCCAGCGGCAGCGCGGGCCAGGTGGTCATGGAGAGTCCTTGCATAGTATTCCCGACGGTGGCCGAGCGTTCCTCATGAGGTGCCCCCTGGGCAGTGCCGAACGATACTCCTCGTCTTGCGGCTGAGGTTCCGGGGTGTCGACCGCCGCAAGCATGCGAGGCGGCATACTTGGCGCTGCGCACGTACACACGAAGGAAGGAAGGAGTCTCGTGGAACAGCCATCGGCGGACCCAGCTTTCCAGCTGTCGGACAACCCGGCAAGGCATCGCTTCGAGCTGCACGTGGGTGGCGAACTGGCCGCCTTCGCGGAGTACAACGTGCTGAAGACCGGCATGCTCTTCACGCACACGGAAGTTCTGCCGTCGTTCGAGCGGCGGGGCGTCGGCTCGGCGATCGTGCGCTTCGCCCTCGACGAGGTGCGCCGCCGCTCCCTGCTGGCGATACCCGTCTGCCCGTTTGTCGCGGGCTTCCTTCGCAAGCACCCGGATTACCAGGATCTCGTCTCCGCCCAGACCCGCCGCGCCTACCGGATCTGAGATCAGCCTGGTTCAGGAACGTCTTGCTCGCGTGCGCCCGAGCGCCTTGTTCCTGGCGCGGATCGCCCCGAGCAGGATCCCGGCCAGCGCCTCGGCCGCCGGCGAGAGGCTGCGGCCCCGGCGCCTGAGCATGCCCACGGTGCGCGTGATCACCGGCTGCTCCAGCCGCACGCCCACCACGGGTGCCGGTGCGTTGGGCAGCGTCAGCTGAGGCACCACCGCCACGGCCAGGCCCGTCTCGACCATGCCGATCAGCGTCGAGACGTGCCGCACCTCGCAAACCGGCCGCGGCAGCCGCCCCACGCGTTCGAGGGCCTGGTCGATCAGGAAGCGGATCCGGCTCTCGTGCGACACCAGGGCATAGGGGTGGTCGCCCAGGTCCTCCCAGCGCACCGTGCGGCGCCCGGCCAGCGGATGCTCCGGCCGGCAGGCCAGGACGAAAGGCTCCTTCAGCAGCGCGGTGAATTCGACGTCCGGATCGTGCATCCCGGTGTAGCTGATGGCGAAGTCGGCCTGGCCGCTCTTGACGCTGGCGAGCACCTCGTCGCCGCTTTCCTCCACCAGCCGGACCATCACGCGCGGGTGCTGCTCGCGGAAGGTGCCGATCACCTCCAGCAGGAAGTGGTGGACGACGGAGAAGATGCACCCTATCGTCACGTCGCCCGCTTCCAGGCGCGCCACGTCGTGCAGGCCCATGATGGAGCGGTCCAGGTCGCCCAGCACCTGGCCGATGTCCGCCAGGAACCGCCGCCCGGCCGAGGTGAGCGCGACGCTGCGGGTGGTGCGGTCCAGCAGCCGCACGCCGAGCACCTCCTCCAGGCCGGCGACGCGCCGCGACAGGGCCGGCTGCGACAGGTGCAGGGCCTGGGCCGCCGCCGCGAAGCTCTCGAGCTTGCTGACCATGACGAAGGCCCGCAGGTCCGGCAGGGATGGTGTCTTCACTGGGGAGCCTCCGCACTGATGCACGAAATGCAATAAAGCATCCGCAAGATGCAATTTACAGCAGAGGGCACCCCGGCCACCATCCGGGCCACGGGAGACCTCCATGCCTCATGTTCCTGCCTCGCAAGCGCTCCAGCGCTTCCGCGTGATCGACCTGACCCAGGTGCGCGCCGGTCCGACCTGCTGCCGCCAGCTCGCCGACTGGGGCGCCGACGTCGTGCAGGTCCAGATGCCCGAGCACATGCGCGGGGACGACACCCTGGGCGGGCAGGACGGCTCGGACTACCAGTACACGCACCGCAACAAGCGCTCGATCACGCTCAACCTCAAGGAGCCGGAGGGCATCGCCACGCTGAAGCGGCTGATCGCGCGCGCCGACGTGGTGGTCGAGAACTTCCGTCCCGACGTCAAGTTCCGCCTGGGCATCGACCATGAGACCCTGGCGCGGGACAACCCGCGGCTGGTCTATGCGAGCATCTCCGGCTTCGGGCAGACGGGCCCGCTGGCGGCCCGGCCGGGCTTCGACCAGATCGCCCAGGGCATGGGCGGGCTGATGTCGGTCACCGGCCTGCCCGGCGACGGGCCCATGCGCGTCGGCATCCCGATCGCCGACCTGTGCGCCGGCATCTTCGCGGCGCAAGGCATCCTGGTCGCCCTCCTGGAGCGGGAGGTGTCCGGCCAGGGCCAGTTCCTGCACACCTCGCTGCTGGAGTCCATGGTCTACATGATGGACTTCCAGACCTCGCGCTACCTGATCGACGGCGAAGTCGCGGTCCAGGCGGGCAACTACCACCCCACCAGCATCCCCACCGGCGTCTACAAGGCGCGGGACGGGTACATGAACATCGCCGTGTTCGGCTCCAAGATCTGGGAGCGCTTCTGCAGCATCCTCGGCGCGCCCGAATGGATAACGGACGAGCGCTACCACGACAAGCCCGCCCGATCCGTCAACCGGGACGCGCTCAACGCCGAGATCAACCGGCGCCTGGCGGCGCAGGACCGGGCCTACTGGGTCAGGCAGTTCAACGAGGGCGGGGTCGCCTGCGGGCTGATCAACGACATGCGCGAGGTCTTCGAGGAGCCGCAGGTGCAGCACCTGCGCATGGTCAAGGAGGTGGTCTCGCAATGGCAGGGGGCCCAGCGGCTGGTGGGCCAGCCGGTGCAGCTGGAGCGCACGCCCAGCACCATCGCGCGCGCCGCCCCGCGGCGGGGCGAACACACGGAGGAGATCCTGCTCGAGCTGGGCTTCGCCGGGGACGACCTGGCCCGCATGAAAGCCGACGGAGTCTACTGATGCCCCAACCTGCCTACACCTCCTCGACGCAGCGCGTGCAAACCTGGCTGGACGGCCGCGCGCTGCACATCCGCTTCAACAACCCGGCCAGGCACAACGCGCTGTCCGTCGACATGTGGGAGGCGGTGCCGCCGCTGCTGGCGCTGGCGCGGGACGACGACCGCGTGCGGCTGGTCGTGTTCTCGGGCGAAGGCGGCAAGGCCTTCGTCTCCGGTGCCGACATCTCGCAGTTCGAGGACATGCGCGCCGCCCGCGCAGCAGTGGCCCACTACGAGGCCATGGCCGAGGCCACGCTGACGGGCATCCACGACTTCCCCAAGCCCACGCTGGCCTGCATCCGCGGCTGGTGCATCGGCGGCGGCGTGAACGTCGCCATCAGCTGCGACATCCGCCTGGCCACCACCGATTCGGTGTTTTCCATCCCCGCGGCGCGCCTGGGCCTGGGGTACCGCTACTCCGCGATGAAGAACCTGGTGGACCTGGTGGGTCCCGGCGTGGCCAAGGACCTGTTCTTCACCGCACGCCGCATCGACGGCGTCGAGGCCCAGGCCGTCGGGCTGGTCACCCGCGCCTGTCCGCCCGACGGGCTGGAGGCGCTGCTGGCGGAATACGCCTCCAGCATCGGCGAGAACGCGCCGCTCACGGTCATGGCCGGCAAGGCGATCACGCGCGAGATCCTCAAGCCCTCGCCCGACCTCGACCGCGAGCTGTGCGCGTCGCTCATCCGCGGCTGCTTCGAGAGCGAGGACTACACCGAGGGCCGCACCGCCTTCATGCAAAAGCGCAAACCCGTGTTCACCGGCCGGTGAGGAGCGATCCATGCAGTCCTACTGGATGCTGATGACCGAGACGGACACGGCTGTCGAACTGCGCGAGGTGCCCGTGCCGCAGGCGGGGCCCGGGCAGCTGCTGGTGCGCATGCGGGCCGCCTCGCTCAACCGCGGCGAGTTCGTGGTGGGCCACGGGCTGCACGGCAAGGCGGGTTCCTGGAAGGCGATCGGCGGCGAGGGTGCCGGTGAGGTGGTGGCGACCGGCGCCGGCGTGCAGGGCTGGCGCCCCGGCGACCGGGTGATGGGCCGCTGCGCCGGCGCCTTCTCGGAGTACGCCCTGATCGACGTGGCGGAGGCCATCGCGGTGCCGCCCGGGCTGTCGTGGGAGGAGGCGTCGGCCATCCCGCTCACTTTCCTGGTCGCCTTCGACATGCTGGTCCTGCAGGGACGGCTGAAGGCGGGGGAATGGCTGCTGGTCAATGGCGTTTCCTCGGGCGTGGGCGTGGCCTGCCTGCAGCTGGGCAAGGTGCTGGGCGGCAAGGTGGCGGGAACCTCGGGCTCGGCCGCCAAGCTGGCGGCGCTGGAGCCGCTGGGCCTGGATGCCGGGCTGCCGACGCGCGCGGCCGACTTCGCCGCGGCGGTGCTGGAGCTCAGCGGGCAGCATGGCGCCGACCTCATCGTCAACACCGTCGGCGGGACCGTGTTCGCCGAGAACATCCGGGCCGCCGCCTTCGAGGCCCGGCTCGCCACGGTCGGCTATGTCGATGGCGTGCTGCATGCGGACCTGGACCTCGGCGCGCTGCATGCCAAGCGGCTGACCCTGTTCGGCGTGTCGAACAAGCTGCGCACCAAGGCCCAGCGCGCCGCGGCGGTGCCCCGCTTCACGGCGGAAGTCATGCCGCACATCGCGGCCGGCCGCATCCGGCCGCAGATCGACCGCGTCTGCGACTTCGCCCGGCTGCAGGAGGCCAAGGCCCGCATGGAAGCCGGCGAGCACATCGGCAAGATCGTGCTGCGCATGCCGGCCGCCGCCTGAACGCAAGAACACATCGAAGGAGACAAGCCCATGAAAACACCGCCCGTGTTCCTCGCCGTCGGCCTGGCCGTGCTCGGTTCCAGCGCCCTCGCCCAGACCGCCTACCCCAGCAAGCCGATCCGGCTGGTGGTCGGCTTCGCGCCCGGGGGCGCCGCCGATCAGGTCGCGCGCAGCATGAGCGAGGCCTTCGGCCAAGCGCTGGGCCAGCCCGTGGTGGTCGACAACAAGCCGGGCAACGGCTCGAGCATCGCCGCCGAACTCGTGGCGAAGGCCGCGCCGGACGGCTACACGCTGCTGATCGCCAGCCCCAGCAGCATCTCGGTCAACCCGGCGCTCAATCCCAGGCTGGCGTACAAGCCGGGCGACCTGCTGCCCGTGACCAAGATGACGACCTCGCCGCTGGTGCTGGCCGTCAACCCGGCCACCGGCATACGCACCGTTCCCGAGCTGATCGCGGCGGCCAGGAAGGAGCCGGGCAAGCTCAATTACTCCACCTCGGGCAACGGTTCCGCGCCGCACCTGGGCGCGGCGCTCTTTGCCATGCTCACCGGCGCGCAGATGACCCATGTCCCCTACCGGGGCGGCGCCCCGGCGGTGCAGTCCGTCATGTCGGGCGACACCCAGGTCACTTTCGGCACCTCGCCCACCGTCCTGCCGCATGCCGGCAGCAGCGGACGCCTGCGCGCGATCGCCGTCAGCACGCGCGAGCGCTCCCCGCTGGTGCCCGACCTGCCCGGCATGAGGGAGGCCGGCTTGCCGGAGTACCACATCGAGTTCTGGTACGGCATGTTCGTGCCGGCCGGCACGCCCCCGGCGGTCGTGAAGAGGATCCACGACGCCACCGCCAACGCGATGCAGCAGCCCTCGGTGAAGGCGGCCTTGGCGCGCGAAGGGACGGAGGTGTCCCTCTCCGGCTCGCCCGAGCAGTTCGAGAGCTTCCTCGTGAGCGACGGCAGGTTCTGGGTCGACCTGGTCAAGAACGCCAACGTCAAGGTCGATTGACCAGACCTCGCGGAGGCGCGAGTCGCCGCCATACGACACATGGCGTGCCGCGCTTCGCATCCCGCTGATGCTCTGCTTTAATGTGACTTCTTGTTACATGGAGAAGAGAATGGGTCGTCGTCGCCATCTGCAAGCCGCGCTTGCCTGCGCCCTGCTCCTGACCGCCTGCGGAGGCGGCAGTGACGAACCGGAGGGCGACCTGTACGTGTCGTTCAACTATCCGCAGACCACCGAGCTGCAGCTTTTCCAGAGCGTGGACGTCCGGCCGGTCGTGTCCGGGCTGGACGGGCGCAAGCCGTCGTTCCGGCACAAGTCCGAGTCAGGCCCGCTGCCGCAGGGGTTCACCTTTTCCACTTCGGACGGTGCCATCGGCGGCTATGCCGCCCAAGCCGGCAACTACTTGGTGTTTTCCGAACTCACCGTCGCCGGCTACGAAGGCACGCTCACGCAGGTCCCGTCCTTCCGGATCAGCACTGACATTCGCCTGAGCTACCCCTTCTCGTCGGGCACGACGACCTTCGGCACGGCGATCACCCCGCTGACTCCGACCGTTTCCGGCACGCTGCCGGGGGATGCAGTCACCAACTTCCGGATCCGCCCGAATGTGGCAGGTGCAACCCCGTCCAGCCTGCCGCCCGGAGTCAGCCTGGACCCGCAGACCGGCACCGTCAGCGGAACACCGACCAGCAGGGGCACCTACGTGGCATTCGTCCAGGCCACCGTGGTTCGCGGGGACCGGCAGGCCACGATCGAATCCGGAAGCTACCTCTATTTCTCGGTCCAGTAACCGCCTCGCGCGGGTGTTCGCGGCCGAGGCCGCCGAGCACCCTCACACGGGGTAGCGACGCGCGATCACCAGGTACACCGCCGCGCCGAGCACCAGCAGTGCGCTCGCGATCCACAGCGAGATGCCGAATCCGACCGCCGCACTCGCGCTGCGCGCCACCAGCCAGGCGGCCAGCGGCGGACCCACGATCTGGCCCAGCCCGTACGAGGCGGTGAGCAGGCCCATGAAGCTGGTGGCCTGCAGGGGCCGCACGCGCCTGACCTCCTGCATCGCGAAGAACGTGATGGCCGTGAAGGGCAGCCCCAGCAGCAGGCTGCCGATCGCGAAGCCGGCCAGCGTGGGGCTGACGAGGCTCGCGGCCACGCCGACGGCCTGGATGACATAGCAGCCCGCCAGCCGCAGCCGCAGGTCGGCTCCGGGACGCAGCCGCGACGCGCCCAGGGCGCCGAGCATCACCCCGGTTCCGAACAGCGGCCAGAACAGGTCCAGCCAGTGCGACCCGGGCAAGGCCTGGCGGGCGATCACGGGCAGGAAAGTGGCGGTGATGATGTAGCCGATGCCGGCCAGGCCATAAGCCAGCGTGAGCAGGCCCATCTCGCCGGCGCCGGCCGCCACGTGCGCCCGCGCCTGCCCCGCGCCGCCGGCCGCCGGCGCCGGCGCGGGGATGCCGCGGCTTGCATCGAAGACCCGCCACACCGCGGCCGTCAGCAGTGCGGCCAGCAGGCCGAACGTCAGCCAGCCCGCGGCGGCCGGCGCTTCCATCTGCACCAGGGCGGTCGCCGCGAGTCCGCTGGCGACGATGCCCAGGCCGGGCCCGACATAGATCAGCGCCCCCATGGCCGGGACCGCGCGGCGTGCCAGCTGCTCCAGGCAGAAGCCGGACGTGTAGAGGAAGACCACGGCGCTCGCCACGCCGGCGGCGAAGCGCAGCAGGGTCCACGCGGCGGGCATGTGCAGTGCCATGCCCAGCGTGAGCAGCGCGGTGGCGACCAGCCCGCCGCGCACCAGCGCCGGCCCGTTCACGGCGGCGGACAGGCCGAGGCGGCGCCAGATCCAGGGCTGGAACGTGCAGGCCAGTGCACCGACCAGGTAGCCGAGGTAGTTGGCGCTGGCCAGCAGGCTCGCGCCCGGCAGGTCCACGGACCGCTCCGCCAGCATCATGGGCAGCAGCGGCGTGAACGCGAACCGGCCTATGCCCATCGCCACACCGAGGGCAACCAGCCCCGCCAGGACGATGGCAAGGGGCGTCAGGTTGCTTGTTGATCGCATATCGGCGCGCAGTGTCCCACGCCCGCTGGCCAGCCAGCTACGGGCACCCGCCCCCGAGCGCCTGCGCCAGCAAGGCGTGGAAGCCCTCCGGCGCCTCGTACTGCACCCAGTGCCCGGCGTCCTCGACGAAGCGCAGGCTGCGCAGCGCCGGCATGCCCTCCAGCAGCGCCTGCAGCTGCGGCCAGCGGTCGGCGTACAAGGCGTCGTGGCGGCCGTAGATCGCGTGCAGCGGGCAGCGCAGCGCCCGCAGCGCGCGCGCCATCGCATCGGTGCGCACCAGCCGGCGCTCGCGCAGGCGGTCGCGGGCCATGTTGGCGGCGTGCAGGTCCACTGTGGCCTCGGTGATGCGGGCCGCGTCGGCCAGCATCAGCACCCCGAGGTTGTGCCGGTGCACCTCGCGCCGGGCGGCCTCGCCCTCCAGGTGCTGCCACAGGCGCAGCCGCAGCGGCTGGGCCAGCGCCAGCGCCGGCGCGCCCACGATCACCAGCCTCGCGATGTGGCCCGGCGCCTGCGCCTCGGCCAGGCTGGCCACCAGGCTGCCGAACGAGAAGGCCGCCACCTCGACCGGCTGCGCGCCGAACAGCGTTGCCAGCCCCTGCAGCAGCACCGGCGCCACCGCGTCGGCATCGCCGCCGCCGGGCGGCACGTCCGAGTCGCCGAACCCCGGCAGGTCGGGCACCCACAGCTCGCGGCCGGCGGCAGTGAGCGGCGCGATCGAGCGGATCCAGTGGGTCCAGCTGCCGCTGCCGCCATGCAGCAGCACCAGCGGCCGGCCGGCGCCCCAGCGCCGCCACACCATGTGACCCGTGCCGCAGGGCGTGGTCAGCGTGGTGGCGTGGGCGAGCAGGACTGCGGGGTCGTCGGTAGCGGGAACGGCGCTCATGCGGGCGACACCATACCGCAGGTGGAACAAGGCATCACCGGCGGCCGCGGCACGGCATGCTGGCTATCATTCCATCGCGCTTTCAAGGAGATCGCATGAAGGTCGGCATCGCCGGGACGGGCAAGATGGGCGGCGTGGTGGCCGCGCGGCTGAGCTCCCTCGGGCACGGGGTCAGTGTGTGGAACCGCACCCGGCAACGTGCGCAGCCGCTGCTGGACAGCGGTCTTGGCTGGGCGGCGTCCCCGCGCGAGCTCGCGGCGGCCGTGGACACGGTGATCACCTTCCTCACCGACGAGAAGGCGCTGGACGAGGTCTACCTCTCGCCGTCCGGGCTGTTGTCGGGGTCCTGTACCGGCAAGCTGTTCATCGAGATGAGCACGGTGGCGCCGGCCAAGCAGCAAGAGCTCGCCTCCCGCGCGGCCGCGGCCGGCGCTTCCTACGTCGAGTGCCCGGTGGGCGGCAGCGTGGGCCCGGCCAGGGAGGGCAAGCTGATGGGCTTTGCCGGCGGCGCGGCGCAGGACGTGGAGCGTGCGCGCGAGCTGCTGTCGCAGCTGTGCCGGCGTGTGGAGCACGTGGGCCCGCATGGCGCGGGCGCCACCATGAAGCTGGCGGTCAACCTGCCGCTGATGGTCTACTGGCAGACCCTGGGAGAGGCGCTCTCCCTGGTGCAGCCGCTGCAGCTGGACCCGGCGCGCGTCATCGACATCCTGTCCGACTCGTCGGGCGGACCGAACATGCTGAAGGTGCGCGGGGGCATGATCGCCCAGGCGCTGGCCGGCGACGCGGGCGGCGCGGTGACCGTGGACATCGCCACCATGCACAAGGACGTGCAGAAGATGCTGGAGCTGGCCGGCAGCCTGCACCGGCAGCTGCCGCTCACCGCGCGCACGGCCCAGAGCCTGCGCTCGGCCATGGACCAGGGGCTGGCGCAGGCCGACTGCGCGCAGCTGCCGGTCTGGTGGCTGAAGGACGCCGGCCGGGCCTAGTCGATCTTCATGTCGCGGATGATGGGCCGGAACTGGTCCATCTGGCGGCGGAAGATGGCGTCCTGCTCGGCGCCGGTCGAGCCCACCGCCTCCGCGCCCATGTCGGCCAGGCGCTTCTGCACGTCGGGGTGTTTGACCGCCGCCACCACCTCGCGGTTCAGCCGGTCCAGCACCTCCCTGGGCGTCTTGGCGGGGGCGAATACGCCGTTCCAGCCTTCCAGCTCCAGGTTGGGGAAGCCCAGCTCCCTCACCGTCGGCACGTCGGGCAGGCCGGGGATCCGCTTCGAAGCCGTGGTGGCCAGCGCCTTCAGCGTGCCCGCCTTGATCTCGGCCAGCGACGAGGAGAGCTGGTCGCCGCCGACCTGCAGGCGGCCGGCGAGCAGCTCCTGCTTCAGCGGCGCGGCGCCCTTGAAGGGCACGTGCTCCATCTGGACCTTGGCGTCGCGCTTGAAGGCCTCGCCCAGCACGTGCATGGTGGAGCCCGGCCCGGTGGAGCCGTAGTTGTACTGCAGGCCGGGGCTGCCGCGCAGCAGGTTGCCGAGCTCACGCAAATCCTTGGCCGGCACGCCGGGATGGGCGGTCCACACGAACGGCACGTACACCGCGATGGCCACTCCCTCGAAATCCGTCTCCGGGTTGAAGGGCGAGCGCTTGGACAGCGTCTGCGCGACCGACGACAGCGGGAAGGTGAGGTTGTGCATCATGATGGTGTAGCCGTCGGGCGGCGCCTTGGCGACCACGTCCGCGCCGATGGCACCGCCCGCGCCGCCCCGGTTTTCCACCAGCACCGGCTGCCCCATCGACTCGGACATGCGCTGCGCCACGATGCGCGCCACGATGTCGGTCGTGCCTCCCGCGGGGAAGGGGACGATCATCCTGATCGGCTTGGAGGGGTAGGCCTGCGCCAGGACCGCGGTCCCGGAGAGCAGGCAGGCGGCCGTGAAGGCCAGGCCCAGCAGCGTTTTCGCGATCTTTCGCATGGAGTCTCCCTTTGTGGATGCGCTATGAGGAGCGGCTCGGCGATGCGCCCTCATCGCGCGAGTCGCAAGCATGCTAGTGGCACGAGCCACCCAGGTTCATGCGGGCAATCCCTTGCGGCCCGAGGCTAGAACCGTTCGCCCGGCGGGAGATAGCGCCACTGGCCCGGTGGCAGCCCGGCCATGGGCACGCGCCCGATACGGATGCGTTTGAGCGCCGTGAGCTCGAGACCCACCTGCGCGCACATCCAGGGCACCCACTCGGGCGCGATGCCCTTGAGGGCCAAGCGCAGGCGCGCCTCGCTCTGCCAGCTCACGCGTGCCGGCGGCAGGGCACGGCCCTCGAACACCAGGCCCCGGCACAGCAGAGCCAGGCCCTCGGGCGCGAGGGTACCGGCCACCTGCGCGACCAGCTCCTGCTCGATCAAGCCCGCGTCCTCGTTGAGCTTGCGCACGATGCGCCCGTCCTGGCTGAAGACCGACAGCCCGCTGGCCTGCACCGGCAGCGCCAGCAGCGCCGCGAGCCCGACGGCATGGCTCTTGACCCGGCGGATGCCCGAGGTGTCGCCGGCCCAGTGGGTTGCCGCGCCCAGCAGCGCCTGCGCCTGGGTTGTGCTCATCCCCGCCGGCTTGTGCATCAGCAGCGTGGCGGGCGTCGTGGCCTGCAGGCGGGCCTGCGGATCGATGTCGACGCGCTCGCCGGCCACCCGGAACTGCGGCTCTTCCACCCCTGCCGTCCACGCGCACCCAGCCTTCGGCGATGTACTGCTCCGCCTCGCGGCGCGAGCAGGGCACCCGGGCCGCAACCACCTTGGACAGACGCTGCGGCTCTTCAGACATGGTCGACAAAGGGCATCCTACCCCGTTGCCTTGCCCAACTCCGCCGCCAGGTACTCCACGAACGCCCGCACCCGGGCCGCGCCCTGCGCCTGCACCGGGTACACCGCGTACACATCCGCCGGCGGCGTCTGCCAGTTCGGCAGCACCTCGCGCAGCCGTCCGCTGCGGAGGTAGCGGGCGATGTCCCACTCCGCCCGCAGCACGATGCCGTGGCCGGCCAGCGCCCACTGCACGGCGATCTCGCCGTCGTTGCTGCTCAAGGGTCCGTGCACCTTGACGGTCTCGGTGCGCCTGCCCGAGCGCAGCCGCCATACGCCGTAGGCCTCGTCGCCCTGGCGGATGGCGATGGTGTCGTGGCGCGCCAGGTCGGCCGGGGCCCGGGGCGTGCCGCGCCGGGCCAGGTAGCCGGGCGAGGCGCACAGCAGGCGGCGGTTGGGCGCCAGCAGGCGGGCGATGACGCGCGCGTCGGGCGGCTCGCCGAAGCGCACGCAGACGTCGAACGCGTCCTGCGTCAGCGGCGGCGGGCTGGCCGACAGCTGCAATTGCACCTGCACGCCCGGGTGCCCGCGCACGAAGCTGGCCACCAGCGGCGCGATGTGCAGGCGGCCGAAGCCCAGCGTGGCGTTCACGCGCAGCAGGCCGGCGGGCTGCTCGCGCGCGCCCTGCAGCTCGCGCTCGACGGCCGCGATCTCGGCCAGGATGCGGCGCGCGTGGGCCAGGTAGGCCTCGCCTTCGGCGGTGAGGCCGATGCGGCGCGTGGTGCGGCTGAGCAACCGCGTACCCAGGTGCTGCTCCAGCTGCGCCAGGCGCTTGCTCACCGCCGGCGGCGTGACCTGCAGCTCGCGCGCCGCCGCGGCCAGGCTGCCGCAGCGCACCAGGGTGCCGAAGAACTGCATGTCGGCCGAGGCCGCGCGCGGTGCCGCCATTGGTGAACTCCAGGTTCAGAATGGTTTGAATTCTGTCGCATTGTTTCCCGCATGGCCGCGCGCACCATGCGCCCCTGGCAACGAGGAAACCGCCCATGAGCGCAAGGAAGAGCTACCGCATCGCCTGCATCCCCGGCGACGGCATCGGCAAGGAAGTGATCCCCGCGGGGCAGCAGGTGCTGCAGGCGCTGGCGGCGTCGCAGGACGGCCTGCGCTTCGAGTTCCAGAGCTTCGGCTGGGGCGGCGACTGGTACCGCGAACACGGCGAGATGATGCCGGCCGACGGGCTGGAGGCGCTGCGCGGGATGGACGCCATCCTGTTCGGGTCGGCCGGCGACCCCGACATCCCCGACCACGTCACCCTGTGGGGCCTGCGCCTGAAGATCTGCCAGGGCTTCGACCAGTACGCCAACGTGCGGCCCACGCGCATCCTGCCGGGCATCGACGCGCCGCTCAAGCGCTGCGCGCCGGCCGACCTGGACTGGGTGATCGTGCGCGAGAACTCCGAGGGCGAGTACGCGGGCGTGGGCGGCCGCGCCCACCAGGGCCACCCGATCGAGGTGGCGACCGACGTGAGCATGATGACGCGCGCCGGCGTGGAGCGCATCATGCGCTACGCCTTCCGCCTGGCGCAGGCGCGCCCGCGCAAGCTGCTGACGGTGGTGACCAAGTCCAACGCCCAGCGCCATGCCATGGTGATGTGGGACGAGATCGCGGTCCAGGTGAGCCGGGAGTTCCCCGACGTCAAATGGGACAAGGAACTGGTGGACGCCTGCACCGCGCGCATGGTCAACCGCCCGGCCTCGCTGGACACCCTGGTGGCCACCAACCTGCACGCCGACATCCTGAGCGACCTGGCGGCCGCCCTGGCCGGCAGCCTGGGCATCGCGCCCACCGGCAACATCGACCCGGAGCGCCGCTATCCCAGCATGTTCGAGCCCATCCACGGCTCGGCCTTCGACATCATGGGCAAGGGCCTGGCCAACCCGGTCGGCACCTTCTGGAGCTGCGTCATGCTGCTCGAGCACCTGGGCGAGCGCGCCGCGGCGCAGCGGCTGATGCAGGCCATCGAGGCGGTGACCGCCGACAGCCGGCTGCACACCCGCGACCTGGGCGGCCGCGCCGGCACGGCCGAGGTGACGGCTGCGGTGATCCACCGATTGCATCCGCGCTGAGAGCGTGCCACAACCCCTCTTCACCCCCAACAGGAGACAAGCGATGAAACAGTGGATGGCGGCCCTGGGACTCACGGTCCTCGCCTCGGCGGCGCTGGCCCAGCCCTGCCCCGACAAGAACGTGATGTACTGGCAGGCCTTCACGCCGGGCGGCGAGTCCGACCTGTCGGCGCGCCACCAGCAGCTGGTGCTCAAGAAGAAGTGCCCCGCGGTCGAGACCATCATCCAGTACAAGGCCGGTGCCGGCGGCGCGCTGATGTGGACGCAGATCAACCAGCTGCCCGGCGACGGCGTGAACGTGGCGGGCATCAACCTGCCGCACATCGTGTTCCAGCCGATCGAGGGGCAGGTGCAGTACAAGACCCAGGACATCCTGCCGGTGTTCTGGTTCCACTACACGCCCGACATCCTGGTGGTGCCGGAGCAGAGCGCCATCAAGAACTTCGACGAGTTCCTCAAGGCGGCCAAGGCCAGCCCCGGCAAGATCAGCCTGGGCGGCTCGGGCACCAACTCGGCCAACCACGCGGCGCACGAGCGCCTGAACGCCGCCTTCGGCGTCAAGACCATCTACGTGCCGTTCAAGGGCACCGGCGACATGGCGACCTCGGTGCTGGGCGCGCAGGTGGACGGCGCCATGACCTACGTGCCGTTCGCCATCAGCAACAAGGGCCGGGTGCGGCCGCTGGCGGTGGCCATGGAAAAGCGCCACCCGCTGATGCCGGACGTGCCGACCTTCCGCGAGCTGGGGGTCGACTGGGTGGACGGCGCCTACCGCGGCATCGGCATGCCCAAGTCCACGCCGCCGGAGGCGCGCAAGCGCATGTCCGACCTGTGGATGGCGCTGAACAACGATCCCGAGATGAAGGAGCTGGCGGCCAAGAGCGGCTTCGAGCTGGTCAACGTCGGCCTGGAGCAGATGGACGCCTTCATGGCCGACAAGACCCGGCTGTACACCGAGGGCGCGGCGCGGCTGGGCCTGGGCAAGAAGTAAGGCCGGCGGCCGCCGCGCCGCCCAGGGTCACTGCGGCTCGATGCCCGCTTCCTTGATCGCCTTGGCCCACTTGGCGGTCTCGGTGCGGGTGCGCTGGGCCAGGGCCTCGGGCGGGCCGGGGTCGACCACGAAGCCGATGGGCGCGAATTTCTCCTGCAGGTCCTTGCTGGAGGCGGCGGCGTTGATCGCCCGGTTCAGCCTGGCGATCACGTCGGGCGGCGTGCCGGCCGGCGCGAAGGCGGCGAAGTAGGCGATCAGCTCGTAGTCCTTCAGCCCCAGCGCCTCGTTGACGGTGGGCAGCTCGGGGATGGCGGCCGAGCGCTTGGCCGAGGTGACGGCCAGGCCGCGCACCTTGCCGCCCTTGACCTGCGGCAGCATCACGGCGAAGTCGGCCGTGAACATCATCACCTGCCCGCCGATCAGGTCGGTCATGGCCGCCGGGCCGCTCTTGTACGGCACGTTGGTCATCTTCACGCCGGCCATGCTGGCCAGCATCTCGGTGGACACCAGCTGCGAGGTGCTGGCGCTGGCGAAGGTGACGTGGCCGGGCTTGGCTTTGGCCATGTCCACCAGCTCGCGCAGGTTCTTGGCCGGCACCTCGTTGTTCACCGCCACGATCAGCGGCACCTGGCCCAGGTAGCCCACCGGGGCGAAGGCCGTGTCCTGGTCGTAGGGCAGCGACTTCATCAGGCTCTTCAGGGCAGCGTTGGTGCTGTTGGTGCCGATCAGCAGGGTGTAGCCATCCGGTGCGGCCTTGGCCACGTCGGCCGCGCCCAGCATGCCGTTCACGCCCGGCTTGTTCTCGACCACGATGGGCTGGCCCAGCGTTTCGGACATCTTGGCGGCGAAGGCGCGGCCGATCTGGTCGGTGGCGCTGCCGGGAGCGAAGGGCACGATGGCCTTGATGGGCTTGGTGGGATAGGCCGGTCCGGGGGCGGGCTGGGCCAGGGCGGCGGCCGAGCCCAGCAGGGTGGCGGCGAGCGCCGCCAGGCAGCGGGAAGCGAAGCGCATGGAAGTCTCCTTGGGAATTGCGTGCGGATGCGAGTCTAGGCGTTCCGCCGGGCGACGAGCGCGGGCATGCCCGCGCTGGACCGCCGCCGCGGCGAGGCGCTACAGTCGCACACCCCACGTGACGAGGAGGATGCATGTCCACAGGGAAAGCGGCGCCGGGCCCGGCCATCGAGGGCGACCGGGCGGCGCTGGAGAACGCGATCGACAAGCTGGCCCGGCGCGCCCGCGAGCTGCGGGCCTTCAACGCATCGGCCATCCAGGACCGCTGGGACCAGCGGCTGGAGGCGCTGCAGAAGAAGGTCAACGGCACGCTGGCCGACGCGCTGGGCGCCGGCACGCCGGAGTACCAGCAGTACGCGATCGGCCCCCTGGGCGAGATGGACCCCGCCCTGGGCGACCGCTACTCGCCCGAGGAGTTCCAGGACAGCGTGCGGCAGGCGATCGCCCGCGCGGGCACCAAGGTGAACGCCGTCAGCATGCTGCTGACCCGGCGCCTGGAAGGGCCGGCTCCGGCGGCGCCCACGGCGGCTGCGCCCACCCAGGCACCTGCCCCCAGGCCGGCACCGGCGCCTGTGGCCAACCCTGCGCCGGCCCCCGCCCCCGCCTTCACCCCGGCGCCCCCGCCCGCGCCGTCGTCCAGCCCCGTCGCCAAGGCGGTGGTGACGCCCCCTCCCCCACCCCCACCCCCGCGGCCGGCCCTGGCGCCGGCGGCTTCGGGCGGCCGCACCAGCGGCGTGGCGGTGGTGTGCGCGGCGGGCGATGGCACCGGCCAGGCCGTGGCGGCGCTGGTGGGGCAGCTGGGCCTGACGGCGGTGCTGCGTCCGCCCGCGACCGGTACCGGCGCCTCGCTGCTGGACGGGCTGGAGAGCCTGCGCGGCGCCGAGTTCGCGGTGGTGATCCCCGGCCCGGATGCCGACGCCGCGCTGCCCCTGCAGATCGGTTTCCTGCTGGGCGCCGTCGGCCGCAACCGGGTCTGCCTGCTGCTGACCACCGAACCGCAGTCCGTGCCCGCGCTGGACGGCCTGGCCTGCCATGCCGTGGACAGCGCCGGCCTGTGGCGGCTGGTGCTGGCTCGCGAGATGAGGCAGGCCGGGCTCGCGGTCGACATGAACCGCGCCCTCTGACGGCCAGCGGCGTGCCGCCGCGCCGCGGCCCTAAGCAGACTGGCGCAGCCGCTGCACCGCGTCGTCGGCGCCCATGCGCTGGGCCGCCTCCAGCGCGTTCATGCCGGCGGCGTCGCGGTGCGCCGGGTCGGCGCCCCGCCCCAGCAGCAGGTCCATCACCTCCACCCGGTTGAACATGGCGGCCGTCATCAGCGCGGTCTTGCCGTCCGGCCCGTGGCCGTCCGCCAGCGCGCCCTGGTCCAGCAGCAGCCGGACCACCTCGGCATGGCCCTTGAAGGCGGCGCCGGCCAGCGGCGTCTGGCCGCGGTCGTTGCGGATCTCGGTATCGGCGCCGGCCGCCAGCAGCGCCCGCGACACCTCCAGGTGGCCGTGGTAGGCGGCCAGCATCAGCAGGCTGTCGCCGTTCTCGTTCAGCAGGTTGGGCGGCAGGCCCTGGTCCAGCAGCGGCTGCAGCGACGCCAGGTCGCCGCTGCGCACCCAGTGGAACACCTGCCGCGCCATGCGCAGCGTCTCCTCGTCCAGCGCCGGCGCGCTCACCGCTGCACCGCCTCGTCGAGCTCGAAGGTGGGCAGGTGGGCCAGGCGCGCCTTCAGCGGGGTGCCGGCCTCGTCGGCCACCGCGTCGATCCCCTCGGGGCAGGCCTTCATCCGGAAGAAACGCCCGGCGTCGCCCTCGACGTAGACCCGCACCTCGTGCGACTCGCACACCCGGGCCGCGTCCACCACCGGCACGACCTCGGGCCCGCTGCGCTGCACGCCCTCGTTGCCGGCGGACACCCGGTACCAGCGCACATGGGAGATGTGGCCGCCGGGGGCCCAATGGATGGCTTCTATCGCGTAGTACATGCGGCGTCCTCGTCCTCGCAAGCAGGGCGTTGCCGGCCATCACACCATCTTTGCCGGCCAGGCGCTGTCAGCCGGCTCCGCCAATTCAGGCGTGTGGCGGCAGGGCCACGCCGTGCAGCAGGCGCGCCAGTTCGGGCGCCTGCATCAGCTCGATGGACTGGCGGGCGGCCAGGCTGCGGGCGTTGGCGCTGAGCTCGCCGAGCGTGACATAGACGCAGCCGCCGGCATCCTCCCGGCGCGCCGAGGCATGCAGCGCGGCCAGGGCCTCCTCGCCGTGCCGCGCCGCCTTCCATCGGCGCGCCGCCACCAGGGTGGTGCGGCCGTCGCGGCGCAGCCGCAGGTCGGCCGCGGCGCCTGCGGGCAGCCGCTCGACCGCGTGGCCCTGCCGTTCGAAGCCGCGCGCCAGCGTGTCGCCGAACTCGGCCCAGTTCATCCGGCCCACCGCCTGCAGGGTGGCTTCGCTCTGGCGCGCGCTGGGCGCGCGCAGCTGCCGCACCAGCGCCACCGCGGCGATGACGAAGAACGGCAGGCTGCCCATGGCGCCCAGCAGGCGGTAGTCCGCCGGCAGCAACGCGTGGGCCACGGCCACGAAGGCCAGCGCGACGGCCAGGCTGATCCACCACGGCGAGCGCAGCAGGATCGCGAACAGGGAATTGGGGGCCATCTTGAACTTCATGCCGGCCGGATTGTGCCGTGCCGGAAAAATGCGCTTACCTCGTGGTCCGACAGCCGGGCCGTACCGCTAGACTGCGCCGGCCATGAACCGCCCTGCCCAGACCCCGCATCCGCTGCTGATGGTTCCCACGGAAGGGGCCGGCGCCGCCGCTGCCACCGAGACCGGGCGCATGTTCGAGCGCACCGACTGGGCCGCCACGCCGCTCGGGCCAGTGGAGCACTGGCCGCAAAGCCTGCGCATCGCGGCGAGCATCTGCCTGAACTCGCGCTTCCCGATGTTCGTGTGGTGGGGCCCGTCGCTGGTCAACATCTACAACGACGCCTACGTCCCGATCCTGGGCAAGCGCCACCCGCAGGCCTTCGGGCGGCCGGCGCTGGACAGCTGGTCCGACATCTGGGACGTGCTGGGGCCGCAGGTGGAGGCGGTGATGCGGCACGGCCGCCCGACCTGGAACGAGCGGGTGCTGCTGGTGATGGAGCGCAACGGCTTTCCCGAGGACACCTGGTTCACCTGGTCGTACAGCCCGGTCCACGACGACGCGGGCGCGATCGGCGGCCTGTTCTGCGCCTGCACCGAGGAGACGGGCCGGGTCGCCGCCGAACGCGAGCGCGACCGCCTGGTGCGCGAGGCGCAGGACGCCGCGCAGACGCTGCAGACCTGGTTCGACAACGCGCCGGGCTTCATCGCCCTGCTGCGCGGGCCCGACCTGGTGTTCGAGATGGTGAACCAGGCCTACTACCAGCTGGTGGGCCACCGCCAGATCGAGGGGCTGCCGGTGTTCCAGGCCCTGCCCGACCTGCGCCACCAGGGCTTCGAGGAGCTGCTGCACCAGGTGTACGCCAGCGGCGAACCCTTCACCGGCCGTGCCGTGCGCCTGGTGGTGCAGAAGGAACCCGGCGGGCCGCTGGCCGAGCGCTTCGTCGACCTGGTCTACCAGCCGGTGCGCGACGCCAGCGGGCAGGTGGTCGGCATCTTCGCGCAGGGCAACGACGTGACCGAGCAGGTCAAGGCCGTGAACGCGCTGACCGAGGCCGACCGGCGCAAGGACGAGTTCCTGGCGATGCTGGCGCACGAGCTGCGCAACCCGCTGGCGCCCATCGCCGCCGCCGCCGACCTGCTGACCCTGGGGCGGATGGACGAGGCACGGGTGCGCCACACCAGCGCCATCATCTCGCGCCAGGTCAGGCACATGACCGGCCTGGTGGACGATCTGCTGGACGTCTCGCGCGTCACCCGTGGCCTGGTCGAGCTGGAGCAGGCCAGGGTGGATGCCAAGCGGGTGGTGCGCGACGCCGGCGAGCAGGTGCGGCCGCTGATCGAAGCCCGGCGGCACCGGCTGTCCCTGCACATGCCGCCCGAACCGGTGTTCGTGCGCGGCGACCACAAGCGCCTGGTGCAGGTGGTCGGCAACCTGCTGAACAACGCGGCCAAGTACACGCCCGAGGGCGGCGAGATCGAGGTGCGGCTGCGCACCCACGACGCCCAGGTCGAGCTGGTGGTCGACGACAATGGCACCGGCATGACGCCCGAGCTGGCGCAGCGCGCCTTCGAGCTGTTCGCGCAGGCGGCGCGCAGCTCCGACCGCTCGCAGGGCGGGCTGGGCATCGGGCTGGCGCTGGTGCGCAGCCTGGTCGAGCTGCATGGTGGCCGCGTGACGGCCCACAGCGACGGCCCGGGCCGCGGCAGCCGCTTCACGGTCTGCCTGCCGCGCCTGGTGGAGCCGCCGCCGGCTGCCGACGCCCCAGGGCCGGCGCTGGCTGCCCCAGCTGCGCAGCCCCTGCAGGTGATGGTGGTGGACGACAACGCCGACGCGGCCCAGCTGCTGGCGATGCTGGTCGAGACGCTGGGCCACCAGGTGACCGTGGAGACCAATCCGCTGGGGGCGCTGGAGCGGGCCCGGACCCTGCGGCCGCAGCTGTTCCTGCTGGACATCGGACTGCCCGACATGGACGGCAAGGAGCTGGCGCGCCGCCTGCGCGCCGACCCGGCCACGGCGGGCGCCCGGCTGGTGGCGATTACCGGTTACGGCCAGGAGCACGACCGCCGCGGCACGCTGGCCGCCGGCTTCGACGCGCATTTCGTCAAGCCGGTGGACGTGTCCCAGCTGGCGCGGCTGCTGGCCGACACCGCGGGCGACTGACAGTGGCGCTCAGCCGCCCTGCGGCTGCGCTGACGGCCGCGCCGACTGGACCGCCAGCAGGTGGGCCAGCACGCTGTGCGAGCCCCGGCCCGAGCGGCCGTAGTGCCCCACCGAAGGCTCGGCCGCCACGGTGGGGGCCGGCCGCGGGCGCGGCGCCTTCCAGGCCTGGGAGATCTCGACCAGCTTGCGCGCATCGGCCAGCTCGGTGCCGGTCACGATGTGGACCGCCACCGCCGCCTCCAGCGGGGAAGCGCCGGCGTCGCGCAGGAAATCCAACGCGTTCTCGACAGGCACACCCTGCAGGAGCACCTTGCGCAGCAGGTCGACGTAGGTCACAACGATCGAGTGTACGCCTTACGGCCGGGCACGTGTCTTGCCCTGCCCGTCCATGACCACCTTCTGCCCACCGGAGCACTGAATGGCCCTGCCGCACGCCCAACCGCTGGACATCATCAACGTCGGCCCGCTGGGGCCGGACCTGGCCCGCGCCGTCAGCACCAGCCTGATCAAGACCGACCGGCTGCAGCTGCTGCACCTGGTGCTGCCGGCGCACCACGACCAGCCGCCGCACCACGTGGACGAGGAATGCACCATCCAGTGCCTGGAAGGCGATGTGGAGGTGGTATGGCCGGGCGGCACGCGGCGCCTGCGCCCCGGCCAGCTGCTGCTGCTGCCGGGCAAGCAGAAGCATTCGCTGCGCGCGCGCAGCACCTGCGCCGTGCTGGTCACCCTGGTGCTGCACAACGGCGATGCCGGCCATGGCGGAGGCGCCGGCGCGCGCACGCTGCAAGGCGATCAGAACTAGGGCTCGGGCCCCCGTACCCGCCGCTCAGGAAGGGCGGTGCAGCCAGCGCAGGCCGACCCAGGCCGCCGCGGCTGCCACGGTGAAGGGCACGCTCAGCGAGCTGGCGGCATAGAACAGCATGGACAACGCGGGCGCCTGCAGCACGAACTCGACCACCTGGGCCACGGCATAGAAACCCAGGCCCCACCACAGCCAGCGCAGCAGGTAGACCGGCAGCCAGCGCGCCTGCTCGCGGTTGTGCCGCATCACGGCGGCGCGTTCGAACATGGTGCCCTGGCCGATGTCCTTGAACAGCCAGCCGAAGAAGAAGTAGCGGTACAGCAGGGTGGAGAAGGCCGGCTCTTGCACGATCGATGACGGTTCGGGAGAAAGAAGGCGATTGCAGTGTCCCGGCGCGGTGCAGCCCTGTCTGTAGGAACCTCCGGACGCGTCCCGTGCGGCGGCGCCGCACGCCGGTGCGCGTCTGCGCCCACCCGCCGGCAGCCTCCAGGCAGGCGCCCCTTCGGCCAGGCCGTCAATCGCCGCGCCGCGACCCGGGTCCCCGGCGCCATGCCATCATGGCGGCTGCATGATTCAGGAGTCCCCCATGGAACAACCCGATACCGACACCGCGTCCACCACCACCGCCGAGCCGCGCAACGCCTTCCTGGAAGAGAAGGCCTTCAAGTCGCGCACCGTGATGGTGTTCGGCGAGATCAACGACCGCTCGGCCGCCGACATCGCCCGCCGCCTGATCGCCCTGGACGCCGACGCGCCCACGCCCATCGACCTGCTGGTCAGCTCGCCCGGCGGCCACCTGGAATCCGGCGATGCCATCCACGACATCATCCGCTTCATCTCGGCGCCGGTGAACATGATAGGCACCGGCTGGGTCGGCAGCGCGGCCACCCACCTGTACCTGGCCGTGCCGCGCGAGCGCCGCTACTGCACGCCCAACACCCGCTTCCTGATCCACCAGCCCTCGGGCGGGGCCGGCGGCCAGGCCAGCGACATCGCCATCCACGCGCAGGAGATCATCAAGGCGCGCGAGCGCATCGCCCGCACCATCTCGCGCGAGACCGGCAAGCCGCTGGACACGGTGCTGCAGGACATCGAGCGCGACCGCTGGCTGTCGGCCGAGGAAGCCATCGAGTACGGCCTGGTGGGCCGCATCGTCAACCACAAGACCGAACTGCGGCGCTGACGCCGCGGCCAAGCCGCGGCCTTCAGGGCTGGGCCGCGATCCGGCCCTTGAGGTTCACGACGGAGCTGGCCCGGCCCGGGATGCACTCGAAGCTGGTGGGGCTGTCCAGCACCACCTCGTCGTTGTAGCTGACGACGTCGACCACGGCCTTGGCGCCGTGCCTGCGGGCTTGCGCCACCAGGCTCTCCAGCGTGTAGCGCAGCGCCAGCTGGCAGGTCTGCTCGGGCGTCAGCGACACCGGCCGGCCGTCGGCCATGCGCGGCGTCGGGATGCCCCAGCCGCGCAGGTCGCCGGGCCGCGCCCAGGACATGACCTTGATCTCGGTGCCGGCCGCCGCCGACGGGCCGGCGCCGAAGCGCACCGGCATGCCGTCCAGCACCCCCTGGGTCTGGGCCTGCTCCAGCACGGGTGCGAGGGGCAGCACCAGATAGCCGTTGGCGTTGGGGGTGACCCCGCCCGCGAGCGACAGGGACGTTGCGGCCAGGGCCGCGGCCAATGCGACAAGCGCCTTGTTCATGAATTCCTCCTCCTGCAGTGACGCGCCTCCCCGCGAGGCGCCCCATCCTAACCGTTGCTCAGCAGTTCCGGCAGCTCGGCCATGTCGGTGAAGATGCGCGCGGCGCCGGCGGCGCGCAGCGCGCCGGGCGCGTCATGCCCGGCCTCGGGCGGGCTGTAGCCGAACACGGTGGCGCCCGCGGCCACGCCGGCCGCGGTGCCCGTGACCGTGTCCTCCACCACCGCGCAGCGCCGCGGGTCCACGCCCAGGGCGGCGGCGGCGGCCAGGTACACGTCGGGATGCGGCTTGGAGCGCGGCAGGTCGTGCCCGCTGAAGATGCGGCCGTCGAACCAGCGCATCAGGCCGGTCATCTCCAGCTGCAGCCGGACCTTGAACAGGTCGGCGCCGGAGGCACAGGCGATGCGCCCCTGGTAATGCCCGTGCACCCACGCCACCGCCTCGGGCGCATGGCGCACCGCCTGCAATCGCTCGCGCAGCCCCTGGTTGCGCCGCTCGCGGAACTCGGCCAGCCAGGCGTCGGTGAGCGGGCGCCCGGTGCGCGACTCGATCAGCGAGCGCTCGTCGCGCACCGCCTTGCCGACGAACAGCCGCATGCATTCCTCAGGCGTGAGCCGCCAGCCCAGCTCCTCCAGCATGTCGCGCAGCACGCCGTTGGTGATGGGCTCGCTGTCGACGAGCACGCCGTCGCAATCGAACAGGACGGCGGCGAAGGAGAGGAGGGTCGGCATGAAAATCCTGATGGAGGTGGGGCAGGATCGTAGCAACGGCAGAGCTGCTACCCCGCAGGCTCGAGGTCGTCACCCTCCACGTAGTACCAGCGTCCCTCCTCCCGAACGAACCGGCTGCGTTCGTGCAGCCGCACCGCCCGGCCCTCGACCCGGCAGCGGGCCACGAACTCCACCTCCGCGTGATCGGGGCCGACCCTGCGATGCCGGCGCACCTCGAGCCCCAGCCACTTGGCGCCCGCTTCGAACCGCACCTCGGCGGGGCGGCGGCTCGGGTGCCAGGTCGCCAGCAGGTAGGCCGCATCGCCGACGACGAACGCGCTGTACCGCGAGCGCATCAGCGCCTGCGCATCGGGCGCCGGACAGCCCTGCGGGTCCTGCAGGTGCGGACCACAGCACTGCGCCCAGGACCGCGGCCGGCCTTTCGCGTCAGCCCGTCCGCAGGGACAGGGGTCGGTGGGCGCCATGGGCTCACTTGCGCCAGAACGGCACCGTGAACAGCACCAGCACCGACATCAGCTCCAGCCGGCCCAGCAGCATGGCGAAGCTCAGCACCCACAGCTGGAAGTCGGTGAGCACGCCGAAATGGCCGGCCGGCCCGACCAGGCCCAGGCCCGGGCCGATGTTGTTGACGCAGACGATGACGGCCGAGAACGCCGTCACCAGCTCCAGCCCCGACAACAGCAGCAAAAAGGTGAGGCCGACGATGCTGGCGCCGTAGATCAGCATGTAGGCCAGCACGTTGGCGATCACCTGCGGCGGCACGGTGGCGCCGCCCAACGTGACCGGGTTGACCACCCGCGGGTGGATGATGCGCACCAGCTCGCGCCGCGCCTGCTTGACCAGCAGGATCATGCGCACCAGCTTGATGCCGCCGCCGGTGGAGCCGGCGCAGGAGACGAAGCAGCCCAGGAAGATCAGCAGTACCGGCGCGAACACCGGCCACTGGGTGTAGTCGGTGGACGCGTAGCCGGTGGTGGTGGCCAGCGAGACCACCTGGAAGGCGGCGGCGCGCAGCGCGGCGGCGGTGCCGTCGTACACCGCCCGGTCCACCAGCAGCCAGGTCAGCAGCGCGATGGACAGCAGCAGCAGCGTGACGTAGGCCCGCACCTCCTGGTCTCGCACCAGCGTGGCCGCCGAGCGGTTGCGCCAGACGATGAAGTAGCGCGCGAAGCTGATGCCCGACAGCGCCATGAAGACGATGGCCACGCCCTCGATCAGCGGCGAGTTCCAGTAGCCGAAGCTGGCGTCGTGCGAGGAGAAGCCGCCCAGGCCCATGGTGCTGCACATGTGCATGAAGGCGTCGGCCCAGCCCATGCCGGCCCAGCGGTAGGCCAGGAAGCAGGCCGCCGACAGCACGAAGTACACGGTCCACAAACCACGCGCCGTCTCCGCGATGCGCGGGGTGAGCTTGGCGTCCTTCAGGGGCCCCGGCGCCTCGGCCCGGTACAGCTGCACGCCGCCCAGGCCCAGCAGCGGCAGCACGGCCACCACCAGCAGGATGATGCCCAGCCCGCCCACGAACTGCAGGAAGCAGCGCCAGACGTTGACCGAGACCGGCAGCGCGTCCAGCCCCGACAGGGCCGTGGCGCCGGTGGCGGTGAGCGCGCTCATCGACTCGAAGTAGGAGTGCGCCAGGTCGATGCCCGGCACGGCCAGGTAGAGCGGGATGGCCGAGCATGCCGGCAGCGCCACCCACACCAGGGTCACCAGCAGGAAGCCGTCCTTGGGCTGCAGCTCGCGCCGTGCATGCCGGACGATCCAGCCCAGCACCAGGCCCGCCACCAGGGTACCGGCGAAGGCGCCGGCCCACACCGGCCGCAGCCAGGGCTCGTCCAGCACCCAGGCCCAGGCCAGCGGCACCAGGAAGGCAAAGGAGAAGCCGGCGAGCACGCGCGCCACCACCGCCAGCACCGGTCCCAGGCTGTGCATGGCTAGAAGAAGGTGGCGCTCACCTGGAACAGGCGCTCGACTTCGCGCACCTGGCGCTTGTTGGGGATGAACAGGATCAGGTGGTCGTCGGTCTCGATCACCAGGTCGTGCCCGGGCATCAGCACGCGCTGGCGCTCGCCCTCGCCGCGCACCACCGCGCCCAGGCGCACGCCGTCCGGCAGCGTCCTGTCGATGTGGGCCACGGTGCGTCCGACCAGCCTGGAGGTCTTGGCGTCGCCGTGGGCCACGCCCTCCAGCGCCTCGGCTGCGCCGCGGCGCAGGCTGTGCACCGCCACCACGTCGCCCCGGCGCACGTGCGCCAGCAGCTCGCCGATGACGGTGTGCGCGGGCGAGACCGCGATGTCGATGGTGCTGCCCTGCATCAGGTCGGCATAGGCGCGGCGGTTGATCAGCGACAGCACGCGCCGCGCGCCCAGCCGCTTGGCCAGCATGGCCGACAGGATGTTGTCCTCGTCGTCGCTGGTCAGCGCCAGGAACATGTCCATGCTGCCGACATTCTCGTCGGCCAGCAGCTCCTCGTCGGTGCCGTCGCCCTGCAGCACCAGCAGCTCGGAGGGCAGTTCGGTGGCCAGGTACTCGCAGCGCTTGGGGTCGCGCTCGATCAGCTTGACCTCGCAGTGCCCGACCAGGCGGCGCGCCAGCCGCAGGCCGACGTTGCCGCCGCCGGCGATCATGACCCGGCGCACCGGCTGGTCGGCGTCGTGGATGGCCTCCAGCACGGCGCGGTGGTGCTCCTGGTCGGCCAGCAGGAACACCTCGTCGCCCGGCAGGATGCGGGTGCTGCCCTCGCAGGTGACCTGCGCCTCCTGCCGGTACACCGCCACCACGCGCATGGGCGCGTGGGGGAACCGCGCGCGGAACTCGGCGATGCTGCGGTTGACGATGGCGCTGCCGGCCACCGCGCGCACCGCGATCAGGTGGGCCCGGCCGCGGGCGAACTCCAGCACCTGCAGCGCCTCGGGGTAGTCGATCAGCTTCTGGATGTAGCGCACCACCGACTCCTCGGGGCAGATCACGTGGTCCACCGCGAAGCCGGTCTCCTGCAGCAGCGGCCCGCCGTCGACGAACTCGGCCGAGCGCAGCCGGGCGACGGTGGACGGCACGCCGAAGCGGTCGTGCGCGATCTTGCAGGCCACCAGGTTGGTCTCGTCCTGGGTGGCGCAGGCGATCAGCATGTCGGCGTCGCGGATGCCGGCGCGCTCCAAGGTGCTGGGGTGGATGCCGTTGCCCACCACGCCGCGCAGGTCCAGCCGCTCCTCCAGCTCGCGCAGGCGCTGCGCGTCGGGGTCGATCAGCGTGATGTCGTTGCGCTCGGACACCAGGCTTTCGGCCACGCTCTCGCCCACGCGGCCGGCGCCGAGGATGACTATCCTCATAGCGCGCGCTGGATAAGGATCTTCTGCACGTCGGAGGTGCCCTCGTAGATCTGGCACACCCGCACGTCGCGCCAGATCCGCTCGACCGGGAAGTCGCTGACGTAGCCGTAGCCGCCCAGGGTCTGGATGGCGGCGCTGCAGACCTGCTCGGCCATCTCGCTGGCGAACAGCTTGGCCATGGCGGCCTCCTTCAGGCAGGGCCGCCCGGCGTCGCGCAGGGCCGCGGCATGCCAGACCAGCTGGCGCGCGGCCTCGATGCGCGTGGCGCAGTCGGCCAGCCGGAAGCCGACCGCCTGGTGGTTGAAGATGGCCGTGCCGAAGCTCTGGCGTTCCCTGGCATAGGCCAGCGCCGCCTCGAAGGCGCTGCGCGCCATGCCCACGCTCTGCGCGGCGATGCCGATGCGCCCGCCTTCCAGGGCCGACAGCGCGATACGGTAGCCCTCGCCCTCCTCGCCGATCAGGTGGTCGGCCGGGATGCGGCAGCCATCGAAGTTGATCTGGGCCGTGTCGCTGGAGTGCTGGCCCACCTTGTCCTCCAGCCGCGCCACCACGTAGCCGGGCGTGCGGGTGGGCACCAGGAAGGCGCTCATGCCCTTCTTGCCCGCCGCCTTGTCGGTGACGGCGACCACGATGGCCAGGTCGCCGTGTTGGCCACTGGTGATGAACTGCTTGATGCCGTTGATCACGTAGCCGTCGCCCTGCTTCACCGCCGTGGTGCGCAGGGCGGAGGCGTCGCTGCCCACGTGCGGCTCGGTCAGGCAGAAGGCGCCCAGCAGCTCGCCCTGGGCCAGCGGCGCGAGCCAGCGCTTCTTCTGCGCCGCGCTGCCATAGCGCATCAGGATGGCGTTGACCGGGCAGTTGGTGACGCTGATGGCGGTGCTGGTGCCGCCGTCGCCGGCGGCGATCTCCTCCAGCACCAGGGCCAGCGTGACGTAGTCCAGGCCCGCGCCGCCGTGCTCCTCGGGCACGCAAATGCCATAGGCGCCCAGCGCCGCCAGGCCGCGGTGCGCCTCGCGCGGGAAGTGGTGCTCCTTGTCCCAGCGCGCGGCATTCGGCCACAGCTGCTCCTGCGCGAACGCGCGCACGGCGTCGCGGATCATTTCCTGGTCGGGGGTGAGCAGCATGGCGGACCTGCCTAACGCAACAATTGGTGGGTGGCGCCCTTGGCGGCGCGCTTGTCCAGCGTCAGCACGGGCGCGAAGCCCGCAGCCTGCGCTCGTTGTGCCAACAGGTAATCGGAGAAGTCGGCAGGACCCGCCTCGTAGAGTGCGAGCGCGCGGCGGACCTGGCCCGGCGATTCCACCTGCAGCTGGTCCTGGCCCAGCAAGGCGGCCAGCGCCGTATGCACCGCGGCCCGGGCGTAGCCGTAGCTGCGCTCGAGCACCCGGGCCAGTTCGCACAGCACGATGTGGTCGATGTAGGCCGGCTTCGTGGGGGTGGCATGCGCCGTCAGCCAAGCCTGGACCCGGGATGCCTGGCGCGGATCGTCGTTGGTCAGCAGCCGCACCAGCAGGTTGGTGTCCAGGGCCATCATCGGCGGCGGGGCTTGGCCGGCGCCGGTGAGTGCTTGCCTTTCAGGTGAGCCGCCAAGCCGTCGTCCATCTCCTGCACCGTCAGTGCCGCCCTGGGCGGCGGCAGCAGCCCCCGCAGAGCCGAGATCGGCTCGCGACGGCGGCGCTTGAGGACGATCGTGTCGGCATCCGCAATGGTCACCACCAGCTGGTCGCCGGGTTTCAAGCCTAGCTGCTCCCGCGTGGCCTGCGGCAGCGTCATCTGGCCTTTGGAGGTGAGCGTGGTGTGCATGAGATTCCTTACGCCCTGGTAAGGATAGCACGCAGGTCGCGGCGCCGGGTCCTACCAGCTCTTGAACCGGCGCCCATCGTAGTTGAGGAAGGCGCCCTTGTGGCGGCGGGTCAGGCCGGCCAGGGTCTGGCGCATGGCGGCGACGCTGCGCTCGGCTTCCAGCGGCGCGCCGGGGCCGCCCATGTCGGTCCTGACCCAGCCGGGGCTGATCGCCACCAGGATGGCCGCGGGATAGTCGTGCTGGGCCGCGGCCACCGCCATGTTGAGGCCGGCCTTGCTGACCCGGTAGGTCCAGCCGAAGCTGGAGTCGGTCTGGCCTATGCAGCCCATCTCGCTGGTGATGAAGGCGAACCTGCCGCCGGCGGCCTCGACCAGCGGCGCCACCTGCGGGATGGCCTGCATCGCGCCCAGCACGTTGGTGTGCAGCACGGTGTCGAACTCCTCGCGCGTGGGCGGCTGGGTGGCGCCGGCCGTGCTGTACACGCCGGCCACGTACAGCGCGACGTCGAACTTCTCGCCTTCCAGCTGCCAGGCCAGGCCGCTGAGGCTGGCCGGATCGGCCACGTCCAGGCGGATGGCCTTGGCGCCCAGCGCCTCGATGCGGGCCAGGCCGGCGTCGTCGCGCGCCGTCGCGACGACGCGGTCCCACTGCGCGCGGTACTGGCGCACGAACTCCAGGCCGATGCCGCGCGAGGCGCCGATCACCAGGATGTTCAGAGCAGCTCCAGCGCCACGGCCGTGCCCTCGCCGCCGCCGATGCACAGCGTGGCGATGCCGCGCTTGCCGCCGCGCGCCTTGAGCGCATGCAGCAGCGTGACCATGATGCGCGCGCCCGAGGCGCCGATCGGGTGGCCCAGGGCGCAGGCGCCGCCGTTGACGTTGACGATGTCGTGCGCGACCTTGAGCTCCTCCATCAGCGCCATGGGCACCACGGCGAAGGCCTCGTTCACCTCCCACAGGTCGACGTCGGCCACCTTCCAGCCGGTCCTGGCCAGCAGCTTCTGGGTGGCGCCCACCGGCGCGGTGGTGAACCAGCTGGGCTCCTGGGCGTGCATGGCATGGCCGACGATGCGCGCCAGCGGCGTCACGCCCAGGCGGCGCGCCGTGCCCTCGGTCATCATCACCAGCGCGGCCGCGCCGTCGTTGATGCTGGAGCTGGAGGCGGCGGTGATGGTGCCGTCTTTCTTGAACGCCGGCTTGAGCTGCGGGATCTTGTCCAGCTTGACCTTGCCCGGGCCCTCGTCGATGGACACCAGGCGCTCGCCGGCGCGCTCCTTCACCGTCACCGGGGTGATCTCCGCGGCGAAGGCGCCCGATTCGGTGGCCTTCTTGGCGCGCGTGACGGACGCGACGGCGAACGCATCCTGGGCCTCGCGGCTGAACCTGTACTTGGCGGCGCAGTCCTCGCCGAAGGTGCCCATGGCGCGGCCGGGCTCGTAGGCATCCTCCAGGCCGTCCAGCATCATGTGGTCGTAGATGCGGTCATGGCCCAGGCGGATGCCGCTGCGCCCCTTGGGCAGCAGGTGCGGCGCGTTGGTCATGCTCTCCATGCCGCCGGCCACCATGATCTCGTGCGTGCCGGCCAGCAGCATGTCGTGCGCGAACATGGCCGCCTTCATGCCCGAGCCGCACATCTTGGACAGCGTCACCGCGCCCGCGCTCTTGGGCAGGCCGCCCTTGAACGCGGCCTGGCGCGCCGGCGCCTGGCCCTGGCCGGCCATCAGGCAGTTGCCGAACAGCACCTCGCCCACCGCGTCGGCCGGGATGCCGGCGCGCTCGACGGCGGCCCGGATGGCGGCGCCGCCCAGGTCGTGCGCGGCCAGCGTGGAGAAGTCGCCCTGGAACGCGCCCATGGGGGTGCGGGCGCAGCCGGCGATGACGATGGATTCGGACATGGTGTGCTCCTTGGCTTCAGATGGTCTGGATGATGATGCCGCTCTCTTCTTCGGCGATGCGGCGGATGTAGCTCTGGAATTCGGGGTCCTCGCCGCGCAGCAGCAGCGGCAGGGCGTTGTGGAAGTCCTCGCGCCGGCACCACTCGCGCATGTAGTCGTCCCAGCTGTTCCAGCGGCGCCGCTCGGTCTCGCCCATGTCGTCTTTGTAGGCCACCAGGTAGGCCCGCTCGAACAGCGACATCAGCATATCGAAGATGACGAGCATGCGCTCGCGCTGCTCGGCGGTGGGGTTGGGCAGCGGCTCGGCGGCGCGCAGCTGCAGGTCGGGATGCGCCAGCACCACCTTGAGGAAGTCGTTGTATGCGTCGGAGAGCAACTGGTAGGCCTCCTCCTCCTCGTTGTCGCGCTCCTTGCGCTGCTCCCAGGCGAAGAACAGGATGGCCACCGGCAGGCCCAGCGTGGTGACGATGTAGCTGGCCAGCTCCCAGATGTCGCGCGCGCTCATCCTTGGCCCCTCACAGCTCCGCCTTTTCGGGCATGAAGCGCTTGTCGTGCTCGTAGGGGAACACGTCGTACACATGGCCCGAGTGGATGCGCTCCTTGTGGCTCTGCCAGAAGTCCGCCTGGAGCAGGTCGCCATGGTGCTTGAGGAAGACCTCGCGCACGGCCGGGTTGCCCAGCAGGAAGGGGCCGAAGGTCTCCGGGAACACGTCCTTCGGGCCGACCGACCACCAGACCTCGCCGGACAGCTCCTCCTCCTCGTTGCGCGGCGCCGGCACGCGGCGGAACTGGCAGTCGGTCAGGTACTCGATCTCGTCGTAGTCGTAGAACACCACCTTGCCGTTGCGCGTGACCCCGAAGTTCTTCCACAGCATGTCGCCCGGGAAGATGTTGGCCGCCACCAGGTCCTTGATGGCGTTGCCGTACTCGATGACGGCGCGCTCGATCTGCTCGCGCGCGCCGGCGTCGAACGCCTCCTGCAGGTAGATGTTCAGGGGGATCATGCGCCGCTCGATGTACAGGTGCTTGATGACCACCTCCTCGTGGCCGTCGCCGTCGCGGTCGCCGATCTCCAGCTGGCTGGGCGCGAAGCGGCGGATCTCCTCGATCAGCTCGTCCTCGAAGCGGTCGCGCGCGAAGGCCACCTCGCTGTACTCCAGCGTGTCGGCCATGCGCCCCACCCGGTCGTGCTGCTTGACCAGCAGGTACTTGCCCTTGATCTGCTCGCGCGTGGTGTCCTTCTGCGGCGGGTAGTAGTCCTTGATCACCTTGAACACGTAGGGGAAGGACGGCAGGTCGAACACCAGCATCACCATGCCCTTGATGCCGGGGGCGATGCGGAACTTGTCGCTGGAGTGCTTCAGGTGGTGGAGGAAGTCCCGGTAGAACAGCGTCTTGCCCTGCTTGGCCAGGCCCAGCGCGTTGTAGATCTCGGCGCGCGGCTTGCGCGGCATCAGCGAGCGCAGGAACTGCACATAGGCCGAGGGCACCTCCATGTCCACCATGAAGTAGGCGCGGGCGAAGGAGAACAGCATCTGCAGCTCGTCCTCGCCGAACAGGCAGGCGTCGATCACCAGGCCGCCGCTCTTGCCGTGCAGGATGGGCAGCGCGAACGGCACCTCGTTGAAGCCGTTGATGATCTTGCCGACCACGTAGGCGCCCTTGTTGCGGTAGAACAGGGACGACAGCACCTGGATCTGGAAGTTGGCGCGCAGCTTGACCTGAGCCAGCCGCCCGCCCATGGCCTTGAGCACGAAGCCGGCGTCGCGCTGCAGGTCCTCGAAAGGCCGCTGCAGCCGGAAGTTGTCGACGATGCGGGCGATGGTGTCGCGCAGCGTCTCGCGGGTCGGGTAGTAGGCCCGGTAGGTGGGCAGCGCCGCCGGCTCGTCGTTCTCGATGTACTCGGTGCTGACCGCCGGCCGCACGAAGATGAAGTCGTTGTGGAAGTAGGTGCGGTGCAGGATCTTGGTGGTGACCGAGTTGAAGAAGGTCTCGGCCAGCTCCGGCTGGTGGTGGTCGATCAGCAGGCCGATGTAGTGCAGCTTGACCTGCTGCCACACCTCCATCGGCTGCTCGTGGGCGCGGAACTCCTTTTCCAGGCGCTGCGACGCCTCCTTGACCCGCAGGTCGTAGAACTCGATGCGCTCGCGCTGGGCGCGCTGCTGGCCGTGCCAGTCCGCCGTCTCGAAGCGGTGCTTGGCCCGGGCGGACTCGGTGCGGAACAGCCGGTAGTGGCGGTTGAAGCCGTCCATCAGCGCCTTGGCGATGTCGTAGGCCAGCGGCGAGTCCAGGCGCTGCGGGAACATGCGACGCTCGGGCGCGGCCCTCAGGCGGCGGGGATGCGGGAGCGCGGCCGCACGGCCTGGGCGTACGCGGCCTCCACGGCGGCATTGCCGTCGGCCGTCATGCGCAGGTCCTTGAGCAGGCCGTCCTTGAGGCCGTAGACCCAGCCGTGCAGCGTCAGGGGCTGTCCGCGCTCCCAGGCGTCCTGCACCACGGTGGTCTGCGCCACGTTGACCACCTGCTCGATCACGTTGAGCTCGCACAGCAGGTCATGGCGGGCCTGGGGCGGGGCGGCCTCGATCAGCCCGCGGTGGCGGCCGCACACGTCCTTGATGTGGCGCAGCCAGTTGTCGGCCAGGCCCACCCGCGTGTTGTGCAGCGCCGCCTGCACGCCGCCGCAGCCGTAGTGGCCCACCACCATCAGGTGCCCGACCTTGAGCTGGTCGACGGCGTACTGGATGGTCGACAGGCAGTTCAGGTCGGTAGGCACCACCACGTTGGCCACGTTGCGGTGCACGAACACCTCGCCCGGCTCCAGTCCGGTGATCTGGTTGGCCGGCACCCGGGAGTCCGAGCAGCCTATCCACATGTAGCGCGGCTTCTGCTGCGCCTGCAGGCCGGTGAAGAAACCGGGGCGGTCGCGCTCCATCTGGGCGGCCCAGGCGCGGTTGTGGGCGAACAGGTCGGAAAGGTCGGAAGACATGGCGTGATTTTGGCCTACGGCCGAGCACCCGGCAGCACCGGTGAACTACCTACATCGTTTCGGCGAACAGCTCGCGGCCTATCAGCATGCGGCGGATCTCGCTGGTGCCGGCGCCGATCTCGTACAGCTTGGCGTCGCGCCACAGGCGACCCAGCGGGTACTCGTTGATGTAGCCGTTGCCGCCGAAGATCTGGATGCCCTCGCCGGCCATCCAGGTGGCCTTCTCGGCGCACCACAGGATGACCGAGGCGCAGTCCTTGCGCACCTGCCGCACGTGCTCGGCGCCGAGCATGTCGAGGTTCTTGCCCACCGTGTAGCAGAAGGCCCGCCCGGCCTGCAGCACGGTGTACATGTCGGCCACCTTGCCCTGGATCAGCTGGAACTCGCCGATGCTCTGGCCGAACTGCTTGCGGTCGTGGATGTAGGGAACCACGTTGTCCATCACCGCCTGCATGATGCCGATGGGGCCGGCGGCCAGCACGGCGCGCTCGTAGTCCAGGCCGCTCATCAGCACCTTGGCGCCGCCGTTGACCGCGCCCAGCACGTTCTCGGCCGGCACCTCCACGTCCCGGAACACCAGCTCGCCGGTGTGGCTGCCGCGCATGCCCAGCTTGTCCAGCTTCTGCGCGACGGAAAAGCCCTTCATGCCCTTCTCGATCAGGAAGGCGGTGACGCCGCGCGCGCCCAGCTCGGGCTCCGTCTTGGCGTAGACCACCAGGGTGTCGGCATCGGGCCCGTTGGTGATCCAGAACTTGCTGCCGTTGAGGACGTAGTAGCCGCCCTTGTCTTCGGCCTTGAGCTTCATCGAGATCACGTCGCTGCCGGCGCCCGGCTCGCTCATGGCCAGCGCGCCCACGTGCTCGCCGCTGACCAGCCCGGGCAGGTACTTGCGCTTCTGCGCCTCGCTGCCGTTGCGCCTGATCTGGTTGACGCACAGGTTGGAGTGCGCGCCGTAGGACAGGCCCACCGAGGCGCTGGCGCGCGAGATCTCCTCCATGGCGATCATGTGCGCCAGGTAGCCCATGTTGGCCCCGCCGTAGGCCTCGGGCACGGTGATGCCCAGGACGCCCAGCTCGCCCATCTTGCGCCAGAGATGCATGGGGAACTGGTCGCTGTGGTCGATCTCGGCGGCGCGCGGGGCGATCTCGGCCTGCGCGAAGGCGCGCACCGCGTCGCGCAGGGCGTCGATGTCTTCGCCCAGCTGGAAGTTCAGGCCCGGCAGGTCCATGTGCGTGTCTCCTGTTGATGGTGTCAGTGGCGGATTCCGTCGCGGCCGACCACCGTCATCAGGGTGGCGCCCAGCGTGGCGATGAGCTTTTCCTGCCCGTCCCCGGCGATGCCCCAGGCCCGCCCCTCGGCCACGCTGATGGTGCGGCCCGGCTTGACCACCACGCCCTCCATGCGGAAGCGCGGGCCCTGCGCCGGCGCCAGCAGGTTGATCTTGAATTCGATGGTCAGCACGCCGGCGTCCTCGGGCATCAGCGTGGAGGCCGCGTAGCCGCAGGCCGAGTCCAGCGCCGCGGCCAGCATGCCCGCGTGCAGGAAGCCGTGCTGCTGCGTCAATCCCCGGGCCCAGGCCATCTCGATCACCACCCGGCCCGCCTCCACGGCGGCCAGGCGCGCGCCCAGCGTGTCCATCGCCGCCTGCCGGCGGAAGCTCTCGCGCACGCGGGCGGCGAAGCCGGGGTCCTGGGGCTGGAAGGCGGTCGCGGACATGGGGACTTGGTTGACGTTGACGTAAACGTCAATTATGCGCGCTGCCGGACCTTGGCCGCGGCCGGCCGCTCGGTGCGCGCCAGCAGGGCGCGCGCCTCCTTCTCGTGGGTCTTGACCTCCTCCAGGTTGGCCTGCAGGTCGGCCATCTGGTCCTCCAGCTGCTTGCGGTGCTGCGCCAGCACCGCAAGGAACTTGCGCAGCTGCGGCCCGGTGTCGCGCGGGCTGTCGTACATGTCGATGATCTCGCGCGCCTCGTTCAGCGACAGGCCCAGCCGCTTGGCCCGCAGCGTGAGCTTGAGCCGGGTGCGGTCGCGCGCGCTGTAGATGCGGTTGCGCCCGCCCGGGCCCGAGCGCTGCGGCTGCAGCAGGCCCATGTCCTCGTAGAAGCGCATGGCGCGCGTCGTGAGGTCGAATTCGCGGGCCAGGTCGCTGATGGTGTACGTGGTGGCGGGGGCCATGGGTATGCGCAAGGACGGACGGCGCGGCGGCGCTGCCTACAATGCCGATTACATATGACGTTTACGTCAACGTCAACGCATCCATTGCCCGTCCCTTCCATCCGCACCACGCCATGAACGCACAGGAAAGCCAGCTCCACTACCCGCTGGGCGACACGCTGCCGGCTCCCGGCGGCTCGCTCGAGCTGGCGCCCGGCGTGCGCTGGGTGCGCATGGCCCTGCCGTTCGCGCTGGACCACATCAACCTCTGGCTGCTGCGCGACGAGCTGGACGGCCGCCCCGGCTGGACCGTGGTGGACTGCTGCATCACGCGGGACGAGGCCAAGGCCCAGTGGGAACAGGTGTTCGCGGGCGAGCTGGAGGGCCTGCCCATCCTGCGCGTGCTGGTCACGCACATGCACCCGGACCACATCGGCCTGGCGCACTGGCTGTGCGAGCGCTGGAGCACCGGGGAGCATCCCTGCCGCCTGTGGATCAGCGCCACCGACTACAACGCGGCCCGCCTGGCGTCGCAGAGCACCACGGGCTTCGGCGGCGAGTCGGCGGCGCGTTTCTTCGCCTCGCACGGCCTGGGCGACCCGCAGGCGCTGGAGAAGATACGCGCCCGCGCCAGCTACTATCCCGGCATGGTGCCCGAGGTGCCGCGCAGCTTCCGCCGGCTGCGGGACGGCGACCGGGTCCGCATCGGCGGACGCGACTGGGAATGCATCAGCGGTTACGGCCACGCGCCCGAGCACATCGCGCTGTTCTGCCCCGGGCTGGAAATGCTCATCAGCGGCGACATGATGCTGCCGCGCATCTCCACCAACATCAGCGTGTACGACGTGGAACCCGAGTCCGACCCGCTGGCGCTGTTCCTGGACTCCATCGACAAGTTCCGCCGCCTGCCGCAGGACACGCTCACCCTGCCCTCGCACGGCAAGCCGTTCCGCGGCCTGCATCGGCGCATCGAGCAACTGCACGAGCACCACCGCGACCGGCTGGCCGACGTGCTGGCCGCCTGCACGCCACGGCCGCGCACGGCAGCGGAGATGCTGCCCGTGCTGTTCAAGCGCGCGCTGGACCTGCACCAGGCCACTTTCGCCATGGGCGAGGCGGTGGCGCACCTGCACGCGCTGTGGTACCAGGGCCGGCTGCGGCGCGAACGGGGAGCCGACGGCGTCTGGCGTTTCGGCGCCGCCTGAGCGCCGCCCGGTCAGCCCGCGCCGGAGGGCAGCAGCGCCGGCGGCAGCAGGGGCAGGGTGAAGAAGAAGGTGGTGCCAAGCCCCGGCTGGGACTGGACCCAGACCCGCCCCTGGTGCCGCAGCACCACGCGCTGCACCGTGGCCAGCCCGATCCCGGTGCCCGGGAACTCGGCCTCGGTGTGCAGCCGCTGGAACGGTCCGAACAGTTTTCCGGCATGCGCCATGTCGAAGCCCACGCCGTTGTCGCGCACGAAGAAGGTGTCGCCGTCGCCCTGCGCCAGCCGGCCGATCTCGATGCAGGCACGGTCTGCGTGCGCCGTGAATTTCCAGGCATTGCCCACCAGGTTCTGCAGCACGATGCGCAACAGCCGCGCATCCCCCTGCGCCGTCAGACCCTCGGCGACCACGGCGTCGACGCGGCGCTCGGGCTCCTGCAGCTGCAGCCCCTCCAGCACCTCGCGCGCCAGCGCGCCCAGGTCCACCGGGCCCCAGTGCATGGGCTCGCGCACCACGCGCGCCAGCGACAGCAGCGCCTCGATCAGCTGCTCCATCCGTTCGACGCCCGCCTGCACCCGTGCCAGGTAGTGCTGGACCTTGGGATCCTCGTGCCCGGAGAGCTTTTGCGCGACGGCGCGGCTGAAGCCGCCGATCGCCCCCAGGGGCGCCCGCAGGTCGTGCGAGACCGAATAGGAAAAGGCCTCCAGCTCGTGGTTGGAATTGCGCAGCGCCGCCTCGATGGCCTTGAGCGCGGTCACGTCGCTGTCCACGCCGACCCAGAACAGCGGGCTGCCGTCGGGCCGCGTCACCAGCGTGGCCCGGTAGGACATGGTGTGCCAGCTGCCGTCCCGCGCGCGCACGCGGCGCATGCCGGTGTAGGGCTCGTGCGTCTCGCGGCTGCGCCGCCAGTTGCTCTCGATCACGGGCACGTCGTCGGGGTGGATGCAGGACATCCATGCGTGGCCCAGCCACTGGGCGGGTTCGCCGCCGACCAGGTCGGACCAGGCCCGGTTGACGAAGGTCAGCCGGCCCTCGGGATCGGCGTTCCACACCACCTCGGGGGCCTGCTCGGCCAGCGCCCGGGCCAGGGCCTCCTGCCTGGACAGCTCGGCCGTTCGTTCGGCGATGCGCTGCTCCAGGCCGGCATTGAGCTCGCGAATCTGGCCGAGCAGGCGGGCGTTGTCGATCGCGATGGCCGCGAACTGCGCCAGCTCGGCCGCCACGTGGCCGTGGCGCTCCGAGAAGCTGTCGGCGTCGTGGCCCCACAGCTCCAGCACCCCCATGACCTGGCCGTCGCGCCCGGCCAGGCGCAGGGACAGGCGGGCGCCGCCTCCCAGGGACGGCGGCAGCGGGTCGTCGCCGGCAACCAGCACCAGGCGGGCGCCGGCGCATCCCAGCACCACGCAGGCCTGGCGCTCGACTTCCTGCACCGTGCGCTCGACCGTCGGCTGCCGGCTGATCGCCCGCGCCGCCACCGCCGAGCGCTGCAGCATCTCGGTGTAGCCGCGCAGCTCGCTTTCGCTTTGCAGCAGGGCCGCCTCGCTGCGCTTGCGCCCCGTGATGTCCTGCGCCACCCCGAGCAGCCGGGCCCGGCCGCCACCGTCGAGCACAACCTCCCCGATCGCGTGGACCCAGATCACGTCGCGCCCGCGCCGCTGCCGCAGGCGCAGCTGCAGGTCCAGCCGGCCGCTGGACGGCGGCGCCTCGATCAGCCGGCGCAGCGGACGGCGATCGTCGGGATGGAGGCGGCGCAGCAGCGCGGGCAGGCTGCCGTCGAACCCCCGGGAGGCAGCGTTGAGCAGCTCCCTGACCTTGTCCGACCAGGTCATCGCGCCGGAATTCAGGTCGCACTCCCAGTGGCCGATGCGTCCGATGCGCTGGGCTTCCAGCAGGCGGCGCTGGGCATCGCGCAGGCGCTCGAACTGCCGCACCTGCTCGGCCTGCAGCCGCTGCAGCTCGGTCACGTCCGAGAACACCAGCAGGCCGCCGCGCGCCTCGCCCGGTCCGCCCAGCGGGCGGTAGCTGCAATGGATGAGCCTGTCCTGCGGCTGGCGCGCGCTGCGCACCAGCATCTGCAGCTGGCCGCTGCGCCCCTGCACGGCCTGCGCCAGCGGCAGCTGCGAGGTCCTGAACAAGGTGGCGCCGTCGGGGTGGTAGAGGCCGAAACGGGACGACCATTGCTCCGGCGGGACGTGCGGGCCGCGCAGGTCGAACATCTGGTTCGCCGCGTCGTTGTTGATGATGAGCTCGCCCTGCATGTTGCAGGCGATCACGCCTTCCTGCATGCTGTTGAGCACCAGGTCCAGCAGCTCGTAGGCCCCCTGGCTGCGCCGCAGCTCCAGTTCCAGCTCGCGCTGGCGCGCCTGCAGCGAGTCGGCCATCAGGTTGAAGGACGAGGCGATCAGGGCCAGTTCGCTGCGCTGGGTGCCTGCCGACGTGGGCACGCGAGCGTCCAGCCGGCCCTGCTCCAGCTGGCGGGCCGCATCGACGATGTGGCCGGCCGGCCGCACGATGAAGCGTCTTCCCAGCCAGGCGGCCAGGCCCAGGCTGGCCAGCAGGCTGGCGCCTACCACCAGGAGCTCCTTGCGCAGGCCGGCGAAGGCGCCGCCGGTCACGCGCTCGGCGTCGACGCTGGCGATGACCAGGTACTTCTCGCCGTTCACCCCGCGGGTGGGCGCGAAGGCGTAGATGCGCGGGTTGCCGGCGCTGTCCAGGGCCTCGCCGACGCCGGGCTGCATGGCCTGCACGGCGGCGCGCGTGGCCTGGTTGTTCAGTCGCCGCCCCACCGCGCGGTCCGGCCGCAGCGGGCCTTCCATCAGCACCGTGGCCTGCCGGTCGACCACGACCAGGCGCACGCCGTCCGGCAGGTCGGTCTGCGTCAGCAGGTCGTCGGCGCGCCCCAGGTCCAGCGATGCGAAGGCGATGGCGAGCAGACGCTCGCCGTCGAGGATGGGAAGCCCGACCGGGATGACGGGCCGGCCGGAGGCGCGCCCGACCACCACCGATCCGACGGTGAAACGAGGCTCGGCCAGGATGCGCTGGAAATAATCGCGGTCGGCCGAGTTGAAGCTGCCCGGCTGGCCCATGGCGTGGCAGATCACGTCGCCCCGGGTATCCAGCAGGCCGATGTTGGCGTAGACCGGGTAGCGGCCGCGCAGCTGGCCGAGGTACTCGCCGCAGACCTTCCTGTCCAGCGAGCGGATCTGCGGCATGGCGCTGATGGCGCCCAGCAGGTGCTGCGCCGAATCGATCAGCCGCTCCTGATGGGCCGCCACCAGGGTGGCGGTCAGCCGCAGCTGCTCCTGCGCCTGCAGCCTCGCATTGCCCGCATCGCGCAGCGCCGACCAGACCAGCTGCGCCACCAGCGGCAGGATGGCGGCCAGCACCAGCAGCATCAAACGGCCACTCAGGCTCAGGCGGCCCTGCATCTCGTGCGTCCTTCCCCCAGAGGTGTTCGACCCTGCTCGAGTGTATGCGGGGTCTTGGGCCTGGGAGGCATCACCAGGGAGGCAGCGCCTCGTCCTTCAGCTGCCCGCGCAGCTGCGCGTAGTCGGGCACGACGGTGCGCACCGTGTCCCAGAAGCGCGGGCTGTGGTCCATCACCCGCAGGTGGCTCAGCTCGTGGGCCACCACGTAGTCGATCACCGGCAGGCGGAAGTGGATCAGGCGCCAGTTGAGGCGGATGGTGCCGTCCGAATGCGCCGTGCCCCAGCGCGTGCCGGCGTTGCTCAGACTCAGCTTGCGCCAATGCACGCCCAGCAGCGGCGCGAAATGGTCCAGCCGCTCGGTGAACAGGCGCGTGGCCTGGCGCATCAGCCAGGCCTGCACCGCGTCGCGGACCTGTTCCGGGGTGGCATGGTGCGGCAGCCCCACGTGCAGCGTCAGGCGCGGCACGCCGGGCAGGGCCTGGCCGTCGGTGTTGAGCCTGGCGCCGGCTTCGTGGAAGCCATGGCTCGGGTCCAGCACCACGATCACCTGCTCGCCCAGGAAGGGAAAGGCGGCGCCGTCGCGCCAGACGATGCGGGCGGCCTCGATGCGGCCGGCGCGCTCGCGCGCCTCGCCCAGCTTGCGCACGATCCAGCCGGCCTTGCTGCGCACCGCCGCGTCGATCTCGTACAGCGGCACCCACTTGGGCGCGGTGACGGTAAGGCCCTCGGGGCCCACCATGAAGCCGATGTTGCGCCGGCGCGCGCGGCGCAGCTCGAAGGCCACCCGGGTGTCGCCCAACACGGCCTGGCGGTTGGCGCGCGGATGGCCGAAGCGCTCGGGCTCGAGCACGCTGTCCAGCGTTTCGGCAGGCTCGCCGGTCGCCGAAGCCGGCGCGGCAGCGGCGGCGGGCGGGGCGGGCTGCGCAGGCTGCGCAGCCGGCACCGCCGCCTCGAACAGGTCAAGGGCGAGCTGGAGAAACCTGGGCATCGGTACGGGTCTTGGAGTAGGCCTCGGGGTCCAGGCGCCGCATCTCGGCCTCGATCCAGGCCTCGACTTCGCGCATCAGTTCCTCGGGTTGCCGGCCCTGGCTGGGGATGGGTTTGCCGATGGACACGTCGACCACGCCCGGGCGCTTGAGGAAGGCCTTGCGCGGCCAGCACCGGGCCGAGGTCACGGCGATGGGCACCACCGGCGCGCCGGTCTCCACCGCCAGGCGGGTGCCGCCGGATTTGTACACGCCCTGCTGGCCGCGCGGGATGCGGGTGCCTTCGGGGAACATGATGATCCAGATGCCCTGGTCCAGCAGGCGCTTGCCCTGCTCCACCACCTTGTTGAAGGCCTGGGCGCGCTGGCGCCGGTCGATGTGGATCATGTCCAGCCGGCCCATGGCCCAGCCGAAGAACGGCACGAACAGCAGCTCGCGCTTGAACACGTAGGCCAGCGGATGCGGCATCAGCGTGGGCATCAGGAAGGTCTCGAACGTGGACTGGTGCTTGACCAGCAGGATGGCCGGGCTGGTCGTGCCCTGCGGCAGGTGCTCCATGCCGGTGACCCGCACCTGGATGCCCAGCAGCACGCGCGCGCCGTCGACGGCCCAGCACAGCCAGCGCACCGCCATCCAGTACAGCGGGACGCCGCGCAGGCGCAGGGAGGCCCCCAGCATGACCAGGGCCCAGGGCACCACGGTCACCAGCATCCAGAGCAAGTGCAGGGTCGAACGGATGAAAGCCATGGGTGCGTGTCGGGACGGATGTGGAAGGTTGCGCCGCTCAGGCCTTGGCGTGGCGGGAGATCAGGTGTTCGGCGAAAGCGGCCAGGTCCTCGTGGACCCGGGTGCCGGGCGGAAAGGTGTCGGGCAGCGGGCGGCCGCGGAACTCCGCGCCCTTACCGCTGAGCACCAGGTGGGGCTCGCAGCCGACGGCGGCGCCGGCCTGCACGTCGCGCAAGCTGTCGCCGACCGCCGGCGTGCCCTTGAGCTCGACGCCGAAGCGCTCGCCGATCTGCTCGAACAGCCCGGGCAGCGGCTTGCGGCAGTGGCAGTGGTCGTCCGGCGTGTGCGGGCAGTAGAAGACCGCGTCGATGCGCCCGCCGTGCGCCGCCAGCAGCTTGTGCATCTTGGCGTGCATGGCGTTGAGCTGGGCCACGTCGAACAGGCCGCGGCCCAGGCCCGACTGGTTGGAGGCGATGGCCACGTGCCAGCCCGCGTGGTTGAGCCGTGCGATCGCCTCCAGCGCGCCGGGCAGCGGCTGCCATTCCTCGGGCGACTTGACGAACTCGTCGCTGTCGGCGTTGATCGTGCCGTCGCGGTCGAGGATGACGAGTTTCATGCGGCCAGCCGCGACAAGTCCGCGACCCGGTTCATCGCCTGGTGCAGCGTGGCCAGCAGGCCCAGGCGGTTGGCGCGCAGATCCGCCTCCTCCGCGTTGACCATCACGCCGTCGAAAAAGGCGTCGACCGGGCCGCGCAGGGCGGCCAGGGTCTGCAGCGAGCCGGTGTAGTCGCCGGAGTCGAACTTGCCGCCGGCCGCGGGCGCCAGCTCGCGCGTGGCGATGTACAAGGCCTTCTCGGCGTCCTCCTTCAGCAGGCCTTCGCGCACGCTCGCGTCGACCGCGCCCTCGGCCTTTCGCAGGATGTTGGCGATGCGCTTGTTGGCCGCGGCCAGCGCCGGCGCCTCGGGCAGCGCGGCGAAGGCGCGCACCGCGGCCAGCCGCCGGGCCACCTCGCCCAGGCGCTGCGGCTGCAGCGCCAGCACCGCGTCCACCTCCTGCGCGCTGTAGCCCTGCTCGCGCAGCAGGCCGGCCAGGCGCTCGTAGATGAAGTCGGCCAGCAGCTGGCGGGTCGCCGGCGCGGCCTGCGGGAACAGCGCCACGGCCCGGTCCAGCAGCTCGCCCAGCGGCAGCGGCAGGTCCTGCTCCATCAGCATCCGCACCAGCCCCAGAGCATGGCGGCGCAGCGCGAACGGGTCCTTGTCGCCGGTGGGCAGCTGGCCGATGGCGAACAGGCCGGCCAGCGTCTCCAGCTTGTCGGCCAGGGCCACCGCCAGGCCGACGCGGCCCCGCGGCAGGCTGTCGCCGGCGAAGCGGGGCTTGTAGTGGTCCTCGATGGCGTCGGCGATCTCCGCCGGCAGGCCGTCGGCCAGCGCGTAGTAGCGGCCCATGGTGCCCTGCAGCTCGGGGAACTCGCCCACCATGTCGGTCAGCAGGTCGGCCTTGGCGAGCTCGGCCGCCTTCTGCACATTCGCGACCAGCGCGGGATCAAGCGCGTTTGCGATGACGCCGGCCAGTTCGCGCACACGCGCCATGCGCTCGCCCTGCGTGCCCAGCTTGTTGTGGTAGACCACCTTGGCCAGGGCCTCGATGCGCGAGGCCAGCGGCTTCTTGCGGTCCTGGTCGAAGAAGAACTTGGCGTCGGCCAGGCGCGGGCGCACCACGCGCTCGTTGCCGCCGACGACGGCGCTCGGGTCCTCGGGCCGGATGTTGCTCACCACCAGGAACTGGTGGGTCAGCTGGCCCGAAGCCTGGAGCAGCGGGAAGTACTTCTGGTTGGCCTTCATGGTCAGGATCAGGCATTCCTGCGGCACCTCCAGGAACTCGCGCTCGAACTGGCACAGCAGCACGTTGGGCCGCTCGACCAGCGCCGTGACCTCGTCCAGCAGCGCCTCGTCCTCGATGGGACGCACGCCGCCGCCCACCCGGGCGGCCGCGGCGGCCAGCTGCCGCGCGATCTCGGCCTTGCGGTCGTCGAAACCGGCGATCACCGCGCCGTCGCGCGCCAGCGTGGCCGCGTACTCGTCGGCATGGGCGATCTTCACCGTGGCCGACGCCGCCTCGAAGCGGTGGCCACGCGTTTCGTCGCCGGCCGCCAGGCCCAGCGCGCGCACCGGCACCACCTCGGCGCCATGCAGGGCCACCAGCGCATGGGCGGGCCGCACGAACTTCACGTCGGTCCAGCCGTCGGCCAGCTGGTAGGTCATCACCTTGGGGATGGGCAGCCTGGCGATGGCTTCCGCCAGGGCCTTCTGCAGGCCCTCGGCCAGGGTGGCGCCGCGGACCTGGCTTTCGTAGAACAGCGCCTGCGCCTTGCCGTCGGGCGCGCGCTTGAGGCCGGCGACGGCCGACGCGTCGGCGCCCAGCGACTGCAGCTTCTTCAGCAGCGCCGGCGTCGGCTGCCCGGCCGCGTCCAGGCCGACGCTCACCGGCATCAGCTTCTGCGACACCGCCTTGTCCGCCGCCTGCGGCGCGACGGCCGTGATGTGCGCCGCCAGGCGGCGCGGCGAGGCGAAGGGCGTGAGCCTGGAGGCGGCCGCGGCCAGGCCCTGGGCCTGCAGCTGCTCCAGCAGCGTGGCGCCGAACGCCTGGCCCAGCTTCTTCAATGCCCTGGGCGGCAGCTCCTCGACGAACAGTTCGACGAGCAGGTTCTTGTTCTTGTCGGTCATGGTGCTCAGGCAGCCTTCTTCTGCAGCTGCGCCACCCACTCCGCGGGCGCCATGGGAAAGCCCAGCCGCTCGCGGCTGTCGTAGTAGCTCTGGGCCACGCTGCGGGCCAGGTTGCGGATGCGCCCGATGTAGGCCGCCCGTTCGGTCACGCTGATGGCGCCCCGCGCGTCCAGCAGGTTGAAGCTGTGCGCTGCCTTGAGCACCTGCTCGTAGGCCGGCAGCGCGAGCTGCCGCTCCACCAGGTGCTTGGCCTGGCGCTCGTGGGCGGCGAAGGCGGTGAACAGGAACTCGGCGTCGCTGTGCTCGAAGTTGTAGGCCGATTGCTCCTTCTCGTTTTGCAGGTAGACGTCGCCATAACTCAACTTCGTTCCATCAGGTCCCTGGGTCCAGGTCAGGTCGTACACGTTCTCCACGCCCTGCAGGTACATCGCCAGCCGCTCCAGGCCGTAGGTGATCTCGCCGGTGATGGGCTTGCAGTCGATGCCGCCGACCTGCTGGAAGTAGGTGAACTGCGTGACCTCCATGCCATTGAGCCAGACCTCCCAGCCCAGGCCCCAGGCGCCCAGCGTCGGGTTCTCCCAGTCGTCCTCGACGAAGCGGATGTCGTTCTTCTTCAGGTCGAACCCCAGCGCCTCCAGCGACCCCAGGTACAGCTCCAGGATGTTGGCCGGCGCGGGCTTGAGCACCACCTGGTACTGGTAGTAGTGCTGCAGGCGGTTGGGGTTCTCGCCGTAGCGGCCGTCCTTGGGCCGGCGGCTGGGCTGCACGTAGGCGGCCTTCCAGGGCTCGGGCCCCAGCGCGCGCAGGAAGGTGGCGGTGTGCGAGGTGCCGGCGCCGACCTCCATGTCGTACGGCTGCAGCAGCGCGCAGCCCTGCGCGTCCCAGTACGACTGCAGCTTGAGGATGATTTGCTGGAAGGTGAGCATGGCCCGCGATTTTACGGGGCACGGCCCTGCGTCCGCCGCGGTTGCAGCGGCATTTCCCGCGGCGCAGCCCGGAGCCGGCGGGCGCCGGAAGCTATCAAAACAATAGCAACACCAAGCATCCAGTAAGGCCACAGCCCGGCCGCCGCGATCCATCGCGCAAAGGGCGTCAGGCCCTGGCGGCCCTCCACCTGCGCGCCGAGCACGCCGCGGGTGTGGCGTTGGAGCCGGTGCGTCACCACGCCCCGGTGGTCGATGACGGCCGTGGCGCCGGTGTTGGTGGCCCGGACCACGGGCCGGCGGAACTCCAGGGCGCGCATGCGGCTGATCTGCAGGTGCTGGTCGATGGCCACCGTGTTGCCGAACCAGGCGATGTTGCTGACGTTGACGAAGATGGTGGGCGCGGTCGCCGGGTCGGCGAAGCGCGCACCCAGTTCCTCGCCGAACAGGTCCTCGTAGCAGATGTTGGGCGCCAGGCGCTGGCCCTGCCACGCGAACGAGGGCTGGCCGACGGCGCCGCGATTGAAATCGCCCAGGGGGATGTTCATCAGGTCGGTGAACCAGCGGAACAGCGGCGGGATGAACTCGCCGAAGGGCACCAGGTGGTGCTTGTCGAAGCGGTAGACCGGGGCCTGGGGCTTCAGGCCGATGACGGAGTTGGTGTAGCCCTGCTGGAAATTGCCCAGGGGAATGCCGATCAGCGCCGCCCGCCCGTCGTCCACCACGTCCTTCGCCAGCGCGCCCAGGTAGCCCTCGGGGAGCTGCTCGGGCAGCAGCGGGATGGCAGTCTCCGGCGCCACCACCAGGCTGGCGCGGCTGTCCCGCAGCTGGGCGCCGTACCAGTCCAGCGCCACGGGGATGCCGGTGCCGCCCTGGAATTTCTCGTCCTGGGGGATGTTGCCCTGGAGCAGGGCCACCGACAGCGGCGCGCCTGCCGCCGTCCCCTCCGCAGGCGGCCGCAGGTGGGCGGCGCCCACCAGGGCCAGCGCGCCGGCACCCAGCGCCGCGGCAGCGACGCGGCCGGGGCGCAGCGTCAGGCCGGCCAGCGCGGCCGCCAGGGCTGCCGCGACAAAGGCGATGCCGTATGCGCCCACCCAGGGCGCGAGCGCGGCCAGCGGCCCGTCCACGTGGGCATAGCCGCCGGCGCCCCAGGGAAAGCCGGTGAACCAGGTGCCGCGCATCAGCTCCGCCAGCAGCCAGAGGGCGCCGAACACGATGGCGCCCGCGCCGGTCCCTCCGCGGGCCAGGGCCCAGAAGGCCGCGCCGGCGGCGGCGTAGTAGCTGCCCAGGAAAGCGGCCAGCCCCAGCACCGCGACCACGGCCAGCGGCGCCGCCAGCCCGCCGTACACATGCATGGAGATGAACAGCCACCACCAGGTGCCGGCCAGCCAGGCGATGGCAAACGTCCAGCCCACCAGGCCCGCACGCCGCCACGAAGGCTGGCGCTGCAGCAGGCCGGCCAGCATGGCCAGCGAGAGGATCTGCAGCCACCACAGCGGCTGCCCGTTCCAGGGCGCCGCGATGGACACCGCCTGCGCCAGGCCCGCGAAGACCGCCAGGCCCAGATGCCGCCATTCCAGTGGTGGCCGCAGGCCGCTTCGGGGGGGAGCCATCAACCGGTGTTGTCGTCGGTCTCGGTGGCCGGCGCCACCTTGAACCAGCGCACGGCGCCGCCCTTGGTGTGCAGCACCACGAAGTTCAGGCCGGCCAGCGTGAGGAACTCGCCCCGCTTGGGCACGTGGCCCATCTCGTGCGCGACCAGGCCGCCGATGGTCTCGAACTTGTGCTCGCCATCGCTGCCCTGGCTGGGCGCCAGCGTGACGCCGAAAGCCTCGGCCACGCGCTCCACGGCCGTGTCGCCGCTGACCCGGTAGGTCCGGTCGGCCAGGGCGAAGATGTCGCCCTCGTCCTCGGCGATGTCGAACTCGTCCTCGATCTCCCCGACGATCTGTTCCAGCACGTCCTCGATGGTGATCAGCCCGGCGATGCGGCCGAACTCGTCGATCACCACGGCCAGGTGGTTGCGGTTGCCGCGGAACTCGCGCAGCAGGTCGTTGAGGCCCTTGCTTTCCGGAACGAAGGCGGCCGGCCGCAGCAAAGCCCGGATGTTCAGCTCCGGCGCGCGCTGCAGCTTGAGCAGGTCCTTGGCCAGCAGGATGCCGATGATGTTCTCGCGGTCGCCCTCGTACACCGGGAAGCGCGAGTGCGCGGTGTCGATCACCACGTTGAGGATCTCGTCGTAGGGCGAGTCGATGTTGATGACGTCCATCCGCGGCGCGGCGACCATCACGTCGCCGGCGGTGAGGTCCGCCATGCGGATGACGCCCTCGAGCATCACCCGGGATTCGGCGCCGATGACGTCGTTGTCCTCCGCATCGGCCAGTGTTTCGATCAGCTCGGCCCGGGAATCCGGCCCGGGGTGGATGAATTCAGCGAGCTTTTGCAGGAAAGTGCGCTTGTCTTCCTTTTCCGGGGAAGCGCGCGCAGGGTGCGGGTCGGACACAGCCGTGGGGCAGGACGTGCGGTAATGGGGGAGCGATAGGATAGCCCAATCGAATGTCGCCCTGGCTCAGGGGCAAGCGGGAGGCACAGGGCCCCGGCAGCGGCTTCAGCGCCCGGACTTGCCGCGGCTGTCGCGCACGCCCTGCCGCACCTCCTGCAGCCCGGCGAGGAAGTCGGCCCAGCCCTTGGCCTGCACCTTGAGGCGGTAGTCGGTCTGGGCCAGCTGCTCTTCCACCAGCTCGCTGACGCGGCTGTCCAGCGTGGCGGGCGGCAGGCGCAGGTGCGCCTCGGTCTCGGAGCCTTCGCGCTCCAGCACGGCGCCGGCCTTGGCCGCGATGCGCAGCATGGCGGTGTTCTCGGTCAGCGCGTGGATGTAGAGCACATCCACCCCTTCGTTGCGCGCGTGCATGACGGCCCGCTCGAACAGCCGGCTGCCGTAGCCGCGGCCGCGCGCCTTGCGCAGCACCGAGACACCAAACTCGGCCGTGCCGGCGTGGGCACCGTGCGAGAACGCCAGGTGGGCCATGGCGATCAGTTCCAGCCGGCGGTTGTAGATGCCGAAGATCTCGTCGCGCTCGAAGTCCAGGCCGTCCACGTAGCGGTTGATCTGCTCGTCGTTGGCGGCATAGCCGAAGCGCAGGTAACGATCCTCGCCCTCCAGCGCCAGCAGATGCGTGCGAATGCGATCGCGGTGACCGGGCCCGAGCGAGCGGATGGGCACGATCAGCGAGGTCGGCCGGGTGGCGGGCGGAGCGGACATGTCTCCAATTTAAGGGTTTCCACCAGGTTGCCAAGCCAAAGAACCGGCAAGTGTGGTGAATCAGGTAGTACTACCTAGTGCCGTGGCTAGAGCGGAACGGCGGTGGTGGCCTTCACCCGATCCAGCACGAAGCTGGTCCTGCAATCCTGCACGCTGGGGTGCTTGAGCAGCGTGTCCATGATGAAGCGGCTGTAATGCGCCATGTCCTGCACCACCACCCGCAGCAGGTAGTCCATGTCGCCGGTCAGGGCGGCGCATTCCACCACCTCGGGCCAGGTCTGCACGCTGGCGCGGAACACGTCCATCGGGTTGCGCTTGTGGCTCTCGGTATGCTTTTCCAGCCGCACGTTGATGTAGGCGGTCAGGCCCAGGCCCACGGCTTCGGGCCGCACCAGGGCCACGTAGCGGTCGATCACTCCCGCTTCCTCCAGCCGCTTGACCCGCCGCAACACGGCGCTGGGCGACAGGCCCACCTGCTCGCCGACCACGTCGTAGGTCTCGCGGCCATGAGCCTGCAGGCGGCGCAGGATGGCACGGTCGAGCTTGTCGAGTGCTGCGGTTTCGTTCATCGCGCAGGATTATTGCTCCTATATGCCCAATCAGGCGCAAAGACAGCAAAAACCTGAAGGTCGGCAGTCCTACAGTGCAAGCTTCCAGCCTGATTCGGAGACACTCGCGATGAACGCCGCCCTGCCTCAACCCGCCATACGACAAGCCGCTGCCTGGGACAACCCCATGGGCACCGACGGTTTCGAGTTCATCGAGTACGCCGCGCCCGACCCGCAGGCCATGGGCCAGCTGTTCGAACGCATGGGCTTCAAGCCTATCGCCCGGCACCGCCACAAGAACGTGACGCTGTACCGCCAGGGCGGCATCAACTTCATCGTCAACGCCGAGCCCGACTCCTTCGCGCAGCGCTTCGCGCGCCTGCATGGCCCCAGCATCTGCGCCATCGCCTTCCGGGTGCAGGACGCCAAGGCAGCCTACGAGCGGGCCGTGGCCCTGGGCGCCTGGGGCTATGCCGGCCAGGCCGGCCCGGGCGAGCTGAACATCCCGGCCATCAAGGGCATCGGCGACAGCCTGATCTACCTGGTGGACCGCTGGCGCGGCAAGAACGGCGCCAGGGAAGGCGACATCGGCAACATAGGCTTCTTCGACGTGGACTTCGAGCCGCTGCCGGGCGTGAGCGGTGCCGGCGCGCTGGAGCCGGCGGGCTTCGGGCTGACCTACATCGACCACCTCACCCACAACGTGCACCGCGGCCGCATGGCTGAATGGGCCGACTTCTACGAGCGGCTGTTCAACTTCCGCGAGGTGCGCTATTTCGACATCGAGGGCCAGGCCACCGGCGTCAAGAGCAAGGCCATGACCAGCCCCTGCGGCAAGATCCGCATCCCGATCAACGAGGAAGGCAACGACAAGGCCGGCCAGATCCAGGAGTACCTGGACAAGTACCATGGCGAGGGCATCCAGCACATCGCGATGGGCTCGACCAACCTGTACGACACGGTGGACGCGCTGCAGATGGCGGGCATCAAGCTGCTCAACACCAGCGAGACCTACTACGAGCTGCTGCCCAGGCGCATCCCCGACCTGCAGGAGGACATCCCGGCCCTGCAGCAGCGCAACATCCTGGTGGACGGCAAGTCGGGCGAGCTGCTGCTGCAGATCTTCAGCGAGAACCAGCTGGGCCCGATCTTCTTCGAGTTCATCCAGCGCAAGGGCAACGAGGGTTTCGGCGAGGGCAACTTCAAGGCCCTGTTCGAGACCATGGAGCTGGACCAGATGCGCCGCGGCGTGCTGCCCGCCAAGCAGCCGGCCTGACAAGGAGGCAAGCATGGCCGTCGAACCCGTGATCTACGGCGCCAGCGAGCGGCCGCCACGCGGCGACTACGCGCGCGCCGGCGCCGACTACACCTGCGCCCAGGCCTACGACAGCTACACGCCCGCGGACCATGACACCTACCGGCGCCTGTACGAGCGCCAGGCCGCGCTGCTGCCGGGGCGCGCCTGCGACGAGTTCATCGCCGCCCTGCCGTCGCTGGGCATCAAGGACCGCATCCCGCGCTTCGAGGAGATCAACGAGCGGCTGTACAAGGCCACGCGCTGGGAGGTCGTCGGCGTGCCGGGGCTGATCCCCGAGGTGCCATTCTTCACCCTGCTGGCCAACCGCCGGTTCCCGGTGACCGACTGGATCCGCACGCCGGCCGAGTTCGACTACATCGTCGAACCGGACATCTTCCACGACCTGTTCGGCCACGTGCCGCTGCTGTTCGATCCGGTGTTCGCCGACCACGTGCAGGCCTACGGCCAGGGCGGCCTCAAGGCGCACGGGCTGGGCGCCTGCGAGCTGCTGAGCCGTCTGTACTGGTACACGGTGGAGTTCGGCCTGATCCGCCAGAAGGACGGCCTGCGCGCCTACGGCGCCGGCATCCTCAGCTCGCCGGGCGAACTGCAGCACGCGGTGCAAAGCCGCGAGCCGCAGCGCCTGCCGCTGGACATCGAGCGCGTGATGCGCACCCGCTACAAGATCGACAGCTACCAGTCCACCTACTTCGTGATCGACAGCTTCCGCGAACTGTTCGACAAGACGGCGCCCGATTTCACGCCGCTGTACGAACGGGTGCGGACCCTGCCGCCGTTGGCGGCCGACGCCCGGCTGGACCACGAGGAAGACGTGCAGGCCGTCACGGCGTAGTCAGGCGGCAACGCCATTGCGGCCGCGGGCCGCTCTCGGCCGGATCGGGCAGACAAGGCGAAACGCCTCCTCCACAATGAGGAGGCGTTTCGCCTTGCTGCAAGCCCGATGCCGCCCGCCCAACCTCCCTCCGTCCTGGAGTCCCTCGCCCGCCGTCATGGCGTGCTGATGGTGATGGACGTGGTGGAGTCGGTCCGGCTGATGGAGGAGGACGAGGGCGGGTTCGTCAGGCGCTGGCGGCGGCTGGTGGAGCAGACCGAGCAGCAGGTGCTGCCGGTCCACGGCGGGCGCATCGTCAAGAGCCTGGGGGACGGCTTGATGCTGGAATTCGGCGATGCGCGGCAATGCGTGGGCGCCGCCTTCGGCATCCAGCAGGCGGCCCAGGACCTCAACCGGCCGCTGGAGGCGGCGCACCACCTGTGCCTGCGCATGGGCGCCCACGTGACCGATTACCTCTGTGACAGGTTCGACATCTATGGCTCGGGGGTCAACCTGACGGCTCGCATCGCCGGCCTCGCCGGCATCGACCAGCTCCTCGTGTCCGCCGGCCTGCGGGACCAGCTGACCGCCGGCTTGCATGCCGATGTGGAGGATCTGGGCGAATGCTGGCTCAAACACGTGCGCAACACGATCCGCCTTTTCCGCGTCTCGGCCCCGGGCAGCGCTACCAGCGCGCCGGCAGCTTCTTCTTGAGCATGATGCGCTTGACGCCCAGTTCGACATAGCCGCCCCGCTCCAGGTCCTTGAGCAAACGGCTGACCATCTCGCGCGACGCGCCGACCCGGCTGGCGATGCCCTGGTGGGTGATGGGGGCGAGCAGCACCGGCGCATCGGTGCGGGCGGGGCCGCACTGGCCTTCCAGCGTGGCGGCCACGCGGCCGTACACGTCCAGCAGCGCCATCTGACGGGCCGTCTCGGTGGCGGCGCGGGCCCGCTGGATCACCTGCAGCACCAGGTCCAGCGCGAATCCAGGTTCCTGGGTCAGGTGCTCGCGCACGGCGGCGCACGGGACCACGGCGCATGTGCAGGGCTCCAGCGTCATGACGGATGCCGAGCGCGGCCCGCCGTCCAGCGACATCTCGCCGAAGTAGCCCCCGGCATGGATGGTTCCGTAGATGATCTCGCGGCCGTTCTCGTCCGTGGCATAAGCCTTGACGCTGCCGTGCAGCAGCACGAACAGCGCTTCGCCCGGGTCGCCTTCGTGGATGACGACGCTGTTCTTGCGGTAGCTGCGCAGCTGGCCACGCAACGCCAGGGCGCGCAGCGGCGTGCTGACCGCGGCCAGCAGCCTCTCGCGGGCCGTGGACGGGCTCGGCGCGCTCATACGTGGTTCTCCCTGCGCAGGACACTCTAGCACGACAGGGCACGGCGCCCGCGCGCCCGCCGGGAGGTTCAGTGCAGGGGCGCGCATGCCACGGGTGGCAGCACGGCGACGCGGCTGACCAGCTCGCGCACGCCGCTGGAGCGCGTCTTGGCGCACAGGCTTCGCACGTGGCTGCGGACGGTGGAGACGGCCACCCGCATCTGCCGGGCGATGTCCGGCGCGGAAAACCCCTGGCACAGGATGCCCAGCACCAGCTCCTCGGTCGGCGTCAGCCCATGCCCGCGGGCAAAGAAGCACAGCATGAGCGAATCGCACACGCTGGCCCGCGCGAAAACCAGGGCCACCCTGCAGTGTTCACTCGTTTGCGGCTGGCGAAGCGGCACCACGGCCACGGTGATCACGGCGTCGGGGCCGGACAGGGTGATCAGGCTGCGGCGGCCCCCGCCCGCCTGGCGAAGCGCGTTGGCCAGCACACGGCCATTGTCCGCGCCGCAGGCCTGCAGCGCGCCATGCCGGGCCGTGATCACGCGGCCACGCGCCAGCTCCTGCAGCGCAGCCTGGTTGGCGTGCAACAGCCGTCCTTGCAAGCTGGCGACCAGCATGCCGTGCGCGAGCTCGTCCACCAGTTGAGCCAGCTCCTCGCCACCCTCCCACGGGCGCATGGCGGCTGTGCGGCCGCCCTCCAAGACCATGTCCATTCCTATCCCTCCCTGAAGCTTCTCTTGTGATGGCGCAAGGTTAGGAATGACCCATCGCAGCGTCAGTGCAGTAGAACCGCCAAATCCTGTGCGGTATTTCACTCGCGGGCGATGAGAAGCGACTCCTCCATCACCCTGGGCACGAAGGCCAGGTCCACGTGGCCCGCACCGTGCACTAGGCGGTTGTCCGCGCCGGACAGGGTGGCGGTGGTGGGCGGGAACACGATGTTGTCGCAATGCGAGTACCAGCAGGTGAAGGGCACCCGGTCCCGTGCAGCCTCTGCACGCCCCAGTTCAGCGACCCATGGGCTGTCCAGCCGCATCTGGCGTCCGTTCGCCACCTGGCTCAGGCGGGCAAGCCAGGTGCCGCGGTGCGGGCTGCCGATGGTCACCACGTGGGCGACCCCCGGCGCCTGCGCCGGGCGGTGGCGCAGCCAGGCGCGGGCCACCAGGCCGCCCATGCTGTGGCACACCAGCACCGGCGGCCGGCCGGTGGCTTGCGTGACCGCCGCCACCGCGCGCTCGACGATGGGGCCATAGTCGTCGATGGAAGTGAACACCGGCTCCAGGTTGACGGCAACGAAGGCCCGCCCGTCGGCGCGCACTCGCTCCAGCCAAGGCCGCCAGAAACCGCGGTTGCACACGAAACCATGGATGAACACGATGCCGCGCCGGCCTGCCACACCGGGGCCCTGCAGCTGGTCGGGCACGTCCCGCCAACGGAACGGCTGTCGCCAGCCGAAGATCGCCACGGCGATCCGGGTCTCGCACCACCAGGCGCGCAACAGCTCGCGGGAAGAGGGCACGGGCACCGCATCGTCACGGCCCACGGTGCGCAGCAGCAGGAATTCGGCAGCCAGGAAACCTGCATGCACGAACAGGATGGCGCAGGCGCCCAGCATCGCTAGCCAAGGCGAACGGGGCCATTGCCAAGCCAGCCAGCCGGTTGCGGCGAGGACCAGGCCGGCCACGATGAACTGCTGGAGACGCGCGAGGATCGAGAGCCGGGGCATCAGGCGAGTATCGCCCGGCGCCCACTCGGCGCCACCTTGTCACCTGCGGTGACCGGGCTGGAGTCCATCCTAGGACAAGCCCCCTGAGCAGCGGGCGGCTCTGCTCCCACAATCGCGCGCAAGGAGACGCAATGGACAGATACTGGCTCAGAAGCTACCCCGAAGGCGTGCCGCACGAGGTGCATCCCGAGCAATACCGCTCGTTCACCCACCTGCTGGAAGAGTCCTTCAAAAAGAACGCCTCGCGTCCGTTCTCGGTCTGCCTGGAGCAGTGGATGAGTTATCGCGCCCTGGACGAGTGGTCGGCCGCGATCGGCGCCTGGTTGCAGGCCCAGGGGCTGGAGACCGGCGCGCGGGTGGCGATCATGCTGCCAAACGTCCCGCAGTTTCCAGTGACGATGGCGGGCGTGCTGCGCGCCGGCTTCACCTGCGTCAACGTCAATCCCTTGTACACCCCGCGGGAGCTCGAGCACCAGCTGAAGGACTCGGGCGCCACGGCGATCGTCATCCTCGAGAATTTCGCGCACACGCTGGAGCAGGTGATCCAGCGCACGCCGCTGCGGCATGTGGTCGTGGCGAGCATGGGGGACCTGCTCGGCTTCTGGTACGGCCGATGGATCACGTTCGCGGTCCGGCACCTGGCCAAGCTGGTGCCGGCCTACAAGCTGCCGCTGTCCGAGGGGCGGCAGGTCACGCCGTTTTCACGGGTGCTGGCGCAGGGCCTGCGCTTGCAGCTGCGGCCCTGCGCCCAGACGCTGGATTCGGTGGCCTTCCTGCAGTACACCGGCGGCACGACCGGGCTGTCCAAGGGCGCGGTGCTCACGCATCGCAACATCGTGGCGGCGATCCTGCAGGCCGAAGCCTGGTTCACGCCGGCGCTCAAGCGCATCGGGGACGTGAGCCGGACCAATGGCATCGCGGCCCTGCCGCTGTACCACATCTACGCGCTGACGCTGTCCTTGCTGGCGATCCGCTGGGGATCGCACATGACGCTGATCCCGAATCCCCGCGACATCGGCAAGTTCGTCGAGGTGCTCAAGAAGCGCCCCTTCCACCTGCTGCCGGCGGTGAACACCTTGTTCAATGCGCTGCTTCAGCATCCGCAGTTCAGGACGGTGGACTTTTCTCACCTGTGCGTGTCGCAGGCTGGTGGGATGGCGGCCTCCGAGGGAACGGCGCGCCAGTGGCAGCGTGTGACGGGCTGCGCAATGGTGGAAGGCTGGGGCATGAGCGAGACCTGCGCGATCGGCACCAACAATCCGGTGACCACCAGGGAGTTCTCGGGGTCGATAGGGCTCCCGCTGCCGGGCATCGACATCGCCATCAAGGACGACGCGGGCAACAGCCTGGCCCAGGGCGAAGCGGGCGAGATCTGCATCCGTGGTCCGAACGTGATGTCGGGCTATTTCAACCAGCCGCAGGAAAACGCCAACGCCTTCACGTCCGACGGCTTCATGCGCACCGGCGACATCGGCGTGATGGACGAACGCGGCTACACCAGGATCATCGATCGCAAGAAGGACATGATCCTGGTCAGCGGATTCAACGTCTTCCCCAACGAGCTCGAGAACGTCATTTCCCTTTGCCCCGGCGTCGTCGAATGCGCCGTGGTCGGCGTCCCGGACGAAAAACAGGGCGAGGCCATCAAGGTTTTCATCGTCAAGAACGACCCCATCCTCACCGAGGAAGACGTGGCGAAGTACTGCCGGGAAAACTTCACGGGCTACAAAATCCCCAAGTACATCGAATTCCGCGACGAGCTGCCCAAGACCAACGTGGGCAAGATCCTGCGGCGCGAGCTGCGGGGCACGAAATAAGCACCTCGGGATTCAGCTGCCCAAAAGCAAAAGGCCCAGCATTTCTGCTGGGCCTTTGCCGCTGTAAGAGCCTGACGATGTCCTACTTTCACACGGGAATCCGCACTATCATCGGCGCAGAGGCGTTTCACTGTCCTGTTCGGGATGGGAAGGAGTGGGACCACCTCGCTATGGTCATCAGGCATAACTTGTCGTCGTCTTGACTAGGTCAAGACAACCAATTCATAGAGCAAATCAGCTTATTTGAATGCGTCACTTGGCATAACACCCTGATCAGCAACCGGAGGGAATGCCTCCGGCATTGGATCAAAGTTATAGGGTCAAGCCGCACGAGCAATTAGTATCGGTTAGCTTAACGCATTGCTGCGCTTCCACACCCGACCTATCAACGTCCTGGTCTTGAACGACTCTTTAGGGGGCTCGAGGCCCCGGCAGATCTCATCTTGAAACGAGTTTCCCGCTTAGATGCTTTCAGCGGTTATCTCTTCCGCACATAGCTACCCTGCGATGCCACTGGCGTGACAACAGGTACACCAGAGGTGCGTCCACTCCGGTCCTCTCGTACTAGGAGCAGGCTTCCTCAAATCTGCAGCGCCCACGGAAGATAGGGACCAAACTGTCTCACGACGTTTTAAACCCAGCTCACGTACCTCTTTAAATGGCGAACAGCCATACCCTTGGGACCGGCTACAGCCCCAGGATGAGATGAGCCGACATCGAGGTGCCAAACACCGCCGTCGATATGAACTCTTGGGCGGTATCAGCCTGTTATCCCCAGAGTACCTTTTATCCGTTGAGCGATGGCCCTTCCATACAGAACCACCGGATCACTATGTCCTGCTTTCGCATCTGCTCGACTTGTCAGTCTCGCAGTTAAGCACGCTTATGCCATTGCACTATCGTCACGATGTCCGACCGTAACTAGCGTACCTTCGAACTCCTCCGTTACGCTTTGGGAGGAGACCGCCCCAGTCAAACTGCCTACCATGCACTGTCCCCGACCCGGATTACGGGCCTAGGTTAGAACCTCAAACACACCAGGGTGGTATTTCAACGTTGGCTCCACCTGATCTAGCGACCAAGCTTCAAAGCCTCCCACCTATCCTACACAGATCTGTTCAAAGTCCAATACAAAGCTACAGTAAAGGTTCATGGGGTCTTTCCGTCTTTCCGCGGGGAGATTGCATCATCACAAACATTTCAACTTCGCTGAGTCTCGGGAGGAGACAGTGTGGCCATCGTTACGCCATTCGTGCAGGTCGGAACTTACCCGACAAGGAATTTCGCTACCTTAGGACCGTTATAGTTACGGCCGCCGTTTACTGGGACTTCAATCAAGAGCTTGCACCCCA